>CAWIGR010000001.1:0-77711 GCA_963835705.1 uncultured Thermoleophilaceae bacterium
TGCTGCGGCCGCGCCCCTCACACGCCCGCGCTTAGACCTTCCTCCCCGTGCTCCCTACCCCGGCGGGAGGGCCGGCTTCGGCCGGCCCTCTCGTCGTTCCCGAGGGATAGCGCGCCGGCGGTAGCTGGCTCGGCGGCGTCCCGCGCTTCGCCCTTGAGCCACGCGCGCATCCGCTCGTACACCACTGGGTGGTTGTGTAGCGGTCAGGGCTGGAGCAGCACCTTGACGGCGCCGTCCTCCTTCTTCTGGAACATCTCGTACCCGCGCGGGGCCTCGTCGAGCGGCAGCTTGTGGGTGGCGAAGCCCTCCACGCCGAGCGGGTCGCCGTCGGTGAGGAGGGGCATGATGTCGCCCGCCCAGCGCTTCACGTTGGCCTGGCCCATGCGGAGCTGGATCTGCTTGTCGAAGAGCGTGAGCATCGGCAGGGGATCCGCCATCCCGCCGTACACGCCGATCAGCGAGATCGTGCCGCCCCGCCGCACGATGTCGATCGCGAGGTGCAAGGCGTGCAGCCGGTCGATGCCGGCCCTCTCCATCACCTTCTCTGCCACCGCGTCCGGCAGCAACCCGGTCAGCTGCTGCGCGACCTGCGCGCCCGGTGAGCCGTGCGCCTCCATGCCCACCGCGTCGATGACAGAGTCCGGCCCGCGGCCGTCGGTCCGCTCGCGGATCACTTCCGCGAGGTCGTCGTCGTGCTCCTTCAGGTCGAACACCTCCCCGCCGCGAGCGCGGGCGCGCTCGAGCCGCTCCGGCACGAGGTCCACGCCGAAGACGCGATGGCCGCGATGGAGCGCGACGCGCGCCGCCATGTCCCCGATCGGCCCGAGGCCCAGGACGGCCACGCTGCCGCCGTCGGGGATGTCGGCGTACTCGACGGCCTGCCAGGCCGTGGGCAGCACGTCGGACAGGTAGACGAAGCGCTCGTCGGGCGGCCCCTCGGGCACCTTGATGTGCGTGTACTCGGCCTGCGGCACGCGCAGGAACTGCGCCTGACCGCCGGGCACCTCGCCATACAGCTTGGTGTAGCCGAACAGCGCCGCCCCCATGCCCTCCTCGCGGACCTGCGTCGTCTCGCACTGGGTCTGGAGGCCCTGACCGCACATGAAGCACTGCCCGCATGAGATCTGGAACGGGATCACCACGCGGTCGCCGGGCGAAAGCTCGGTCACCTCGCTGCCCACCTCCTCCACGATCCCCATCGGCTCGTGGCCGAGCACGTCCCCCTCGTTTATGAACGGGCCCATCACCTCGTACAGATGAAGATCGGAGCCGCAGATGGCGGTGGTGGTGATGCGGACGAGGGCGTCGGTGGGCTGTTCGATCCTCGGGTCGGGGACCTCGTCGATGCGGACGTCGCGCTTGCCGTGCCAGGTGAGAGCTCTCATGTCGGGGCGTCTACCCGCGCCCCGGGCCCTAAACAGGGCCCGTGCCTAGCTCTCCGCGGCCTCGTGGAAGCTCTGGTCCCGGCAGATGACGATGTCGTCGTCGAAAGCGGCGACCCCGCCATGCCCGCGGCACGCCTCCACCGCGCGCCTCCCGCGCTCGCTGGTGGAGGTCTGATCGAGGCAGATCACCACGTCGTCGTCGAAGGCGCTGACGCCGCCGTGCCCCCTGCGTTCGTCGACCGCGGCGGCGCTGCGCTCCTCGCGGTCCCCGGAGTTTCCATCCGACCCGCAGCCCGCCCCGCCGGCAAGGACGAACATGGCCGCCACCGGCACTAGCAGCCGTCGCGTCCGCATGCGTCCAATTTAACCCGTATGAGCGGTCAGGATCGAGACTGCCCACACCGTCGCGTAGCCGCGCCACTCGAGCGCGGCCGCCGGCTGGCCGGGCTGACCCCGCGCGAGCTCGTCAGCTGGATGGGATGAGCACCCGCGCCAGCGCCCGGTAGTCCTCGAGCGGCACCCCGCCGTGCCCGACCGGCTGCAGGCAGACGTGGTCGGCGCCGGCGTCGAGATGCGCCTGCACGGCCTCGGCCACCTGCTCGGCCGTGCCGTGCGGCACGATCGCGTCGATCAGCTTGTCGCTGCCCCCGCCGGCGAGGTCCTCCTCGGCGAAGCCATGCCGGAGCAGGTTGGCGGCGTAGTTGCGGCGCTGGAGGTAGGGGGCTGCAAAGGCTCGCGCCAGCTCGCGTCCGCTCTGCGCCTCGGGCTCGACCACCACCGTCAGCTCCGGCGCCACCAGCACTCCGGGACCCACGCGCGCGCGGGCGATGCGCGTGTGGTCCACGGTGGTGAGGTACGGGTGGGCGCCGAGCGAGCGCTCGGCGGCGAGGTCGAGCATCTTCGGCCCGAGCGCCGCGGCCAGGCGCTGGTCGCGCGGAACGGGCCGCTCCGCCGTGTCGAGGCCGTCGAAGAAGGACCGCATCGTGGCGACGGGTCGCCGGTACTCGCTCGTGGCCTCTGGATGCCCGATGCCGATGCCGAGCAGGAAGCGGCCGCCGAACTCGTCGTTCAGGCGGCCGTGAGCCGCCGCGACGTCGGCCGGCTCGTGGTGCCAGACGTTCAGGATGCCCGTCGCGATTGTCAGCGCCTCCGACCCCTCGAGGAATTGCCGCGCATCTTCCGGCGCCGGGCTCCCGCCGAGCCACAGCGCGCCGAAGCCGAGCGCCTCGAGCTCGGCCACGCCCTCGGCGCCCTCCTGATGCCGGCGCCATATCCCGATCCTCCCCAGCGAGGCCATTCGATCGTTCGCCATCCTTTCAGGCTGCATGGCCGAAAAGCCGGACCGTGGCGCCCGTGAACGCGGCGGCCCGACCCCGCGGCTGGTATGCCTGTGGCATGAGGGTCCTCGTCACAGGCAGCTCCGGGCATCTCGGCGAGGCGCTGGTCCGCGTTCTCGGTGCCGACGGGGTGGACGTTGTCGGGCTCGACGTGCTCGACTCGCCCCACACCGATGTGGTGGGCTCGATCGCCGATCGCGCCGTCGCACGACGCAGCATGGCCGGCGTGGAGGCGGTCCTCCACGCCGCCACGCTCCACAAGCCGCATGTGGGCTCGCACGGGCGGCAGGAGTTCGTGGACACCAACATCACGGGCACGCTCAACCTGCTCGAGGAGGCGGTGGCGGCCGGCGTGGGCGCCTTCGTGTTCACGAGCACCACGAGCGCCTTCGGCGAGGCGCTCAGCCCGAAGCCCGGCGAGCCGGCGGCTTGGATCGACGAGCAGGTCGCGCCCGTGCCGCGCAACATCTACGGCGCGACGAAGAAGGCGGCCGAGGACCTCTGCGAGCTCGCTCACCGCGACCAGGGCCTGCCGTGCCTGATCCTTCGCACCTCCCGCTTCTTCCCCGAGGCGGACGACCGCGAGGACGTCCGCAACCGCTACCCCGACGCGAACGTCAAGGTGAACGAGCTGCTGTACCGGCGGGGTGACATCGAGGACATGGTGAGCGCGCACCGGCTCGCCCTCGAGCGCGCGCTGGAGATCGGCTTCGGGCGTTACATCGTGAGCGCCACCACTCCGTTCACGCGCGGCGACCTGGCGGAGCTGCGCGCCGACGCCCCCGCGGTGGTTCGCCGGTTGTTTCCGGACTACGAGGCGACCTACGCGGAGCGCGGCTGGAGCATGTTCCCCTCCATCGACCGCGTGTACGACAACGCACGGGCCCGCGAGGAGCTGGGGTGGGCGCCGCGGTACGACTTCCGCCACGCGCTCGACCGCGTCGCGGCCGGCGAGGAGCCGCGCAGCGAGCTGGCCGTGGCGGTGGGCGCGAAGGGCTACCACGCCGTGCCCACGGGCGTGTACACGGTGCGGTAGCTAGCCCGCTGCCAGGCGCTCCGCGATCCGGTCGAAGAACCCTCCCCAGCCCTGCTTCGCGCGCTCGTACTGCTCCGGGAGCATCGATCCGCGCTGCTCGAACGCCATCTCGGTGCGGCCGTCGCCGAGATCGATGAACTCGACGATCACGAGCTCGTAGGCCTCGCCGGGGCGGTCCGAAACCGTGAACACGAGCCGCTCGGGCTCGCTCACCTCGCGGAACTCGCCCCACCAGTGGATCTCGCGCCGGCCCGGCTCGGCGTACATGGTCAGCCGCCACGCGCCGCCCGGGCTCACGTCCATCGACACGGTCGAGAGCGGCACGTCCGACTGGGTGCCTCCGAACCAGTCGGCGAACCGCTCGGGCTCGGTCCACTCCTTCCAGACGCGCTCGCGCGGGGCGTCGAAGACGCGCTTGACCTTGAGGCCGTACTGCTCAGGCACCGCCGGGAGTCTCCCCGGACGCCAGCCGCTCGTCCAGGCGATCGAAGCCGGCCTCCCAGAAGCGGCGGTAGCCGAGCAGCCATTCGACGGCGTCCTCGAGCGGGTCGCCGACCAGGCGCGACGGGCGCAGCTGTGCTGTGCGGCCGCGCTCGATCAGGCCGGCGCGCTCGAGTACCTGCAGGTGCTGGGAGACCGCCTGCCCGCTGATCGGGAACCCCCTCGCGAGCTCGTTGACGCTCGCCTCGCCCTCGGAGAGCCGGGCGACGATCGCGCGGCGCGTCGGATGCGCGAGCGCGGCGAAGGTGGCACTGAGCTGGTCGTCGGAGCGCATCAATCCAAGTAATATCTTGGACAAGTAACTGCTTGGATATAGTAGCCCCCGAACGGACAAGCCGCAAGCTGAGGAGGAACGAGATGGGAACGATCGTGGTCACCGAGTTCGTCTCGCTCGACGGCGTGATGGAGGGCCCGGCCGGGGACAACGACTTCGAGCGCGGGGCCTGGAGCTTCGAGTTCTCCCGCGGGGACGAGGGAGACAAGTTCAAGCTGGACGAGACGATGGGATCCGACGCCCTGCTGCTCGGCCGGGTCACCTATGAGGGCTTCGCCAGGGCGTGGCCGGACCGAAAGGACGAGTACGGGTTCGCCGACAAGTTCAACAACATGCCCAAGTACGTGGTCTCCTCGACGCTCAGCGACCCGGAGTGGACCAACTCGACGGTGCTGAAGGGCGACCTCGCCGAGGCCGTGTCCGAGATCAAGGGGCGGCACGACGGCGATGTCGTGGTCCACGGCAGCGCCCAGCTCGTGCAGGAGCTGATCGAGCGGGATCTCGTGGACGAGCTTCGGCTGATGGTGTTCCCGGTGGTTCTGGGCACGGGCAAGCGGCTATTCGGCGACACCAGCGAGATGAAGCCCCTCGAGCTGGTGGACTCGAAGGTGGTGGGCGACGGCGTGGCGATCATGGTCTACGCGCGGGCCTGAGCGTCGGCCGTCCCTTGACCGGCGCGCTTCCGGTGCGTAGCTTCGCCGGGCCGCATGCCGATCGGTAAGCCCGGGGACCCCGTCACCCACATCAGCCAGGCGTATTCAGACCGCGTGGAGGTGCGCGGCCGCGACCTCACGGGCGACCTGATGGGCAGGGTGAGCTTCACTGAGTACTTCCACTTGCTCCTGACCGGCCGCGAGCCGACCGAGGACCAGCGCTTTTTCCTCGACCTGCTGCTCGTGGCGATCGCCGAGCACGGGATGATGCCCACCAACGTGGCCGCCCGCATGACGCTCGCGGCCGATCCGGGCTCGCTGCACGGGGCCGTGGCGGCCGGGATCCTCGGCTGCGGCCCGGTGATCCTCGGCACCGCCGAGGGCTGCGCGCGGCTGCTCGAGGAGGCCCAGGAGCGGGTGGCTTCCGGCGCGGAGCCCGCGGAGGTCGCCGGGGAAGCCGTGCGCGCGATCCGAGTCTCGGGCGGCCGGGTGCCGGGCTTCGGCCACCCGGTCCACCGCCCGCTCGACCCGCGCGCCGAGCGCATCCTCGAGCTCGCCGACGCCCGCGGGGCGAGCGGGCCGCACATGCTGCTCGCGCGCCGCGTGCGCGACGCCGCGGCCGAGGCCTGGGGGCGGCCGCTCACGATGAACGTGTCGATGCCGATCGCGGCGGTGATGCTCGACCTGGGCTTCTCCTCCGCCACGGTGAAGTCCGTTCCGATCCTCGCGCGCACGGCCGGCCTGCTCGCTCACCTGGCCGAGGAGCAGCAGCGGCCGCTCGGGTTCCTGATGGCCGGACGGGCCGAGGAGGCGGTCGAGTACGAGCGCGGGCCGAAGGACGGCGCCGGCTGATGCTCGCGCCCGAGGTCGAGACCCGGCCCTGGGCCGAGCAGCTCGCCGCCGACGAGGAGCCCTACCGCGCCCAGCTCGCCTACCTGTTCGAGCGCTCGGCCTTCTACCGCGAGAAGCTGGAGGTGGCCGGTGTCACATCGGCCGACGCGGCGGGCGGGTTGACGCAGATCGGGGAGCTCCCGCTCACGGAGAAGCGGGAGCTCAAGGCCACGGCGACGGCCGGCAATCCGGTTGGCACGCACCTCTGCGTAGGCCCCTCCGAGATCGTCCGCATCTACTCCACGAGCGGCACGACCGGCACGCCGAGCTACATCCCGCTCACGGCGGGCGACCTGGAGAACTGGGTGACCGCCTCGGCGCGGAGCTACGCGGCCTCCGGTGTGGCGGCGGGACAGCGACTTGTCTCCACCTACGGCGCCGGCCCCTTCGCGGCCGGCGCCGCTCTCGATGCGTTCGAGCGAATCGGCCTCTCGCACATCCCGCTCGGCAGCGGCAACACGGAGCGGCTCGTGCGCGCGATCGAGCAGCTGCGGCCGGAGGCCGCGGCGCTCACGCCGTCCTACGCCGCCCATGTCGCCGAGCGGTTCGACGTCCGCGGGTCCAGCGTGCAACGCGTGCTGGTGGCGGGCGAGCCCGGTGGCGGCGAGCCGGCCTTTCGCGCACAGCTCGAGGAGGGCTGGGGCGCGCGTGTGACGGAGGCGATGGGAATCGGGGACATCGGCGTGTCGCTGTGGGGCGAGTGCAAGGCGCGCGACGGGATGCACCTGGGCGCGCGGGACTTCGTGCACGCCGAGCTGGTCGACCCCGCGACGGGCGGTGCGCTGGCCATGCAGGACGGCGCCGCCGGCGAGCTCGTGCTCACCCACCTGCGCCATCGCGCCGCGCCGCTGCTGCGCTTCCGCACGCGCGACCACGTGGAGGTCCGCATGAGCCCCTGCCCGTGCGGCCGCACGGGCCCGCGCATACGGTGCGTCGGGCGCACCGACGACATGCTCATCGTGCGCGGCGTGAACGTCTTCCCGTCCGCCGTCCGCGAGGTGGTGGGCGCCTTCGCCCCCGACGTGAGCGGCCACATCCTGGTGAAGCCGCGCGGGGAGGGCGTCAAGCAGGATCCGCCGCTGCCTGTCAGCGTGGAGCTCGCGCGTGGGGCGAGCGCCCATCCCGAGCTGGCGGAATCGATCCGCGAGCGGCTGCGGGGCGTACTTACCGTCCAGACGCGTGTGGACCTGGTGCCGTGGGGGACCCTGGGGCGAAGCGAGTACAAGTCGAGGCTGGTCGAGCATTGATCCGAGGAGGGAGATGAGGAAGCTCCAGAGCCAGGGCGTCCACCACATCACGATCGTCGGGGCCGACCGGCAGACGTCGATCGACTTCTGGGAGGGCGTCCTCGGTATGCCCTTCGTCTTCGAGCAGCCGAACCTCGACAACGAGTCGGAGAGCCACCTCTACTTCGACCCGGGGGACGGGCGCCTGATCACGGTCTTCACCAACGAGGAGCGCGTGCCCGATCCGGCCCGGACGCCCACGGACCCGGGCTGCGTGCACCACCTCGCGTTCGCGGTCTCGCAGGCCACCTTCTGGCAGGCGGCCGAGCGGCTGGAGGAGCGCGGAGTCCGCCACAGCGGTGTGAAGGACCGCGGCTTCATGGACTCGATCTACTTCGAGGACCCGCTCGGGCTGCTCATCGAGCTCGCGTCGTACCGCTTCGAGCCGCCGGGCGGCTTCACGCACGCCGAGGTGCTGCTGGAAGCGCACAAGATCCGCGTCGAGCGCGGCGACTACAACATCGACCGCGCTCACCTGGCGGATGCCATCGAAACCCTCGTCCGGCGATCGCGTGGATCGCTCTCGGACGACTGACGGGAGGTCACATGGCCCCAAACACCCTCAGCATCCTGACGCCGAGCGTCAACAACCTCACCGCCCGGATCTTCGTGCGGGCCGCCGGCCTCGAGTTCGAGGAGCTCGACGTCTGGGGGAAGAAGGACGAGCCCGATTTCGTCGGCAAGGATCCCGCCCAGCTCACGCCGATGCTCGAGGAGGAGGGACTGCCGAGAGGGTCGCTCTGGGAGAGCTGCGCGATCATGCAGTACCTCTGCAACAAGCACGGCCTGGACCGGTTCTATCCGACGGACCCCGGCGAGCGGGCGATGGTCGACAGCGCGATGTTCTACCTCACCGGCACGCTCTACCCGCTCGTCGCGCGGGCCACCTACCCGACGCTCGGCTTCCCTCAGTACGCAGGCGAGGTGGCCACGTCCGAGGCCGACGACGCCATGAAGGCGAAGGCCCAGCAGGACGCCACGGACGCGCTCGCCCAGCCGCTCGAGGCCTTCGACTCGTTCTTCCTCGACGGCAGGCGCTTCATCGGCGGGGACGCCCCCTCGATCGCCGATATCCGCCTGGCCGCGACACTCGAGTTCCTGCGCGCCATCGACTACGAGTTCCCGGCCTGGGCCGAGGAGTTCATGACGGCCGTGGAGTCGGCCCTCGGCGACGCCTACTCGGAGCCGGCCGCCGACGTGCGCGGCTTCGTGGCGAGCGTCACGGCGCAGACCGCCTGACATGGAGCGCCGAGCGATCAATCCGTGGACGTGGCAGGACCAGTTCGGCTACGTCCAGGCCAACGAGGCAAGCGGAGCGGAGCGCGTGCTGGTGTGCTCCGGCGCGGAGCTCGCCCAGGCGGGCTGCCGCCCGGCGTCCACGCTGCTCGGCGTGGCGCGGCTGGCGTACCCGTCGCTGATGGTCGAGATCGAGGCGACCGCCGTGCGCTAGCTGCGAGCGCGCGCGAGCCTGTCGGGGCGGGCGGCACGAACCCGGTCGGCGATCTGCGCGGGCCTGAGGCACTCGCTGTCGAGCACGAGATGAACGCCGTCGAGTCCGGCCAGCGGGCCCTGCATTCGCTCCGTGTAGTCCAGCAGCCAGTCCAGGCTCGACCACTCCTCCGGCTCGCGGGCCACGATGCGCTCGCGCAAAATGGCCGGCGCGGCCTCCAATCGCACCAGCAGATGATCGTCGGCGCCCAAGAGGGCGAGCAGGTCGCTCAGGTGTCCCGGGGACTCGATCACCTCGGCCAGGAGCAGCAGGTCTTGGCCGGCGCGGCGATGCGATTCCCACAGGGCTCGCAGGTGCTCGGAGCGCTGGGTGAGATCCGGGAAGGGATAGGCCCATGCCACCTCGTCCGAGTCCACCGCCGCGTGGGCGATCTGGTCGCCGACCAGGGCGTCGCTCAGCGCCGTCAGGCACACCGTCTTCCCGGACCCTGGCGCACCGGTGAGCACCACGGCGAACACGCGCTCAGTCCAGCGTGCGGTGTCGCAAGACGGTGAGGCCGACGAGGCGCGAAACCACCATCGCGATGTAGCCGACTCCCGCAAGCTGCTCGAGCATCACGATCCCCCGTGCGAAGGGCTTGATCGGCACCACGTCGCTCAGGCCGGTGCTCGACAGGGTGGTGAAGCTGAGAAAGAGCAGCTCCATCCAGGTGCGGTCCTCGCTGGGATCGACCGCGGCCGTGAAGCTCCCGGGCTCGATCGCCTGGCACACCGTGTACGTGTAGGCGAAGGCCCACGCCACGAGCGTGAAGGTGGCCCCGACGGCGAAGAGCTCGTCGCGCGTGATCTCGTGGTCGGCGAGCATGTAGAGGATCAGCACGCCCGCGGCGTAGAAGTAGAGGACCGCCTCGAGCGCGGAGGAGTAGGGGAGCAGGGTGTCGTCGCCGCTCACCGCTTGGATCAGGAGCAGAACCGTCGCCGGGACCCCGAGCAGCACGCCGACCCAGGTCAGGCCTGACGAGAACCGGACGGCGAGCACCACCAGCCCGAGGATGGCGATCCCGAAGACGCTGAAGAGCGCGCGACCCGCCGCGCTGCTCTCCATGAGCGGGTAGAGCAGGACGCCGGCCAGCTGAGCGGTCAGGAGGATCGCGGACGGCTCGCGGCGGGCGAGCGAGAGCACGCCGCGAAACTAGCTCCCGGCTCGGTCGCCACCCAGCAGCGCCGCGAGATCCTGAACCACCACGTCGGCCCCGCGGCGGCGCAGGGCCTCCGCCTGGCCGGTGCGGTCGACCCCCACGACCCACCCGAAGTCCCCGGCGCGCCCGGCCTCCACGCCGGCGAGCGCATCTTCGAAGACCGCGGCCTGAGCCGGCTCGGCTCCGAGCAGCCTGGCGCCCGCGAGGAACGTGTCCGGCGCCGGCTTGCCGGCGAGGTTCTCGCGCTCGGCAACGACGCCGTCGATGCGCTCCTCGAAAAGATCGTCGATCCCGGCGGCCACGAGCACGTCCTGGCAGTTCGTGCTGGACGAGACGACCGCTCGGCGGAGCCCCCGGTCCCGTGCGGCCTCGGCGAACCGAACCGACCCCTCGTAGGGCTCGACCCCCTGCTGCTCGATGAGCTGAAGCACGAGGTCGTTCTTTCGCGTGCCGAGCGCGTGCACCGTCTCAGCCTCGGGCCGATCAGAGGGCGCCCCCATGGGGAGATCGATCCCACGCGACTGGAGAAAGGAGCGGACACCGTCGAGCCGGGGCAGCCCGTCCACGTACTCGTCGTAGTCGGTCGGGCGGTCGAACGGCTCGAACGGGTCCCCGGTCCGCTCGGCCCGGTCGCGCAGGAAGTCGTCGAACATCTCTTTCCAGGCTTGGGCGTGGATCCTCGCGGTCTGGGTGAGGACCCCGTCCAGGTCGAACAGGCACGTCGTGATGCCGGCGGGCAGGTCGAGCATGACCGGCTTGTTCCCGTTGCAGGCCGAGAAAGTCCCCGGCCGCTTGAGCCGGTCGAGGCCTCCCTACTGGAGCCCGGCACGTTTCGCCCGCGGCAGCCCGGCCACCACGGCGTCGTAGGAGTCCTCGACCATGTCGCGGACCATGCCGTCGGGCAGCGAGCCGTCGAGCGTGACCGTGTTCCAGTGGCGCTTGTTGAGGTGGTAGCCGGAGTTGATCGCCTCGTGAGCCAGCCGCAGGTGCGCGGCCAGATCGGGCTCGCACTTCAGGCTCACCTGGAGCGGCCGGCGCTCGAGTGCGCTGAGCGCGAACATCTTGCCGCCGACCTTGAACACGGAGGTCTGCGGGCCGAATGGGAACTCCTCGACGGCGCCCGCGAAGGTGAGGCACAGCTTCCGCAGGGCGCGAGAGGTCACAAGCTCAGGATTGGCGGCCGAGGGATTCGAGCGCCTGGCGGTCGGACGGGTCGATTCGGGTCAGGTCGGCCATCCTGTCGAGGTCTGTGTCGACACTCAGAATCGCGTCACGCGTTCGCAGCGCGTCGCGCGGTCGCGCCGCTCGACGGTCGCCTGGTCGCGGCCCCCGGCGCCGCAATCCACGCGGTCCCGCCTCGGCCTCTCGGCCGCCGATGGGTCCTCGCGGGCGTGGAGGCGGTCGGCACCGGCGCCTCCCGCCAGGGTGTCCGGCCCGGCGCCGCCGATCAGGCGGTCGTCGCCCCGGCCACCGTCGAGCATGTCGTCGCGAGCGCCGCCGTCGAGGCGGTCGTTGCCACGCCCGCCGAAGAGCCGGTCGCGGTCCGTGTCGCCCGTCAGCTCGTCGTGACCCGGGCCGCCGTTGAGGAAGCAGCTCGACCGGTGCGGAAAGCAGCTCAGGATGTCGTCCCCCGGACCGCCCAGGCCGCTGGCGACCATCAGGCGGTCGTCGCCGCTGCCGCCCGAGCCCTGCCCGCCGATCAGCAGGTCCTCGCCCGCTCCGCCGTCCGCCTCGCCGGTATCCACGAGCGCCACGTCGTCCCCAGCGCCGCCGTCCGCGCTGCCGAAGTTCACGGTCATCACGTCGTTGCCGTCGCCGCCCGACACCCAGCCGCCGGGGGAGGTGATCCAGTCGTCGCCATCTCCGAGCCGCTGCGGTCCGAGGGCCCCCGCCGTGCAGACCACCGCTGAGGCGGGAGGCGGCTCGTCCACGCGCTCGCACCCGGCCCCCGCCACCACCGGCTCGCGCTTGTCGCGCACCATGTAACGGGTCTGCCCGAGGTTCACGACGGTCTCGGTGACGGCCACATGATTGGCCTCGCCTCTCGCCGCGGTGAAGACGACCATGTCGGCCGGGCACGTCATGTAGCGCGCACACGATCCGAACGGGTCCACGTCGGCCGGCTCGCGGAAGGGCTCCACGCTCACGGTCGAAGCGCCGGCCGCTGCCGGCGCCGCCACCAAGAGCAGAAGGGCTAGGACGAGCGCGCGCAGAGTCCCAGTATCGACCGGCCCGCGCTCGGGCGCCACCTACCCCAGCCGGGGTCCGGCCAGGAGCTGCTCGGCGAGCGCGCGCTCTGCCTCCGCCACGGGGCGCGAGCGCACGGATACGAGCCGCCAGCCGGCGTCGGCGCGCAGTACGGTCTCGATGCGATCCCGCACGAGCGCCGCCTCTGGCTCGTCGGCCACGAACAGCGTCCGGAACCGAGCGGGATCTCGCTCGGCCTCGATCGCGCTGTTGTGCGGCCAGCGACAGGGGCCCTCGTGCTCCCAATGGCCGCACAGCGCGACCGTGACGGACGCCCCCACGGCAGCCGGGTCGAACCCATCGTGCAACTCGAGCTCGGCCTCGACCACGAAAGCGCCGACGTCGGCCACGGCCGCCTCAGGCGTCGTAGCTGACGGTCAGGTCGCCCACGCTGTCGATGTGGCCCTCGAGACGGTCGCCGGGCTCGACCCGGCCGACACCCTTGGGCGTCCCGGTCATGATGAGGTCGCCGGGACGCAGCGAGACGAGCGTGCTCAGGAAGCTGATCGTCTCGGGCACCTTCCAGATCTGCTGGTCGAGGTCGCCCTCCTGCCGCGGCTCCCCGTTGATGCGAAGCCACACGGCTCCCTTGTCGGGGTGGCCGATCTCCTCCACGGCGGCGATCGGACCGGTGGGCGCCGACTGGTCGAAGCCCTTGGCCATGTCCCACGGCCGGCCCATCTTCTTCGCCTCCGCTTGCAGGTCGCGGCGCGTCATGTCCAGTCCGACCGTATACCCGAACACGTGGTCGAGGGCACGCTCGACCGGGATGTCGCGGCCGCCCTCGGCGAGCGCGACCACCAGCTCGATCTCGTGGTGCAGGTCCTTCGTCTGCGTGGGAAACGGCAGGCGGCCCGGCGGCACCACCGCGTCGGCGGGCTTCATGAAGAAGAACGGGGGCTCGCGGTCCGGGTCGTGCCCCATCTCGACGGCGTGCTCGGCGTAGTTGCGCCCGACGCAGAACACCCGGGAGACGGGGAAGACCGCCTCCGTGCCGGTCACGGCGACGGTGGTGGCGGGGGGCGCTTCGATGGCGTAGCCGGCCGTCCGGTCAACGGCTGGACGCATAGAACGCCACCTTTCGTTCGAAGTAGGCCACCGCCTCCGACGCCAGGAAGGCAAAGCTGAACAGGATGATGAGCAGCGCCCAGAACTCCGGCATCAGGAAGTTCCGGGAGTACAGCTCGAACAGGTAGCCGACCCCGAGCACGGCGATCAGCAGCTGGCCGATGACCACGCCCTTCAGCCCGCGGATCAGCCCGAGGCGGATGCCGGCAAGCAGCTCGGGCAGCGCCGCCCGCAGGACGATCCGGGAGTACAGCACCCGCTTCGTGGCGCCGAAGGAGCGGCCCATCTCGACCAGCGAAGGGTTGACCCGCTCCACGCCGACCTGGGTGTCGAGCGCGATGACCCAGACCGAGAACAGGACCACGGTCACGATCATCGTCTCCAGCCCGAAGCCGAGCAGAGCCATCAGCGCGGGCACGATGGCGGTCAGCGGCGAGCTCTCGAAGATGTTCACCCACATCCCCATCACCGAGCCGACCGCGCGGCTGGTGCCCATCAGGATGCCCGGGTCGATCGCGCGGTTGGGCAGGAACAGGCCGTCGGGGTCGACCCTCGCCTTGATCGCGGCGAGCCTGCGTTGGGACCTCCGGCTCGAAGAAGGACTCCGGCCCGAGCGGGCGCTCGGAGAAGTTCTGGTAGCGCCGGCCGCTGCTCCACGGGTCGAGCGCCTGCGCCAGCCTCGCGGCGTGGGTCCGCCCCGCCACGGCCGTCCCCGGTCCCATCGGCACGGCGCACGCGAACAGCAGGAAGTTCCCTTCGAGGCGTGGCAGCAAGCCGTGCCGCGCGGGCGTCCCAGCGAGCGCGCCGCCGAGCTGGCGCAGCTCGGCGATCGTCAGCGTCGAGCCCAACTCCGCTCCGGCTGCCTCCACGAACGCCTCCACGGCCTCTGGCCGGAGTTCGGACGGGAACCGGTTTTCGCTGAGCGCCGGAAGCGGGCCCTCGGATCCGCCCGGAAGCAGCCGCGTGAGGCTCAGCGCCGCCTACGCGTCCCTCGCGATCGCGCGCCGCGCGCAGCACGAGCAGCCACGAAGCCTGGCGAGGCGCGATCGAGCCGCGACTCTTGCCGCAACGCTTCGGCACCGAGCGCCACCGATCCGGGTGGTTGGGAGGCACTTGGCGCCATTCTTTGAGAGCCCTATAGGGACCAGCCCGGCCTGTCCCCCATCGCCCGCCAGGACGATCCCCAATCGCGGAGCAGCCCGCGCTTGTCACGCGCCGCGTGGTAGCGGGGCGTATGCGGCACGCGATCCCGTCCCGCTGGAGACCAAGAAAGCCGGGCGGCGGCTCGCGGGTGGTGGCTGCATCAAACATCTGGGCGCGCGCCGCGGCGGCTGATGTCGCCGGGGCGGCGAGCGCCATGAGCGCTGGAGTCCCATGTGAAGATTTCATTGAGTGCCGCGCGCGGACATCCCCCACCGAAATGGGAGGCGCGTGGCTGAACGGGAAGATCGATGAATCGCCGGCTCTCGATGGCCGGATCATGTGTGATCAACGGGATCGTCCTGGTGGTCACGCGAACGGCGCCGTGGAGTTGGCCCGCCGTCGAGTCTTGCTCGCGTGTATGGAAACCCCTGACGGCTCCGGCCCTTCGCATTATCCTCGAAGGCCGCGCGCACCTCCTCGCTCGGCGATTGTTGCGCCGACCACGAATGCGCAGCCTGTGATGAGGAGAGAGACCGCAACCGCAACCGCTCCCAGCACGGAGTATCTGTTACGCCGGACGAGGCCGCCAAGGAGCAGCCGCGGAATGTAGTTAGCCACTAGGCGTCGTACGTGGCTGCTCTCGGGGCCGAGCGCCGAGCGGCCATACAGGCGTTGGAGCCGGCCCTTGGCCAGCCCTTCGCTTAGTGAACGCCGGACTAGGAGTCGCCACGAGATTCGCGCCGGGGGCACGTAGTGGTGCACTCGCGCGGCGGGGAGGTGGCGAATTCGACAAGGGCCGTACTCCCGCGCCAGCCGGAGCGACAACTCCGTTTCATCGCATGTCTCAAGTGCGTTCCCACGCTTGCCGAAGCCCGCTGCGAAGCCCCCTGCATCCACAAGGTGCCGCCGCCGGAAGGCCATGTTGCAACCGAGGGGGTTACGGATGGGACCTGCTTCCTGGCGATGCCCCCGGTAGGTGCAGCCCACCATCCAGAGCAGTTCATCGGTGAGCCATCGGCGCTCGGCGCCCCAGCGAGGCAACACGGGGCCGCCTACGCCGATGAGGCCGCCGTCCTCCTCAAACGCGTCCATGATCGAGGCGAGCCATTGGCCCTCGACGGTGGCGTCGTCGTCGACGAAGGCGACCACACCGCACTGCGCGGCGTTAATCCCGACGTTCCTCGCCTCGGAAAGCCCCTCATTCTCGGTCTCCAGGAGCTTCACCGATGCGGGCAGGGAGCCCGCCAGCTCAGCCTTCAGCGACGGGTTCTGATCGACGACCACGATGAGTTCGTCTGCCGGACGTGTACCGGAAATCACAGAGTGAACGCAGGCGTGAAGGAGCGTCGCTCGCTCGTGGCTAGATGTGCACACAACGACGGCGGCCGTCATCCTGTTCCCCGGCCGTCCTGAGGCAGAGAGGCACGCTTCGAGGCGCCGACAATCGGCCAGAGCTGCGACTTGCGCCAGGCTATCCACAGCCAAACGCCGACCACGCTGCCGGCGCAGGCGGCCCCAATGGAGTCGTTTACCAGGTCCTCAAGGGTATCTTGGTAACCCTGTGAGTAATTGGTTTCGACGGTAGCGTCAGCCACCCACTCGATCAGCTCCCACGCCGCCCCCAGGGCAATGACGGACATGGCGGTCGCCGCCGCCGACCCCATCAGCAAGGCCGCGGTTGGCCGAGCCGCAGGTTTCGCCAGCGCACCAAGCCGCAGGAGTCCCGCGTACAGCACCGGCCCGCTTAGCAGCGGCAGCACGATGTGCGGGAGCGTGTCGTCGCCTGCGATCCACGGGACAGCGCCTCCGAGAACCCCCTCGGCGGCAAGGGCGAGCGCGAAGGCCAGATCGAGGGCTGGATTGACGCGGAGGAGCCGGGCGGAGAGACTCGGCGCCGTGAGCAGGAGCGCCTTCAGGGCGTCGGATCCATCGCCCGCGGCAAGAAACAGAACGGCGCCACAGAGGAGTCCTAGTCGCACGAGATCGGCATAGCGCGTGAGCCACCGCCCGTTCGATGCTCGCGAATGGGGCCATGCGGCGGCGAGGCGCCGAACCGCCGCGGTGGGATATGCGGAGACCGCCATCAACGGGCTCCAAGCCTGTTGTTGAGGCGCCGTCGATGGCGCCGTACTGTCCGGTAAGCGCGTGTACGCAGCCGCTCACGCGTCCAGCCAAGCGGGACGTCCTTGCCCTCGAGGACATCGGCGATCCGCGAGGCGGACGTCTGCGCCGACACAGTCCAGCGGGAGATGGCGAACGGATCGTCGCGACCGTGGGACACCGCGTTCTTGACGGCTGAAGCCGAGTGGTATCCGCTAGCGATTACGGCCTCTCGCGTGCGCCGGTTGTACGCCCCGTGGGGATACGCGAAGGAGCAAACGCTCGCTCGCATCACCTCCTCCAGAGCGGCCTTGCTCGCGCTCACCTCGTGGACCATCTCCCACTCGGCCAACTCGTCCAGCCGGCGATGCCGAACTGCGTGGGCGCCGATTTCCACCGGCGGTAGTAGTGCAAGCTCGGCCAACTGAGGGGCCGACAGCCTGTCACCAGCCCCAACCCCGCCTGAAGTGACGTACACGGTCGAGGAGAGGTCGCGGCGGAGGAGCACCTCGATCGCGTCGTACGTATCAGCGAAACCGTCGTCGAATGTCACGGCGACGGCTCGTTCAGGTAGAGGTCGTTCCCCTCGCAATCCTGCCGCGAGCTCCGTCATCCTGAGCGCCTCCCGTCCAGACGCCGCGACCGCTTCCACATGCGCCGCGAAGCTCGAGGGTGAAACAGTATATGGCTGGTCGCCCCGTCGGGACTTGTGACTTACGGAATGGTAGAGCAGCACGGGGATGATGGTATGCGGGGCAACCCGATGAGGCTTAGGCCGGATCATCGGCCCCCTTCCGTCCCCGCGCTCAGGTGTCTTGACCCGCATATCAGTGTCACGGTCTAGCTGAGGCCCTAGACGCGTCGCCGCAAATTGAGCTCAAATCGTTTGCTTATCAACATCCGCGTACTGCCACCGAGTGTGTCCGTATTCTCTGACGGACGAGGAGTTTTTGTCAGCGTGTATATGAGGGGCACTCCTACTTATCTTGGTTCAATCTCGGAATCCGACGATCCGCTTGACGATGCCGCGGGCACGCCGGTCCAGTGCGGTGATCGGCAGCCGTTCGATGTGGAATTCGGTGTAGGGACGCGGGCGAGCGCCAAAGCGCGTCTTGAACTGCGCGAGCGACGGGGACGTTCCAGACTCGCCCATGTTGTAGTAGCGGCAGCCCGCGTTGCAGGCATCCTCGATCGCCAGCTGGTGGAGGAGATAGTTGGCGCGCGTGGGGCCGGCCAGCTCCTTGTCCATCATCCCGCGGGTGTAGTTGGCGTTGGCTGCCTGGAGAACGACGATGGCGGCCGCCGGTTGCCCGTCGGCCCAAGCGACCCATATGTGACACGCTTCGCGGAGGGTCGTCGCCATCAGCTCAAACTTCCGGCGGGGATCCCGGCGGTGAGCGCGCCAAAGCGCGAGCGCTCGTGGCTCATGCTGCTGTTGCGCCCAGCGTTCGACTGAGCGCTCAAAGAGCTGATAAAGGACAGGCACCAGTTTGCCCGACGTATCTCGCTCCACCGTGAGCCCGGAACGCTCCGCCTTGCGTACGGCGGTCCGCGCCGTCCCGGTAAAGCGCTCCTTCCACACGCGCGCGAAGCCACCCTCCAGCGCAAGCACGTGCGCCAGGCGAGGAAGAACGATGGCTCGAGGGGGTACAGAGGCCTTCCACATCTCGCCGTGAATCGGGTTAGGTCGCAAAGACGTCCGCGCCACCCTTCGCCGCGCAAGGTCTGAAAGTACAATCGCTACGTCTGCGCGCTGCACCCCGCCAGGAGCGACGATTCCTCCCATTCCCCAGCCCATCGGGAGTGAGGCCTCCAAGGCGAGCGGGCTCGGCAGATGACGGCGCCGCACCATGGGCACGACAAGCTGTCGGCCCGTCGGGAGCTCATAGAGGCGACTAGCGTCGTCGTACCCGCCAAACCGACAGATGAAGTCCATCCATGCCGGCGTATGCGACACGAACGCGTCGGGATCCGTCGCGAGCACTGCTCCCCACAGCCTGCGCTCCGCCGGACTCGTGACGTGAACCTCCCCCTCCTCCGACCGGCCTCGGCGGACTCCAGCAACCTTGAGCGCGCTCATGGCCGAAGCGCTCCCTTTCGGAGGGCCCCGAGGGTCCTCGGTATCGGATGCCGCTCACCCGCCAAACAGCACGACGCCCCAGATTCTCTTGCCGCTTCCCGCGGCGGCGACCACGGGGGGGCGAACATTCGCGAACCGCCGCTGCGCAGACGCACGGGTGCCTGGTAACCGTTCGGGTTCATACACCCGAGCCACTGGTCGACACACTACGCCGCGCGGCGCGGCGCGCCATGTGGCCCGTTACCACGAGTATGAAGAGCAGGAGCGCCGAGGCGCTTGTCACGACCGGCCGGCGCGGGGTGGGCCTCACCCGTCCCGCCCTCCCGTCACCGTGGAGACGGTGGCGCCCCGGATGTGAACCGCCGCCTTCAAGCGGTCCGAGGCGAACAGCGCGCCCTCCTTCGGCCGCCCCGGCATCGCGAAGCACGGCTGCGAGAACGGGTTCGACGTTCCGTCGCCGCCACCGCCGGCTGCGACGGTAGCGGGTCGCCTTGGTGAGGTTGCCCGCCACGTGCTGGAGCCAGGCGAGCAGCAGCAGCGCGCGATCGTTCGAGCCTCTGCGGTCGTCGCGCTCGGCTCGGAAGGACCCGTCGAGCAGCTCCACGACCACGCCGCCGAATTCTCGACGGGCGGTCAGCGCACGCGTGGTCACGAGCAGGTGGAGCAGGTCCACCCGCGCGATGCCGCGTGGCTTCGAGCCCCCCCAGTCGACGATGCCGTTGACCGCGCCGTCGTCGTCGAGCAGAAGATTGCCCGCCCAGAGATCGCCGTGGACGCGGCTCGTCTCGACCCTCCGATCGGCGAGCGCCACGTTGAGCTCCCGCTCGAGGCAGTTCAGCGCCTTGTCGAGGCTGGGAGCGCCCTCCAGGGCGCTGCGCAGGATTCCCACCGGCTCCCCGACCAACTCCCGGAGGAGCCTCTCGTCGACCGTCGTCCGCGCGGCGGTGGCGCCGTGGAGCGGCCGCATGGCGGCTTCGGCGGCAGCCAGGAAGCGCTCCTCCGACATTCCTTCACGCAGCCTGCGGTCGGCCGGCACTCCCGGGAGCGCTTCCTCCGCGGCGAACGGGCGCCCGGCCACGCTGCCGCTCGCGAGCAGGCGCGGGGTCAGCGCCCGGAAGCCCTCGAGCTCGCGGCAATGGCCCAGGGCCAGGAGGAAGCGCGACTCCCGGTCGAGGGAGGCTTCGGCGGCGTCTGTGCGCGCCCGCTTGATGATCGCCACGGGCCCGCTCCCGGCGGGGCCGACGGGGACCACGGTCACCTCTCCGAGGCGCGCCAGATCGCCGCGCAGTGTCCATCGGGCGCCGTCGCCATGCCGGCGCTCGAGCGCCCGCAGAACCGGCCGCAGCGCGTGGGCGGTCGCCGGCCGGCGCGCTGCACTCAGCGCTCCGCCGACCACGCCCCCTAGCGTTCCCGGCGCCTCGGCGCGCACGAGCCGGCGGACCACGAGGCCGGCCGCCACCACCGATTGGGCGACGAGCCAGGCGATGCCGAGCCCTTCTATGCCTATCGCGTCCAGCAGCGGCAGCCCGACGGCGAGCACGATCGCGCCGAGCGCAGCATAGGCGACTACCACCGTGCGCATGCGACGCTCGACGCGAGCCACGTTCACGTAGACGGCTACCACGACATAGGGCACCGCCGAGAGGGCGAGCAGCCGCAGGGTGGTCGCTGCGTTTGTGTACCCCTCCCCCAGCAGGCCGAGTAGGTCCGGCGCGAGGACTACGACGACGAGCGTGGCCAGGCCGACCAGGCCGGCCGCCTCGACAAGCGTCCCGCGGGCGTGCTCGGCAAGCCGGACGGGGTCGAGCGCCCCCTCGGCGAGCAGCGACTGGCACATGCCGCTGCTCACCAGATAGAGCGAGTACGCGATCGTCCACGCGACGAAGAACTGCGCGGTGGCCTCCGCGCCGGAGAAGTGCAGGACCACCAGCGGCACCACGCCCACCGTGCCCCCCCAGCAGGCGTAGGCGGCGTAGTCCGCCACCAGGTAGCCGCCCATGCTCCGCAGCGAGATTGGCTGCTGGCGGCCCTCGGTCCTCCGCACGTGGTTGGGGATCAGGCGGCGGAACAGGAGCACGTTCAACGGCACAATCACGGCGAGTAGCGGCAAGCTCCACGAGACGAACGCGGCGAGCATCGGCGCCGCGCCCGCGAGCGCCACCAGCAGCACGAGCTTCGCTACCGAGAAGGCCAGGTTCTCCACGGGCACCCAGCCAGCCTGGCGAATCCCTGCCAGCACGCTGTCCTGGAGCACGAAGACTGTCCAGGCCATCGTCGCGGCCACGAACCAGATCCCCAGGTCGGGCCGGTCGGCCAGGAAGCCGAGCTCGGGCGACCACAGGTCGAGGCCCGCGATGAACAGGCAACTTGCGACCATGGAAACCGCCATCGCGACCACGTAGGAGCGAACCACCAGCAGCGGGCTGCTCGGCCCGGCGGCGGGCAGAAAGCGGTTGAGCACGCCCTTCAGGTTGAGCTGCGAGAGATTGGCGAGGAGCGTCATCGCAGATATCAGCGCGGCGCCCACGCCGACGGCCTCGGCCGAGAGGGTGCGTGCCGCGACCAGCCAGTAGACGAGGCCGAGCACCGACGTCAGCGCGGAGCTCACCACCAGCGCGTAACCGTTGCGGTACAGCGGAACCCGCGCGCGGGTGCGCAGCAGGGCCGCGGCGTGGGACGCCGGTGCGCGTCGCCGCAGCGTCACGGTCCTTACCGCCACGCCTTCACCCAGTCGATGGCCAAGGTCGCCGGGAACCTGGTGTCCTCTGACGGAGGCCCTGGCCAGTCGCCGCCCACAGCGAGATTGGCCATCAGGTACATCGGCTCGTCCGGGACGGCCTCGCCGCTCACCCGCCAGCGAGCGATACCGTCCACGAGCCAGGTGAGCCGACCGGGCTGCCAGTCCACCGCGAACTCATGCCAGCCGGGCTCGATGCCCGTCCATTCGCGCCCGAGCCGGCGCGCTTCTCCCTCGGCGTTCCGGTAGTGCAGGTACATCTCCACGGTGCGCGGGCGGTGTCCCAGCACCTCCATCACGTCGATCTCGGGCTTCGACTCGCGGCTCGCCGGCAGCAACCAGAAGGCCGACCACAGGCCCCGGCCGCGTGGCACCCGCGCGCGCATGGCGGCACGCCCGTACTGGAATGCGAACTTCGGCGGCGCCGACTTCGGGCCAGGGCCGGTGCTGATCATTCCCGAGGCGTACCGGTATACGCGCCCGTTCGAGCCGCGTACCCGCCGTCGCTCCGCGACAAGCTGAAGCCGACCACCGCCAACCCGTACCTGCTCGGGCAGGTACCACTCGAGCTCGTTGTTGCTCTCGATAGTGCAACCGTCCCGCGCCCACCAGTGACACGTGCGCCAGCGCTCGCCGTCCAGCGCATGACCGCTGAAGTAGTCATAGAAGACGAGTTCCGCGGGCCGGGGCCGCACCGGATGCTCATCCGGCAGCACGAGAACGAGCGCAACGGCGAGCGCGATCGGAGCGAGCATCAGCAGCGACCTAACCATCCGCGAACCGCCATGCTCGCTTGACCAGTCCGCGCCCCGCCGCGTCGGCGCGCGTGAGCGGCAGGCGCTCGAAATCGATACTCGAGCGGGCGCGCGCCGAGCTTCTCCTTGAACATGTGGCCCCCGAACAGCTCCATCACGGCCCATTCGGCGAAGCGACAGTCGACCGTGTCGGCGACGCTGTGGTACAGCAACAGCGGAACGCGTTCGCCGCTCATGGCACTCTCCTCACTCGGCGGCGACTGGCCATGTAGGCGAACGGCCCGGTCAGCATCCCAAGCCGCTCGAGGCGCACGATCATCGCCGTAATCCCCGGGAATGCGGGCGTTCGGCGACCCCGGCTTCAACACGTGAGCCGCCGCGCGGTTTGAACATGATGGGGCCGATGCTGCGCGGCCTGGCGGCTGGCGTTCCCACGATCAAAGGAGCTCCAATCGGTGTGGTCCTCGCAGACCCAGAAGCTCGCCTCGCCCTGGCCCTGGGCGATCCCGACGTTCAGGATCGTCAAGCGGCCGGCTTCGATCTCCCTCGCGAACCGCTCATTGGCGCGCTCCGCGAAGACGGGATTGGCTTCGACGGCTATAACGCGGAACCCCTGTCGCAGGTAATACGCGGAATCAGCGCCGTCGTGCATGCCGACGTCGTAGACCAAATCCGCCATCGCCAGGCTCTCGTCGGGGTATCGCCCACCCTTCATGTCAACGTGACGCCCTCATCATTGCCGAGTCGGGTTGCGACGCACTACCGGACCGGACGGCACGGAGCAGGTCCGCGTCGTTCGAGTGGTTCGGCGATGACCAGGTACGAGGGAACCCCCGGCGTCAGGACGGCGTGTCCCGGCGATCACGAAATCGACGCAGGCACGAACGAGCGTCGCTCGGTCATCGCTCGACGTGCACACGACGGCGGCCGTCATCCTCCCCATCCGCGGTTCGGCGGTGGCAATCCGGGAGGCCGGGGTCCCCTCGGTCACGGTCCACCGGCAATGGCAAAGGGGTCCTCGGCAGCGTGGGAGACCGTTCTCGTGACGCCGCCCGCAGAGCGGGTAGTCCGCCTCGATCACCGCTTCGCGCACCCGCCGGTCGAAGGCCCTGTGTGGGTAGGCAAAGGGACGGACGGGTAGCGCTACACACCCGGAATCTTCGACTACGTCGGCCCGCGCCTCGAACGCATCCCGCGAAACCGAATAGCGCCTGTCGCTGCGGCGCGGATCGTCAGCGACGGAGCAGTAAAGCAGCACCCGGATCACGCCGGTCACCGGACGGTCCCTTGCCAAGCGCGCCTGTACTCGAAGATCGATGAGGCTCCGCGCCGGAAGACGAGACGGAATGAAGGCGAGCTGTGCAGCGCCGGCTCGAGGCTCTTTCGCCAGCCCGCGGGAAGAATCCCGTACAGCCGGGCGAAACGCTGCTGGCTCTCGGTCAGCACGAGGAAGGTGTGCCGGGCGCCGTACTCACGAAGCGTTGCCTCGAGACGCGGTAGGTCCTTTCGGCCGAGTTTGCGGCCACGGTACGCCGCCTTGTCGGTGAGGGTGGGGCTGGAGGGAAACTCAGAGTCGAAGACGCGGGCGTACCGCGCGGTGACTCGGGAGATGGAGTTCGACGTCACCTCCACCAGCAGCGAACTTCGCGGGGCGTGCTGGTTGAACCACACACCCGCGGCGATGTCTTGGCGGGTAACACGGTTTGCGAACTCCAACCCGAAGTACGCGAAGAGCAGGCAGACGCCGAGAGCGCCGCTGGCGAGAGCAAGCCGCCACCCGCGCAGCGCCCGTGCGACCTCCGACCGGCTCACCGGCGCAAACGCCGCCGCGGCGAAGAAGCACAGCCATGGAAGGGCAAATAGATACACGCGGTACCGCCCCTCATCGGAGTACGACTGCGCGCCGAAGACCAGCAGCGGGGCAAGCGCAAGGATTACGGCAGCCAGGTCCCAGTGGCCCGCGCGGGCCCTGCGGACGAGGCCAATCGCGCTGAATACGGCTAAGAGCAGGAGTTCGACGCGGGAGGCCCATGCAACGAGCGCCAGGCCCGGAAGACCCTGTCCCGCCTGATAGCCAGGCGGCGCCGCATTGGCCGCCGGATCGAAGTCGAGTATTGAGTAGTGCTCGCTGAGATACGACCACGCGTGCGCCACCCACAAGACCTCGATGACCGCCATCGCGGCCGGGACCCACAACGGCACGCGGCGGGTGACGAGCGCCAACCCAGTCACCCCCGCGAGCAGCATTACCGGCGTGAGCTGATGGCTGACCACCACGACGAGATAGCAGAGGCCGCCCACGAGAACAGCCGCGCGTGGGGACAACGGGGCGGCCGGCAGCGGTTCGTCGACTGGCGCGCGGCGGAGCACCCCCCTTCTCAGCTGGTCAAGCCGGGCCGCCCACCACCGACCGGGAGCCAATCGCGGGGCGGATGGCCGGGGGCCACAGCGCAGGCAGAGCCCAAACACGACGAGAGAGAGAAGGAACGCGAAGGCCTGGGGCGCCAGGTAGTCCTGTGCGACCCAGTTGCTCAGCAGGAAGAGCCACGTCGCCGTCCACAGAAATCGCTCGTCACCCGTTAGTCCGCGCAGCGCGAATCGCAGCGCAGCGACGTTCGCCACGTTGAAGAACACCTGCGCCCACGGTGCGTAGACGGCCGCGCCCAACCCGCTTGTGCTGTTGAGCCAGGCGTTGAGAGCAAAGAATCCCGGCCAGTTGTTGTAGATGTCGAGGTGCCGGTGGACGCCGCCGCCGTCTGCGAAGAGGTCGATGACGGCGAGGTGCTTGTAGACCCACCGGTATCGCGGCTCGTCGTACAACAAGGGGGTGGTCCCGTGAATCATCAGGACCAGTGCGAGCACGTAGACCCCGAGGAGCTTCGGACTCAGCTCCTGTCGCGTCACCGCATGCGCGAAGCCCACTAGCAGCAGCCCAAAGGCCATGAAGTAGGTGGGCGGCATGGCGTTGAGCAGCCCGAGCCCGGCCATTCGGCTCAGGTCGACCCCCACGAGCGACACGGCCCACGCCACCAGGGCCGCAGTGAGCAGGGCTCCGTGACCTACGACGAATAGCGGGATCCTGCCTACGGCGGCTCGGACCCTGGCCAGCCCGAGCCGGCCGATGGGGGGCGGGACTGCCCACGGCGGGCTCCCCGAGCTCGGCTGGCGGGCGGGCGCAGAACTAGTGAGCAAACGCATCCCTAGTGCCCGTCGTAGGCTCGGGATGTCGAGCTCAGAGACCAGGGTCGGAATGCAGGCGGCGGCGAGGCCATAGAGGAACGCCTTTGGCCACCAGACGCCCAGCCACAGCATCGACTGGGCGAGCATCGCGCTCCCGGCCAGGCTGATGCCGAGCACCAGGCCTAGCTCGAACCTGCCTCGGAGAACCGTCAGGAGCGCAGCTCCGGGCGCCAGGCACAACAGCGCGATTACCGCCGGGAGTCGCACTGTCGCGGGGAGGCCGATTGCGACGGACAACGGCGCCGCTACGCACGCCGCAGCCGCCGTGGCGGCTATGGCGCGGTGGGTTGGGGTCGCCACCGCACGGTCGGCCTCCCAGCGGCGCTCGAGGGGCCGCCTTCGGGGGCCAACGGGCGTCGGCGGTGGAGCCAGCTCGCGGTTGTAGAAGCTCACAACTTCGATCGTCCGCCCGTTGGAGACACGGAGGCGCTCCACGCAGAGAGCGGGCGAGGGAGGCCCGGAGCCCGAGAGCCGCCAGCGCCGCGTGGCGGCGATAACTGCGCTCACGACATAGGCGATCGGGCCCACGAGCATGCCCAGGCGCTCCAGCCACCCAAGACGGCGCGGGAAGGCCGGGGCCTTGGCCGCGTTCTTCCGGGAGTTGGGATCGCGGGCGTAGCGGACGCCAGCCGGGACTGCCCCTACCAGCCTGAGGCGCTCGGGCCCCGCGACGAGTTGCTTCGTGAGCATCGCGCCAAGCCCGACGCCGTAGCTGTAGACCTGGCGCCGCAGCCGTGACCTCCCGTACGGGTGCTCGTGCCAGACGATCGCGCTTGGCTCGTAGGCCACCGCGTAGCCCGCTTGCAGCAGCCGGATGTAGAGGTCGAGGTCCTCTCCGCCCGCAGCCGGAGTGCCGGCGCCGAGGGTTGTGTCGAACCCCCGGAGCCGCCGGGCCGCGTCCGCTCGCAGCACCGTGTTGGCGCCCGAACCGACCACGCCCGCGGTATAGGGCAGGAGTGGATTGGTGTCGAGCGCCTCCGGAAGTCGATAGGTCTGCCGGCGAAAGCCCTTTCCAAAGCCGGCGAACTGCTCGAGAAGTAGCTGGCTGTCGTCCTCGAGCTCGAGCGGAGCGATGAGGCCCGTTACGCAGGCAACATCGTCCGCGCGCTCGAATGCCTCCTCGCAACGGCGAAGCCATCCGGGGTCCACGACAACGTCGTCGTCGGTGAAGGCGACGAGGTCGCCGCCCGCCAGCGCAAGGCCCGAATTCCGTGCCTGAGCAAGTCCAGGGCGGGGCTCCTCGACGTAGATCACCCGCGGCTCGTCTTTCAGTCGGTCGGCGAGCATTCGCCGGGTGGCCGACGAGCCGGGCCGGTTCTCCACGACGATCACTTCAAAGTCGTCGTAGTCCGATGCGAGGATCGACCGCAGGCAGCGCTCCAGCGCAAGTGGATTGCAACACGTCGTCACCACTACGCTGACCGACCGGCGCCGCCTCCGGGTCGCGCCCCGGCGTCCGTTGAGAGACGGAATTCCCTCCAGAGGGAGCGACCTCGACAGCGCGAGTCCCCGGTGGGCGAATGCCTCATGCAGTTCCGCGTCGAGTTGGCGGCGAAGTGCCCGCTCTAGCCGGTCCGACGACACCAGGCCTCGGGGACCGACCCGTAGCGTCGCAACGCCGAGCGGGTCCCCGTCAAGTCGGACCAGGGCTAGGAGCGACCGGTACGGCTCCCCAAGGCGACCCGGTCGCAGCGCGAGACTGGCCAGCGGCGCCTCAAGGTCCACGACGCGCACCGCGGCAGGGGCGGCCAGCGCGCCCTCGCCGTCGGACGGCATCCACTCCTCGTGGGGGGACTGCACGTCGTCCGCCTTAAGACTTAAGGACGTCAGCACCTGCATCTCCGCACACGACATCCGGCGCACCTCCACGATTGGCCAGCCGCCGGTCCTCCGAGCCGAGGCCACCGTAGGTATCCGGAGGGGCCCCTCTTCGGATGAGGGCGTCGTAACTGATCAGGGTGCCGTCGACCACGTCGCCCCAGGACGGGATGGACATCAGGGCTGTGGAGGGGACAAACGCTTCCGGGACCCGGGTGGCGGTCATGTTCAGGACGTGCAGCGCCGCGCCCGGCGGGATCGCCGGTAGCGCCGG
Organism: uncultured Thermoleophilaceae bacterium; assembly: GCA_963835705.1. Taxonomy (GTDB): domain Bacteria; phylum Actinomycetota; class Thermoleophilia; order Solirubrobacterales; family Thermoleophilaceae; genus JACVRW01. Next base: position 27,474 of record CAWIGR010000001.1, read on the forward strand.
CCGCGTGAGCGGCCCGCTGCCACGGACGAGCGGCGGCGCCAGACGTGCCAGGCACACAGCCGCGAGCGCGACCAGCAGCGCCCGGGGCGCGGGCGAGCTGCTTCGAGAGCGTCGCGCCGAGCCCCACGCCGTACCGGAACACCTGACCGCGCAGGCGGCGCCTGCCGTCCGGATGGTCGGGCCGCACGATGGCGCTCGGCTGGTAGGCGATCGCGTGCCCCGCCCGCAGCAGCCGGACATAGAGATCGAGGTCCTCGCCGCCCGCCGACGGTGTCCCGGTGCCCAGGTTGGTGTCGAACCCACCCATGGCGCGCGCGACGTCGGCGCGAACGACGATGTTGGCTCCCGAGCCGATCAGTCCTGGCGTAAACGGAAGCAGCGGATGCCGTCGGTCCGGCAGCCGGAACGTCCGGGGCTCGTAGCCCTTGGAGAACGCCGCGAACTGCTCGAGCAGAAGCTGGCTGTCCGTCTCAAGCTGGAAGGGGAGGATCAAGCCGGTTACGCAAGCCACGTCGTCGTCGCGGTCGAACGCCTCGGCCGAGCGCCCGACCCAGCCGGGGTCGACCACGACGTCGTCGTCGGTGAACGCGACGACCTCCCCCTGGGCGGCCATCAGGCCGGCGTTGCGCGCGAACGCGAGCCCGAGGCGGGGCTCCTCGACGCAGCGCACCCGCAGCTCGTCCTCGAAGCGCTCGGCGAGCATCGCGTGGGTCAGGCCTTCCGCGGGGCGATTGTCGACGACGACCACCTCGAAGTCCTCGTGGCGAGACGCGAGGATCGAGCGCAGGCAGCGCTCCAGCCGAGCCGAGTAGCCGCAGGTGGTGACCACGACGCTCACCGATCGCGTGGCCTGGTGGGGGCGGTGCCCGTTCCCGTCGATGAGGATGCCATCGGGTGGAAGCGAATCCGGAAGGACGAGGCCGTGGCGCGCGGCGCCATCAGCGCGGCCCGGGGGAGAGGAGCGGCCACGTGGTCAGCTCCTGAGCGCAGGGCGGGGGCGTTGGCGGATCCGCGGCAGGCGCCGGGAGGCGCCCCAGCGGCGCGCGCCGGAGAGCACGCGCTCCGCTACGAGCCGGCCGTAGAGGTCCAAGGTCCGCCTGGCCACGGCGTCCCAGGTGGGGATCGCGGCCTGCGTGTCGCGCCGGGGGCTGGTGCCGGCGATCGTGGAGATCGCGTCGGCAACCTCCAGGGGCGATCCTCCGGTGGAAACGAGGGCCACGGCAGCCTCCTCGAGGTAGGCCGCCGTCTCGCGGTGGGTGGGCGTGGCGGACGCCACCACGGGCGCCCCTCCGCTCACCGCCTCGAGCACCTGGATGCCGGAGGCCTGCCGCTCCGCGAGCGCCACGACGACGGCCGCGGTGCGCAGCCAGCGGTACAGCACGGCGTCGGGCACGGCGCCTGTGAACAGCACGCGCGAGCCGACATGGAGATCCTCCGCGTAGGCCTGCAGCGAGTGCCGCCCGGGGCCGTCTCCCACGACGACGAGCCGGAAGCCCGCGTCGAGGCTCGGCATCGCCGCGATCGCGCGGCTCACGCCGGAATAGCGCTCGAGCCGGCCGACCGCGAGCACCACCGAACCCGTGTGGTGGAGCGGGTCGGCGGACTGAATCGCGGCCACGTCCACGCCATTTGGGATGACACAGACCCGGCTCGCCGCCGTGGGCACCGCGCGGCAGAGCAGGTCCGCCTCGGCGCGAGAGCCGCATAAGGAGAGGCTCGCCCGGTCCGCCACGGCTCGCAGCATGCGGGCGTGCGACCAGGCTGAGAGCTGCTCGATCGGGGCGTGCGGGGTGAACACGAGCCGCCCTGCGCAGGCCCGCGCAAGGGCGAGCCCGAGCGCGCCCGGGGCTCCGTGCAGGTGGATGAGATCATGCGCCCCGAGCCTCCTGTGGAGGTGATCCCACAAGGCGGGCGACACGAGGACGCGCCTGTTGCCCGCCGGCGAGATGAAGCGCCTGACGAGGACGCCGTCGATCTCGACGTCACGCTGCTGGCCGCGCCTGCCGTCCTGAGTCAGCACCTCCACGTCGGCGCCCCTGCGCGCGAGCCCGTGGGCCACGCGCCGGACGTGACGCTCGGCCACGCCGGGGCGGGTGGAGTACTCCGGCGTGACGAGCGCGACCCTCATCCGCCGTTCATGCTCCGGCGGCCGCGGGCGAGCGGGATCCAAGCCGAGGCGGCCGAGGCGCGCTCGCGCACGATCGTCCGGAGCACCCGTGTGCCGTCCCGGACGGCGTGCAGGTTGCTCTGGCCGTGGATGCGCTGCCGCTCGCGGCTCGGCACCTCGTGGACGACAAGCCCGCCCTTCGCGATCCGGACGTTCACGAGCGTCTCGACCTCGAAGCCCTCGCAATCCACGCGCATGTAGGGCAGGCAGCGGATCCAGAACGCGTTGTAGCCGTAGCAGAGGTCCGTGTAGCTGGTCCCGTAGAGGCGGTTGACGAGCGTGTTGAGAGCGCGGTTGCCCCAGCGGCGGACGGCCGTGATGTCAGAGCTTCCGCCGCCCTGCGCGAAGCGCGAGCCCTTGACGAAGTCCGCGCCGTGGCAGAGCGCCGCGACGAACCGCGGAATCTCCGACGCGTCCGTTGAGCCGTCGGCGTCGAGCGTGACGACGATGTCGCCGGTGCATGCGGCGAAGCCCGCGGCCAAGGCGTTCCCCTTACCCTGCCGTGTCTGCATGACTATGCGGGCGTCAGGCCGCAGCCGCCGCGCGACGACCACCGTGTCGTCGGCGGAGAGACCGTCGACGATGATCACCTCATGAAGGCCCTGGGGGAGCGCGGAGAGGACGTGCGGAAGGTTCTTCTCCTCGTTCAAGGTCGGGATGACGACACTGACTCGCACGCCGAACCCGGCGACTGTCGGCTCGGGGTCGGCGCCGGCAGCAGACCCTTGAGCGTCCAGACCCACGCGTCGCGGGCGGGAGAAGACGGGACCGCTGAGATAGCCCGGCTCGAGGGACACGCCTTCGTGGTCGTTTGGGCTGTCTGAGAACAGTGACTTCATTTCGGCTCTCCTTGCCGCGCGTGCCGGTCGTCCTTGCCGATGAATCTGGGGGTAGCGCTGTCGAGCCGGTTGCGGTCCTCGTAGTCCAGGCCGGCGCGGGCCAAGGCCCGCCAGGCGATCGGCAGCGTCGCCGGCTTGCCGCTCGCAACGCTCTCGACGTGACCGTTGCTCGCCGCGGGCGCCGGTGCCCAGATTCCATTCGCGACGAGGTTGGGGCGGATCTCTTGTGTCAGCTCGGTCACCCCCCTGGCGCGCTTCGGCCGGGGGCTGGGCCAACGATTACCTCCGCTCGCTCCGCTCTAACCCGATTCGCCGAATACGCTCGCGACCGGTCGCGTACAGGTCCGCCCTCGCGCATTCGGACCTGCGTAAACACGCCGCGGCGGGGTGTCCGCGGTCGCGAGCGGCCGCTGCGGCGGAGCTTCCCTGGGGGCTCGCCGCCTTGGCCGAGCCTCGTATACGCCCCGCATCACCGGCCGCGCCTGCACGCGGTCGGCCACGGCCGCCTCAGGCGTCGTAGCTGACGGTCAGGTCGCCCACGCTGTCGATGTGGCCCTCGAGACGGTCGCCGGGCTCGACCCGGCCGACACCCTTGGGCGTCCCGGTCATGATGAGGTCGCCGGGACGCAGCGAGACGAGCGTGCTCAGGAAGCTGATCGTCTCGGGCACCTTCCAGATCTGCTGGTCGAGGTCGCCCTCCTGCCGCGGCTTCCCGTTGATGCGAAGCCACACGGCTCCCTTGTCGGGGTGGCCGATCTCCTCCACGGCGGCGATCGGACCGGTGGGCGCCGACTGGTCGAAGCCCTTGGCCATGTCCCACGGCCGGCCCATCTTCTTCGCCTCCGCTTGCAGGTCGCGGCGCGTCATGTCCAGTCCGACCGTATACCCGAACACGTGGTCGAGGGCACGCTCGACCGGGATGTCGCGGCCGCCCTCGGCGAGCGCGACCACCAGCTCGATCTCGTGGTGCAGGTCCTTCGTCTGCGTGGGAAACGGCAGGCGGCCCGGCGGCACCACCGCGTCGGCGGGCTTCATGAAGAAGAACGGGGGCTCGCGGTCCGGGTCGTGCCCCATCTCGACGGCGTGCTCGGCGTAGTTGCGCCCGACGCAGAACACCCGGGAGACGGGGAAGACCGCCTCCGTGCCGGTCACGGCGACGGTGGTGGCGGGGGGCGCTTCGATGGCGTAGCCGGCCGTCCGGTCAACGGCTGGACGCATAGAACGCCACCTTTCGTTCGAAGTAGGCCACCGCCTCCGACGCCAGGAAGGCAAAGCTGAACAGGATGATGAGCAGCGCCCAGAACTCCGGCATCAGGAAGTTCCGGGAGTACAGCTCGAACAGGTAGCCGACCCCGAGCACGGCGATCAGCAGCTGGCCGATGATCACGCCCTTCAGCCCGCGGATCAGCCCGAGGCGGATGCCTGCAAGCAGCTCGGGCAGCGCCGCCCGCAGGACGATCCGGGAGTACAGCACCCGCTTCGTGGCGCCGAAGGAGCGGCCCATCTCGACCAGCGAAGGGTTGACCCGCTCCACGCCGACCTGGGTGTCGAGCGCGATGACCCAGACCGAGAACAGGACCACGGTCACGATCATCGTCTCCAGCCCGAAGCCGAGCAGAGCCATCAGCGCGGGCACGATGGCGGTCAGCGGCGAGCTCTCGAAGATGTTCACCCACATCCCCATCACCGAGCCGACCGCGCGGCTGGTGCCCATCAGGATGCCGACGCCGATGCCGACGACGAAGGCGATCGCCATCCCGATCAGGAACGCCTCGAGCGTGATCCGCGCGGCGTCGGCGAACGTCTCCGAGGACACCACCTCGGGGAGGGCGGCGATCACCTCGCTGAACGGCGGGAGGAGCGACACCAGTTCGAGCTGCCCGACGACCTCCCAGATGACGAACCACACCAGCAGCGAGAACGCCATCGGAATCCTGTGACCGCGCAGCTCCACGTCAGCGCTCCAGGTAGCCGCGCAGCTCGTGCCAGATCTGCTCGACCCAGTCGAGGTAGGCGGGGTCGCGCCGGATCTCGTCGGAGCCGTGGCTGCGGTCGACACCCGGGCGCACCACCTTCGACACGCTCGATGGGCCCCGGGTCAGGATCACGACCTGGTCGGAGACGTAGACGGCCTCCTCGATCGAGTGGGTAACGAAGATCACGGTCTTGCTCTCGTCGCTGAGCAGGCGCAGCAGGTCGTCCTGGAACTGGCGGCGGATCTGCTCGTCGACCGACGCGAAGGGCTCGTCCATCAGCAGGATGTCGGCGTCCACCGCGAGGGCCCGGGCGAGGCCCACGCGCTGCCGCATTCCACCGGAAAGCTGGTGGGGGTAGGAGTCCTCGAAGCCCGACAGCCCCACCTTCTCGACATACGCGCGCGCGGTCTCCTCGCGCTCCTTGCGGGGCGTCCCGCGCAGCTCCAGGCCGAAGGCGACGTTGCGCAGCACCGTCGCCCAGGGCATCAGGGCGAAGTCCTGGAACACGAAGGCCCGGTCCGGCCCGGGCCCTGCAACGGGGGCGCCGTCCACCTCGACCCGGCCGGACGTGGCCTCGACCAGTCCCGCGACGATCTTCAGCGTGGTGGTCTTCCCGCACCCACTGGGGCCGATGATGCTGGTGAGCTCGCCCTTGGGCACGTCGAAGCTGAGGCCGCCCAGGGCGCGGACGCCGCCGGCGAATTCCTTGGTGAGGTCGACGATGCGGACGCTGTCGGTCATGCCTCCCTCAACTCAGGCCGGAAGAGGCGCCGTTCCAGGTTCTGAAGCAGCGTCACGCTGATGCTCGCGACCAGGATGATGGACAGGATGGCCGCGAACATCTCGGGATAGTCGGCGGTGGACCGGTAGAAGGTGATCAGGTCGCCGACGCCGGTCGGGGTGATGATGAGCTCGGCGAGGATGGCGCCGGTGAAGCCCTGGGCGAGGCCAAGCCGCAGCCCGGCGAAGATCAGGCCGCTGCCTGCCGGGATAATCACCTTCCAGATCTGCTGCCAGCGGCTCGCCAGGAACGCGTTGCTCATCTCGAGCAGCGACCGCGGGGTGTTGGCGATGCCGCGGTAGGAGTTGAGCACGATCACGGGCGCGCTGAGCAGGACCACCGCGAACACCTTGGCGGTGAAGCCGATTCCGTAGACGAACGTGATCAGCGGGACGATCGCCGCCGACGGCGAGGCCTGCAGCACGATGAACACGGGCAGCCCCATCCACTCGGCCCGCGGGAAGAGGCCCATGACAAGTCCGGCGAACACTCCGCCTACGGCGGTGAGCAGCAGGCCGACGATCAGGGGTCCGGCGGTCTCGGCGTATGCCTCGGCGAAGGTGCCGTCCACCAGCATCTCACCGAACGCGGCGAGCGTGTCGGTACAGGAGGGAAACGCGATGTTGATCCCGGCGTTTCCGGCCCACTCCCACAGCCCGAGCACGAACAGGATCGACGCGGCACGCAGCACCCAGGGGCTGGTCACGCCGGCCGCCGCGCGGCGGGGCGCCGTGCGGCCGGCGCGGATCCCGGCCGACGCGGCCACCGTCAGTTGCCCGATTCCTCGACCGCGCCCAGCGCGCTCTCGGACGGCTCGAGGGTCCAGAAGTCCTCGACCTGGAGGTCCGCCGGGTCACCCTCGAGCTGGCCGGCCTCCCCGTAGAACACGAAGTCCTCCTTGGCGGCCGGCTCGCCGCCGCAGTCCTCGGTGAACAGACCCTCCTCGGCGGCCTGCTCGTAGTAGGGCAGCAGCTCCTCCTCGAGCTCGGCCGGCAGGTCGGGCAGCAGCCCGAGCCGCTCCCGCTCCTCCTGGACGTACTGGGGGTCATCGACCATGGACTGCCAGACCGTGAGGATCTCCTCTAGAAGGACCTGGAGGGACTCCTGGTTTTCCTCCATCCACGCGGTGTTGCCGAACAGCACCTCGTCGCTCGCCTCGGTTTCGGGCGTCGGCAGCGAGTGGAACTTGCCCGGCGCCTGGGACATGACGAAGTTCTTGGTCGGGATGTCGAGCATGGCGGCCTGGAGGTTGCCGCGCAGCAGCGCTGTCGCGCGCACCTCGGCGCCCGGCACGTACGCGATCTCGCCGAAGTTGATGCCCTCCTCCTCCTCGATGATCCGGGCGAGCGCCTCCGAAGTCGAGCCACGGGAGTGCACGGCGAATGTCTCGCCGTCGAGCGCCTGCCAGTCGGGGTAGGCGGCCTTGTCGACCACGGGGTAGAAGCGAATGCGCTGGAGCTGGCAGGTGATCCGCAGCGGAGCCCCGGAGCCCTGGATCAGGCCGTAGGGCGCGCCGAGGCCCACATCGGCCTGCCCGCCGACCACCGCCTGGTTGGCGAGGTCCTCGTCGGCGAGCTCGATCAGCTCGACGTCGGTGCCCCGCTTGCGGACGCGCTCCATGGCGATGAAGAGGGCGAGCGTCTCAACCGACTCGATGTCGCCGAGAGCGACCCGGATGCTGCCGCCGCCTTCGGCTTCCGAGCCTCCGCCCGAGTCGTCATCGTCACCGCACGCTGCGAACAGCAGCAACGCCAGGATCGCAACGAGTGCCCACACCCTCTTCATGACCGCTCCTCCGTCCGTCCCTCGAAGTGGGCGAACATATCAGATATGTTCTACTGGGAGGCGCAATGAGCAACCTGAAATCGCACGCGATCTACGGAGCCCTTCGGGAGCGGATCCTGTCCAACGACATCGGCCCGGGCACGCGCCTGGTGATGCGCGAGGTCGCGAACCAGTACGAGGCCAGCGACATCCCCGTCCGCGAGGCGCTGCGCATGCTCGAGCGGGACGGCCTGGTCGAGACCGCTCCGTACCGCGGGGCGAGGGTCACCACGCTCACGGCGAAGGAGGTCGAGGAGACCTACTTCATCCGCTCGCACCTGGAGAGCATCGCGACGGGGCTCGCCGCCGAACGGATCACCGACGCCGAGCTGGCTCAGCTCGACCGGCTGATGAGCGAGATGAGAGGGGCGGTCGAGGCACAGGACGGCCCGACGTTCTCCGACATCAACCTCGAGTTCCACCGCACGATCGTGGCCAGCTGCGGCAACGACATGCTGCGTGAGCTGACGATGGACATCTGGCAGCGCCATTCCGGCTTCCAGCGGGTCTTCCGAATGGTTCCTGGCCGAATCGCCACCTCGCAGCGCGAGCACGAGGGCATCATGGAGGCGCTCCGCGACCATGACGCCGAGCGAGCGTCCCGGCTCGCGCTATTGCACAAGCGGTCCGTCGGCGACTCCGTCAGCAAGCTCGTCGACGAGGCCGGCGAGGACCGGTCGGATCCGGCGGGCGACGGCGCGGGTCTTGCGGCGCGCTGACGTCCCGCGTCAGCGAAACGTCAGCCGAATGTCAGCGGGTCGTGGTCTCCTGCAGCACACGGTCAACGGAGCAAAGGAGACAGCAATGTTCGACGCCAATTCCAATCGCCTTCGTTTCGCAACCGAAGAGGACGCGCACGCACTGAGGCGGCTCGCCGAGCAGAGCTCGCAGCGGCCGCTCGCCGGCCGCGTCCTGATCGGCCAGATCGACGGCACGCCCGCCGCGGCGCTGTCGCTCGAGGACGGGCGCGCCATCGCCGGCCGCTCGTATCGCACGGACCATCTGGTCGCCACGCTGCGTATGCGAGCCGGCGCCATCCGGGCCTACGAGTCCACGCCGTCGCTGAGCGAGCGACTGCGGGCCGCGCTTTCCTCCTACAGCGCCGGAGAGGCGCAGCCCGCGTCGGTGTCACGCATCGGGGATGCCGGCCACGCGCCCGAGCGCATCGCCGCGTAGCGCACGGGCTCGAGGCGGCGGCGGTCATCGCGCGGCCCCGGCTATGGTCGCGTGGTCGAGCAACGTGGCGAGCTCGGTGCTCTGCGCCTCGAGGAATCGGCAGAACGGCCAGAGTCTCGCCCACAGCTCGCGGGCGGCGGGGAGGTCGATGTCCTCGACTACAGGATCGGGATGTCGATCGCGTTCGCGACCGCCGTGTAGTGCGCGAGCAGCTCCCGCCACGGCAGCGCCTCATTCTCGGCGTGGACTCGACGGCCGAGCTCGTCGCCGCACTCGGGCCCGAGCGTACACCGGACGCCCGCGTCGGGCATCAGGCTACGGCTTGACCTGACCGCGCCCGAATCTGGGCACGATGCGCCGTGCGCGTAAGGGGCGGGGCGGTCGGCCCGCCACCGGCGCCCGTTCGTGCCGCCCGAGCGCGCAGCGCGGGATGCCCGGGCCTCCACGACACGGGACGCGGTACAAAGGTGAAGGTCCAGCCGACCGCCCCCGCGATCGAATGCCCCAGGCATTGGCCGATCTGCGCCGTGAGCGAAGCCGCTGGCTCGTCAGCAGTCCCCGTCCGACGGCAGTGCGCGGACCCAGATGGCGGGTCCAGCGAGTTATGGTCATCCCGTGCGAGCTAAGGATCCGCGACCACCCGAAGGGTCGACGACAGGATTCTGAGTGCGATCACCGAGCGTCGCCGCTACCAGGACGCTGTCAATTCGTGCAGGTTGGCGACTCACCCACGTCTTCAGAGGAATCTATGCACGCATCGATACTCATTGCAGACGACGACTCACTCAGCCGCAAGCTGCTCATTCGCCTTCTCGAGCAGGATGGGCACGATGTCCGCGCCGCCGAGAACGGCGCCGAGGCGCTGGAGCTCTTCGAGGAGGAGCCGTGCGATGTGGTCCTGCTCGACATCGTCATGCCGGAGCTCGACGGCGTGTCGGTTCTCCAGCGCCTGAAGCAGACGCCCGACGCCCAACACATCCCGGTGATCATGATCTCGGCAGTCGACGAGATCGACAGCGTGGTGCGTTGCATCGAGATCGGCGCCGACGACTACCTACCGAAGCCGTTCAATCCGGTGGTCCTGCGAGCGAGGATCAACGCGGGCCTCACGAAGAAGCGGCTTCATGACCTCGAGCGTGCACGGGTTCGGGACGTCTTTTCGCGGTTTCTCCCCGAGCACGTCGTCGACGACGTGCTCGAGCGAACGGACGAGGATCCACGGCTCGGCGGCGTGCGAAGCGTCGGAACCGTGGTGTTCACGGATCTTCGTGGCTTCACGACCTTCGCGGAGGCGCGACCGCCGGAGCTCGTGATCGAGGCGCTGAACAAGTACTTCGACGAGACGAGCGACTCGATCCTCGAGCACGGGGGCACCCTCGTCGCGTATCACGGAGACGGATTCCTCGCCGCCTTCGGCGCGCCCATCGAGGTCGAGGACCACGCAGACCGCGCCCTCGCCACCGCGCGCGACATCATCGACGTGCGCCTCCCGCGCTTCAACGAGTGGCTGCGCCGAGAAGGCGTAGGCGAGGAGATCCGTTTGGGCGTGGGCCTCAACAGTGGGCCGTTCATGTCCGGCAACGTCGGGTCGCCCCGCCGGCTCGAGTACACCGTGCACGGCGACACCGTGAACACCGCGTCGCGCATCGAGGGAATGACGAAGACCATCGGGGGCCCGATCCTCCTCGCCCAGTCGACCCGCCAAGCGCTACTGCGACCGCCGGACGACCTCCAGTTGCTCGGTGAGTTCGAGGTCCGGGGACGCAAGTCGGCGGTCACGCTGTGGACGCTTGACAACGTCCACTCGGCGTGAGCTCTCAGGACGGCGCTTGCGATCGTAGTGCCGCGAGAGCGCGCTGGAGCCGGGCGTACTCCCGCTCGATTCGATCCGCGAGCCCGTCGGCGCCGACCAGCCGGCCGTCCTTGGCGCGCTCTTCGAGCTCGCGGCAGAGCTCCGAGAAGTCCTCGCCGCCGAAGGTCGCGCCGTTCGACTTGAGCGTGTGGGCCGCTCGCCGGGTTTCGTCGACGTCATCCTGCTCAAGGGCCCGCCGTAGCGTCGCCAGCAGAGCCGGCGCCTCCGCGAGAAATTCGTCGATCACCTCCGCCAGGAAGTCGTCGCCGCCGATCTCCCTCAGGCTCTCGAGTGCGGCCGCCGCGAGGGTGACGCCGGCGTCATCCGAACTCGCTTCGGCCCTGTCCCGGAGCGGGCGGACATGGCGCAGCGCCCGCGCCAGCTCGTCAGGGCGAATTGGCTTGGCCAGGTAGTCGTCCATCCCGGCCGAGAAGCACGCTTCGCGATCCTCGGGCCTGACGTTCGCCGTCATGGCGATGATGCGGGGGCGGACCCCCGGAGGCCAGCGCTCGCAGATCCGACGGGAGGCGTCGAGACCGTCCAGCTCGGGCATCTGGATGTCCATCAGGACGACGTCGTAGGGCTGCCGCTCGAGTGCCTCCAGGGCCTCCAGGCCATCCCACGCCACGTCCGCTCGGTACCCGAGCCGATCGAGGAGAGCGAGCGCGACCTTCTGGTTCACGGCGTTGTCCTCGGCGAGGAGGATGTGTAGGGCGGACGTCGCAGGCTTGACGCCGTCCGCTGCGACCGGAGGGGCCTCGGGCTCCTTCGCCCGATCGGCGAGCACGGTGATCAACGCGTTGAAGAGCTGAGAGGCCTTCAGCGGCTTAGCGAGCTGGACGGCGAACTCGCTCGCTGTCCGCGCGTCCTGGAGCCGACCGAGTGAGGTGATGAGCAGGAGCGGAAGCTCGTGCTCGCCTCGGTGCTTGCGGATCTCACGCGCGAGGGTCAACCCATCCATGCCCGGCATCGTCATGTCGAGCACGGCGATGTCGAGCCGCTCGCCGGCCGTGATCAGCGCAAGCGCCTCGAGGGGGCCCTCAACCGCTACGGGCTCCATCGCCCACGCTCGCGTCTGTCGAATCACGATCTCGCGGTTCGTCGCGTTGTCGTCGACGACGAGGATTCGCTTTCCCGCGAGCTGCGGAAGTCCCTCGTACTCGGAGAATCGCGCCGGCACTTCTACCTCCTCGGCGACGAGCCCGATGTGGAAGGTCGACCCTTTGCCCTCCTCGCTCTCCACCCACATTGTCCCGCCCATGAGCTCCACGAGGCGCCTTGAGATCGCAAGCCCGAGCCCGGTGCCCCCGTAGCGTCGCGTGGTCGAGGCGTCGACCTGGCTGAAGGAGGCGAACAGCCCGTCCATCCGGTCCTGCGGGATGCCGATGCCCGTGTCGCGCACTGCGAGATGGAGCCGATACGAGTCCGAAGCCTGGCGCTCGGCGCCGACGTGGACCACGACCTCGCCTTCTTCGGTGAACTTGATGGCGTTTGAGAGCAGGTTGAGCAACACCTGCCGGAGCCTGGTCACATCGCCCACGACCCCCACCGGCGCGTCCTCGTCGAAGAGATAGCCGAGCTCGACGTCCTTCTCCGAGGCCCGCGGCGCAATGATGTCGAGCGCTCCCTCGACGCATTCGCGGAGATCGAACGGCTCTTGCTCCAGCTCGAGCCGGCCGGCCTCGATCTTCGAGTAATCGAGAATGTCGTCGATCACGCGGAGCAAACCGTCTCCGCTGGACCGGACTACCTCGGCGAACTCGCGCTGCTCCGGCGTGAGCTCCGTTCCGAGCAGGAGACCGGTCATCCCGATCACGGCGTTCATCGGCGTCCTTATCTCGTGGCTCATCGTGGCGAGGAAGGCGCTCTTCGCCTGCGTCGCCGACTCAGCCTCCTCGCGAGCCTGCTGCAGCTCGCTGACGTAGTTGGCCTTGTCGATCGCCGTCGCGGCGAACGCGGCAAACACCTTTGCGGTGTTCGCGTGCTCAGGCGTGTAGAAGTCGGCCTCGAACGAGTCGACCGTCAGCATCCCAGTCAGCCGATCGCCGACGAGCAACGGCACGGCCAGCCATCCCTTGACGCGTCCCCCTCCGTGGGCCTCCTCATTGAAATGCTCGAACCGCGCGGAGACGTCTGGAATGATCACCGGCTCCCGCGTTTCGACCACCTCGCGCGCGGGATCGTCGGATCCCCGCCAGTCGAAGCGCATTCCGAGCACTTCCTCGAGGTTCGGAAAGCCATGGCCGCCGACGATCACCATCTCGGCTCCGTCGAGTTGCTGGACGCTGGCAGTTCGATAAGGCACCACCTTGCGCAACTCCGCGAGGATCAGATCGAAGACTTCGGGCACCTCCAGCGTGCTGCCGAGCGACTGGGCCGCCGCGCGTAGCGTGTCGGCCTGTTCGCGGGCGGCGCGCTCGGTCTCCAGCAGGCGCGCGTTCTCGATCGCCATCGCGGCCTGAGCTGCGAAGGCCGTCGCGAGCTCCGCCAGTCCCTCGTCGTAGAAGTCGGGTTCGAACTTGTCGACGCTGATGACGCCGATCAAGCGGTCGCTGACGATCATTGGGATACAGAGCCACCCGCGAATGCGTCCACCGCCGTGCAGCTGACTCGCGAAGTGCGGGTGGTGCGACACGTCGGCGAAGACTTGTGGCTGCTTCGACCGCACCACCTGGATCCCGGGGTTGGTTTCGTCGTCCAGGCTGAAGCCCACCCCGACCATCCCCCGCGAGTCTTCGAAGCCGCGCCCGCTCACGATCACCAGACGGTTTCCTTGAATCACCTGGATGGAACAGCTGTCGTAGGGCACGACCTTTTGCAGCTCGGCGAGAATCGTTTCGAACGTGTCTTTGAGACTCAGCGTCTTCCCGAGCATCTGCGTTACGGCCAGTAGCGTCTCGGCCCGCTCTCGTGCGCGTTGGAGTTCGGTGATGTCGTGGTAGATCGCGTAGAAGCCGACGTGCTCACCGGCGACCCTGAGCGGCACGAGCATCATCTGCACGTCGACCAGCTTCCCGTCCTTCCGTACGCGACGAGTGATCCTGTCGGCACGGTCGTTCTCGAGCGCCTCGTGGGTGACGTTCCGGCCTTCTCCGCGAAGGTTGTCGTTGAGGACGAGGTCGTCGATCAGACACCCGATGGCCTCCTGCGGCGCGTAGCCAAAGAGCTGCGCCGCCGCTGGGTTCCAGCCCGTCACACGCTGAGCGGCGTCCATGACCACGATGGCGACCGGGCTGATCTCGACGAGCGACTCAAGCTCGTCCCGGCGGCGGCGCGCCTCCGCGAGCTCAGACGAGAGGTCGACTTCCGGCGTCATCGACCCTCTTCGCAGCCCGGGTACCACGACGCCACGCAGCCGCCATCGGGATAGCCCTGCCATCGGGCGCCTGGTCACAACCGCAGTATCCTGCGATAGGGCAGGCTCGTCCAGGGAGGAACGCCTCGACTGCGGCCGCAAACCCATTCCTACGTGTTGCCTCGGTGCTGCTATGAGACGCCCTGTGTCAACCCCCTGCCGTCTCGAGGCGGTTGAGGTTGCCGTGGCGGGCGGGGTCGTAGGGGGCTTGGTCTTGCCAGCAGCGCCACAGCACGCGGGCCCAGGCGCGCCCGAGGATGCGGATGGCGTGGGGGTGGTCGCAGCCTCGTCTGCGGGCGCGTGTGTAGACGTCGTTGGCCCAGGGGTGCCAGTGGCGGGTGGAGTCGGCGAGGGTTGCGAAGTGGGCTCGCAGCCGGTGGTCGCAGCCGCGTCTGAAGGTGGCTGCCCGGCGCTTGCCGGACTCGACGGCGACGGGCGCCATGGGCGAGGAAGATCTCGCCGTCGGGGTGGGACCGCACGGCCCCGGCGATCTGGCTCGACAGCAGGCGGATCTGCTCGACCAGCGGTCGCAGCGCTGCCACCAGCGCGAGCACGATCGCCCGCCGGGCCTCGACCTCGGCTTCGCCGCAGCTGGCCGCGGGGGCGCTTCGGAGCCGCTCGAGCAGCTGCTCGGGGCTGCGTCGGCCGCAATATGCGTTGCGGGCGAGGAATGCCTGCAGGCGCTTTCGGCCGAGGCCGCGGGCATCGGCGGGGCTGGGGTAGCGCTCGAGGAACGCGAGCCCGATCGGCGAGTCGACGTCGGCGAAGATGGCCGCGGCGCCGGGCCAGAAGCGCTCGAGCTCGTTGCGCAGCCGGTTGGCGAGCTCCACGCGGGTGGCGACCAGGTCCTCGCGCGAGCGCGACAGCGCCCTCAGCGCCACCGTCTCGTCACCGGAGGGCGCCAGCCTGGGGAAGCGGTGGTGATCGGTGCGGGCGAGCTCGCAGAGCACGAACGCGTCGAAGGTGTCGGACTTGCCGCCCGCCGGGCGAAAGCGCTCCCTGGCGGCGTTGACCTGATTGGGTGGATCGCGAGCACCTCGATGCCGTCGGCGAGCAGGCGCCCGACCAGCAGCCCCTCGGGACGTTCGATCGCGACCCGCTCGACCCGCTGCTCGAGCAGCAGGTCGATCAGCTCGCAAACCCCCTGCTCGGTGTGGTCGATCACCCGCTTGGCCAACACCTCCCCGTGCTCCCCGGCGATCAGGACGTCGTGCTTCTCCGCGGCCCAGTCGAGACCGGCAACAGCTCCCATCGATGCTCCTTCGTCGATTCCGGTGACGAGGACGTCCGACCGCGAGGTACCGTTGCGGGTGCTCATAGGCAGGCCCTCGAGGGGCAACGCCCTGTTGCCGCTTTGGGTGCCTCACACCGCCGGGAGGCGCTGGTCTCACCGTGGCCGTCTACGCGGCAAGCGACGCTGGCGCTCTCCCGGCGGTGGTCTTCAGCCCAACAAGCCGAGCAGCCTCAAGGCGTCCCCGGACGACACTCGACGAGAGCGAAGGTTCTCCTATGAGCTGCGGCGTCGGGCGCATTGGGCGGCCTCGAACAGCGCCCAGCGCAACGCCGGCGGCCCCTGTCGCGATAGGTGGCCGGGCGCGCCGCCGGTCTGACTCTTTGACGGTGATGTCGATCCCGGCGTAGCGGACGGCCTCGCGGGAGGAGGAGAAGCGGCTGGCGTCGCCGAGCTCGGCCAGGATCGTGACCGAGGTCAGCGGACCGATCCCGTAGTGGCGCATCAGCGCCTTGCAGCCGGGCTGGCGAGCTGCGAACGCGCGCAGCTCCTTGTCCAGCGGCACGAGCCGCACGTCGAGCGCTTCGATCATCGCCAGCGCCACGGTGACCTGTTCGCGCGCCACCGCGGGCAGCGGCTGGCCGGCCAGCCACGCGAGCCCGTCGCGGTTGATCAGGTCGCCCCGCTGCGGGCAGCCGTGGTGGTAGAGCACCGACTGGATCCACGACTCCGGCAGCCTGCCGGCCATCAACAGCATGCGCAGATGCCTGGCGTCCGCCCGGTCGCTCTTCGCGCGCTTCTTGTTGCCTCGCCGCGCCGCGGTCTCCGCCGGTTCGGCGAGTTCCCGATCGAAAGCCCGCGCGCAGCGACGGCCGGCCAGCGGCGCCCTACCGATGCATACCGCAACCCGTCGCGCCAGCGACGGGTCTCGCTTCGTCCGAGCTTCGAATGCCAGGTCGCGAGTACGCGTTTCGCGACGCCGAGCGCGCAGACGATCCCCCGGGAATGGCGACGCTCGAGCCGTTTCCAAGCGGGACGCGGGCTCACGCCCGCGCCCCGCCGGGCCTCACGTCACTTACCGGGGTGACGGCGCAGCCCCGCCACCGTGAACGGCTTCTGGCTCGTCGCGAAGTCGGCGTTGACGACCAGGTACAGGCCCCTTGCGCGGTCGACCGTCGACGGGCCGCGCAGCTTGTCGCTCGTCTGGGGCCGCTGGAGCCTCGCGCGCCGCGCCCCCGCGCGGAGCGCGACGAACGACAGCTGGGCCGGGTTGCCCCGTACCGCGACGAGCCGGCCGCGGTCAAGCAGCAGGCCGTCGCCGCCCGGCACCGTGGCGCCCTCGATCTCGTCGATCACGTCGATCGAGGATCGATCCTCGTTCAGCACGATCCGGAACAGCTCGCCGCTGAACGAGTTCACGACGACGAGCCGCCGGCTGCCCCGGTTCACGATCCCGTTGACGTTGAACTCGTTGGCCTCGTAGCCGATCGCGCTGACGTCGAGCGCCTGCGGCACGCCCGACCCGGCGGCCACCTGCGCCGCGGTCACGTGCCACAGCGTCGGCCGGAACGAGTCGGTCACGAAGACGTCGCCGCGGCCGGTGACCACGACGTCGTTGAGGAAGCCGCCGGGGCCGGTCTCGAACGCCGCCAGCTCCTGGCCGGTAGCGATGTCGTACACCCTGATGGTGCCGGTCGGGCCGCCGGCGACGTAGAGCTTGCCGCGCCGGATCTCCAGGCCGATCGCCGCCTTCCCGGCACCGCCGGCGATGAACGGCGAGATCGTGTCGTTGTCGAGCGTCCCGCGGTAGATCGCGCCGTCGGCCGTGATCGAGACGAAGAACGCCTTCGACTGCTTGTCGAACGCGACGCCCTCCGGATTACCGGCCGGATCGGGCGCCAGCGTGAACACCTTCTCCGCCGCCTTCGCGCCCCCGCGACCGGGATCCGCGGTCGCGACGGCCACGCCGCCCAGCATTCCGACGCCGGCCAACAGTGCTACGAGCATCCGCCCGCGTACGAACATGACTTCCCCCAATTTCGGTCGTGCGTATCAGAGCATGCCTTGCTCAATGCCTTCAACCCGCGCTCCAGAGTACGCGGGTGCGGCCCCGGCTCCGCGGAAGGTGCCCCCGTATGGTCGAATCCGGCACGACCAGCTCGCAGTCGGCGTGGAGGACGTCCCTCATGTTGGCGGGGTTGTCCTTGCCCCACCCGGCGAACGCCTGGGCGAGTAGCTCGATGTTGGATGCACTCACCTTGCCTCCGTTTTCGCTCGACTACATGCATGGTCTTCACCGGCGCATCCTGAGGCGGGTGGTGAGAAAGCGGGCGTCTTCGGACGGCGGGCGATCTACGTGCTCGCTCTGGCCGACTCTCGATAACCCGCGAGCAGGCCATCACTAGACGACTCCCTCTCGGGCAAAGCGACAGGGCAGTTCGCTGAGCCGTCCGAGGGAGGACGTGCCCGGTCGCTTTTGGGAGCCGTCGATCGCGACCAAGATGTTGCGGAACATCGTCCTAAGGGTGACCGGGTGGGCCGCTATGCGCCCACCCGGTCAGTGGTGAGAGCCCCTTTGCCTACGCCGCCTCGGAGTAGGCCGGCTGCGCCTCGCCGATCTCCTCGACCTCGCCGGCCTCCTGCGCGGTTGGCGCGGGTCGCAGGACCGAGACGGCGATCGCGATCGTCGTCACCATCAGGCCGGCGCCGACGATCCAGGCGACCCGGTAGCCGCTCGTGAGCGCCTCCGCGGTCGGCTCGCCAGCGGCGAGCAGGTTGCCGGTGCGCGTGGTCGATAGCGTCGCCAGGACGGCTAGGCCGAGCGCGCCGCCAACCTGGAGGCTGGTGTTGACGAGGCCCGAGGCGAGCCCGGCGTCGCTCGCGTTGGCGCTCGACATCGCCAGCGTCATCAACGACGGGAACGAGAGCCCGGCGCCGATCCCGAACAGGATCATCGCCGGCAGCATGTCGACCGCGTAGCTCGCCTCGACCGGGATCCGCGCGAACCACAGCAGCGCGCCGAGGATCAGCACGAGCCCCGGGATCAGCGTCTGCCGGGCGCCGAAGCGCATGATCAGGCGCTCGGAGAACCCGACTGAGAGAGTGCCGATCAACACCGCCACCGGCAGGAACCCGAGCCCGATCTCGATTGGCCCGTAGCCGAGCACCCGCTCCATGTAGAGGCTGCCGAGGAAGAACATCCCGAACAGCGCCGCGACCATCAGCGCCTGGATCACGTTCGCGCCGGTGACGTTCGCGTTGCGGAAGATCCTCAGCGGGATCAGCGGATTGCCGGCCGTCGCCTGGCGGACGACGAACGCGGCCAGCAGTCCGAGCGCGATCGCGCCGAGACCGAGCGTCTGGGCCGATCCCCAGCCGTTGCCGGCCGCCTCGACGATCGTGTACACGCCGAGCATCAGCGAGCCCGTGATCAGCACGGCGCCGGCGAAGTCGGCGCCCTCGCCGAAGCCGATCCCGCGGTCGCGGTCGATCAGGCGCCAGGCGAACGCCGCCGTCGCAATTCCGATCGGCAGGTTGACGAAGAAGATCCAGTGCCAGTTGATCGCCTCGGTGAGCACGCCTCCGAGGATCAGGCCGATCGAGGCGCCGCCCGCGGCGACGAAGCTGTAGACGCCGATCGCCTTCGCCCGCTCGACCGGCTTCGGGAACATCGTCACGATCATCCCGAGGATCACCGCCGAGCTCAGCGCTCCGCCGACTCCCTGCAGGAACCGCGCCCCGATCAACATCTCCTGGCTCTGCGCGACGCCGCAGAGGAACGAGGCGACAGTGAACAAGCCGAGCCCCGCCATGAAGACGCCCTTGCGGCTGATCAGGTCGCCGAGCCTGCCGGCGAGCAAGAGCAGGCCGCCGAACGGGATCAGGTACGCGTTCACGACCCAGGCGAGGTTCGACTGCGAGAAGCCGAGGTCGTCCTGGATCGAGGGGAGGGCGACGTTGACGATCGTCTGGTCGAGGATGATCATCAGCATCCCGACGCAGAGCACGATCAGCGCTGTCCACCGCGCCCGGTCGTCCATCGGTCTCGTGCCCTGGCCTATCGGCAGCGACCTCAGCGATCGGATTCGGCGCATTGCGATAGCCACGCAGGCACCGCGCTCGCTCCTGAATTGGACGAGGGGGAGGCGCCACCTGGCACGCGATCGGCTCCCATGCCGCACCCGCAATCGTCGAGGAGCAGCACTGCTGATCCTCGCGCTCGCTCATCGTCCATCTCAGCAGCGGCTTGCTCGCCGCTGCCTGGCATGGAAGCGGGAGTGAGTCGGGGCATCGGCTCGGGCTACTCCCGGACCGGGAGGCTGAAGTCGTCGATCTTCCAGCCGTCGTCCGCTTTCCGGAAACGCCAGGTGCGCTCGAACGCGGTGAACCGGACTGTCGCCACGGCTGTTGTGCCCCGAACCCGCACGCTCGGCACCCGCACTCGGTAGCCGTGATCCATGGCGTAAGGGAGGTCCGTGGAGTCCAATGCCCACGGGGCCTTCTCGTCCACGCATTGCGCTTGACTCGCGGCGCGGAGCGGCCGGTCGCCGACGAAGCGCCGCAGCACGGCCCTCGCTCGACGATCCGGGGTGAGCGCAGCGCAGACGGCCTCCGCATTGTCAGCCGCCGCGTCACCGAAGAAGTCCTCCACCAACGCGCGCACCTGCTCTCGATCGGGCTTCGGCGTGGCGTCGTCCCCACACCCCGCGAGGGTCGCGCAACCGGTCACAACCAGCCAGAGGCCGAACCGACAGGACATCGCGCGCCGAACTATGCCCGGTGGGGATTGCGCGCCGGTTAACTCCGGGTTCACAGCAGAGACTCATGCGTGGACACCCGCCGCCTCCAGCCACGTATCGCGACAGCTTGGGAGACGCCTGCTAACCGTCGCGCTGTCAGTCAGAGGCGTCACTCGTTCTCCTCGCTCGTTCAATCCAGCCGGGCGACTGGCGGCAGAGCACTCAAGTGGGTGCGCTCCCGTCAATCAGCCGATCGGTCACCACGTCGCCGAAGATTCGCCGCGGCTGCGCTACGCACTCGGGTGCTGGACCGCGCTCAACCGCGCCGCCACACGCCGCTGGCTACACGGCGAAGCCACCCACGAGCAGACGCACGAACTGCTCGCCTCGACGCTCGAGCACATCCTGCCCACCTCCGGCGCTCCACCCGCGCCAAGCCGGCGCACATCCCCCACTGAGATGAGAACGATCGAGTTCCAAGCCAGCAGCCGGGTCCGTCCGTCGGCCCGGCGCTCTCGCTTCTGCCTGACAGCGGAAGCGCGGCGGACAAAGTAGGACTCGCGACCGACGGCTGGGCATTCGCGGTCACCCAGGGCTCGCGGCCCGTGCGGCTGGTCTTCGAACTCCTCGAACTCAACGAGCAGCTGCCCTACGACGACTGAGCTGCGCCCCGACCCGTCACTCGTCGTACCCGATCTCGAACCACACACATGTGCCGGTCGCGGTCGCGGCGACCGCCCAGCGATCGGCGACCCGATCGACGAGGAACAGGCCCCAGCCGCCGGACTCGCCTCGTCTGCAGCGTGTGGCATCCAAGGCGAAGCCCGCGCCCTCGTCGCGGACGGCCACCCTGACCGTGCCCGAGCGTTGGCGGAACTCGACGCCTACCGTCCGGTCGGGCCCTACGTCCGCGTGGCGCACGGCGTTCGTGACCAGCTCGGTCAGCAGCAGCAGGACGTCGTCCCGGACCGAGGGAGGTAGCGCGCCGTTGCCGGCCAGTAGTGCGCGCCTGGCCGCGGAGCCGGCGTCCGGGGTTCCGGCGAGTTCGAACGCAATCCGCTCCTCTGGGCCGGTTGGGCCCGCCGTCGGGCAGCCCTCTAATGCGCGCCCGCTCACGGTCCGGGTGCAGCCTTCGCGGCGCTGCCGCCGAGGTTCCTCCAGCCGCCGGCTGCCGGCCCGGGAGCACGCGCAGCCGCACGAGCCCACCGCGTGCGCCGCGAACGGTACGCGGGGGGTAGGCCGTTGCAGAGTGCGGCCGCCCGGTCGAGCCACTCGAGCGCGTGCTCAAAGTCCCCGAGGCGCTCGTAGGCCTCCGCACGATCGAAAGTCGCCTCGATGACCTCTTGGTGTCTCACCTCGTCCGCTACGCGCTCGTCCCAGGCAATCGATTCCGGTTTGGGCTCGTCGGGCGAGGGATTGGGGGCCGCAGCGACGTTGCCGTTGCGCTGGCCACGGCGCGGCCGAGCCATGTGGGCTGACTGCTGCCAAGGGGAGAACGACATGCTCCGCTCCGTAAGGGGAGGTTTGCGTCGAGGGAACTCGACGCGCGTACGCCGACCAGGCGCTGGAGCCGGAGGGCGCCCGCCGTCTCTCTGGGGCGAGGCGCCAGCGCAGCCTACCACGGGCCATCCTCGTCCTCGCTCAAGCACGACGAGCTATCGCGAGACCGAGCATCTGCGTGTGCTGATCGCCGACGAGCGGAGCAGAAGCCTCAGCGAGAACCGCCCGGCGCACGCGCTCGTTCTCGCTGATGCGTTCCTCGGGACTCCGAGTTGCAATGACAGCCAACCGCGCGGTAGGCACGCGCCGAGGCGGACAGACGAGATCACGATGAGCCCGGCCTTCCCTTTCGCGCGGGTGGAGCGGCGAAGCCGAGCCCGCTGGCGCATTAGCGCATTCGCCTGCCAGCGGCAGTGCCGCTCCTGCCTCGGAGGAGCAGTGGTCGACGCCGGTGTCATCCAGTCGTCGCGCTGCTCAGATTCGCGCAAGGCGACAGTGGGAGGCGCCTGCCGGCACGCGGGCGTGACGGTCACCTGATCGGAGGCGGGACGCCCTCTGCGGTTGCCGCCAGGGCCGGGTCCCATTCGCACACCTCACAGGAGTGGCGGAAAGCGGACCGGGCGAATTCCAGCGCGAGCGCGTGGGGATCGGGGTCCTCTCGGATGTCCTCCCAAACGAGCACGTATTCGCCCAGTTGAGCTTCCCAACGCGCGGCGGCGGGGCTGAGGCTCGCTTCCGCGAAGCCGTCGGGTGTCGGGTATGCGAAGGCGAAGAACGCGGCCTGCTCGTGGTTTGGATCCCCCGGCCACCAGCCGATCGAGACCTGCTGGGCATCTCCTCCGTTGCGCATGATGAAGTCGTCGGACGGTGGGTCGGCCGGGCGTCCCGAGAAGAGATTGACCGCGAGGTCGAAGGTTCCCCACCAGGCGTTGAGCGGGGTCGATCGCCCGCGAAACGGAGCCCGGAACTCCGCGAGGACGAGCCCCGCGTGGGTGGCGGCCTGGAAGTAGGTCGCCACCTGGTCGGTGTCGTAGGTCGCGTGCTCGTAGTCCTCGTCGAGCGGGACCTGCCACGGCACCTCCTGCGGAGTGGGGTTGATCTCGACGTCGCCCGCCAGCCGCGCGACGGCCGCGAGCAGTTCGCGGGTCACCTCCGCCACGGGGCGGTTGGGGGTCAGCGCGATCCGTGTCTGATGACCGGCGCTGTGCTCGACCACGGCCTCATGCGTCTGCAAGTCGAGCGCGGCGACGATCGCGCCGGAGCCGTCGGGCGCCGGCAGCGCGAGCGTCTCCCATCCACGCGCGCTCAGCCGTAGTGCGGCGTGCTGGAGCTGCGGCTGAGGCGGCGCGAGCTCCACCGCGAGCTTTCCCAGCACCTGGGTGTGCGCATGGAGGGTGTCGCAGGTCGCGCTCCACTGGCCATAACTCAGAGCTGGCCATGAAGAAGGCATAGCCGAACGCTACTCCCCGCCATCTGCCCGGTCGTCGCGCGGAGCGGCAGCCGACCCGAAGCGTGCATCGTCACCCGTCAACACACGAGGCCTCGCCCCGCGGGCTCGGCGCTTCCCCTTTCGAGTGAACGCGACACTCCGGCCGGATACCCGTGAGCCGCGGCTGTGGACGAAAACCCGACAGCGCAGGCGTGACGCCTGCTCTGCGCGACGCGGCAGCCTGCCGGAGCGCTCAGTTGGGCCGCCTTGCTGGGAAGTGCTGGCCTAAAGTCGTGCCCCGGACGCCGACCGTGATCTGGGCAACGACCGTGTTTGCAGGGACTTCCCTGATGGAGCTAGCCGGACTCGAACCGGCGGCCTCCTGGGTGCGATCCAGGCGCTCTCCCAACTGAGCTATAGCCCCGTGGCCCGACCATGGTAGCGGTGCTCAGGTGCGCCGAGGACGGCCTGGGCGCCGGTACTCTGGCCCGGAGGTGAGCTTCCGGGGCAGGCTGCGGCTGTTCTTCGTGCTGCTGGTGATCGTGCCGATGATCGCGCTCGCGGTCGTCCTATTCACGCTCACCGGCCGCAGCGAGACCGGCAAGGCCGACGCGGGCATCTCAGCCGGCACCAGCACCGCCTTCGGCGTCTACGAGGAGGCGGCGCGCAGGGCCTCGCCCGCGCTGCGCGAGGTCGCGTCCGATCGCCGCCTTCGCGCCGCGCTCGCCGCCGGGAGCGGCGTCGAGGCGGCCCTCGAGCGGCTCGTCGGCGGCTCCCGGGGGATCGTGCTGATCGAGCTCTACTCGCAGGAGGAAGAGCTCATCGCCCAAGCGGGCTCGCCGGCCGGGGTCGCGCCGCGCGGCGCTCCGATCGGCGCGGGGGGCCAGACACTCGGCACGCTCGCCGTGACGGTCACCGCCGCGGACGGGCTCGCCCGGCGAGTGCGGAGGCTCACCGGGCTGGACGCCGCCGTCTACCGGGACGCGCGGCTGCTCGCCGCGACCAGGAGCGGGCTCGAGGACCGCGGGCGCCTCGGCGAGCTCGGAGACCCCCACGACGTCGAGGCCGAAGACGGGGCCGAGTATCGCGCTCGCGTCGAGCGCATCCCCGAGCCCGCCGGCCCGCCCGTCGAGCTGGCGCTGCTCCAGGACACGGCCGCCCTGTCGGACACCATCTCCGAGAACCGGCTCGTGATCGGCGGCCTGCTGGCCGGCTTCCTCGTCCTCGCGATGCTCGGCGCCGCGGGCGTCAGCCGCGCGCTCACCGGTCAGATCGGCACGTTCCTGGACGCGGCTCGGCGCCTCGCGCGAGGGGACTTCGCCCACCCGGTCCCGGTCACGGGTCAGGACGAGTTCGCCCAGCTGGGGCGGGAGTTCAACAGCATGTCGTCGCAGCTCGAGGCGAAGATCGAGGAGATCGAGCGCAAGCGCGAGGAGCTGGAGGCCACGATCCGCCGCGTCGGCGATGCGCTCGCCACCGGGCTCGACCGGGACGGAGTGGTGGCGCTCGCGGTGCGCCAGGCGGTCGACGCCTGCGGGGCCGAGGCCGGGCGCGCGCTGCCGCTCGAGCGGGGCGCGTTCCGCGAGCACAGATCGGGGCGCGACGACGCGGAGCTGCGCGACGCGATCGTCGCGGCCGAGCGGCGGGCGTTCGAGCCGAGCGCCGAGGTAGGGCCCGAGCTGCTCGACCCGGTGGACCCCGAGGCGGCCCCGCCGCGCGCCCGCCGGGCGGGCGCCGCCCAGGCGGGCGGCGCCCACGCGCTGGCGGTTCCGATGCGCGCACTGGTCGCGTCGGCCGAGCCGGAGTACCTGGGGGTCCTCTCCATCGCACGGCACGCCCGCCCCTTCGCGCGTGAGGAGGAGGAGCTGCTCGAGTACCTGGCCGGCCAGGCGATCGTGTCGATCGAGAACGCCAGCCTGCACGCGACGGTGGAGCGCCAGGCCGTCACCGACGAGCTGACCGGCCTCGCCAACGCGCGCGCGTTCCGCTCGATCCTCGAGCGCGAGCTCGAGCGCAGCCGGCGCTTCCGGAGCCCGCTCGGTCTCGTGATGGTCGACCTCGACGACTTCAAGCAGGTCAACGATCGCCACGGCCACCAGCAGGGCGACGAGGTGCTCGCCTCGGTGGCGGGCGTGCTGCGGGACCTCTCGCGCGACATCGATGCGCCGGCCCGCTACGGCGGGGAGGAGCTGGCGGTGGTGCTGCCCCAGACCGACGCCGAGGGGGCCGCCCTGCTGGCCGAGCGCATGCGCGAGGCGGTCGAGCGGCTGCGCGTGCCGCGTGTGGGCGGCGGGGGATCGCTTCGGGTCACGGCCAGCTTCGGCGTGGCGTCGGTGCCGGAGAGCGCGGCCGGCCGGGAGGAGCTGGTCGCCGCCGCCGACGCCGCCCTCTACAGGGCCAAGCGCGGCGGCAAGAACCGGGTGGAGCGCGCGTCGCGGGTGGTGGCGGCCGGCTGAGCGGCGGCGGGGCGGCCAGAAAGCGTCCGGCGAGCCTCGATAGGCTTCCGCGGCGATGGGCATTCTCGACGATGCCATCAGGCAGCATCTCGACCTCAAGCGCCAGCACGGGGCTCCCGAGGAGGAGCTTGAGCGCCAGGAGGAGGAGGCGCTCGGGCCGGCGCGGCGCGACGTCGCCCCCGCGGAGCCGTCGGGTGACGACGAGCTCGAGTCGGAAGGGGAGGGCACGGCCGCGGAAGCCGCTCCCGAGGCGCTCGAGGACGAGGCCGAGCACTACGAGGACGACGAGCCCCCGGAGACGGAGATCGCGCCGCGAGAGCCGGAGAGCGACACGGCCCCCGAGCCCGACGTGGCCCCCGAGCCCGACGTGGCCCCCGAGCCCGACGTGGCCTTTGACCCGCACGAGGAAGCGGAGCAAGAAGAGGACTTCGAGGGCGTCCCGGAACCGGAGGAGCTGCCGCCGTCGCCGGCGCCCTTCGACGCGTCGACGGCATTCGACGAGTTCGGCGACGAGGACGAGCCCAAAGGCGAGGGCCAGCCGGAGAAGGACGAGTCGGAGGGTGGGGACGCCGACGTGCTCGAGGACACGCCCGACTTCCTCCAGGAGACGCCGGAGCACGACCGGCTCTGGTTCGAGCAGAAGCCGCCCCGCGACTTCGACTTCGACTAGCGCGAGCTGCGGCGGGGACCGCCCGCCCCGGCGGCCCCCGCGTTATGCAACTCGGCGGCGTTCTGGTGCCGCCTGGACGACGGAACCCTCCGTGCCGTCGTAGGTCGGTTCTCGGCGCGGCTGCGGCGAGCATGAGACTCCGCGCACGATGTTCAACGTTTGTTGGTCTACGAGATGTAGCCGCGCGTGCGGGAGGCCTCGACCACCCGCTCGATTCCCAGCTCGTAGGCGGCGGCCCGAAGCGGGACCGAGCCGTCGCGGGCGCGTTCCGACACCTCGCGGAAGGCCCTTCGCATGATGCGGCCGAGCCGATCGTTCACCTCGCGCTCGTCCCAGCGGAAGTGCTGCAGGTTCTGGACCCATTCGAAATACGAGACGACCACGCCGCCGGCGTTGGCCATCACGTCGGGAACCACAAGGATGCCGTTGTCCTGCAGGATCTCGTCGGCGGCCGGTGTGGTCGGGCTGTTGGCGCCCTCCACCACCATGCGGCAGCGCAGCCGGTCGGCGTTCTGCTTGTGGATCATGCCGCCGAGCGCGGCGGGGATGAAGACCTCGCACTCGATCTCGAGCAGGTCGCCGGGCTCGATCGCCTCGGCCCCGTCGAACTCGGGCAGCGTGCCTCCGTCGCGGACGTGCTCCACCAGCGCGTCGGCGTCGATCCCCTGGTCGCTGCGGATCGCGCCGCTGGCGTCGGACACGCCCACCATCGTCGCGCCGAGCTCCTGCATGATCCGCGCCGCCCAGGAGCCGACGTTGCCGAAGCCCTGGACCACGAAGCGGCTGTCGGCGGGCGAGAGGTCGAGCTGCGGCGCGGCCTCGCGGTACATGTAGACGACCCCCCGCCCCGTGGCCGCCTCACGTCCGTACGAGCCCTCGAGCGCGATCGGCTTGCCGGTCACGCAGGCGGGCGTGTGGCCGTGCAGCTTGCCGTACTCGTCCATCAGCCAGGCCATGACCTGGGCGTCGGTGCCAACGTCGGGCGCCGGGATGTCCCGCGTCGGCCCGAGCACCTTCTCCACCTTGTCCATGAACGAGCGCGTGACCGACTGCAGCTCGTCCACCTCGAGCTTCTTCGGGTCCACGTTCACGCCGCCCTTGGCCCCGCCGTAGGGGATGCCGGCGATGGCCGTCTTCCAAGTCATCAGCTCGGCGAGGGCGCGCACCTCGTCGAGGTCGACCTCGGGGTGGTAGCGGATGCCGCCCTTATAGGGCCCGCGCGCGCCGTTGTGCTGGACGCGGTAGCCCGAGAAGACGTGGATGCGGCCGTCCTGAAGCTTCACCGGCACCTGGACCTGTACCTCGCGGTAGGACGAGCGGAGCACGGCGGCGATGTCGTCCCGCAGCTCGAGCCGCTCGGCGGCGAGCCCGAACCAGTGGCTGACGATCTCGTAGTTGGAGACCTCGGCGCGCTGGGGCGGCTCGTGCTCTTCGGTCTGCCGCGGCGACTTGTCCGGCTCACCGTGCCCGTCAGCCTCGGCGTGCGGACCGCCCTTGTCGGCCTCACCCGCCTCCCGCGCCTCGCTCTGGGCGGCCTCCTCGGTCGCCTGTACGCCGCCGTCCTCGTCCTCTGCCGTCTCGCCCACTGCCTCGTCAGGGATCACGCAAGGCCCGCCTTCCCGATTTCGGCCGCCTCGAATCAGGTGGATGGAGCGCCTACCATTACGCGCACGGGGCCATAGCTCAGCTGGAAGAGCGCGTGGTTTGCACCACGAGGCCGCCGGTTCGAGTCCGGCTGGCTCCATCGAACCCGGCGGACCTGTCGTTCAGTCGAGCGGTCGGAGCCCTCAGAACGAGGTTCTGAGCCACTCGCTCGCGCATCATCGCCCGCAGTTCCTCGGCGATCTTCGGCATGCGCGCCTCGATCTGCTTGAACTCGCGGGAGAAGATCGCGACCAGCTTCATGGGCGTGGTGGCCGTGATCGACGCGGTCCGGGTGCCGGTCGCCAGGATCCCGATCTCCCCGAAGGCGTCTCCCGGGCCGAGCGACCGAATCAGCTCGCCGCCCTTGTGGACCTCGGCCTCGCCGCTCTCGATCACGAAGAACACGTAGGCATGCTCGCCTTCGGTCGTGAGAGTCGTGCCGGCTTCCACGGTCTGTTCCCGGGCGCACGACGCCACCTCGTCGCGTTCTGCGGCGGCGAGCTCGGCGAACAGCGGCAGGCCCTTGAGTCGCGCTGGATCCATGTGGGACTCCTCGGTGGGGTGGTGGCGGCAATCCTCTCCGCGCGATTCAGGCACGGCGTAAACAGGGTGTGAACGAGCCCGGGCGCTCAGCGCGCCTTCGCCCGCTCGAACGCCTTGTCGAGCAGGATCGGCGCGTGGCGGGAGGGGTCGCGCGAGTTCAGCAGCACCACGCCCATCCGGCGCCCGCCGCGACGCGCCACGCCCACGAAGCAGCGGCCGGCCTCGCTGGTGTAGCCGGTCTTCAGGCCCACCGCGCCGGGGTAGCCCAGCCGCATCAGCGGGTTGTGCCCCGTGAGATAGAGCCTCCCGCCCTTGATCGGGAACCGGAACGCCACCTGGCGCCGGCGCGCGATCCGGCGGATCCGCTCCCTCGACATCGCCATCCGCGTCATCACGGCCAGGTCGCGCGCGCAGGAGCGGTTCCCCTTCTCCAGCCCGTGCGACGAGGCGAACCTGGTGCAGGCGAGGCCCCACTCGCGGGCGCGGCGGTTCATCAGCCGCACGAAGCGCCGCTCGGACCCCGACACGTGCACCGCGAGGGCGATCGCGGCGTCGTTGCCGGACACGAGCAGCAGCCCGTTCATCAGGGTCTCCAGCCGCACCCGTCTTCCCTTCGGCAGCATCCCCACTCCGGACCCGGTGTAGTCGAGCGCCGCGCCCGTGATCCGCACGGCCTCGTTGGGCCGAGCCTCCTGCGCCACGACCAGCGCGGTCATGATCTTGGTCAGGCTCGCCATCGGCAGCACGCGCAGAGGACGGCGGCGCCAGAGGACGTCACCGCTGTCGAGGTCGAAGACGAGCGCGGCCCGGGGCGGCTTCCGCAGCCGCACGTGGAAGGCGTCGACGCCGGCGAGCGGGATGGCCGGCACGGGCTCGCCCTGCACGAGCGGTCCCGGCTCGCTCGGCTCGCGGGGCGCCGTCTGCTCCACCAGCTCACGCGCGGGCGGGGCGCCGGCGGCGAGCGGAACGGCGGGAGCGCCGCGTCCGTCCTCCTCGCCGGCGAGGCCGAGGTAGGCGGCGGCCGCGACGCCGATGGGCGCCACCAGCAGCGCCAGCGTGGCCAGCACGTGCGGGGTGCGGCGGCGCCGTCGACGCCGGCGTCCGCTCGACGGGAAGGGCTGCGGGGCGGGCAGCGGCGCCGGCCCGGGCACCGGGGGTGGACCGCGCCTAGCCATCGGAGGGCGGCGTGGTCAGCGCTCCCAGCACCCCGAACCCGAGGAGCGCGAGCACGATCGCGGAGACGACGACGAGGATGTCTATGCCCTCCTCGATCGCCACGGTGACGGTGAGGAAGGCAAGCAGCGAGATGATCCCGAGGCTGCCCAGCAGCACCAGCGTTCGCGCCATCAGTACACCGGGAGGCGGTGCCCCGCCTCGTAGTCGTCGTGGACCTTGTTGGCGAACAGCTTGATCACGAGCATCCCGAACAGGAACCCGCCGATGTGGGCGAAGTAGGCGATGCCGCCGCCCTCCACCGGTTCGCTGAACGCGGGTAGCAGCTGCATCAGGAACCAGAAGCCCAGCACGAGCAGGGCGGGCAGCTCGACGATGGTGAAGATGATGATGATGAAGATCACCGTTACTACGCGCGCGCGGGGGTAGAGAAGTGCATAGCCGCCGAGCACGGCGGCGATTGCGCCGCTCGCCCCGACCGTCGGGATCGCGGAGTCGGGATCGGTGACGATCTGGAGCCCGAGCGCGGCCAGCCCACCCAGCAGATAGAAGACGACGAACCGGACGCGTCCCATCGAATCCTCGATGTTGTTGCCGAAGATCCAGAGGAACAGCATGTTCCCCGCCAGGTGGATCAGGCTCCCGTGCAGGAACATCGAGGTGAAGATGGTGATCCACCAGGGGGCCTGATCCGGAGCGGCGCCGACTACGCCGGGCTGGCCCTCGCAGGCGGGGACTCCTCCGGCGTCGCCGCACTCGTCGCCGGGATGGGTGACCTCGTAGGGGATCGCCCCGTACTCGAGCACGCGCTCGTTCCCCGTGGCGCCCAGATCCCAGAGCCCGCGCTCGAACAGGAAGTAGGCGGCGCAGCAGATCGCGATGATCGCGACGGTGAGCACGGGGAACTGCCGCGTGGGGATGTCGTCCTTCAGGGGAAACACGGCGCCTGCCCGCCATGATGCCTAGCGCCGCCGCGACACGTCCAGGTACTCGATCTCGTTCGAGAAGTCGAACCCGGGGGTGGGGCCGCCCTCGATCGCGTAGACCCTCCGGCCGAGGGCCGCGCCTCCCAGGCCGTGGCGGGCCGTGCGCATGCCGGGCAGCGAGCTCCAGCGGCGCCGGCGCGGCTCGAACAGCTCGACCTCGGCGATCGTCGTCCCGCCCGGCTCGAGCCGCTCGCCGCCGAACACCACGATGCGGCCGTCGCTCAGCCGCGCCGAGGCGATCCCGCCGCGCGCCACGCGCAGCGGCGGCAGCTCCTCCCAGACGCGGCGGCGCGGGTTGTAGCGCTCCGCAGTGGTGAGGTTGCCCGCGTCACGGCCGCCCAGCACGTAGAAGCGGCCGCCGGAGGCCACGCCGGTGGTGTGGTTGCGCGCCGGGCCGCGGAAGCTCGGGCCGCGGCGCCAGCGGGCGCCCCGGATGTCGTAGATCTCGAGCGACCGCAGCGAGCCCGAGTCGTTCGCGCCGCCCGCAGCGTAGAGCCGTCCCCGGATCGCGGCGAGGGCGTGGGCGGCGCGCGGGGTCGGCGCGGACGGCAGCCGGCGCCAGCGGCGCCGCTTGGGGTTGTAGCGAAGCAGCGCGCCCGTGGGAACGGTCAGGCCGGCCTCGCCCCGGTACCCGCCGTGCACATACAGGCGTTCGCGGTGCGCGACCGCCGTGGGATGGTTGAGCGCGACCGGCATGCCGGGCTCGCGCCTCCAGCGGTCGCGCCGGATGTCGTAGCGCTCGACCGCCGCGACGGTCTGGCCGCGGGAGCGCTCGAAGCCGCCGACCACGTAGATGAAGCGCCCTATGCGGGCGGCGGCGACCTCGGTCCGTTCGAGCGGCGCCGGCGTGAGCGGTGTCCAGCGGTCCTGCCTCGCTCCCCCGTCACGGGGGAGCAGGAGGACGGCCAACAGGCCGAGGACTACTGCGCATGTCCCGGCGAGAAGCGCCCGGGACGGAGCCCTCACCGGTCTGACGAGGCCTGTGCCAGCGTCTGCTCGGCGTGGTAGCTCGACCGGACCAGCGGTCCGGCCGCCACGGAGTCGAAGCCCATCCCGTACGCCGCGCGCTCGAGCTCGGCGAACTCCTCCGGGTGCCAGTAGCGCACCACCGGCAGGTGGTCGCGCGTGGGTCGCAGGTACTGCCCTACGGTGAGCACCTGCACGCCGTGCTCCCGTAGCACGCCGAACGCCTCGAGCAGCTCGTCCTTCGACTCGCCGAGCCCGGTCATCAGGCCCGACTTCGTGACCACCTCGTCGCCGCCCAGCTCCTTGGCGTTGCGGAGCACCCGGCACGAGCGCAGGAAGCGCGAGCCGCGCCGTGCGAGCGGGTACAGCCGCGGCACGGTCTCCACGTTGTGGTTGAACACGTCGGGCCGCTCGGCGATCACCCGCGCCAGCGGCATCTCCTCGCCGCGGAAGTCCGGCGTGAGCACCTCGACCTTGCAGCCCGGTGCCATCCGCCGGATCGAGCGGATCACGCCGACGAAGGCGCCCGAGCCGAGGTCTGGCAGGTCGTCGCGGTCCACGCTCGTGATCACCGCGTGGCGCAGCCCCATCTTGCGCACCGACTGGGCCACGCGAAGCGGCTCGAGCGGGTCGTTGTGCGTCGGCTTGCCGGTCTTGACGTTGCAGAACCCGCAGCGGCGCGTGCAGGTGTCGCCGAGGATCATGAACGTGGCGGTGCCGCGCTCCCAGCAGTCGCCGATGTTCGGGCAGGCCGCCTCCTGGCAGACCGTGTGCAGCCCCTCACCCTCGATCATCCCGCGCAGCTCGCGGTAGCGCGGCCCGCCCGGCGCGGGACGCTTGAACCAGGCAGGCTTGCGGTCGCGGAACGGGCGCACCTCGCCCATCTCGAGCAAGCGCGCCCCACCCGGGTTGGCCCGCGAGCGGGTGCTCACACCGGCACCGCCTCGCGCCGAAGCAGCCGCGCCAGGGACACCAGCCGCTGCCGCCGCCCGAACGCCTCGGCGAAGCGGTAGGCCATCCGCTTGCGGAAGCACGGGAGCGAGCGCGCCCGCCCGGTCTCGCGCGAGACCGACGTCACGCGCACGTGGTCGATCCCGCAGGGCACGATCCACTCGAATGGCTGAAGGTCGTTGTCGACGTTCACGGCCAGGCCGTGCATCGACACGCCCTCGCGCACGCGCACCCCGATCGAGCCGATCTTGCGGTCCCCGGCCCACACCCCGGTGAACGGCGTGTCGCGCGCCTCGGCGGCGATGCCCTCGTCGGCCAGCGCGGCGACCATGGCTTCCTCCATCGCGTGCACGAAGTCCGCAACCCGCTCCACGGCCATGATCGGGTAGGCCACCAGCTGCCCCGGCCCGTGGTAGGTCACGCGGCCGCCGCGGTCGGTCTCGCATACCTCGATCCCCTGCGCCCGGTACCAGTCCTCGCCCATCGGCAGGTCGGCCGACTCGCTTCGCTTGCCCTTCGTGTACACGGGCGGGTGCTCGAGCACGAGCAGGAGGTCCTGAAGCTCCCCCGCGGCGCGCCGGTCGCGCAGCCGCCGCTGGAGCTCGAACGCCTCCCGATAGGGCAGCGCGCCCAGATGAGCGACCCACAGTTCCGCCACCTCCCCAAGGCTACCCTGCACGTGGTGGACCCCGAGCAGCGCTTCTGGCCGGCACGCGTCCGCTGGCGGCTGCGCGGCGCTTGGATGTGGCCGGCGTTCGTGGCCATCACGCTGCTCGACGGGATCCTGCTGCACCTCCTGCCGCCGGTCCGCACGGGCATCGACCTGATCCCAGCGGTCCTCCTCGCCACCTTCGGCAACCTGGTGCTGATCGGCGCGCTCGGCCCCTGGCTCGCGCGGCGCGTGTGGAAGCGCCGGCCGGCCGCCGAGCCGGACGCCCCGCCGAAGGCGCAGCTCGAGGTGCTCTCCGACCGGATCGGCACCGGCCTGCTGGTGGCGAGCGTGTTCGGGGTGCTGGCAGCGGGCCTGGCCGCGCGCCCGACGGTGATCGCCGAGACCGACGCGAAGGAGGAGGCCGCGCGCGCGATCCACGCCCACATCCAGTCAAGCGGCGACCCCGAGCTGATCCGCAACGAGGAGACGGCCCACGCCGCACGGCTCGCCGACGGCTACTTCCGGATCTGCATCGCCCAGGACGATCGCGAGAGCTTCGCCTGCTTCCTGGTCGACACCAACCGGGACCCCACCCGGATCGTGCAGGACCCGAGCGCGGAGCCGAACGAGATCGATCCGTAACTAGACCTCGAGCAGCTCCACCAGTCCCCCGTCCGGCTGCACCTCGAGCAGCTGGACGCGGTTGTCCCCGCGCCGCAGCGCGCTCTCGGGGAAGATCAGCGAGAAGAGCTCCCCGGGCCGGGCGCGCAGGTGGAAGCTGCGGCCGACCGCCCGGACGCGCCCGTTCACGGCCACCGCGAGCTCGCGCACCGCCCCCGGCGGGCTGCCCTCGATCCGGCCCACCACGCGCGTCGGCACGATCGGGCCGCGCAGGTCGACCTCGTCGAGGCGTCCGGCGTTCACCGCCAGCTCGCCGCGCACCTCGCCCGAGGGCGGGAGCGCGGCGGGCACGCGGTCGCCCAGAAGCTCGGGGTGGGGGCCGATCCGGAAGGCGGACGCCCAGGCGTCGCCGTAGGCGCGCTCGCTCCGGGCGCCGGTGCCGAACTTGCTCGCCCGCCGGCGGCTCAGCGCCGCGCGCTGGCGCAGCCACTCCGCGCGGTCCACCGACACCAGCCGGCTGAAGTCGCGCCGGACCAGCGTCACGTGCTCGCGCGCCCGGGTCATGGCCGCGAAGGCCGAGTGTCCGTCCGCCTGCGACGGCACGGCCACGCCGAGAACGTCGGCGATCGTAGGGAGCAGGTCCACGTTCCGGACCAGGCTGTGGTCCACCCTTCCTTCGGTCTGCCCCGGGGTCTTGACGAAGAACGGCACGGGCGCGATCTCGCCGATGTTGTGTTCCGTCACCTGGCGGCGGCTCTTCACGTTCACCTCGAACGAGTAGCCGTGGTCGGCCATCACCACGCAGCAGCGCGCGGTCGAACAGCCCTGTGCGGCGGAGCCTCCGCATCACCTGACCGAGCTCGACGGTCCGTGTACCCGACCTGGAGCAGGTGGCGCAGGTGGTTGTGGTCGGTCAGGCCGTGGTCGTGCCAGCTCGGAGGCTTGTTGATCGCCGCGACGGGCTCCACGCCGGCCGGCCGGCTCTGATGTCCCGAGGGCAGGTAGAGCCAGGGCTCGTGCGGAAGCAGCGCATGGTGGAAGTAGAAGGTGGGCCGGCCGCGGTCGCGGATCGCCCCGATCCACCTGTGGAGGCGCGCCGGGCGGCCTCTACCGGCCAGCCGCGGCAGCACCCCGGGCCGGCGCGTGCGGGTGCCCTCGCAGATCCACGGCGGGCAGACCGCCGAGGCGGACTCCACCTTGATGACGTCGTACCCGAGGCGGTGCAGCAGGTGGTAGACGCTCGGCTGATGGCTCCGCACGTCCGCCGCCGTCAGGTCCTTGGGCATGCGGCCGTCGAGGATCGACGGCAGCGCCTTGAAGGTCGAGTCGAAGACCGTGTAGGCGTTGCGGAACCAGGTGGAGGTCTTCGCGAGCGCGGCGAAGTTGGGGTAGCGCTCGGCGTCGATCGCCCCGCTCGGCGTGGTGAGGGACTCGGTGGGGAACTCGTCGAGGACGATGACCACGATCGGGGGCCGGTCCGCCGCAGCGAGATCGTCATGGTTCGCGTCCACGGCGAACGCAACGGCTGCGCCGATCAACACCACGAGCAGCACGACGGCAGGCGTGCGCACAAGACCAATGTAAAAGACGGGAGACATCGTGATCGCCGAAGGAGAGAAGGCGCCCGACTTCACGCTGCCCGACCAGGACGGCCCGCGACGTCCCGAGCGCCGCGCGCGTGCTCGGATCGATGACGTCGTGCTGGAGGCGCTCGGCTAACCGCGGGCCAGCAGCCGCAGGCGCCGGCCGTCCACGACCTCGAACACCTCGACCCTGTTGTGCCCGTCGCGCAGCGCGTCCTCCGGCACCATGAAGGCGAAGCTCTCGCTCGCGCCTCCGGCGAGCCGGAACGAGCGCCCCACCGCGGCGACCTCCCCGTTCACGGCCACCGCCAGGTCGCGCGGCGTGCCCGTGCCGCCCTCGAGGTGGCCGGCGATCTGCGCGGGCACGACGCCGGAGCTCCGGCGCACGTTCGAGTACAGCTCCCCGCGCGCGATCGTCCCGCGCCCGCCGCGGCCGGCGGCGCGCGCGATGCCGGCCACGTCGCGCCCGATCAACCCGCGGTTCGGCCCGATCCCGTGTAGAGCGAGGCGAGGTCACCGGCGCCGAACTGGCGCAGGCGCCGCCGCACGACCCGCCGCCGCTGGGCCTGCCAGCGCCTCCCGGGCACGGTGACCACGGCGTCGAAGTACCGCGTCGGGAACGTGACCCGGCGAGTGCGCCGGGCGGCGCGGCTGAAGGCGGAGCGCCCGTCGTCGCGATAGCCGAGCCGCGCGCCGAGCACGTCCGCGATCGTGGACGGCACGTCGAGCGTGCGCGCGTATGCGCCGCTCACCCGGCCGCGGCGCTGGCCCGGGCGCTTGACGAAGAAGGGGACGGGCGCCAGCTCGTGGGCGGTGCCGAACAGCGAGCGCCGGCGCGTCTCGACGCCGGAGCGCCACAGGTAGCCGTGGTCGGCCACCACCACGATCAGCGTGTCGTCGTAGATGCCCTGGTCCTTCAGGCGACGGACGAGACGGCCGAGCAGCCGGTCGGTGTACCCGAGCTGCAGCAGGTAGCGCTGCTCGTTGTGGCGGGTCAGGTACTCGTCGTGGAAGCCCGGCACGGTGGTCATGCCGGGCAGCGGGTCGAGCCCGCTGGGGCGGGTGCGCGTGCCGGAGGGCAGGTAGAGGTAGGGGATGTGCGGCAGCAGCAGATGCTTCATCCAGAAGGTGGGCCTGCCGGCCTCGATCGTGCGGACCCATCGGTTGAATCGCTCCGGGCGGCCGCGGTTGAGAAGCGGCGCGATCGCGGGCTTTTGCGCGCGGCCGCCCCGGCACATGCGCGGCGGGCAGAGCGCCGAGGCCTCCTCGGAGGCGACCATCCGGTAGCCGCGCCGCCGGAACATGTCGAAGATCGAGCGCGGATGGCCGGCGCGGTCCGGCGTGCTGCCCGGCCGCGGCCAGATCCCGTCGAGCATCAGGGGCACCGCCTTGGTTGTCGAGTCGTAGATCGAGTAGCCGTTGCGGAACCAGGTCGAGTCGGCGGCCAGGGCGGCGAAGTTGGGATACCGCACCCGGTCGATCCTGCCGCGCCGGTCGAGCAGCGAGTCGCTCGGCAGCTCGTCCAGGACGAGCAGCACCGCGTGTGGCTTCGCGGGCTTGCTCGTGACGACGATCGGCTCGATGCGGGTGAGCGACTGGGGGGCGTCGCCGAGCGCGCTCGTGAGCACCACAAGCAGGAGCGTGATGGCGAGGCCCAGCGGCAGGAAGAACCGGCGCATGAGGGTTCTCATACTCATCGATCTAGCGGGTGCCGCGGATGGTTCACGGGCGCGTAACAGCGCAAAGGTGTAAAACCACGTTTTACGAGTGGACCCCTCTGAAACCATTTCCACCATGGCACGGACCGACTTCGTGGAACGGTCGCCGCTCACCCGCGAAGCGCTTGCCTTCGCCGATCAGCGCCACGCCGGCCAGATGCGGGACATCGACGATCTCCCGTTCGTCACGCATCCCGTCGAAGTGGCCTGCCTGCTGCACGAGGCGGGCTACGCAGACGAAGTGGTGGCCGCGGGCGTGCTCCACGACGTGCTCGAGGACACGGACGCCGAATGGAGTGACCTCGAGACGCGCTTCGGCGGCCGTGTCGCGGAGCTGGTGCAGGCCGTCACCGACGACCCGTCGATCGAGGACGACGCCGAGCGCAAGGCGGCGCTGCGCCGCCAGGTCGCCGCGGCGGGGGAGTCCGCCGCCGCGGTGTTCGCAGCCGACAAGGTTTCGAAGGCCCGCGAGCTGCGGGTGCGGGTTGGCCGTGGAGGCCACAGCGAGGCGGACTGCGGCAAGTTCGCCCACTACGAGGCGAGCCTCGCGATGCTCGCCGACCTCATCCCCGGGCACGAGCTGGTCCAGCAGCTCCGCCTGGAGGTCGAGGCCCTCCAGGCGTTGCCGGCCGGCGGCGTCTAACCGGCCGCCAGCAGCTTCACGCCGAGCCGGCGGGCTAGTCCCTCGCCGCCCCAGCGCATCACCACGTCGTGGTTGTGCTCGAGCACCGGCCGGGCGACCGGCCCGAGCGCGTTCATCCAGCGCTTGGTGCTCTTCACGTCCCAGTCGTAGACGACGGCGGTCACGCCGCCGTCCTGAAACAGCCGCCAGCAGCCGGTTCCCTCGAGGTCTCCCGTTGCCTCGCCCGCCATCCAGCGTCTCTCCTCCAGCCCGTCGCACGGTGAAGTCGAACTCGAGCTCGTACGGGATCCGGCTGCGCCACGCCACCCGGTAGCGGCTGCCGATGCGCGCGTGGTCACCACCGTCGAGCTCGTGGGCGCGCGCCACGCCGCGCCACCACTCGGGCCAGTGAAGCGGGTCCTGGAGGACGTCCCACGCGGCGGCGCAGGAGGTCTCCAGCAGCCAGGTTGTGAGAAAGCGGTAGCGCAGCAGGGGGCGCCTAGGAATCCAGGTTGATCATCACGTGCTTGATCTCCTGGTAGTCCTCCACCGCGTACTTCGACAGGTCCTTGCCGTAGCCGGACTGCTTGTACCCGCCGTGCGGCATCTCCGAGGCGAGCGGGACGTGGGTGTTCACCCACACGCATCCGAACCGCAGCGCGTTCGCCACGCGGTGCGCCCGGCCGAGATCGCGCGTCCACACCGAGGAGGCCAGCCCGTAGCGCGTGCCGTTGGCCCACTCGATCGCCTTCGCCTCGTCGTCGAACTGCTGCACGGTCAGCACGGGCCCGAAGATCTCGTTCTGGATCATCTCGTCGTCCTGCTGCAGGTTCGCCACGACCGTCGGCTCGAGGAAGAACCCGGGCAGGTCGGGCTCCTTGCCGCCGGTCACGATCTCGGCGTGGTCGGGCTTGCCGGAGAGGAAGCCCTCCACCCGCTCGCGCTGGCGCTTGGAGTTGAGCGGCCCGAGCGTGGTCTCCGGGTCGAACGTGTCGCCCATCTTGTAGCCCTTGGCCTGCTCGGCGAGCCCGTTGACCACGTCGTCGTACACCTTCGCGCCGGCGAGCACGCGCGTCGCGGCGGTGCAGTCCTGGCCCGCGTTGTAGAGCCCGGTCGCGGCGATCATCTCCATCGCGGCGTCCATGTCCACGTCGTCGAACACGATCACGGGCGCCTTGCCGCCCAGCTCGAGGTGCACGCGCTTGAGCGAGTCGGACGCCGCCTTGGCGATCCACTTGCCGGTCTCGGGTGAGCCCGTCAGCGACACCATCTCGACGTCCGGGTGCGTCACGAGCGACGAGCCCGCCGGCTGGCCGTGGCCGGTGATCACGTTGAGCACGCCCTTGGGCAGCACCTCGCCGGCCAGCTCGGCCAGCTTGATGGTCGAGATCGGCGTGGTCTCGGCCGGCTTCAGCACGATCGTGCAGCCGGCCGCCAGCGCCGGGCCGATCTTCCAGATGGCCATCATCAGCGGGTAGTTCCACGGCGTGATCTGCCCCACCGGGCCCACCGGCTCGCGGCGGATGATCGAGGTGTGCCCGGCGAGGTACTCACCCGACGCTTGACCCTCGGGCAGGCGCGCCGCGCCCGCGAAGAAGCGCAGGTTGTCGGACATGGCCGGGATCTCGTCTTCGAGGAAGGCGCCGCGCGGCTTGCCGGCGTCGGCCGCCTCCAGGTCCGACAGCTCGTCGGCGTGCTCCTCGATCAGGTCCGCGAGCTTGAGCAACGCGCCCGCGCGCTCGCCGGGAGGCGTGACCGACCACTCGCCGAAGGCGCGCTTCGCCGCGGCTACGGCGCGGTTCACGTCCTCCTCGGTGGAAAGCGGCATCTCGGCGATCGTCTCGCCGTTGGCCGGGTTCGTGACCTCCTCGGTCGCGCCGTCGGCGGCGTCCACGAACTCGCCGTCGATGAAGTTCTGCAGCTTGGTCTTGGTCATGGTGGCCATGCGCGGGTCTCCTTCCGTCCTATGCGGTAACGCTCAGCACGTCCTCGACGGGCGTGTACTCCATGCCGGTGCCCTCGGCGACGGCGGGGTGCGTGACCTTGCCGTTGGCCACGTTCACCCCGGGGCTCAGCCCGGGCATTGTCTCGATCGCCCCCTCGAGCCCGAGGTCCGCGAGGGCAAGCACGTATGGGAGGGTCGCGTTGGTCAGCGCGAACGTCGACGTGACGGGCACCGCGCCGGGCATGTTCGCGACGCAGTAGTGGGTCACGCCGTCCACCTCGTAGACGGGGTCCGAGTGGGTCGTGGCGCGCGAGGTCTCGAAGCAGCCGCCCTGGTCGATCGAGACGTCCACCAGCACGGCGCGCTCCTTCATCAGGCTGAGCTGGGCGCGCTTGATCACGTACGGCGCGCGAGCGCCGTGGACCAGCACCGCTCCGATCACCAGGTCCGCCCTCGGCAGCATCTCCTCCACGGCGAGCGTGGAGGAGTAGACCGTGGACACCCTGCCCGCGAACGCGATGTCGAGCTCGCGCAGGCGGTCGATGTTGCGGTCGAAAACGAAAACGTCGGCCTCCATGCCCATCGCGATGAACGCCGCGTTCATCCCGACCACGCCCCCGCCGATGACCATCACCGTGGCCGCGGCAACGCCCGGCACGCCGCCGAGCAGCACGCCGCGGCCGCCCAGCGGCCGCTCGAGGAAGAACGCCCCCGCCTGCGTGGCGATCTTGCCTGCCACCTCGCTCATCGGCGCGAGCAGCGGCAGCCGGCCGCGCTCGTCCACCACCGTCTCGTAGGCCACGCAGGTGGCGCCCGACTCCACCAGGCCGCGCGTGAGGTCAGGGTCCGGCGCGAGATGCAGGTAGGTGAACAGCAGCTGGTCCGGCCGCAGCATCGCGACCTCCTCCGCCTGCGGCTCCTTCACCCCCAGCACGAGGTCCACCTCGTCGAAGACGCTCTTCGCGTCCGGCGCCACGCGCGCCCCCTGCGCCGTGTACTCCTCGTCCGGGATCGTGCTCCCCACGCCGGCGCCCGCCTGGATGACCACCTCGTGCCCGTGCTCCACCAGCTCGCGCACGCCGGCCGGTGTCAGCGCCACGCGGTACTCGTCTGTCTTGATCTCCGTCGGTACGCCGACTTTCATCTCTGCTCGCGACCTCCCTCTAGGTCACCAATTCGCGGGCGCGCAGCGCCAGCCAGAACTCGATCCGGTCGCGCGCGCTCGACAGGTCGCGGCCGGTCAGCTGCTCCACACGGCGGATCCGGTAGCGCAGCGTATGCCGGTGGCAGTACAGCTCGCGTGCCGCCTTCTCCCACTGGCCGTTCTGCTCGATGTACGCCTCGAGCGAGCGGATCAGCTCGTCGCCGTACTCGCCGCTCCCGTCCTCGAGCGGGCCGAGCACGCTGTCGCAGTAGAGCCGCAGCGCCTCGTCGTCCTGAAGCGACAGCAGCAGCTGGAAGGCGCCGAGGTCGCGGTAGGAGGCCACCGGCGGCGAGTGGCCGTTGGCGAGCGCGGCGGCCTCGAGCGCGCAGCGCGCCTCGTGGAACGAGCGCCGCAGCGAGCCCACGGCCGCCGGCCGCGATGCCGCCGCGCGCAGCTCGCCGTGCTCGGGTTGGAGCGCCTCGCGCGCCCGGGCGGCGACCGCCATGGGATCGACGC
Organism: uncultured Thermoleophilaceae bacterium; assembly: GCA_963835705.1. Classification (GTDB taxonomy): domain Bacteria; phylum Actinomycetota; class Thermoleophilia; order Solirubrobacterales; family Thermoleophilaceae; genus JACVRW01. The sequence goes on from CAWIGR010000001.1 coordinate 68,533, forward strand.
CGTCGCGGGCGTCCACCACGGCGCACAGGAGCCGCTCGCGCGAGGCCACGAGCGCACCCACCCCGGCGTCGGCCAGGAAGCGGTCGAGGTCACCCTCGGCGGTGGCCGCCACGGCGCCGTCCTTGCTGCGCGAAGACGAGCACGGCCGCGCTCGCGCCCACCCCGAAGGGGCGCACGCGCACGGCCAGCTCGGACTCGGACAGCCGGCCGGTGAGCGCCTCGGCGAGCACGTCGCCCGCCAGCCGGCGCTCCGTGTCGCGCATCGCGCGCTGGCGCATCAGCTCGAGCGCCACCACGGTCACCGCCTGCTGGAGGATGAGCCGCTCGAAGTCGCCCAGGCCGCCGGCGTCGCGTGCAGCCACCAGCCACGCCTGCGGGCCGCCGCGCCCGCGGATCGAGACGGGGAGCACCAGGGACCGCCCGGCGATCTCCGGATGGTCGGGCGCGAACTCGAGCGCCTCGTCGGCGCTGGTCGCTCCGGCACGGGCGGTACCGGCTCGTTCGCGCACGGCCATCACGCCGCCGAGCTGACCGCTGCGGCGGCGCACCTCCTCGCGCACGTAGTCGAGCGCGGCTTCGGGCACCTGGCGCCGGAACCGCGTGGCGGCGATCGTCTCGCCGCGCGCGGACAGCACCCAGACCGCGCCGCCGATGGTGGCGGCGAGCGCGCGAACCACCTCTTCCAGGCCGCGCTCCTCGAGCACCAGCCGCTCGAGCCGCTTGTGGATCGCGATGCCGCGCTGGAGCACCTCGTACTGCTCGTTCACGAGCCGGGCGAACGCCTTCTCCGTCAGCGCGATGAAGGGCAGCTCGTAGGGCACCTCGAAGACCGGGAAGTCGAGCCGCCCGGCCTCGTCGATCAGCGCGTCCGGGAGCACGTCGTGGTCGAAGCCGGTCCCGAACCCGAGCCCGGCGAGGTGGTGGCCCGACAGCAGCCGCACGAACTCGCGCTGGCGCTCCTCGCTGCCCAGCTGGATGCCTGTGGTGAGCAGGAGCTCGCCGCCGGAGAGCCACGGGGTCGGGTCGGGCAGCTCGGAGATGTGCACCCAGCGCACGGGCGCGTCGGCGCCGTCCTCGCCCGTGGCGAGCTCGAGGCCCATCTCCTCGACGAGGCCTCGAACGGTCAGCATCTCAGTGCCGGACGACCCTGTCCCAGGCGTCGGTGAGGACCTGGCGCAGGACCCTGTCGATCACGTCGAACTCCTCGCTGTCGGCGATCAGCGGCGGGGACAGCTGGACCACGGGCTCGCCGCGGTCGTCGGCGCGGCAGATCAACCCGTGCTTGTAGAGCTCGCCCGACATGAAGCCGCGCAGCAGCTCCTCGCCCTCCTCGCTGCTGAAGCTCTCCTTGGTCTCCTTGTCCTTGACCAGCTCGAGCGCATGGAAGTAGCCGGCACCCCGCACGTCGCCGACGATCGGAAGGTCCTCGTGCAGCTTGTCGAGCATGCCTCGGAGCTCCGGCTCCTTGGCGCGCACGTGCCCGCACAGGTCCTCGCGCTCGAAGATGTCGAGGTTCGCCATCGCCATGGCAGCCGAGACCGGGTGGCCGCCGAAGGTGATGCCGTGGGTGAACATGCCGTCGTTCATGAACGGCTCTGCCACTCGGTCGGACACGATCACCGCGCCCATGGGCGCGTACGCGGAGGTGATGCCCTTGGCAGTCGTGATCATGTCCGGCACCACGCCGAAGCGGTCGACGCCGAAGTAGTGGCCGAGGCGGCCCCATGAGCAGATCACCTCGTCGGCGATCAGCAGCACGCCGTGCCGGTCGCAGATCTCGCGCACGCGCTGCCAGTAGCCGTCCTGGGGCACGAAGCAGCCGCCCGAGTTCTGCACCGGCTCGAGGATCACGGCCGCCACCGTATCCGGCCCCTGGAACTCGATCATGTGCTCGATCTGGTCGGCCGCCCAGAGCGGGTCGCGGCCCTCGGGCCAGCGGTACGAGTTGGTGTTGGGCACGTGGAAGGCGCCCGGTACCAGCGGCTCGAAGGGCGTGCGGAGAGGAGTGATGCCCGTGATCGAGAGCGCGCCGAAGGTGGTGCCGTGATAGGCGGTCTCGCGCGAGATGATTTTCGTCTTCGTGGAGTCGCCGTTCAGCTTGTGGAACTGCCGCGAGAGCTTCCATGCCGACTCCACCGCCTCGGAGCCGCCCGACGTGAAGAACACGCGGTTGAGGTCGCCCGGCGCGAGCCCGGCGATCCGCTCGGCCAGCTCGATGGCCACCGGGTGCGCGTAGCTCCAGTTGGTGAAGAAGCCGAGCTTCTCGACCTGGCGCGCGGCCGCCTCGCCGATCTCGGTGCGGCCGTGGCCGGCGTTCACGCAGAACAGCGCCGAGAGGCCGTCGAGGTAGCGCTTGTCGTGCTCGTCGTAGACGTAGCTGCCCTCGCCGCGCACGATGATCGGGACCTCGTGCCGGCTGTCGTAGCCGCCCATCCGGGTGAAGTGCATCCACAGGTGCCTGAGTGCCTTTTCCTGCAGGGCGCTCGGGGCGCCGACGTGCTCTTCGTGCACCGTCTGGGGTGTGGTCGCCATTCTCTCTCCTCGGAGTCGCTACGGGTACGACAGCGCGGACAACGGTATCGCGAAACCCAGAGCCGCACCATTGTGCAGAATCGGACAATCCAGGGTCGGGGTTTGCGGCGTTTCGGGCCTTTACACCTATGCAGATCGGCCATACTTTGCGGGCAAGCATGAGCCATGAGGGCGAAGCGGGGGAGGCTGACGGGGTCGGTCCGGGCCGGGCCGTGACCGAGCGCGCTGCGCCGAGCGTCCGCCTGCAGGGGGTCTCGAAGCGCTTCGGCGACTTCACCGCGGTCCGGGAGATGGACCTCGACATCCCCACGGGCGAGTTCTTCACGATGCTCGGCCCGTCGGGGTGCGGCAAGACCACCACGCTGCGGATGATCGCCGGGTTCGAGGAGCCGACCGAGGGGATCGTGCTGCTCGACGGCGAAGACGTGACCGGGCTGCCCGCCTTCAAGCGCCCCACCAACACCGTCTTCCAGAGCTACGCGCTCTTCCCCCACCTGAGCGTCGAGCGCAACGTGGCCTTCGGGCTCGAGCGCACGAAGATGCCCAAGGGCGAGGTCCGCCGGCGCGTGGCCGAGGAGCTCGAGCGCGTGGGCCTGGCCGCCGAGGCCAAGCGCAAGCCGCGCCAGCTCTCCGGCGGCCAGCAGCAGCGCGTGGCGCTGGCGCGCGCGCTCGTCAACCGGCCCGCGGTGCTGCTCCTGGACGAGCCGCTCGGCGCGCTCGACCTCAAGCTGAGAAAGCAGCTCCAGGTCGAGCTCGAAGCGCATCCAGCAGGACGTCGGGATCACGTTCGTGTACGTCACGCACGACCAGGAGGAGGCGCTCACGATGTCGGATCGAATCGCCGTGATGAACCGCGGCGTGATCGAGCAGCTGGGCGAGCCGGAGGAGATCTACGAGCGCCCCAACACCACCTTCGTCGCCGGATTCATCGGCGTCTCGAACCTGATGCCGGGCGAGGTGGTCTCGGCCAACGGCGGCACGCCCTCGATTCGCCTCGACGCCGGGCCCACCGTGAGCACCTCGGGCTCGAACGGAGGCAAGCCCGGCGAGCGCGTCCATGCCGTGGTGCGCCCGGAGAAGCTCGGCCTCGAGCCGTGCGACGCGCCCGCGCAGGGGGACCGGATGAGCGTCGAGGGCCAGGTCGAGAGCTCGCTCTACATGGGCACCGCGACGCAGATGGTCGTGCGCCTGGGCGACGGTACGGGCATGACCGTGCTGATCCCGAACGCCGACATCGACGAGCGCCGCAGCCTCCCGGCGCCCGGCGAGGCAGCCCGCCTGACCTGGTCGCAGGAGAACATCCACATCGTCAGGGAGGAGGCCGCCACGCCGTGACGCCGCGCGAGCGCCAACTGCTGACCCGCCGCCTGCTGATGAAGCGCGGCGCGGCGGGGGCGCTCGGAGCCTCGGCGCTGGCCTACCTCGCCGCCTGCGGCCCGACGACCGGCGGCGTCGTGCAAGTCCGAGGGCGAGTCCGACGTCATCCCGAAGGCGAAGCTCTCCGACTCGCTCTACTTCGCCAACTGGCCGCTCTACATCGAGGAGGACCGCGGCACGCTGAAGGAGTTCGAGGAGGAGTACGGGGCGCAGGTCAAGTACGTCGAGGAGGTCAACGACAACACCGAGTTCTTCGGCAAGGTGCGCCAGCAGTACGCCGCAGGGAGACTCGGGCGGGCGCGACATCCACGTGGTCACCGACTGGATGGCGGCGCGGATGATCCGGCTCGGCTACGTGCAGCGCTTCGACCCGGCCGAGATCACGACCGCGCAGCAGAACCTGATCGACCGGCTGCGCACGCCGCCGTTCGACCCGGGCCGCGACTACTCGATGCCCTGGCAGTCGGGCTTCGGCGGGATCGTCTACCGCAAGGACCTGGTCAAGCGCGAGCCGAAGAGCGTCGACGACCTCTTCGACCCCGACTACAAGGGCAAGGTCACGATGCTCACCGAGATGCGGGACACGGTCGGGGTCGTGACGGCCTCGCTCGGCCACGATCCCGAGACCGCGACGCTCGACCAGTTCATGGAGGCGGTCGAGAAGATCGGCGAGGGCGGCCGACTCGGGCCAGATCCGCGGCTTCACCGGGAACGAGTTCAGCAAGGACATCGCCAAGGGCGACTCGTGGCTCTTGATCGGCTGGTCGGGCGACTCCGTGCAGCTCCAGGCCGACAACCCGAACATCCGCTTCATCGCGCCCGAGACCGGCGTGCACCTGTGGACCGACAACATGCAGATCCCGATCGGCGCGCCGAACGCGTTCACGGCTCAGAAGATGATCGACTTCGTCTACCGGCCCGAGGTCCAGGCGGACATCGCGGAGTACGTCAACTACATCTGCCCGGTGGAGGGCGTGCAGGAGATCCTGGCCAAGCGGGACCCGGAGCTCGCCGAGAACCAGCTGATCTTCCCGGACGAGCAGACGCTCGCCGACGCGTTCATCTTCCGCCAGCTCAAGCCCGACGAGGAGCGTGAGCTCGACGAGGCGTTCCAGAAGGTGATCGGCGCGTAGCCGATAGCCGTGGCCGCTCGGCTGAGGAAGGTGGGCCTGCCGTACCTGCTCCTGCTGCCGGGGCTCGGCTGGCTGCTGATCTTCTTCGCAGTGCCGCTCGGCTGGATGGCGTTCGAGTCGCTCAAGAGCGGCACGCTCGAGGAGGGCTACGTGTTCTCCTGGGAGTTCTCGAACTACACCAACGCGATCTCGGACTACAGCGAGCAGTTCCTCCGCTCGTTCCTGTACGCCGGCGCTCGCCACCGTCGCCGCGTTCCTGATCGGCTACCCGCTCGCCTACTTCATCGCCTTCCGAGGCGGGCGCTGGCGCAACGCGCTGCTCCTGGCGGTGATCGCGCCCGTTCTTCGTCACCTACCTGATCAGGACGCTCTCCTGGGAGACGATCCTGGCGCGACTGCGGGCTCGTGGTTGAGACCCTGCGCACCGATCGGCGTCGTGTCGGAAGGCGGCCGCTTGCTCGACACCACGTCGTCGGTGGTCGCGGGCATCACCTACAACTTCCTGCCCTTCATGATCCTGCCGGTCTACGCGTCGCTCGAGCGCATCGACCACCGCCTGCTCGAGGCGGGCTACGACCTCTACGGGCGCCGCCGCGACGTGTTCCTGCGCGTGACCCTGCCGTTGTCCATGCCCGGTGTGGTGGCGGGCTCTCTGCTCACCTTCATCCCGGCCGCTGGCGACTTCATCAACGCCGAGCTGCTCGGGACGCCGAACCAGTTCATGATCGGCAACGTCATCCAGAGCCGCTACCTCGAGGTCGCGGACTACCCGACGGCCGCGGCGCTGTCGTTCATCCTGATGGCGCTGATGCTGGCGATCGTGCTGGTCTGGGCGCGCATCGCGGGCACCGAGGCGCTGCTCGGGACCGAGGGGGAGCGCCGCTAGTGGAAGCGGGATGCCGCCACCGCCGAGTCGCGCACGGAGGCGGCCGCCAACGGGCGGCCCGCGAGCCCGAAGAAGCGACGCCGCGGCGCCAAGCTGATCGACGCCGGCCTGAACGTCTACGCGCTGCTGGCGCTGCTTTACCTGCTGGTCCCGATCGCGGTCATCCTCGTCTTCTCCTTCAACGACCCGCGCGGCCGCTTCAACTTCATCTGGCAGGAGTTCAGCCTCGACGCCTGGGCCGACCCGTTCGGCGTGCCGGGCATCGGCGACGCGCTGCGTCACCTCGCTCGAGATCGCCGCGCTCTCGACGCTGGTCGCCACCGCGCTCGGCACGCTCACCGCGCTGGCGCTCGTGCGCTACGAGTTCCGCGGCCGGGCGCCGATCAACTTCTTCATCTTCATCCCGCTCGCCACCCCCGAGGTGGTGCTCGGCGCGGCGCTGCTGTCGCTGTTCCTCAACTACGCCGTCGGCGCCGGGTTCGGCACGATCGTGATCGCGCACATCATGTTCACCCTGTCGTTCGTGATCGTGACCGTGCGCTCGCGGCTGATCGGCTTCGACCGCTCGCTGGAGGAGGCGGCGCAGGATCTGGGTGCCACGCCGTGGCAGACGTTCCGGCTCGTGACGCTGCCGCTGATAATGCCCGCCGTGGCCGCGGCGGCGCTGCTCGCGTTCGCGCTGTCGATCGACGACTTCGTGATCAGCAACTTCAACGCCGGCTCGACGGTCACGTTCCCGATCTTCATCTGGGGCGCCGCGCGCGTGGCGATGCCGCCGCAGATCTACGTGATCGCCTCGATGATCTTCCTGTTCACGCTGGCGATGATGCTGTTCACCGTGTGGCAGCAGCGCCGGGCGGAGCGGATGGCCGCCGATGCGGCCGGACGAGCCCGCGGCGTGATCGAGCGCGAGCGGGAGCGAGTTCGCGCGCCGCCACCCGCGTTCCCGCGAGCTCCACGAGCGCGCGGCCGGCTCGCTGCTGGCCGGCGTGCCCATGAGCTGGATGACGATGTGGGCCGGCGGCCACCCCATCTACCTCGAGTCGGCCGAGGGCGCGCGGCTGGTGGACGTGGACGGCAACGAGTACGCGGACCTCTGCCTGGGCGACACCGGGGCGATGGCGGGTCACTCGCCGGAGCCGGTCATGCGCGCCGTGCGCGAGCGCGCCGGGCTCACCACGATGCTCCCGACCGAGGACGCCGCATGGGTGGGCGAGGAGCTCGCGCGGCGCTTCGGCCTGCCCTACTGGCAGTTCTCGCTCACGGCCACCGACGCCAACCGCTGGCTGCTTCGCATGTGCCGCCAGGTCACCCGCCGCCCCAAGGTGGCGGTGTTCAACTGGTGCTACCACGGCTCCGTAGACGAGGCGTTCGTGACGCTGGAGGGCTCGCGCGAGGGCAACGTCGGTCCGATGGTCGATCCCACCGAGACCACCCGGGTGGCCGAGTTCAACGAGATCGACTCGGTGGAAGCGGCGCTCGGCCGGGGCGACGTGGCCTGCCTGCTGATGGAGCCTGCTCTCACGAACATCGGGATCGTGCTGCCGGAGCCCGGCTTCCTCGAGGCCGTGCGCGAGCTCTGCACCCGCCACGGCACGCTCCTCATCATCGACGAGACGCACACCTTCAGCGCCGGGGCGGGCGGATGCACCGCCGCCTGGGGGCTCGAGCCCGACGCGATCACGCTCGGCAAGTCGATCGCCGGCGGTGTGCCGATCGGCGCCTACGGCGTCAGCGCCGAGCTGGCTGAGCGGATCGCGGCCGAGGAGGACGCCGACTACGAGGACACCGGCGGGGTGGGGGGCACCCTGGCCGGCAACGCGCTCTCGCTCGCGGCCGCGCGCGCGGCGCTCGGCGAGGTGCTGACCGCCGAGGCGTTCGAGCGCATGTCCGCGCTGCGCGAGCGCTTCGTAGCGGGGGCGGAAGAGGCGCTCGAGCGGCACTCGGTGGAGTGGTCCGTGGTCAGCCTCGGCGCGCGCGCCGAGTACCGCTTCACGGCCGCGCCGCCGCGCACCGGCGCGGAGTCCGCGGCGGCAGGCGACCGCGACGTCGAGGAGTATCTGCACCTGTACCTGCTGAACCGGGGCGTGCTGATCACGCCCTTCCACAACATGGCGCTGATGTGCCCGGCGACGACCGAGGACGAGGTGGACCGCCACACCGAAGCGTTCACCGCGGCCCTGGAGGAGCTTCGCGCATGACCGAACACCACCGGCTCCACCCCGACGAGGGCGCGCAGCGCGGGGACAAGGGGCTCAAGAAGGACGCCATCGGCTTCATCGACGGCCTGATCATCGGGATCGCCTCCACGGCGCCCGCCTACTCGCTGGCCGCGGTGCTCGGGATCGTGGTCGTGGGCGTCGGCGTGCAGGCCCCGGCCGTGCTGCTCGCCTCGTTCGTCCCGATGTTCCTGATCGCGTCGGCCTTCTACTACATGAACCGCGCCGACCCGGACTGCGGGACATCGTTCTCGTGGGTCACGCGCGCGATCGGGCCGAGCGCAGGCTGGGTCGGCGGCTGGGCGATCTGCACCACGGGCATCATCGTGATCGGGTCACTCGCCGACGTGGCCGCCTACTACACCTTCGACCTCTTCACGCTCGACTCGCTGCGCGACTCGAAGGCCGCCGTCACGATCCTCGCGCTCGTGATCATCGCCGTGATGACCGCCGTCTGCGTGATCGGCACCGAGCTGTCGGCGATGCTGCAGCGGATCTTGATCTTCGCGCAGGTGGGCGCGCTGCTCGCCTTCGGGATCATCGCGCTGGTCAAAGGCGGCGCGCTCACCCCGGCGCTGTCCTGGTTCTCCCCCTTCGCCGTGGACAGTGCCGACGCGCTGGTGCTCGGCCTGCTCACCGGCGTGTTCATCTACTGGGGCTGGGAGAGCGCCGTGAACCTCAACGAGGAGACGACCGACTCCGACAGCGCGCCCGGCCTCGCCGGCGTGGTCTCGACCGTGGTGCTGCTCGTGACCTACGTGCTCGTGGCCGTGGCGGTGGTGGCCTACGCGGGCCTCGACCGGATCGCCGAGTACGAGGACGACACCGCTCTGTTCGGGGTGGTGGCGGACGACGTGCTCGGCACCGGCCTGTCGTGGATCGTGGTGCTCGCGATCCTCACCTCCGCGCTCGCGTCGACGCAGACCACGATCCTGCCCGCCTCGCGCACCTCGCTGTCGATGGCGCGCCAGGGTGCCTTCCCGGAGGCGTTCGGCCGCGTGCACCCGCGCTTCCTGACGCCGCACGTGTCGA
>CAWIGR010000002.1:0-84650 GCA_963835705.1 uncultured Thermoleophilaceae bacterium
ACCTTGCCCGAGCAGCGGCGGCCCTCCCGCTCCTTCATGTCCAACTCGAAGTTGATGCCGCGGGCGTTGCCGTGCTCCTCCTGCCAGCGCACCAGCGCCTCGTCGACGTCCTCGACCGTCGCGCCGTCGAAGACCGGCGTGGCCACGTTCACGCGGCCGCCGTTCTCCGTGGCGTGCTTGTAGGCCTCGGAGCCGTCGTCGTACCAGCCGTTGCCGGCGACCCAGCCCAGGTGCGTCTCCAGGATCTGGCCGAGGTTCATGCGGCTCGGCACGCCGAGCGGGTTGAGGATCACGTCGACCGGGGTGCCGTCCTCGAGGTGCGGCATGTCGGCCTCGGGCACGATCTTCGAGATCACGCCCTTGTTGCCGTGGCGACCGGCCAGCTTGTCGCCCTCGGCGATCTTGCGCTTCTTGGCCACGTACACGCGCACGAGGTCGTTGACCCCGGGCGGCAGGTCGTCGTCGTTGTCGCGGCTGAAGGTCTTGACGTCGATCACGACGCCGCCCTCGCCGTGCGGCACCTTGAGCGAGGTGTCGCGGACCTCGCGCGCCTTCTCCTTGAAGATCGCGCGGATCAGCTTCTCCTCGGCGGTCAGCTCGGTCTCGCCCTTCGGGGTGACCTTGCCGACCAGCAGGTCGCCGGACCCGACCTCGGCGCCGATGCGGACGATGCCGCGGTCGTCGAGGTTGCGAAGCGACTCCTCCGAGCGGTTCGGGATGTCCCGCGTGATCTCCTCGTCGCCCAGCTTGGTGGTGCGGGCGTCGATCTCGTACTCCTCGATGTGGATCGAGGTGAGCTCGTCGTCCTTGACGAGGCGCTCGGAGATGATGATCGCGTCCTCGAAGTTGTAGCCCTCCCAGGACATGAAGGCGACCAGGCAGTTCTTGCCGAGCGCCAGCTCGCCGTTGTCCGTCGAGGAGCCGTCGGCCAGCACCTGGCCCTTCTTGACCTTCTCGCCCTGGTCGACCAGCGGCTTCTGGTGGATCAGCGTGCCCTGGTTCGAGCGCATGTACTTCTCGAGCTCGTACTCGTTCTTGCCGTCGTTGGTCTCGACGACGATGCGCTCGGCGTCGACGTAGGACGCGGTGCCGGGGCTCTCGGCCAGCACCACGTCACCGGTGTCGATGGCGGCGCGGATCTCCATGCCGGTGCCGACCAGCGGCGACTCGGTCTTGAGCAGCGGCACGGCCTGCGCCTGCATGTTCGAGCCCATCAGCGCCCGGTTGGCGTCGTCGTGCTCGAGGAACGGGATCAGGGCGGTCGTGACCGACCAGATCTGCACCGGCGACACGTCGATCAGGTCCACTTCCTTGGCCGCCGCGAGGATGCTCTCCTCCTCGCGCGTGCGGCACTCGACCTGATTGCCCTTGAGCTTGCCCGTCTTGGTGTCGACCTTGGAGTTGGCCTGGGCGATGACCTTGCCCTCCTCCTCCGTGGCGTCCAGGTGGACCACCTCGTCGGTCACCACGCCGTCCTTGACGACGCGGTAGGGCGTGGTCACGAAGCCGTGCTCGGAGACCTCGGCGAAGCTCGACAGCGAGCCGATCAGGCCGATGTTCGGCCCCTCAGGGGTCTCGATCGGGCACATGCGGCCGTAGTGGGTCGGGTGCACGTCGCGCACCTCGATGGGCGCGCGCTCGCGCGTGAGCCCGCCGGCGCCGAGCGCCGATAGGCGGCGCCGGTGCCTCAGGCCCGAAAGCGAGTTCGTCTGGTCCATGAACTGGCTCAGCTGCGAGGACCCGAAGAACTCCTTCTGGGCCGCCACGACCGGGCGGATGTTGATGATCGTCTGCGGCGTGATCGTGTCCGAGTCCTCGGTGGTGAGGCGCTCGCGCACCACGCGCTCCATGCGGTAGAGGCCGATCCGGAAGGCCTCCTGAATCAGCTCGCCGACCGTGCGCAGGCGCCGGTTGCCGAAGTGCTCATACTCGTCGAGCCGGTCCGCGATCGGGCCGCGCTCCATGACGATCGCCTCGGCGGCGAAGTCCTTGATCGGCTCGCCCTCGTCCTCGTAGAGGCCCGACTCGGGGATGCCCAGCTCCCTGGGGAGCGAGATGAGCTCCTTGATCAGCTCGATGATGTCGCGCGGGGTGAGCGTGCGCGTGTCGAGCGGCTCGTCGATGTGCAGGCGCGCGTTGAGCTTGTAGCGGCCCACACGCGTGAGGTCGTAGCGCTTGGGATCGAAGAAGAGCTGGTTGAGCAGGTTCTTCGCGGCGTCGATCGACGGCGGCTCGCCCGGGCGCTGCTTCTTGAACAGCTCGATCAGCGAGCCGTCCTCGGTCTTCGTCACCTCGGTGTCCGCCTCGAGCGTGAGGCGGACGTAGAGCGAGTTGTCGAAGAGGTCGAGGATCTCCTCGTCGGTGCCGGTCCAGCCCTCGGGAACGTAGCCGCCCTCGCGCAGGGTGTCGCCCATGGCGCGCAGCAGCACGCTGACCGGCAGCTTGCGCTTGCGGTCGATGCGGACGTAGACGCGGCCCTTCTTGTCGATCTCGAGCTCGAGCCAGGAGCCGCGGGCCGGCATGAGGTTCGCGATGAAGACCTGCTTCTCGCGGTCCTTGGGCTCCATCACGTAGGCGCCCGGGCTGCGGACGAGCTGCGTCACGACGACGCGCTCGGTGCCGTTGATGATGAACGTGCCCCAGTCGGTCATCCACGGGAAGTCGCCCATGAAGACCGACTGCTCGCGGATCTCGCCCGTCTCGCGATTCTGGAACGCGACCTTGACGGTCAGCGGGCGGGCGTAGGTGAGGTCCTTCTCGCGGCACTCCGAGATGGGAGCGACCGGCTCGTCGAAGTGGATGTCCTCGAAGACGACGGCGAGGTTGCCGGTGTAGTCCTCGATTGGAGAGACGTCGTCGATCGTCTCGCGGAGGCCGCCCTTGTCCGTATCGACCAGCCACTCGAAAGAGCGCCGCTGGATGTCGATCAGGTTCGGAACTTCGAGGGCGTTCTCCAGGCGTGAGAACGAGCGGCGGGTGCGAGCAGCATCAACGCGTGCCAAAGCGGCGAACTCCTTTGGATACAGATTGAGAGGGGAGGCGGGCAAGGCGCAAAGCGCGACCCACCAGAATAGCAGACTCAATTACTCCCCGTTAGGGGAGGCTGCGGCTGGCATGGCGCCGACCCGCGCGGCCATCACGGACCCCGTCCCGAGGCGCCGGGAATATGTGCCGGCGCGGCTCTGAAAGGGACGGCTGCGGCTATAGGCCGTCTACGAGGGTACGCGTCCGGCCAGCAGGAGGCAACCAGCCGCGTACAGCCGCGTAGGGCACCCGGACCGAGCGCCGAGTGGCCGGCCAGAGCAACGGGACGCCCGTGCCCACGCCGAGGTCGCGCGCGAAGTGGGCGAGCATGCCGGCCGCGGTGGCCCGGTTGAAGAGCGCGACCGGGGCCACCGCGAGCAGGCAGTGGCTCATGGGGCGGGGGTCGTCGAGCGAGGGCTTCACCGGCCTGAGCGCGACGGGAATGTGATCGAGGTCGGGGAGCAGCGAGCCGACGAGGTACGCCGGGTTGGCCTTCGGATGGATGAGCATCGCCGTAGCGACGTGGGCAGGGTGGTCGAAGAAACCGACCAGGATCCAGCGCGGCGTGCGGCGCTTGATGACGTAGTCGGCCACGCCGATCGTGGCCAGGCAGGCGAGGGCGGTGCTGCGCCTCAACGTTCGTAGGAGATGAGCTCGAGCAGGCTGCCGTCGGGGTCGCGGAAGTAGACGCTCGTACCCTCGCCCCGGCCGCCGTACCGGGTGACCGGCCCCTCCTCCACCTCCACCCCGTGGCGCTCCAGGTGCTCCCTCGCCGACTCGATCGGTCCATCCCAGACGAAGCAGAGGTCGGAGTTGCCCGGCATGACCGGCGTGGCCGCCACGGGGTGCGGGTCCATCCCCGGGCCGTGCACGTTCAGCTGCTGGTCGCCGAGCCGGTAGTGGCGGCTCGGCCCGTGGTCTCCCTTCTCGATCAGCTCGGCGCCGAGCACGTCGCGGTAGAACGCGTTCGAGCGCTCCCAGTCGGAGACGTGGATGACGACGTGGTCCAGCCGGATCCGCACGCGCGGGAACTCTACGGGCGCACGACGGCGGCGCTCCCGCCGCCCCGCCTGAACGGCTCCGCGGCCGCCAGCACCCGGTTTCCGTGCAGGAACTCGAGTCCGGTGACGGCGCCGATCTCGGGCTCGGGGTGAAGGCGTGCCCGTAGCTGGGTCGGCGAGCGCCTGGCCCTCCGCCGAGCATGATGAAGGCCGGCTCGGCCGTCGCTGGTCGTCCGCGTTGCGCTGCACAGCCCGCGGGGCCGCGATCGCCTGCGGCAGCGAGCGGCCCATGTCGATCCGGTCGAACAGCACCTGCGCCACCGTGCCGATGATGGTCGAGCCGCCCGGCGAGCCGACCGCCAGGAACGGCTTGCCGTGGCGGGTCACGATCGTCGGCGACATCGAGGAGCGCGGGCGCTTGCGGCGGTCGGCGCGGTTGGGGTGCGTGGTGGAGTCGAAGTTGAAGTCGGTCAGCTCGTTGTTGAGCAGGAAGCCCCAGCCCGGGACCACGATGCCGTTGCCGCCCGTCGACTCGATCGTGAACGTGTAGGAGACGACGGTGCCCTTGCGGTCGGAGACCACGAGGTGGGTGGTCGACTGGCGCGGGTGCGAGATGGTGGCCGACGCCTGGCCGCCGCGGCCCCGGTCGTCCTGGTTGTCGTAGGGGTCGCCTGGCGGCGACGGGGCTCGTGGCCGCCCGGTTCTTGTCGATCAGTGCGCGGCGCTCGGCGGCGAAGGAGTCGGACAGGAGGCCCTCGAGCGGGACGTCGAAGAAGCGCGGGTCGGCGAGGTAGGCGTTGCGGTCGGCGAAGGCGAAGCGGTTCGACTCGAGCAGGAGGTGGAGCGCCTGGGTGCGCTCGGAGGCGCGGAGGCGGTAGCCCTCGAGGATGTTGAGCGCCTCGCCGACGGTCGAGCCGCCGCTGGAGGGCGGGCCCATGCCCCAGATGTCGAGGCCGCGGTAGCGGATGCGGGCCGGGCTCGCGCTCGGGGGCGTAGTAGTCGTCGACGTCGTCCTCGGTCATGAGGCCGGGGCGCCAGACGTGGTCGGCGTTCGGGCCGACGGGCGGGTTCTGCGACGCCTCGGCCATGGCGTCGGCGACGGGGCCCTCGTAGAAGCCGTCGGTGCCGCGGCGGGCGATCAGCCGGTAGGTGCGCGCCATGTCGGGGTTGCTTCAGCACGGTGCCGACGTCGCGGGCGGTGCCGTCGGGATCGAGGTAGATGGCGGCCGTGGAGGGGATGTCGTCGAACCAGGGGATGTTGGGCGTCGGTCTGGTCGAACGAAGGTCTGGTCGACCACGAAGCCGTTCTCCGCGACGCGGATGCCCGGCTCGAGCACGTCGTCGAGGTCCGTGCGTGCCGTACTCGTCGAGGGCGCGGTCCCAGCCGGCGACGGTGCCGGGGACGCCGGCCGACAGGCCGCTGTAGCGGGCGTCGTTGAAGGGGAGCGGGGCGCCGTTCTCCATGAAGGAGCCGGGCCGCATGGCGCCTCGGGGAAAGCTCGCGGGAGTCGATGGTGGTCACATCGCCCTTGCGGGTGCGGATGACCATGAACCCACCGCCGCCGATACCGCAGGAGAAGGGCTCGACGACGCCGAGCACACCGGCGGCGGCCACGGCCGCGTCGACGGCGTTGCCGCCGCGGCTCAGGGTGTCGATGGCGGCCTGGGTGCCGAGGGCGTCGACGGTGGCGGCGCCCCCGTCCTTGCCTACCGCGGTGGGCTGCTTGGCCGGCTGCGGGCTTTGCGCCAGCGCGACGTGCGGGTCGAAGAGGAAAACGGCAACGGCAGCAATGAGGAGGAAGCGAAGCGAGCATCTGTCCGCGCTACCCGGAGGCGGCCCGGATCATGCCGCTCACGCCGGCGGGGGTCCGTCACGAAACGGCGGATATACCGCCGCAACGTGTTGGACCCCCCTCTGACTTCGTGACGGACCCACTCGCGGAACGAGAGAGGGCCGCCTTCCGGCGATCCCCTCATTGCTCGTCGTAAGCGCCTGGCCTCGAGCCGAACGCAGGCGGAAGACCGACCTACTTCAGCTCGACAGAGCCGCCGGCCTCCTCGATCTCGTTCTTCAGCTTCTCGGCCTCGTCGCGGTCGATCCCCTCCTTGACCGGCTTGGGGTGCTCGTCCACGAGGGCCTTGGCCTCCTTGAGGCCGAGGCCGGTGGCGGCGCGCACGACCTTGATCACCTGGATCTTCTTGTCGCCCGGGCCGGTCAGCACGACGTCGACGGTGCTCGACACCTCCTCCTCCTCGGCGCCGCCGTCACCGGCGGCCGCGGCCGGAGCCGCGGCGGCGACCGCCTGGGCGGACACGCCGAACTCCTCCTCGAGCGCCTTGATCAGCTCGGACAGCTCGAGCACGGACATCTTCTTGATCTCGTCGATCAGCTCTGCAGCAGTGGCCATTTGTAGCCCTCCTTATTCCTTCTCGTCGCCCTCGGAGGGCGTTTCAGATTCGTTGGTCTCCTCGCCGGCAGCCTGGTCGCCGGCGGGCGCGGACTCCTCACCAGAGGATTCGGTCTCCTCGCCCTCGGCGGACTGAGCGGCCTCCTCCTCGGCCTGATCGGCCTGAGCCGCCTGATCGGCCTCGGCCGGATCGGGCTCGTCGGCCTCGGAAGCCTCGGCGGCCGGCTTGTCGGCAGCGGCCGGCTCCGTATCCGCAGCGGGCGCCGCCTCCGCGTCGCCTCCCACCAGGCCCTGATCCGCGATCTGCTTCAGCTGGATCGCCAGCCCGGCGATCAGCGCGTTCAGGGTGCGCACCAGGCCGGTGATCGGCGACGCGATCATTCCGACCAGCTGGCCGTACAGCACGTCCTTCGCCGGCAGCCGGGCGATCTCGCCGATCTGCTCGGCGCTCAGCGCCTCGCCGTTCATCACGCCGCCCTTGAACTCGAGCAGCTCGGTCTCGCGCCTGAACTGGGCGAGGGCCTTCGCGGCCAGCGCCACGTCGCCGCCCTCGGCCGCCACGAAGGTGAAGGCGGTCGGGCCGTCCAGCACCTCCTTCAGCGGGTCGGCGCCCGCCTTGTCGGCGGCCAGCTCGGTCAGGGTGTTCTTGACCACCCGGAAGCGCGCGCCGGCGTCGTTCAGCTTGACTCGCAGCTCAGCCGCCTGAGGTACCGAGATCCCGCGGTAGTCGACGGCGAAGACCGCCTCCGACTCCTGGATCTGCGTCGCCACCTCTTCGATGACGGCTGCTTTCTGGTCTCTGTTCATCTAGGTCCTTTGCATGAAACGAGCCCGCACGCAGGCGGGCTCACACGAAGGGACCACGTAACCGGTCCGGCTCGGCGAACTCCACCTGCCCCGGACTTAAGCGCGAAGTCGGCCGGGGGTCTTGGGCAGAACGCTTTGAGGCGATCAGGCTACAGCGGCCGTCTCCTCCACGATGTCGCGCGTGCGCGACGGGTCGATCTTCACGCCCGGACCCATGGAGGTCGTAAGCGTGACCGTGTGCAGATACCGCCCCTTGGCGGCCGCGGGCTTGGCCCGCACGATCTCGTCGATCAGCGCCGCGTAGTTCTCGAGCAGGACGTGCTCGTCGAAGCTGACCTTGCCGATCGGCAGGTGGACGATCGCATGGCGGTCGGTGCGGTACTCGATCTTGCCGGCCTTCGACTCGGACACCGCCTTCGCGACGTCCATCGTCACCGTGCCCACCTTCGGGTTCGGCATCTTGCCCTGCGGGCCGAGGATGCGGCCGAGCTTGCCGACCACCGGCATCATGTCCGGCGTCGCGATCGCCACGTCGAAGTCGGTGAAGCCCTCCTCGACGCGCCCGGCGAGGTCCTCGGCGCCCACCTCGTCGGCGCCGGCCTCCTCGGCCTCGCGGGCCTTGTCGCCCTTGGCGAACACGACGACCGTCATCTCCTTGCCGAGCCCGTGCGGCAGCGCGATCGTGCCGCGCAGCTGCTGCTCCGCGTGGCGCACGTTCAGGCCGGTGCGAATGTGCACCTCGACGGTCTCGTCGAACTTGGGCGTGTCGAAGTCCTTGATGATTCGGAAGGCCTCGCCCGGCGGGTACGTGGCCTCGCGGTCGACCTTCTCGAGATTCGCGCGGTAGCGCTTGCCGTGCTTCGGCATCAGGCCGTCACCTCCACGCCCATCGAGCGCGCCGTGCCCTCGATGATCTTGGCCGCCTGATCCACGTCGTGCGCGTTCAGGTCCGGCATCTTCTTCTCGGCGATCTCGCGCACCTGCGCGCGGCTGATCCTGCCGACCTTGTTGCGGTTCGGCTCGCCCGAGCCCTTCTCGATCCCGATCGCCTGCTTGATCAGCACCGCTGCGGGCGGCGTCTTCGTGATGAAGGTGAACGAGCGATCCTCGAAGACCGTGATCTCGACCGGGATGATCGTGCCCTGGTCCTGCTGTGTCTGCGCGTTGAACGACTTGCAGAACTCCATGATGTTCACGCCGTGCTGGCCCAGCGCAGGGCCGACCGGCGGGGCCGGGTTGGCCTGCCCGCCGGGCACCTGGAGCTTGATGAGTGTGAGGACCTTGCGAGCCACCGGTTAGACCTTCTTGACCTGGTCGAAGCCGACCTCGACGGGAGTCTCCCGCCCGAAGATCGACACGAGGACCTTGAGCTTAGCCGCGTCCTCGTTGATCTCGGAGATCTCGCCCGAGAAGTCGGACAGCGGCCCGGACACCACCTTGACCGACTCGCCGATCGCGAACTGCGCGCGAGTGCGGGGCCGCTCGGCGGTCTCGCGGTGCATCAGGCGGTCGACCTCGCCCTGGTTGAGCGGCACCGGGTTGTTGGAGGCGCCGACGAAGCCCGTCACACCGGGGGTGTTCTTGACGAGCTGCCAGGAGTCGTCGGTCAGGTTCATGTTGACGAGGAGGTAGCCGGGCATCGTTCGCTGCTCCTTCATGAACTTCTGCCCGTCCTTCACCTCCTGCACCTGCTCGGTGGGGATGACGATCTGGCGGATGGCGTTCTCCTGGCCGAGCGAGATGCGTCGGTGCTCAAGGTTCTGCTTGACCTTGTTCTCGTGACCGGAGTAGGTGTTGACTGCGTACCAGCGGAACATTGCTTACAAGATTGCCTGGATGAGTTCGGAGAAGATTGCGTCGAGCAGCCCGAGGTAGCCGCCGGCGATCAGGACGAAGCCGAGCACGACACCGGTGAGCGTTACGAGGGCCTGGCGGTTCGGCCATTGGACCCGCTGCAGCTCGGCCCAGACGGCGATGAGGAACTGTATGACACGCGGCCGGTCCTTGTGCGCCTCGGCCTCGACGCCGCTCCGGCCGCGGACCTCGTAGCCCTCCTCGCCGGCCCCGCGGGCGGCCACCGCCTCCTCGGGATCCTCGAGCTCCCAGTCCTCGATCTCCTCGATCGCCTCCTGCTCGCTGAGGGGAGGCTCGTCCTCGATGACGGTGTCCGAGCGCCCCTCGTCCTGAGGCGGGGCGCCGGTGGCGAGCTCGGGCGAGACGGCGGGTGAGGGGTCGACGGTGGTGGGGTCGTCGAGAAGCCTGTCGCGGTCGTCCGGCTGCTCGACCGGCTCGACGCGGGGCGCGTCGACACCCGGGACAGAGCCGGCGGTGCCGCCGGACTGCTCGCGCCGCGGTGGACCGCCCCCGCCCTGCTCGGACAGGCGCTTGGCGCGGCGCTCGGCCTGACGCTGCTTTGCCCGCTGACGGTTACGTGCCATGCCTACGCGGGAGCCCGCCGCTCAGCGGGTCTCCTTGTGCGGCGTATGCCGGCCACACCAGCGGCAGTACTTGCGGAACTCGATCCGCTCGGGATGGTTCCGCTTCGACTTCTCGGTTTGGTAGTTACGCCGCTTGCACTCCTCACACGCGAGGGTGACGGCGATTCGAACGTCTCCGCGAGCCATGGCTCCTTCGGAAGGTAGGGGCGGGCGTGCACACGAACGACCCCGCCCGCCGACGAGGTCGACTCGCCAGTCTAGCGGCCCTTCGACGGCCGCCGACGCTCGTCGAGCAGGTCGAGCACGTGCGGGTCGAGGGCGGCGTCGAACTTGCGCGCGAAGTCGGCGCGGGAGGTGAGCAGGCGGTCGTAGTCGCGGCTCGTGAGCGTGTCAGGGTGGGCGGCCCCTTCCGCGAAGGACGCGAAGCGGCGGTTGTCTCGCTCGACGATCAGCGCAGGGTCGCCGACGAGCACGCTGGCGAAGAACGACTCGCTCGGCACCGCCACCCGGCGGAAGTGGCGCATCAGGCCGCGGTCCTCGGAGGCGGCCAGCACCTTCCTCGTCGCCGCGCGCCCCAGCGTGAGCCAGTCGGCCGACGCGAAGAACTCCAGCGGCGGGGGCTCGATCCGGCGCAACCCGACGAGCGGCGGCAGGTCGCGCGAGTAGGCCAGCGGGCGCAGCGACCCTGGAAGAGGGGGAATCACGCGCGGGCGCGTGTAATGGCGATAGCGGCAGCGCAGGAAGAACTCGTCGTCCCCGGCGGCGGGGCGGCGGTGCTCGACACGGCGCACGGAGCCAAGGCGGGCGTCCGCGGGGCTGGCCTCGAGATCGGACTCGATCTCGGCGAGCGGGCGCAGCGGGTAGTCCTGCCCGGAGAGGATGAGCACCCAGTCTGGGTTGTGACGCGCGCTTGCCTCTCGCACGCAGCCGAGGATCAGCCGCAGGTGCGCCCAGCCGCCCCACCTCGACTCGATGCGGTCCTCGACCGGCTCCCCGCCTGCCGCCTCGATGTCGGCCTGATCGAGTCTCTCCCCGCGCGGGTCGTGACGCACCAGCACCCGCGCCGCGGGCCCCTCGCCCAGGACGCGGACCAGCCGCAGCACCTGGTCCGGGTTGCGGTGCGAGATGACGATGTAAACGACCGTCACGGACGGGGTGATACTCCAACCGGCGCTGCTCGCGCCTTGCGCGTATACGCCACGTACATATTTCGTAAAGCCAGGGGTTGGCAATCGCGCCCCGCGGTGCAACACTCGCCCCTGTGGACTCGGTGGCTGGCCCCGTCGAGCCGCGGGCCGATCTCGCGGACTCGCCCAACGTACGCGTGGTGAAGACCACGTACGAGGTGCTCGCCGATGGCGGCCTCGAGGCCGCCATCGAGCACCTGATGAGCCACGCCCATGCCGACGTGGAGGTCTCGTCCTACCTGGGCGCCGGCCAGGTGCTGCGGGGACCGGACGAGGTACGCGCCTTCTACCGCGGGCAGCTGGAAGCCGGAACGTCGCTGGTACCGCGACCGTCGACCTTCGAGGAGCGCGGGGACGTCGTGGTCGTGAACGGCTCTCTTCGCGTGGTGAGAACCTCCGGCGGCTTCGCCGAGAGCCAGCTCAGCTGGACCTACCGCTTCCGCGACGGGCGCTTGCAGGAGCTCCGCTCGGGGCCTCGCCAGCCGGCGTGAGGGCTCCCCGGCTTTAGAGCGACGCGCCCTTGGCGCGGTTGCAGTCGCCGCACAGGAGCTGGAGGTTGTCCTCGCTGGTGGCGCCGCCGAGCGTGAGCGGGATGACGTGATCGAATTGGAGCTCGAAGCCGCTGCCGCACTCGCGGCAGCGACCGCGGTCGCGGCGCCAGACGGACAGGCGCAGGTCGCGAGGGAGAGGCTCGCGGCGGCCGGCCGAGGCGTGCTCCCGGTGGAGCGCGGCGTGGGCGCGGTCGAGCCTCCGCCGGCGCCGGCGCTCCCGGTCGGCTACCAGGGCGACGACGTCCTCCGGGCCGTGGCCCTCGTCCTCCCAATAGAAGCGATCGCGGTACCACCACCAGCGCCGCCCGTCCGCCTCGATGAGCGGAACCGGCTCGCGCTGCTGGGCTCGCGCGGCGCGGGCATAGGCGCTTGGCCGCAGCGCACCCGCCTCGCGCGTGCCGACCACGAAGGCGAGCCGCCGCCGGAGGAGGGCGCCCTGGCGGACGAAGCCGCAGTTCCTGACCTCGCGGAGCATGGGCGAGGAGACGCTAGGAGCGACGGTCGACGTGCCGCAAGGTTCCTTGCGGCGCCGCGGCTGACGTCCCCGAGCGGGAGAGCCGACGCGGGGACTCGAACCCCGGACCCCCTCCTTACCATGGAGGTGCTCTACCGGCTGAGCTACGTCGGCGCTGGTGCCAGCCTAGTCGGCTGGAGTGGGGGGAGCAGGATTCGAACCTGCGTAGGCAGTGCCACGCGGTTTACAGCCGCGTTCCTTTAGCCACTCGGACATCCCCCCGAGGGTCAAGGGAGACGATTGTAGAGGCGGTTTCTTCGCCCGCGGGGTTCCGCAGCGGGACCTCGCTCGACCTCGAATCGGGCGTACGGCGTGAGCATCACTTCGGAGAAGATGCCCGCCATCGAAATTCGCCCCCTGCAGCCATGCCACCACCCCGAGGCCGCACGCATCGTCACCGAGGCGCTCCTCCACGATCCCGGCTGGCGTGCGGTCGGACCGAGCCGGACGGGGCATCGGCGCTTCGTCGCCACACGCTTTCATCGCGCCGTCCTGAAGGTGACCGAGCGCCATGGCGGGCCCTCCTACGGGGCCTTCCGGAACGACGAGCTGGCCGGCGTCGCAGTGACCTTCGCCCCCGGCCGCTATCCGCCGCCGTCACGCACCGAGGCGCGCTACCTCCTCGCCTTTCTCGCCGCCGGCCCGGGCCCCATCGTCCGGGGGCTCAGGACCGGCACGGTCCAGGACAGCGGCCATCCCGAGGACCCGCACGTCTATCTCTGGTTCCTCGCCGTCGACCCGCGCCACCAGCGCGCCGGGATCGGCCGCGCCCTCATCGCGCGGGTGTGTGAGGAGGCCGAGGCGCCCGTCTACCTCGACACGTCCAACCCGGACAACGTGCCCTACTACGCGAGCGCCGGCTTCGAGGAGATCGGGCGGGGCAGCCTCCCCCGCAACACCCCGATGTGGTTTATGAGGCGTCCCTGAGCCTCTGTGCCTCGGGCAGGCCCTCGAGCTTCTTCAGAGTGTTGTTCTCGATCTGGCGGATCCGCTCGCGGGTCACGCCGAACGCGCGCCCGACCTCCTCGAGCGTGCGCGCCTTGTGGCCGCGCAGCCCGTAGCGCATCTCGATCACCTCGCGCTCGCGCGGCGGCAGCACGTCCAGCGCGCGCTTCACGTTCTCGCGGCGAAGGTTCTCGGAAGCCAGCTCGAAGGGCGACTCGGCCGTCTCGTCCTCGACGAAGTCGCCGAGCTCCGAGTCCTCCTCCTCGCCGATCGGCTTCTCGAGCGACACCGGCAGCTGCGAGATCCGCAGGATGTCCTTCACCTCGCGCGTCGTCCACTGAAGCTCGAAGGCGATCTCCTCGGGAGTCGGCTCACGCCCGAACTCCTGCACCAGCTGACGCTCCACGTGCACGACCTTGTTCAGCTTCTCCACCATGTGCACGGGGATCCGGATCGTGCGCGCCTTGTCGGCGATCGCCCGCGTCACGGCCTGGCGGATCCACCACGTCGCGTAGGTGGAGAACTTGTAGCCGCGCCGGTAGTCGAACTTCTCGACCGCGCGGATCAGCCCCAGCGAGCCCTCCTGGATCAGGTCGAGGAACGACAGGCCGCGGCCGAGGTAGCCCTTGGCGATCGACACCACCAGGCGCAAGTTCGCCTCGATCATCTGCTGCTTCGCGCCCATGTCGCCGCGTTCGATCCGCTTCGCCAGGAACACCTCCTGGTCGGCGGTCAGCAGGTCGACGCGCCCGATCGAACGCAGGTAGAGCCGCAGCGAGTCCAGGCTGGGCTCGACGGTCAGGTCGATCTGAGGTCGTTTCGGCGCCGGTTGCGCGCCGTCGCCGGCGATCTCGATGACGCCCGCCGGGCGAGAGTCGTTGGCGACGATCTCAACCCCGCTCTCCTGCAGATGGGCATGGAACTCCGTTATCTGCTCCTTCGCCAGCTCGACCTCCTCGAAGGTGGCCGAGATCTCCTCGAAGGTCAGGTAGCCGCGCTCCCTGCCCTCGATTACGAGTGCCCGAACCTCCTCGATGTCGAGCAGCGGCACTTCGCTCGCGTCCGTTAGCAGCGCTACGCCGTGATGCTTGTCCGTCAACCCCTCGCTCCTTCGAAGACGGTCACGCCCCCGCTTCCAGGGCGGGCGTGGATCGACTGTCAAGTTGTGGTCCGCGGTGGCGCCGCGAGGGGCTGAGTCCGGTGGGCCAAAGGGTTCCGGTGACGTGCAGCCGCGGCCAGTGTACAACGACTCGTGCTGTTTGACCCAAACTCGCCCCCGATACAGTGGTCTAAGCGCATGACCGAGCGGATCGCACTTCTCGGCGGCGACGTCCAGGCGCGGCGCCCGTCGACCCAGCTGAGCCTCTCGCGCGTCGGGGTCACCGGCGTGGACAAGGTGATCCGGATCCACTCGAACGGAGCGGAGCAGCTCTTCTACGCCGAGCTCGAGTGCTACGTGGATCTCGGGCCGCAGCAGAAGGGCGCGCACATGTCGCGCTTCGAGGAGGTCGTGAACGAGGCCATCGACGAGGTCATCCTCAGCGAGGCGTTCAAGGCCGAGACGCTCGCCTCGCACATCGCCGAGCGGGTGCGCGACCGCCAGAACGGCGCCCGGGCCGAGGTCACGATCGCCGCCCGTTACCCCGAGCACAAGCCCGCCCCCGCATCCGGCGTGCCCACGCAGGAGATCTACACGCTGTTCGGCTCGGCCGTGGCGTCGGACCGCGGCACGCGCCGGCTCGTCGGCGTGGAGGCCCAGGGGATGACCGCCTGCCCGTGCGCGCAGGAGATGGTGATGGAGCGCTCGCAGGAGCGCTTGCGCGAGGACGGCTTCACCGACGACGAGATCGCGCGCGTGTTCGAGGCGGTACCGGTGGCCACCCACAACCAGCGCGGCATCGGCACGCTTCACATCGGCTGTCCCGAGGGCTGCACCGAGACGCTCGACGCGCAGACGCTGCTCGAGATCGTCGAGTCCGCGATGAGCTCCGAGATCTACGAGCTGATGAAGCGCTCCGACGAGGTCGAGGTGGTCGAGAAGGCGCACCTGCGGCCGCGCTTCGTCGAGGACTGCGTGCGCGAGATGGTCCGCATGGCGACCGAGCGCTTCGCCCGCCTCGGCGACGACGCGTTCGTCTCCGCGCGCCAGGAGAACCTCGAGACGATCCACAAGCACAACGTGGTCGCCGAGCGACACGGCATGATGGGCGAGCTCGTGACGGAGATCGAGTCGGGCGTGCGGGCCGCGCGCCACGTCACCAAGCGGGACTGGCTCGAGGCGGGCCCGCCGCGCGTGCTTTAGCGATAACGTCCGTGCAGGCACCGAGGCGTTCTTGACACAAAGGCACACCCCTCTCTCCCAAGATGCGGCGCTCGTCGTTGCCCTCGCGGGCACCGCGATGCCGTTCGCACACTCGGCGGAGGACGAGGCGGAGCGCTGGCTTCGGGCTCTGCGGCTTCACGGCCAGGTCGGCGCCGCGCTCCAGGCGCTCGGCGTGGGAGAGGCGCCGCTCATGACGGGCGGCGATCCCGAGCAGGACGGCCCCGGCACGCCCCCGAAGGGCGCCAAAGTGCTCGACGAGGTCACGCGGCGCGCGGGTGGCTTCGCCGCGGCGCGCGATGCCGGGACGGTCGGCACGCCCGACCTGCTGTTCGCCGTGTTCGACGTGTACGGCGAGCTGTTCGAACGGGTGCTCTACCTGCGCGGCACGAGCCGCGAGGAGCTGACCGAGCGGCTGCCCGGCGCGCACGAGCGCCACCCCACGCAGGGCTAGCAGCTAGATCACGCCACCCGCCGGCGGCGGGCGAGGTACTCGATTCCCGCCGTGCTTCCGATCGGGCCGAGTGGCGAGACGGTGGCCGCGAGCAGCGGCCAGGGGAAGGTGCCGCGCCGGCAGCCGTGCGCCACCAGCAGGCAGAGCACGATCCAGCCGACCCCGTGGGTCCATCCGAGCGCCGTCTTGGCCGCCTCGCCCAGGTCGCCGATGGCGACGACGAGGAGCGCCGCGAACACGCATACCTCGGCGATCGAGAAGAGCCGAACGGCCTGGAAGTACGACACCGTTCAGGCGGCTCGGCCGAGGGCGATCTGGCGCCGGACGAAGAAGGCACCGCCGAGGGCGAGCACCGCGAGCAGGGCGACCGCGACGAGCGCCTCGGGCGAGTCGAGGTTGTCGAGGCTCCCGCCGAGCGCCGTGTAGGCGAAGACCTTCGGGCCGGCGCCGGCGAGGGTCCCGAGGGCCATGTCGCGGTACTGGAGGCGGGTCAGGCCGGCGCTGTAGTTGACGAGGCCGTACGGCAGCAGCGGCACGATGCGCGACTCCATCACCGCTACCGCGCCGTAGCGGGTGAGGAAGTCCTCCAGCGCCCGCGTCCGCTCGGGGAGGAGGTTCCCGTGATGGCCGGCGGCGAGCCTCCGAGCCACCAGCATCTGAGCGAGTGCGGCGCACGTCACGCCGGCCAGGGCGAGCGGCGTGCCTACGGCCGTGCCGAACAGAAGCCCGGCGGCACCCGCAAGGATCGGCCAGGCGATGATGAAGTTGACGAGCACGAACAGGGGCACGAAGGCGACGTAGGCGAAGTCGCCGAGGCCCTCGCCCCAGTCGCGCGCCTCGTCGGGGCTCGGCAGGGAGCCGGTGAGAGCGGCGACGGCGAACACGATGCCCACGGCCGCGGCGTAGATCGCCATCCGGCGGAAGGCCGTGCGCTTGGACGCGCCAGGAGGCGGAACGCGGCGCAAGTCCATGCACCGAGGGTAATCGCCGCGGCGGTGGGGGCCGAGCGGATCCGCCTCGGCGACCCGGGCGCCGACCCGGACTGCCTCACTCCCCGTAGTTCGTCATGCCTTTGAACGTACGCCGCCGGCTGCCCGCGGAGAAGAGCCAGTTCGACCGAGGAAGCGTGGGCCACTGGCTTTACCGCCCCATAACCAAAGCTTGCTCGCCGGCACACCCTGGGCTTGGCATCCGCTGGGCAGCCGTCCTCGATCCTGGGACCCATGATGCGAAAGCTGCTCACACTCACGCTGGCGGTCCTCCTGTTGGGGCTGTTCGCGGCGGTCGTGTACGCGGCGGTCGAGTCCGGTGACGACTCGCCGTCCAACACGCTTGGCACGACCGACACGACCGAAACCACCGGAACGACCGAAACCACCACCACCCCGGACGGCGCCGCGGGAGACATCTCCGGTCCCTGCGACGAGGCCGAAAACCGAAACGACGCGCGCTGCGCGGGCGTCGTCGTTCCTCCCGCACAGGGCGCGCTGCAGGGCGGCGTTGACATCTCCGGCCCCTGCGACGAGGCCGAGCACGCGAACGATCCGCGCTGCACCGGCGTCCAGCCGGGCGGCGGTGTCGTCGATGACCACCGCGGCCGCGGAGGCGACGATGTGGACAGCTCCGGTCCGGGCCCGGGCGGTGACGACTCCGGCCACGGCGGCGGCGGCGACAGCTCCGGCCACGGCGGCGGCGGCGACAGCTCCGGCCACGGCGGCGACGACTCCGGCTTCGACGACTCCGGCCACGGCGGCGACGACTCCGGCTTCGACGACTCGGGCCACGGCTTCGACGACTCGGGCGGCGACGATTCTGGGCGCGGCCGCGGTCGCGGACGCGGCGGAGACGACGACTGATTCGGACGAGCGTCCGGAGCGGTGCGAGGGAAGCGCGGCGGCCGCAGGCCGGCGCGCTTCCCGGCGCTTGCGGCCATTTCCGCTGCGTTGCGGGCGCCGCGGCCTAGCATCTAGACCGTCCATGCAGGGCAGGCGAACCATCCTGATGGTGGAGGACGAGGAGTCCATCACCGTCCCCCTGTCGGAGGCCCTCGCCCGCGAGGGGTTCGACACCGAGGTCGCCGGCACCGTCGCCGAGGCACTCGAGCTGGTCGGCCGCGTGGCCCCAGACCTCGTCCTCCTCGACGTGATGCTCCCCGACGGCTCCGGCTACGACGTCTGCCGCGAGCTGCGGCGGGAGTCGAAGGTGCCGATCATCATGCTCACCGCCCGCGGTGAGGAGACCGACCGGATCGTCGGGCTCGAGCTCGGCGCCGACGACTACATCGTCAAGCCGTTCAGCGCGCGCGAGGTGGCGGCGCGCATCCGGGCGGTGCTGCGCCGCACCGGCGAAGCGGCGGCCGCGGGCCCGGCGAAGGAGACCGCCGCAGCCCTGGAGGTCGGCGAGCTGCGCCTCGATCCGTCCCGCCGCAGCGCCGTCCTGGGCGAGCCAGGAGCTCGACCTCACGCGCAAGGAGTTCGAGCTGCTCGAGCTCCTCATGAGCGAGGCGGGCTCCGTCATCAGGCGCGAGCGACTGATCGACGAGGTGTGGGACGTCAACTGGTTCGGGTCGACCAAGACGCTCGACGTGCACGTGTCGGGCCTGCGCCGCAA
Source organism: uncultured Thermoleophilaceae bacterium (assembly GCA_963835705.1). Lineage (GTDB taxonomy): Bacteria > Actinomycetota > Thermoleophilia > Solirubrobacterales > Thermoleophilaceae > JACVRW01. The sequence continues at coordinate 18,260 of CAWIGR010000002.1, forward strand.
GCTCGGCGACGACCCCTCCTCCCCGCGCTATCTCCACACGGTGCGCGGCGTGGGTTTCCGCTTCTCGGGGCCGGAGGAGCTCGAGACCGGGCCTGAGCGGTGAGCCTGCGCACGCGGCTGCTGGCCGCCTTCGCGTACGTGCTGGTGCTGGTGATCGTCGCGCTCGAGGTGCCGCTGGCGCTCAACCTGTCGCGTCGCGTGGACGCCGAGATCCGAAGCGAGGCCCGCGGCCAGGCTCAGCAGCTTGCGTCGTTCGTGCCCGGCCGGGTCGGCAGCGCGGAGGAGCTCGACCGGCTGGTCCGCGAGTCCGCCCGGAACCTCGGCGGACGCGTGATCGTGGTGGGCCCGCGCGGACGGCTGCTGGCCGACTCGGCAGGGACCGGCCTGCGCGGGACCTCGTACGCCTCGCGACCCGAGATCGCCGACGCTCTGCGCGGCCAGCCCGTGCAGGGCGAGCGCCACAGCGACCTGCTGCAGACGGACCTGCTCTTCACCGCGGTGCCGGTGGTGAGCGACGGCCGCACGGTCGGGGCGGTGCGGATCACGCAGAGCGTCGACGCCGTGAACGACGAGGTGCGGAACGACGTGCTCGCGCTGATCGGTGTGGGCATCCTGGCGCTCGCGCTCGGCCTCGGCCTGGCCTGGCTGCTGGCCGGCTCGCTCGCCCGGCCGTTGCGCGGCCTCGCGGGCACGGCCCGGCGGGTGGCCGGGGGCGACTTGGACGCACGCGCGCGCGTGGAGGGTTCGTCCGAGCAGCGCGAGGTGGCCACTGCGTTCAACGACATGACCGGGCGCCTGGCTCGCGCGCTGCGCTCGCAGCGCGAGTTCGTCGCCAACGCGTCGCACCAGCTCCGGACCCCGCTCACCGGCCTGCGATTGCGCCTGGAGGCCGCCTCGCTGAAGTCGCGTGACCCGGAGGTGGAGCGCGAGCTGTTGGCCGCCGAGCGGGAGACCGAGCGGCTGGCCCGGCTGCTCACCGAGCTGCTGATGCTCGCGCGCGAGCGCGAGCGGCCGGAGCCGGAGCGGCTGTCGGTCGCCGAAGCGGTCGAGGCCGCGGCCGAGCGCTGGGAGGGTCCCGCCGAGAGCTCCGGGCACCGGCTCTCGGCGGACGGGGACGGCGCGCCCGTGGTGGCCGCCACGGACGCCGACCTGGCGGTGATCCTCGACAACCTGATCGAGAACGCGCTCAACTACTCGCCCGGCGGCACCACCGTGGCGCTCGAGTGGGGCGCGGGCGACGGGACCGCCTGGGTCGCGGTGATCGACGAGGGGCCGGGCATCGAGCCGGCCGAGCGTGCGCAGGTGTTCGAGCGCTTCTACCGCGGCGCGGCGTCGCGCGGCGGAGCGGCCGGCACCGGGCTCGGGCTCTCGGTGGTGGAGTCGCTCGCGCAGCGCTGGGAGGGCTCGGTGAAGCTCGAGGAGCGGCCCGAGGGCGGCACGCGGGCGGAGCTCCGGCTGCCGCTTCAAGACGCCGCGCCGCAACAGTCTCCTGACCCGCAGCTTGACGACGCCTTACCCGGGCGGAGCTAGCCTCGGCCGGGATGAACCTCCGGACCCTAGCCGTGGGCACCGCCCTCGCCATCTTCGGACTCGGCGCCGCCGTAGGGATCGGCCTGGCGGCGAACTCGATCTCGGGCGACAGCGTGGGCCTGTCGGAGGAGCCGCTCAGCCCGGGCGAGCCACTGGCGCCGCGACCGGCCGCCACCGCCCGCGCCGAACGCCGCGCGCAGGCGCAGGCGCAGGCGAGGCGCCGCGCCGCAGCCGAGCGGCAGCGGCGCCGCGCGCGCGCCGAGCGGGAGCAGGCCGAGGCCGTTCAGGCGCCGGACGACGACGCGATCGAGACGGACGAGCCGGCTCCCGAGCCCGAGGTTGAGGTGGCGCCGGAGGTGGAGGTCGAGACCGACAGCTCCGGCCACGGGCGCGGCCGGGGCCGCGGGCGGTCGGGCGGCGACTCGGGCTCGAGCGGCTCGGGCGGCGACGACGACTAATCGGCTCGTCGCGCCAGCCGTCGTGAACGGTTCAGCGATCAGGCGTTGAGTCGCGCTGGCGCGGGCAGCGGCAACGCCTGCCGCGCGAGGGGGTGGGTAATTCCAATGCTCGTATGCGGTACTGGGGATTACCCACCCCCCCGTCGCACCAACCCCCGGGCTAATCGGCGTATCGAACCCCGCTCCCGGGGGTAGTCGGAAGCATGATCGGATTCATCGTGGCCGGCCTCATCATCGGCGCGCTGGCGCGCCTCCTGTTGCCGGGCAAGCAGAAGATCGGGCTGCTCTGGACGCTGGGCCTCGGGCTCCTTGGCTCCGTGATCGGGGGGACCATCGCGAACGCGCTCGGCACAGGCAGCATCTGGGAGCTGAACATCCTCGGGTTCTGCGTCGCCGTGGCGACGTCGATCGCGTTGCTGGTCGTGGCAGAGCGCGCGGGCCTGGGCCAGGGCGAGGAGCGAAAGCGGCTCGGGAGCTGAATCGTCTCCGCGCATCCGGGTAAAGCCCGGGTGGCAGCGTCTTCGAGGAGGTAGTCATGCGACGGGTCTTGGCTCTGTGCATCTGCGTCCTGGCGGGCTTCGCCCTCGCCAGCATCGGCGGAGCGATCGCCGGCGACACCACCCGCGAACGCGCGGCAGCGAGCGCGCTGCGGGGCCTGGTCGATCTCTCCCATCCCTTCAACGAACGGACGATCTACTGGCCGACGGCGCAGGAGTTCGAGCTGACCCAGGTCGCCGAGGGAGAGACCGAGGGCGGCTGGTACTACGCCGCCAACAACTTCGAGGCGGCCGAGCACGGCGGCACCCACCTCGACTCGCCGATCCACTTCGCGCGCGGCGGCAACACGACGGACGAGATTCCGCTGCGGCGCCTGGTGGGACGAGCAGTGAGGGTGGACGTGTCGGCGCGCGTGGGAAACAACGCCGACTACCTGATCTCGCGTGCCGACCTGCGCCGCTGGGAGCGCGACAACGGCCGGATCCCGAGGCGCGCGATCGTGCTGCTGCGGACCGGCTGGGAGCGCTTCTGGCCGAACCCCGAGCCGTACCTCGGCACCGCGGAGCGCGGCGAGCAGGCGGTGCCGCAGCTGCACTTCCCGGGCCTGAGCCAGGGCGGCGCGCGCTTGCTCGTGAGTCGGCGCGGGGTGAAGGCGGTCGGGATCGACACGGCGAGCATCGACTACGGGCAGTCCACGGACTTCCTGGCCCACCGGGTGCTGGGCGCCGCGAACGTGCCCGTGTTCGAGAACGTCGCGCGCCTCGGCCGGCTGCCGAGCCGCGGCTTCGCGGTGGTGGCGCTCCCGATGAAGATCGACGGCGGCTCGGGCGGGCCGCTGCGGATCATGGCGGTGCTGCGGCCGTGAGCGGCGTCAGCCCTTGACGGCGCCCATGGTGAAGCCGGTGATGAACCGCTCCAGCAGGAGGTTGAACGCGAAGGCGATCGGCACGGCCACCAGGATCGCGGCCGCCTGAAGCGACTGCCAGAAGAACACGTCGCCCCGGATCAGCTCGGTGGGGACGCCGATGCTGATCGTCTTGGCGTCGGACGGCGAGATGAAGGCCAGCGCGTAGATGAACTCGTGCGCGGTGAGCGTGAAGGCGAACACGATGACGGCGACGATGCCCGGCAGGGCCAGCGGGATCACGATGCGGACGAAGGCGGCCAGGCGGCTGTAGCCGTCCACCATCGCCTGCTCCTCGAGGTCGCGCGGCACCGCCTTCAGGAAGCCCATCAGCAGCCACACCGAGACCGGGATCGTGATCGTCGGGTAGATCAGGACGAGCGACGCGATCGAGTCCTGGACGCCCAGGACCGCGACCACGCGCGTGAGCGAGATGAACAGCAGCGTCGGCGGGACGAGGTAGACGAAGAAGATCGCGATCCCGAGCGCGCCCGACCAGCGCATGTTTAGGCGCGCCAGGCTGTACGCGGCCGGGAGGCTGACCGCGAGGGTGATCGCAACGACCAGCAGGCCCGACCAGGAGCGTGTTGGGCGGCGAACGTCATGAACGAGGTGTAGTAGAACAGGAACGAGACGTGCTCGCCGGTGGGATCGAGGTTGAAGACGAACGGGTTGTTCTCGCTGTTGTAGAGGTCGGCGTCCTCCTTGAAGGCGGTGATCGTGCCCCAGATGAAGGGCAGCGCGGCCACCAGCGCACCTCCCAACGCGAGCACGTAGAGACCCACACGCCCGAGGCGGTTGCGGGTGGCGGCCCGGCGGCGGCTCCGCTCCACCTGTGCGCTGTCGGCGACCGCGAGGCGTCCGCGCGGCGACGGCCATCAGAACGTCTCCATCTTCCGGACCGAGCGCAGGATCGCGATCGCCGCGGCGAGCAGCAGCGGGAACAGGAACAGGGCGATCGCCGCCCCCTGCGCCAGGTCGCCGCTCTGGATGCCCTTCAGGAACGCGTAGCTCGGCAGGACCTGGGTGGCGTTCTCGGGCTCGCCGCGGGTGAGGATGTAGACGACGCTCATGTCGGTGAAGGTCAGGACCGCTCCGAAGAGCGTGGCCACGGCGATCACGGGCATGGTCAGCGGCAGCGTGATCTCGAACAGCTTGCGCCAGAAGCCGGCACCGTCGATCTCCGCCGCGTCCTTGATGTCGTCCGGGATCGAGATCAGGCCCGCGAGGATGATCACCGCGGCCAGCGGCACGATGCGCCAGGTATGGACGGCGATCACCGACGCCATCGCCAGCGTGTCCTTGCCGAGCCAGTAGACGTTGGCCTCGATGAAGCCGAGCGAGCGCAGGACCCAGTGGATCGGGCTGTACACCGAGTCGAGCATCCACAGCCAGGCCACCGCGGCCAGGGCGACGGGCGAGTGGATGCAGGCGATCGCGATCGAACGCTTCGGCGGCACGGAGGAGCTCGACCTGGTCGACCTCCCGGAACCCAGGCTCGCGCCGGACGCGCTGCTGATCCGGACCCGCTCCGCTGCGCTGAACCCGGTCGACACGAAGATTCGGGCCGGGGCGCTGGACGGGCGATTTCCGTGCTTCTTCCCGCTCGTCCCCGGCTGGGACGTGGCGGGCGTGGTCGAGCGCGCCGGGCCGGCGGTGCGCGGCTTCGCGCCGGGCGACGAGGTGATCGCCTACTGCCGCAAGGACTTCATCCAGGAGGGGACGTACGCCGAGCTCGTGGCCGTGCGCGCGCGGCAGAGCGCACAGAAGCCGCGATCACTCTCGTTCGAGGAGGCCTCCGGGCTTCCGCTGGTCGGGCTGACGGCCTACCAGGTGATCCACGACGCGCTCGAGCTGCAGCCGGGAGAGACGATGCTCGTCAACAGGGCCGCCGGCGGCGTCGGGTGCCTGGCGGTGCAGCTCGGCCGGATCGCGGGGGCGCGGGTGATCGGGGTGGCGAGCGCCGGGAAGCACGAGCTTCTCCGGGAGCTGGGCGCTTCGGAGTGCTTCGACTACCGGGACACCGACCCGCTCGCCGCGGTGCGCGAGGCCCATCCCGAGGGCATCGACGCGGTCTTCGACATCGTCGGCGGCGAGACGCTCGAGCGCAGCAGCGAGGTGCTGCGGCGCGGCGGCCGCGTCGTCTCGATCGTCCAGCCCTCGGACGCCGAGGGCTTCGCCAGGCAGGGGATGTCAGCCTCGTACGTGTTCGTCCTGCCCGACGGGGACCAGCTCCATGAGCTGTCGAAGCTCGCCGAGACAGGGGAGCTGGTCGTGCCGGTCGACCGGGCGCTGCCGCTGGGCGAGGCCCGCGCGGCCCAGGAGCTGATCGAAGCCGGCCATGTGACGGGGAAGCTCGTGCTGACGGTCGACGGCTGAGCGGCTAGGCCGACCGACGGGTCCATGGTGAGCTCGGCGACCCGCTTCGCCAGCGCGCGCAGCACCTTGCGCTCCACGTTCGGGTGCTCCTCGAGCAGGTGATGGAAGTCCGTGCTGGTGAGGACGAACACGCGCAGCGGCGTCTTGGCGGTGACCGTGGCGGTGCGCGGGATCTGCTCGAGCAGGGCGATCTCGCCGATGAAGTCGCCGGCGCCGCGGGTGCCGAGGCTGCGCCCCTTGCGCTTCACCTGAGTCTCGCCCTCGACGATCACGAAGAACTCGTGACCGATGTCGCCCTCCTTGGTCAGGGTGGTGCCCTCGGGGATCTCCATGTCCTCGCTGACGCGGGCGAGCGTCGTGAGCTCCTTCTTCGAAAGGCCCTCGAACAACGGGGCGCGCTTGAGTGCCTCGACCTTGGTGTCCTGACTGAAGAGCCGCATCGGCGCCTAACCTATCCGGGAGCGGTCGCTGAGTCGAGCGGCGAAGAGGTGCCAGTCGTCCGGGACGCCCTTGAGGACGTGGTCGCCGCGATCCTCGAAGTCGATTCCGGAGCCCGCGGCGAGGTCGCGGACGATGCTCGACACCAGCACCTCGCATGGCTTTGCCTCGGCCGCGATGCGGGCGCCGATGTGGACCGCGATGCCCTCCACACGGCCGGCTATCACCTCCACCTCGCCGGTGTGGATGCCGGCGCGGATGTCGAGACCGAGCTCGCCCACGGCGTTGATGGTCTTGTGGGCGCACGCGATCGCCCGGGCGGGTCCGGCGAAGGTGGCGCAGAAGCCGTCGCCTGTGCTCCTGATCTCCTTGCCGCTGTAGCGGGCGAGCTGGGCGCGCACCGCGGCGTGGTGGGCCTCGAGGAGCTCGCGCCACTGCTTGTCGCCCAGCTCCGCGGCGCGCGAGGTGGAGTCGACGATGTCTGTGAAGAGCACGGTGGTGAGCACGCGCTCGGGGGCGGTGTCGATGCGGCCCTCGGCGAGGAAGCGCTCGACCTCGTGCGGGATCTGGGGGTCGGCGTAGATGCTCACGTCGGGGGCGTTCAGTTCCACCGTCTGGACGTTGGGGATGCGGTCGGCCATGTAGAGGCAGGCGTCGCGCCACTCGGGGCGGTACATGAGGAGCGTGGGCACCGAGATCGTCGGGAGGACCTCGCGGATGTCGGTCTCCATCAGCACGCGGAGGAACCAGGCGGCGGCGCCGGGACTGGCGGCGAGGCGCTCGTGGTTCACGTGCCACTGCTCGAAGTCCGGGTCGTCCACTCGGCTCGGGAAGTACCGGCGCATCTCGGCGCGCTGATACTCGCGCGTGCCCCAGCTGATCCGGGCCTCCCGGACGCGCCGGTGCCACTCATCCACCGATTCGCCGTAGGGGAAGTCGGGCGCGTTGATCACGCGCGGCCACGTGTTCTGGAGGATGAGGGCCTGGACGCGCTCCGGATAGGTGGCCGCGAAGACGGCACAGAGCTGCCCGCCCGGCGACCCGGCGCCCAGAAGGGCCGCCTTGTCGGAGCCGGCGGCGTCCATGACCGCTCTCAGGTCGTCCATCCGCGCCTCGAAGGTGGGCAGGTCGCGCGGGCGGTCGCTCAGCCCGGTGCCGCGCTTGTCGAGCAGGATCAGCCTCGAGAACTCGGCGAGGCGATTGCAGAAGTCGACGAAGATGGGCTGCTCCCAGGCCCAGACGAGGTTGATCAGGAAGGGGACGAAGAGGATGTCGACCGGCCCGTTCCCCACCACCTGGTAGGCGATCGAGACGTCGCCGCTGCGGGCGTAGTTGACCTCGGGGGTCTCGAGGTTCACGCCCGGAACAGTAGGCCGGGCGACCCCGCGTTGCGCCACGGCGCGCGAGGGTCCAAGATTCCGGCCCTTGCGCGCAGCCGTCCTTCGCGATCACGGAGCCACGCCGCAGGTCGACGACTTCGACGACCCCGGTGAGCTCGCCGGGCTGCGTGGAGGTGCGCGTCACCGCCGCGGGGCTGCACCACCTCGACCTCCACAAGTCGTCCGGCAGCTTCTACATGGGGCCGCGCGCTGCCGCGCGTGGTGGGCACGACGGGGTGGGCCGCCTCGACGGACGGCCGGCGCGTGTACTTCGACGCGCACCGGCCCGCCCACGGCACGATGGCCGAGCGGACGCTCGTGCCGAGCGACGCGCTGCTCGACGTGGCCGAGGGGGTCGAGGACGTGGTGGCGGCGGCGCTCGGCAACACGGGCCTGGCGGCCTGGCTCGCGCTGGCGTGGCGCGCCGGGCTGCAGCCCGGCGAGACGGTCCTCGTGCTCGGCGCCACGGGCGCGGTCGGCAGCGTCGCGGTGCAGGCCGCGAAGCTGCTCGGAGCCGGGCGCGTCGTCGCGGCGGACCGCGCCGGTGAGCGGCTGCCACGGCTGCTCGAGCGCGGCGCGGATGCGATCGTGGAGATCGACGAGGCCGGGCGACCTGGCTGACGCCATCCGGGAGGCGGCGGGCGGCGAGGTGGACGTGACGATCGACATGCTGTGGGGCGCGCCGGCGGTGGCGGCCATGAGACGTCGCCGCGCGCCGCGCGCGCCACGTGGAGGTGGGCAACATGGCCGGTGAGGAGATCAGCGCTGCCCGCGCCGCTGATCGCGGTCGGCGTCGCTCGACATCCGCGGCTTCTCGGTGGCACATCCGCCGATCGAAGTGAAGCGGGAGGCGTACCTGCGGCTGACCGAGCACGCGGCGCAACGGCGACATCAGCGTCGACGTGGACCGCGTGCCGCTCGACGACGTGGCAACGGCGTGGGAGCGCCAGCGGCGGGCCGCCGGCGGCCCGAAGATGGTCCTCGTCCCGTGATGCACGACCGCACCGGAAGGAGTGCAGCGCCCATGAGCACCGATGCCCCACACGAGGCCGGCCGTCCGGTCGTCCTGCGCGGAGGGAAGGTGCTGACGATGAACGACGGGCACGAGGTGCTCGAGGACGCGGACGTGCTCGTGGTCGACGAGCGCATCGCGGCGGTGGGGCCGGGCCTGGAGGCGCCCGGAGGGGGCGTTCGAGATCGACGCCGCGGGCGGCATCGTCATGCCAGGCATGATCGACACGCACCGGCACATGTGGCAGACGGCGCTGCGCGGCTACGGCGCGGACTGGACGCTCACGCAGTACTTCATGTGGTTCTACCTCGAGTGGGGCAAGATCTTCCGCCCGCAGGACGTGTACGCGGGGAACCTGCTGTCGGCGATCGAGTCGCTCGACGCGGGGGTGACGACCACCGTGGACTGGTCGCACGGCCTGCAGACGATCGACCACGCCGACGCCGCCGTGGACGCGCTGGAGGCGGTGCCGGGCAGCTTCGTCCTCGCCTACGGGAACCTCCAGCAGGGGCCGTGGGAGTGGGCGACCTCGGCGGACTTCAGGAGCTTCGTCCGCCGGCGCCTGGAGCGGCCGGCGACGACATGCTCGGCTTCCAGATGGCCTTCGACGTCACGGGCGATCCGGAGTTCCCCGAGAAGGCGGCCTTCGAGGTCGCGCGGGAGCTCGGCGTGGCCGTGACGACGCACGCCGGCGTGTGGGGGGCGACGAACGACGACGGCATCCGGCTGATGCACGAGCACGGCTTCATGACGCCGGAGAGCATCTACGTGCACGCCGCGACGCTGGAGGAGGACTCCTACCACCGCATCGCCGCGACAGGCGGCTCCGTCGTCGGTGTCGACGGAGAGCGAGCAGAGCGCCGGGCAGGGCTATCCACCGACGCTGGAGGCTGCGCAAGCACGACATCCCCGTGTCGCTGTCGATGGACACGAGCATCTGGTGGAGCGGCGACCTCTTCTCGGCGATGCGCAGCACGCTCGGCGCCGACCGCTCGCGGGAGCATCTCGAGGCCCACGCGCGCGGGAGACGGTCACCAACCACCACCTGCGCGCCGAGCACGTGGTGGACTGGGCGACGCGCGGCGGAAGCAGGGCGCTGCGGCTCGACTCGGTCGATCGGGAGCCTCGAGGAGGGCAAGAAGGCCGACGTCGTGCTGATCAAGAACGAGCGACTCGCCGGTGATGTTCCCCATGCTGCACCCCTACGGGCACGTCGCCTTCCAGGCCCAGCGGGGCGACGTCCACACCGTCGCTGGTCAACGGGCGGGTGGTGAAGCACGCGAACCGGCTGGTGGGCGTGGATCTCGGGGCGGCGCGGCGGGCGGTGGAGGAGACGGTCGAGTTCGCGATGCGCGAGATGGGCGACGAGGAGTGGGTCGCGGGCATGCATCCCGAGATCCCGGAGACGAAGGTGCTCGACAACCCGTATACCTACACGGAATGGTACGCAGGCTCGGCGCAGTGGAAGCGCTGAGCGCGGAGCGGAGGAGGAACCGTGAGCACGACGGCACTAGACGACGACCAGGGCGAGCGGGGCTGGCGCAGGTCGTGCCGGACGTCATAGCGGCGATCCAGGAGGTGCTGGAGCGCCACGAGGTGCACGGAGGAGGAGTGGAAGGCCGTGCTGCGCGTTCCTGACCGAGGTCGGCAAGACCGAGGAGTTCATCCTGCTGTCCGACGTCACGCGCACGTCCGTGCTCGATCGACGCACATGTCGCACTCGGGGACGAGGTCCGCAACGGCGAGCGACGTCGAGGGCCCGCTCTACCGCGAGGACCCGCCGTGGCGGGAGGCGCCGGTGAGGATCTACGAGGACTACGAGGGCATGCGAGGACGGCGAGGTGCTCTTCGTCCGCGGGAAGAGTGACCTCGATTGACGACACGCCGCTGCCCGGCGCGGTGCTCGACATCTGGCAGACCGGCCCGGAAGGCGGCTACGACATCTGGGACGAGCGCCAGCCGGACTTCAACTTCCGCGGGCGCTTCCGCGTCGCCCGAGTCCGGCGAGTACGAGTTCCAGACGATGCTGCCGAAGCCCTACACGGTGCCCACCGAGGGGCCGGTGGGCCGCTACCTCGAGGCGGTGGGCCAGCATCCGTGGCGCCCGGCGCACATCCACTTCAAGGTGACCGCCGACGGCCACGAGCCGCTCGTCACGCAGGTGTTCTTCGCGGACGACCCGTACCTGGACAACGACACCATCGGAGCGGTGAAGGAGGCGCTCGTGCGGTCCCTCGACCGCCACGACGACGAAGCGGAGCTCGCGGAGCGCGGGCTCGACGCGCCGTTCTCACTGCGACTTCGACATCTGCCTGCGTCCGGTGACGGAGCGCGCCGGCGCGTCCTGAGGCCGTGCGCTTCGCGAGCTGCATGCTCGGCGACCGGCGGCTCGCCGGGCTCGTCGAGGACGACGCTGTGCGGCCGCTCCGCGACGTGGCCGAGCTCGGTCGCGACACTCCGTCGGAGCTGCTGGCAGACCCCGACCTGACGGACGAGCGCGTCCCGCTCGCCGACGTGACGCTCCTGCCGGTGGTGCCCCACCCCGGCAAGATCGTCTGCGTCGGGCTGAACTACCGGGCGCACGCGGAGGAGGGCGGGTACGACGTGCCGGACTACCCGGCGCTGTTCAACAAGTTCGGCGAGACGCTCGTGGCGGCGGGCGATCCGATCCTGCTCCCGCCGGAGTCCACGGCGGTCGACTTCGAGGCCGAGCTCGCGTTCGTGATCGGCCGCCCGGTGCGCCGCGCCTGCGGGTGTGCCGGCGCTCGAGGCCGTGGCCGGCTACACGGTGGCGAACGACATCTCGATGCGCGACTACCAGTACAAGACCGCCCAGTGGCTGCCGGGGAAGAACTGGGCCGCCTCGACGCCGCTCGGGCCATTCCTGGTCACGCCGGACGAGGTAGGAGACCCTCACGGGCTCGACATCTCGCTCGAGCTGAACGGCGAGCGGATGCAGTCCGCCAACACAAGTCAGTTCATCTTCGACGTGCAGACCCTGGTGGCAACGATCTCCGAGTTCATCCCGCTCGCGCCAGGCGACGTCGTCCTCACGGGCACGCCGAGCGGCGTGGGATACCGGCGCGATCCGAAGGTCCTGCTGGGTGAGGGCGATCGCGTCGTGGTCGAGATCGAGCGCGTCGGGAGGCTGGAGAACCCGGTCGTCCGCGGAGCGGCGATTGACCGCCGCCGTCACCGTCTCGTTCGACAATCTCGGCGAGGTCACGGAGCTGCAGCGCGGCGAGCTGGCCGGAGGACGAGCCGGTGGGGCGCCACTTCTCGGTCACCCGCGCGTTGCCGCGCGTCCTGGCGCTGCTCGAGGAATGCGGGCTGCGCGCGACGTTCTTCGTGGAGGGGCGCAACACCGAGCTGTACCGGACATGCTGGTCGAGGTGGAGCGCCGCCGGGCACGAGGTCGCCTACCACGGCTGGTGCCACGAGCGGTGGGTTGGAGCTGGAACCGGATCGCGAGGCGGAGCTGCTGCGCCGTGGCGTACGTGCGCTGGGTGAGCTCGACCTGCGCCCGGTGGGGTTTCGTCCCCCGGGGGGCGGTTGGGGGAGGGCGTCGCTGCGGCGCGCTGCGCGAGCCTCGGGTTCGGGCTACTGCTCCCCCGCCGGTCACGGGGTCGGCGTCCGGCGAGGGGGTCGCGATCCTCCCGTTCGCGGTGGGAGGTGCTCGACGCCTACCACTATCTGCCGCGCTTCGGCTCGACCTCCGGGAGCGCGACCACGGCTCCGCCGATGTCCTGGCCCCGAGCCGGCTCGCGCGAGACGCTCGACGCCGCGCTGCGGGCCGCGGTCGAGGATGGCCGGCACCTGTCGCTGGTGTTCCACCCGTTCCTGGTGGAGCCCGAGGAGCGCTTCGAGGTCCTGCGCGGGCAGCTGGCGGCGGTGCGCGCGGCTCGTGGATCGACGGTGCCGTGTGGTGCGCCCCGTACCGCGACGTGGCTTCCTGGATGCGCGTTTCGGCCGGCGAGCGCGCGTTCGAGTCGCTCACTCTCGACGCCACGGCCGCGTAGGGCCGCGGCGTATCGTCCTCGCCGATGCCGCCGCTGATCCCCACGACGCTCGTCGGCAGCTACCCGCAGCCGGACTGGCTGATCGACCGCGATCGCCTGCTCGACACGCTGCCGGCGCGCGTGCGCGGCAAGGGAGCTATGGCGGGTTGCCGGAGCCGTACCTGGCCGAGGCGCAGGACGACGCGACGGCGCTCGCCATCCGCGACCTCGAGCGGGTCGGCCTGGACATCCTCACCGACGGCGAGATCCGCCGCGAGAGCTACTCCAACCGCTTTGCGACGGCGCTCGAGGGAATGGACGTCGACAACCCGGCGATGGTCGAGGGGCGCACCGGCAAGGTGAACGACGGTGCCGCGGGTGGTGGGGCCCGATCCGCCGCACGCGCCCGGTCGAGGTCGACGACCTCGCGGTTCCTGCGCGCGAACACGGAGCGCGCCGGTGAAGATCACGCTGCCCGGGCCCTTCACGATGAGCCAGCAGGCCCAGAACGAGGCCTACGGCGACGCCGAGCTCGGCGCTCGACCTCGCTGCGGCGGTCAACGAGGAGGTCCGCGACCTCTTCGCCGCCGGCGCCGACGTCGTGCAGATCGACGAGCCGTGGCTGCAGGCGCGGCCCGAGCAGGCGCGCGAGTACGCGGTCCCCGCGATCGACCGCGCCGTCGAGGGCGTGGAAGGCACCACCGCGTTGCACACCTGCTTCGGTTACGCCCACGTGGTCCGCGACCGGCCGCCCGGCTACTCCTTCCTCGCGGAGCTGAACGACTGCTCGGTCGACCAGATCGCGATCGAGTCGGCCCAGCCGAAGCTGGACCTCTCGCTCCTGCGCGAGCATCGAGTCGAAGGTCGTCATCCTGGGCGTGCTCGACCTCTCGGACCAGGGGCCTGAGACCGCGGACGAGGTCGCGCGACACATCGAGGCGGCGCTCGAGCTCATCGCCGGCCGGCCGCCTGCAGGTCGCACCCGACTGCGGCATGAAGTACCTGCCGCGCGAGGCGGCGCTGGCGAAGCTCCGTGCTCTGGTGGAGGGCGCGCGGCTGGTGCGGGAGCGGCTGGCTGCGGATTGAGCGAATCGGCCAAGCCGACGGCCGGACTCGAACCGGCGACATCCTCTTTACGAGAGAGGTGCTCTACCAACTGAGCTACGTCGGCGTTGCGGGGACGAGTGTAGCCCGGCTCGGGCCTTGCTTTGGGTGTGGAGGTGGCTGTTGCTCGCTCGTTTCGGGCCAGGCTTCTGGGGCTTGCGTTCCGGCGGCCTGACCGCGCTCTGCTCATCCCTCGCTGCCGCTCCGTCCACACCTTCGGCATGCGCTTTCCGCTCGATCTCGTCTGGCTCGACCGGGATGGCCGGGTGCTCGCCGTCGACCGGCGGGTGCCGTCGCGCCGGCTCCGCAGCCGGCGCGATGCCTTCGCCGTGCTGGAGGTCCCTGCCCTCGAAGGCTTTGAAATGATCCCGCCCATGGCCCAGGGGCAGCGGAACCGGTTTGCCGACGCGCTCAACCCGCGCGTGCCCATCTACCGGGACACCTACAACGAGTACTTCGTCTTCGCCCTGTCCGCCGGCGGGGCCATCGCCGGCACCCAGGTTCCGCTCTACATCGTGATGGCCATCACGGGGCTGTGGCACGTCGTTCCGTTCATGCTTGCCTGCGTCGTCTTCGAGCTCGCCGTGATCTTCGGCCTCGCGCGGCCTCAGATGGAGCCGCGGGAGCGCATCGGCTGGGCCGCGCTGTGGGCCGCGGCCACCGCGGCGCTCGCCTTCGCCTTCTGGCACCTCGTGGCGTCGCCGACGCTTTAGCCCGGAGTTCTCCGGGACGCTTTCGGGGATCGACCAAATCGCCCCACCTCGAAGCAGAGGGGCGGGTACTAGCCCGGCGAGCCTGCCAGCGCCGCCAGCCGCAGTCCCAGCGCGCTCAGCGCCAGGTCCTCGCTCACGTTCAGCTCCAGCGCCTGCCGAACGTCCTCGCAGCGCTCCGCCGCCTCGCGCAGCCGGCGCGGGTCGCGCCCTCGGGCGCGTTCGGCAAGTGCGGATGAGCGGTCCGAGGCCAGTACCGCTTCCGGCGCCTCAGAGGCCAGGCACACCAGGTCCCTGAACGCCAGGCCCGTCAGAGTCAGCGCCAGGTCCAGCACCTCGGTTCGGGCTCGGCGGCCGTCGCGCTTCGCGGCCTCCTCGAGCTCGCGCTCGATCGCCCGGCGGTCGCGTCCCTTCGGCTCGATCTCCAGCCGCTCCGCCGCCTCGGCCGCCACCGCTCCCTCCGCCGCCGCGCGGCGCTTCTCCGCCCGGTCCAGCAGCGGCTTCCACGTCTCCCCCGGCTCTCCCGACAGCGCCGCCGAAGCGAACGCCTCCACCTCGCGGCGCAGCCCCTCGCCCTCGTCCGACGCCAGCAGCCGCGCACGCGCCGCGTTTCCCAGCGCCAGTCCCGCGCACGCACGCGCTCGCTCCGTGTCCACACCTTCTGCCTCCAGCGCCGCCGCGATACGTGGCGCCGGCAGCGGCTCGAACCGCACCGGCTGGCAGCGGGAGACAACGGTCTCCAGCACGCGACCCAGGGCGTCCGTCAGCAGGATCAGGTGCACGAACGAGGCCGGCTCCTCCAGCGTCTTCAGCAGCCGGTTTGCCACCTCGTCGTTCATGGTGTCCACCCGCTCCAGCACGAACACGCGGCGGCTCGCCTCGAATGGCGTCCGGGTCGCGGCCGACACCACCGGGCCGTCCACGTCCTCCACCCTCATCACGTGGGCGCCGGTCGGCGTGACCCAGGTGAGGTCGGGGTGCGAGCCGTGCGACACGCGGAGGCGGATGGCGTCGGGGTCGTCCGCCCCCTCGGCCAGCAGCTCCGCCGCGAAGGCCCGCGCCACCGTCCGCTTGCCGGTCCCGGCGGGGCCGTGGAACAGGTAGGCGTGCGAGGGACCCGCCTCCAAAGCCGCCGCCAGCACTATTCGCGCCTGCGGATGGTCCTCCGTCCCGGCCAGCCCCGCGCTCACGCCCGCGCCCCGCTGCGCACCGCTTCGACCTCGGCCAGCACCTCGGCGTGGATCTCCTCCGGCGTGCGGGTGGCGTCGATCTGCCGCCAGCGGCCGGGGTCGTCGGACATCAGGCGGGAATAGGTGTCGAGAACCGCCTCTTGCAGGGCGGAACCCTCGTCCTCGAAGCGGTCGCTCTCACCGGCGCGGGAAGCCGCGGCAGCGGGGTCGATCGCCAGCAGGAAGGTGACGTCGGGGACGAGGCCGCCCGTCGCGAAGCGGTTGATCCGCTCCACCTCGTCAACGCCCAGCCCTCGGGCGCCGCCCTGATAGGCGAGCGACGAGTCGAGGAACCGGTCCGAGACCACGACCTTGCCTTCGGCGAGCGCCGGCCGGATCACCTTGTCCACGATCTCCGCGCGCGCGGCGGCGAACAGCAGCGCCTCGGCCTCCGAACCGAGCGGCACCGTTGCGTCCTTCAGGAGGTCCCGGACCCGCTCGCCGGCAGGCGTTCCCCCCGGCTCGCGCACGCCCAGGGCGTCGTCGCCGAGCGCGTCCACGAGCATCCGCGCCTGGGTCGTCTTCCCCGACCGGTCGATCCCCTCGAACGTCACGAACAGCCCTCGCATTCGCGGCGAACCTAGCACCGGCATCAGTCCCACTAGCATGGCGCGCTCCATGAGAGCTCTCGTCACAGGAGGCGCCGGGTTCATCGGCTCGAACCTCGTCGATTCGCTTGTCGAGCGCGGCGACGAGGTGACCGTCGTGGACGACGTCTCGACCGGCAAGCGCGCGAACCTCGACCAGGCGATCCAGAACGGTGTGCAGCTCATCGAGCTCGACATCCGCGACGCCGAGGCCGTCCACGCGGCAGTGGAACAGGCCCGGCCCGAGGTGATCTTCCACCTCGCCGCCCAGATCGATGTCCGCAAGTCCGTGGCCGACCCCGCCAACGACTCGCGCATCAACGTCGAGGGCACGGTGAACGTGCTGAGGGCGGCCCAGACGCACGGAGTGCGGCGCTTCGTCAACACCTCCACCGGCGGCGCCATCTACGGCGAGGTCCAGATCATCCCCGCGCCGGAGGACCACCCGGTCGCCCCCGAGGCCCCCTACGGCCTGTCGAAGTTCTGCGCGGAGCAGTACTGCGAGCTCTTCACCCGCCTCCACGGGCTCTCCACGGTCTCGCTCCGCTACGGCAACGTCTACGGCCCCCGCCAGGACCCGCTCGGCGAGGCCGGCGTGGTCGCCATCTTCTGCGGCAAGCTGCTCGACGGCGAGCGGCCCACCATCTTCGGCGACGGCGAGCAGACGCGCGACTACGTCTACGTCGGCGACGTCGTGGACGCCAACCTCAGGGCGGCCGGAGCCCAGACGTCCGGAGCCGTGAACATCGGGTGCGGGGCCGAGGTATCCGTGCTCGACATCGTGGCCGCGCTCGCCCCCCACGCGGACGGCGCTTTCGCGCCCGAGCACGCCCCGGAGCGACTTGGCGAGGTGCGTCGGAGCGCGCTCGACGCCTCCCGGGCGAGGCAGGAGCTCGGCTGGGAGGCCGGCACGGGCCTCGAGGACGGGCTCGAGCGCACGCTCGCGTCGCTGCGCTGAGGCCGCAAGCTGCGGCGAATAGCCGCGGAGCGTCCCGCCTCGCACGCCCCCGCGGGATACGTTTCAGAACCGTGCCCGACGCCCCCACCATCCTCCGCCCCGGAGAGGGCGAAGGCACCGAGCGCTACACCATCCTCGCCGACCGCGACGAGCTCGTGCTGACCGAGTTCCGCTACGCGCCGAATCAGGACGGCCCGCAGCGGCACATCCACCGACATCATGCCGACGCCTTCTACTGCCTCGAGGGCCGGCTCCGGATCACGCTCGACGAGGAGGACCTGATCCTCGGCCCCGGCGGCTTCGCGCTCATCCCGCCCGAGGTGATCCACGCCTTCGGCAACCCGGCCGGCGAGCCCGGTCGCTACCTCAACTTCCACGCCCCGGGTTGCGGCTTCGGCGACTACCTCCGTGGCGACAACCCCGACTTCGACCAGCACTACGACCTCCCGCCCGGCAGCGGCCGGCCGACCTCGGAGGCGGTCGTGAGGCAGCCCGGGGAGGGCGAGCCGCTCGGGCTCGGCCCCAGCCAGTCCTCCATCAAGGCGGGCGCCGGCGACGGGATGGGCTCTCTCGCCGTCCTCGAGTCCACGATCGGCCCCAACTTCCCCGGCCCGGTGCTGCACGAGCACGAGCGGATGGTCGACAGCTTCTACATCCTCGACGGCACGCTGTCGCTGCGGCTCGGCGACGAGGCGGCCGAGGCGACGGCCGGCTCCTACGCCCTCGTGCCGCCCGGCAACGCCCACACCTTCTCCACCCCGGGCGACCCGGTCAAGCTCCTCAACATCTTCGCGCCCGCGGGCTTCGAGGGCTACGTGCGCGAGATCGCCGAGCGGGCGCGGGCGGGCGACCTCGACCAGGCCGGCATGGCCGAGATCGCCTCCAAGTACGACTTCCGAGCAATTTAGGCACAAGATCTAGTACTCGGAGGAGGATTCGAGTACTAGACCTAGTAGAATTCGTCATGTGCTTTGCCCGTTCTGCTCGGCCGATTCGACCCAGGTGATCGACACCCGCCCCGCCTCCGACGCGGTGCGCCGCCGCCGCGAGTGCGGCGCCTGCGGACAGCGCTTCACCACCTACGAGCGGGTCGAGGAGCAGCGCGCCACGGTCGTCAAGCGCGACGGCACCCGCGAGCGCTTCGACCGCCAGAAGCTGCAGCGAGGCCTCGCCCGCGCGGCCGGCGGCCGGCCCGTCAGCCAGGAGCAGATCGAGGCGGTGGCCGGGTGGATCGCCGCCGAGGTGCGGCGCGAGGGAGGCGACGTCAGGGCCGAGCGCATCGGCGACCTGGCCGAGCGCGGCCTCGCGCGCGTGGACCCGGTGAGCGCGATCCAGTTCGCCTCGGTCTACCGAAATCTCGCCGACCTCGACGAGCTTCAGGCCGTGGTCAGGCGCTTCAAGGACGACCCCCTTCCGGGCGAGGACCAGCTCGCGATCGAGGGCTCCGTTCCGTCCGAGCCCGAGAGCAACATCGGTCGTTCCCGCAAAGTTCGCCCCAACCGGAGGAGAGGTCATGTCCCACAGCCGTAGCGCCGCCGCCCCGAGCGTCACCGCACGCGGTGACGGGGTCGGAGTTCCGCGGCGTTTCACGGAGGCGGGCACGCACCCCTTCGACTGCGTCGAGTGGGAGATCCGCGACGCCGTCATCGGCGACCCCGCCGACCCCGCGTTCGAGCAGCGGGGCGTCGAGTTCCCGGTCAGCTGGTCCCAGAACGCGACCAACATCGTCGCCCAGAAGTACTTCCGCGGCCGGCTCGGCACGCCCGAGCGCGAGTCGTCGGTCAAGCAGATGATCGGCCGCGTCGCGGGAACGATCGCCGGCTGGGGCCGCGAGGGCGGCTACTTCGCCTCGGACGACGACGCCCAGGCCTTCGAGGACGAGCTCACCCACATCCTGCTCAACCAGATGGCGGCGTTCAACTCGCCGGTGTGGTTCAACGTGGGGTTCGAGGAGAGCCCGCAGTGCGAGTGCGTGTTTCATCCTCTCGGTCGAGGACGACCTCGAGTCGATCCTCGACTGGAACACCAAGGAGGGAAGGATCTTCCGCGGCGGCTCGGGGTCGGGCATCAACCTGTCCAAGATCCGCGGCTCGAAGGAGCAGCTCTCGAAGGGCGGGTTCGCGAGCGGCCCGGTCAGCTTCATGCGCGGCGCCGACGCCTGGGCCGGCACGATCAAGTCAGGCGGCAAGACGAGGCGCGCGGCAAAGATGATCGTGCTCGACGTCGACCACCCCGACATCCTCGACTTCATCTGGTGCAAGGCGCGCGAGGAGGAGAAGGCCGCCGCGCTGCGCGACGCGGGCTTCGACATGCGGCTCGACTCGGACGCGTTCGCCTCGATCCAGTACCAGAACGCGAACAACTCGGTGCGGGTCACCGACGAGTTCATGGAGCGCGCCGAGCATGGCGACGAGTGGGAGCTCACCGCGCGCAACGGCGGCGAGGTGATCGACCGGATCGACGCGCGCGATCTGCTCGGGCAGATCGCCGATGCCGCGTGGCGCTGCGCCGACCCGGGCGTGCAGTACGACACCACGATCAACGAGTGGCACACGTGCCCGAACTCGGGGCGGATCAACGCGTCGAATCCGTGCTGCTTCGTCGGCGAGACCCTCGTGCAGACGAGCGAGGGCGGAATCTCCTTCTCAGACCTCCACACGAGGGCTGCGAATGGCGACGAGCTGCCACGTGTCGAAGCTTTCGATCCGGACAGCGGCGAGCCGACGCTCCGCGAGATCAATGCGGTTTGGGTGGCAGGTGAGACCAAGGACCTCATCGAGGTTCACACGGCCGGCGGCCAGGTGCTGCGCTGCACGCCCGACCACCGCTTCCTGCTCGCGGACGGCCGGTTCGTGGAGGCGCAGGCGCTCGCGCGCGGAGATGCCGTTCGGGGACTCGCAAGGGAGGAGAACGACTCTGGCGCCCTCGCGGAGCGTGTAATGGTCGCGACCACCGACACCATCCGCCTTGTGGGGCGAGTCACGCTCCCGAGCCCGGTCCCGGTCTACGACCTCGAGGTGGACGGGCTCCACAATTTCGCCGTGCTCTCAGATGAGGCCGGCGCCCCAGTCGTCGTCCACAACAGCGAGTACATGCACGTCGACGACTCGGCCTGCAACCTCGCCTCGCTCAACCTGATGAAGTTCCGCCGCGCCGACGGCACGCTTCGACGTCGAGGACTTCGAGCACGCCGTCGACGTGATGATCCTCGCGCAGGAGATCGTCGTCGGGCCGTCGAGCTACCCGACCGAGGAGATCGGCCGCAACGCGCGCGCCTTCCGGCAGCTCGGGCTCGGCTACGCGAACCTCGGCGCGCTACTGATGGCGAACGGCGTGGCCTACGACTCGGACGAGGGCCGCACTTTGTGTGGCGCCATCACTGCGCTGATGACCGGGCGCGCGTACCGCACCTCGGCCGAGGTGGCCGGC
Organism: uncultured Thermoleophilaceae bacterium; assembly: GCA_963835705.1. Classification (GTDB taxonomy): domain Bacteria; phylum Actinomycetota; class Thermoleophilia; order Solirubrobacterales; family Thermoleophilaceae; genus JACVRW01. The sequence goes on from CAWIGR010000002.1 coordinate 38,873, forward strand.
GCGATCGGTCCCTACGAGCGCTACGCGGAGAACCGCGACCCGCACAACCACGTGATGCGAAAGCATCGCCGCGCGGCATACTCGATCGACGACGAGCTGTGCACCGACGCGGACCTGCTCGCCGCGGCGCGGCGGGCGTGGGACGAGGCAGTCGACGTGGGCGTTCGCAACGGCTACCGCAACGCGCAGGCCACGGTGCTGGCCCCCACCGGGACGATCTCCTTCCTGATGGACTGCGACACCACCGGCATCGAGCCCGACTTCTCGCTCGTCAAGTTCAAGGAGCTGGTGGGCGGCGGGCAGATGACGATCATCAACCGCACGGTGCCGCTGGCGCTCGAGACGCTCGGGTACGAGTCAGAGCAGATCGAGGCCATCGAGGCGCACCTGGCGGCGAACGGGACCGTGGCAGGCGCGCCCGGCCTCGCCGAGCAGCACCTGCCGGTGTTCGACGTGGCCGTCGGGCAGCGGGCCATCTCGCCGATGGGCCACATCAAGATGATGGCCGCGGCGCAGCCGTTCATCTCGGGCGCGATCTCGAAGACGGTGAACCTGCCGGAGTCGGTCACGGTCGAGGACATCGCGGGCGTGTACACCGAGGGCTGGAAGCTGGGGCTGAAGGCGCTGGCGATCTACCGCGACGGGTCGAAGACGGCGCAGGCGCTGAGGACGGACGCGGGTGAGAAGAAGGACGAGGCGGCGGAGGCCGCCGCCGAGCCCGACGTGCCCAAGCCCGTGCGGCGCCGGATGCCGCGCGAGCGCCAGTCGCTCACGCACAAGTTCTCGGTGGGCGGCCACGAGGGCTACATCACCGCGGGCGAGTACGACGACGGCACGCTGGGCGAGATCTTCCTGACCGACATCGGTAAGGAGGGCTCGACGATCAAGGGCATGATGAACGCGTTCGCCACGGCGATCTCGATCGGGCTCCAGTACGGGGTGCCGCTCGAGACGCTGGTTCGGAAGTTCGCGTACGTGCGCTTCGAGCCCGAGGGCTACACCGGCAACCCGGAGATCCCGTTCGCGAAGTCGATGCCCGACTACATCATGCGCTGGCTGGCATCGCGTTACGGCGACGCGGACCTGCATGAGGAGCTCGGCATCCTGACGCCCGAGGTGAGGGCGCGGAAGGCGTCGCAGGAGGCGCTGATGCGCGGGGACACGGCGACTCCGCCGTCCGAGGAGGCCGCTGAGGAGCCGGCGAACGGAGTGGCCAACGGCGGTACGAAGCCGGGTGCGGCGAAGCGCCGCGCCGGCGGCCGCGCGAGCGAGCCGAAGCCCGCGGCATCCGCGCTGACGGACGAGCCGCCCGCAATCCCGGCGAGGCTGCAGGGCCTCGACCTGGGCCCGGCCTGCGCCCAGTGCGGCGGGATGATGCAGCGGACGGGCTCGTGCTACACGTGCTCGAGCTGCGGAAACAACACCGGCTGCGGGTAGGTGTCGAACGTCACTAGGACGCCTCAACCGCCGCCTTGATCGACCTCCCAAAGTCGTCCGCACCCTTGCGCGCGGAACGCAGCGCCAGCGGTGCGATCAGCTTGCCTGCGCCGTGGCCCTCGAGGACGTTGTAGATGGTGACGCGGGTCCCGTCGCCTTCCCGCGCTAGGTCGTAGCCGCCCTCGGGAGCCGTGACGAGGTTCTTGGATACCTCCGCCCAGCGGATCCGGGTGGGCGCTTCGAACTCCGTCAGCTTGAAGTCCCGCTTGGTCTTCACGCCGGCGTCCTTGACCGTGCTGGCGTATACCGTGCCGACACCCGGCGGCCCGTCGGTCGTCTTCGTGATCTCGAGGACCCGCGGGCTGAACTTCGGATCGTTCTCGCCGTCCGCGAGAAAGGCGAACACCTCCTCGATCGGACGGTCGATCACAACAGTCGCCTCGAATCGACCCGCCATGCAGCCTCCTTTTGGTGGATGGGCGTGGGACGACCCACGTCGCAGGATCATCTCGAACGTCGGGTAGCCGGAACTCGTCGAGCGGTTCCGCTCGACGAGCTCGACGGGCGGCAGATGTGACGGCAGGCTATGCGGGGGCGACGTTGTTGTTGCGCCGGAAGAAGTTGTCGGGGTCGTACTTCGCCTTGATCTCGGCAAGCCGTCGCAGGTTGCGGCCGAAGGCGCTGTCCACGCCCGCGCTGGCTGCCTCCTCCGCCAGACCGGTGAAGTTGAGGTAGACGGCGCCGGTGCCGAACCGGCCGATGTCCTCCCAGGCCGAACGGACCCAGGCGACCTTTTCGGCATCCTCGGCCGGATCTGTCCACATCCCATCGATCGACACCATGTAACGGGAGGACCGCTCCGCGAACGCCGTCTCCTCAGGCCCGACTTCGGCGATGGCTCCGCCCATGTGGAACAGGTTGACGAGCGTCAGCGGCGCCGGCCGGTCGAGGGCCTTGGCCGCGAAGGCGTCGATTGCGGCGTCGCTCAAGTCGTCCACGTATTGCGTCTTCCAGTACGCCCGCAGCTCGCCCCGCGGGAACAGCGGGTCGAACGCGGTCTGCACCGCGTTGAACGGCATCGGCTGCGACAGGTCGAAGAGCGGGGTGCCCAGCTCACGCAGCGGCTGGAGCTTTCGCATGCCATCGTCGGGGTCGCCCGCGTAGAGGCCACCGATGATCGCGCACGGCCGATCGTGGATGACCTCCGGCATGTCCGGGGCGGCCGGAAACGTGATCGTCACGCACGTCGAGGTGATCTCGGGCGGCGCTTCGGCGACGAATGACCGCCAGCCGCGCAATATGTCCCCCACTTCCTCGAGCGGGTAGAACGTTCCGGCAAAGGCGACGATAGGCCCGAGCCGGTGAAGCCGGAACGTGAACGAGGTCGCAATCCCGAAGTTCCCGCCGCCGCCGCGAATCGCCCAGTACAGATCGGGGTTCTCGTCGGCCGACGCCGTACGCACCTCGCCGTCCGCGCACACGATCTGTGCCTCGAGGACGTTGTCGCACGACAGCCCGTACTTCCGCCGGAGCCAGCCGTAGCCGCCCCCGAGCGTGAGTCCGGCAACGCCGGTGTCTGAGACGACGCCGCCGGGCGTCGCCAGCCCGAAGGCCTGGGTCTCGCGGTCGAGGTCGCCCCACAGCGCCCCGCCCTGCACGTGCGCGATCCGCCGATCGGGATCGACCTGCACACCTCTCATCGGGGACAGGTCGATTAGGACCCCGCCGTCGATCGTCGAGAGCCCGGCGATCGAATGCCCGCCGCCGCGTACCGCCACGGCGAGCCTGTTCTCGCGGGCGAAGCGAACCGCGTCGATCACGTCGGCCGTGCCGGAGCACTCGATCGTGAGCGCCGGCGTGCCGGTGTGCATCGAGTTGAACGGCATGCGTACGTCGGCCAGGCCGGGATCCGCGCTTCGCAGCGCCGGGCCGCGGAGCCCCGCCTCGAAGGTCTGGAGTGCTTCGTCCGAGAGACTGGTGGTGCCGCCTGAGAGCGTGGCAGCGCTTGTGGCCACAGGGAGTCCTTTCCGAAGGGTGCGAGCCCTGCCCAGGGCCAGCCTCTCAGGGTCAGCGGGGGCAGGTCAAGCGTCGTTAACGAAACCGTCAGCCCTGCGCGGTCGGTACGTCGACCACTCCGCGCTCGACGAGGGCCGCCGTCAGGGCATCCACGACATGAGCGTTGTCGCGGTCGCGCGGGTCGAACCGCAGCGCGATCGCGTTGGCGGTCTCCGTGCCGAGTCCGAAGTCGCGCGCCGCCTTCAAGGTCGCCATGAAGCGGAGGGCGTGAAAGCGGGGCACCTGCGAAGGCGCGTCGCCGAGCATGTGGTCCCAGTACCCAGATCCCGCAACACTCATCCCGACGACGCGGGCGTCATGCCGACGGTCGCAGGTGGAGCGCATCTGATCGAGGCGGCCGATTCGCTGACGGAGGAACAGCGCAAGCGCAATCGCCGCGTCGTCTTCGTGCTCATCCGCTTTGCGCCGTCCCCATAGCCGGGACGGGATCGTTAGACCGGCAGGTGGTCGAGATAGACGTCTCGCGGCATCAGCGGTCCGCCGGGTGAGATCCAGCCGCCCGACTCGAGTACGTCGGCGGGAAGCAACTCGGTCTCCACGATCGTCACGCGCCACTGCGAGTTGGCGCGGGGCCGGCGCGCCGGGATCGACCTCGGGAGCTTGAACTCGCCCACCCGCGTGGCCGTCAGGGTCTTCGGGTCGAAGCCCTCGATCGGAAGCAGCACCGAGTCCACGTACTCCCACCCGAGATCGCTCGCGATCGATTTGCTTCGGCGCTCCAACCGGGCATAGACGTTGCGGTTGGCGTTGATCCGCTTGCGGATCTCGTCCAGCCCGGCGGCCGTGGCGGTGTCGGCCGTTTCGAGCCCGGCAGCCCCGCGGTAGCCCACGGGCCCGCTGAGGACGACCCGCGCGGTGCGATTGTCCGGGCGCGTCAGCGTGGCCGTACGCTCGAGCGGGACCTGTACGTAGTCGCAGCGGAGAAGCGGCGAGAGGTGCTTGCCGGGGATCGACTCGGGCTGATAGCGAGCGACGACCAGCCGCAGGAATGGCCAGATCGCCGCACCGGGGTCGATGGCGATGTCGACGAACCACAGCCGACGTGTGGGGTCGTACTCGGGGCGGTAGCCGAGCACCCCGGCGGTCGGCTCGCGGACGAGGTCCACCAGCGGCAGTTGCGCGACAGGACGCACCGGGCGCGCAGGCAGCTCGCGCCCGATGACGGTGAAGAGCTGGTCGAGCTCCAGGTGGATTGCGCGGCGGTTGGGACCCCCTCCGTGCCAGACGGGGTCGGCGCCCCACTGGCTCGTCGCGTCGGCGCGGTCGCCCTCGTCACCCAACTCGCCGAGCACGACGCCGAGCAGCTCGCCGTCGCCCGACGAGTACCAGGGCCTGTCGAGGTAGATCCGTACGCCCGCCCTGCGGCGGCGGCGCAGGCCGAACGGCTGCTCGAGCTCGGTCTCCTCCTCCCAGCGGAACATCGGCAGCACCTGCCGCACGGAGGGCTTCGCCGGCCTCGCCGAGCTCGGGATCGAGACGCGCCTGACGGGCCCGAGCACGCTGCGATCGTCGGGATCGGCGAGCAGCGCGGCGTCGAAGTACTCGCGGAAGCGTGTCGTCGCGCGGCACCGGTACTCGACGACGCGGTGGCGGGTGTCGCCGAACTCGTGGCGCGCGGGGTGGATCCGGAAGGTGCCGACGCCCGGCACATCGACGTTCATCTCCACAGGGCCGAGGATCGCGATGTCCTCGAAGTCGAGAATGGGCAACGTGCAAGCGACGGCGTGGCGGGCGGGCGGGTCGACGTGGTCAGGACCGGGCTGAGCCACGTCGTCCTCCTGCTGGGTCCACGTCGCCTCCACCTCCACGCGGTCGGTGCTGGGCCCATGCACGTCGACGGCCCCTGAGAACGAGACGCCCGTGTCGCCGTTGCCGCGCGCCGCGGTGAGCGTCAGCACGCGTGCGGCAGCGAGCGGCTTGGGCACCGCGTGGATGAACATGAGGTCCTCGGAGGGAGTCAGCGCCCACAGCCAGCCGTCGGCGGCAATCTCTCGCGCCTGCGTTTGGACCTGGACTTCCTCCGGCAGGCTGCGCCAGAAGCCGAACAGTCCGAGCTTGTCGCGATCGAGGCTGCTCGAGAGCCGCACGCGCAGCGTGTCGGCGGGCGGCAGCGAGATCGGGATCGTGCGCCCGCTGACCCTGGCGGCGAGCGGCCGTCCGGCGCTGAAGACGATGCGGTAGGGCCTGACGTCCGGCCAGTCGTCGAGTCCGCGGTAGTCGGCGGTCGTGCCCTCGATGGAGAGCGGCGGCGTCAAGGGACGGTCGCGGCCGGCATCGGGGAACACCATCGAGACGCCGCGGACCATCCGGTCCGGCAGGTACGGCAGAACCGCATCGTCGGTGTCGTGGACGACGTACTGGCCGGACGCGAGCGGGTCGCCGCGGCGGAGCGTCTCGATGGTCGGCAGCTCACCGTCCGCGCCCGGCGGGTCGACGAGACGCACCCCGGGCAGCGGCGTTACGCCGGCCGGGTCGTCGATGCTCGGGATTGTCGTGTCGAGGAAGCTGCCGGCCTCCCGGCGCGCCACCAGGACCGCCCGCCGCCGCTCGGCGGCGCCGGCGGCGGGACTCATCGCGGCGTCGAAGCCGCCCTGCAGCTCTGCCTCGAACTGGCTGATCTTGGGCGGGGCGACGTGCCGCTCGCAGGTGCCCGGGTAGTCGACCGAGACCCCGGGGCGCGCGGCACTGGCAGCCGCTGCCCACGTGCCGACGTCGGTCACGCTGATCGTGTCGCCGAGCTCGGGATCGCGGGTCGTCATCACCCCGCTGCGCACCACGAGCCGCCGAAGCGACTCACCCTCGGTGTAGGCCGCGCGCGGGACGAGCACCGGCGGGTCTGCCGGGTGCCACCGCAGGAGCGGCCTCAGGGGGGTGGCGGTGTCGAGCAGGAGCTCGAGGTCCTCGATTGGGTCGCCGGCCGGCCGGTCTCCGATCGCGGCGGCGAGTGCCTCTGCGTTCCAGCCGGCGGGGTCCGCGACGATCGGCTGACGGCCGGACAACAGCGGCGACAGCACCCGTTCGAGCACGAGGCGCCGGCTTGGAGCAGGTCCCCGCGCAGCGAGATCCCGGAGGCGCCGATCGGTGCGCGCCACCAGCACCGCGCGGACTTCGTCATCCCCCGGCGCCAGCACTCTGTCGAGCTCCCGCGGCAGCACGCCCAGCGCGGCCGGCGCCGGGTCGACGGGGGCGAATCCGGTCGCCCTGCCGAGGAGCAGGCGCGCGAGGTCGTCGGAGCCGGAGACCGAGGGACCGGGCGTGCCGACGCGGACCTCCGCAGCCTCGAGCAGCGACGAGTCCGGCGGGCCTCCCAGCCGGCCCGCCAACATGTGCTCCGGGCTGCCGCCTGCGAGGTCGACGGCCCAGGCGCGAAGCGAATACAGGCGCCCGTAGCGCAACCGGGGCAGTGTCCCCTTTGCGACGCGCGAGACCGTTACCACGTGCAACTGCGGATCCTGTGGCAGCACGGGATCGGCGAGGCGCTCGTTGCGCTCGGGCTCGCTCTGGTCGGTCGAGGGGTTCTCGTAGGTGTGCTCGAGCGTGAGCCCCGGGTGCGAAGCCGAGAGGCTCCAGCCGGACCAGCCGAAGAGCTGCTCGTGGACGTAGACCTTGCCGTCCTGCGTACCGGCGGTCTCCTGCACGGTGCCGCTCTGGATCCAGCCCTCCTCGTTCACCTCGAACGGCTGCAGGCCCTCGACGCGCACCTCGCTGATGCGCTCGTGCAGGCTGAACCAGGCCCGCGCCGTGTCGTCCCACACCTCGACGCGCATTCCGCGCGCGACGTCCTCGGTGTGCAGCAACGGCGCGTTCGCGCCGGCGAGCGCGGGCTCCGTCGTGGTGGCGGCCCGCCCCTGCCGTTGGGCCAACTGATTGGAGTGGCCAGTCCGGGCGACACCAAACCCGTGCCCCTTCAGCGTCGGCGGCGCCGCGTTGGCAGGCTCTTCCTTGTTTTCCTGGGCAACCAGCCGCGGTGCCGTCCACAGGTAGCGATCGAGCTTCAGCGCACTGGCATCGGGGTCCAGATCGAGGACGGTGAAGCGCTCAGCGTCGCCGACCCGCAGCCGCCCGTCGCGCCAGTCGCCGCCGTCGAGGCCGACCGTGACGAGGTCGTCCCCGACAGCGCGGCAGAGCACTCGGGTCGGCAGGGTCAGGTCGCCGGCGCCGGCGAGTGCGATCGAGGCGGTCAGCCACTCGGCTTGGCGGAGCCTGTGCGGCTCGTCGACGGAGAGGTCGATTATGAGCCCGAGCCGGCGCAGCAGAGCGGGCTGGTCGCCGAGCAGGGTCAGGCGCTCGTGGAAGTCGCGCTCGGCCACAGCCAGCCGCGGGCTCGTGGTGTCGGGGCGTGCCTTGTACTCCTGCTCGGACTCCGGACGCTCGAAGAAACGGCGCGCTCTGTGCAGGTCGCCCAGCACGCTCAGGAAGCCGATGAGCTCCGGGGCGACATCGGCGAACTCCGCGCCCCCGGCGGCTCCGACCAGCGTCGCGCCCGTGGGGATCGAATGCATCCCGTTATTCGTGGCACGGTCGAAGCGCTCGGTCGCGAGCGACTCGTCGTACACGATCTCCCGGTTGTGTCCGATGTGGAATGCGCGGATTTCGCGCACGATCTCCTGCATGACGGCCCCGACCGGGCTGCGCTTCGGCGCCGGGGGATCGAGCGGCGAGACCAGGAACGTGGCCATGTGCAAGGCCTGGGCGATCCGCGGGCCGCTCTCAGCCGGATAGCTCTGCAGCGTGCGACCGTGCAGCGAGCCGCTTTCCCACCCCCGCACCGGCGTCGACGGCGGAAAGATCGCCTCCCAGTAGCGCGGGTCGTCGGGCAGGGTCGCCTCGAGCGCGTAGGAGTGCCCCGATTGGTCGGTGAGCTTGATCGTCGTGCCCGGATCGGCCACCGCTTCGGCCCAGCGCACGACGGGCTCGAAGTCGGCCAGCTTCCCGTCGGGGGAAAGGCGCGGCGAGATGAAGAGCGAGACGTGACGCGAAGCACCTGGGTCGGCCGTTCTCGGGAGGGCCACGACGGTGTAGTTGATGGGCATCGCCGCTCTCCTAGGCGAACGCGTCGCAGTATTCGTCCCAGCGAGGGGCGCTGCCGTCGGCCGCGACCTCCATGAGCTCGGCGAACGTGGGGTCGCCGTTGGCTCCCGCGAAGCGCCGCTCGGCGGACACCGACACGCTGGTTGAGAACATGAACACCTCGACCTCGATCGTGATCGTGGCGCGACCGACCATCTTGCCCGTGTCGAACTCGTAGAGAAGCTCGAGTGCGAGCTCGATCGACGCGGAGATGAGGCCCAGTACGTCGACCTCGCCACGCAGGCGGAAGTAGCCCGTGAGCGAGCCCCCCTGGCCCTCGAGGCGCAGGTAGATGCCGAGCATCGCCTCGATCGATCCGGAGGCGACGCCGAGGTCGACGGCGAGCCGCGCGCCCGCCTCGAGCGACAGCTCGAGCAGCTCGAGGCCCTGCGGGTTCACGCGCACGCCGAGGAATCCGCCGCCGCCGATGAAGCCGACCGTCAGCCCGAACGGCCGCTCGCGCGTGCAGAAGTTGAAGCCGACGGCCACCGACTTTCCGAGGAACGGGACGTTGCAATCGGCGCCGAGGCTGATGTTCTGCAGCGCGAAGACGCCGACGGCGACATTCGGGAGCCCGAGCGTGAAGCCCGCCCGTGCCCCTGAGGGCGAGACCTCGAGGAACGGCGGATCGCTGAAGCCGTCGAGCGGGATCAGCTCCTTGAGCGTCTCGACGAACGAGAGCGGGCCAATGAACTCGATCCCGCCGAAGACGACGTCGACGTCGGGTTTTCCGGATGAGCCGGCCCGGAATGCGAGCCGGTCGAAGTCCATCCGCATCAGCGACGCCGGCGGCACGAGGGTGAGCGAGAAGTCGGCCAGCTCGGCAACGGCGTCGAAGCGCGCCCCTGTCTTCGCGCCGGCCCGCGCCTCGACTTGCACGCGCAGCGGCTCGCGCGCCTCGAACACGGTCTCGCCCGCGATCTGGAACGGCTCGATCGGCGTCGTCCAATCGAGCTTTGCCCGCACCTCGAGGTTCTCGGGATCGAGTCCCTCGATGAGTGCCATCACCTGGTCGATGGTGCGGGCGACCCCGGCCGCGTCGGCGAGATACGGCTGCACGCCGCGAAGCAGCTTGTCGAGCTCGCTCCTGGCAAACGGCGACAGCGGCAGCGTGGCCACCAGCGGTGTGAGCGCGTTGACCGTCCCGGTGAATGCGCCGAGCAGCCCCTCGAGCTGCGCCGCGACCGCCCCTGGGTCGTGTGGCTGCGTCGGATCCAGCAGCGTTACGAGCGCATCCGTCAGCGCTGCCGTAGCCGCCGCGAGGTCGTCGGCGTGCACCTGCAGCTCGGCCGCCTGGGCGGCTGCCCGCTGCGTAGCGGCCTCGAGCGAGGCGAGATCGGCGAGCAGTCCCTGCGCAGGCCCGAGCGCCTCGGTCACGAACTTCGGCGCCTGGTCGAGGCCAAGCGCGGGCAGCAGGTCGCTGAGCTTGAAGAGCCCGAAGAGCTTCGGCAGCGCGTTGCCGAGCAGGGCAACGGGATCGAACGTCCCGTCCAGCGCGCCGCCGAGGTCACCGACGGTGCCGAGACGCCTCGTGAGGCCTGCGATCTGCTGCGAGGGGTCGACGAAGCCGCCCGAGCGCTCCGTGCTGCCGAAGCTGACCTTCGGAAGCGTCGCCGGCAGCGGGATGGGACGGTCGGTCACCCGAGCCGAGTCGACCACCTGAAGGAAGAGGTCGGCGGCGTTCGCGCCGCTTCCCGGCGTGGCCGGGAAGCCGGAGGCTGCGTAGTTCGGGTGGTAGTTGACGTGGAAAGTCGCGGGGGCGGGTGTGAGCAGCCGGCTGGTCGCCGGGACGATCTCGGCGGCGCGCAGCCGCGGCTGCAGCCACCGCCCGGCGCCTACGCCTGCCTGGCCCTCGAGCGTCGCGTCGAGCCGGAGGGTGCGCACCTCGGCACTCGTGTCACCGGGCCGGATGCTCGGCGCGAACGCGATTCGCTGGCCGTCGATCGGCACCTGCGCGCGCGCGTCGGGCCGGTACGTGAGGTCGGCGGACATCACCGACGCGTTCGGCTTCAGGACCTCGGACGCGTCGAGGAACAGCAGCGGCATCCCCACCCGCGCGTGCCGTCCGTCGTGGTCGACGGTCTCGACGGTGAAGGTCATGTTCCGCCCGTCGGGGAGCATCGGCCAGAACCGCAACGAGCCGGGGGGCGGCTCGGCGAGGGGCGGCGTCACGAGCGTGAGGAACCGAACGCGCGTGAACGGCAGGTTGAAGACACCGTGGGTGCGCTCCGGCTCGGCGACGACGATGAAGTAGCGCTGGTACAGGCGCGCGACCGGTTCGAGGGGCGTGCGGATCTTGCGCTCGGTCTGCCTGATGAGCACGGCCTTGTGGCCGAGCGGATACAGGAAGCCGACGTAGACGACCTGTACGAACTGGTCGCGGCCCATCGGCGCCACGTGGTCCCAGGACTTGATCGCCTGGGCGACCCCGCGCTCCGCGTAGCGCTCGGCGTCCCAGCCTCCGTGCACGTCGAGCCAGCTGCCGAGCGCGGAGAGCGAGAGTCCCTTGACCTCGACCGGCTCCGGAGCGACGTCACCGAGGCGGTGAGACAGCGTCTCGGCGCTCTGGAGCACGAGCAGCCAGCGATCCCGCGGGCTGAGCGACGTGCGAAACGGCCCGAGATCGCCGGGGCTCGGCGGCTGCTCGGGCGCCTCGCGCTCTCGGGCCCAAATCGCGCGCACGATCCGCTGGCGGTCGGCACGCTCGTCGATTGACACGCTCGCGGCGCCGTCCGTGGCCTCCTCCACCCGCCGAACGCCGAGGCGCGTGTGCCACAACTCGATCCGCTCGCGCCCGGTCGCGGGCTCGAGCGGGTCGATCGCGTCCGCGGGGCCCACCGGCGTGTCGGCGTGGGTGAAGCCTTCCACGGCGCTCGGGCTGAGGACCAGGCGCCATGGCGCCTCGATCGCGGTCTCGTCGGCTCGGGGCGCGCGCGCCTGCACGGGTCGCCGCGGCCGCTGGTACGGGCCGGCCACGACCAGGCCTCCCGGACCGAGCAGCGGGCGGTCGGACATCCCGGGCCGTCCAGCGGCCGGCTCGGCCGAGGCGCGCCGGATGTCCGGCGCCGCCTGGAGGGCAAGGCGCACGCGCAGCGCGCGCAACGTCGCCGAGCCGCGCAGCACGTCATCGACGCCGAGGGGCGCGCCCGCAGCGGGGGCCTGGCGGCCCGCGGCGAGCACGGGGCCGATCGCGCTCTCGGCAAGGACAAGGCCACCCGGGAGGTGCAGGTGGCCGAGGAGATCGCGGAGCCTTGGGCGTGCGTCGGGCCGCGGCGTCCCCGCCGGCACCACCACGAGCGGGAGACGGCGCATCGCCGCGAGCACTCCCTCGCTGCTGAAGTCGATCTCCTCGTCGGCCGGCACGGCGAAGACGAGCCGGCTGAACTGCGCGAAGCGGGCCGCGGCGAGCTCGTGGCGCGGCGGCGTGGGGTCGGTGTCGAGCCACGCCTGCTCGCCGATGTGCTGTGGCGCAAACCGCACGATCAGCCGGGCCGTGCCGGCCACGCCTTCCACGACGAGCCGCGGGCCGGCGTCCCCCGCGGTCTCGAGACGCATCCCACGCGCGTCGACCTCGAGCACCACCAGGTCCCGTGCCCGCCGCACCACAAAGCTCAAGCCCGGCGCGGCCGCGTCGGCGTCCGCCGCCGCCGGCCGTGCGTCACCTGCAATCAGCTCGGTCAGACGATCGGCGGCCTCGACCTCGGACGTGAACACCGACGCCCGCCGGGCCGAGCTGCCCATTCGCCTGCGAGCCGCCGGTCCGATGAACGTTCCTTCCGTGGGGGCCAGGCGACCGTACATGGCCGGGTGCGCGAGGTGCAACCCCCCGCTGCCGGGGCCTCCGGCGCCGAGGCCCCGGCGAGCGCAGCTGCTGCTAGCCCCCGCCGCCGGGGGCCACGCCGTGCGGCTGAGGGGCCGACTCGGGCCTGCCCGTGTTGGGGCTGAAGCCGCCGTAGTCGATCGAATGGATCGACTTGGCGGAGCTCGTGTCGGTGGCATCGTTTGCGTTGTTGACCAGGACCACAAGTGCGACGGTCAGCGCCACGACGGCGACGATCGCGACGCCGAGCAGCGTTCGCACCAACGTGTAGCGGGACCGGAGAACGACTGCGTGGGGCTGTCCGGGGAATGCCTGTTCCATGACTGTTCCTGTCTGAGTTCGCTGGGGTGCGCGCCGATAGGGCCCGTCTCGGTCGCTCACCCGGAATTCGCACACGGTCGCGAGGTGTGACCGTGTCCCTACTCGGGCGGTGGCAGGCGGCGGGTACGCGGAGTAAGGTCGGTCACAAGAAGCGTCCGGCTGCGATATCCCGGTCGAGGAAGCATGGGCACGGCCGCCACTGACGAGGAGCTTCTCATCCAACAGGATGCGGCTTCGTTCGAGCTCTTCTACGACCGCTACTTCGAGCGCCTTCTGACCTTTTTCTCACGCCGCACGCCCGACGCCGAGCTTGCCGCGGACTTGACGGCCGAGACGTTCGCGGCGGCGCTGGCCGCCCGCAGGCGTTATCGCCGGCGGCGCGGGCGGGCGGATTCGTGGCTGTTCGCGATCGCCTACCACAAGCTGGCCGACGCCCAGCGGCGCGGCTGCGCCGAGGATCGCGCCCGCAGACGGCTGGGCATCGAGCGCATCGAGCTCACGGACGAGGACATCGCGCGCATCGAACGGCTGGGGCAGGCGGACTCCGTTGCCGCGCTCGTGCAGGAGCTACCCGCCGACCAGCAACAGGCCATCCGGGCACATGTGATCGAGGAACGTTCCTACGGGGAGATTGCGGTGGAGTTCGAGACGACCGAGGCGGTCGTGCGCAAGCGCGTCAGTCGTGGGCTGGCGGCGATCCGCAAGCGGCTGGGGGGAGTGTTCTGATGGCCTCCTTCGAGTTCGAGGCAAGCCTGCGGCTGCAGCTCAGGAAGGCCGCCGAGCGTGAGCAGCGCCGCGGCCTGCTGGCGCGATTCGCGGCGGCGGCTCGCGCCGCGCTCCCGAGCGTCGGTCACTGGGCGCTGCCCGCCGCCGCCGTGACGGCGACTGTCGCAGCGGCCATCTCCGTTGCAGCGATCTTCCTGACGTCGGACTCCGAGCAGCGCCCGGTGGCGCCGCCCGAAGTGGTGGCCGAGTTGAGATTGGCCGACTCTCTCGGCGCGACCTTCGCGGCGTTCGGCTCGGTCTGGCTGGCTGACACCAGTCGCGACGAGCTGCTGCGAGTCGAGCCCGACTCGCGCCGCGTGATCGGTCGCCTGCCCGTCGCCGGTGAGCTCGCGCTCGGCGCGGGCGCCGGCTCCCTGTGGGCACTCCAGGAAGGGGCGCCCGGCAAATTCGGTTTCCGCGGCCCTCTGCTGCGAATCGATCCGAGCACGAATCGTGTGACCGCACGCATCCCTCTCAGAACACCGGACGGACAGCCCTTCGAAGGCTACGAGGTGCTCGCCGCACGGGACGACGTCTGGGTCGCGGGGGTGAGCGGCGCGCTGCGGGTGGACCCGCAAACCAACCGCGTTACTCAGGCCATTGCGGCACCGGACCAGCTCGTCAGCACGCACTTCGCGCTCTTGGACGGTGACTTGTGGGCCATTACCGAGGATGGGCGGCTGCTGCGCTTCGACATGCGCACGGGCAATGTCGTCAGCGACGCCCGACTCGGGCTTTCCGAGGCCTTCGACCTGAGCACCGGCCCACGCGGGTCGCTCATCGCCGTCGCGCCAGGCGAGCTCGCGCGCGTCGAGCCGTACACCGGCCGCGTTCTCTGGCGCACGGCCCTCGGCCGGCCCGTCCAGGCATGGTCCGAGGCCGGCGGCCTGATCTGGGCCCGGAGCAGCGGTCCGATGCGCGACCGCCTGACGGCACTCGATCCCGACAGCGGCCGCGTTCTCACCAGGGTCGAGCTCGAGGACTTCGGCGGCACGGGAATCGCCGCGGTGGACGACGAACTGTGGCTCAGCACCGCCGGCGGCGACGTGGTGGTCCTTCGCCGCTAGGAGCAGCCACCCGCCGGCTAACTCGAGCGCACGGACTCGATGGCCTCGTCCGTAGTCCGGTACTCGTCCACGCGCACGATCCTGCCGCCCTCCACCCTCACCGCGTAGGTCTCGGTCATGTGAACCGTGATCCCGCTGACTCTGCCGTGCGTGCGGGCCGTCCATGGCACCACCACCCAGTCCCCGAGATCGATGAAGGCCTCGAACTCCATGACGTCGTCGAACCGGTCTGTCCAGGCTTCGGCGATGTCGGCGGCGAAGCGACGCATGTCGTCGCGGCCGCGATAGGTGCGCGGGTTGGGCTCGTCGGCCGCCGTGGTCCACTCGATGTCCGGGTCGCTGGCCTCGAGGAAGACGTCGAGCTCGCCGCGCGCGAACGCCTCCAGGCTGCGGCGCACCGTTTCCACGTTGGCCTCGGACAAGGCCTCCAGTATCGCCCGTCGCCGGCCGGCTGCCGGCCCTGCGTGCTACCGGGTGCCGCGCGACCAGTTGTGAATCGAGACCCGCTCGTCGCGGCCCGACGCGCTGCCGGGGCCGTAGGCGCCGGGAGCGCCGCTGTAGATCTTCCCGTGCGGATGCTCGGCGATCCCGCTGCCGCTCACCGTGTAGTAGCCGTAGATGACGCCGACCAGCATGACGAGGCTGACGATCAGGATCTCCATGACGCTCCTTCGCTCGTTCGGACCACGTGAGAGCGAGCATCTCGCGCGCGGCGAGCGCGAAGTGTGAGGTGCGTCACCGACTGGCCTAGCGTCCGATCAGGATCGCGTCGGCGATCGGGCGCTCGCCCGTGGCGTCCGAGGGGCGGGTGACCAGGCTGGGCCCGACGGTCATCCCGGTCGAGCCGCCGCCGTCGAGGTTCAGGGCGTCGCGGGCGCCGAGCGCCCTCATCACGGCCGCGCTCTCCTCGAAGCTCGCCCCCACGCTGTGGCCGGGGCGGCGGCCGTCGATCGCCACCAGGAGCACGCGCCCGCTCGCCGTCACGCCGGCGAGCGTGCGCGGGTTCCGGCGCGCGCCGAAGCGGTAGTAGAACTCGGGGCTCTCGGGCCAGTGGAAGCCCTCGGCGAAGGCGTTGATCGACGGCCTGCCGTTGCGTAGCAGGCGCGGGCCGCCGTTCACGATGTCGGTGCGGCCGCGGCCGGGGTGCAGTGAGGTCCTCGTGCCCACGGTCGAGCCGGGCCGCGCGTGGGCGCGGAGCCAGTCGGCTCCGTCTCCGGTCCCGGCAAGCACGGAGCCGCCGGCCGGGATCGGCCCGCCGCGGGTGTCGCGGAGCTCGACCACGCGGCCGCGGCGGTCGAGGACGGCCTCCGCGCCGTCGCCCGGCTCGGTCGTCTCGCCGAAGGCCTCCGTGAACAGGATCAGCTCGCTCGCGTCGGTGCAGGTGAAGTCGTGCTTGGGCAACTCCGTCGGCAGGTCGCCGCCCGTCCCGCCGCAGCCGCGGATCAGGCCGGGCTTCCGGTTCAGGCCGTCGATCTCCCGCACCGCGCCGTCCGAGGCGCGGGCGCGCAGGCGGGTGCGAATCGGCGCCACCTCGGCGCGGCGCTCGTTCAACAGCAGGCTCGTCCGGTCGCCCACCGACTCGCTCACCAACTCGCCGTCCAGCATCGACACGCCGGCCAGGTCGCCGGGCGTGCCGTCGGCGGCGCCGATCACGAAGTAGCCGCCGTTCAGCGAGGCGACGGCGCCGGTGCGGCGGGCGAGGCCCGAGAGCAGCTCCCGCTCCGGCACGATGCCCGTGGCGAGCCCGGCGTCGAGCACCGGGCCGCGGCGCCCGGCGTGCAGGTGGCGGCTGTCCACCTCGAGCACGTGCACCACCCAGGGGCCCGTGGTGCGGCCGCCGTCCTCGCCGGTGTAGACGACACGCGTGCCCGCGTAGCCCTCGGCGGTGAGCCGGTCGCGCAGCGCGACCGCCTCGGGCTCGGAGCCGAAGCTGCCGACCCGCACCAGCCAGCCGAGCGGTCCGCGCTCGGGGTCGTCGGGGGCGCGCTCGGAGATGCGCAGCACGCTCGGGTCGTGGCCGTCCGCGCGCAGCTCGCCGGCGAGGGCCCGGGCGGCGGAACGCTCGGCCCGGAAGCCGACGTCGACCGTATAGACGTCGCGCGGCGACGCCTCGCCGCGGACGATCCGCGTGTAGCGGACGCCGGGCGCGACCTGCTGCTCGAAGCGCTCCTCCGGGAGGGCCCGCGGGCCGAGCGGAAGCGGCTCTTCGCGGGAAGGACCGCCGCCTCCGCCCGGCGCCGCGAGGGTGAGGGCGGCCGCTGTCGCGGCGACCGCCGTGAGGAGCCGGGCCGCGCGCCCGCCGGGTGGGGCGGACGCGCGGATCCCGGGTCCTTGGGGGACGCGTGGAGCGGGCACTTCGGATCAGTAGCTGAGGCCGTGGCCGAACGGGTACAGGATCGTGCCGGGGTCGCCGGCAGCGGGGATGTCCACGGGCAGCCGGCCGCGCGGGTTCACCTCCCCGAACAGCGTCTTCGCGAGCGCCCTCACCGAAACGCCGGCGTAGCTGTAGGTCGCCACGTAGGTGTCGGCGCTCGGCAGGTGGGCGATGTCGTACGGGTCGCGCACCGCGGCCACGATCACCGGCTTCCCGCTCGCCACCAGCTCCGCCACCAGCCGCTGCTGGGCCGGCGAGCTCCAGGCCCGGTTCGTCACCACGATCACGACGTCGTTCCGCGGCGGCGGCAGCGCGAGCGCTTGCGATCGCCGCGTCGCTCGGCGCCGCGCCCGTCTCGTACACCTCGGCCGTCAGGCCGCGCTCGCGAACCTGCGATCCGAGCGTCGCCGTGGTCGTCACGCCCCAGCCGGTCACGAGCGCGCTCTGCCCGGTGCCGGCGCGCAAGGGCAGGACACCGACGTCGTTCTTCACCAGCGTGACGGTCCGCTCGGTCACCTCCTCGGCCGTCTCCAGGTGGCGCCGGTTGCCGACGACCTTGTCGACCTTGTGCTCCTTCACGAACGGCTGCTTGAACAGCCCCAGCCGCTCCTTCAGCCGCAGCACCCGGTAGACCGACTGGTCGATCCGGCGCTCGCTGATCTCGCCCGAGCGCACCGCCTCGAGCACCGAGCGGTAGGCCAGGTCGAAGTCCGGCGGCATCAGCATGAGGTCGGCGCCGGCCTTGATCGCCTCGACGGGCACGCGGTCGTCGCCGAACATGTCCCGCACGCCCTGCATGTCGAGGGCGTCCGTGACCACCACGCCGTCGAAGTCCATCTGGCGCCGCAGGAGGTCGGTGAGGATCGGGCGGGAGAGCGTCGCCGGGCGGCCCGAGTCGTCCAGCGCGGGCACGACGATGTGCGCGGTCATGATCGACTCGACGCCCGCCTCGATCGCCGACTCGAACGGCGGGAGGTCGATGCTGTCGAGCTCCTCTCGGGTGTGGTCGATCACGGGGAGGCCGGTATGCGAGTCGACGTTGGTGTCGCCGTGGCCGGGGAAGTGCTTCGAGGTGGAGGCCACGTCCTCGCGCTGGTAGCCGCGCACCTGGGCCTCTGTGAGCGAAGCGGCCAGGTCCGGGTTCGAGGAGAACGAGCGCACGCCGATCACCGGGTTCTCGGGGTTCACGTTCACGTCGGCGACCGGGGCGAAGTTCTGGTTGATCCCCATCGCGCGGAGCTCCTTGCCCGTGACCTCGGCCGCGGACTTCGCCAGCCTCGGGTCGCGCGCGGCGCCGAGCGCCATGTTGCCGGGGAACTGGGTGGCGGGCTCCGTGATCCGCACCACGAGGCCCTGCTCCTGGTCGGTCGAGATCAGCGCCGGGATCTCAGGACCGGACGAGGTGGCCGCCCGCTGGACCCCGTTCGACAGGCCCGCGATCTGGCGCGGGTTCTGCACGTTGCCGGACCAGGCGAAGTAGATGATCCCGCCGAGGTGGTAGCGCTCGATCAGCTCGCGGTGGCTGTCGACCCCGTACTCGGACTGATTGCGCGGGTCGGCCTCGTCGGCGTCCGTCCCGTAGGCGTAGGTCATGAACATCTGCCCGACCTTCTCCTCGAGCGACATCCGCTCGATCTTGCGCGTCAGCCGGTCCTCGTCGTCGCGGTCGGCTGACGCGCCGGGCGCGATGGCCACGGCCACCGCCAGCGCGCATGCCAGGAGCAGCGCCCAGGTGCGCCGAGTCCGCAGGGTCCGCATCGTCGTCCCTCCCGTTCCGCCGAGGCCGAATACTGGTCTATACCAGTACCCGTTCCTGCCTCCGGCGAGACATAGGGGGTGCGAATAGGGGACTCCCCCGACGCGCCCCCGGTCGACCTGCGGGACGGTGGCCCGCATGACAACCACCGAAGCACCCACACTCGCCGCCGCGCTTCGCGCCGGCGGCTTCGTCGGCCACGTCGTCGAGCCGGACGACCCCGGCTACGACGCCGCCCGCGCCGGCTGGAACGGCGCGATCGACCGGCGCCCGGCGGCGGTGGCCTGCGCCAGCGACGCCGAGGACGTGGCCGCCGCGATCAGGGCCGCCCGCGGGGCGGAGCTGCCGTTCACGATCCGCGCCGGGGGGCACTCCGTGTCGGGGCGGTCGGTCCGCGACGGCGCGCTGTGCATCGACCTGCGGGAGCTGAACGGCGTGGACGTGGACCTCGAGCGGGGCATCGTGCGGGTCGGCGGCGGAGCCCTGCTCGGCGAGCTCGACGCCGCCACCCAGCAGCACGGGCTCGCGGTGCCGGCGGGCCAGATCTCGCATACCGGCGTCGGCGGGCTCACGCTCGGCGGCGGCATCGGCTGGCTGATGCGCCATCACGGTCTCACGATCGACTCGCTCGAGGCCGCGGAGGTCGTGCTGGCCGACGGTGAGATCGTGCGCGCCAGCGCCGAAGAGCACCCCGACCTGTTCTGGGCACTGCGCGGCGGGGGCGGCGACTTCGGCGCGGTCGTGAGCTTCGAGTTCCGCCCCCATCGCGTCGGGCCGATGGTGCTCGGCGGGATGCTCGCTTACCCGTGGGATCAGGCCCGTGACGCCCTGCGCGCGAGCCGCGACCTGATGGAGGACGGCGCGCCGCCCGAGCTGACGATCTTCGACACGCTGATCACCGCGCCGCCCGAGGCGCCCTTCCCGCCGGGGCTTCAGGGACGCCGGGTTGCGGTGGTGGGAGTGGCGTGGAGCGGGGACCTGGCCGAGGGGGAGCGGGTGCTCGCTCCGCTGCGCGAGGCCTGCGCGCCGGCGCTCGACCTGGTGGGGCCGATGCCGTACGTGGCGCTCCAGACGATGCTCGACCAGACCGCGCCACACGGCTGGCGGTTCTACGACCGGCTCCACTACCTGCCCGCGGTCAGCGACGGCTTCATCGACTCGGTGATTCGCGGGTTCGAGGAAGTCCCGTCGCCGCAGTCCCACGTGGTGACGGGGTGGATGGGCGGCGCGATCGACCGCGTTGCGCCGGACGACACGGCGTTCGGCCACCGCGACGCGCGGGCCTTCACGTGGATCATCGGCTCCTCGGGCGACCAGCCGGTGGGACCGGTTGCCGAGTGGGTGCGACGCCTCTGGGACGACACCGCGCAGTACGCCGGCGAGGGGGTGTACGTGAACGCGCTCGACTCCGGGCGCTCCGTGCGGGAGGCCTACGCCGGCGGGATCTGGGAGCGGCTCGTGGCGATCAAGCGCCGCTACGACCCGGACGGGGTCTTCGCGGGCAACGGCATCGGCTAGAGCCCTTCGCGGACGGCGTGCGCGGCCGCCTCGGCGCGGCTGCGCACGCCGAGCTTGGCCAGCACGCGGCCGACGTGGTGCTCCGCCGTCTTCGGCGCGATCACGAGCCGGTCGGCGATCTGCGCGTTCGACAGTCCGGCGGCGATCAGGCTGAGCACCTCGAGCTCGCGGGCGGTGAGGTGGTCGCGATCGCCCCGGGTGACGGCGCGGCCGGAGACGCCGAGCTCGCGCAGCAGACCGGCGGCGCGGTCGGCGTCCCTGCGCGCGCCGAGCCGTTCGAAGACGTCGTGGGCGGCGCGGGCGGAGGCCAACGCGAACGGCGAGCCGGTCGCGGCTTGGACCCGTGCGAGGGCGAGGCGGGCGCGGGCCTCCTCGAGCGGGAACTCGATAGCGGAAAAGCGGGCGACGGCGTCCTCGAGGTGGCGCTCGGCGGCCGCAGCCGTCGCCTTCGGCCCGGGCCGCCGCCGCTCGACCCGCGAGCAGCGCTGCCTCGGCCTCGAGGTCCGCTCGGGCCAGGCGCCCGGCGGCCTCGCCGAGCCGCTGCGCGGTGGCTGCCGCCTCCTCCGGCTCGTTCGACGCCAGCGCCAGCGCGCCGCGCAGAACCAGCACCTCGGGGTCGTCCTCGGCCGCCCGCCGGTCGAGCATGGCCTTCGCGTGCTCCAGGTCGCCGCGCTCGAGATGCAGGCGTACGACAGTGGCGAACGCGTCCGGCTCCTCCTCGAGGCCGCTAAGCAGCTTCTCGGCCTCCTCGGTCCGGCCCTGCCGCAATCGCAGCTCGGCCAGCACCGCCAGCGGCAGGAGGCGCCCGCCGCCCTTTCGCCGGTTCGCCTGACGTTCCAGGGCCTCGCCCAGCACGGCCTCGGCCCGCTCCCAGTCGCCCGCCCTCACCAGGACTCCGCCGTAGATGCCGCGGCACCACGACTGCACCGGCAGGAAGCGGCGCCGCTCCGTGAACTCCACCACCGCCTCGCACCACTCGACCGCGCGCTGGAGGTCGGAGAGCCCGTCGCACACCACGAGCGTCGTGCAGCAAGCGTCGCCGCACGCCAGCGGATCGCTCGACTCACCGCCGAGCGCGACCGTCATCGCCTCGTCGAGCAGGCCGACGCCCTCCTCCAAGCGGCCCTGGCCCACCGCGGCGCGGCCGAGTTGGGCGAGCGCCATGCACTCCACGTTCGCATCGGCCAGCTCGTGCGCGATCTCCAGCGCGACGCGGGCGTGACGCTCGGCATCCGCGAGGTCGCCGGCCCGCTTTGCCTCCTCGATCGCCAGCCAGCCCAGCTCGGAGGAGGGGCCGCTGTCCGCGAGCAGGCGGCGCGCACGCGACAGCCAGCCCGCGGAGGCCGCCGTGCGGCCGTCGATGCGATGCTCGGCGGCCAGGTAGGTGGCGAGGTGGCCGGCGCTGCGGGTATCGCCTCGCCGCCGGTACTGGGCGTACGCCTCACGACGGCGGTCGATGCCGGCGTTGCGCTCGCCCAGCCACCACAGCGACTGGCCCAGACCGTCCAGCGCCTCGGGGTCGCCAGGGTCGGCTTCGAGCGCGGCGGCGAAAGCGTCGCGCGCGGCCGCCCAGTCGGCCTCGGCGAAGTGCTGCCAGCCGGTCTGCTTGCTGTCCATCGGCGTCTACAGTCTCGCCGGTTCGGGCGGCGCTCACCAGCGGCGGCGCCGACGCGAACGCAACGTCAGCGGTGAGGCAGTGGGGCAGGCGCCCGATCAGTGTGGGCCCTCAAAGGCACCATATGGGTGGCGCTGAGGGCCCACACTCGTCAGGACGGCCGGGCGTAGGATCGCTGACGATGGCGGACTCGCTCCAGCAAGAGGCCACCGACGTCCTCCAGCGCCTCCTCCGCCTCAACACCGTCAACCCGCCCGGCAACGAGCGCCCGGCGCAGGAGTTCCTGAAGGCCTTCCTGGACGGCGCCGGGCTCGAGACGGCGCTGCTCGGCGACGACCCGGCGCGGCCCAACCTCGTCGCCCGCCTGCGCGGCCGCGCGGCCCGGGCCGGTGCTCGGCCTGCTCTCGCACGTCGACACGGTCGTCGCGGATCCGGAGGGCTGGCGCCACGGGCCCTGGTCCGGCGAGCTCGACGAGGGTTGCGTGTGGGGCCGGGGCGCGCTCGACATGAAGTCGCAGACGGCGGCCGAGGCCGTGGCGGCGGCCTCGCTCGCCAGCGAGGGCTGGCGGCCCGAACAGGGCGACCTGCTCGTCATCTCGGTCAGCGACGAGGAGGTCGGCGGCACCGGCGCCCAGTGGCTCACCGCCGAGCATCCAGAGCTCGTCCGCTGCGACTACCTGCTCAACGAGGGCGGCGGCGAGAGCGTGGAGATCGACGGCGAGCGCGCGTACACGATGTCCGTCGGCGAGAAGGGCGTCTTCCGCTTCACGCTGACCACCGACGGCGCCGCCGGCCATGCGTCGCTGCCCGCCGTCGCCGACAACGCGCTGCTCAAGCTCGCCCCGCTGCTCGAGGCGATGAAGAGCAAGGCGCCCGGCTGGGACGTCACCCCCGCCCCGCGCGCCCTGCTGGCCGAGCTCGGCCTCGACGGCGACCCTTCCAGCGCTCTCGCCGCGCTCGAGCGAGCGCGCGCCCGGGTTCGCGCCGGAGGTCGACGCGATGATGCGCGTGACGCTCGCCCCGACGATGGTCGCCGCCTCGGACCAGATGAACGTGATCCCCGAGACGCGCGCGGCTGCACGTGGACTGCCGCGTGCCGCCGGGGATGGAGGAGCCGGCGGTGCTGGCGCGCGTGCACGAGGTGCTCGGCGCCACCGGCTACCGCCTCGAGTTCACCGAGCGCGTGGTGGGCAACGGGTCACCGCCGCAGTCGCCGCTGGCCGACGCCCTGCGCGGCTGGGTCGAGCGCACCGATCCGGGCGCCCGCTGCCTGCCGACCATGTCCGTCGGGCTACTCCGACTCGCGCACCTTCCGCGACGCCTTCCCCGACTGCGTCGCCTACGGCTTCTTCCCGCACCGGCACATGGCGGTCGAGCAGCTCGGCGAGCTGGTGCACGGCCGCGACGAGCGCATCGACGTGCGCGACCTCGGCCTGGCGGTGGACTGCTACCGCGCGGTCGCGACCGAGCTGCTCGGCTGAGCGGCCGCCAGCCCGAACTCCGCGGCGATCAGCTCGTAGGAGCGCCGCCGCGCGGCGTGGTCGTGCGTGATCGTCAGCACCAGCACCTCCTCGGCCCCGTACTCCGCGGCCACCGCCTCCAGCCCCGCCCGCACCGTCGCGGGCGAGCCGATCACCGCGCGGCGCCCGCTCCCGCCGGGGCGCTTCGAGCGCGTCTCCAGGTACCGCAGCGCCTTCTCCACCGGCGGGATCTCGACCAGCCGGCCCTGCCGCAGCAGCGACAGCATCATGCGGCTCGACGAGGCCAGCCGCTCGGCCTCCTCGTCCGAGTCGGCGCAGACCGCGATCACCCCGACCGACACGCGCGGGGCGGCGAGCCGCTCCGAGTCCACGAAGCGCGCGCGGTAGTCGGCGGCGATCGCCGCGCCCGGCCGGGTTGATGAAGTCGGCGAACGAGTACGGCAGCCCGAGCTCGCCGGCCCAGATCGCGCTCTGCGGCGACGAGCCGAGCAGCCACGGCTCCGGGCGCTCGGGCCGGCCGGGCAGCGTAGCCGCCAGCCGCGCGAACGGGTGACCCGGCGGCATCCGGTCCTCCAGCAGCGCCAGCAGCTCGACGAGCTGCTCGATGAAGTCGTCGGGCGCCTGCTGACGGCGGTCGCGCTGCAGGGCGAGCATCGTCATCGGGTCGGTGCCCGGCGCGCGGCCCAGCCCGAGGTCGATCCGCTCCGGGTGAAGGCCGGCCAGCGAGCTGAACGTCTCCGCCACCTTCAGCGGGCTGTAGTGGGGCAGCATCACGCCGCCGCTTCCCACCCGGATCCGCGCGGTGCGGGCCGCGATCGCCGCGATCAGGATCTCGGGCGCCGCGCAGGCGAGCGCCGGCGTGGCGTGGTGCTCGGCCACCCAGTAGCGGCGGTAGCCGAGCAGGTCGGCCAGCGCGGCGAGGTCGAGCGTGTTGTGGAGCGCCTCCGCGGCGGTGGAGCCCTCGGGGATCGGGGACTGGTCGAGGACGCTGAGGATCACGGCTTTACGAAGGCTTTGACTGGAGTTGACCCGGCGTTGACGCGGGACGCGGGAACCTGAGCGACATGAAAGTGATTGCACTCATCACAGCCATGGCGCTGCTCGTCCCGGCCACCGCCTCCGCCCAGACTCCTCTGCGCGAGTACGAGGGCAAGGTCGTGTCCGTGAACCGCGAGGCCAAGCGCTTCCGCCTGCACGACTGCGAGCGCGGCACCATCCGCGTGCACGTGAACCGCAACACGAGCTGGGAGCGGATCGACCGCATGGCCGGGCTGCGCGTCGGCATGCGCGCCGTGGAGGTCAAGGTGCGCCGCATCGACGGTCGCTGGATCGCGCGCGAGGTCGAGAAGTCGGGCGGCGGCGGGGAACACGGCGGCTGCTAGCGCCTGAGCGCCTCGGGTCGCAGCGCCGGGTTGTCGTAGCCCGTGTCGGCCGGGTTGACGTTCTCGCCGGGCGGCACGATCTCGTCGATCCGGTCGAGGACGTCGTCGGACAGCTCCACGTCCGCGGCGCCCAGCTGCGACTCGAGGTGCTCCATCTTGCGGGGCCCGATGATCGCCGACGTGACCGCGGGATGGCGGATCACGAAGGCCAGCGCGAGCTCGATCAGCGTCATGCCCGCCTCCTCGGCCAGCTGGGCGAGCGCGTCGGCCGCGTCGAGCTTGCGCTGGTTGGCCGGGATCGAGAGGTCGTAGCGCTTCGGCAACATCGCCGAGCGGCGTGAGGTCAGGTCGCCGGCGCCCTTGCGCCACTTCCCCGACAGCCAGCCGCCGGCCAGCGGGCTCCACGGGAGCACGCCGATGCCGTAGCGACGGCAGGTGGGCAGCACGTCGTACTCGACCCCGCGGATGAGCAGCGAGTAGGGCGGCTGCTCGGAGACGAAGCGCTCGCGGCCGCGCCGCTCGGCGGTCCACTGCGCCTCGACGATCTGGCTGGCGGGGAACGTCGAGGAGCCGATGTAGCGCACCTTGCCGGCGCGGACGAGGTCGGTCAGCGCGCCGAGCGTCTCGTCGATGTCGGTGTCGTCCTCGGGGCGGTGGATCTGGTAGAGGTCGATCCAGTCGGTCCCCAGCCGGCGCAGGCTGTTCTCGACCTCGCGTGACGATCCAGCGGCGCGAGTTGCCGAACTGGTTGGGGTCGTCCCCCATCGAGCCGTGCACCTTGGTGGCGAGGAAGACGTTGTCGCGGCGGCCGCCGGCGAGCGCCTTGCCGACGATCTCCTCGGACTCGCCGGCCGAGTAGACGTCGGCGGTGTCGATGAAGTTGATGCCGGCGTCGAGGGCGCGGTGGATGATGCGGATCGACTCGTCGTGGTCGCGCTCTCCCCAGGCGCCGAACATCATCGCCCCGAGGCAGAGCGGGCTGACCTTCACTCCGGTGCGTCCCAGCGTGCGGTGCTCCATGCGCGTCGAGACTAGTGACGGCACCCTGTCACCCTTGACGGCCGGAGATGGCCGCCCGCTCGGACATCCGCAACGTCGCGATCATCGCGCACGTCGACCACGGCAAGACCACGCTGGTCGACGCCATGCTGCGCCAGTCCGGCGTGTTCGCCGCGCACGAGGCGGCTGACCGACCGGGTGATGGACTCGATGGACCAGGAGCGCGAGCGCGGCATCACGATCCTCGCCAAGAACGCCGCCGTGCGCTACGGCGAGGTCAAGCTCAACCTGGTCGACACGCCCGGCCACGCCGACTTCGGCGGCGAGGTGGAGCGCGGCCTGACGATGGTCGACGGCGTGATGCTGCTGGTGGACGCCTCCGAGGGGCCGCTGCCGCAGACGCGCTTCGTGCTGCGCAAGGCGCTCGAGGCGCGGCTGCCGGTGGTGCTCGTGGTCAACAAGGTCGACCGGCCCGACGCGCGCATCGGCGAGGTGGTGGACGAGGTCTACGAGCTGTTCCTCGACCTCGACGCCGACGAGTCGCAGATCGAGTTCCCGATCGTCTACACGAACGCCAGGGCGGGCTGGGCGGCGATCGAGCGAGGGCGTCGAGGGGACCGACCTGCGGCCGCTGCTCGACCTGCTCGTGCGAGCACATGCCGGCGCCGTCGTACGACGACGGCGCACCCGCTCCAGGCGCGCGTGACCAACCTCGACGCCGACCCCTACGTCGGCCGGCTCGCGCTGTGCCGCGTGCACCAGGGCGACGATCCGCAAGGGCCAGACAGGTGGCCTGGTGCCGGCGCGACGGGGACGGTCGAGCCGGTGCGGGTGTCCGAGCTGTACGTGACCGAGGGGCTGCGCGCGCTGGACGCAGCCGAGGCCGGGCCGGGCGAGATCATCGCCCTGGCGGGCATCCCCGAGATCACGATCGGCGAGACGATCGCCGACTCTGGAGGATCCGCGGCCGCTGCCGGTGATCGCGGTGGAGGAGCCGGCGCTCGGCATGACGGTCGGGATCAACAGCTCGCCGCTGGCCGGGCAGTCCGGGCTCGCGGCTGACGGCGCGCATGGTCAAGGACCGGCTCGACCAGGAGCTGGTGGGCAACGTGGCGATCCGCGTGCTCGACACGGAGCGCACCGACACCTGGGAGGTGCAGGGCCGCGGCGAGCTGCAGCTGGCCGTGCTGGTGGAGTCGATGCGGCGCGAGGGCTTCGAGCTGACCGTGGGCAAGCCGCAGGTGGTCACGCGCGAGGTGGACGGCGCGCTGCACGAGCCGATCGAGCGGCTCTCGATCGACATCCCGGAGGACTTCCTCGGCGTGGTCACGCAGATGCTGGCGCTGCGCAAGGGGCGGCTGGAGAACATGGTCAACCACGGGACCGGCTGGGTCCGGCTCGACTTCCTCGTGCCCACGCGCGGGCTGATCGGCTTCCGCACCGAGTTCCTCACCGAGACGCGCGGCTCGGGCATCCTGCACTCGGTCTTCGAGCGCTACGAGCCCTGGCAGGGCGAGATCCGCACGCGGCCGACCGGCTCGCTGGTGGCCGACCGGCGCGGGCCGACCGGCCACGTTCGCGCTGCTCAAGCTGCAGGAGCGCGGGCAGCTGTTCGTGGGCCCGGGCGAGGAGGTCTACGAGGGGATGGTGGTGGGCGAGAACGCGCGCGCCGACGACCTCGACGTGAACGCCGTGCGCGAGAAGAAGCTGACCAACATGCGCGCGGCGGGCTCGGACGAGACGATCAAGCTCGTGCCCGCGCACCGGCTCTCGCTCGACCTGGCGCTGGAGTTCATCCGCGAGGACGAGTGCGTGGAGGTCACGCCCGACGCGGTGCGGCTGCGCAAGCTGACGCTCGACGCGGTGGCGCGGCAGAAGGAGTCGCGCGTGCGCAAGCGGGTGGAGGCGTAGCGGTGCCGCTGAACCACGTGGCCCTGACCGTGGCCGACCGGGAGCGCTCGGCCGCCTTCTACGCCGAGCACTTCGGCCTGACGCGGCGGCTCCACGACGACGAGCACCTGATGATCCTCGGCGACGACGCCGGGTCGGTGCTCACGCTGAGCGAGGGCGTGGCGCCGACGGGGCTCCCCAGCAACAACCATTTCGGGTTCCAGCTGGCGGACGTGGACGAGGTGCGGGCCGCGCGCGAGCGGTTCCGCCAGGCGGGCCTCGTCGAGACGGAGTGGCAGGACGACAGCGTCGTAGTCCGTGTGCAGGTGGCCGACCCGGACGGCTACCGGGTCGAGCTGTACGCGTTTTAGGACAGCCAGGCGATCAGCAGGATGATCAGCGCGATCCCGACGCCCGCGGCCCCGATGGTGATCGGCGGGCGGTTGCGGCGCCAGAAGTCCGGGTCCGCTTGGTCGCGCGTGTGGCGGCCTTCCGGCGGCTCGCCGGTCCAGTCGTCGTCGTCGTCCCACGCGCCCACGCGTTCCTTGTACCCGCGTTTCCCCGTTCGGCCACCGGGTACGGCCAATGACTCGCACCGGTTATCGACAGCAAGGCGGGGTTTGAAATGGCAGAGCAGTCGGTCCGGGATCTCAAGCTGATCCAGTACCTGAACGAGGCGTACGGCAAGGAGAAGGAGCTCGAGACGGCGCTGCAGGCGCACATCGGGATGACCACCAAGGCGCCGTACAAGAAGCGCCTCCAGCAGCACCTGAAGGAGACCAAGGCGCACGCCCGTCAGGTGGAGCGCCGCATCAAGAAGCTCGGCGGCAAGGCCGAGGCGGTGCCGGCCCCGGGACCGATCGGCTCCGCCGCGTCGGCGGCGACCTCAGCGGCCAGCAAGGCTGTGTCGGCCGCGAAGGGCCCGCTGCACGCGATCCGCGGCACGGGCGAGAACGAGAAGATGCTCAAGAACGCGAAGACGCAGTTCTCCGAGGAGCACGAGGAGATCGCGACCTACACCGCGATCGAGACGCTCGCCGACACGGTGGGCGACAAGGACACCGCCAAGCTCGCCCGCGAGATCCGGCGCGAGGAGGAGCGGATGGCGAAGTTCCTCGCCGGCCAGATCCCGACGCTGACGAAGGCCGTGGCGCGCGAGGAGATCCCGGCGGCGGAGCGGAACGGCGGCGGCACGCGGCGGCGGACGAGCCGCTCGCGTACCGGCTCGCGCTCCTAGCGCACGCTGTAGCTTCCCCGTTTGGTGGCCGACCAGCAGGAAGAACGGCACCCCGAGACCGGTCGCGAGGAGACCGAGGAGGAGCGGCTCGACCGCAACCTCCAGGAGATGCTGGGGGAGCTGCGCGTCGCGCTCCCGGGTGTGCAGGTGCTGTTCGCCTTCCTGCTGGTCGTGCCGTTCAACCAGCGCTTCACCGAGGTCACGCAGTTCCAGAAGACGGTGTTCTTCGCCACCCTGCTGTGCACGGCGGCGTCGACCATCTGCCTGCTCGCGCCGACCGCCCACCACAGGCTCGAGTTCCGCCAGCAGGACAAGCAGCGGATCGTTGGGACAGGCAACCGCATCGTGGTGTGGGGGCTGCTGCTGCTGGCGGTGGCGATGACGGGCGCGGTGGTGTTCGTCACCGACTTCCTGTACGCCAGCACGACGACGACGGTGGTGGCGGCCGCAATGGGTGGGGCCTTCCTGCTGCTCTGGTACGCGATCCCGCTGCGGCGGCTGGCGCAGAGCGACTAACGGGGAGGCCCGAGACGTGAGCGATCACCTGGCGTCGCCACCCCTCATGTGCTCCAGGCCACGCTGGATCTGGTCCAGTCGCTCCTGGGACGGCACGGCGTCGCCGTACTCGTCGTGCCAGTCCCACCACTCGTACGGCGGGGTCTGCGGATAGCCCTCGGGTGAGTCCTCCCACTCCTCCTGGCGCCCGAGCGCGGTGATGTCCAGGTACGCCCAGGTGCCCCCCATCGCCTCGTCGCCGCGGTTGTCGATGAGGTAGGTGCGGAACACGCTGTCGCCGTCGCGGACGAACGCGTTGGTGCCGTGCCACTCGTCCACGCCGAAGTCGGCGTCGAAGCCGTCCGTGATCGTGTACCACGGCATCTCCCACCCCATCCGCGCCTTCACGCGCTCGATGTCCGGCTGCGGCGCGCGCGAGACGAAGGCGAGCGTCGTGTCGCGGGCGTTCAGGTGGGCCACGTGGGCGACCTGGTCGGCCACCATGGAGCAGCCGACGCAGGCGTGCTCGGGCCAGCCGGCCACGCCGGGCTCGAAGAAGGCGCGGTAGACGATCAGCTGACGGCGGCCCTCGAACAGGTCGAGGAGGCTCGCCTTGCCGTGGGGTCCGTCGAACTCGTACTCCTTCTCCACGGCCAGCCACGGCATGCGGCGACGCTCGGCGGCCAGGGCGTCGCGTGCGCGGGTCATCTCCTTCTCCTTCACGAGCAGCTTCTGGCGGGCGGCCTCCCACTCCTGCGCTGACACGATCGGCGGTGCGTTCATCTCTTCAAGCTCCTTTGCGGGTCGTTGCTATTGGTCGAGACACCGTCCGCGACCAAAACGGAACGGCTACTCGCGAAGTGTCCGTGGAAGCCCGAAGTGCCGGAAGACGCCGGTGTCTGTGAACCAGGTGATCGCCGCGACCGCGTCGCCTTCGAGCGTGAGCACGATCAGCCCGTAGGGGCGGGCGATCGCAGCGTGCGGGTCCGGGAGATAGCAGCCGAAGGCCGGCTGGGTGTTGGCCCGAGTGGGCACGACCCGAAGCGGCCTGCCGCGCAGCTCTCCTCGGTGGCGAAGGAAGGCGCCGATCGCCTGGTGTCCCTGGTATTCGAGCGGCTGGGGCGGCATGGTGAGCAAGGCGTCGTCGGTGAGCAGGGCGACGACGTCGTCGATGTCGCCGCTCTGCACGGCGTCGGCAAAGCGCCCGACGACTTGGCGCTCGCGGGCGGAGTCCGGCCGCGGGGCGCGCTCGCGGTCGGCGGGCAGACGAGCCTTGACGGCGGCCCGGGCGCGCTGCAGGGAGCCCTTGACCGCGACCTCGCCCGTGTCGAGCATCTCGGCGACCTCGGCGGTGCGGAAGCCGAGCACGTCGCGCAGCACGAGTGCCGCGCGCTGGGCGGGAGGCAGGTGCTGGAGCGCGACGATGAACGCGAGCTCGATCGACTCCCTGGCCTCGTAGCGCGCCTCAGGACCGGGGGACCGGTCCGGCATCTCCTCGAGCAGGACGTCGGGGTAGGGCTCGAGCCAGATCGGCTCGTGCGAGCCGTGTGGGCGCGGGCGCGGCATCCATGGCTTGGACCTCCCTGTGGTCGGCGCGAGCGGGCGCGCAGCGCGTTCAGGCAGCGGTTCGTCGCGATCCGGTAGAGCCAGGCGCGCACGGAGGCTCGGCCCTCGAAGCCCTCGAGGCTCCGCCATGCCGCCAGCAGCGTCTCCTGGACCATGTCCTCGGCGTCCTGCATCGAGCCGAGGATGCGGTAGCAGTGCACCTGCAGCTCTCGCCGATGGGGATCGGTGAGCTCGCGAAACGCCTCTTGGTCACCCGCCTGCGCACGTCGGATCGCGTTCATCACCGGTAAGGACACCAGCTCGTCGCGAAATGGACCGGCCGTTCCGTTCTCGCCGCCGCCGGTGTCTCGACGGACATGGACACCCACAAGCCCGATCCTCGCCGCTGGCACGCGCTCGCCCTCCTCTGCGGCGCCTTCTTCATGGTCATTCTCGACGCCAACATCGTTGTCGTCGCGCTGCCCTCGATCGAAGCCGACCTCGGCTTGTCGGAACAGGGGCTGCAGTGGGTGATCAGCGCCTACGCGCTCACCTTCGCCGGCCTGCTCCTGCTGGGCGGCCGCGCCGCCGACCTGCTCGGACGCCGCCGCGTGTTCATGGTCGGGCTGCTGTTCTTCACGGCCGCCTCGCTGCTCTGCGGGCTCGCCTGGTCGCCAGGCTCTCTGATCGGGGCCCGTGCCTTCCAGGGCATCGGGGCGGCGATCATGACCCCCACCGCCCTCTCGATCATCTCGACCACGTTCGAGGAGGGGCCG
Organism: uncultured Thermoleophilaceae bacterium; assembly: GCA_963835705.1. Classification (GTDB taxonomy): domain Bacteria; phylum Actinomycetota; class Thermoleophilia; order Solirubrobacterales; family Thermoleophilaceae; genus JACVRW01. The sequence goes on from CAWIGR010000002.1 coordinate 70,497, forward strand.
GAGCGCAACAAGGCGCTCGGGATCTGGGGGCTGCTCGGCGCCTTCGGCGCGACGGCGGGGTTCCTGATCGCGGGCCCGCTGGTGGACGGCCCCGGCTGGGAGTGGATCTTCTTCATCAACGTACCCGTCGGTCTGACCGCGCTCGCGCTCTGCCCGGTGCTCCTGCCCGAGAGCCGGGCAACGATTGCGCGGCGAAGCTACGACCCCGCCGGTGCCCTCAGCATCACCGGCGCGCTCGTCCTGCTCGTCTACGCGCTCGTCGAAGCCCCCGACGCCGGCTGGGGCAGCCTGCAGACGGTCCTCCTGTTCGCCGGCGCGGCGGCCCTCCTCGCGACCTTCGCGCTGATCGAGTCGCGCCATCGGGTGCCGCTCGTGCCGCTGCGCATCCTTCGCTCGCGCACGCTCGTCGGCGCCAACGGCGTGATGCTGCTCTTCGGCGCCGTCGCCTTCGGCATGCCGTTCATCCTCACGCTGTACGCCCAGCAGGTGCTCGGCTACTCGGCCCTCGAGTTCGGCGTCAGCTTCGTGGTGGTGCCGCTCGCGGCCGCGGCCGGCATGTTCGTCGCTCAGGCAGCGGTCCTGAAGGTCGGCTTCAGGCCGGTCGCCGCAACGGGCATGGCGCTCCTGGGCGCGGGGTCGCTCCTGCTCACGCAGGCGTCGGTGGGCGGCAGCTACTTCGGGGACCTGTTCCTCGGGCTGGTCGTCTTCGGCCTCGGCATCGGTCCCGCATTCGCAACCGCCTCGATCGCCGCCCTCGCAGGCGTGCCCGAGCGGGAGGCCGGGCTGGCCTCCGGCCTGAGCAACACCGCCTTCCAGCTGGGCGGCGCGCTGGGCGTCGCGATCCTCTCGACGGTTGCCGTCTCCCGCTCCGAGGGCTACCTGGCGGCGAACGAAGGCGCGAATCCGCTCGTCGTGCTGACCGAGGGCTTTCAGTCTGCCTTCGTGGCCTGCGTCGTCCTGGCCGGGATCGGGGTGGCGCTGGCGCTCCTGCTGCTCGGCCGGCCGCGCTCGGCCCCGAAGGAGCGGCTCGAGGCCGCTCCCGCGGCGGCCGACTGACAAGCGGAGCTACTCGGGTGCCGCGAGCGCCACTCCGAGCCCAGCGGCTGCCCGCGCGAGGCGCGAGTCGGTCGTGGCGAGCGGCTCGTCGAGCCGGCGAGCGAGCGTCACATAGAGGGCGTCGTCGAAGGTGAAGTTGTCGCGCAACGCGAAAGCGTCGGCCAGCAGCGGCTCTGTTGGGTAGGTCTCGACGCCGAGCGCCCGCAGCGTCCGGAGGCTGCGCTGCGCGTCGGCAGCGTCGAGCCGGCCCGAGAGCGTGTGCCGCCGCAGGTAGCGGCCCAGCTCGACGCCCGCGCAGTCCGGTGCAGCGAGCTCGTCGCTTGTGGCCACCCACCGGCGCCACGGCTGGCCGGCCGGCAGCCCCACCAGCACATCGATCAGCAGCGACGCGTCGACGACGCTCACGCGGCGCGCTCGCGTGAGCGGCGCACCTCCCGCGCCGCGCTGCGGCCCAACTCCGGGGGCGCCTCGCGGTCGAGCAGCGCCAGCAGCTCATCGGGCGACGGGCGCGCGGCGAGCCGCTCCATCTCACCGCGCAGATAGTCGCTGAGCGTCTGCCCGCGCAGCGCGGCTCGGGCCTTGAGGGCGCGGTGCACCTCCTCCGGGACCCCCTTGATCTGCACCATGCGCGTCATGCTCTTGGCAGGTTAACAGGACATGAGCATGTTCGGGGCCGCTAAAGCAGCGACGCGGCGATCTCGAGGGCGCGGTCGCGGTCGAAGGCGCCCTCGAGGCGCACCAGGACATCGCCGCGCTGCATCAGCAGGACGTTCTGCGCGAGGCGCAGCTCGTCCTCCACGATCTCGCCGCTGGGGGCGCGGTAGAAGAAGAAGTGCTCGGCGCCCTCGATCCAGGCGGCGGGCTCCCCGCCCACGGTGAGCTCCTCGATTGCGGTGGCCTGCGGGGCGAGCTTCTGGAAGAAGTCGGGCACAAGGTCGCCGCGGATCTCCGTGACCAGGAGGCCGAGGCCGGTGGTCCTGGCCCGCGGCAGGCCGGGTCGGGCGCGGTAGGTGAGCGAGAGCTCGCCGCCGGGGGCGCGGTCGCTCACGTAGACGCCGTCGGGCTCGCCGGGGTCGTCGGGGACGAGGGGATCGAAGGCGAGCCTTTCGGATGCGTCTTCCAGCGTGGTGCGGGTGCCGAGCTCGAGCGGCTCGATAGGCGGCGCCGGCGGGAGCGTCTCGCGACGCTCGATGGTCGCGCCCTGGAGGCCGATGAACTCGAGCACGGCGTCGCGCACGCTCGGGACCGCGGCGAAGACGCCCCCGGCGAGGACGAGCAGGGAGACGAGCGCGAGCACGAGCGCGCGGCGGAAGCCGCGGGGCGGGAGGAGCCCGGCCGGGCGGAAGCGGCGCTTCGGCGCGGCCTCTCGGGCCTTGCCCGCGGGCATCGCCTGCAGCCGCGCGGTCACGCTCGACGCCAGGTCGGGCGTCTCCGGCCAGTCGAGCTCCCGGCCGATGCGGGTCAGCGTCTGCTCGAGGTCACGCATCGGCCGGCTCCATCCGGGCGCGCAGGCGCTCCAGGGCTCGGGAGGTTCGGGACTTGACGGTGCCGCGAGCGCACCCAAGGGCCGCCGCCGTCTCCTCCTCCGACAGCTCGAGGAAGTAGCGGCAGGCAATCGCCTCGCGATCGGTGTCGGAGAGATCCGCCAGGGCGGCAAGCAGCGCCTCGCGCTGCTCGGAGTCGAGGAGCGCCGCCTCGGGAGACGGGACCGCGCCGCCCGGGCGGCGCTCCTCGGCCACGCGCAGCGCGAGCCGCTCCCGCCGGCCCGCGGACTTGACCCGGTTGCGTGCCTCGTTCGAGACGATCGCCAGAAGCCAGGGCCGAAGGGCGCGCCGGGCTCGAAAGCGCCCCAGCGCGGCGTGGGCCTTCAGGAACGCGTCCTGCGCGGCCTCCTCCGCATCCGCCGCATTCCCGGTGATCACCCAGGCCGTCCGAAACGCGATGCTCTGATGACGCCGCACGATTTCCCCATAGGCCTCCAGCTCGCCGCGCTTGGCCCTCGCGACGAGCTCGTCCTCAGTGGGTGGCCGGTCCTCCACCGTGCCATGTAGTACAACGATGGGGGCGGACCGGTTCCCGAGCGGGCGGACCGATGGCGCCGCGCCATGGCAAAGGGCGACCGCGACAGCCGGGGCCACGCCGAGCGCAGCGGGTCGGTCGGGGCTGCGTCAGCGCGCTCCGGCCGGGGTGCTAGCGAGTCAGGAGCTACTCGACTGCGCAAGAGCCGGCGAAGGCCAATCCGCTCGCTAGCCCAAGGGCAAGCACCAGGCCCGCGATTCCCGCTATGGTGAGCGTGTCCGAGCCGCCGCTGGCGGCTGCCTCGATGGCGACTGAGTTGCCGGCGGCGGGACCGCGCGCGTTGCTCGCCGTCGTTCCCAGGGCGCCGCTGCTGGATTGCGCTCCCGGAGGTCCTGTCGGTCTTCGCCCAAGTCCGCCGCTGAGTCCCGCCGCGCCCTGCAGGCCCGCCGCCCTGCCGAGGACGTGTCCGGCGGGGCGTGGATGCCGGCACCGAAGAGCGGTTGATCGCTCGTCCCGGTGCGCCCTCCCCTGTCCGGCGCTGCTCGTCGCGGGCACCCTTACGCCGCGCCTCCTCGAGCGGGATCCCGTACTCCGTGCCGGCAGGGGTGTCGGGATCGACGAAGACGCCTGGCTGAGCCTGGGCAACCGAAGGCACGCAAGACGCCAGCGCAGCGCAGTCAGCGACTACCTGACCGGTAGAGCAATGCAGCGCAACCGATAAGCTCTTGGACCCCACCGCCCACGGCATCTCCCTTCAGCGTCCCTTGGTGGGCCAGTCGATTTCGGATGGCACTTCCTGACCACTTAGAGCGTTGCGTGAAAGCGCGGGACGACGCCCTGCACCGAGGCGCCCATCAACTAGCTAGTACCCGCGTATACGTCCAAACACAAGGATCTTAAGGTTGCGCTCCGCCGAGCTAGCCGGTCGCATTGCCGCCGACGGGCTTGCCGGACCGCACCTGCAAGGTCTTGGTTGCGCGGGTTCAGCGCCAAGGCGCGGCGGTAGTCGCGCAGCGCCTGCGCGTGGTCGCCGCGGCGGGTGGCGAGGTCCCCCAGCAGCGCCCAGGTGACGAAGTCGTGAGGCTCGCGGCGGGTCGCCTCCGCCAGCGCGGCGCGAGCGCGGGCGATAGTCGCCGAGCCGAGCCCAGCCGGCCGACTCGAGGTAGTAGGCGTCGAGGTCTTCGTCGTTCAGCTGCAGCGAGTCGCGTGCCTTGGCGATCGCCTCGGCCGGATCCGAGGCCAGGAGCTCCTGCCCGTCGTTCAGATAGCGGTCGGCGAGCGCAGCACGCCCGACGAGGACTGCCCCGGCGAGCACGGCCACGCCGCAACCGCCACGACCGCCAGGCGCGCCCGGCTGGTCCCCTCCGCCCGCTGCCGCCTCCACGGACCGACGAGCACCGCCGCCGAGCAGAGCGCGATCCCGGTGAGACCCGGGATCAGGTGCAGCCAGTCGACGCTCGTGTGGACGAGCCAGACGGCGAAGGTGCCGCCGGCGGCGACGGTCAGGCCCCGGACCCGCAGATCGTCCTTGGCCGCGCGAGCGCGCCGGGCGAAGCCCGCGCCGATAGCCACGAGGAAGACCGCGAGCAAGATCCCGCCGACGAGCCCGAGCTCGCCAAGCGTCTGCAGCTCGATGCTGTGCGCCTGGCGGATGTCCTCCGTCGTGCGTCGCTCGAGGAAGTAGGTGCGGTCGTAGTTGCCGGCGCCGACGCCCTTCAGAGGGTCGTCGGCGAACTGATCGACCGCCACGCGCCAGTAGTCGTAGCGGTTGCCTGCGCCGGTGGTGAAGCGCGACGAGCGCTCCTCCGCGGTCTCGAGCTCCACGAACGCGCGGTACTCGTCGCGGACCTTGCCGACCGGGTCACCGATCGCGGCGAGCGCAACCGCGACGACGATCGCGCCGGCACAAGCGCGGGTGGCGCCCAGGCGAACCGGCGCGCGGCCGGCAGCCCGATCGCCCAGCCGCTCGAACCGCCGTCACTGCGGCGGCCCACAGCACGCCCGCCACAGCCGAGGCGACCACGATGGCGAGGCCGGCGTCGCGGAGCTCGCTGTCAGCCGGAGCGGCGCTCGTCCCTGCCGAGTCATAGACCTCGAGCACGGGCCCGATGCAGATCGCCATGCCGGCTCCGGCCACTGCAAGCGCCCATGCCCGCTTCGTCCGCCCGGGCACCGCGACGAGCAGGACCAGCACCGAGACGGCGACAGCCGGAAGAACCGCCCGCGTCTGTCCGAGCAGGACCATCGCACCGAGGAGCGTCGCGCCCGCGAGCCCGGCCCCGGCGACCAGCCGGCCTTCGAGCCCGTTCGGCGAGCGCGATCAGTGGCCAGACGCCCATGAGGAGATATCCGGCTTGGCCGTTGATGTACCCGAGCGGCTCGTGCAGCCGGCCCGACGAGGAACAGATCGTCGCCGCTGCCCGCCAGCAGCCGGACCAAGATGTAGACGCCGAGCGCCAAGACGGCCGCCGTGCCTGCGCCGACGACCACGCTGCCGAGCCGGTCGTCGCGCAGCAGGAGCACCAGCACGCCGAAGAGCGCGGCGTAGAGGAGCCACCGGTTCGCATCGGTCATGGCCTGATCGGCGGACTCCGACCAACCAATCGAGCTGAGCGCCCAGAGCCACAGACCGGCAAGGGCTCCGGCTGCGACCAGCGCCGTGCGACGAGGCGCGGCCGGACGGGCAATGGCCAAGCCCATCAAGCGCGGCGAGCATCCCCAGCGCGATCGGCCCCCAGACCGAGATGTCGTAGAAGCCGTAGAGCAGGGGACTGAGCCCGCACGAGATCGCGATGAAGGCGATGAGTAACGCCTCTGCCGGCAACAAGCCTCGGCGATGGGAGGGAGGAGGGCCGCCAGGGCTCTTGGGCAACGGTTCCACCCGATGGAGCCTGGGGCTGCCAGACGCGAACCTCGAGCAGGGTGATCGTCGCTGTCCCGACGATGAACCACACGCTCCACGCCGCCACGACCGATCCGCCGCCGAGCTCCAAGGCTCCGAGGGCGGTGAGGCACAGCAGAGCCTGCAAGCCCCCGAGCGACGCTGAAACGACGCGCGGGCTACCGACCGAGCGCTGCAGGTAGTTGGCAAGGCTGTCGGGACCGGCCTGCAGCAATCCCACGCCACGCCGGAGCCGGGAGAGGACGCGAAACACCATGTCCAGCAACGGGAGGCCGACCAGGACACCCGCCGTCAGGAAGATGGTCCAACCCGCGTGAGCCTCGACTGGGGTCGCCATCAGAACCGCGCCGACCACGAAGCCGATGGGCATGCTCCCGCCGTCCCCCAGGAAGATCCGCGCGGGCTTGCGGAGGTTGTAGGGAAGAAAGCCGAGGCAGGCGCCCGACAGCGAAAAGGCCGCCGCGGCGACGGCCTCATCCCCGTTGAGGAGGGCGAGAGTGCCCGCACCTGCTGCGGAAACGGCGGCCACCGTGCTCGCTACACCGTCCATCAGGTCCAGCAGGTTCAGAGCGTTCACAACCGCGATGATCCAGACGGCGGTGAGGGCGAGATTGGCCAGCCTCGGAAGGAAAGACCGACCAGCCGATCCCAGCGGCCCAGAGCCCGCCGGCGGCGGCCGCCTCGACTCCCGAGCCGCACCGCCCAGTGGACGCCTCGCCGATCATCGAGCGTTCCAACGGCCCACAGGATGGCCGTGAGCGCTGCGAGGGAGAACGCCTTGGAGCCCTCCGGGCCACTCGCCAGGAGGCCGACCACGAAAGCTCCGGTGACTGCAGCTCCGCCGAGATATGGCGTGGGCGTCGAATGGGTCTTCCATCCTGCCGGACGGTCGAAGAAGCCGAGCCTTGTCGCTGCCCTCACTGCTGCCGGGGTGGCGATGAGGGCAGTGCCGAGCGGGAGTAGAAAGGCCGCAAGCACGGGTGATCCGGTCATCGCTTTGCCTACCTAGCCTCCGGAGTCGAGCCAGTCTTCAGCGTCGGGCCTGCTGCGTCCCAACGCCCAGATAGCAGCGCCTCGACGATGAGTCACAAGGACGGAACTTCGCCATCTGCCTAGCGTAGCCGCGACCCAGAGCTGCGACATCCACCTGCCTCGAACGCGGCGGATCTAACACCACAACGTGGGCACCCAGCCGACACCCCACCGCAGTAGGCAGCGCGGGGTCACGACGCTACACCGCCTTGATCAGCGGAGCGTCGAAAGCGCTCTCGGTTCGCTGATACTCGATGAGATCGGCAAGGATCTGGTCAAGGTTCCTGGTCGGCTGCCACCCGAGCAACCTCTCGAATCTTGGTCGTGTCGGGGATGCGCCGACGCATGTCCTCGAATCCCGGCGCGTAGGCCTCCTCGTATGGCACCGGCGGATATCCGACTGCTGACTCGGCCGCCGCGCGTGTGCGCTCCGCTAGCTCAAGGATGGTCACCTCCTCGGAGCTGCCGACGTTGAAGACCTCGCCTACGGCGTCCCCAGTCTCCATCAGATCGGCCAGCGCTCGCACGACATCGTCGACATGGCAGAAGCATCGACGTTGCTCGCCGTCCCCGTGCACGGTGATCGGCTCGCCGGCGAGCGCCTGCCGCACGAAGGTAGGCACGACCATGCCGTAGCGCCCGGTTTGACGCGGCCCCACGGTGTTGAACAGCCGCCCGATCACCACGGGCAGGCGCCGCTCCTTCCAGTAGGCGAGCGCGAGGTACTCGTCGATGGCCTTCGAGCAAGCGTAGGACCAGCGTCCGGTGTTCGTGGGGCCTAGCAGGAGATCGCCGTTCTCGCGGAAGGGCAGGTCCGCGCTCTTGCCGTAGACCTCACTGCTCGAGGCCACGAACACAGGCTTCTTCTTCTTGCTCGCCTGCGCGAGAACGATCTCCGTGGAATGGACGTTGGTCTCGATGGTCCGGACCGGGCTTTCGATGATCAGCTCGACGCCAACGGCCGCGGCGAGGTGGTACACGACGTCGGCTTCGTCGACCAGCTCTGCCACGAGAGATGCGTTCGAGGCGGTATCGATCGAGTACGCGAACGCCGGATGAGGCTTGAGGTGGCGGATGTTGTCCATCGCCCCGGTCGAGAGATCGTCCAGCACGTGGACGCGGTGGCCACGAGCGAGCAGCTCGTCCGCCAAGTGGCTTCCGATGAAGCCCGCCCCACCAGTGATCAGATAGCGCAAGAGCGAATCCTAGATTCGTTATCAACAGCAGAAACCGCCTGCAGAGCATCAGTTTCGGCGTGCCGCTCCAACCGGCCCTCCCGCGGGCGGCGAGCTTAGCATGCTCCCGGCCGAGTTGTGCTCCACTTGGTGTCGGTGAGCGCCCCAGAGCCCCACTACACGTCGCAGTCGACGCCCGCATCCTGGATAGGCCGGGCATGGAGATGAGCGGCCTTGGACGCTACGCCCTCGAGATCACCCGCGGACTGTGGCGCGTTCGCCCAGAATGGCAGTTCAGCGTCTACTCCAATCGCCCGGACCTGCTGGGGCCCCCACAACGGGGCTCTCGACGAGGAACGCGCTGGCCGACGAGCTTCTCGGCCGGTCGGGTAGCGTGGCTCCACCTCGGCGCATCCCCGATCGCGCTGGTCCGACGCCCCGATGTCTGGTTCGGGCCGACGTTTGTCCTGCCAGTCTGGTGGCGTGGCCCGGCCGTCGTCACCATCCAGGATCTGGTCTTTCTCCTGCTGAGGGACCGCTACATCGGAAAGGCGAACGCCGTGTACGCGACTGCGGCCACCCGGTTCGCCGCGAGGCGGGCGACTCGCGTGATCTGTCCCTCGGGCGAAACGCGCAATGCTCTGGTCGAAGCGTGGGGAGTCAGCTCAGTGAAAATCGACCTCGTCGCCAACGGCGTGTCGGACCTTTTCTTCGAGGCTCCCGTTTCCTCGGGCACCCCCTCCCGCAATAGCGACGGGGAGCCTCCGTTCCTCCTCTACGTCGGCGTCTTCGAGGCACGCAAGGGACTCGATGTCCTCGCGACCGCGATGAGCGAGCTGAATTCGCACGGCACGAAGGCCCGTCTGGTGCTGGTTGGGCGGCCGGGCTGGGGAGCGGAGGAGGCGGTGGAGCTCCTGGAGGCAGCGCACCGATGTTCGGATTCTGGAGAGCCCCTCCGACACAGAGCTGGCTTCGCTCTACCGGACGGCCCTCGCGCTCGTGTATCCGTCCCGCATGGAGGGCTTCGGCCTGCCCGTGGCCGAAGCCATGGCAAGCGGGTGCCCGGTGATCGCGACGGACCTCGGACCGATCCGCGAGTTCGCCGGGGACGTACCGTTGTACATCCGGCCGGACAACGCAAGGCAGCTCGTTCGTCACGTCGACGCCTTGTTGCGCGAGTCCGAGAGCGCAAGGGAGGCCCGCCGGCGAGCGGGACGCGAAATCGTGGAGGGCCTACGCTGGCTTGCGGTGGCTAATCGCGTCGCTGACTCGATCGCCGGCGCCGCCGGCGCCGAATAGCCATGCCACTGTCGCACTATCCGGGCGTCCGGGCGAGTCTGCGCCGCTGGGGGATTCCCGCCTTGGCTGTGGGACTTGCCCTCACAAGCATGGTCGCGCTCTACCTCACCGGGTCGCCGTCAGGTTCCGTCCGTGGATCGCCCGACGACCCTCAGGCAACAGCGAGGTTCGAATCGGGTTACCGCATAGAACGCGGCTTCGAGGGTAGGGAATGGCGTTGGATGAGGAACTTCGGACGCCTGGTCGTGAAGGGCGACGGCCGCTACTGGCTTGCCCTTCGAGCCATGAGCCTCAACGAGCCGCGCCGGCTCACAGCACGGACGACAGACGGTTCGGTGCGGCTTTCAGGTCCAGGTTTCCCTCTGCCCCGATGGCACGTCATCGGACCAGTCGATGTGGCCGGACAGCTCACGCTCGCATTGACCCCCCATCCTCCGGCCCGGCGGGTCCCGGGGATACCCGGCCGCTGTCCGTCTACATCGCCTCGCCTCAATCTCTACTACGGACACCTTCGCCTTCGCCGACAGAGGCTTCTGGCCGCCGGAGCGCGAACGAGACGGCACGCGATTTCAATGGCTTCGTCAGAACGGAACGGTCGAGATAGCGGCCGCTAATCCCAAGGCGGATCTCGTGTGGCTCACCTTCAAGGCGCAGTCTCACCGCATCAACCGAACTCTGGTGGTCAGGGACGCAGACTCCGGAGCAGCGAACGTTCGAGGTCTCGGTCGGGGCGGATCCGACACCTCAGCCGGTCACGATCGGCCCTATCGGCCTCGAGGGAGGGCGTGCGCGAGCGGCGTTCAGCGCTATGCCGGGACCCAGCAGGGCCTCGCCGCGCGATCCTCGGCGAATCAGCATTCGCATAGTGGAGCTCAGAGCCAGCACGATCGCGCCTGACACCGCCACTTCCCCATGAGCCCGGTCGTCATCCTCATTGCCATCGAATCCGCGATCGCGCTGGTCGCCTGGCTGGTGGCCGGTCGGCGGACGGCTCAGTGGCTTCTCCTGCTACTCGCCTTGACCGCGCCGCTCGAGGTCTACCGGACGCCGCTCGCAGGCTTCAATGCTCGCTGTTCAGGTTCTCCCTGCTGGTGGCCGGCGTCGTCCTGGTAGTTGCCGACCGGGAGCGGGTGGTACGCACTCTGCGAAACCGACTGATTCAGATTTATCTCGCGATCGGCATAGCCGTAACCCTCTCCCTATTGACTCTTTCATCGAACACAGACGCCGGAGGCCGACTCCTCGCAGTCATCGGTCTCGGAGTGGTGGCCATGTCGTTGACAGCGACCCTCGCTGCGCAGGTCGGATTCGAGGCGCACCCTACGCACGATCGCACTAGGGGCCGTTCTCCCAATTGCCGCTGCCTGCTGGCAAGCGATCAGCCTTCACGCCGGATGGTCGGCGACCCTGCCGTTCCTCGACCACCTGCCGGCGGCCAGCGGCCTCGAGGTGACCAGAGCGGACACGATCTACCTTGAGACCGCAACGGTGCGACTCAAAGGGACGTTTGGAGACCCCAACCACTTCGCCACCTACCTGATGTTCGTAATCCGTCATCGCGGCGGCCGTCGCAGCCGTCTCGGCGGGCCAGGGGCCGGCGACCGGACGCGATCATCACGATTTGCGGCGCTTGGCGTTCGCGGCGGCCTTGCACGCTGCTCGGCGACTTACTCGCGGCACGGGTCTTCTCGCACTCTGGTGGCCGCAGCCACAGCAGTTGACGATCTATCCCGCGTGCGCGGCGTGGGCGGCTCGCGATTGCAGACCCAGGTGATGCTGTCGCCGCAGTTGCCCTTGCTGTGGTCGCGGCACTCTCTCCTCGTGGGACCCAGAGTTGCCGCGCGGATCGATCCCGGCGCATTGGAGCAAACGAGTGACCGATCGCATTCACGCTCAAACGGTGGACGCCGCTTTCGATCGCTTCGTGGATCACCCGCTCCTCGGAATTGGCGTCGGTGACCTCGGTCCGGAACTGGGGCAGCACCCGCGTGATCGGGAGCCCATTCGAGCTACCTCACCGTCGCCGCCGAGCTGGGCGCAGTGGGACTCGTGCTCCTGCTCTTGGCGGAGCTACCGCGGCACGCCTGCTGGTGGGCATTGTACGCCGTAGCGCCGGAGGCTCCGACGGTCGCTGGCCGTCGCCCTGTTCAGCGCCTATGTCGGATTCCTCGTCGCCAATGTCGTGTACGACCTGCTGGTGGGACGACTTCAACTGGCTCATCCTTAGGGGCAACATCGCCGGCGCCAGCACACTGAGCCTCGAGCGGGCGGCCGACCAAGTCGTCGGCAGGCCCCGCCGATCCGACGACCCGGTGCACATCGCTCCTCGGCGCACCAGGCCGGCGCCCCATCGACGTAGATGCACGTTCTACATGTAGCCAAGGATGTGTATCCGCCGGTGGCTGACGGCATCGCGCGGCACATCGATCAGGTGCGCCGCTCCCTCCCCAACGTAAGAAGCGATGTGCTGGTAGGGGCTCGCGCAAGAGGAACCGAGCGGCATGACACGGCCGGCGGGATTGGAAGTCAGGGTCTCCGAGCTGGGCCGCGCGCTTTCGGTGCCGCTGGCCCCGACCTTCCGATCTGGCAGCGGCGGATGAAGTCCGATGTGGTCCATCTGCATATGCCGAACCCCACTGGAGAGCTCTCGACGCTCGTGGCGACGCCTCGACGGACACCCGTTGTGGTCACCTATCACGCCGACATCGTCCGGCAGGCGTGGCTCACCCCGGTCTACCGACCTCTTGTCAACGCATGCTTGGAGCGGGCTCGAGTCGATCATCGTCAGCAACTCACGGACCTCTCGGGGCTCGCCATTTCTGAGGCCACACGCCCGAAAGGTGATCGTGATTCCGTATGGAGTGGATCTCGATCACTTCGATCCGCGGCGGGTTTCGCCGGCTTGCGCGACAAGCGCTACGAGAGCGCTACGGCACACCGTTGGTGGTTGCCGTGGGAAGACTCGTCTACTACAAGGGCTTCGAGTACCTGGTGGAGGCGGCTCGGAGCCTGTCGGCCAGCGTGGTAGTCATCGGTGCGGGCCCGCTCGAGAGCCAGCTTCGCGAGCAGGCTCGGGGCATCCGGAGTTCACTTCGTGGGCCGCGTTGGCGACGAAGAGCACCGCACATTCCTTGCGGCCGCAGACTGCTTCGTGCTGCCCTCGGCGAACCGAGCCGAGTCCTTCGGAATCGCGACCGTCGAGGCACAGGCGATGGGCCTTCCGGCGGTCGTCACGGAAGTCGGGACGGGCACCACCGAGGTCATCGAGCAAACGTAACCGGGCTCTCGGTGCCCCCCCGGGACCCGGAGCGGCTCAGCGCTGCCATCAGATCGCTGCTCGAAGACCCGACCGCCTTGACGCCATGGGCATTGCAGCCAGGGAACGCGCGAAGCGCAGCTTCTCGGCCGCCATCCAGGCCGAGCGCCTCCTCGAGGTCTATGTGCGTGCTGCGGAGACGGCAGACGGCTGACTCAAGAGCGCCTCTCCCGTCGCCTCCGGTGCGTGCCCGATCCCACAGCTTCAGTTCGACCATGACGTAGTTACAGGCGATGAGGAACGCGATGGCCACGCCGTGCCAGCCATCGCGGTAGCCCTGAAAAAGGACGTACCTCTGGAAAAGGCGAGCGGGAGGATGAAAGAGCAGCCGCAGGAGGCTTGGGGACGTACCCGTAGTCATCCAGGTGGTCGACCTCGAAGTCCGTATACCGATTGTTGCGATCAAACCAGTCACGGACTGTCGAATAGTTGTGGTGAATGAGCGCGTTGCGGAGTCGGCCGGAGCATGGACTGTAGTGCCGTCGACCTGGACGACGCGAATGCACCCGTTGCGGCTGGTGTGCAACGGCGGGCCTGAAGAAGCGTAGCTGCCAGTCCGGCCAGTACCCTGAATGTCGTATGTGCTTCCCGAACAGGTAATTCTTCACCGGGAGGAAGACACCGTCCACGGCGTCGTCAGCGATAAAGGTCGCCAACGTATCCCGCAGGCCTGCCGGCGCCCTCTCGTCAGCGTCGAGAACTAGCGCCCACGGCTGCGTGCATGCGTCGATGGCGACCTGCCGCCCTAGCTCCACGATACCCCGGTGCGGGACCTCGATCACACGGGCGCCGGATTTCCTCGCCACCTCGACCGTATCGTCTTCGCTCTCCATGTCCACTACTACAACCTCCGACACCCAGCCGGTGCAGCTCTCGAGGCACTCCGCTATCAACGTGGCTGCATTGCGCGTGTTCACGCAGAGGCTGATGGGAAGAGGAGTCACGATGGTCGAGGCCGCAACGATGCCAGAGCGACTCGGAGCTCGTTTCTCGAAATGCAGCCGAGCAACAGTCCGAAGCCGGCGAAGGTGACCAAGCCGACACAGAGGCCCAGAGGCCACCCTTGGACGCCAGCCGCCGCGCGCCGCTTCCGACCATCGCAACCGTGGCGACTCCGAACCGCCAGACATCGGCGAAGATCGCACGCAGGTCAGCGATCGATCTGGAGACAAGCCACTGCCCGGTTACGACGAGGACCTCAGCCGCCACAGCGGTTACGGCCGCCCCCTCAATGCCATAGCGAGGAATCGCAAACAGATTCAACGCGATCTTCACCAGAACGCCCACGACATTGATCCAAATCAGCGGGCCCAACCTATCGTTCGCTACCTGAAGGTTGGCGAGGATCGAGTAGG
>CAWIGR010000003.1:0-42559 GCA_963835705.1 uncultured Thermoleophilaceae bacterium
GCCCGCCTGGAAGACGGGCACGCGCCTAAGCTGGGCGCGCTCGAGGCTTTCGATGACACCGGACATAGAAGAGGCGCGACCTGCCGGGGGGCTTGCCGCGCGTGGCCGGGAATGGTAGCGAAGGTCAGAGGGCGCGCTCGCGGCTGCGAGCGAGCCGCCACTCGCGGATGCGCGCGTGGTCGCCCGACAACAGCACGTCCGGCACCTCGTGCCCGCGCCACTCGAACGGGCGCGTGTAATGCGGGTACTCCGGCGCCCCCTCGAGCGCCTCACTGAACGACTCCTCCACGGCGCTCTCCTCGTGTCCGAGGGCCCCCGGGAGCTTGCGAAGCACGGCGTCGCAGATCACCATCGCGGCCAGCTCGCCGCCCGACAGGACGTACGGCCCGATCGACACCACGTCCGTGGCGAGGTGCTCGTGCACGCGCTCGTCGAACCCCTCGTAGCGCCCGCACAGCACTGTCAGCCGCTCCTCGCCGGCCAGCGACGACGCGAGCGCGTCGTCGAACTGTCGCCCGCCCGGCGACAGCGCGATCGTCCGGTGCCCGGGCGGCGCGGACCCGTAGCGGGCCACCAGCGCCGCCTCCACCACGTCCACGCGCACGACCATCCCGGCCCCGCCGCCGTAGGGCGTGTCGTCCACCTGACCCGCCTTCAGGGGCGTCGTCGCCCGCAGGTCGACCGTCTCGAGCGAATGCCCGCGCGCGAGCGCGTTGCGCACGTGCCGCTGCTCGAGGAACCACTCGAACCAGGCGGGGAACAGGGTGACCACGTCGATCCTCACTGCGGGAGCACCGAGGGACTCATTGCGGAAGCACCCGGCTCGGCCGCGTGCGCACCGACGGCCTCATCCGAGGAAGTCCTCGTTCAGCTCGATCGACCCCTCCCCCACGGACCGGATCGCGTCGGAGACGAACGGCACCAGGGTCCCGTCTTCCAGTTCGAGCACGGAGCATGAGGGACCGTCCAGGACGCGCACCACGCGACCGTGCCCAGGGACGGAGCAATGAAGGAGATCCGATGCGAGCCACTCCTCATTGCCCAGCTGTTCATCCACGAGAAGAAGCTCGCCGCGAAGTGCGCCGGGCTCGGAAACCCCGGAGAGCCGGATCAGCGGGCGATCATCGGTGCCCGCGCGGCGGGAGACGGTGTGCGGTCGTTCCTGGAGGAGGACGGTGAGCCCGGCGGGAAGCGCATGCGCCGCCCCCTCCACATAGAAGCTCCCGTCGCGGCCGTGCGGCTTCCCCACCCGGCCGGCGGTCACGAGCGTCAATCGACGACGTCGACCAGCACGCGGTTCCCGCCCCGCGTCGCCGCCGCCTTCATGACCACACGCAGCGCGGCGACGGTGCGGCCTCCGCGGCCGATCACCTTGCCGGCCTCGTCGTCGGCCACGTGCAGCTCGAGGACGATCGTGCCGTCGTCCTCGTCGAACCCCTCGACCCTGACCTCGTCCGGCTTGTCGACGAGCGACCGGGCGAGGTATTCGAGCAGCTCCTCCACTACGTGTTGGTGGAGGCGGCGCTCTTCGCGCGCGCCTTCATGAGCTGCTTCACGGTGCCCGTCGGCTGGGCGCCGCGGTCGAGCCAGTGCTGCAGGCGCTCCTCGTCGATCACGATCGTCGAGGGCTCCGTCTGCGGGTTGTATTGCCCGATCGCCTCGATGAAGCGGCCATCGCGGGGCGAGCGCTGGTCGGCCACGACCACGCGCCAGATCGGGTTCTTCTTGCCGCCCACGCGGGTCAGTCGAACTCGTACAGACATGAGCCGGTGAGCTTAGCGACCGCCGGCGAGCTGTTGCAGCGACGGCATCTTCCCGCTCGCCACCTGCTTCATCAGCTTCTTCATCTGTGCGAACTGCTTGACGAGCTGCGAGACGGCCTGCACGTTGGTCCCCGACCCCCGCGCGATCCTGCGCCGCCGTGACCCGTCGATGATCTTCGGGTTGGCCCGCTCCGCGGGCGTCATCGACAGGATGATCGCCTCGAGGCGGTCGAGCTCCTTCTCGTCGACGTTCAGGTTCCCGAGCTGGGAGCCCACCCCCGGCATCATGCGAAGCAGGTTCCCGATCGGCCCCATGCTGCGCACCTGCTTCATCTGCTCGAGGAAGTCGTCGAGCGTGAACTGCTCCTTGCGGATCTTCCGCTCGAGGTCCTGGGCGGCGCGCTCGTCCATCTGGCGCTCGGCCTTCTCGACGAGCGTCATCACGTCGCCCATGCCGAGGATGCGCTGGGCCATCCGGTCGGGGTGGAAGCGCTCGAAGTCGCCCAGCTTCTCGCCGGTCGACGCATACAGCACCGGCTTCCCTGTCACCGCCTTGACAGACAGCGCGGCGCCGCCGCGGGCGTCCCCGTCGAGCTTGGAGAGGATGACCCCGTCGAAGTTCGCTGTCTCGGCGAACTGCTCGGCCACGGCGGTGGCGTCCTGGCCGGTCATCGCGTCGACCACCAGCAGCACGTTGTGCGGCTTGGTGCGCTTCTTGATCTCCGCGAGCTCCTTCATGAGCGCCTCGTCGATGTGCAGCCGGCCGCTGGTGTCCACGATCAGCGCGTCGCGCCGGTCGCGCTTGGCCTGGTCGAGCGCCCACTCGGCGATGTCGACCGGGTCGCGGCCGGTGCCCTGCTCGTAGACGTGGGCCCCGGCCTGGCTGCCCACCTTGACCAGCTGGTCGACCGCCGCCGGGCGGTAGACGTCGCAGGCGGCCACCGCCACGTCCATCTTGTGCTCCTCGCGCAGGTGGCGGGCGAGCTTGCCGCAGGCGGTCGTCTTGCCCGAGCCCTGGAGCCCGGCCATCAGGATCACGGTGGGCCCGGGGCGGGCGAGCGCGAGGTCGCGGCCGGAGCCGCCCATCAGCTGGGTCAGCTCGTCGGAGACGATCTTCACGACCTGCTGCCCCGGGTTGAGCGACTCGAGCACGTCCTGGCCGAGCGCCCGCTCCTTCACCGCCGCGGTGAACTGCTTGACGACCTTGAAGTTGACGTCGGCCTCGAGCAGCGCGAGGCGCACCTGGCGCATGGCCTTGTTCACGTCCTCCTCGGTCAGCTTGCCGCGCGAGCGGACGTCGCCGAGGGCGGCCTGGAGGCGGTCGGAGAGGGCGTCGAACATCTGTCTCTGGGAGGCTAGAGCAGGTGGACAAGCGGCGAGCATCCACTTTCGCGTCCCACCGGCTGCTCAACCCGTTCGTCAAGGCGGCCGCGCGCGCCGGGCTGCCGCTGCCGGGGCTGGTGATCCTCGAGACGACGGGCCGCAAGAGCGGCGAGCCGCGCCGCACGCCGGTGGGCAAGGCGCTCGAGGGCGACACCCTCTGGGTGCTCGCCGAGCACCGCCGCGGCGGCTACGTGCGCAACATCGAGGCCAACCCACGCGTGCGCGTCCGGATCGGGCGGAGCTGGCGTGACGGGGAGCGCCCGGGTGCTCGTCGACGACGATGTGCGCGAGCGCGCCCGCCGGATGCCCAACCGGGCGAACACGCGGATGGTCCTGGTGATGGCGAGCGAGCCGGTTACGGTCCGGGTCGATCTAGATGCTCCGGGGGCGGCGGCTCCGGTGGGCTCCGGCTGCGCCTTCGGAATGACCGAGCCGAGGTTCGACAGGGCCTGCGTGATCTCGCTCGGGATGATCCAGATCTTGCTGGCCTCGCCGTCGGCGATCCGAGGGAGGGTCTGGAGGTACTGGTAGGCGAGCAGCTTGGGATCGGCGTCGCCGCGGTGGATGGCGTCGAACACCGTCTCGATCGCCCTCGCCTCGCCCTCGGCCTCCAGGATCTGCGCCTCGCGCTGGCCCTCGGCGCGCAGGATCGCGCTCTGCTTCTCGCCCTCGGCGGTCAGGATCTGCGACTGCTTCACGCCCTCCGCGGTGAGGATCGCCGCGCGCCGGTCGCGCTCGGCGCGCATCTGCTTCTCCATCGCCTCCTGGATCGAGGCGGGCGGGTCCACCGCCTTCAGCTCTACGCGGTTCACGCGGATGCCCCACTTGCCCGTCGCCTCGTCGAGCACCGTGCGCAGCGCCCCGCTGATCTGGTCGCGCGAGGTGAGCGTGTCCTCGAGCGTCATGCCGCCGATCACGTTGCGCAGCGTCGTCACGGTGAGCTGCTCGATGGCCGCGATGTAGTCGGCGATCTCGTAGCTGGCCGCCTTGGGGTCCGTCACCTGGAAGTAGATGACCGTGTCGA
The DNA here is from genome assembly GCA_963835705.1 of uncultured Thermoleophilaceae bacterium. GTDB lineage: Bacteria > Actinomycetota > Thermoleophilia > Solirubrobacterales > Thermoleophilaceae > JACVRW01. The sequence goes on from CAWIGR010000003.1 coordinate 4,171, forward strand.
TGTTGATCACGAGGTTGTCCTCGGTGATCACCGGCTGTGGCGGGAACGAGACCACCTGCTCGCGCAGGTCGATCAGCGGCTTGACGCGGTCGACGTAGGGGATGACGAGCGCGAGGCCCGGGTCCAGCGTGCGCTGGTAGCGGCCGAGCCGCTCGACGACGCCGGCGCGCGCCTGCGGGATGATCCGGATCGCGCGCGACAGGGTGAGCAGCACGACGAGCGCGACGACGATGAGCACGATCAGGGTGGCCAAGGGACGTCCTTCCTGGGTTGCATGTGCGCCACTATTCGGCGACCAGCGCCGTGGCGCCCTCGATCTTCAGCACCTCGACCCTGGCGCCGGGCTCAAAGGCAGCGTCCTCGTCGAACGAGCGGGCAGTCCAGATCTCGCCGCCGATCTTCACCTGGCCGCCGCTCCCGTCCACCCGCTCGAGCACAACGGCCGGGGCGCCGACCAGCGCCGCGGTGCCGGTGCGCAGCGAGAGCGGGGTGCGCAGGTGGCGGCGGGCGATCGGCCGCAGCACCGCGATCGACGCGCCGGACATGGCGATGAAGACGATCCACTGAAGCGCCACACCGCCGCCGGCGAGCGCCACGATCGCGGCGGTCACGGCCGCGATCGCGACCGGGCCGAGGAAGAAGCTCAGCGTGAACATCTCCCCGGCGGCGAGCAATCCCGCCGCGACCATCCACAAGACCCACTCGTCCATTCCCATGGATGCTAGGGAGATGGCCGGAGGCGGTCCGACACCTCGCGCGCCCCGCGCAGCTCACGCGGCGTCCAGCGCGCGCTCCACGTCCGCCACCAGGTCGGCGGTCTCCTCGCAGCCGGCCGAGAGGCGGATGAAGCCCTCGGGAACGTCGTCGCTGCCCCAGCGCAGGCGGCGCTCGGCCGTGGTGTGCACGCCGCCGAAGCTGGTGGCCTCGGTGACGAGCTCGGCGGCCGCCAGGAAGCGCTCGGCGCGCTCGCGGCTCCGCAGGTCGAACCCGATCACGCTGCCGAAGCTCGTCATCTGGCGGCGGGCGATCTCGTGCGCCACGTCACCGGGCAGGCCCGGGTATCGCACGCCGGACACCTCGTCGCGCGCCGACAGGAGCTGCGCGAGCGCCAGCGCGTTGGCGCTCTCGCGCTCCATCCGCACCGCCAGCGTCGGCAGCGAGCGATGGGCCAGCCAGGTCTCGAACGGACCGGGGACCGACCCCGCCTCGCGGCGCCAGTCGCGCAGCGCGGCCGCGCGCCCGGCGTCGCGCGTGGCCACGTAGCCGAGCATCAGGTCGGCGTGGCCGGAGAGGTGCTTGGTGGCGCTCGTGAGCGCGAAGTCGGCGCCCAGGTCGAGCACCTTCTGGGCAAGCGGCCCCGCGGTCGTGTTGTCCACCACGCTGAGCGCACCGGCGCCACGCGCCGCCTCGGCCAGCGCCGCGATGTCGTAGACGTCGAGCTTGGGGTTCGACGGCGACTCGAGCCAGAGCATTCCGGCGCCCTGGAGCGCGTCGAGCAGCTCGCTGTGATGGGCCAGGCGCACCTCCACCCCGCGCGGCTCCAGGTGCGTGCGGGCCAGACGCCGCACGCCCATGTAGCAGTCTCCGTCCATCGCGACGGCCGTGCCGGGCCGCAGGCCGGTCAGGAGGAGCGCGGCCGCCGCGGCCATCCCGGAGGCGAACAGCACCACCTCGCCGCCCTCCAGCTCGGCCAGCGCCGCCTCGTAGCGCTCCCAGGTCGGGTTCCCGTAGCGGTTGTAGGCCCACTGAGAGCTCTCCACCTCGCCCGCGAGATGGAACGGCGCGGCGAACACCGGCCCGGGCAGGAAGGGCGTGCCCTGCACCGCCTCCGGCAGCCCGGCCCGCACCACACGCGTCCCGTCGCCGTGCCCGGTCATGGCTCGAGTATCGCCCGCGCGAAATCGTCGGGGTCGAACGGCCGCAGGTCCTCGAGCGACTCGCCGATCCCGATCAGCTTGACCGGCACGCCCAGCTCCTGCGCTATGGCGAGCGCGATCCCGCCCTTCGCCGTCCCGTCGAGCTTCGTCAGGGCGATGCCCGTCACGTCCACCGCCTCGCGGAACAGGAGCGCCTGGCGCAGCCCGTTCTGGCCGGTGGTGGCGTCGATCGTGAGCAGCGTCTCGTGCGGGGCGCCGGGCGCCTGCCGGGCGATCACCTTGCGGACCTTGCCCAGCTCCTCCATCAGGTGCTGCTGGGTGTGCAGGCGGCCGGCGGTGTCGATGATCACCACGTCGTGGCCGCGCGCCCTGGCCGCCTGGATCGCGTCGAAGGCCACCGCGCCCGGATCCGAGCCCGGCTCGCCGCGCACGATCTCGCAGCCGGCCCGCTCGGCCCACAGCGTGAGCTGCTCGGCCGCGGCGGCGCGGAAGGTGTCGGCGGCGGCCAGGAGCACGGAGCGGCCGAGCTCGCGCTGCAGGTGCCAGGCCATCTTGCCGATGGTGGTGGTCTTTCCGCTGCCGTTCACGCCCACGACCAGGATCACCGCCGGCTGCTCCGTGAGCTGGATCTGATCCCCGTCGACCCGAGCCGTGTCGGCCAGCAGCTCCCGCAGGCGGCGCGCGAGGTCCTCCCCGCCGGTCAGCTCGCCCGCCTCGGCCTCGTGCTCCAGCCGTTCCACGATCGCCGCGGTGGTGGGGGCGCCGACGTCGGCGTAGATGAGCGTCTCCTCGAGGTGCTCGAAGGCCTCGTCGTCGAGCGACTGGAAGACGGTGGCCTGCAGCTCGGCTCCCAGCGCCTCGCGCGTCTTCGACATGTTCTCCCGCAGGCGGCGGAAGAACCCGCGGCGCTGCGGCTCCTCCTGTTCGGAGTCGGGAGGAGGCGGCGGTGCGTCGTCGCCGAGGACGAACAGCTCGTGCCAGGTGCGGGTCACCTGCGGCAGCTTAGCTTAGGCCGCGACGTCGCCGACCCCGGAGCCGCCCTCGAGGCGGCGCGAGATCACGCGTGAGACGCCGTCGCCGCCCATGCTCACGCCGTAGAGCGTGTCGGCGGCGTCCATCGTCCGCTTCTGGTGCGTGACGACGATGAACTGGGCCCGGTCCGAGTAGCGGCGCACCAGCTCGAGGAAGCGGTCGATGTTGATGTCGTCGAGCGCGGCCTCGACCTCGTCGAGGATGTAGAACGGGCACGGGCGCGCCAGGAAGACGGCGAACATGAACGCCAGCGCCACGAGCGACTTCTCCCCGCCCGAGAGAAGCGAGAGCCGCTTGGTGGACTTGCCGGGCGGCGTGACCTCGATCTCCACGCCCGCCTCGCGCTGCTGCTGCTGCTTCGTCCGGGTCGGGCTCGGGCGCGTTCGGCGCTTCCTCCCCGGCGATCACGGGGCGCGGCCCCTGCTCTGCCTGGACGAGCCGCAGGCGCCCGCGGCCGCCCGGGAATAGGTGCTGGACGACGTCCTCGAAGTTCTTCGCCGCGGCCTCGAAGGTCTGCTCGAAGCTCTCCCGGATGCGGCGGTCGGTCTCCTTGATCAGGCTCTCGAGCTCCGCGAGGGCGGACTCGAGGTCGCGCCGCTGGCCCTCCAGCTCCTCGACGTGCGCCACCGCCTCCTCGTACTCCCGCTTCGCGAGCGGGTTCACCGGCCCGAGCTGCTCGCGGCGGCGCTGCAGCCGCTCGACGCGGGCGCCGAGCGCGTCGCGCTCGTCGGCGGGGAGCGCCTCGAGCGCGGGCTCGGGGTCGAGCCCGAGCCGGCCGGCGATCGCGGTGAGCTCCCGCTCAACCTCGGCGGCGGCGTCACGGACCTGCTGGGCCGCCACCTCGGCGGCGGTCACGGCCTCGCTCGCCTCGCGCAGGCGGCTCTGGATGCCGGCCTCCTCGTGGGCGCAGGCGCGCAGGGCGGCCGCGGCCTCCTCGCCGCCGGCCGCGTGGCGCCGCAGCTCGGCCTCGAGGGCGTCGCGGCGCGCGCCAACGGCGGCGCCCGCGGTGTCGAGCGCCGCGCCCGCTCGCTCGCCGTCGCGCACGGCGACCTCGTCGCGCTCGATCCCGGTGCGGAGGCGCTCGAGCGAGCGGGCGCGCTCGCCGCGCTCGCGCTCGATGCGCTCCGCCATGCGCCGCTCGGCGCGAAGGGCGGCGTGCAGCTCGGCGCGCCGCACGGCGCCGGGGCCCTCGTCGGGGGCCTCCCGGCGACGGGCGATGACCCACTCGGCGCGGCTGACCGCCTCGGCGGCCTCGGCCACGTCGCGGCTGGCGCGCCTGAGCGCGACGTCGGCCTCCTCGCGGTCGGCGTCGGCGCGGCCGACGGCGTCGGCGGCGCGCTCGGCGGCGGCGCGCGCGGCGCTCTCCTCCCCGGCGGCCCGCTCGGAGAGCGAGACCAGCTCGTCCCGGCGCCGGCGCTCCTCGAGCACCCGCTCGGCCCCGCCGGCGGGCGCCTGGGACAGCTCGCCGGTGGCGCCGTCGAGCAGGCGCCCGGCGCGGGTGACGGCGAGCCCGGCGAAGTCGCGGGGCACGGCGTCGAGCGAGTCGACGACCCAGACGCCGTGAAGAAGCCGTTCGGCGAGCGCCGCCACGCCGGGCTCGGGACGCACATGGGCGGACAGGGGCCGGCCGCCGGGCGGCCCGGCCCCCGCATCCGGGGCGGGGCTGCGCCGGTCGGCGCGCAGGAGGGCCGACCCGCCCTTGTCGCCGGCCCGGTCGAGCAGGCGCTCGCCGGCGGGCAGGTCGTCCACGAGCGCGGCGGCCAGGCGCGGGCCCAGCGCCGCCGCGAGCGCGAGCTCGTAGCCGGCCTCCACGTCGAGTGACTGCGCCAGCGTGCCGGCGCCGTCCGGCGCGCCGAGCGAGCTGCGCAGGAACTGGTTCGCGGCGGCGAGCCCGGCGCCGGCCTGCGCCGCGCGGGCCCGCGCGGACTCGACCTCGCGCTCCGCGTCGCGCCGCTGCGCCCGCCGCGACTCGACCTCGCGCTCGGCGGCGCCCAGCGCGCTGCGCAGCTCTGCGGCCACGCCCTCGAGCCGCTCTCGCTCCGACAGCGCCTCGCGCCGCTCGGCCTCGAGCGCGTCTATCTCGTCGCGCAGACGGGCCTCGCGATCGGTCTCGAGCCGGCGGACCTCGCGCTCGAGCGACCGGATGCGGTCGGCCGGGGACAGCTCCTCCCAGGCGGCCGAGCCCTCGTCCTCCGGCGGGGCCGGAAGCCGGTCGTCCGGCAGAGGGTCGGCCTCGGCCGCGGCGTCACGGGCGGCCTCCGACTCGAGCAGCTCGAGCTGGCGCAGCCGGCGCTCGCGGCGCTCGCTCGCCGCGCGAGCCTGCTCGCGCACCCGCTCCAGCCGCATCGCGATCCGGTCGGCGGCCGAGCGCGCGGCGAACAGGCGGCTCTGGATCCGCTCACGGTCGCGGCTGCGGGCGGCGAAAGCCTCCTCGGCCTGCTCGCGGCGGCGGGCCACCTCGGCCAGCAGCCGCTCGGCCTCGTCGCGCTCGCCTCGTGCGGCGCGGGCGCGCTCCTCCGCGGCGACCAGCCCCGCCCGGGCAGACCGCGCGTCGTCGCGCGCCAGCGCGTAGCGCGCCTCGTTCGTCTGCCGCTCGAGCCGCTCGTGCAGCTCAGCGGCCTCGGCCTGGCGCTTCAGCGGCCGCAGCCGCGAGCGCGCCTCGCGCTCCACGTCGAGCGCGCGTCCCAGGTTCTCCTCGGTCCGCTCCAGCTTCAGCTGCGCGCGCCGGCGCCGCTTGCGGTGCTTGCCGAGCCCGGCCGCCTCCTCGATCAGCAGGCGCCGCTCCCGGGGTCGCGAGAGGACGATCTGCTCGACCTTGCCCTGCGAGACGACCGAGTGCATCTCCTTGCCGAGCGCGGAGTCCGACAGCACCTCGATCACGTCGACGAGGCGGCAGCGGGCGCCGTTCAGCCGGTACTCGCCCTCGCCGTCGCGCCCCAGGCGCCGCACGATCGAGATCTCCGAGAACGAGGTGTCGAGCTTGCCGCCCGAGTTGTCGATCACCACCTCCACCTCGGCGGCGCTCGAGCCCTGCACGCCGTGCCCGCCGGCGAAGATCACGTCCTTCATCACCTGCCCGCGCACAGCAAGCGGGGACTGCTCCCCGAGCGCCCACAGCACGGCGTCGGTGATGTTCGACTTGCCCGACCCGTTCGGCCCGACGACCACCGACACGCCGGTGCCGAACTCGAGCTTGGTCCGGTGCGGGAAGGACTTGAAGCCCTTCATGGTGATGGAGCGAAGGTGCATCTCTATGACGCCGCCTCTTCGAGCGCGTCGAGCGCGTGCAGGGCGGCTTCCTGCTCGGCGCTCTTCTTGGTCTTTCCCTCCCCGCGGCCCAGCTCCTCCCCCTCCACCTCGGCGACCACGATGAAGCTCCGGTCGTGTGCCGGGCCCTCCTCGGAGACGGTCCTGTAGGTCACGATCTCCGCCCTTCGCGCCAGGCGCTCCTGGAGCACCGACTTGTAGTCCACCGGGTGCTCGAGCGCGTCCTCGATCTCGTCGAGGAAGGACGCGACGGTGGCGGCGCAGGTGCGCTCGAAGCCGAACGCCAGGTAGGCGGCGCCGATGATGGCCTCGCAGATCGAGGCGAGCACGCGCTCGGAGCCCACCAGCAGCTCCGCGCTGCGTCCGGTGCTGCCCTCGGGCGCCGAAGCGCGCAGCTCGGCTGGCACGCCGAGGCCGCGGGCGACGCGCGCGCAGGAATGTCCGCTCACCGCCTGGGCGCGCACCTTGGTGAGCCGCCCGGCGCCGTGCCGCTCGAAGCGGGGATAAAGGTGCGTGGAGACCGCGAGGCTCAGGACCACGTCCCCCAGGAACGCGAGCCGCTCGTACGACTCAGACCGGTGCTCGACCCACGAGGCGTGCGTGAACGCCTGTCTGCGCAGGTCCCCGGGCAGCTCGGCGAGCAGCTCCTCGAGGGAGACGGCCTTCCGCGCGCACGCGGCCGAGCCACGTGCTTGCGGCTCAGCTTTCAATCCCCGCGGCATGCGTGGCGACGAAGTCGGCGGCCTGCCCCACCGTCAGGATCTTGGCCGCCTCCTCGTCCGGGATGCGGATGCCGTAGCTGTCCTCCAGCTCCACCACGAGCTCGACGAGATCAAGGGAGTCCGCCTCGAGATCCTCCTTGAAGCGGGCGTCCTCCCCGATGCGGGCGGGCTCCACCTCCAGCTCGCTGGCGAGGTGATCGCGAATGCGCTGTAGGACCTCCTCACGGGTCACGGCTGCGCGACCGTAGCAGCGGGTGCGGACCGCAGAGCGCCGGCGGCGTCCAGCGCGGCGGCGGTGCGTCCCACCATGTCCTCGTCCGCCGCCCGCCGGGCCAGTCGCACCGCGCTCTCGATCCCGCGCGGCCCGAAGCTCCCGTGGGCGACCACCACCGGCTTCCGAAGCCCCAGCAGGATCGCCCCGCCGGCCCGCTCGGGGTCGAGCTGCTCGCGCAGCCCGCCGAGCTTGCCGCGCACGAGCACGCCGCCCACGGCGGAGACCGGCCCCGAGCGGATGGCATCGCCTATGGCGCCCGTCAGCGTCTTGGCCGTGGCCTCCAGGACCTTGAGGGCGACGTTGCCGGTGAAGCCGTCGGTCACGATCACGTCGGCGCCTGAGGTCGGCAGGTCGAAGCCCTCGACGTTGCCCACGAAGTTGAGCCCGCCGCCGGCCAGCCGCTCGTGCGCGGTGAGCACGCCCGGCGTGCCCTTCCCGGACTCCTCGCCGACACTCAGGAGCCCCACCCGCGGGCGCTCCACCCCGTGCACGGCGGTCATGAAGCCGGCGCCCATGTAGGCGAACTGCACGAGGTGCTCCGGGCGCACCTCCACGCTGGCGCCGGCGTCGAGCAGCAGCACGTCCCCGTGCGGCAGCGGCAGCAGCGCCGCAAGCGCGGGCCGGAAGACGCCGCGGATGCGCTTGATGGCGAGCGTGCCCGCTGCGAGCGTGGGGCCCGTCGAGCCCGCGCTCACCAGCGCATCGGCGTCGCCGTCGGCCACGGCCTGCGCGGCGCGGACGATCGAGGCGTCGCGGCGCGACCGCACCGCCGCCACCGGCTCGTCGCCACCCCGGATCGACACGGGCGCGTCGACCACCTCGGCGAGCGGCCCCGCCCCGGCCAGCTCGGCGCGCGGCCCGAAGAGCCGCACCGGCAGGCCGGCGCGCCGAACGCCCTCGGCAACGGCGCCCGGCCCCTGGTCGGCGCCGTTCGCGTCGACCGCGATCATCGCGGGCACCTACTCGTCGTCGTCGAGGTCCGGCTGGCGCACGACCACCTCGCGGCCGGCGTAGGTGCCGCAGTTGGGGCAGACCCGGTGCGGCAGGCGCGGCTCGTGGCAGCGCGGGCAGTGGCGCAGGCCCGGCGCGGTGACCTTGTGCTGTGAGCGGCGCTTGTGCGTCCGCGAATGGGACTGTCTCTGCTTGGGGACGGCCATGAAGGCGCCAAGGATAGCCGGAAGCATTCGGCTCGGCCGAATGCGCACGGTACGGTCAGCTTGGCGGCGGCGCGCCGCCCGGATAGTGTCGTCCAATGTACGACTACGTGATCGTCGGCGCCGGCTCGGCCGGCTGCGTCCTGGCCAACCGTCTCAGCGAAGACCCGGACGTGAGCGTGCTGCTGCTGGAGGCAGGCGGACCCGACACGAACGACCTCGTCCACCTGCCCGCCGCCTTCTCGGCGCTGTATCGGACGGCCCAGGACTGGGACCACTCGACGGTCTACGAGCCGTTCGCCAACGAGCGCCGCATCTACCTGCCGCGCGGCAAGGTGTTGGGTGGCTCGTCGTCGATCAACGCGATGATCTACATCCGCGGCAATCCGCTCGACTACGACGAATGGGGCCCGGGCTGGACCTGGGCCGAGATGCTGCCGTACTTCAAGCGGGCCGAGGACAACGAGCGCGGTGAGAGCGAGCTGCACGGCGCGGGCGGGCCGCTGCCGGTCTCCGAGGGCCGCTCCAACAACCCGCTGGCCCAGGCCTTCGTGGACGCGGCGCTCGCTTGCGGGCACCCCGCGAACGACGACTTCAACGGGCCGGCCCAGGACGGCGTCGGCCGCTACCAGCTGACCCAGCGCGGCGGCGCCCGCGCCAGCGCGGCTGTGGCCTACCTGCACCCGGTCATGGACCGGCCGAACCTCACGGTCGAGACGCACGTGCAGGCGCTGTCGGTGCTCTTCGAGGGCGGGCGCGCGGTCGGCGTGCTGGGCGCTCGCCTGAGCGAGCCGCACGAGTTCCGCGCCGAGCGCGAGGTGATCGTGTCCGGCGGCGCCTACAACTCGCCCCAGCTGCTCATGCTCTCCGGGCTCGGCCGGCCGGCGGAGCTCGAGGCGCTCCAGATCGAGGTGGTGGCCGAGCTGCCCGCGGTCGGGCTGAACCTGCACGACCATCCCAACGCCGGGGCGGTCTTCGGCATCGAGGACGAGAGCTCGCTGTTCGGGGCCCTGAACGAGGAGAACTTGGCGCTGTTCGAGGCCGAGGGCGTCGGCCCGCTCACCTCGAACCTCGCGGAGTCGGGCGGCTTCGTGCGCACCCGCGACGGGATGCCGGCGCCCGACATCCAGTTCCACTTCGTGCCGGGCCGCTTCCAGTCGGAGGGCCTCGTGCCCGGCGACGGCCACGGGTTCTCGATCGGCGCGTGCGTGCTCAAGCCGAAGAGCCGAGGCTACGTGGCGCTCGGCTCGCCGGACCCGACCGCCAAGCCGCTGATCGTGCACAACTACCTGGAGGACCCGGACGACGTGGCTTCGTCGGTCGCAGGCGTGCGCATGGCGATGGAGATCTGCGCCACCGAGCCGCTCGCGGGGTACTCGCCGCAGATGCTGGTGGGCCCCGCGTCGGACTCCGATGAGGACATCCTCGAATCCATCCGCTCGAAGATGCAGACGATCTACCACCCAGTCGGGACCTGCGCGATCGACTCGGTGGTGGACCGCGACCTGCGGGTGCTCGGCGTGGAGGGGTTGCGGGTGGTGGACGCCTCGGTTATGCCGTCGGTGCCGCGGGGGAACACCAACGCGCCCACGATCGCGCTGGCCGAGCGGGCCTCCGACCTGATCCGGGGGCGGACGCCGCTGGGAGCGCCCCAGGAGCGGGCAGCCGAGGCGCCTACTCCAGCTTGAGCTCGCGCAGCGCCGCCCAGCGCGGATCCGGCTCGCGCTCGTGCGCGTGCTCGGGCCCGGCCCGGTTCAGGTTCTCGCCGCAGATCGGGCACAGGCCCAGGCAGTCCTCGCGGCAGACGATCTGCGCCGGCAGCGCGAGCGCGAGGGCGTCGCGCGCCCAGGCGTGCAGGTCGAGCTGCTCCTCGTCCAGGTAGGGCGACTCGAGCTCCTCGCCGCCGCCCGGCTGGTCGATCTCGCGCGCGTCCACCTCGAGCCCACGCCCGGCTTCCTCGAGACAGCGCATGCACGGCCCCTCGAGCGCCGCGTCGAAGCGCAGCCGAAGCGAGTAGCCCGTGGTGGTGTGCGAGACGTCGAGCCTGGCGCTCACGAAGCCGTCCGGCACCGCGTAGCGCTGGCCGGCGAAATCGAAGCCCTCGACGCCGACCTCGAGGTCGAGCCTACGGCCCTCGCCGGAGGACAGGCCGAGCCTGCCGATGTCGAAGATGTCGGCGCGCCCGCCCACGATTCGAGGGTAGCCAACCGCGCGCGCTCGGCAAAGCCGAGCGCTTGCGGCACAGCGCGGGCCGGTTACTCGCCCAGTTGCTCCAGCGCCCGCATCAGCTCGTCCACGTCCGGCCGCCGCTCGGGCTCGGGCTCGAGGCAGGCCGCCACGAGCTCGACCAGCTCGGCCGGCAGCGGCCGGAGCTCGTCTGAGGCGCGGAGTAGTTCGTTCTCGCGAACCGCGAGGAGGATCTGACGCTAGGCGCGCTCGATGAGCTCAACGCGGTAGCCGTCCGGGTCGCGCACGAAGCAGATGCGCGGGCCCTCTGTGCGGCCGCCCGGGCGGTAGGGCGGCTTCTCCGGCTCGATCCCGTCGTTCGCGAGGCCGTGGAGCGTGCCCTCGAGGTCCTCGACTCCGAGCGCGATGTGGTTGTAGCCCGTGCCGAGGTCGTACGAGTCGACGCCGTGGTTGTACGTCAGCTCGAGCACCGGGTCCTCGCCCGGCAGTTGCATGAACACGTTGGTCGCCTCGTCGCCGATCGGCATGCGCCGCGCCTCCTGGAAGCCGAGCTTCTCGTAGAACGAGACGGAGCGGTCGATGTCGCCGATGCGGTAGCAGGTGTGGAGGTAGGAGGGCATGGTCGGAGGCTATCGGCAGACCGGGGGCGAGATCCGCTCGTTCCAGGCTCTCCCGAGCATGGCCGACCAGGGTGCAGAAGCTCCCGATCTCCGCTCCGCTCAAGGCGATCGGGACGTTTCCGCTCCTGGAGGGCGACAACCTCCCGATCTCTGGCGCGATGAGGCCCTCCGTGAGGTTCTCGAGCTCGAGCTCCGTGGCGACTGGGCGCTCGGCGGCTTGGCCGAGCGCCAACACGGCCACGTCGCGCGGGCCCAGGCCCTCGCCACGGGCATGGGTCCCGGCGCTTTCGACGGCCGGGTCAGGCGGGGCCGGCTTCACCGCGTCCATCGGGGGGTCTACCGCGTGGGGCACACTGCGCCGCTGGACTTCGACCGCGAGATGGCCGCGGTACTCGCATGCGGGACACGTACCGTCCTCAGCCACGAGTCCGCGGCGTACCTGTACGGCATGGCGCCCCGCCCCCACGGCGACGTGCATCTCACCGGGCCGGACCGACGCAGCCGCCCAGGGATCCGCCTGCATCGTTCCCGATTGACGCCCGCCGAGGCGACCCGCCTCCATGGCGTCCCTGTCGCAGGGCCGGCACGGACGCTCGTGGACATGGCCGCCGATGCGGCCGGCCTGCTCGTCGAGCGGGCAGTCGAGGACGCCCTGCGCCGAAGACTCGTGACACGTTCCGCGCTCGAGGCCGAGGCAGCGCGCGGCCGCGCCGGGTCGGCGGCAATCCGGCAGCTGCTCGCGGTCGAGCGAGCACCGGCCCTCACACGCTCGGAGGCCGAGCGGCGGCTCGTCCAGCTGATTCGCGCCGCCGGGCTGTCCGCCCCGGATCACAACGTGCGCGTGCTGGGACTCGAGGTGGACATGCTCTGGCGCCCGCAGGGGCTGGTGGTCGAGGTGGACGGCTTCGCCCACCACTCCGGGCGGGCGGCGTTTGAACGCGACCGCGAACGCGACGCCCGGCTCGCGGCGAGCGGGCTGCGTGTCATCAGGATCACCTGGCGCCAGCTCAGTGCCCGGCCGCACGCCGTCGTCGCGCGGCTCGCCGAGGCACTCGCGAGCCGTGGCTAGTCGTAGTAGTCGCCCGCGTACTCGGTGTAGATCTCCCGCGCCGTCTTCAGCCCGGTGGGCGGGTCCAGGGCACCCGCGGCGAAGCTGATCGTCGTCCTGCCGGGCGCCTCCCAGAACAGGCTCGAGCCACACTCGGCGCAGAAGCCGCGGCGCGCGTGCGTCTCGCTCTCGGGGCTGTCGATCCAGCGCAACGCGCCGTCCTCGAAGATCCGCAGGTCGTCGCGGTCAGCGGCGCTCGCCGCCCACACGTGCCCGGCCCAGCGCCGGCACTCGCCGCAATGACACAGGACGACGTCCCTGGGCCGGTCCGCCTCGAAGCGGACCGCCCCGCACAGACACCGCCCGCTGGCCCTCAGCCGACCTCGGCCTCTTCGTGCTCCCGGCCCTGCAGCCGGTCTCGGCCGCGCTGCACCGCGGCGATGAACTTCGTCAGGTTGACCTCGAGCGTGTTGAGGATGTCGTCCGCGTAGTCCTCCGCGCCCAGGCGGATCTCGCGCTCACGCGCGCGGGCGTCCTCGATGATCTCCTCGGCCTGGCGCTCCGCCTGCTTGACGACCTCCTCCTCGGAGATCAGCCGGAGCTGCTCGTCGCGCGCCTCCTTGATGATCCGCTCGGCCTCGCGCTTGGCCTCGGCGAGCATCTCCTGGCGCTCCTTGACGATCCAGCGCGCCTGCTTGATCTCCTCGGGGATCGTTGCGCGCATCTGATCGAGGATGTCGTAGACCTCCTCCTTGTCCACGCGCACCTGATCCGTCAAGGGGACGGGCTTGGCGTTGTGAATCGTGTCGTCGAGCTTGTCGATTAGGACGAGAACGTCCATGTGCGGTCCCTCAGTTCTCTACCGCTTCAATTCTTCCTGCAATCGCGCGGCCACGCGGTCCGGTACCAGGCCGCCTACGTCGCCGCCGAACATAGCCACTTCCTTCACGCCGCTCGAGCTCAGGAAGCTGAACTGCGGAGCCGCCATTAGGTAGATGCTCTCGATCTCGGGCGCCATCTTCCGGTTGAGCTGGTTCATCTCGAACTCGTACTCGAAGTCCGAGATCGCCCGAAGCCCCTTGACGATGGCCTTGGCCCCATGCTCGCGGGCGAAATCGACGAGCAGAGTATCAAAGGGTTTTACCTGCACATTCCGATAATCCGTCACCTGCTCCTGGATGAACTCCACTCGCTCCTCGGCGGTGAACACGGTCTTCTGCTTCCGGACGGGCATGTTCACGACGCCCACGATGAGGTTGTCGAACACCCCCGCGGCGCGCCCGATGATGTCAAGGTGGCCGAACGTGATCGGATCGTAGGACCCGGGGCAGACGGCCGTGCCGCCGTTTCGCTCAGCGGGCATGTATCGCGATCCGCGTGTCGCCGTAGGTGCGCTCGGTGAGGAGCGGGAAGGAAAGCTCCAGCGGGTTGCGCTTGTCTGATTCGGTCACGATTCGGGCGTCTTCCGAGGTCACCTCGGGGAGGCGCTCTGTGAGCGGCCCCGCCAGGCGAGAGGCCGAATCATATGGCGGGTCGCAGAACACGAGGTCGAAGGTGCCCGGCGAACGCGCGAGGAAACGCACGACATCCTGCCTCAGAACCTCCTGCTCGAGGCCGAGCGCGGCCAGGTTGCGCTCGATCACGGCGACGGCGCGAGCGTCGCGCTCGACGAAGACGGCGGACGCGGCGCCGCGCGACAGGGCTTCGATGCCGAGCGCGCCCGAGCCGGCATAGAGGTCGAGCACCCGGGCGCCCGCCACGTCGCCGAGCATCGAGAAGAGCGCCTCGCGCACGCGGTCGGCCGTGGGCCGCGTGCGCATGCCGCGCGGCGCCGCGAGGCGGCGCCCGCGGAACTCACCGGCCACGACCCTCACGCAGGGATCGGGTCGTGCTCCGGCCCGAAGCGCGACACCACCGCCTCGCGCAGGAGCGAGTGCTCCGGCTGCTCGAGGCGCGGATCGTCGAGCAGGATCGCGTCGGCGCGGTCGCGCGCGCGGACGAGCAGCTCGGTGTCCTCGGGGAGCCGGGCCACGCGAAACTCGGGCAGGCCGTGCTGGCGGGTGCCGAGCACGTCCCCGGCGCCGCGCAGCTCGAGGTCGATCTCGGCGAGGCGGAAGCCGTCACGCTCGTTCGCGATCGCCTCCAGGCGCGGCAGCCGAGGGTCGCCGAACACGATGCAGAGCGAGGCGTGCTCGCCGCGTCCCACGCGCCCGCGGAGCTGGTGGAGCTGCGACAGGCCGTACCGCTCTGCCGCCTCGATCAGCATCACGGTCGCGTTCGGCACGTCGATGCCGACCTCGATCACGCTCGTGGCCACCAGCACGTCCGCCTCGCCGCGCGCGAAGGCCTCCATGGCGGCCGCCTTCACCTTGGAGGGGAGCTGGCCGTGGATCAGCTCCACCCGCAGCCCCTTGAACTCGGTCGAGCGGAGCCGCTCGTACTCCACGGTCGCGGCCTTGGCCTGCAGCGTCTCAGACTCCTCGACCAGCGGACAGACCACGAAGCACTGCCGCCCCGCGGCGATCTCCTCGCGGATGCGCTCGTAGGCGCGGGCCCGTGCGCGGGCGCCGTCCACCACGTGGGTCTCCACCGGCTGCCGCCCCTTGGGGAGGTGGCGCAGCACGGTTGCGTCGAGGTCGCCGTAGGCGGTGAGCGACAGCGTGCGGGGGATCGGCGTGGCGGTCATGTGGAGCGCGTGCGGCGTGTGCCCATCGGGCGCCTTGGCGTCGAGCGCCGCGCGCTGGCGGACGCCGAATCGGTGCTGCTCGTCCACCACGACCACGGCGAGGTCGCGGAACTCGACCGGGTCCTCGATCAGCGCGTGCGTGCCGACCGCGAGCTGGAGCTGGCCGCTCCCGAGCCGCGCCAGCAGGTCGCGCCGGCGCGGCGCGCCGGTGGACCCGGTCAGCAGCTCCAGCGGGATGGCGCCTCCCAGCAGCGAATCCAGCGTGCGGTGGTGCTGCTCGGCGAGTGTCTCGGTAGGCGCCATCAGCGCGGCCTGGGCGCCGTTCTCGACGGCGCGAAGCATTGCTCCGAGAGCGACGACGGTCTTGCCGGCGCCGACCTCCCCCATCAGCAGCCGCTGCATCGGCCGCTCCCGCGCGAGGTCGGCGTCGATCTCGGCCATGGCCGCGACCTGGTCGCCGGTCAGCTCGAACGGCAGCGACCAGCGCCAGCGGTCCACCACCACGCCGCGCGCGGCCAGCGGGCGGGCGCGCCGGCCCTCGCGGCGGGAGCGGCGCCGTGCCGCCACGGCGAGCTGCAGCAGGAAGAGCTCCTCGAACGCGAGCCGGCGGCGGGCGCCCTGCTCCTCCTCCTCGGTCTCTGGAAAGTGGACGGCGGTGAGCGCAGCGGGCCGGTCCGGCAACGCCTCCTCCACCCGCAGCGCGGCGGGGAGCGGCTCCACCGCGGCGGCCATGCGCGGGCGGGCCTCCCACATCAGCTCGCGTAGGCGGGCGGCGCTGATGCCCTCGGTGGCGGGGTGGACAGGGACCAGGCCGATCGAGCGCACTGCAAACCCATCCCCGAAGGGCTCATGCTCGGTGACCCAGAACTCGCCGCGCCTGCGCAGCTTGCCGTGGAGCACCACCCCCACCCCCTCGCCGAGCTGCCGGGCGATCCAGGGTTGGTTGAACCACACGGCCACCATTGGGCCGCTGTCGTCGAAGACCCGCGCCTCCACCCGCTTGCGGCGGCGATCACGCATCGGCTTGACCGTCACCCCCCGCACGGCGACGGCCACGGTGGCCTCCTCACCCGGCGAGAGGTCGGCGACCGGCCGGACCTCGCGGCGGTCGCGGTGAGCGTGGGGCAGGTGCTCGATAAGGTCGCCCCAGGTGTGGATGCGGAGCTTCTCCAGCGCCCTCGGGCCGCTCAGCGGCTCCGCCAGCACGCTCGGCCTCGGATAGGAGCGGATCGGCGCGTCGTCGGGCAGCGGCTCCTTCGAGGCGAATCCGCTCGGCCGCAAGCGGCCGGCTCGGGCGGACGCGCGCGGATCGCTGTCTACTCCGCGCAGAGCAGCCACCACCAGGCGGGCTGGCCGCCCTCGTGGTAGTCCACCTCGACCCCGCGCGGGGCGCGCGCCTCCACGCCCGCGCGGTCGAGCGGCGGCTCGTCGCCGGCGATGCAGGTCAGGAGCTCCGCCCCGTCGGCGATCTGGGCGAGCGTGCTCGCGAGGGTCTCGGCGGGGTCCCCCCACGCCACCAGCTCGCCGCCGGCGTAGCCCACCGCCTCGCCGGCGATGAAGCGGCCCTGGGCGTCGTCCCGGGCGGCGGGGGCGACCCCGCCGATGTTCAACGCATCCGCCGCCGCGGCAACCGTCTTCTCGTTGTCCAGGCAACCCGCCGACGGGTTGAAGGCGAGCAGGGCCACGAGGCCCTCCTGCGGCGCCGTCGTCGAGACGACGCGCGCGGGCTTGTCCGAAAGCTCTGCGGCGCGCTCCGCGGCCATGATCACATTCGGGCTGTTTGGCAGCACGAGCACCTCGGCGCCGGCCGCGGCGTGGATCCCCGCAAGCAGCTCGTAGGTCGAGGGGTTCATCGTCGGACCGCCGTCCACCACGAATACTCCAAGCTCCTCGTACAGCCTTCTCACCCCCTCCCCGCTCGCCACGGCGACGACGACGCAGGCGGGCGGTTCGGACAGGCGTGCGGTGCGGTCCGCCATCTGCTCGTGCATGTCCGCGACGTCGAAGCGGGAGACCTCTCCGACCTCCTCGAACAGGGCGACGGCGCGTTCGGGCTCGTCGGTGTGCACGTGCACGCGCAGCGTTCGGTCGTCGCCCACCACCAGCACCGAGTCGCCGAGGTTGTCGAGCAGCGGCGTGAAGGGGCCGGCGTCGAGGCTCTCGCCCGTCACCGCGAAGTTGGTGCAGTAGCGGAAGCTCGAGGACTCGTGCTCCGGGCGGTGGAGCGCCGCCGGCGCGTACTGGTGATCGAGCTGGGGCGGGACGTCCTCGCGCAGTCCGGCCAGACAGCCGGCGAGGATCACCGTGAGGCCGTACGCGCCGGCGTCCACCACGCCCGACTCGCGCAGGATCGCGAGCTGCTCGGGCCCGCGCTCCACGGCCTCCTTGCCCGCCTCGAGGGCGTGCTCGAGCACCTCGGCGAGCAGCTCGTCCTGCTCCTCGGCGGTGGCGTCGGGGCCGAGCCGCCGGGTGTCCATGTGGGCCAGGTCGTGCGCCACGCGGCTGGCCATCGCGCGCACCGCGGTCAGCATCGTGCCCTCGGCCGGATCGCGGACCGACGCGTAGGCGGCGTCGGCCGCGCGAGCGAGGGCGGCGGAGACGAGGATCGGGTCGACCAGCTCGCCCGGCCGCGAGGCCAGCTCCTCGGCCGCCCCGCGGACGATCTGGGACAGGATCACGCCGGAGTTGCCGCGCGCGCCGAGCAGCGCCGCGCGCGCCACGGCGCTGACGATCTCGTCGCGGCCCGTGACGTCGATGGGCTCGCCGTTCATGCGGTTGAGCTCGTCGAGCACCGCCCTGAGCGTGAGCGCCATGTTGTCGCCCGTGTCGCCATCGGCGACAGGGAACACGTTCAGGTCGTTGACCTCCTGCCGGCGGCTCTCGAGCTCCGCGAGGGCGGCGGCGGCGACCCGGCGGAAACGCAGCAGGCTCTCGTCGGGCATCCGCGGTGTTCTACACCAGATGGCGGCCGTGTTTACATCTACGCGTGCTTGGTGACCTTGCCGGCCTTGAGGCAGCGCGTGCAGACGTACTCGCGCCGGGGGGCTCCCCCGACGTCGATTCGGACCTTCTGCAGGTTCGGGTTGAAGCGCCGCTTCGTGGCCACCATCGAGTGGCTGCGGCTGTGCCCGAACGCGGGGCCCTTATGGCACACGTAACAGACCTTCGGCACGGCCGGTCAGGGTAGCAACACGGCGCGTGCCTCAGCCAGGGCTCGCTCCACCGCGGCGCGGTCCACGTCGAGGTGCGTGACCGCCCGTGCGCGACCGTCGGGAGTGCCGGACAGCTCCACGCCGCGCTCCGCCATCGCTTCCACGAAGCCGTCCGGCGCGGCGAAGATCACGATGTTGGTGTCGGGCTCGATCACCTCGCACCCGAGCTCGTTGAGGCCGTCCGCCAGCACGCGGGCGTTGTCGTGGTCCTCGGCGAGCCGCTCCACGTTGTGTTCGAGCGCGTAGACGCAGCCGGCGGCGACGATGCCCGACTGCCGGAACGAGCCCCCCATCTGCTGCTTCCAGCGCCACGCCTCCTCGATCAGCTCGCGCGAGGCGCACAGCACGGCGCCCACCGGCGCGCCGAGCCCCTTCGTGAAGTCGATCCAAGCCGTGTCGAAGCCGCCCGCGTACTCCGCGGCCGGCACGCCCGCAGCCACCACCGCGTTCATCAGCCGCGCTCCGTCGAGGTGGGCGCGCAGGCCGTACTCGCGCGCCACGTCGAGCACCTCGCGGATCGCCTCGAGCGGCCAGACGCGGCCGCCTCCCATGTTGGTGGTCTGCTCGACCGACACCACCCGCGAGCGCGGGAAGTAGCGGCTGTCCGGCCGCAGCGCGCCGCGCACCTGGCCGGCGCTGAAGATGCCGCGGTCGCCGTCGAGCGCGTGGACCATGAGGCCGGCGTTCCAGGCCGGCCCGCCGGCCTCGGCGATGATCGGGTGAGCGGTCCGGTCGAGGATCAACTCGTCGCCGCCAGGGCGCGCGTGGAGCCGCAGCGAGATCTGGTTGCACATCGTGCCGCTCGGCAGGAACAGCGCCGCCTCGTGCCCGAGCAGCTCGGCCACGCGCTCCTGAAGGAGGCGGGTGGTCGGGTCGGCAAAGCGCTGCTCGTCGCCCACCTCGGCCGACGCGATGGCCCGGCGCATGCCCTCGCTCGGGCGGGTCTGCGTGTCGCTGTAGAGGTTGATCAAGCGGCGCCGGAGGCTAGCGACCGGCGCAGCTCGGCCATTCGCAGCACCGCCCGCGCGGTGTCCTCGCCCTGGTGGCGCTTGCCGCCGCCGGCGCGCGCCAGCGCCTGCTCCATGTTGTCCACGGTGAGCACCCCGAAGGCGCAGGGCACGCCGGTGTCGAGCGAGACCCGGGCGATCCCGCGCGCGGCCTCGTTGCAGACGTACTCGTAGTGGTCGGTCTCGCCGCGGATCACGGCGCCGAGGCAGGCAACTCCCGCGTAGCGGCCCGACTCGGCGCAGTACTTCGCCGCCAGCGGCAGCTCGAATGCACCGGGCACCTCGTGGACGTCCACCGATGCGCCGGCGCCGGCGAAGACCGCCGTCGCCCCGCTCACGAGGCGCCGCGCCAAGTCCTCGTAGAAGCGGCCGACGCAGACCGCGTAGGAATCACTCACCCGTCCGCCTTGGGGCGGGGCCCTGCCCGTAGAGGTCCGCCTCGGCGGCGGCGCGGGCGCGGTCGGACACGCGCTCCTCGTGGATCATCTCCTCGTCGAGGGCCAGGCCCTGGTGGTGGAGCAGGTGGCCGAGGCGCTCCTTCTTTGCCTTCAGGTAGTCGCGGTTGTGGTCGCCGGGGGCGTGTTCGATCGGGATCTGATCGCTCACCGACAGCCCGTAGCCCTCGAGGCCCACGATCTTCTTCGGGTTGTTGGTGAGCAGCCGGATCGAGGTCAGGCCGAGGTCGACGAGGATCTGCGCGCCGATCCCGTAGTCGCGCAGATCGGCCGGCAGCCCGAGCTCCAGGTTGGCGTCCACGGTGTCGCGGCCCTGCTCCTGGAGCCGGTAGGCGCGCAGCTTGTTCAGCAGCCCGATGCCGCGGCCCTCCTGGGCGAGGTAGAGGAGCACGCCGCGTCCCTCCTGGTCGATCCGCGCGAGCGCATCCTCGAGCTGCTGGCCGCAGTCGCAGCGCAGCGAGTGGAACACGTCGCCGGTCAGGCACTCGGAGTGCACCCGCACCAGCACGTCGTGCTCGCCGTCGATCTCTCCCTTGACCATCGCCACATGGTGCTTGTCGTCGACGAGCGACCGGAAGCCGACCACCGTGAAGTCGCCGAACTTGGTGGGCAGTTGTGCCTCGACCACCCGCTCGACCAGCTTGTCGTGGCGCCTGCGGTAGGCGATCAGGTCGGCGACCGTGATCATCTTCAGCCCGTGCCTCACGCAGTAGCGCTCGAGGTCCGATACCCGCGCCATCGTGCCGTCGTCGTTCATCACCTCGCAGATCACGCCGCTCGGGTTGAGCCCCGCGAGCCGGGCCAGGTCCACGGCTGCCTCGGTCTGCCCGGTACGCTCCAGCACGCCGCCCTGCTTCGCCTTGAGCGGGAAGATGTGGCCGGGCTGCACCAGGTCCTGCGGTCTCGTGTGCGGGTCGATCGCCACCTGGACCGTGTGGGCGCGGTCGTGCGCGGAGATCCCGGTGGTGATGCCCTCGCGCGCCTCCACCGAGACCGTGAACGCGGTCTGGAAGGGCGACTCGTTCTTGGCCGCCATCAGGTCGAGGCCGAGCTCGTCGCAGCGGCCGGGAGTGAGCGCCAGGCAGATCAGCCCGCGGCCGTGGGTGGCCATGAAGTTGATCGCCTCGGGCGTGACGAACTGGGCGGCGAGGGTGAGGTCGCCCTCGTTCTCGCGGTCCTCGGCGTCGCAGACGACGACCATGCGTCCGGCGCGGACGTCCTCGAGCGCCTCCTCGATCGGGGCGAATGGCGGTCCGCTCATGCGGCCGCTCCCCTGGTGACCAGCTTCTCCACGTACTTCGCCAGCACGTCCACCTCCAGGTTCACGGTGTGGCCCGCCTCGGCGGCCCCCAGCGTGGTGCGCTCGAGCGTCTCCGGGATCAGCCAGACCTCGAACGACTCGTCCCCGATCGCGCTCACGGTGAGCGAGACGCCGTCCACGGCGATCGAGCCCTTCTCGACGACGTAGCGCAGCAGCTCGGGCGCGGCCGCGATCCCCACGACCCGCGCATTGCCCTCCTCGCGCACGGACGCCACCTCGCCCGTGCCGTCCACGTGGCCCTGGACCACGTGCCCGCCCATGCGGTCGCCGGCCCGCAGCGGCAGCTCGAGGTTCACCTCCGCGCCCGGGCCGAGCGGGCC
Organism: uncultured Thermoleophilaceae bacterium; assembly: GCA_963835705.1. Taxonomy (GTDB): domain Bacteria; phylum Actinomycetota; class Thermoleophilia; order Solirubrobacterales; family Thermoleophilaceae; genus JACVRW01. The sequence goes on from CAWIGR010000003.1 coordinate 25,353, forward strand.
GAGCGAGGAGCGGCGGAGCGTCTCCGGCATCACGTCGGCCGCGAAGCCGTCCACGTGGGGGTCCACCGCCGTGAGGCAGACGCCGTTCACGGCGACCGAGTCACCGGCCGCCAGGTGGGCGCCGAGCGCCGTCTCGATCTCGAGCCGCCCGTCGTGCACCGAGCGCACCGTTCCCTTGTCTGCCACGAGCCCGGTGAACACGACTCACCAGTCCTTCAGCCGGGCCACGATCAGCACGTCGTCCTCGAGCCGGTCGACCTCGACGTGCAGGGCGCGCGGGGCGGCCGCGATGCGCTCTATGCCGATCCCCTCGACCGCCGTCTTCGCCTCGCGCCCGCCGGTCAGCAGCGGGGCGATGAACATGCGCGCCTCGTCGACCTCGTCCGCCTCGAGGAAGGCGCCGGCCAGGTGCGGGCCGCCCTCGAGCAGGAGCGACTGGACCTCGCGCGCGCCGAGCTCGCCGAGCGCGTGCTCCACCCGGGCGGCCTCGTTCTGCCCGGTGGCGACGATCACGTCCACGCCCGCGGACTCCAGCGCCTGCACCGACGTGCGCGCGGCGGCGCGCGAGCAGACTACCGTCACCGGTACATCGGCCACGCCGCGCACGAGCTTGGAGTCGAGCGGCAGCCGGGCCTCGGAGTCGAACACCACGCGGCGGGGCTGGCGCGCGACGCCCTCGATGCGGGCGGTCAGCCGCGGGTCGTCGAACAGCGCGGTGCCGATGCCCACCGCGACCGCGTCGGACTCGGCGCGCCAGCGGTGCGCGCGAGCGCGGCTCGCCTCGCCGGAGATCCACTGCGAGTCGCCGCTCACCGTGGCCACCTTCCCGTCCAGCGTCATGGCCGACTTGAGGATCACAAGCGGCCGCCCGGTGCGGGCGTGCTTGCGAAAGGGCTGGTTGAGGAGACGAGCCGCCTCGGCGGGCTCGCCGGCGCTCCAGACCACCTCCACGCCCTCGTCGCGCAGGATCCCCGGGCCGCGCCCGGCCGCCTTGGTGGTGGGGTCGTCCGAGGCGATCACCACGCGGGCGATGCCGGCCTCGAGGATCGCGTCGGTGCAGGGTGGCGTGCGGCCGTGGTGGGCGCAGGGCTCGAGCGATACGTACAGGGTGGCGCCCGAGGGGTCCTCATTGCAGGCGGCCAGGGCCATCCGCTCGGCGTGCGCCTGCCCGGGCGGCTGCGTGCTCCCCTCGCCGATCACGCGGCCGTCCTTCACGACCACCGCGCCCACCATCGGGTTGGGGCTGGTCTGTCCGCGCGTCAGGTGGGCGAGCTCGACTGCCCTAAGGAGATGACGGGTGCTTTCGGGCATTGTTGACTCGTGAGTCAAAGATATACGCCTGGGCGCGGCGGGCGGCCTTCCACATCAGGTGGGCCAGGTGGCCCTGGTAGCGCTCGCGGGGGTGGCTGCATACCGACGCACTAGTTTCTGCCACGTGCACCGGCTGATCCTGGCGCTGATCCTGCTAGGCGGCTTCGCCCTGAGGGTCTGGAACAACGACTACGGGCTGCCGTTCGTGTACTCGATCGACGAGGCCTCCCACTTCGCGAGCCGCGCCGTCGAGATGTTCTGGCAGGACCTCGACCCGGGCTACTACCAGAACCCGTCGGCCTACACGTATCTCGTCTACGGGCTGCTCCGCGGGATGTACGGGCCGCTCGGGTTCGTGTTCGACCTGCCCTACGGCAACGTCACGGAGCAGTTCGAGAAGGACCCGACCGAGATGTGGATCGCGGCGCGCACACTGGCCGCCGCGCTCTGCATGGCGGGCGTGCTGGCCACGTACGCGGCGGCGCGGCGGCTGTGGGGCGTGCGCGAGGGCCTGGTCGCCGCCGCCGTGCTCTCGTTCGCGTTCTTGCCGGTGGCCTACTCGCGGGTGGCGGTCACCGACGTCGGCGCGCTCGCCGGGGTGGCGCTGGCGCTGCTCTTGGCGGTTCGCGCGGCCGAGTCCGGGGGGCTGCGCTGGTACCTGCTCGCGGGGGCCGCCGGGGGCCTCGCCGTGGCGTTCAAGTACACGGCCGGCCTTGCCCTCCTGCCGCTGGCGATCGCCGCGGTCGCGCGGCTGCGGTCGGACCGCCTGCGCGCGGCCGGGGGACTGGCGCTCGGCGGGCTGGCGGCGGCCGTGGTGTTCGGGCTGCTCAACCCTTACGTGTTCGGCTCGCTCGACGACTGGTGGCGCGACCTGCGCGACCAGGCCGACGTGGCTGCGAGCGACCCGAAGCCCGGGCAGGAGTCGGGCGGGGTCGCCTACTACCTCGACTCGCTCACGTGGGGGCTCGGCTGGGCCGGAATGGCGGCGGCCCTGGCCGGGGCGGTGCTCGTGCTGCGGCGCGACCTCGTCCGGGGGCTGATGCTCGTGGCGGTGCCGCTCGCGCTGTTCGCGTACCTGGCCGTGCAGTCGCGCTACTTCGGGCGCTGGCTCCTTCCGGCCTATCCGGCGCTGGCGATGCTGGCGGCGGTGGCGATCTCGGAGGCGGCCGGCTGGCTGGCGAGGCAGCGGCGGCCCGCCGCCCCCCGCCCGGCCCTGACCGGTTTCATAGCGGCCGCCTTCACGGTCGCCGTCCTCGCGCAGCCGCTCGCCGCCGACGTGCGGACCGCGGTGCTCCTCGGGCGCGAGGACACGCTCCGCGAGGCCCGCGCCTTCCTCGACGAGGAGTACCCACCCGGGCTGCGCGTCTCGATCGAGCCGGCCGTGCCGGGCCGCTTCTTCCGCTCGAACCCGGAGGGCCGGAGCCCCGCCTGGCTGTCGCGCTGTCCGCGCCGCGACGACTGGACCGAGCCGGGCTGGTCCTACGTCGCCGCCGGGGGGCAGCGCGTCTGCGAGCAGTTCAAGCCCGGGCTGTTCGTGCGCCCCGACGGCGGCGTGCGCGCGTCCGCCTATCACACGGTCCTGAGCCCTGAGACGATCGACGAATACCGCCGCTACGGCTACTGCCTCGTGATGACCGTCAACGTGGTCCGCGACCGGGCCGAACGCGACCCGGAGGCGCGGGCCTACTACGAGCGGCTCGAGCGCGAGTCGGAGCTGCTGCGCGTGTTCAGCCCGTACGAGGACGGCGCCGAGCCGGTCCCGTTCAGCTTCGACCTGTCCTACAACTACTACCCGCCGCAGTACGAGCGGCCGGGCCCGACCGTCCGCCTCTATGAGCTCGACGACTGCGAGCAGGCGTACGGACCGCCGCTGATCCGCATCCCCAAGGCAAAGGAGCCGCCCCCGTTCTCGTAGCGGGAGGCGACCCAGCTACGCTCAGCGCCCGCATGCGCCTCAACCGCCGTCGGTTCCTCCAGGCAGGCGCCGCCGGGGCGGCGGGCGCCGCCGTGCTCCCGGCTGCGGGCTGCTCGATGGACGAGACCGGGGCGGGCGGGCCGATGAACGTCCTGCTGCTGATCATCGACAGCCTGCGCCCCGACCACGTGGGCGCCTACGGGGCGGCTCAGATCCTGACCCCGAACGTCGACCGGATCGCGGCCCGCGGCCTGCGCTTCAACCGCGCCTTCCCGGAGGCGATGGTCACGATCCCTGCCCGCCGCTCGATCTTCACGACCAAGCGGATCTTCCCGTACCGCGACTTCGTCCCGAACGAGGAGCTCGGCACGAGCCCCGGCTGGCTGCCGATCGAGGACACCGAGCACACCTTCACGAGCGAGTTCCGCCGCCACGGCTACTGGGTGGCCCAGGTGTCCGACAACCCGCACCTCGCGTTCACCAAGGCCTACGAGCCGTTCCGCAAGAGCTTCAGCCACTGGAAGTCGGTGATCGGCCAGTCCGGCTTCGTGCGGCCGCCGGAGTCGATCCCGCTCACCACGGTGCGCGACTGGCTGCCGGAGTTCCTGCGCGACGAGCGATACATCCCCGGCATGCGCAAGTACCTGGCGAACTCGGGCGGTGGGGTCGACGAGGAGGAGACCGTCGCGGCGCGCGTCTTCAGGGAGGCGGCGAACACCCTCGAAGAGGCGCGGTTGCGCCAGCCGTTCTGCCTGACGATCGACTGCTTCGACCCGCACGAGCCTTGGAGCCCGACGCCGAGGTACGTCGACATGTACCGCCACCCGGAGTACCGCGGGCCGAACATCGGCTTGACCAACTACGGCTTCGCGCGCAACTGGACCCCCGAGCTGCTTCGTCACCTGCACGCCATCTACGCGGCGGAGGTCACCCAGACCGACGTCTGGCTCGGCCACTTCCTCGACCGCTTCCTCGAGCTCGGGCTGGGCGAGAACACGGTGATCCTGCTGCTCAGCGACCACGGCTACCTGCTCGGCGAGCGTGGCTACACCGGCAAGGTGCCGTCACAGCTCCACCCGGAGCTCGCGCAGGTGCCGTTCGTGATCGCCCATCCCGACCGCCGCGCGGCGGGAGGCACCGACTCCTACTTCGCTTCGACCCACGACGTGGGCCCCACCCTCCTCTCGATGGCCGGGCTCGACCCGCCGGGCTGGATGGAGGGCACCGACCTCTCCCCCGTGCTCGAGGGCGGCCAGCCCGCGGAGCGGCGCGACTACCACTACGGCGGCATGTACAACCGGTTCTTCATCCGCACGGACGAATGGGTGCTGATCGGCGACAACCGCGGCCTGGAGCGCCACATGTACGACCTGCACCTCGACCCACGCGAGCTCACCAACGTGATCGACGAGCACCCCGACGTGAACGAGGAGCTGTACCGCACGGTCCTCGACGCGGCCGGCGGGCCGCTGCCGTACTACGAGTAAAGGATCGTTGCGCACTCGGCCGAGCCGAGTGCTTACGCCAGGCCGATGGCCGCCACGCCGGCGGCGACCAGCGTGGCGCCGGTGAGGCGGCGCTCCTCGCCGAGGAAGAGCCAGGCCATCAGGGCGGCGATGACGATGCTGGACTCCCTGACCGCGGCCACCGGCGCGGGGGGCGCGAGCTCGAGCGCGGCCAGAACCATGGCGTAGGCGCCGAAGGTGGCGGCGGCGGCCGCGAGCATCGTCGGAGTCAGCTCGGCCTTGAGCTCGCGGGCCCTGCCGCTCACGATCAGCGCCCCGTTGTACGCGACCGCGCAAACGGCAGCAATGAGGAACAGGTACGGGAGCGGGTCGGCATGGTCGACGCCCTCGCTGTCGACCAGCGTGTACCCCGCGATCGCCACGCCGATCGCCAGCCCCAGCACAAGATCCCGCGAGTGTGGGCCCTCCTGGCCACCCATACGGTGGCTGAAAGGGCCCACACTCCTCGCGAGGCCGAGCAGGAGGACCCCGACGGCCACGAGGACAACGCCCACGGCCGCGAGCCAAGACACCCCTTCCCCCAGCCCAACCACGGCGGCGCCCAGGACCAGGACCGGGGCCGACCCGCGCGCCACCGGGTAGACGACGCCCAGCTCACCGCCCCGGTAGGCGCGGGCGAGCAGCACGAAGTACGCGAGCTCCAGCACCGCCGATGCGGCCACGAAGGGGAGCGCCTGCGTGGAGACCTCTCCGCCGGCGAGCAGCGCCGCCGGCGCCAGCAGCGCCACCCCGAACAGCAGCAGCGCCCCCGTGGCCGCCACGCTGTCGCGCGACCCCGCCAGCAGCACGTTCCACAGCGCGTGCAGGAAGGCCGCGCCGAGCGCCAATCCGAGCGCACCGCCGCTCACGGCGCAGTTACGAGTGGAGCGGCTCCTTCATCGACTCCGTCTCCGGCGCCTCGATGTAGGGCTGCTGCTCGTCCTGCTTGTCTTCCTCGTGGTAGACCGATTCGGCGTTGACGGCCCAGATGTCGTGCTCGGTGCCCTTGACGAGGTTGTCCACCGCGCGCATCGCGGTGAGCATGGAGTGGTCTGAGTTGTTGTAGCGGTGCAGCCCGTTGCGGCCGACTTGGATGAAGTTGTCGAGCCCGTCGAGCCAGGTGCGGATCATCGCGACTCGGTCGGCGTACTCGGCGTCGTAGATCGGGTAGGCCTTCGGCACGCGCTCCACGAAGCCGAACTCGAGCTGGTCGCGGCGAGCGAGTCCGAGCTGCTCGAGCTCCCGCATGCCGAGCTCGACGAGCTTGTCGTCCTCGGTCTCCCACAGCTCGTCGCCGGCGAAGCAGAAGAACTCGAGCCCGACGCACGCCTTGGTGGGGTCCGGGACCATCCAGGGGCTCCAGGAGCGGAAGTTCTGGATCCGGCCCACGTTCACGCTCGGGTCGTGGATGTAGATCCAGTTGTCGGGGAAGATGTCGTCGCCGTTGAGCACCACGGCGACCGTGAGGAAGTCGCGGTAGCGCATGCCGCGCGCGGCCGCCACCACGTCGGGCCGCGGATGCGGGCTCGCCATCCCGACGGCGTTGCGCAGCGGCAGCGACGACACCACCGCCGACGGCTCGAAGACCTTGTCACCGACGTGCACCCGCACGCAGCGCTCGCCCTCGAAGTCGAGCTTCGTGACCCTGTGCTCGAGCAGCACCTGACCACCGAGCTTGCGGATGTCGTCGGTCATGGTCTCCCACATCTGACCGGGGCCGTAGCGCGGGTAGTTGAACTCCGAGATCAGCGACTTGATCTTGTCGCCCTTGTTCCCGAAGAACGCCGACTTCGCCGCGCTGAAGAACGACAGCCCCTTGATGCGCTGCGCGGCCCAATCCGCCCGGATCTCCGAGGTCGGCACGCCCCACACCTTCTCCGTGTAGGACTTGAAGAACTGGTTGAACAGCCAGCGCCCGAAGCGGTTCACGACCCACTGCTCGAACGTCTCCTCCTTGCCCTTCGGCCGCACCCTCGCCCACAGATACGACAGGAAGGCCTTGGTCAGGTCCACCGGCCCCAGCTTCTTGATCACGTCCGGCCCGCGCAGCGGGTAGTCGAGGAACTTCTTGTTCCAGTAGATGCGCGACATCCGCGGGCGCTTGAGGAACTCCTCGCGCATGATCTCGTGCCAGAGGTCGTCGACCTCCTTGACCTTCGTGAAGAACCGATGGCCGCCGAGGTCGAACCGGTAGCCGTCACGCACCGCCGTCTTGGCGATCCCGCCGACCTGGTCCTCCGCCTCCAGCACCACCACCGGCAAACCCTGCTTCGACAACAGGTAGCCGGCCGTGAGGCCCGCCGGACCGCCACCGAGGATCACGGTGGGCTTGTCGCGCATCTCCGGGCGCGCGATCTGGACGGGCTGGGCGGTCTGGTTCTGGGCGTTCTCGCTCATGATCTGGTCTTCTCGTAGAGGACTCCGCGCACCCCGATCCGGGTGGCGCGACGGTAGGTGCGCGGCACCGGCCCGATCCGCTCGAACCGCTCGTCCGCTGCCAGCGCGGCCCCCCACCGCGCCGAGGCGCGCCGCACGAGCTGGGTCCAAGGGGCGTCCCAGTCGTCGGCTCGCGCCGTGACCGGGTGCACGATGAGGACCCGCCCGCCGACCGGCAGCCTATCAAGCAGAGGTGTCAGGTTCGTGGCAGGTGTTGCTTCCTTCAGCCGGTCGTACCCGTCGGTCCAGTCCATCACGCGGTCGTTCTCCATCAGCCCGAGCGGGCTTCCGAACTGGAGCTTCGGGGCCCCGCCGAGGTCCTCCAGGTGGTAGGCCAGGAGCGGGCCCTGCTCGGGCTGCATCGAGAGCACCAGGTCGCCCTCGCTCAGCTCGGGCACGGCGTCCCTGCGCAGGTCGGAGGCGTTCGACTTGTTCTCGAGCCCGTACGAGCGCGGGATCGCCCAGATGCCGACGATGATCACGAGCGCCACGAGACCGAGCGTTCCGGCCCGGGCGAGCGCCAGCGCGGCGATCAGCAGCATCGGTCCGAGCAACACGCCCAGGTAGCGGGTGGTCCAGGCCGGCGAGACCTGCGACACGAGCCAGGCCACGGCGAGCGTGGCGAGCACGGTCACCGCGGCCGCCAGCACCGCGGTCCGCTCCTTGTCCTCCACGCGCCGCGCGAGCACCACGGTCAGGCCGGTGCCGCCCGCCAGTAGGAGCGCCACGGTCGGCGTACCGCCGCCGAGCAGCGACTTCGAGATCTGGATCGGCGCGCCGAAGTTCGGCGGGTTGAGCCACGGCGCGCCGGTGTGCTGGACCTGGTGGAGAAGCGTCGGCAGCCAGGGCAGGTAGAGCAGCCCGGCGCCTCCGAAGCCGATCAGCGCGTCCTTCCAGAACGAGTGGCGGTTCTCTGACACGTACCAGCACGGCACGAGCGCGCAGACCAGCCCGGCGGCGAGGAAGAGCCCCCAGTTGTGCGTGTACAGCATCAGCGCGAGCAGCACGAAGAAGAGCGGCAGGTAGCCGCGCCTGCCGAAGGCGAATACGTGCAGGAAGGCGGCGGTGGCGAGCAGCGACATGACGAGCATGAGCGAATACATGCGCGTCTCCTGCGCGAACTGCGTGAGGAACGGGTTGACCGCGCACAGCGCCGCACACATCAGCCCCGCGCGACGGCCGAACAGGCTCCAGCCGGCCCACATGCCGCCGGGCACCGAGATGAGCGCGATCGCCACCGACAGCGCCTGCGTCTCCCCTGGGCCGTTGCCGACCAGGTCCATCCAGACCGACAGCAGCATGTAGTAGAAGGGCGGCGAGCCGTCGACCCTGAGCACGCCCGGGATGTCGAAGAGCGGCTGCGAGGCGATGCCGATCGACAGCCCCTCGTCCATCCAGAGCGACTCCCCGAGCGAGTCGGTGCGCAGCACGAACGAGACCGCGAGCAGCACGACGAGCACCGCCGCGGGCAGCACGAAGCTCGACGGCAGCGAGCGGACGCCCGGTAGCGGACGCAGGCGGGAGGCGACGCTGGCCACCCGGCGATCCTAGTGAGCGCCTCGGCTCGTCACGGGGTCTTGTCCTGGGGGCCGCCGGGGTCGCCGATCACCTCGAGCGGCGCGTCCTTGGTTGCCTCGTTGCTCGCGGAGCCCGACGTGGGCGCGAACCTGCTGGCCCGCGGGCAATCGCTTCGGCCCTCCGGCGGCACCGTGAGCAGGCGCCACTTGCCGTTGGTCCCGACGAGCCGGAAGCGGTCGTCGGTCGGCTTCGTGACCAGCGGGCCGTCCGGGACCGTCCGGGTGCGGAACGTCGCGCCGGGCGGCGGCGTGACCTTCCACCCCACCTGGATCCCGTGGATGCCGAGCTCGTAGGCCACCATCTGCGTCTGGAACGGGCCGCTGAAGATGCCGCCGCAGGCGAGCAGCGGCTCCTTGCCCCCGGCCTCGTCGATCAGCCCCTTGAGGTCGTGCCAGAGATAGGCCTCGTGCTCGAGCCCGCCCTGCACGCGCGCCGTGTTGTCGGCCTTGGCGAGGATCGTGGGTGAGGCCACCACCACCCCCAGCAGGAACGCGCCCGCAATCACGGGCCGCGCCCTGTGCGCGCCGACGAAGCGGCGCGCCAGGGCCTCCACGCCCTGCAGCACCCGCACCGCGCCCATCCCGCCGAGCACGCACACCACCGCGGTGGTCACGATCAGGTAGCGCTGGTTTCCGGCGAAGCCCGCCTCGGTCATCGCGGCCACGAGCAGGAACCACGCGAGCCCGAACGCCGTGAGCGCGAGCGTCACCCCCTCGCGGCGGTAGCGATGCCACATCACGGCGGCGAAGCCGACCGCGATCACCGTGCCGAGCTCGACGGGGGCGATCGTGACGCTCATGAAGCGCTCGACCAGCTCCACCGCGGGCGAGTCCGCGAACGCGGCGGAGCCCGGGTTGGGGGCGTTGGCGCGCGCACCGGCGCGGAACGGGTCGTCAGAGCCCCACCACTCGGGCAGGAACCAGAAAGCGGGGATGAGCGCCGCGAACGCCACCAGGCGCAGGCGCAGCCTCGGGTCCCTGAACCAGAGCCACAGCCCGTACAGGCCGAGGAACGGCCACGCCTCGGGGCGCAGCAGCGCGGCCAGGAAGCCGAGGTAGAGGGCGTGGTCGCGGCGGCCGTCGAGGTGGCGCTCGAAGGCCCACAGCACGATCGCCGCGAGGAGCGGCTCCGAGTTGCCGAGCGCGGCGTCGCGCACGTACTTGTTGCTCGAGAACAGCGCGAGGAACGCGCAGACGCCGGCCACCACGCCGTACATGCCCCCGCCGATCAGGCGGTTGGCCATGCGGAACGCCATCACGCAGCCAAACAGACCGCCCGCCCGCGCGACGAGGAGCCATAGGTACGGCGCGATGTCCTGCCCGAAGATCGAGAACGGGACCGTGAACAGGATCGGGAACGGCTTCCACGACGGCCCGCCCTCGGTCACCAGATCGAGCTGCGTGATCTCGCGGCCCCAGAGGATCCAGGCCCACGGGTCGTACGTCGGCGTGGACGGGAACAGCAGCGTGACGGACGCCACCGCGAGGCAGCCCGCCATGATCAGCGCCATCTGCGCGCCGTGGGAGAGACCGGGGCGCGCGGCCGCGTCACGCACGGCGGGCGAGCTGCGATCGCCCGCATCGCGGCGGCCGAGGGTGCGGAGCTGAGCGACGGACGCCCGCATCACGCGGGGGGTCTACGCGCGGCTCGCCTCGGCCCCGGCATCGAGCCGGACCGCCGAGCGGAGCCGCGACCAGCCGCCGTAGCGCATGACGAGGAAGACGAACCCGACGACGGTGATCGGGACGTACAGCACGAAGCGGAGCAGTATCAGGTACGAGAGCGACGCGGAGCCGCTCGCCCCCAACCGGCCGGCGCCCCACGCCACGGCCGCGTCGAACGTGCCGATCGAGCCGGGCGCCGCGGGCAGCGCGGCCACGAAGTTCGTGAGCGCGACGAGGTAGAGCGCGCCGGTGGCGCTGATGCCGAGGTCGACGGACTTGGCCACCGCCAGGTAGACCCCCGCCTCGAAGGCCCACAGGACGAAGGTGGCCATGAGCAGCACCACGCCCTCACGCCGGAGCAGCGCGCGAGGGGCGTCGGCGAGCGGGCGGAGCCAGTCGCGGGCGCGCTCGAAGACGTGGTGGCGGCGCAGCATCCAGACGACCACCGCGGCGAGGAGCAGGAGGAGCACGCTGATGCCGGCCACCAGCACCGGACGGTCGGTGGGCAGCACTGTCGAGCTGAGCACGCCGTACACCACAACCACGAAGATCGCGCCGAGCGCGATCACGTCGAGCAGCCGCTCGGCCACCACCGACCCGAGCAGGGTCCGCTTGCTCGCCCCGCAGCGGCCGGACAGCAGCACCACGCGGAGCGCCTCGCCCGCGCGTGCGGGGAGCACGTTGTTGCCCATGTAGCCCACCGTCGTGAGCGCGTAGCAGTCGCCGCGCCTCGCCTTCACGCCGGCGAGCGCGAGGATGTGGTGCCAGCGCTCGCCGCGCAGCAGCGTGGCCACCGCATAGAGGCCCAGCGCGGCGCCGAGCCAGGCGATGTCGCCCGCCCCGCTCGGCAGCTCGGGCGCCTCCTGGTGGGCAGCCCACCAGATGACCGCCGCAAGCGCGATCAGGGAGACGAGGGCTTGGATGAGCGCGAACCTTCGGTTCATGGGCTGACTCGAACGGCCTCGCGTCTGGCGAGGCCGGCGGGACAGGGTTGTGCTGCGCAGCTGCGCGGGCCCGGGAGCCCCGACGCGGCTCTGCACGGTAGCAAGTACCCCGTGCGGAATTCCGCAACCCAGAGGCGTTTGAGGTGTTCCCCCGGAGTCCGGCGCTACCCTCCGTCGCCGCCTCGCCTCGTGACTGCTCTATTCGCAACATTCCTATTGCTGCTCGCGCTGCCTTCGGCGGCCCTCGCCCAGGGCGGCGCGCAGCCACCTCCCCTGCCCGAGCTGTCGGTGGAGCGCCCGGGCGGCAAGCCGCTCATCTACGAGGGCCAGACCACGCGGCAGCTGCTGGGCGGCACGTGGTACTTCCGCCAGGACGACCTCCTCACCCAGGGCGACACCGAGCGCTGGTACGCGCAGGAGGACCTCGCCGGCTGGACGGCGATCGGCGTGCCGCACAACTGGAACGCCCAGGACACGACGCTCAACAAGTCGTCGGTCGGCTGGTACCGCAAGGAGTTCAGCCTGCCCCGCTCCTCGAGGAGCACGTTCTGGAAGGTGCGCTTCGAGGGCTCCAACTACCGCACCTGGGTCTGGCTGAACGGGAAGCCGATCGGCACCTACACGGGCTACTTCCCGTTCGAGGTCGACCTCGAGGGCCTGGAGCGGGGCCGCAACACCCTCGTCGTGAAGGTCTCCTCGCTTCGCAGCAACAGGGACCTGACCCACTGGCGGCCGGCGGCCTACAACGGCTTCGGCACGGGCGGCTGGTGGAACTTCGGCGGGCTCCTGCGCGAGGTCTACGTGCGGAAGATCGACACGATCGACATCGAGGACGTGCACGTGCTCCCGCGCCTGCGGCGCGTCGGCGGGCCGGCCACGGTGGAGGTGCGCGCGATGGTGCGAAACCTGACCGAGCGGGACCGCAGCGTCAGGCTCTCGTTCAGGGTCGGCGGAGAGAACTTCACGTTCGGCACGGAGGAGGTGCTCGCCGGCAACACGCGCGAGCTGTCGAACACCTTCACGATCAACCGCCCCAAGCTCTGGCAGCCGGGCCGGCCGGCGCTCTATCCGATGACCGTGTACGCGGACGAGAACCGCGGGCGGCGCGGCACCAAGCGCCGGGCGGCCTACAAGCTGCGCTTCGGTGTCAAGAAGCTCGAGACGCGCCGGGGCGGAGTGATCTTGCTGAACGGCAAGCGGCTCAACCTTCGCGGCGCGAGCATCCACGAGGACGACCTCGAGGAAGGCGGCGCGCTGTCGCAGGGCACCCGCCGGCTGCTCGTCTCGCGCCTGCGCGACCTCCGCGCCACGGTGACGCGCTCGCACTACCCGCTCCACCCCGCCTTCCTCGAGCTGTTCGACAAGTACGGGATCCTCTACTGGGTCGACGCGCCCATATGGCAGGTGCCGAACCGCCGCTTCAACGAGTCTGGCGTGCGGGAGGCGGCCACGCGCGCGGTGCTGCTGACGGTGCGCAACAACCTCAATCACCCCTCGGTGATGACCTGGTCGCTCGCGAACGAGCCGGCGGAGACCGGTGACGACCTGGGTGTGTTCGGCGCGGGGCTGATCCAGTACATCCGCGACGCCTCCGCGGCGGCGCGCGAGATGGACGACACGCGGCTGATCGGCATCGAGCGGCAGTCGCGCATCGGCGAGCCGCCCACGACCCCCGCCCACCGTTACCTGGACGTGCTCGGCGTGAACGAGTACTTCGGGTGGTATCGGTCGGTCCGCGAGGACGACACCCTCCGTGCGGCGAGCACCGTGCAGGACCTGGGCGCGTTCCTCGACGGGGTACACGCCGCCAATCCCAACCTGCCGGTCGTCATCACGGAGTACGGCGCCGAGGGCGTGCGCCCCGGTCTCGTGGAGCAGAAGGGGAGCTACGAGTACCAGCAGAAGTTCGTCCGCGATCACCTTGCCGTGCACGCCTCGAAGCGCTTCGTGAACGGCTCGATCCATTGGGCGCTGCGCGACTTTCGCGTCTATCCCGCAGTGGACCGGCGGCGCCCCAGACGGGTGGACCACACCGCCATGGCACAACAAGAGCCTGATCGAGGAGAACGACGGCCGGAAGCCGGCCTACTTCGACATGCGCAAGCGGTGGCGCAAGACCAAGCCACTGCTGCCGGGCCGCCGCGCGCCCGCCCGTCGCGCCCTGGCCGCTCGCTAGCCTCCCGCGCGGATGAAGCCCGCGCTCTCCAAGCCGATGCTCGCCGTGATCTCCGCGGCCTGCACTCGCGCTGCCCGGATGCGCGATCGGCTCCGACGACGCCACCCCGGACGACGGCGACATCGCGCACCACGGTGATGACCTGCTTCGAGACCGAGGGCATCCCCGCCCGCTTCGAGGGCGAGGAGGGCGACGAGGAGATCGTGATCGGCGACGACCCCGGCGCCCCGCGCATCCGCTTCTTCCTGACGTCGGGCGAGTCCGAGGCCGCCCACTTCCAGGGCGAGGGCGAGGGCTCGGAGCAGATCGGCGCGACCTGGCTGTACGTGAACGAGGGCAGCGACGACCTGCTCGAGCAGGTCGAGAACTGCCTGGCCGAGCAGTAGTCAGGCGACCGGCCAGGAATCAGCGGGGTCCGGGCGCGAGCCCCCGGCCGTATCGGCGCAGCAGGCGCGCGATCAGTCCGCCGGCGATCGCATAGACCAGCGCGGCCACGCCGTAGTTCACGGCGATCCGCTCCTTGCGGGTGTCCATCGAGAAGACGTCCTCGAAGGGGGTCGCGAGCCACGCGCCGGCGTCCAGCAGGAGGTCCACGATCGCGTTGTCGCGGTTGGCCTCGAGCAGCGACCAGGACGATCGCGAGCACAAGCAGGCCCACGACGACCGAGGTGATCAGCCGGACGATCCGGGCCGCTCCGACAGGCCGCGCTTCGCGGCTCCGCGGCCGCGTGCCGCGATCGTCGCCTTGCCGCCCGCGGCGCCCCGGCGTGCCATCCCTGCCATGCCGGATCTCTACCCGGCTAGGGCGCTTCGAACACCTCGACGCGGTTGCGGCCCTGCCGGAACGCGCTCGGCGGGACCATCACCGAGACGAGCTCGCCCTCGTCGCCCTCCACGAGCTCGAACGTAGTGCCCACCGCGGCGATCGTTCCGTTCACCGCGACCGCGATGTCACGGCCGGTCTCGCCCTCGCTTCGCACCCGGGCCACGACCTGGTTGGGCAGGAACGGCGAGTCGAGGTCGACGTTCCGTAGTCGGCGGCGTTGAGACCAAGTCCACGTCGAGCTTGTCGCCCGCGGCCGAGGCAGGCCGGCCGAGCAGCTCCTGGTTCGGGCCGATCCGGTAGATCCGCTCGGGGCCGTCCCGGCCGGTGCCGAACAGGCGCACGTTTCGCTGGACCACCGCGTCCCGCTCGCGCTCGAACTCGGAGGCGGAGATGCGCAGCACCTCGAAGGTGTTGCGGATCAGCATGCGCAGCTCGTCGCGCTGCTGTACCTCCGGCGAGCCGGCCGGGCGCCCGTCCATCTCAACTCGGGCGTCGAGCTCGAGCTCGTCGAAGATCGTCGGCAGGATGTCAATCGTCTCCACCCAGGCGTCGTCGACCCGCGCGCGCGTCTGTCCTGGGGCCTTCATCAGGAGCGGTACGGGCGCGATCTCGTCCGCCGTCCCGCGCTTGAGGCGACGGCGCTGCACGGACCCGAGCGGGAATGCCACGCCGTGGTCGGCGGCCACCACGATCATCGCGTCCTCCCACATCCTCTGGTCCTTGAGGTGGCGCCAGAGGCGGCGCAGCTCGTAGTCGGCAAAGCCGGTCTGGAGGAAGTGGCGCTGGAGCAGCACGTCGAGTTGGCCCTGATCCTCGTACGACATGGTCGAGAGGCCGGGCACCGCATCGTTGGCGGTGCGGCGATAGCGGCGGGCGTCGGGCAGGTACTGCCAGGGCACGTGCGGGAGGAGCGTGTGCTTGAACGCAAGCTGCGGCCGCCGGCCGGGCTCGATCGAGGCGATCCACTCCTCGAAGCGCGCCTCCCGGCCGCCCTGGAGGTTCCCCATCGTGTGCTCCCTGACGTCCACCGCCGGCGCGTCGGGCTGCTCCTCCTCCCCTCGCCCCCGGCGAAGTTGCCCCAGTTCTCGGACACCGACGGCAGATCGGACTCGATGTCGGGCGGCGACACCACGTGCAGCCAGACGAGCCCCAGGTCCTCGCTCATCGAGCCCATCCGGCTTCCGTACGACTCGTCGAGGCGCTCGTCGTCGCACAGGTCGCGCGAGCAGACGCTCGTGGCCTCCTCCGAGACGTTCAGCCGGTGAGTCTTCGCGAACAGCGAGAAGATGCTGTTCGGATGGTCCGCGGAAGTTGGGAGCTTGTCCCTCTCCGGCAGGTTCCCGTCCATGATGGCCGGCTGAGCGCGCTCGGTCGAGTCGTAGACGGTGTAGGCGTTCCGGTACCAGGTGCCGCTCGCCGCCAGCTCCCCGAATCCGGGGAAGCGCGCCGCGTCGATCCGGCCGCGGTCGTCCATCAGCGTGGTGGTGGGCAAGCTCGTCGAACAGCACGACCACGATCGGCGCCCGCGTGACACCGCCGATCGTGCGCGCCTGGGCCTCGTCCGGGAAGGCGAGCTTCGAGATCGGGTCGGTGAACAGGAACAGCGCCAGGAACACCAGCGGCACCGGCGAGAGCACCCGCAGGAACGAGCGAACCGGCTCGGCCGCGGCGTACAGGGTCGCGAGGGCGGAGCCGATCGCGAGCGACGCGACGATCATGACGGGGTCGGGCAGGTCGAGCGTCTTCTTGAGCGCCTGGGCCGCGATCAGCGCCACGAGGATCGAGATCAGCACCAGGTGCGCGCCCTCGCGGGCGGTGCGTCCGGCCAGCCCCACGAGCAGCTCGATCCCCAGCATCAGGAGCGGCGGCAGCACCACGAGCGCGACCGAGAAGCTGACGATGTCGAGGCCCGACGATCCGCGCGCGGCGAAGAACTCGGGGTTGTCCTTCAGCAGGTCGAAGAGCGGCTGGGCGACGGCGAAGGTCCAGAGGACCGCGAGGCCGAGATATGCCCAGATGGCTTCGCGGACGGTCACCCGCTTCCGGGTCCGCTCCGGGCGCCGGGCCTCGGCCGTGCTCATCCCCGCTTCGGCCGCGCGTGGTAGAGCACGCGCGTCCCGGACTCGAGCCGCTCCGAGCGCTCCACCTCGAACGCCTCCTTCAGCGTGCGCTCGAAGAAGCCCAGCTCGTAGTCCGGGTGGAGGCCCTCGCGCTTGGGCGCGAGCAGCTTCTTCACCATCGGGTCGTCGCGCGTGGGGAACTCGATCACGAGCGCGGCGCCGAGCGACGCGAGCCAGTCCACGAACTCCTTGACCGGCACGTTGGCGCTGATCGCGACGTGGTGCACGAGCGCGAGCGCAAGCACCAGGTCCGGCGTTCCGCGCTCGGTCAGCGCCTTGCGCTCCAGCCCGCGCCAGCCGAGCCCCGGCGACGGGTCGGCGAGGTTCATCGTGAGCGGAAGGATCCGCTCGTCGCCCTCCCCGCGGAGGTCGCGGTAGAGCAGCTCAACCGGGCCCTGGTCGGCGTCCACCGCCACCACCGTCCGCGCGCCCTCGGCGGCGATCCGCGAGTAGCGGCCGTTGTTCGCGCCGATGTCCCAGACGAGGTTCCAGTCGCGGCTGGTCGCCACCTCGCGCACGAAGTCGTCCTTGCGCCGGGCGTCGTCGTCCGTGTAGCTGTTGCGCTCCCCGTACGCGGTCCAGACGCCCTCGGGCGGATCCCAGGTGAGGCGCTCAACGAGCTTCCGCATCTTGCGCACGTTGGCGACGAACAGCTCCTTCTTGAAGAGCCGCTTCACCTCCTGCTTCGTCTGCTCGGGCCGGTCCGCGTAGCGGGCCTCGAGCTTCGCGTGC
>CAWIGR010000004.1:0-75839 GCA_963835705.1 uncultured Thermoleophilaceae bacterium
GATGTGGCGCACCGCCTCCACGACGTTGCCCGTGCCCGCCTCGCCCTTCGAGCGGATCATCGCGGCTGCTCTCGGCGATCCGCCGCAGCGCCTCGCCCATGTTCGTCGCGCCGCACACGAACGGCACCTTAAACGCCCACTTGTCGATGTGGTGCGCCTCGTCGGCCGGGGTCAGCACCTCGGACTCGTCGATGTAGTCCACCTCGAGCGCCTCGAGCACCTGGGCCTCGACGAAGTGCCCGATCCGGGCCTTCGCCATCACCGGGATCGACACCGCCTCCTGGATCTCCGCGATCTTCGTGGGCTCCGCCATGCGCGCCACGCCGCCCGCCGCACGGATGTCGGCGGGCAGGCGCGTCAAGCGCCATCACGGCCGCGGCGCCGGCGTCCTCGGCGATCCTCTCCGCCTGCTCGGCGGTGACCACGTCCATGATCACGCCGCCCTTGAGCATCTCGGCGAGGCCGCTCTTTACACGGAAGGTGCCTGTCTCCATGTGCCCACCCAGGATAAAGCCCGCGCGGCTCTACGGCCCGTCCAGCCAGCCGCCCGGCAGGGGGCGCCGCCACACGTGTCGACGAACGCTCCGTCGAGTTTGAGGAACTCGGAGAACTGGGTCGCGGCGGGGGGCTCGAAGGCGGTCAGGGCGTGCGGGTCGGCGCCCGACCCGGGCGGCACGTTCCCGGTCGGCGGAGCCGGGGTGCCCTGGTCCCCGCGCGGCGGGCCGATGTCGTACACCACGAGCGCGTTGCCGCTCCACGGCAGGCTCGGAATGCGCCGGATGCCGTAGAACGGCCGCTTGTCGCGGCTGCGGCCCGGGTCGAGCGCCGGCGTGCGCAGCCGGGCGCCGATCACGCGCGCCTCGACCTCCGTCGCGACGTTCGCCACCTGATGGTCGCCGAACGCCTCGTGCAGCAGCACGGTGTGGGGCGGCGTGTTCGGGTACGGGTTGCGCGTCATGTGCCAGGCGTAGCCGTTGGCCTCGCCGCGGTCCCAGAGGATCTGGATCATCGAGGTGAGCAGGGCCCGCTCCACCCCGCCCCGGTAGCTCTCGTACAGGACCTCCTGGAAGGGAGCGAACGGAGTGGCGCGGGTGATGAGCAGGCTGAAGTTCATCGCCGGGACGATCAGCGCCGCCCGCTCGAAGTCGGGCGCCACCGCGGTGAGCGCCCCGCCGAGGATGCCGCCCTGGCTCGCGCCCGCGTAGAAGAGGCGCGCGTGTCGATCTTGCCGGCGAACTCGGGCCGCGACGCAAGGCCCTGCGGGTGCACCATCAGCCGCCCGAGGAACAGGAAGTTGAGGAAGCCCTGCTGGTTGCGGTCGGCGAGCGTCCGGAAGCGGGACAGGTCCTCCGACAGTGCGAACACGTTCGGCAGGTCCTCCGCGGACATGCCGGACCAGTCCGTGGCGCAGGCCACGAAGTTCCCGGCCGACGCCAGCGGCGCCAGCGGCAGGACCGCCTCGGCGCCGCCCAGCAGGCCGTGGCCGAAGATCAGCGGCCGGCCGTTCGTGCCGGCCTCGGGCACCAGGCAGATGAAGCGCTCCACCTGGACGTTTCCCGCGCTGCGGACCGGCAGGCCCCTCCGGTTCAGGCGGAAGCGCGACCCCGGCGGGCAGCCGGGCCGGTTCAGGAAGCACGGGATCGTGAACGTGCCGTCCACGCGCGTCACGTCGCCGAGGTCCTGCGTGCCGGTGACGCTGAAGGGCGGGGCCGAACCCTCCACCCGCAGGTCGCCCAGGTTGCGGTCGCCCAGCCCGGCGAAGGCGCGGTCGCGGATCGAGAGCATGCGGCCCGCGAGCGACTGGCGGCTCGCCACGGTGAAGTCCCAGGCGAGGTAGAGCGTCGCGGCGGATGCCGGCCCGCTCCAGGGGGCGGAAGATGCCCTGGAAGTGGCGCGCGCGGCGCCCGCGCGCGAGGCCGCTGCGGAAGTGGCGGAAGTGGCGGCGGGGCCGAGCGCGCGGCCGCGCCGGTCCTTCAGGTTGCGCAGCGCGACGATGTAGCGCCGCCCCTCGCGCCAGTTGGCGCCCGGGTGGATCAGCAGCGTGCGCTCGCGCGGCCGCTCGGCCTGGGAGTCGAGCTCGGCCCAGATCAGCTGGCGGCGGCCGGTCTTCGCGTCGATCACGACGATCGGCGCGTTGCGGGCGAACGACCGCGCCATGTTCGTCACCGGCACGGCGCCGCTGCGGCGCAGGTCGAGGCCGGGCACGCGCGTGACCGCGATCTGGCCGGGGCTGAAGCCGTCCGAGCGGTTGTAGTCGGAGGCCCGCACCGGCTTGCCGGCGGCGTTGCGCGGCATCATCGAGTCGCGCAGGGCGAGCCGGCCGTCCTCGCGGAAGTGGTCGTTGGGCCAGGGCAGCAGGCAGTGGGCGGGATCGAGCGGGTCGCAGCCGCGCGGCGCCGCGGCGGGGCGGCGGGCAGCACGGCAATGCCCACCAGGGAGGCCCCGCACAGGCGCGGCAAGACTACCTTCCCCCTCACGAGGGACGCAGCCTACCCCAGCGGCTGGCTACTTCAGGCGAAAGGCCTTGATGCGATCCGCGTAGGCGGGCTCGTCCATCGCGTACACGCCGTAGGCGAGCGCCTGGATCACGCCCAGCAGGGCGGCGTGCGAGCGGACGAAGGCGGGGCTGTTCGACGAGTAGTAGAGCCGGTGGTCGGCCAGCTTCGCCACCTCCGAGAGCGTGGCGTCGGCGATCGCGATCGTCGCGGCGTTGCGGTTGCGGGCGAGTTTCATGGCGCGGACCACGAGCGGGTGCGGGCGGCCGGCGGAGAAGCCGACCATCACGGTCTTGTCGTTCACGCGGCCGAGCTTGCCGAGGTTCTCCTGGCTCGGCGAGGCGACCACCTCGGCGCGCAGGTCGAGCAGCATCAGGAGGTGCCGCAGATAGCTCGCGAAGAACGCCATCTGGTCGGTGCCGCAGAGCACGATCCGGTCGGCGTGCGAGACGAGGTCGATCGCCGCGGCGACCTCCTCGCGGTCCACCTTGCGGGCGGTCTCGACCATGTTGGAGTGGTCGGCGGCGAGCGCCGCCTCGAACTCGGTCTGGTCGATCGGGAACAGCGGCGGGCTCGAAAGGTCATTATTCCCGCCGCCGCTCTCGCGCGCGCGGCGGTACTCGTCGCGCGCCGCCGCCTGGAGCTCGGGGAAGCCCTCGAATCCGAGCGCCTGGGCGAAGCGCACGACGGTGGAGCTCGAGGTGTTGGCCCGCCGGGCCAGCTCCTCGGCGGTGTGGAAGGCGGCCTCCTCGAGGTGGTCGACGATGTACTGGCCGACATCCTTCTGCGAGCGGGAGAATTCGTCGAAGCGCTGGCGGATCTCGTCGGAGAGCGTGAGTGCGGTCGTGCCCGTTCGCGTCACGGCCCCGGTTTTCGCCGGAGCTCGTGAAGTTCCTTCAGGACCAGACCTTCCAGGGGGCCTTTCCCTCGGCCCAGAGGTCGTTCAGGAGGACCGCGTCCTTGTAGGTGTCCATGCAGTCCCAGAAGCCCTGGTGGCGGAAGGCGCGCAGCTGGTCCTCGGTCGCGAGGCGCTCCAGCGGGTCGCGCTCGAGCACGGAGTCCGGGCCGATGTAGTCGAGCGCGCCGGGCTCGAAGCAGAAGAAGCCGCCGTTGATCCAGCCCTCGTAGCGGGGCTTCTCGGTGAAGCCGCTCACGTGGCCGTCGCCGTTCAGCTCGGCCACGCCGAACTGCAGCTCAGGCTGGACGACCGTCATGGTGGCAAGCGCCTCGTGACGCTCGTGGAAGCCGAGCAGGTCCGCGAGGTCGATGTCGGCGACGCCGTCGGCGTAGGTGGCGCAGAAGCGCTCGCCGTGGAGGTGGTCGGCCACCCGCGCGATGCGGCCGCCGGTCGGGGTGTCTTCGCCGGTCTGGACGCAGGCGATCTCGAGGCCTTCCGGGAGCCCGTCGTTCTCGACGAAGGCGTCGATCAGCTCGGCCCTGTGACCCGTGCACAGGACGAAGCGCTCGAAGCCCTGCTCCGCATAGATCCGGATGACGTGCCAGAGGATCGGCCGCCCGCCGATCTCGACGAGCGGCTTTGGGATCGTCTCGGTGTGCTCCCGCAGCCGCGTGCCGCGGCCGCCGCAGAGGATGACGACGCTCGGAGCGCTCACGGGCCGGGATTATGGCCCGCGGCGCCGCTTGCCGCGCCAGGCTCAGTCTCTGGAGAAGCGCGAGCCCAGCTTGTGCGCGGGCTCCTTCGCCTTGTCGACGACGCCGCTCGCGGTGCGCTGGACGCGGTTCTGCTTGCCGACCGGCACGCCGAGCACGCGGCGACGCGTGTCGCGCGCGGCGACCGCGATCCCGCCGGCGATCCCGGCGACCGCGGCTCCGGCTCCGGCCACCACCGCCGCCGTCTTGGCCTTGGAGCCACCGCTCTCCTGGCCGGTCTCCTGTGCGATGGGCTCGCCGTTCCCGCCAACCGCGGGTCCGTCCGTCTGGGCGGCCGCGCTCGTGGTCTCGTTCACCTTATCCGCGCTTTCCTCGCTCTGGCTCATCCCGAGCCCTCCTCGTGGTCGAATGTGTCTTCGAGACGCATTACCCCGGTGGAGCGATCCAAACCGCCCGCGGGCTGCGCTTTGCCTTCCTGGGCCGGGCATATGATGGCGCAGGTTGATCGACCACGACCGGATCGCCGAGGTCTACGAGGGCACCGTCGGCAGCCGCGAGTTCCAGCAGGTCTCGCGCCGCCGGATCCATTGGATGTGCGCGCAGGTAGGCGGTTCGGAGGTGCTCGACGTGGGTTGCAGCCAGGGGATCGCGTCGATACTTCTCGCGCGCGAGGGCCATCGGGTCATCGGCGTCGACCGCGAGCACGAGGCGATCCGCGCAGCACGGGAGCGGCTCGACCAGGAGGAGGCGCAGGTCAGCGAGCGCGTGGAGTTCAGGGTCGGCGAGGGGCGGGCGGTGGGGTTCCCGAGCGCGAGCTTCGACGCAGTGCTGCTCGGAGAGGTCCTCGAGCACCAGCTCGACCCCGGGAAGCTGCTCGACGAGGCCAGGCGGGTGCTTCGGCCGGGCGGCCGCATGGTGCTGACCACGCCGTACGGGATCCACCCGTACCCGGACCACAAGGAGCCGCTCTACCTGAGCGCGCTGCTCGAGAGGGTGTCGTCGAAGCTGTCGATCGCCGAGATCGTCCTGATCGACCGCTTCGCCGGCATCGTGGCCGAGCGCTCGAAGGAGCGGGCGCCGCAGGTGTGGCGCCGTGCCCTGGGGGTGGCGGAGAGCCGCCTCGCCGACCAGGACGAAGCGGTGGAGAAGCTACGCGCCCTGGTGGGCGAGCTGCGGGAAGGCACCCGTGCACTCGAGCGCTCGCTCCAGGAGGAGGACCTCACGAAGCGGGCGACGGAGATCCAGCGGGACGCGGCCCAGCAGCGCCAGCAGGACCTGGAGCACAGGCTCGAGGACGCGGAGGAGCGCGCGGCGGCGGCCACCTCCCAGAGAGACGACGCCCTGCGCGGCCTCGCCGAGACACGCGAGCGCCTCACCGCGGCCGAGCTCCAGCACCGGATGTCCCTCGCGGACGCAATTCGCAAGGCGGACGACCTCGGGGCCGAGATCGAGACCCTCCGCAGCGAGCTGGAGGCCAGCGGTCAGAGCAACGCGCGGCTCGAGCAGGAGCTCGCCGCCATCCGCGGCCGGCTCGGTTACAGGATCGGGCGCTTCCTGCGGAGCCCGTTCCGCGGCCAGGATCGCGACGGAGCCTCAGCTCGCTAGAGCCTTAGGCCCAGGGCGAAGCGCAGCCCGGTGCCCGGACTCAGCTCACGCTTCACCACATTCGCCAGGCGCCACTTCAGGCGCGCGATCTCACGCCGGTTCGAGTCACGCCGGCGGTCCTCGCCGTCGCCGGCTTCCATGCGCCGCTGCTCGGCCACCAGCTTCTTGATCCTGTCGATCAGCCGCACCACCTGGGGGCTCGGGCGGCCCTGTCCAGGAGTGCCTTCGGTCTGAATGTGGGGAGGCATGACGCGGACGTTGGCAACCCACGCCTGCTCCTCCAGTGAGGCCTGCACGTGACCGGCAGTACGGCTAGCCGTACCAGGGTGCCGGGTATCTAGGAGCCGAAGCAGTCGGATATCGGGGAGGCAGTCATGCGGAAGCTCTTTGCATTTCTTGGCGTCGTGACGCTCACGGCGATGGTCGCCCTGCCGGAAGGCGCGGCGCGACCGGGGCACGACGGCGACGAGGGCCAGAAGAAGGACGGTGGACACGGCGACGGCGCTTGCGGGAAGGCTCGTGGTCAGCGGGAGCGCGGCTACGAGGTGATCTTCGACGGGAGCCGGAAGTGCTTCGAGCGGTGGCGATACGCGGGTGGCTCGTCGATAACGCTCCAGCGGGACGGCACGCTGAAGGCGGAGCCGGGTCCCCCGAACCTGGGCGTGTTGTGGTACGCGGCGAGGCCGTACGGCGACTTCTCGCTGCGGCTGCAGTTCCGGGACGATTCGCCGATCGCTGGACAGCGGGCGAACAGCGGAGTGCAGGTGCGCTTCCCCGCCCCCCGGCCGCCGGTTCCGGGATGCCCCATGACGTTCAACGGGAACCCGCAGACCGCCAACCCCGAGGGCTGGATCGCGGTCAACTGCGGCCATGAGGTCCAGATCAACGACTCGCCCGACGGGCCCCCGAACGACCCGCGCAAGACCGGATCGATCTACGGCTTCGCGGACCTCGATGCCGCACAGGCACGGACCACCCCCGCCGGAGTCTGGAACGACCTCGAGATCCGCGTCGTCGGGCAGCACTACACGGTCATCCGAAACGGAGTGACAATCAACGAGTACGAGAACCTCCCCGGCGTGCCGTTCCCGGGCCGGCCCAACGACCCCGACTCGAGTTCCCGCGGCCTGGTGGGCTACATCGGCCTGCAGGCCCACGGCGCGCCCCAGGATGTCGTGTCGTTCCGCAACATCAGGATCCTGGACCTCTCAGACCAGGACTGAGCGAGGCGCGCAGACCCTCCGGGGGCGGCCTGGCCCGAGTGTGACGCATCGCACCACGCGGCCGGCGCGGAGGTGCGACCGTCGGTGCAGTAGCCGGATGCCGGCCCCCTCCAAAGGAGCTGCATGTACCCCATCATCCGCCAGGCCACCGAGGACGATCATCGCGCCCTTCAGCGGCTCGCCGAGCTGGACAGCCAGCGGCCGCTCTCCATGCCGGCGCTGATCGCAGAGACTCGCGGGCTGCCCGCCGCAGCCATCTCGCTGGCCGACGGGCGCATCATCGCCGACCCGTTCGAGCACACCGCCTATCTGCAGCAGCTGCTGCGCTATCGCTACTCCGCTCGGCAGGCGTACGCGCGCCAGCCGTCGCTTTCCAAGCGCATGCGCGAGAGGTTGGGGATCGCGCCGGTCCCCCGGCCCAGCGACGCCTGACCGGCATCCGCTCAGCGTCCTGCCCCTCCGCCGCCGGCCGGCCCTGGCGGAGGGGCCACCGGCGGCCTGTCGGTCACTGCTTCGGCCCGCTGTCCTTGCCCTCCAGCACGGCCAGCGCGTGCTGCAGCTTCTCGACCTGCGCTTGGGCCTCCTGAGCCTCGGTATTGGCCCGCTCATAGCGTGCCTGGAAGCGCGAGATCTCCCGCTTCAGAACCTCTTCCGCGCTAAGTGCCTCTGCCACTGATCCTCCTTCCGCCGACTGTCAGCTCACGCGCCCAGCATGGTCTTCGACACGTCGGTGACTATCGCATGCGGTGGCCCGGGGAGACTTTTCGGGCCAACGCTGCTGGCGATCGGGGCACTGCCCAACGCTGACCGAGGCCGTGTCGCGCTGCTGGACTGGTCATTCTCTCCTGCTAACGATCGGGATGCCGTCGAAATCCGGATCCCGCTGGGAAGGAGCGCAGTGCGCACACCCCAAGACATCCGCTACAGCGTCGCCAACCGGATCGAGACGTACGCGACCACGAACCTGAGCGGCCTATGGAACCTGGTTCAGCGCCTGCCGGTGGTCCACCGCCGAGTCAACCGGACCCTCATCGATCGGGCAATCCTCAAGATCCCGACTCGGCCAAATCCGCTGAGCACGATGGCCGCCTATACGTCCTGGGCCTCTCTCACCGACCGGACATATGACAGTCGCCACCTTCCACCTGCCGAGTCAGCACAGCCAAGTCATCCCCCGGCGGAGGACGTGGCCGCGCTCTTTACCCGGCACGGGCAGATGACGCCTTGCGACAAGTCGACGGTGCTGTTTCCCTACTTCGCCGCGTGGTTCGTCGACGGGTTCCTCCGCAGCGAGCGCCCCAAGCGGGACCCCCACACCGAGGAGCTCGTGCGCGATCCCGATACGGGTGAGCCCGTCCGCGACGTCGCCAAGAACGAGTCCACCCACGAGATCGACCTGATCCAGATCTACGGGCTCAACGACGAGGTCACAAGGCAGTTGCGCGCGGGCGAAGGCGGTCTCCTTCAGTACCAGGTCATCGACGGAGAGGCGTATCCCCCCTTCCTCTACGAAGGCGGGCGCAAGAAGTTCGACAAGGTCAGCGTGGTACGCGACGAGCAGATCACAGCCGATCAGCGGCGTCAGCTGTTCGCCGTGGGAAGCGACACGGGAAACCTGCAGCTCGGATTCGTGATGATGAACGTCCTCTTCCTGCGCGAGCACAACCGCATAGCGCGGATGCTCGAGAAGGAGTACGGCTGGGATGACGAGCGGCTCTTCCAGACGACCCGCAACATCCTCACGGTGATCCTGATCAAGCTCGTGGTCGAGGAGTACATCAACCACATCTCCCCCTATCACGTGAAGCTGCTCGCCGACCCGACCGGCTTGCGCAACCCTCGCTGGTACCGGCAGAACTGGATGGCGATCGAGTTCAACCTGCTCTATCGCTGGCACAGCCTCGTACCCTCGAGCTTTCGCATCGCCGACCGCGATGTCGGCGTGAACGACACCCTCTTCAACACCGACATCGTCGTCGAGCGAGGTCTCGGCGGCTGCTTCGAGGATGCGTCGAACCAGCGTGCCGGGCGGGTCGGTCTGTTCAACTCTCCCCCAGAGGTGTGGCAGGCCGAGCTGGAGAGCGTCAGGCAGGCGCGCGCTGTGAAGCTTCGCCCATACAACGAGTACCGCCGGCTCGCCCGATTCCCTCGGGCGACGCGGTTCGAGGACATTTCGAGCGACCCGCAGGTCCAGCAGCGGTTGCGGGACGTCTTCGGCGACGTCGACGGCATCGAGTTCTACCCCGGTCTGTTCGCCGAGGATGTTCGGCGCAACGCCGTGCTTCCGCCACTCATCGGCCGGATGGTGGCGATCGACGCGTTCTCGCAGGCATTCACCAACCCGCTGCTCTCCGCGCGGGTCTTCAACGCCGAGACGTTCTCGCCGCTCGGCTGGAACCTGATCCGCACAACAAAGACCCTGTCCGACCTGGTGCATCGCAACGTCCCAAATCGCGCGCGCCCCCTAGAGGTGACGATGACACGCTCGGACTGGGTCCGGACCTGACGGTGGCTATGGGCCGGGGTGGGTTCGAACCACCGACCGACGGATTACGAGTTGTCCTGGAGCGCCTCGTTGTCGGTCGGTTTGGCTTGGGTATGCGGAGTTGGCTCGGGTCGCTGGGGTCAGATTTGCCGAGTCGGGGACACGGTTCGGGACACGGTTTCGCGGTGACGCCGATGCCAATCCGTTCCTCCGGCCTCCGTGCGCCACCGGCCTCAGACCTCGGCGCTCCGAAACCGGAGTTCGTCGACGCTGGGCTCCCGATTGGGGAACCGGTCGGTGACCTCCCATGGTCGATCTCCAAAGACGGCGGCGAGGATGATCTCAAGCCATGCCGGTCGTAGGTTGAGCGGGCTCACGCGGAGGTAGACCTCCTCGAGCGTCTCGACAACCTCCATCGCCACTCCGATCTGCGTGCTTCCTCCGATCGAGGCTGACTGCTCAGCCTCTGGCTGTTCCTTCGCTTGTTCCATCAGGCGAGGAACGACCCTCATTACCTGCTCGACGAACCGCCGCCCGCGGTCCTTCTCGAGCGCCGCGTAGTCGTCGAGGGTCGGCAGAAGTCGACCCTCCAAGTCCAGCTGCTTGAAGTACGGAAAGGCGTCCTCTGGCTCGCCCGATCGGTGGAGCCCGTACGCGAGTAGCCAAACGACCTTGTCGTCCGGGTCGTACCAGGTCGCCCCTCGATGATCGTGGCCCCGCGACAGCCGGGGCAACGCCGAGGCCCGCGTAATTCGCCGGTAGGTTCCGGCTCCGGCCCGCTCCTCGGTGGCGCCCTCCCAGCGAAATCCCTATCCGCTTTTGCAAATCGCGCAGAGCGAAAAACTCAGGGAGCGGCTGGGTCTCGGCGTCGACGTCGGACGGCGCCCGTTCTGACAGCCTGTGTTCCGTTCAGCCGATCGATTCGAGCAAGTCGCTGCATGCCTGCTCGCAGCGGCTGCACACCTGGGCGCAAATTCGGCAGTGCTCGTGGTGCTCGGCGTGGCGCTCGCACTCCTCGCGACAGGCGCCGCATGTCACCACGCAGGCCTCAACCGCTGCGCGGACAACGCCGACGTCGGATTCGGTCTGGCGGGTCACGATGCGGCCGGTGGACTCGCAAAGGTCGGCGCAGTCGAGACAAAGGCGAATGCAGCGCACCAGCTCCTGCAGGTCGCTCTCGCCGAGGTCGGCATCGGCGCAGCTCGTACACGTGGCGGCGCAGTCGATGCAGGCCTCGACACAGCGCACGACCACATCGCGATCGCGGCTGGCTGGCCGCGGATGCGTCTCGAGCATCTCTCGGATCGTCACTTTCCCTCCTTCAGACATCGCGTGGGCGAGACAGAGGATGACCGCCGCGTTCAGTCCGGGTACTCGTCCTTGCGCCAGGCGCGGGGCTCCTCAGGCTCCGGCTTCGGGGTGCGCGCGAGCAGGAACGAGTGGTATGGCGCGACGAACGGGTCGGGCGCCGACACGGTGTAGGTGTGGTACACGGTTCCGTTGTCGCGCGCGAAGGCGATGAAGCTCGGGTTCTCGCGCAGGCCGTCCTCGAGCCTGGCGCCGACCTGCCGCCCCCACTCCTGAAGCCACTCGGGCGGATCGGCGAGTATCTCGTTGACCTCGGGGATCTCACGCGACTGCTCCGGGGTGAGGGCGAGCCCAAACTCGAACGGAAACTCCGTTCCGTTGGTCGAGACGTACGGGAACTGCCAGCCCATCCGTTCCTTGTAGGCGACGAGGCGGTCAATCGGCGCACGCGAGAAGCAGATCAGCGTCACGTCGCGGTGGGCCAGATGCAGGCGCGCGGCGTCCAGCTCATCGCCGAGGTTCGAGCACCCCGGGCAGGCGCCGAGCTCGTAATCAGGCCCATACATGATGTTGTAGGCGAGTAGCTGCGAGCGCCCGTCGAAGAGCTCAGCGAGCGGCTTCTTCCCGTCCTCGGTGTCGAAGACGTACTCCTTCTCGACCGGAACCCACGGGAGCCGGCGGCGCTGCTCGGTCACCTTGCGGCCCAGCTCGGCGTGCTCGGCCTCGAGCTTGGCGAGTTCATCGCGAGCCGCCTGCCATTCCTCCCGCGTTCCAGTCTTGCTCTCGGGCATTGTGTGCCTCCTTCGGTCGTTGCTCACCCCAGCGTAGGCAGCTCTTCGATCGTCGGTCGCTGGCTGTCCACGCCCGTGTGTCAAGACCGACGCGCCGCGCCAAACTCATCGATGCCCCCACTGGCGTGCGCGTCCGCCCATCGCGCAACGCGGCAGCGCTTCCGTGGGGACGTCGTCGGGCGTCGGAACGACGCCCGGGTGCCGGCGTCCGATTGGCACTGCTGAAGCTAGCGGCGCTTCTTTCGCCCCTCGCGATACAGCTCAGATAGCACGCCCACGGCTGCCCGGTCCGCGTTCTCGGCGACCGACCGCCCGGGTCGAGCTTTCCGCTTCTCGTGGGCGGCTTCTGGGGTCTCTCCGAGAGACTCCGGTCGGCTGAGCACGCGCCACAGCCAGCGCGGCATCCGGAACTCGCCACCCCACGCCTCCGGCGCTCGATTGGACACCTCGCGGCTCCTGTCGGTCTTCCTGATTCTAGGTCGCGTGGGGTCCGCCCCGCAACGCGAGGTGGAGCTCGCGCCGCCGAGGCGCGCCACCCGCGAGAACGGTGGCCGACATGCCGCTACTCGCGCGAAGCGGAAGGGCCCGCCGTCGCAGAGGGGACGACCGGCTAAGCAGGCACGTTCGCGTACCAGCGCACGCGCGCGTCGTCGTTGGGACGGCGGCAGCGCATCGTGAGACCCTCGTAAGGATCGTTCCGGCCACGGCAGCGGAAGCGGAACACCTGCCGATTGATCACGCCGTCCCGGCGGTAGCGCACGGCCCTCGTCCGCACCACGTCACGCGCCTTCGTACATCCAACGCCGTAGGCCGCGATCACGTCGCCGCCGTAGATGGAGTTGCAGCACTCTGCCTCCGGGAGCTCTGCCGGTCAGGACGTCAGGTCCCTCAGAGGCCGGTCTGGCGGAGGAAGTCGATCACCTCCTGGGCGCAGCGCTCCGGGTCGTCTTCGAAGAGGAAATGGCGGACGCCCCCGAGCAACACGAGCGTGGATTCAGGAATCTCGCGCGCGAACCGCGACGCGTAGTCGACCGGGATGTACTCGTCCCCCTGGCCCCAAAGAATCAGCGCCGGCACGCCCAGTGCCGCGAGCCTTTCTGGTAGGGCTCGAGCTCGTCGAGGTCGAAGGAGCGATAGAGCTCGAGCATGCCGCGGCGGCCTTCGGCGGTGGTGAACGCCTTCCAATACTCGTCGAGCGTGCGCTCGTCGAACTCGCTGGAGGCCTCCTCCATTAAGGTGGCGAACCCCTCCCGGGAGAGGCTGTCCATGAGCGCCTCGCCCTGGATCGGGGTTCGCATCGTCTTCGCGATCTCGATCCAATCGATGTCGGGAAAGAATCCCGTGTTGGTGATCACCAGGCCCGCGACGGCGTCCGGCTGATCGCATGCCCAGCGCAGGCCTATCAAGCCGCCGGTGTCGTGGACGATCAGCACGACCTGGTCGAGCCCGATCTGGTGGCGGAAGCGGTCGACCGCGTCGACATGGTGTTCGAAGGTGCCTGGCGGATCGGGCGGCGAATTTCCGAAGCCGGGTAGATCCGGCGCCACCGCTCTACGTCCCACCGAGGCGAGGGCGGGAAGCAGATGACGCCACATATACGAGCTCTGCGGCCACCCGTGAATGCAGAGCACAGGCAAACGATCCGACACCTGCGTGGGCTCCGTCTCCCGGTAGGCGATCCCGCCTACGCGCTTGAGCGCCACCTGCGGCACGCGCTCACCCTACCCACACCGCCCGAGTGAGCTCCGCCAGATTCCGACGAACCAGCCAGACCGCCGCTTCCCCATGCGAGCAAGAGGGCTCTCAGGCTCGGATGCTCAGTCCGGCGCTCGCGGAGATCATCGGCGGGCGCCGGTTGTGGACTGTGTCGATGATCTCCGCGGTGTCGATGCCGTCGAGATAGACCGACGTCACGCCGAGGTTGACGTGGCCGAGCTGGCGTTGGATCACCTTCAGCGAGACACCTTCGCGGGCCATCTCGACGGCGTGGGCGTGGCGCAGCTGGTGGGGAGCGAAGCGGCGCCGCACCCCTGCCTTCGTTGAGATCCGGCGCAGGTGGTTGCGCGCAGCTGCAGGCGTCCAGGGCCTCCCGCGCGTCTGGCCATCGATCACGCAGAACAGCGTCCCGACCGGCATCTCGAGCCGGTGCGCGAGCCACGGCTGGAGTTGATCGAAGCGCCAGTTGTCCATGCCGACCTCGCGCCGCTTGCCACCCTTGCCTTGGCGAACCAGGATCGAGCCGCGGCCCGGATCGAGGTCTGGTTCCGTCAGCGCCATCGCCTCGCCGATCCGAAGTCCCGCTCGCCAGAGGACCACGATCAGCGCGCGCAGCCTCAAGCCGTGGTCTGTCTCGCCCGCCCTGCGCATGACGGCGACGATCTCTTCGACCCGAGGTGGGTCGGGCGGGTAACGAAACCCCTTGTTGCGCGGCGGACGACCTGCATGGAAGCCCGGCAGCGTTGCCGGCGAGCGCCGGCGCCCCGCGGCGTCGAGGAGCTGAAGCGTGTACATCAAACCTCCCTCGTAGAACAGCCTCGTCGGGCCGGCCTACCAGGTCCGTCCGAGGTTTCGTATTACAATTCTCTGGTGGAGATCCATCCGCGGCGCGCAAGCACGGCATCGCCGAGGAGGACATCGAACACGCCATGAGACACGCGCTCGCCATCGACGACCAAGCGACGACACCCGCCTCTATCTCGGCCGCCGTAGCGCGACCTCTCGAGGTCGTGACGATCGGCGCGACGACGGCTCCGAGCTCGTGATCCACGCGATGAAGATGCCGCCCAAGTACCGGCGGCTGCTCCCGGAATGCTGACGATGGCGAAGAGGAAGAACTACGGCAGGACCGCCAGCGGCAAGCCGATCAGCGACGAGCTCGTCGAGCAGCTCGCCGACAAGGCCGAGGCGGGCTACGACGTCGACGAGACGCTCCGCCGCCGCGGCGGGCGTCCACCGATCGGCTCGGCCGCCGCCAGCGTCGAGTCGGTCCGACTCGACCCGGAGCTGCGCCAAGCGCTCAACAAGCGAGCCGAGCGGGACCACGAGACCACCTCCTCGGTGATCCGGAAGGCGCTACGCAAGTACCTGCAAGTCGGCTGACCACGGCCGAGCCGACAGTTCGTCTGTGGACAGCGACGTCCTCGAGAGCGCTCTCGCATCCATGGTGAACGGAGAAGTGCGGCATTCGGCTCTCCCATCGGAACTGGCCCCAAGGGCGAGACAGAGTTCAGTGGAGCGGCCCGACGGCTGCGCCGACATCCGACTGAAACGCGGCCGACAGGCGTCGCGCTGCATCCTTGCGCGGCTTGTAAGCCAGGTACTTCTGCGTGGTCGCCAGGTCGGCGTGGCCCGTCCATTCCATGACCTCGCGCGGGTCCGCGTGCCGGATCGCGTGGGTGCCGAAGGTGTGCCGCAGGTCGTGGAAGCGGAGCTGGCGGAGCTCGGCCCTCGACAGGGCGTGCTTGTATCGCTGGCTCAGGGACTTGTAGCCCAGGTGGCGCCCGAGCGGGTCGCAGAAGCGAGGTCCTGGCCGCCGGTGAAGGGCTCGCCCTGCCCTAGTCCCGCCAGCGCCTGCGCGACCTCCTCGATCATCGGGACCGCCCTCCCCCGCCCGCTCTTCGGTGTTCCCTCCCCGCCGGCCGTCTAGTTGCGGCGCACGCGGATCGTGTCTGCCTCGAAGTCGACGTCCTCCCAGCGCAGTACCAGGAGCTCCCCGAGCCGCAAGCCCGTGAAGGCCGCCGTGGGGTAGAGCGCGCCGTCCTGCTCGTTCTCCGCCGCACGGATCGGGGCCATCACCTCCTCGCGTGAGAACACGTCGATCCCGGCTCGGCGCGGGAGCCGCGGGCGCTCGACCTGCGCGGCCGGGTTATGCGGCAGCCCGTAGATGCGCGCGGCTCGCTTGAAGATCCCGTGCAGCGTGACGAGGTACTTCTGCAGCGTCCGGTTCGAGGGTTTGCGCGCTCGGGTGAAGTCCGCCTTCCATCGCTCGATCGCCTCGGTCGTGATGTCCTCGATCGGCTCGTCCCCGAAGGTCTCGCCGAGCACCCGGCTCATGTTGCGGTAGTCCTTGACGGTGCTCGGCTTGCACGCGCGCTCCTGCTCCACATACCGCAGCCACTCCTCGGCCGCCTGCGCGAACGTGACCCCCGTCCGAACCATGCCGGCCAGCTCGCCGCGGCGCGCCTCCGACAGCGTCTCGTCGAGCCACGCCTGCGCCGTTCGCTTGGTGAAGAAGCCCGCCGACGGGCGGCCGCGCTGCGTCCACGCCGGTCCGAGCTTCTTCTGAACCTGGCTCCCGTCCGGCAGCCGGTACTTCGCGTACCAAGCGGGCCCGCAGGCCCGCGAGGAGAGGGAGGGAGGGTGAAACCGTACACGGTTCTCGGGACATATTTGGGACATGCTTTGGAATCGGCACCAGCGTCAAACCCCAGAACATGCCGATTTCCAGCGCTTTCCCGATGGGCCGGGGTGGGTTCGAACCACCGACCGACGGATTATGAGTCCGCTGCTCTGACCGCTGAGCTACCGGCCCTGGAGCGGAATCCCGCGCTTCCGACGGACCGTGATGGTCGACGGATGGTCGACGAGATTCCGCGTGGACCCCATCCTAGGGCGTTCCGAACGGCTGCCCGCGCCGGTGCGCGGCGCCCGGTTCGGCGGAGGGCGTCACACTCGGGGCGATCACTCGATGACCGTGACTCCCGAAGGCCAAGAGGACCGCCGCGAGAAGCCGCGCCGGACCAAGCGGCTCGCCGCGGCGCTCCGCAGGCTGGACTCCCGCCCGGGTCTCATCAAGGCGGCGGAGTCGATGCGCGGCCTTCTGCCGGGCGATCGCCACTACGGGGATCCCCTCTCCGTCGCCGGCAGCGAGCCGATGCAGCTGATCGGGCAGCGGCTCGCCGCGCTGACGGCGGAGCGCCCGAGCGCGCTCCGAGAGGTCGGAATGAGCGCACTCCAGGTCTGGCAGGCGCTCTCAGAGGCTCAGGGCCGCGGCCAAGGTGACCACGAGCTGACGATCCTGTTCACCGACCTCGTGGACTTCTCGAGCTGGGCCCTGGAGGCAGGCGACGCCAAGGCGATCGACCTGCTTCGAGCCGTGGGCCGGGCGCTCGACCCGCCGATCGAGGAGCACGGCGGCCGGATCGTCAAGCGCCTCGGAGACGGGCTGATGGCCGTGTTCGAGGATCCCCAGGACGCCGTGGAGGCCGCGCTCGACGGCTGCCAGGCGCTCGAGCGGGTGGAGGTTGACGGCTACTGCCCACGGCTCCGGGCGGGCGTGCACGTCGGCAAGCCCCGCAAGCTCGGGGGCGACTACTTCGGCGTGGATGTGAACGTGACGGCCCGTGTGGTGTCGGCCGCCGGTCCCCACGAGGTGCTCGTCTCGGATGCCGTCCACCAGCGCCTCGAGCGCGGTGAGCTGACAACCAGACGCCGCTGGCGCTTCAAGGCCAAGGGGACTCCCGAGAACCTAAGGGTCTACACCGTCAAGGCGGCGAGCTGAGTCCACTCCTCGCCTACCCCACCGCCTTCTTCACGGCCGCCTCGAGCTCCTCGGCGCTGAACGCGCCCTCCAGGCGGGCGGCCACGCGGCCCTTTGCGTCGAACGTGAAGGTCCACGGCTCGGTCGGAAGGCGGAAGGCCGTGAGCTGCGGCCGGTAGCCCTTCTGGATCTCGTTCTCGTTGTAGACCTCCATGTGGATGAACTCGGCCTCGTCCTGGTAGTCGGACTTGACCTGCTCGACCACGTCCACCACCGGCCCGCACACGCGGCTCTGGCAGAGCCGCGGCGTGGCGAACGTGAGCACCACCGGCTCCTTGCCCAGCACGTCGGCGAAGTCCGACTCGTGCATCGTCGAGGGCGGCACGCGAGTGTCGATCTGCTCCAGGTCGCCGCCGACGTCGGCCTCGGTAGGGGTGTGGATCTTGGGCGGGCGCTGGCCTTCCGCGGGCACGAAGTCCTTCTGCCTTCACCGTGATGACGGGACGCGCCGACGCCGCCGCCACCAGCCGGCCGTCGAGCCGCGCCATCCCCAGCACCTCGTACTTGCCGGGCCGGTTCAGCGGCAGCTCGGTCACGTACAGCGTCTTCGCCGCGTCGGTGTCGGCGGCCGACGACTGGCTGCGGAACTGGGTGTCCACCTCGAGCGACTCGTACCGCGCCACGAACGGCCCCTGCGCGGGCCCGCCGCCCGCGCGCCCGATGTACACGGCCGCCGCGGCGTCGGGGATCTGGGCGCGCGCGGCGGTGAAGAGCCCGAAGGCGTAGCGGTTCGTGCCGGCAACGAAGTGGTCCAGCGACGGGGCCAGCACGGGCCCGCCGTCCGGCAGCTCGTTGTAGAGCTCGAGCAGCGTCTTGCCCTCCGCGCTCGGGAACTGGTCCGGCTGCGCCTGGGGCGGCGGGCTGTCGGCCTGCTCCTCGCCGTCGTCGCCGCCGCAGCCGGACACCACGAGCGCACATGCGAGGAGACCGGCGGCGATCAGTCGTCGGCTGGTCACCGGCCGTAGAAGGCTAGGGAATGGGTGAACCGGCCGATCCGATCCTTAACCCACGGTTCAAATAGGCTTGCGCGCGTTGACCGAGCGCGCCGCACTGATCACCGGGGGCTCGAGCGGCATCGGGCTGGCGATCGCCCGTGCCCTGGGGCAGGACGGCTACGGCGTCACGCTGTCCGCCCGCCGCCCCGAGAAGCTCGAGGCCGCGGCGCAGGCGCTTCGCGACGAGGGGCTCGAGGTGGAGGCCGTGGCGGCCAACATGGCGGCCGAGGACGAGATCAAGAAGGTGGCGGAGGCCCACCGCGAGCGCTTCGGCCGCCTCGACGTCCTCATCAACAACGCCGGGATCGGCATCGGCAGCGCCGTGGCGGACACGGAGACGAAGAAGCTCGACCTGCAGCTGAACGTCAACCTGCGCGGCGTCTACCTGATGGCGCGCGAGTGCATCCCCATGCTCAAGGAGGCCGGCGCCGAGCACGGCAAGGCGCTGATCGCCAACACCGCCTCCTATGCCGGCAAGCACGGGCAGGGCTGGCTGTCGGCCTACTCGGCGACCAAGTTCGGCGTGGTCGGCCTGTCGCAAGCCCTCCACAAGGAGCTGTCGGGCGACGGCGTGCAGGTGACCGCGCTGTGCCCGGGCTTCGTGGCCACGGACATGACCGACTGGATCGAGGGTCAGGTGCCGAAGGACGAGATGATCCAGGCGGAGGACATCGCCGAGGCGATCCGCTTCGTCCTACGAACCTCTCCCCACTGCATCGTTCCGGAGATCCAGTTCGTCCGGCCGGGCGACAGCGAGCTCTGACACCGCTCTCTCGTACTCGTCGAGCCGCCGGAACGGGCGCAGCCACGCCCAGCCGGGCTGGTGGCGGAGCTCGCGGCCGCGGTGGCGCTCACCGGTCGGGCGCCGCTCGCGCCGTGGCCGCTCGACGGCGCTGAGATCCGGCGTCTCGTCGAGCACGATGCTCGCCTCGAGCATCGTCCGCAGCGTGGTGACCTCGCGATCCGTGGCCGGCCGTGGGCGCCCGCGCGCGCGGGTGTAGCGGTCCCAGGCGCGGGCGAAGCTCGCCAGGCTCGTGCGCCCGCCGTTTCGGTGGGCGGCGAGCATCGGGCACACCCCGCCCTGGCGATCGGTGTAGGCCCCCACGATGATGCGGTTGGCGTCGATGCCGTCGAGCATCGCCTGTCGCGTCCGAAGGGGCAGGCAGTCGACCGCGGTGCGGAGCTCTCTGGCTGGGCGACGGCGTCTCATCGGAGGTGCCCGTAGGATGCGCCACCCGCTCGGCTCGCGCAACCGGAGAAAGGAGTGATGCATGCGGCTGGGGGTGAACCTCGGCTACTGGGGCCTCGGCCTGACCGCGGCCGACCAGCTCGCGCTCGCCCTCGAGGCGGAGGCCGCCGGCTACGACTCGCTCTGGACCGCGGAGGCCTACGGCTCGGACGCCGCTACCCCGCTGGCCTGGTTCGCGGCCCAGACCGAGCGCATCAAGCTCGGCGCCGCCATCCTCCAGATGCCGGGCCGCTCCCCCGCCATGACCGCCATGACCGCGGTCACGCTCGACCACCTCTCGAACGGGCGCTTCCTGCTCGGGATCGGCACCTCGGGCCCGCAGGTGGCCGAGGGCTGGCACGGCCAGCGGTTCGGCAAGCAGCTGGCGCGCACGCGCGAGTACGTCGAGATCGTGCGCAAGGCGCTGGCGCGCGAGCGGCTCGTCTACGAGGGCGAGGCCTACACGCTGCCGCTCCCGGACGGGCCCGGCAAGGCCCTCAAGCTGATGCTCGCCCCGGTGCAGGAGCGGATGCCGATCTACATCGCGGCGATCGGCCCGAGGAACACCAAGCTCGTGGGCGAGATCGCCGACGGCTGGCTGCCCGTGTTCTTCTCGCCCGAGCACGTGGAGGGCTCGCGCGCGCTGCTCGAGGAGGGCGCCGCCCGCTCCGGCCGCTCGCTGGACGGCTTCGACATCGCGCCGACCGTGCAGGTCTCGATCGACGACGACCTGGACCGCGCCCGCGATTCCATGCGGCCCTTCGTGGCTCTCTACGTGGGCGGCATGGGATCGCGCGAGAAGAACTTCTACAACCGGCTCGTGCAGCGCTACGGGTTCGAGGACGCGGCGCGCGAGATCCAGGACCTCTACCTCGACGGCAAGAAGGACGAGGCGGCGGCCGCGATCCCGGCGGAGCTGATCGACCTCGTGTCGCTGGCCGGGCCGCGCGAGAGGGTGAGAGAGCGGCTCGAGGTCTACCGCGAGGCGGGCGTGGGCACGCTGATCGTGTCGCCGATGGAGTTCGACCCCGAGCGGCGCAAGCAGACGATCCGCGATCTCGCGGAGATGCTTTCTGAGCGCCGCCCGGCGGCGGATCCTGCTTGCCGCGTTCGGCGACCCCGGGCATGCCTTCCCCGCGATCGCGCTCGGCCGTGAGCTGGCCGCGCGCGGGCACGAGGTCACGCTGGAGACGTGGTCGCGCTGGCGCGAGCACGTCGAGCGCGAGGGGATGCGCTTCGCGGCCGCGCCCGAGTACCAGGTCTTCCCCACGCGCGAGCGCCCCTTGAAGCCGTACGCCGCGGCGGTGCGCGCCTCGGCGGAGACCGCGCGCGTGATCCGCGAGGTGGACCCGGAGATCGTGGTGGCCGACATCCTCACGGTGGCCGCCGCGCTCGCCGCCGAGCTCGAGGAGCGGCCCTGGGCGACGCTCGTGCCGCACGTCATGCCGATGGGCGAGCCGGACTTCCCGGTCTACGCGCTCGGCGGGATCCCTCCGCGCACCCGCGCGGGCGCGCGCCTGTGGCGGCTCACGCGCCCGCTCCTGATGAAGGGCGAGGAGCAGGGCCGCCGCGAGCTGAACGGTGCGCGCGAGCGCGTGGGGCTGCCGCCGCTCGGGTACGTGCACGGCGGCATCTCGCGGCTGCTCGCGCTGGTGGCCACGTTCCCGCAGCTCGAGTACCCGCGCAGGTCGGCGGAGCCCTGGCTGCGGGTGACCGGGCCGCTCCTGTGGGAGCAGCCCTTCGGCGAGGTCGAGCTCCCGCCGGGCGACGAGCCGCTCGTGCTGGTGGCGCCGAGCACCTCGCAGGACCCGGACGGGCGGCTGCTGCTGGCCGCGTTGCAGGGGCTGGCCGATGAGCCGGTGCGGGTGCTGGCCACGACGAACCGGCGCGCGCCCGCGCGTTCGGCGGCCGTGCCGGCGAACGCGCGGCTCGTCGACTGGGTCTCGTACGCCCGCACGATGCCGCGCTGCGACGCCGTGATCTGCCACGCGGGCCACGGCACGGTGGCCCGCGCGCTCGCCTGCGGCGTGCCGGTGGTGGCCTGCCCGCACGCGGGCGACATGGCCGAGAACGCCGCCCGCGTGCGCTGGGCGGGCGCCGGGGTGTCGCTGCCGCGGCGGTTCCAGACGCCGCGCGGCGTCCGGCTGGCCCTTCGGCGGCTCATGGCCGACGCCGCCTACTCTCGCCGCGCCGCGGAGCTGCGCGACTGGGCTGTGCGCCACGACGGCGCCGCGCTCGCCGCGGACGAGCTCGAGCGCGTTATGCGGCGGTGACGCCGCCCTGCGTACCGTCGCGGGGGTGAGTCGCCCGCCCAGCCTCTGGATCGACCGTGAGGACGGACGCGATCCCGACGCCGGCCCGTTCTCCTCGGCCCGGTGGCGCCGCCAGGCGCGCGAGGCCGAGGAGCGCCGGCACGTGCCGTCGGAGCCCGAGCCGCCCGAGGAGCCGGCGCCGGGAGGCCGCCGGCGGTGGCTCCTCCCCGCACTGGCCATCGCGCTCGCCGTGGTGGCGGTCGCGCTGTCGGCCCTGGCGCTCCTCGACGACGGCCCCGACGAGGCCGACCTGCTCGCCACCGACGGGGGCCGCCTCGCGCCCACGCAGGTGGGTCGGGTCTACGACGCCGCCGCGCCCGGGGTCGTCTCGGTGCAGGCCGGCCCCGCCTCCGGCACCGGCTTCGTCGTGAACCGCGACGGCACGCTGATCACGAACGCCCACGTGGTCGCCGGCGCGGAGACCGCCCAGGTGAGCTTCGGCGACAGCGGCCGGATGATCGACGCCGAGGTGCTCGGCACGGACGTCTCGTCCGACATCGCGGTGCTCCGGGTGGACCCGGGCAGCGTGGACCGCCTGCGGCCGCTCACGCTCGCCAACTCCGACCGCGTCCGGGTGGGCGACGCGGTGGTGGCCGTGGGCAACCCCTTCGGGCTCGACCGCACCGCCACCGCGGGCATCGTGTCGGCCGTAGGGCGCGAGATCCGCGCCCCCGACGGCTTCCAGATCGACCACGTGATCCAGACCGACGCCCCGATCAACCCCGGCAACTCCGGCGGCCCGCTGCTCGACGCGCGCGGGCGCGTGATCGGCGTGAACACCCAGATCGCGACGGGCGGCACCAGCAGCGGCAACGTGGGGATCGGCTTCGCGGTGCCGTCCAACACCGTTCGCCAGGTGCTCCCGGCGCTCGTGCGCGGGGAGCGGATCGAGCGGCCCTTCCTCGGGGTCACGAGCTCCCCCCATCCGCTGGGAGGGGCGGAGGTCCAGGGCGTCACGCCGGGCGGCCCGGCGGCGAGCGCCGGCGTGCAGGCGGGCGACGTGATCAGTGGAAGTGGACGGCCGCCCCGTGCACGACCCGGACGACCTCTCGGAGATCGTGTCCGGGCTCGAGCCGGGCGACGACGTGGAGGTCGAGGTCAGGCGCGACGGCGAGCGGGAGACGTTCGAGGCCGAGCTCGGCGAGCGCCCGGGGCCGTGAGCCCCAGTTCGGGACGATGACCTTCCAGTCGCCGATCTACCTGCTCGCCCTGCTGGCGGTGCCGGCCAGCGTGGCGATCTACATGTTCGCCGACCGCCGGCGGCGCGCCGCCGCGGGGCGCTTTGCCTCCCCCCTGCTGATGCCGTCCGTGGCGCCGTCCGGGCCCGGCTTCCGGCGCCACCTGCCGCTCCTGCTCTACGTCGTGGCGCTCGCGGCGGTGGCGTTCGCCATGGCCCGGCCCGAGGCCACCGTGGCCGTGGCGGAGGAGCGTGCGGCGGTGGTGCTGACCACCGACGTGTCGGGGTCGATGGAGGCACGCGACGTGCGCCCGTCGCGCATGACGGCGGTGCGCCGCGCCGCGCTCGACTTCCTGGAGGAGGCGCCGGACGAGCTTCGCATCGGCGCGGTGGCGTTCAACCACGCCGTGCGGCGGATCGAGCCACCGCGGGCCGACCGCGAGGGCACCCGCGCCCTGATCCGGGAGCTCCGGCCGAGCGGCGGCACCGCCACCGGCGAGGGCCTGGCGGCGGCGGTGGGGCTGATCAGCCGCCCCGGCTCGCGCGACCGCAAGCGCCCGCCCGCGGCCGTGATCCTGCTCTCCGACGGCGCCTCCACCCACGGCCGCGACCCGGTGGACGTGGCCCGCCAGGCCGCGCGCCTGCGCGTCCCGATCTACACCGTGGCGTTCGGCACCGACGGCGGCACGATCGAGGTCGAGGGCCGCAACGGCAACACCTTCACGCGCTCCGTGCCGCCCGACCGCGAGGCGATGCGGCGCGTGGCGACCATCAGCGGCGCGCGCACCTTCAACGCGAACGCCGGCGCCGAGCTGGCGACCGTGTACGAGCGGCTCGGCTCACAGGTGGCCACCCGCGAGGAGCGCCGCGAGGTGACGGCGGCCTTCGTGGGCGGCGCGGCGGCGTTCCTGCTGCTCGGCGGAGCGCTGTCGCTGCGCTGGTTCGGCCGGCTGCCCTAGCGCTGCAGCGCGCGGTGAGGCGGGGTCCGGCGCCGTGCCCGGCTCGAACGCCCTCGAACGGCGAGCAACGAGGGGGGTTCGGCACGTTGCGGCGATATGTTCGCCGCTATGTGTTGGACCCCCCTGGAGAGCGCCTCTGCGCGAGACTTGCCGCCATGGAGATCGCGGCGACCGACTACCACACCGCGGGCGAGCCCTTCAGGATCGTCGAGCACGGCGTGCCCGGCATCCCGGGCGCCACCGTCGCCGCCCGCCGCGAGCACGCGGCGCGTTCGGAGGAGGTGGACCGGGTCCGCCGGCTGCTCTGTCACGAGCCGCGCGGTCACGCGGACATGTACGGCGGCTTCCTCGTGCCGCCGGACGACGGCGACGCCGATCTCGGGGTGCTGTTCTGGCACAAGGACGGCTACTCGACGGCCTGCGGGCACGGCACGATCGCGCTCGGGGCATGGGCGGTGGACTCCGGGCGCGTGTCCGCGCCCGCCGACGGCGAGGTGGACGTCACCATCGACGTGCCCTCCGGCCGAGTCGTGGCGAGGGTGCGCCGCCGCGCCGGCGCGGTCGAGAGCGTCGCGTTCCACAACGTGCCGTCGTTCGTGGTGGCGCGCGGCGTGCAGGCGGGCGACGTGGAGGTGGACGTGGCCTTCGGCGGCGCGATCTACGCCTTCGTGCCCGCCGGGCGGCTGGGGCTGCGGGTGGTGCCGGACGACCTGACGGAGCTGATCGCCGCGGGACGCCGGGTGAAGCGGGCGCTCGAGGGGAGCGAGGTCGCGCGTCACCCGCGCGA
Organism: uncultured Thermoleophilaceae bacterium; assembly: GCA_963835705.1. GTDB lineage: Bacteria > Actinomycetota > Thermoleophilia > Solirubrobacterales > Thermoleophilaceae > JACVRW01. Next base: position 24,516 of record CAWIGR010000004.1, read on the forward strand.
CGATCGCCTGTCGGGCATCTACGGAACCGTTCTCTACGAGGAGCTCGGCCCGCTACACCAGCGCAACGTGGCGATCTTCGCCGACGGCGAGGTCGACCGATCTCCCACCGGCTCGGCCACGTCGGCGCGGACGGCGCTGCTGGCCGCCGACGGCGCGCTGCAGGACGGCCAGGCCTGGCGCAACGACTCGATCGTCGGCACCACCTTCCACGCCCGCGCGATCGGGGAGGCGCCGGACGGGCTGCTCACGGAGGTCGAGGGCACCGCGTTCCGCACGGGCGAGCACCGCTTCCTCCTGGATCCCGCGGACCCGCTGGGCACTGGCTTCGTGCTGCGATGAGCGTGCCCTTCATCGACGCCGCGGAGGTCGAGCGGCGCCTCGGCCTGCCGGAGGCGGCGGACGCGCTGGAGGCCGCGCTCCTGAACGGCCTCGACCCCGAGAGCGATCCCCCGCGCGGCGTGGTCGAGCTCGACCACGGCCAGCTGCTCGTCATGCCGTCGGGCGCGGCTGCCCACCCCGTGGTCAAGCTCGTGACGGTGGGCGGCGAGCCCCGGATCCAGGGCGTCTGCGTGATCTTCGACGGCGCGACGCTCGCACCCGTTGGCCTGGTGGACGGGATCGCCGTCACGAACGTGCGCACCGCCGCGGTCTCGGCGCTGGCCGTGCGGCACCTGGCGGTGCCGGAGGCGCGGCGCCTGCTGGTGTTCGGCCGCGGCCCCCAGGCGCACGCCCACGTCGATGCGCTGCGCGCGGTACGCCCCATCGAGCACGTGGACATGGTGGGCCGCGACCACGGCCCGCTGGACGAGCTGGTGGCCGCCGCCGACGTCGTCTGCTGCTGCACGACGGCTCGCGAGCCGCTGTTCGACGGCGCGCTGGTGGCCGACCATGCCGTCGTCGTGGCGATCGGCTCGCACGAGCCCGGCGTTCGCGAGACCGACGACGCCCTGGCCACGCGCGCCACGACCGTGGTCGAGTCCCGGGCGTCGGCCCTGCGGGAGGCCGGTGACGTGATCCTTGCGATCGAGGCAGGCGCGACGTCGCCCGGCGAGCTCGTGACGCTCGCCGAGCTGGTGCGCGGCGAGGCCCGGCCGGCGGCCGGCCGGCCGCGGCTCTTCAAGAGCACGGGCATGGCCTGGGAGGACGCGGTGATCGCCGCGGCGCTCGCCCGCTAAGGTGCCTGACGTGAGGGGAGTGGCCATCGGGGCTGTCGCCGTCGCGGGGCTGGGACTGTTCGGCACCGGCGTGCACGGGCTTGCGCAGGTGGACGGCAAGCTCGCCGACGCGGCGGACCGGCCCGCCGCCAAGCAGGTCAGGGACGAGCGAGGCGGGAAGGGCGACTGTCCGAAGCCCAAGCGCCACCGTTACTACGAGCAGCGCGAGCTGTAGTCCCGCCCGGCAGGCGCACCGACACCACAAGGCCGCCCTCGGCGCGCGGCTCGATCAGCAGCGAGCCGCCGTGGGCCTCGCTGACGGCTCGGACGATCGAGAGGCCGAGGCCCGCCCCGCGGGCGTCGGCCTCCCGCTGGAGTCGCTCGAACGGCTCGGCGAGCCGCGCGGCCGCCTCGCGGTCGACCGGCGGGCCGCTGTTCTCCACCCGCAGCTCGGCGCCGTGAATCCCCTCGCGCGTGGACACGTGCACGAAGCCGCCGGGGCGGTTGTAGCGCACCGCGTTCTCGAGCAGGTTGGCCACCAGCCGCTCGAGCAGGGCGGCGTCCCCGTCCACGGCGGCGGCGTCGAGCTCGGTCGTGAGCCGCACCCCCTCGTCCTCCGCCGCCGGGGCCGCGGCAGCGGCGGCGGACTCCACCACCGACGCCAGGTCCACGGGCTCGCTTCGCAGCAGGCCGCGCTGGCTTCGGGCCAGGATGAGCAGGCTGGCGAGCAGCGCCTCGGTGCGGCGGCTCGCGTGGACCACGGACTCGGCCATCGCGCGCATCTCGTCGAGATCGGGCTCCGGGTTCGCGAGCGCCACCTCGGCTTCGGAGCGGATCACGGTGAGCGGGCTGCGCAGCTCGTGGCTCGCGTTGGCCACGAAGCGGCGCTGGGCCTCGAAGGAGAGGGCGAGCCGGTCGAGCATCGAGTTGAGCGTCTCCCCCAGCTCCCGGAGCTCGTCCTGAGGACCGCCGACCGGGATGCGCTCGCCGAGGTGCTCCTCGGACACGCGCTTCGCGGTGCCGCTGATGCGCTTGAGCGGCGCGAGCACACGCCCGGCGACGAGCCAGCCCACGGCGGCCGCCACCAGCAGCACGCCCGCGAACGCGACCGCGTACTGGAGCGCCACCTCGTCGAGCGCGTCCTGTGCCAGTGCCTCGGGCAGCGTGCGGTCGAAGTGGCGGCCGAGCAGCCAATAGCTCACCAGCAGCAGGGCGCCGGTGGAGAGGGCGACCAGCGTGGCGTAGAGGGCCGTCAGGCGCGCGCGGATGGTGGGCCGCGGCACTCTCATACCCGGTAACCCACCCCCTTCACGGTCTCGATCACGGGCGGGGAGCCGAGCTTGCGGCGCAGGCGGAGGACGGTCATGCGCACCGAGTTGGTGAACGGGTCGGCGTTCTCGTCCCACACGCGCGCCACCAGCTCGTCGTTCGACACCACCCCGCCACCGGCGCCCATCAGCGCCTCCAGCACCGCGAACTCCTTCGGCGTCAGGTCCACCGATCTGCCGGCGCGCTCGACGGTGTGACGGGCGGGGTCCAGCTCGAGGTCGCCGGCGCGCAGGGTGGGCGGGAGCGGCGGGTGTGCTCGCCGGGCGAGGGCATGCAGGCGCGCCACGAGCTCGTCGAACGCGAACGGCTTGGCCATGTAGTCGTCGGCGCCGAGGGAGAGGCCGTCCACCAGGTCGCCGGTGCCCGACGCGGCGGTGAGCATGAGCACGCGGCTGTGGTGGCCCTCGTCGCGGAGGGTGCGGCAGACCTCGTCGCCGTGCATGACCGGCAGGTCGCGGTCGAGCACCACGATGTCGTAGCCGTTCAGGCGCGCCTTGTCGAGCGCGCTGGCGCCGTCGTAGGCCACGTCCACGGCCATGCCCTCGCGGCGGAGCCCACGGGCGACCGCGTCGGCAACCCTGCGTTCGTCCTCGGCGACGAGCACGCGCATCTCGCTCCAGGGTAATGCCCCGGCGTTATGCGCCGGTGACCTTCCCCTCCGTAGCGTGGCCGCCATGAGCGACAGCCAGTTGCAGGAGGAACCGCGGGAGGCGCTCGAGAGCGCGCTCTTCGAGATCAAGCGCGTGATCATCGGGCAGGACGCGATGCTCGAGCGCGTGATGGTCGCGCTGCTGACGGGCGGCCACGTGCTGCTCGAGGGCGTGCCCGGGCTGGCGAAGACGCTCACGATCAAGACGCTCGCCTCCGTCGTCGGCGGGACGTTCAGCCGCATCCAGTTCACGCCGGATCTGGTGCCCTCCGACCTGGTCGGCACGCGCATCTACAGGCCCGACAGCGGCCGGTTCGACACCGAGCTCGGGCCGGTGTTCGCCAACTTCCTCCTGGCCGACGAGATCAACCGCGCGCCGGCGAAGGTCCAGTCTGCGCTGCTCGAGGTGATGCAGGAGCAGCAGGTCACGATCGGCGGCGACACCCATCTGGTGCCGCTCCCGTTCCTGGTGCTCGCCACGCAGAACCCGATCGAGTCGGAGGGGACCTATCCGCTGCCGGAGGCGCAGGTGGACCGCTTCCTGATGAAGATCCTCGTGGACTACCCGTCGCCGGGCGACGAGGCCTCGGTGGTCACCCGGTCCCTCGACCCGGCCGCGGTGGTCGAGGAGCGGCTCTCGATTCCGGAGCTGATGCACTTCCGCGAGGTCGCGGCACAGGTGATCGTGGACCGCGAGGTGGTCGATTACGCGGTCGCGCTGGCCGACGCCACGCGGCGGCCGGGGCGCTACGGGCTGCCCGACGTGGAGGCCCTGCTGAGCTACGGAGCCTCGCCGCGCGGGCCGATCGGGCTGGTACAGGCGGCGCGGTCGCTGGCGCTGCTGCGCGGCCGCCGGCACGTGCTGGCGAGCGACGTGCGCGACCTCGCTCCCGAGGTGCTGCGGCACCGGCTGGTGCTGAGCTACGAGGGCCTGAGCGAGGGCACGCGCCCCGACGACCTGCTCGAGAAGATCATGGAGACGGTGCCCGAGCCGGATCGCCGGCCGGTGGGACCGGAGGCCGCGGCAGCGTGACGCCCGGCGCCGCCGGAGACCGCGGCGGCGTGACGCCCGCCGCGCCGGCGGTGGAGCCGCGCCGGCGGCGCCGGTTCGGCGCGCGCGGCCCACAGGCCCCCGCGTCCGGGCCCAGGCCCCGCATCCACGGGCAGGCGCCCCGTTCGCGGCCGCCCGCCCGCGTCCACGCGCACGGGCTGCGTCCTCCGGACGGGCGCCAGGGACCTGGCCCCGTTCCCGGGGCCCTCGTCGAGGTGCTCGATCTGGCGTTCGTGCGCTGGGCGGGCGGCGTGATCGCAGGCGAGCACCGCGGGGCCGGAGTCGGCTCCGGCACCGAGCTCGCGCAGCTGCGCCCTTACCAGCCCGGCGACGACGTGCGCCAGCTCGATCCGTCCGCCACCGCGCGCACCGGCGTGCCCCACGTGCGACAGCACGTGCCGGAGCGGCTGCTCACCACCTGGCTCGCGGTCGACCTCTCCCCCTCGATGGCGTTCGGCACCGCCGACCGCCTGAAGAGCGACGTGGCCGAGGGTGTCGTGGACGTGCTCGGTGCGCTCGCCGTGCGGCGCGGCGGGCGGGTGGGCCTGCTCACCTTCGGCGCCGAGGCGCCGCTTCTGCTGCCGCCCCGCGGCGGCCGCGGCGCCCGGGTCGGGCTGCGGCAGGCGCTGGCCGAGGGCGTGGCGCCGGACGGCGTCACTGGCGAGCCGCTCGCCACGACGCTGGCGAAGATCGGCCGGCTCACCTCGGCGCGAAGCCTGATCGTGGTGATCTCGGACTTCGCGGGCCCGCCCGAATGGGCCCGGCCGCTGGCCGCGCTGAGAGCGCGCCACACCGTCCTGGCGGTCGAGGTGCGCGACCCCCGCGAGCAAGACCTGCCGGACGTGGGACGGCTGGCGATGGTCGACCCGGAGACGGGCGCGCGCATGGAGGTCGACACCCGCGACCGCCGGCTCCGCGAACGCTTCGCCCAGGCCGCCCGGGCCGAACGAGCGGAGGTGGCGGCGGCCCTGCTCCGAGCCGGCGCGGAGCACGTGGTCCTGTCGACCTCGGGCGCCTGGGCGCGCCAGCTCGGCCGGAGGCTGGCGTGAGCTTCGCCTCTCCCGCCTTCCTCGCGGCGCTCGCGCTGGTTCCGCTGGCGCTCTTCGCGCATTCCGCGTCGCGACGCCGCGCGCGGCGGTACGCGGTCCGTTACCCGGCCGTCGCCATGCTCGCGCCCCTCCTCCCGCGGATGTCCTCGTGGCGGCGGCTGCTGCCGCTCACGCTCTTCCTGGCATCGCTTGCCATGCTCGCGCTCGCCCTGGCCCGTCCGCACGCGACCGTAGCCGTACCGAAGGAGCAGGCGTCGATCGTGCTGGTCACCGACGTCTCCCGCTCGATGCTCGCCGAGGACGTGGACCCGAACCGGCTCGAGGCGGCCCGCTCGGCGGCGCAGCGCTTCCTGGAGGAGTTGCCCGAGGAGGCACGCGTGGGGGCGGTGGCGTTCTCCACCGACCCGCACACGGTCGAGCCGCCCACCGACGACCGCGGCAGGATCGAGGACCTGATCGACGCCCTGAGCGCCGACGGCGGCACCGCCGCGGGCGATGCCCTGGCCACGGCCGTGGGCCTGGTGGACGGCCCCGCGGAGGACCGCCCGCCCGCGGCGATCCTGCTCCTCTCAGACGGCGAGACCACCACCGGCCGCGACCCCCTCCCGGTGGCCCGGCAGGCCGGCCGCATGGGGATCCCGATCCACACCGTCGCGCTGGGAACGCGCACGGCCACGATCACAACACCCGACGGCACGCTGATCCCGGTGCCGCCGGACCCCGAGGCGATGCGCCGGATCGCCGAGCTGTCGGGCGGCCGCGCCTTCGCGGTCGACGACGCCGACGAGCTGGGCGGCCTCTACGAGGACCTGGGCTCGAGGGTGGCGACCGAGGACGAGAAGCGCGAGATCACGGCCGCCTTCGCGGCAGGCGGAATCGTCCTGCTGATGGCGGCCGCGGCGCTGGGCACCCGGGCGACAGCTCGGCTGCCGTAGGAGCGCAGAAGGAGCGAAGGCGCCAAGCGGCGGCTTTCTCATCCCATCTCGAACTCCGGGGGTGGGACTCGAACCCACAACCATCGCCTTAACAGGGCGCTGCTCCGCCGATTGAGCTACCCCGGAATGGTGTACTGAGTACTACCTATTTGGGCTAGCCGACTTCGAGGTCGACCTCCGGAAGCGTAGCGACTCCTGCCTCCACTTCGGCATGGCAGTTGGAACACAGCAGCGCGCACTTCGCAGCCTCCGCTCGCATCTTCTGGATCGAACGTGTGAAGCCTCGTCTGGCTATCCCGAACTCCTTCTGACTCGGATCGACGTGGTGGAAGTGCAGTGCCCCCGTACATCGGTCGTATCCGCAGATCTGGCAGCACCCGCCAGCCTCAGTTATTAGGAGTAGCTTCGCCCGTCGGCGCCAGTCCATCACCCGCTGCATCCGGCATCGCTTGCAGCGGTAGTAGCCGCGTCCTTCCAGCACGAACTCCGTACGCCCGTGCGTCCGACAGGTCCTCTCTACGAACTTCGGCAGCGCCTCCTCCACAACACGAACACTAGTTCGCGTGCCGGACGGAATCAGGCTTCGTCCGCGGTACCCGCGAGCCGGTCTGCGCCGCCCGATGCCTTCAGCATCGCCAGCGTCTTCGACTCGATCTGGCGCACCCGCTCGCGTGTCACTCCGACCTCGTGGCCGATGTCCTCCAGGGTCATCGGCCCCTTGTCGCCCAGGCCGTAGCGCAGCTCGATCACGCGCCGCTCGCGCCAGGCCAGCGAGTCGAGCACCTTCAGCAGGTCGGCGTCTCGGATCCGGTTCGCCACGACTTCGAGCGGGCGGTCGCCGGCGTTGTCCTCGATGAAGTCGCCCAGCGACGCGTCGCCGTCCTCGCCGCCTACGGGCGCCTCGAGCGACACCGGCTCCTGGCCCAGCTTCAGGATCTCCTCGACCTTCTTCGGCGCCATCTCCACGAGGACGCCGATCTCCTCGGGCGTGGGCTCGCGGTTGTGCTTCTGCATCAGCATCCGCCGCGCGCGCGCAACCCGGTTCATCCGCTCCACCATGTGCACGGGGATTCGGATCGTGCGCGACTGGTCGGCCAGCGCGCGCGTGATCGCCTGGCGGATCCACCAGGTCGCGTAGGTGGAGAACTTGAAGCCGCGGCGCCAGTCGAACTTCTCGACAGCCCTGATCAGGCCCATGTTGCCCTCCTGGATCAGGTCGAGCAGCGTCAGCCCGCGCCCTGTGTAGCGCTTCGCGATCGACACCACCAGCCGCAGGTTGGCCTCGATCAGCCCGTTCTTCGCGGACATGTCGTTCTGCTCGATGCGCTTCGCCAGCCGCACCTCGTCCTCGCGCGTCAGCAGCGGGACCCGCCCGATCGAGCGCAGGTACAGCCGCACCGCGTCCTCCGCCCCGTGCTCGGGCGGCGCGACCGGGAGTCCGGCCGTGACGACTCCGCCCTCGTCGTAGAGGTCCGGCGCCTCGACCGGCTCGCCGGACGTGCCGTTGTCGGCGCCGAGCTCCTCGGGCTCGCCGTCCCCGTTCCGGTCGAACCTGCCGTCGCTCATGCCGTCTGTCCCATCACCGCGTCGAGCTCGCCTCGCACCCGCTGCTCGGCCGCTGCCAGCTCGCTCTGGCGCGCGTGGTCGCCGCCCTGGGCGGCACGCCGGATCTCGCGCTCGATGCGCCGCTTCTCCAGCTGGAGGATGCTCATCCGGAGAACGGCCTCCGGGCTGGCCGGCTGCTCCTGAGCCGCGAGGGCGACGTCCGTGACGAGCGCAGCCAGCGCCGGCTGGTCCTCGGGCAGGCCGGCGAGGGGATCGTCGAAGTGCGCGGCGAGGTGCTCGCGCGCACGGCGGGTGGCGTCGGAGGAGAGCTGGTCATCCGTCGGGAGGGAAAGGTAGCTGCGACCGAGGTCGTCGCTGGCCAGACAGCGCGAGAGGAACTCGCGTTCAGCGCGAAACGCTACCTCGCCGGCGGAAGCGCCCGCGGGGAATGCCGGCCCCGGATCGCGTCTCGGAGGCGCGGCCGTCGGCGAGGGAACCGGCGCGGAGGAGGCGAAGGCGGTGCGGACCCGGTGGCCGGGCACGTCGAGACGGTCCGCGACTTCGCGGACCAGCTCGTCCCGCATGGCACTGCCTTCGGTCGTGTGCTCGGCGATCAACCGGGCCGCCTCCTCTAGTGCGCGATCCCTTCCGGTTGGAGAGTCCAGGTCAGCATCGGCAAGAACGCGCCGAACCTGAAACTGCATCATCGGCAGGGCCCGGTCGAGCCGCCCCCGGAACGCCTCGGCCTCACCGGCGGCGATCAGGTCCGCGGGGTCCTTTCCCGCCGGCATCTCCACCACCCGCAGGGCCACGCCGCCGCCGGTCCGCGCGGCGCGCAGCATGGCCTCCTGGCCGGATCGGTCGGCGTCGAGGGCGAGGACCACGAGGTTGGCGGCCTTGCTCAACTCGGCCATCTGCTCCGCTGTCAGGGCGGTGCCCATTATCGCCACCGATTCCCGGATCCCGGCCTGGTGAAGAGCAAGCACGTCGGTGTAACCCTCGGCTACCACGATCCGGCCGCCCTTTGCCGCATGAGACCGGGCCAAATGAAGCCCGAAGAGCTGCCGGCCCTTGTGAAAGACGTCGTTTTCAGACGTGTTGAGGTACTTCGGCCCGCGCCCCTCGCCCATCGCCCGCGCGCCGAAGCCGAGCACCTGCCCGCGCCGGTCGGCAAGCGGAAACATGATTCGCCCGCGAAAGCGGTCGTAGATGCCCCCCTGGCGCCCGGGCTGGGCAAGGCCTGCCTCCACCAGCTCCTGCTGCCGGAAGCCGCCCTCCTGGGCGCCCACGACCATCCGGTCCCAGGCGCTCGGCGAGTAGCCGATCCGGAACTCGCGCAGGGTCTCCTCCGACAGGCCGCGCCCGGCCAGATAGTCGCGCGCCGCGCCTGCCTCCTTGGAGTCGAAGAGGTACGCCGAGTAGAAGCGCGCCGCCCGGTCGAGCAGCGAGTGCAGGCGCGCCCGGCGGCGGCGGCGCTCCTCCGCCCGCGGGTCGTCGTTCTCGCGCTCGAGACGCACGCCGTAGCGGTCGGCGAGCAGCTCCACGGCGTCCACGAAGTCGAGCCCCTCCGCCTGCTCCACGAACCCGATCGCGTCGCCCTTGGCCTGACACCCGAAGCAGTAGAAGAGCTTCTCCTCGGCGTTGACCGAGAAGGAAGCGGTGCGCTCGTCGTGGAACGGGCACAGCCCCGTGAAGCGCGACCCCACCCGCCGCAGGTCGGTCTTCGCGCCCACCAGCTCGACCATGTCGACCGCGTCGCGCAGCCGGTCGATCGACTCTCTCGTGAAGAGGCCCATCAGAGCTCGACGTAGGCCTTGATCGCGAAGCGGTCGGTCATCCCTGCAAGCCAGTCCACCACGCGCTGCTCTTCTGACGCGTCCGCCGTCAGGGGCGGCGGGGGTCGCTCGACGTAGTGCTCGAACAGCCCGCGCACAATGCCCTCGACGCGCGGCTTGTCGGGCTGCGCGTCAGGCGACAGGTAGACCCGCTCGAACATGAACTCCCGAAGGCGAAGCATTGCGCCGCCCACTTCCTCCCCCTGCACGATGTCGCCGGCCTCCTCGGAGCGGTCGAGCAGGTCCACCACCAGCGTCTCGATCCGCGCCGACCCGGTGGAGCCCAGCAGGTCGATCTCCTCGCGCGGCAGGTCCTCGAAGCGCAGCACGCCGGCGCGGAGCGCGTCGTCGATGTCGTGGTTGATGTAGGCGATCCGGTCCACCACGCGCACGATGCGGCCCTCCAGGCTCCCGGGCGGCTCCGGCCCCGTGTGGCGCAGTATCCCGTCGCGCACCGGCTCGGTCAGGTTGAGGCGCTCGATCCGCTCCACCACCCGAAGGGAGTGCTCGTTGTGGCGGAACGCGTGGCCCCACTGCGAACGCACGCACTCGTCGAGCACCGCCTCCCCGACGTGCCCGAACGGCGGGTGCCCCAGGTCGTGGCCGAGCCCGATCGCCTCGGTCAGGTCCTCGTTGAGGCCGAGCGCGCGGGCCACGTTGCGGGCGATGCCGCAGGCCTCGAGCGTGTGGGTCAGGCGGGTGCGGTAGTGGTCCCCCTCCGGCGCGACGAACACCTGGGTCTTGTGCTTGAGGCGCCGGAATGCCTTGGAGTGCACGATCCGGTCGCGGTCGCGCTGGAACGGCGTGCGGTGGTCGGAATCCGGCTCGGGCAGTTCGCGTAGCGCCGGGTACGAGCGCGTGGCGAGCGGCGACAGCTGCTGCTCGTATCGCTCGACCCGGTCGCGGAAGCTTGCGCGTGCGGAGGCCTGGGCCATGTGCCCTGGCGAGCGTACTAGTGCTGCGCTGCGGCCTGCTCGGCGAGGGATCGGAAGCCGGCCGCGGTGTTGTAGAGGTGGTACAGGAGGAAGCCCCGCGCGAGCTCGGGCCGGCATCGCGCGTCGAGCGTCTTGTAGGCCACGGCGTCCTGCAGGGTCGCACCCTCCCTGCGCGGTCCCGCCGCCACCTCCTCGAGCCGGTCGACCGTGTTCGCGCGCTGATGCGCCGGCGCGGCGCGCCACTCTCGGCAGGTGGCCGTCTGGAGCCGCGCGCCCGGCCCCAGCGGGCCGCCCTTGGGCGCCGCCGCTCGCTCCGAAGCGCCGTCGTCGCCGCACCCCGCCACGAGGACGGCGGCGCAGAGGACGACGGCCGGCCTCACAAGCGGTCGCGGAACGGAGCGCATGTGAGCGTGGTTCCGCTCAGGGCGCAGAAGTCGAACAGCGGGGCCGTGAGCCTCGTGCGGGCGGCGGGATCGGCCATTGGGGACGTCATCGACCGGGCCGCCGACTGCGCGGAGCTCGACGGCTTCGGGGGAGTCCTGAACCACGGGCAGGCGTTCGGGTCGTAGGTGTCGGTCTCGATCGCAGCCGCGCAGGTGAGCAACTCGCTCGACTGCACACCGTAGGTGGCGCCCTGGCTCGTGTTCCGGCAATTCGATGGGAGGACCGGCGCGGGCGGGGAAGTCGTGACCCTGCCGTTGTCGAACCAGCAGTTGTTCCGCTGCTGCGGGGCGTCGTCCCACCAGAAGTCCACGCCGTTCGGGCGGCGGTCGCCGCTCGGCGTGCGCCCCATGACGTTGTCGTGCTGGCGATTGCGGTGCGCCACCGAGTTCATGCCGCTCGAGTCCGACAGAGCGTCGGGCACGTGGAACAGCATCGTGCCCCGCCGCCAGTTGTTCCAGATCCGGTTGCCCCGGATCTGGTTGCCGTTCCCGCCGGCGATCAGGATGCCCACGCCCACCGGCACGGGCACGCGCGGCTCCACGTCCGAGCCGGCCGCGAAGGAGTTGAAGTTGTTCGAGTAGATGTTGTTGTTCTCGAACACCGCGCCGTCCTGCGGATAGCCGGGGTGACCGCCGGCGAAGAGCGAGTCGGTCGCGATGGCGGTCGTGTTGTCGTAGAAGTTGTTCCCCGCCACCCGCGTGGCGTTGCCCATCGTGCCCGAGTAGCCGAGCGTGTTGTGGTGAGAGTCGCAGCGCGTGATGAGCTGGTTCAGGCGGCGGGCGCCCTCGGTGGTCTGCTCTGCCGTCTCCGGTGCGGCGCCGGGGTAGACGCCGGCGTCGCCGGAGCCCATCGCCTCGCAGTCCTTGGTCACCCCGTGGTCGGAGGTGAACGTAAGCGTCCCGTACTCCTTGTTGTAGAAGGCCTTGAAGCGGGCCAGCAGGTAGCCGTCCGCCTCGTGCACGTAGATGCCGTGCTCCTTCGCGTGCGCGAACGTCATCCTGCGAAGCACGAAACCGTCGGTCCGGTCGGCGCGGATACCGACGTCCTTGATCGGGTCGGCCGGCCCGCGCAGCTCGGTCGCAAGCGGCCTCCGGGCGAGGTCGACCACCACGTCGTCGGCCTTTATGCCCGAGCCCTCGATCTGCAGGTTGCAGCGGATGCAGGCGCCCTCGTCGGGTATGCCGCGCCGGTTCTCGCGCGGCGGGAACGGCACCGCCTCCTTGCTCAGCTTGCGTCCCTGGACGAAGATCAGGCTCTGGTCGTTGGGGCATTTGACCTGGTAGCGGTAGGTCGCCGCGCCCTGCCCGTTCTCGGACTCCTCCTCGAACTGGACGCACTTGGGGTCGTCGGTCGGCTTGCGGCGCGACGGCTCCTCCAGGTACAGGCCCGGCATCACGACCACGCGGTCGTTGTTCCCGGCCCGGTTCACCGCCGCCTGGATGTGGCGGAAGCGGCAGCGCTCAGCGAGCTCCCGGTTGAGGTCGGCCCACCGCCTCGCCTCGTCCTTCGAGAGACGCTTGGTGCGGCCCTTCGGCCGCCACTTCCAGCCCTCCTCGCGCGCGCTGCGGATCGAGCGTATGGCCTTGCGCAGCGAATTCGACTTGCAGACGACGTAGGTGTCGCCGCGCGCGCTCTTGTCGAGAGCGGATCCCAGACTGCGCGCCTTCGGCACCTTGCCGCCGGCCGCCGGCTTCACGCTCCGGTCGGGCGCCGGCTTCGGCCAGTACGAGCTGCGCTCCACGTGTCCGACCGCCACCCCGGTGGCGATCGCAAGCAGAGCGGTGGTTGCAGCGAGGAGTGAAAGCAGGCGGCGAGCGGACATGGTGGGAACTTAACTGCTGGGACCCTACGACGCTAGGGTTGCGCTCTGCGCGGCCGCCACCCGGGCGATCGGCACGCGGTAGGGCGAGCAGCTCACGTAGTCGAGCCCGGCCAGCTGGAAGAACGCGATCGACTCCGGGTCGCCGCCGTGCTCGCCGCAGATCCCGAGCCCGAGCTCGGGCTTCGCCTCCCGGCCGACCCACGCCGCCAGGCGCACGAGCCACCCCACGCCGGGCTGGTCGATCGTCTCGAACGGGCTGCGGCCCACGATCTTCGTCTCCACGTAGCGGTTCAGGAACCGGCCCTCCACGTCGTCGCGCGAGAAGCCGAGCGCCGTCTGGGTCAGGTCGTTGGTGCCGAACGAGAAGAAGTCGGCCACATTGGCGATCCGGTCCGCCACGAAGCAGGCCCGCGGCAGCTCGATCATCGTGCCGACGTGCACGCTCAGCTCGCCTCCCCCCTCCTCCTCCACGACCCGCTCGACGAGCCCGCGCATCAGCTGGAGCTCCCTCTCGTAGGCCACCAGCGGGATCATGATCTCCACCTCGGGCGGTTCCGGCACGGCCAGCGCGGCGCGCAGGATCGCCCGGATCTGCATCTCGTAGACCTCGGGGTGGAGGATGCCGAGCCGCACGCCGCGCGTGCCGAGCATCGGGTTGGTCTCGGCCAGCGAGTGGATCCGATCGAGCGTGTGCTCCAGCTCCTTCAGCTCGTCCGACTCCTCGATCCGCGCCCGCTCCAAGTCCTGCGCGACCTCCTCGGCCTGCGGCATGAACTCGTGCAGCGGCGGGTCGAGCAGCCGGATCGTGACGGGGAGCCCCTTCATCTGCTCGAACAGGCCCTCGAAGTCCTCCTGCTGAAGCGGCAGCAGCTCCTCGAGCGCGGCGCGCCGCTCGTCCTCGGACTCGGCCATGATCATCGCCCGCATCTTCGGCTGCCGGTCCTCGGCCGCGAACATGTGCTCGGTGCGGCACAGGCCGATGCCCTCGGCGCCGAACTCGCGCGCCTTGGCGGCGTCCTCGGGCGCGTCGGCGTTGGCGCGCACCCCCAGGGTGCGGATCTCGTCGGCCCAGGACAAGACGGTCTCGAACTCCTCGCTCACCTCGGGCTCCTCGAGCGGCACCTCGTCGGCGGTCACGATCCCGGCTGAGCCGTCGATCGCGATCACGTCGCCCTCGCCGAGCTCGGTGCCGTTCGCGCGCAGCTTCTTCGCGTGCACGTCGATCTCGAGCGCGGAGGCGCCGGACACGCAGGGCTTGCCCATCCCCCGCGCCACCAGCGCGGCGTGGCTCGCCTTGCCGCCCTCGGCCGTGAGGATTCCCTTTGCCGCGTGGAAGCCGGCCACGTCGTCGGCCTCCGTGAACGGGCGGACCAGGATCACGTCGCGATCGTCGGCGGCCGCCTCCACCGCCTCGTGCGCGGTGAACACGATCTCGCCCCTGGCCGCGCCGGGCGATGCCGCCACGCCCTTGGCGAGGACGTCGAAGTCGGCGTCCGGGGCAAAGCCCGGGTGCAACAGCGCATCGAGCTTCGCGGCGTCGATCGTGGCGATCGCCTCGGCCCGGTCGAGCAGCCCCTCATCCACGGCATCCACGGCGAAGCGCACCGCCGCCTGAGCCGGCCGCTTCGCACTGCGGGTCTGGAGCATGTACAGCGAGCCCTCCTCCACGGTGAACTCGGTGTCCTGCATGTCCTTGTAGTGCTGCTCGAGGGTGCCGAGGATCTCCATCAGCTCGTCGTAGGCGTCGGGCATCGAGTCCTTCATGTCGTGCAGGTCGTGCGGGGTGCGCACGCCGGACACCACGTCCTCGCCCTGGGCGTTCGGGAGGTAGTCGCCGGACGGCTTGGGCGCGCCGGTGATCTCGTCGCGCGAGAAGGCCACGCCGCTGCACGACTTCTCGCCCCGGTTCCCGAACACCATCTGCTGCACGTTCACCGCCGTGCCCCACTCGTCCGGGATCTCGTTGATCCGCCGGTAGTGCACGGCGCGCTCGCCGGTCCACGAGTCGAACACCGCCTCGATCGCCTGGCGCAGCTGCTGCTGCGGCTCCTGCGGGAAGTCCTCGCCGGTCTCGTCGCGGAAGACGCCCTGGAAGTCGCCTGTGAGCGCCTTCAGGTCGTCCACGCCGAGCTCCACGTCCTCCTTCACCCCGGCCTCGCCCTTGCGCTCCTTGATCAGCTCCTCGAAGCGCTCGCCCGGGATGCCGCGGCACACGTTCCCGAACATCTGCACGAAGCGCCGGTAGGAGTCCCACGCGAAGCGGTCGCCCCCCAGTCCCTCGACGGACTCGTCGTTCAGGCCGAGGTTCAGGACCGTGTCGAGCATCCCCGGCATCGACTCCCGCGCGCCGCTGCGAACCGACACGAGGAGCGGATCCTCGGGATCGCCCAGGCGCTCGCCGGCCTGCTCCTCGAGGCGGTCGAGCGCGTCGGTCACCTGCTCCTCGAGCCCGTCCGGGAACGTGCCGTCGGCCTCCATGTAGGCGACGCAGGCCTCGGTGGTGATCGTGAAGCCGGCCGGCACCCGGTCGGTGCCGAGCACCCGCGTCATCTCGGCGACGTTGGCGCCCTTGCCGCCCAGCAGCTCGCGCATGTCCTTCGAGCCCTCGGCGAAGTCGTAGACGAGCTTGGTGTCCGTGGCTACACCCAACGCCAGGATCCTATTCCCGGTTCCCCGGGAATACGCCATCCGGTGAAGCTATATCCCTCCCAGCCGGCGGCGCGACGGCGCACTCTGACGAGCGACCTGCTCGCCCTCCTGCTGATCGGGCTGTTCGCGGTGATCGGGCTTAAGGTGCACGACGCGGTGGACCAGCTCGCGGTCCTCGGGACCGGCGTGAAGGACGCCGGGGGCGCCGTGACGGAAGGGTTCGGCGCGGCCGGCGAGGCCGTCTCGGGCGCCCCGCTGGTGGGAGACGAGCTGGGCGAGGCGCTCGGCGAGGCCGGCGAGGCCACCGGCGGCCCGGTCGAGGAGGCCGGCCGCGAGGGCGAGGAGGCGGTGCACGACCTCGCGCTGCTGCTCGGCCTCCTGGTCTTCCTGCTGCCGACCGCGGTGTACGTCTGGCAGGTCGGCCCGCGCCGGCTTCGCCAGATCCGGACCCTGAGCGACACCTCCCGGGCGCTGAGCGGTGAGATGACCCCGGCGCGCCGCCAGGCGCTCGCGATGCGGGCCGCCTTCGGCCTGCCGTTCGCGCGGCTCCTGCGCCACACGCCGGACCCGATCGGCGACTTCGTCAAGGATCGCTACGACCCGCTGCTCGAGGCGCTGTACGAGGACGCGGAGATGCGCACGCCCTAGGCGATCCGCCGGAGCCGAACGTGCGCGTGGTACTCGAGCGTCTCGGCTATCGCCCGGTCGGCCTGCGACAGCGCCGCCGCCGGCGCCTGTGGCGTCTCCGACAGCGGCCGCGCCAGCGCGCCGACCAGGAAGCGGTGGGCCTCCTCGCCGAGCGGGAACGAGCCCGCCTCGCACCCGGCGCAGACCACCCCGCCCGCGCTCGGCGAGAACGCGCCCAGGTGCTCCTCCTCCCCGCAGGCGGCGCACGAGCCCAGCTCCGGGGCGAACCCGGCGCTCAGCAGCAGCTTCAGGCGGAAGGCGAGCGCCTGGGCGCGGCCGGCGGCGTCCGCGCTCGCGTCGAGCAGCGCCAGCTCGTGGCAGAGCAGGTTGTAGGCGGGACGGTTCGGCTCGCTCGAGTCGAGCAGCCGCAGGACCGCCTCGCAGGCCTGCGTGGCGCACTCGAGCGACGCGCGCCGCTCGCGCAGCGCCGGGTGGACGTGCACGCTGTCGGCCTGGCTGACGGTGGACAGCTCGCCGCGGCCTTCGTGCATCACGAGGCGGACCCGGCTGAGCGGCTCGAGCCGGCCCCCCAGGCGCGACTTCACCCGCCGGACGCCCTTGGCGACCGCCCCCACCCGGCCGCGGTCGGGGGTGTAGAGGTGCAGGACGCGATCGGCCTCGCCGTAGCGGATCGAGCGCAGCACGACCGCTTCCGTCTTGTACGAACCGCCCACACCCCTAGACTCTGAACGGGATGGCGGACGAGAAGGGGATGGCGAGCCCGAACGGGAGGGTGACCCTCTACACCACCGAGCCGTGCGGCTTCTGCCGCCAGGCGAAGACGCTGCTGCAGACGCGCGGCGTGGACTATCTCGAGGTCAACCTCACAAAGGACCCCGACGGCCGCGCCGACCTCGTCGCCCTCACCGGCCAGATGACGTTCCCGCAGATAGTGGTGGGGAAGCGGGCGATCGGCGGCTTCCGCGAGCTGCTCGAGGCCGACCGGGCCGGGACGCTCGACGAGCTACTTGCGGCGTAGCCGCTGGCAGCGCGGGCAGATGTACGTGCCCCGGCCGGCGGCCCTGAGCTTCAGGATCGTGGCTCCGCAGCGCGGGCACGGCTCCCCTTCGCGCGTGTGCACCAGGAAGCGGTCCTGGAAGCTGCCCTCGGCGCCGTCCACCTGGCGGTAGTCGTCGATCGACGCGCCCTTCGCGTCGATCCCGGCCTCGAGCGTCTCCACGACCGCGTCCCGGAGCGCCTCCACCTGCGGGCGCCGCAGCGTGCCGACGGGGCGAAGCGGGTGGATCCGGGCGCGGAAGAGCGCCTCGTCGGCGTAGATGTTGCCCACGCCCGCGACCCGCTCCTGGGTGAGCAGGAACGCCTTCACGGGCTGCTTGCGCCCGCGCGCCATCGCGCGGAGGGCCTCCGCGGTGAAGTCCGGGCTGAGCGGCTCCACGCCGAGCCGCGACGCGAAGTACTCGGCCAGGGCGTCGCTTCCGAGCAGCACGTCGCCGGTGCCGAAGCGGCGCACGTCCACGAAGAGCAGGCGGTCGAGGCCGCCGCCGCCGAGCTGGAAGCGCACCCGCAGGTGTGCCCGCTCCGGGTCGTCCTCGGCGGCCGGCACGAGCAGCAGGTTGCCGGTCATGCGCAGGTGCATCACGAGGTGCACGTCGTCCTCGAACGACACGACGAGGTACTTGCCGCGCCTCCAGAGCCGCTCGATGAGCCGTCCGTTGAGCGCGTCCGAGACCGCCTCGGGCGGGGCCGGCTCGCACCAGCGCGGGTCGCGCACCTCGATGCGCTCGAGGCGACGACCCTCGAGCGCGGGCGCCAGCTGGCGGCGGATCGTCTCGACCTCGGGCAGCTCGGGCATGTCACCCGAGCCTATTAGGGGGGTCAGCCCGCGGTCGCCCGGGGATGCGCCTTGAAGTACACGTCCTTCAGCCGCTCGCTCGACAGGTGCGTGTAGAGCTGCGTCGTCGACACGTCGGCGTGGCCCAGCATCTCCTGCACCGAGCGAAGGTCGCAGCCCCCCGCCAGCAGATGCGTGGCGAATGTGTGGCGGAGCGTGTGAGGGCTCATTCGGTCGGCCAGTCCCGCGCTCGTGGCGTGGCGGCGGACGATCTTGTAGAGCCCCTGGCGCGTCAGCTTGTCGCCGCGGAAGTTCACGAACAGATGCGCCTCCAGCCCGTTCTTCACGAGGCCGGGGCGCCCGCGCTCGAGGTATACGCGCAGCGCCCGCAGCGCCGCCTGACCGATCGGGACGATGCGCTCCTTCGACCCCTTGCCCCGGGCCCGCAGGACGCGCTCCTCGAGGTCCACGTCGCCCAGCTCCAGGCCGATCGCCTCCGAGGCCCGCAGCCCGCAGGCGTACATCAGCTCGAGCAGGGCGCGGTCGCGGAGGGCGTGAGGGTCGGTGCCGCGGGGCTGCGCCAGGAGGTGGTCGATCTCGCCGCGGGTGAGCACGTGCGGCAGCTTGCGGCTGCGCCGCGGCGCGCTGAGGCCCGCGGTGGGATCGGAATCGCGCAGGCCCTCGCGGCGCAGGTGGCGGTAGAAGGAGCGCAGGCAGGCGGACTTGCGGTGGATCGTGGCGGGCGAGGAAGGGCGGTGGTCCGCGTCGCCGGTCGCGAGCCGGGTGAGGAAGTCGCCGATGTCGCCCGTGTCGGCGTCAACCGCGCTGCGCCCGCGCTCCCCGAGGAAGCGCCCGAACTGCAGCAGGTCGCCGCGATAGGCCTCGAGCGTGTTGCGCGACAGCCCGCGCTCGAACTCGAGGTAGGCGAGGAAGTCGAGCATCAGGTGCTCGTGCCGGCGTTCCGCGACTGGTCTTTCGATCGTTGCCATCCACCACTCGGTTCGGCCGAGCGGCCGGCATCCCTTGACGCTGCAAGATGCGCGTCAGGCCAGGTAGGCCTTGAACCAGAGCAGCCCGACGAGCGACTTGGCGTCGCGGCACTCCTGGATCACCCGGTCGAGCTCGCCGATCGGGATCTCGGCGATCTCGATGCGCTCCTCCTCGGCGGCGTCGGCGGGCTCGTCGTGGAGGTCGGTGGCGAGGTAGAGGTGGCACTCCTCGTCGGCGAAGCCGGGCGAGGTGTAGAAGCTCGTGAGGTGCCGCCACGTCCGGGCGCCCTTGCCGATCTCCTCGGCGAGCTCGCGCTTGGCCGTGTCGAGCGGTTCCTCCCCGTCCTCGTCGAGCTTGCCGGCGGGGAGCTCGAGCAGGGCCGGCTCGTTCACCGGCTCGCGCGGCTGGCGGACCAGGAACAGCCGCTCGCCGTCGAAGGCGACCACCGCCACCGAGCCGGGGTGCGCCACGATCTCGCGCTCGGCCTCCTCCCCGTCCTCGTAGCGGAAGCGGTCGACCCTCACGGTCGCGATCCTGCCCTCCCACGCGGTCCTGCCGCCGATGCGCTCGAAGCTCACCGCGCCGCTTCCTCCACGATCGCAAGGGTCACGTCCAGCATCTGCTCCAGCGCGTCGACCGTGACCGACTCGGTCGGCTCGTGGTTGCGCTCGGTGCCGTTGGCCACGTTCAGCACGGGCAGCCCGGCGGCGATCAGGGCGTTGGCGTCGCTGCCGCCGCCCGTGGTGATGTAGACCGGCTCGATCCCGCGCGACCGCAGCGCCTCGGCCGCCACCTCCACCACCGGCGTGGTACGCGCGAACCGGTAGCTCTGGAAGTGGCGCTCCACCGCGGTCTCCACGTCGCAGTCGGCCTCGCTGGCAGCCTCGGTCACCGCGTCGACCATCGAGCTGACCACCTCGCCGGCACGCGTGTCGTCGAGGCTCCGGGCCTCCAGCACGACCTGGCAGCGCTCCGCCACGACGTTGGCGGCGCTGCCGCCTTCGATCTGGCCGATGTTGGCGGTGGTCGCGGCGTCGAGGCGGCCGATCCGCATCGCGGCGAGCGCGTGCGCGGCCGCGGCGATCGCGTTGCGGCCGTTCTCGGGGCGGATGCCGGCGTGCGCGGCCTGGCCGCGGAAGTCCGCGTCGAGCCGGTAGTAGGTGGGCGAGGCGGTCACGAGCTCGCCCACCGGCGACGCGTGGTCGAACACGTAGCCGAGCTCGGCGCGCAGCCGCCCGCGGTCGAAGGCCTTGGCGCCCGCCAGGGCGAGCTCCTCGCAGGTGGTGAAGAGGAGCTCCACGCCCACCGGCGAGCCCTCGGCAGCGAGGCGCCGCGCGGCCCCGAGGATCGTGGCCACGGCCGCCTTGTTGTCGGCGCCCAGGATGGCCTCGTACCGGTTGCTGAGCACCCCGTTCTCGCTCGTGACCTCGACCGGGCCGGCGAGCGGAACGGTGTCGAGGTGGGCGCAGAGCAGGACCGTCCGCGCGTCCTCCGGCCCCGGGATCCGGGCCAGCAGGTTGCCGGCCTCCGATCCGGTGTCCGGGCCGCTGTCGTCCTCCTCGACCTCGAGCCCGAGCGCCTCGAGCTCCGCGCGCATCGCGTCCGCCACGGCCCGCTCGCGCCGCGAGGGGCTCTCGATCTCGCAGAGGCGGACGAAGTCGTCCAGCAGGCGCTCGCGCTCCTGCGGGGAGGCGGGTCTCACGGGGCGGAACGGTATCGCGCGCGCGCGGCAGCTGCGAACTACGAGCAATAAAGGGAGGGAGTGTCGCGGATTGTGGCCCTATATGGGCCACCAGGCGCGACACTCGCGACCGAACCCCTCCTCACTAGCTTCTGTTCAATGGCAATCGAGCTCACCTGGCCGCAGGCGCTCGCCTGGCGCATGCGCCGCCACCACCTCGTGGAGAGGGCGCCGCGCGAGGAGATGCTCGACGTCGCCGCCGACATCGGCGGCCTTCACGCCCAGGTGATGTCCTCCGCCGAGCTCACCCTCCATGCCCGCGTGGACGGCCTCGAGCGCGAAGCCGTCGCGAACGCCCTCTGGGACGAGCGCTCGCTCGTGAAGCTGTGGGCCATGCGGGGAACGCTCCACCTCCTCCCCGCCGCCGAGCTCGACACGTGGCTGGGCGCATTCGGCACCTACGACCACTACCTGAAGCCGGGCTATCTGCGGAACTTCGAGCTCAGCCGGGAGCAGCTCGAGGAGCTGGTGGACGCCATCGGCGAGGCCCTGGACGGCGAGCTGCGCACGCGCGAGGAGCTGGGCGCCGAGGTCGCCCGGATCGCGGGATCGCCGGAGCTGGCGGAAAAAGTGCAAGGGAGCTGGGGCCCCTACCTCAAGCCGGCCTCCTTCCGTGGCCGCCTCTGTTTCGGCCCGAGCGACGGCCAGCGTGTGCGCTTTACGCGACCGGACGGCTGGCTGGGAAGGAGGTTGGGCGAGATCGATGCGGAAAAGGCGCTGCGCGAAGTCACGCGCCGTCACCTGGGCGCCTTCGGCCCCGCCGCCCGCGAGGACCTCGCGCGCTGGTGGGGCGTCCAGCCGGCGCAGGGCGGGCGCATGCTGAAAGCGCTGGGCGAGGACGTCGCGGAGGTGGACGTGGAGGGCACCGCGGGCTGGATGCTGCGCGAGCACGCCGACGAGGCCGCCGCCGAGCAGCCGCCGGCCCGGCTGGTGCGCCTCCTGCCCGGCTTCGACATGTGGGTGATCGGCGCGGCCCGGGACGCCGCCGCGCTGCTCGACCCGGCCGAGAAGAAGCGCGTCTACCGCAACCAGGGCTGGATCTCGCCCGTGCTGCTCGTGAACGGCCGGATGGACGGCGTGTGGAAGCACGAGCGCAAGGGCAGGCGCCTCACGGTGGCGGTCGAGCCGTTCGGCAAGCTGCCGAAGTGGGCCCGCAGGCAGGTCGAGGTGGAGGCCGAGCGGCTGGCGGCGTTCCTGGGCGGAGCCCTCGAGCTCAGCTGGAGCGAATAGAGACCTGCGGCTCCACCTCGGGCGCGCGCTCCCCGGCGCGATCCAGGGCGGCTCCCACGAACTCGCGGAAGAGCGGCTGCGGGCGGAGCGGGCGCGACTTGAACTCCGGGTGGTACTGCGACGCCACGAAGAACGGGTGGTCCGGCAGCTCGATCACCTCCACCAGCCGGTCGTCCGGCGACGTGCCGGAGAAGACCAGGCCGGAGTGCTCCAGCCGCTTGCGCAGGAAGTTGTTGACCTCGTAGCGGTGCCGGTGGCGCTCGTAGATGACCGCCTCGCCGTAGATCTCGCGCGCCCGGGTTCCCTCGTGGAGCTTGACCGGGTCGGCGCCCAGCCGCATGGTCCCGCCCATGTCGCGCACCTCCTTCTGCTCCGGCAGGAGGTCGATCACCGGGTACGGGGTCTCGGGATCGAACTCGGTCGAGTTCGCCCCGTCCATGCCCGCCACGTGCCGGGCGAACTCGGAGACCGCGATCTGCATGCCGAGGCAGATCCCGAGGTAGGGCACGCGCTGCTCGCGCGCGAAACGGGCGGCCCGGATCTTGCCCTCGATGCCGCGCACGCCGAAGCCGCCGGGGACCAGGATGCCGTGGCAGGTGGCGAGCTCGGCCTCGACCTCGCCTTCGGTGAGGCGCTCGGAGTCGACCCAGTGCACCTCGACGCGCCCTCCGTGGTGGGTGCCGGCGTGGTTGAGCGCCTCGATCACCGACAGGTACGCGTCGGCGAGCTGGTTGTACTTGCCGACCAGGGCGATGCGCACCGGCGCGGCGGCAGACCCGATCCGGTCCACCAGGCCCTCCCATTCCGACAGGTCGGGCGGCGATGTGCCCATCCGGAAGTGGTCGAGCACGCGGTCGGCCACGCCCTCCTGCTCGAACTCGAGCGGGACCTTGTAGATCGAGTCCACGTCGCGCGCGGACACCACCGACTCGACCGGCAGGTTCGCGAACAGGGCGATCTTCTCGCGGATGTCCTTGCCGAGCGGCTCCTCCGAGCGGCACATGACCATGTGGGGCTGGATGCCGATGCGGCGCAGCTCCTGCACCGAGTGCTGGGTGGGCTTCGTCTTCAGCTCGCCCGCGTGGCCCAGGAAGGGAACCAGGGTCAGGTGGACGAACATGCAGCGGTCGCGCCCCAGGTCGGAGTGGAACTGGCGCAGGGCCTCGAGGAACGGCAGCGACTCGATGTCCCCGACCGTGCCGCCGATCTCGGTGATGACCATGTCGACGTCGGCCGACTCGGCCACCAGCCGGATGCGGTTCTTGATCTCGTCGGTGATGTGCGGGATCACCTGGACGGTGCCGCCCAGGTAGTCGCCGCGGCGTTCGCGCCGGATCACCGAGTTGTAGATGGCGCCGGCGGTGGCGTTCGAGGCGCGGCTCGTGTTGACGTCCGTGAAGCGCTCGTAGTGGCCCAGGTCGAGGTCGGTCTCCGCGCCGTCCTCGGTGACGAACACCTCGCCGTGCTGGAACGGGCTCATCGTGCCCGGGTCCACGTTGATGTACGGGTCGAACTTCTGGATCGTCACCGACAGGCCGCGGGCGACCAGGAGCCGGCCCAGCGAGGCGGCCGCGATGCCCTTCCCGAGTGCGGAGACGACGCCGCCGGTGATGAATACGAATCGGGTTTCCGGGCGGCTTTGAGGCACAGGCGACTCTGGGAAGTTCAGTCTAGCCGTGCGCGAGGCGGAAGCGGCTCATGCCGCCGCCAGCAGCTCCTCGGCGTGCCTGCGCGCCGCGCGATCCGAGCGCTCGGCGCCCAGCATGCGCACCAGCTCCTCGACCACGCCGTC
Organism: uncultured Thermoleophilaceae bacterium; assembly: GCA_963835705.1. Lineage (GTDB taxonomy): Bacteria > Actinomycetota > Thermoleophilia > Solirubrobacterales > Thermoleophilaceae > JACVRW01. Next base: position 48,146 of record CAWIGR010000004.1, read on the forward strand.
GCCCGCGATCTCCTCCACGGTGGTGAGGGCGGTGTCGTCGGCGGCCGACTTCTCGATCCGGAAGTGGCTCGTGGCGAGCGCCGCGATCTGCGGCAGGTGGGTGATGCAGAGCACCTGGCGGGTCTCCCCGAGCGCCCTCAGCCGCTCGGCGACGGCCCGGGCGGTCTGGCCGCCGACGCCGGCGTCGACCTCGTCGAACACGAGGCTGCGCGACTCCCCCACCCCGGCCACGGTCATGAGCGCCAGCATCACGCGTGACAGCTCGCCTCCCGAGGCGGCCTCGCGGATCGGCGCGGCGGGCACGCCGGGGTTGGGCGCGAGCATGAGCTCCACCCGCTCCGCCCCGACGGGGCCGATCTCGTCGCGCGGATCCAGGCGCACCTCGAACGAGGCGCCCTCCATCGCCAGGACGGCGAGCTCCTCGCGGACCCGCTCGGCGAGCTTCGGCGCGGCCTTGGCCCGGGCCTTGGTCAGGCGGCCGGCGAGGTCGTCGCGGCGCTGCAGGGCGTCGCCGAGGTCTGCCTCGGCCCGCTCGGTGGCCACCTCGGCCTGCTCGAGCTCGTCGCGCTGCGCCCGGCACCGTTCCGCGTGGGCCACGACGGCGGCGACGCTGCCACCGTGCTTGCGCTCGAGCCGCTCGTACGCCTCGAGCCGCTCCTCGACCTCCTGCAGCCGGCCCGGCTCCGGCTCGAGTGAGTCCGCGTAACGACGAAGCTCCCCGCCCAGCGTCCTCGGCCTCGATGCGGAGGGCCGCGAGCCGGCCGGCCAGCTCGTCGAGGGACGGATCGACGCCCTGAACCGACGCGGCGAGCCGCTCGGCCTCGCCGAGGGAATCTCCCACCCCTCCCTCTCCCGTTGCGGGAGCGATCGCCTCGGCCCCGCCGCCGGCGGCCGCGAGCAGGCCGTCCATCCGGCGCAGCCGCTCGCGCTCCCCGAGCAGCGACTCCTTCTCCTGCTCGGTCGGCTCCAGGGCGTCGATCTCCTCGATCTCGAAGGCGAGCAGGTCGAGCTCGCGGTCCCGTGTGCCGGCGCGCTCGCGAAGGCTCGCGAGGCGGCGCTCCAGCTCACGCGCCTGCGCATGCGCGCGGCCGAGATCGGCGCGGACGGCCAGATGGCCGCGGCCGCAGAAGCCGTCGAGCAGGTCGAGCTGCGCCGAGGCGAGCGTGAGCCGGCGATGCTCGTGCTGTCCGAAGAAGGCGAGGAGCCGGCCGCCGAGCACCTGAAGGTCGGCCGCGGTGGCGGAGCGGCCCTGGACGAAGGCCCGCGTGCGCCCGCCGGCCCCCACCCGGCGCGCGAGGACGATTTCATCACCACATCCGTCGTCGTCGCCGATCCGGTCGCGCAGCTCGGCCAGCTCCGGCTCCTCGAGCAGGCCGGACGGCAGCTCGAACACGCCCTCCACGTAGGCGTCGCGGGCGCCAGGGCGCACGATTCCCGGCCGCGGCTTCCCGCCCAGCAGCAGGTCCAGGGCGTGCGCGAGCACCGTCTTGCCCGCGCCGGTCTCCCCCGTGATCGCCGTCAGCCCGGGGCCGGGCCGCAGCTCGGCCCGCTCGATCAGCAGCAGGTTCTCGATGCGCAGCTCGAGGAGCACCGCCCAGGTGTACCAGCGCGCCCCGACGGAGCCGCCCGGCAGTAACGCTCTAGTACGCGCGTGTACTAGTAGGACAGGCGCCCGAACTTGTCGCGCAGCCGGTGGTAGAAGGTCGCTCCCGGCGCCTGTGCCAGCAGCGCCTGGCGGTGCGCGAAGCGCATCGAGATCGACCCCTCGGGCGCGAGCGCGCCCACCGCGCGGCCGTCGGTGATCACGTCGACCTCGTCGGAGCGGGAGCGGTTGGTCACCTCCAGCCGGTTGCCGGGAGCCACCACCAGCGATCGCGCGGTAAGCGTGTGGGGGGCGATGAACGAGACGATGTAGCCCTCCACCCCCCAGGCCAGGACGGGCCCGCCGTTGGCCAGGTTGTAGCCCGTCGAGCCGGCCGGCGTGGAAACCACGAGCCCGTCGCAGCGCACCTCGCCGAGCTCCTCCCCCTCCACGAAGTAGGCCAGCTCCGCGACGCGCCCGTTGTGGCGGCGGTGGAACGAGACGTCGTTGACCGCGAGCCGCTCGCCGCCGTTCAGCTCGGCCAGCAGGCCGGGCAGCTCCATGACGTCGAACTCGCCCTTCAGCGCGCGCTGCACGCCGTCGTCGAGCTCCCAGGGCTCGACGGTGGCGAGGAAGCCGATCGCGCCGTAGTTGATGGCGAACACCGGCACCTCGGTGCCGGCGAACTTCCGCAGGTGCGTGAGGATCGTGCCGTCGCCCCCCAGCACCACGGCCAGGCCTGTGTCGATCAGCGGCGTCGCCCGCCGGCGCCTCGACCGCTCCCGGCACCAGCCCGTGCTTCTCGATCTCGGCCGCGGGGAGGCGGACCTCCACGCCCGCCTCGCGGGCGAGCTCGACGATGCGGCGCAGCGCCGGGCCCGTGTCTCCGGGCCGCGCGTGACTGAAGATCGTGATCGAGCCGGGCTTCACGGCTCCGCCACCCGCGCGGCCGCCTCCAGATCGCCCGCTTCCCCGGACCGGCCGGCATCGGCCAGCCAGACGAAGCTCTCCCGGTTGCCCGCCGGCCCGGGCAGGCCCGAGGAGGCGAAGCCCATCACCGAAGCCCCCGTCTCAGCCTGCACCGCCTCCGCCACCGCCACGAGCGCCGCGCGGCGGTCGTCCGCTGAGCGCACCACGCCGCCCTTCCCCACCCGCTCGCGCCCCACCTCGAACTGCGGCTTCACGAGCGCCAGGCAGTCGAAGCGCTCGCCGGCGCAGCCCAGCACGGCAGGCAGGACCTTCGCCAGCGAGATGAACGAGACGTCAGCCACGATCAGGTCGGGCCGGTAGGGCAGCTCCTCCGGCGAGAGCGAGCGGGCGTTGCGGCGCTCCACCACCACCACGCGCGGGTCCTGACGGAGCGTCCAGTGGAGCTCGCCGTAGGCCACGTCGAGCGCGACGACCGACGCGGCGCCCCGCTGCAGCAGGCAGTCCGTGAAGCCGCCCGTGGAGGCGCCCACGTCGAGCGCCATGCGCCCGCTCACGTCCAGGCCGAACGAGCCCAGCGCGTTTGCCAGCTTGACGCCGCCGCGCGAGACGAACGCCGGCCGCTCGGCAACTCGGACCTCGGCGTCGTCGGTCACCATCTCACCCGGCTTGCGGGCGGGCCGGTCCCCCACGTGCACGTCTCCCGCCATCACCGCCGCCGCTGCCCGAGAACGGGTCTCGTAGAGCCCCCGCTCGGCCAGCAGCGTGTCGAGCCGCCGCTTCAAGGTGTGCGGAGAGTACCCGCGGCGGCTGTGTGACCTACATCACACATCGTCTCCACCCGCCGCGTAGCCTCGAAGCAGCGATGACCTTCATGAGGCTCATTCCGCTCGCTCTGCGATCCGGCCTGCTCATGGTTGCGGGGGCGGGGCTGATCGCGGCGCCGTTCGCGCTCGGATTCGACGCTGCGCCGCTGGTGACCGCCGTCGGGATCGGCGGGATCATGGTCGCGCTCGCGGTGGCGGGCACCGATTCGAGTGGACGCGGCACCCTGCCCGTGTCCGCCCAGGCGGTGTACGACCGCGGGATCGCGGTGGGCCTCCTCCTCACGGCCCTCGTGTTCGGGGCGGCGAGCGAGACCGAGGCGGCCCTCGTCTTCGGGATCGCCGGCGCCGCGCGCGCTGATCGTCACCTCGATCACGCGCTATAGCGCGCGCCCGGCCTAGAAAACTTCCTCTCACACAATCACATACGCATCACTCCTCCCTCAGAAAACGGCCCCCAGCGATGGGGGTCGTTTTCGTGTTCGGGGCACCTGCGAGACTGGCTGACCCGATGCCCACCCACCGCTACGAGACGCGCCTTCGCTGGACCGGCTCCACCGGGCTCGGCTGGGAGAGCTACGACCGTGGCCATTCGGTCACGGCGCCGCCCGCGGAGCAGGAGATCGGGCTGACCACCGGCGAGTCGAAGGGCGACCCCGCCGTCCTCAACCCCGAGCAGCTCGTCGTGATGGCCGCCTCCTCGTGCCAGATGCTGATGTTCCTCCACCTGGCGGCAAAGGCACGCATCGACGTGGTCGAGTACCACGATGACGCCACCGCCGTGATGCCGGAGGACAGCGAGCCCATCCACATCACCGAGATCACCCTGCGCCCGCGCATCGCGATCGCCGGCGAGGCGAGCGAGGAGCGGGTCCACAAGCTGATCCACACCGCCCACGAGCACTGCTTCATCGCCAACACGCTCAGGAGCGAGATCGCGATCGAGCCGACCGTCGAGGCCCGGCGGCCATGAGCGTCCCCGGCGCGCTGCGCGACCTGTTGACCGCCGCCGGCGCCCCGGGCCACGAGGCCGCGCCGGCGCGGGTGTGGCGCGAGGCCGCGGAGGGCTTCGGCGCGGACGTCACAGCGGATGCGATGGGCACGTCCGTGGCCCGGGTGCCGGGCCGCGGCGAGCGGCCGCTCCTCGCCGTGGTGGGACACATCGACGAGATCGCGCTGCTCGTGAGCCACGTGAGCGACAAGGGCTTTCTGCACGTGGTCCGCTCGGGCGGCTGGGACCCCCAGGTGCTGGTCGGGCAGCGGGTGCAGGTGCTGACCCGAGACGGGCCCGTGCCGGGGGTGGTGGGGCGCAAGCCGATCCACCTGCTCGAGGGCGACGAGCGCAAGAAGGCGGTCGAGCTGAAGCAGCTGCACGTGGACGTCGGCGCCCGCGACGGCGACGAGGCGCGTGAGCGCGTCCGGGAGGGCGACCAGGTGGTGATCGCCGCGGAGCCGGTCGAGCTGCCGAACGGACGCCTGGCCTCGCGCTCGCTCGACAACCGGCTGGGCGTGTACGTGGCGCTCGAGGTCGCCCGCCGGGTGCACGAGGCCGGTGGCGCCGCCGGGCCGGTGGCGGGCGTGGCGGCCGTGCAGGAGGAGATCGGGGCGCACGGCGCCCGCGCGATGGCCTACGGCCTGCGCCCCGACCTCGCGGTGGTGGTGGACGTGACGCACGCCACCGACGCTCCCGGCGTGGATCCGGGCGAGCTCGGCAAGCACGGCCTCGGCGACGGGCCGGTCATCACCCGCGGCGCGATCGTGAGCCGTCCCCTGAACGACCTGCTCGACGCCGCCGCGGCAGCCGAGGGCATCGACTGCACGACGGAGGTGGCCGGCGGGGCCACGCACACGGACGCGGACGTGGTCCACATGAGCCGCGAGGGAATCCCCACCGCGATCGTCTCGATACCGCTGCGCTACATGCACTCGCCGGTCGAGCTGGTGGAGCTCGCCGACGTGGAGGCCGTGATCCGCCTGATCGCGGCGATGGCGCTGCGCCTCGAGGAGGACCAGGCGCTCACGCGCTGGTAGCTACGCCAGCGCGCCGCTCGGCTCGAGCACCGCCTGCGCCACCCGGTCGGCCAGCGCGTCGGCGGTCAGGCCGACCTCCTCGCGGAGCAGCGCCGGCTTGCCGTGGGTCACGTAGCGGTCCGGCAGGCCCACGCGCAGCACCCGGGCGTCGCCGAGCAGGTCGCGCTCGGCCATCTCCTCGAGCACCGCCGACCCGAAGCCGCCGGCCAGGACGTTCTCCTCCACCGTCACCAGCACGTCGTGCTCGGCGGCGAGCCGCTCGATCAGGTCTGCGTCGAGCGGCTTGGCGAAGCGGGCGTCGGCCACGGTCGGCTCCACCCCGTGCTGGTCGGCCAGCAGCTCAGCGGCCCCCAGCGCGAGCGGCACGCCGTAGCCGTACCCGAGGAACGCCACGCGATCGCCCTCGCGAAGGACCTCGCCGCGACCGACCTCGAGCGCCTCGGGCCGGCGCGGCAGCGGCACCCCCTCCGCCTCGCCGCGCGGGTAGCGCAGCGCGACCGGGCCCTCGTCCCACTTCAGCGCGGTGTGCAGCATGTGCACGAGCATGGCCTCGTCGCGCGGCGCCATCAGCACCATGTGCGGCAGGCAGCGCAGGTAGGAGATGTCGAAGGCGCCGTGGTGCGTGGGGCCGTCGTCCCCGACGAGGCCCGCGCGGTCCATCGCGAACACCACGTTGAGCTGCTGCAGGCAGACGTCGTGGACGATCTGGTCGTAGCCGCGCTGCAGGAAGGTGGAGTAGATCGCGGCGACCGGCTTGGCGCCCCCAAGCGCCAGGCCGGCGGCGAACAGCACCGCGTGCTGCTCCGCGATGCCCACGTCGTAGTAGCGCTCGGGCACCTCGTCCTGGAGCAGGTTGAGGCCGGTGCCCGAGTTCATCGCCGCGGTGATGCCGACCACCCGCTCATCCCGTTGCGCCTCGCGCACGAGCGACTCGCCGAACACCTGGGTGTACTGCGGCGGCTTTGCGGGGACGGCCCCGCTCGTCTTCTTCTTCTTCGGCGCGGGCGCCCCGTGCATGATCGACCCGGGCTTGGCCGCGTGCCACTTCTCCATGCCCTCGAGCCCACCCTCCTCGGCGGGCGCGAAGCCCTTGCCCTTCACGGTCTTGCAGTGCACCACCACCGGGCGGTCGGCCTCGAGCGCCTCGCCGATCGCCTGCCGCAGCGCCTTCACGTCGTGCCCGTCGATCACGCCCACGTAGGCCAGGTCGAGCTCCTCGAAGAAGAGCCCCGGCGCCCAGTAGGCCTTGAGCGACTCCTTCAGGATCGGCCCCAGCCGCTCCACCCGCTTGCCGATGCCGGCGGGCAGCTTGGTGAGCTTCTCCTCGGCCTCCTCGCGCGCGTGGTACAGCTTCGGGTTGAGCCGCATGCGGTTGAAGTAGCGCGACAGGGCGCCCACGTTCGGGGCGATCGACATCCCGTTGTCGTTCACCACGATCACGATCGGCAGGTCCATGCCGCCGGCGTTCAGGAGCGCCTCGAACGACACGCCGCCGGTGAGCGCGCCGTCGCCGATCACGGCCACGACCTTGCCGTCCGGGGCGGCGCCGCGGCGCATGGCCTCCTTGAGCCCGACCGCGTACGAGACCGAGGTGGATGCGTGGCCGGCGCCCATGATGTCGTGCTCCGACTCGTGCATCGCGCAGAACGGCGCCAGCCCGCCGTACTTGCGGATCGTCTGGAGCTGGTCGCGGCGCCCGGTCAGCACCTTGTGCGGGTAGGCCTGGTGGCCGACGTCCCAGAGGATCTTGTCGGTCGGCGAGTCGAGCAGCGAGTGGAGCGCCACGGCGATCTCGCAGGCGCCCAGGTTGGCGCCGAAGTGGCCGCCGATCTCGCCGATCGTCTCGATGATCAGCTCCCGGACCTCCTGCGCGACCTCCTGGAGCTCGCCGTCGTCGAGGCCGTCGAGGTCCGCGGGGCCGTCGATCAGGTGGAGGTGGTTGGTCATGCCGTGCGGGTGAGGATGTAGTCGGCGATCTGTCCGAGCCGGAGCGTCTCGCCGTCCGCCTCCGACAATGCTTCCCGGGCCCTGGCGTGTGACTCCTTGGCGAGCTCCCTCGCCCGTTCGAGCCCGTGGACGCTCACGTAGGTTGCCTTGCCATGGCGTTCATCGGAGCCGCGCGGCTTCCCGGTCTCGGCCTCGTCCCCCGTCACGTCGAGGATGTCGTCGACGATCTGGAAGACCACTCCGAGCTCGGCCGCGAAGCGCCGGAACGGGATTGTGGCAGGTCCGTTCACACCTTCGAGCGCCAGGATCGAACCGACCGACGCGGCGATCAGCGCGCCCGTCTTGAGCTCGTGCAGGTGACGCAGCTCGACCTCTCCGTCTCCCGCCACGTCGAGGTACTGGCCGCCCACCATTCCGCGCACGCCGGCGGCGTCGACGACCTCGCAGACGGCGGCGCGCACGCGCGCGGGCTCACCGTCCTGCTCCGACAGCGCCAGGCGGAGCGCCTCGGCGAACAGGCCGTCGCCCGCCAGGATCGCCACGTCCTCCCCGAACGCGACGTGACAGGTCGGCTTCCCGCGGCGCAGGTCGTCGTCGTCCATCGCCGGCAGGTCGTCGTGGATCAGCGAGTAGGTGTGGATCATCTCGATCGCCGCCGCCAGCGGCAGGACGTCGGCCCGCGGGCGCCCGAGCGCCTCCGCGGTGGCGAGCGCGAGCACCGGACGGATCCGCTTGCCGCCGGCAAGGAGCGAGTAGCGCATCGCCTCCTCGAGCCGCGCCGTGGCGGGCTCACCGGCGAAGCGAAGGCCCTCGAGATAGGCGTCCACCTGGCGCTGGAGCTCGACCGGGTAGGCCGCCGCCTCCGTGCTGGTCAAAGGAGCTCACAGGAGGCGCTCCTGGCCCTCTGCCTCCCCCGCCGAGCGGCCGCGGGCGTCGATCTCGGCGCCGATCCGCTGCGCCAGGTCGGCGCAGCGCTCGACCAGGCCGGCCGCCTCGTCGGCGTCGATCGCCTCGGCCCGCAGCTTGTCGGCCACGGCCTCCAGCTCGCCGGCCAGCTCCTCGATCGTGGGTGTATCGCTCGTCACCGTGCGACCTCCTCACGCTGAACCGTTCCCAGGATCCCGTTGACGAAGCCGGGGGCGTCCACCGAGCAGAGCTCCTTGGCCGCCTCGACGGCCTCGTCGATCGCCACCTCGTCCGGCACGTCGGGCCGGTACAGCAGCTCGTGCAGGGCCACTCGCAGGATGTTGCGCTCGAGCGGGGCGATGCGATCGAGCGACCAGCCGGTCGCGTGGCGCTCGATCAGCTCGTCGAGCTCGGGGCGGTGCTCCGTGGCGCCCTCGACGAGCTCCCGCGTGAACGGCGTCGCGCGGCGATCGACCAGCTCGGCGGCCGGCCGGCTCGTCACGTCCGCCTGGTAGAGGGCTATCACTGCCGCCCGGCGCTGCTCGCTGCGTCGCACCTCGTGAACGTTACGCGCGCGAGACGTACTCGCCCGAGCGGGTGTCCACCCGCACGCGGTCGCCCTCGTTCACGAACAGCGGGACACGGACCACCACGCCCGACTCGAGCGTGGCCGGCTTGTCGCCGCCCCCAGACGCGGTGTCGCCCTTCAGCCCGGGCGGGGTCTCGGTCACGGTCATCTCGACGGCGGTCGGCACCTGCACGTCGCGCGGTGACTCGTCCACGTACAGCAGCTCGATCTCCTCGTTCGGCATGATCCACTTGAGCGACTCGGACACCTGGTCCTGCGGCAGGGCAAGCTGATCGTAGGTCTGGGTGTCCATGAAGTGGGCGTCGGTGCCGTCCGTGTAGAGGAACTGCATCCGCCGCGTCTCGGTCCGGACCGGCCGGAACTTCTCGCCGGCCCTGAACGTGCGGTCGATCACGGCGCCGTCCTCGACGCGCTTGAGCTTGGTGCGAACGAAGGCACCCCCCTTGCCCGGCTTGACGTGCTGGAACTCGACGATCCGGAAGACCGTGCCCTCGACGTCGATGTGGGTGCCGTTCTTGAACTGGTTGGTGCTGACCACGGCCCGAGAAGGGTAGTCATCGGGACGGCGATGAGGCTCGGCCCTAGTCGGCGAGCCCCGCCTCCTGCAGCGCCAAGCCGGCGTCCCGGTACGCCTCGATCCGGACGATCTGCCCGTCCTCGACCGTGATCAGGTAGCCCCACAGGCCGTCGACCTCCACGCCGCTCGCCCGTCCGCGGCCAACCTCCCGCACCACGGCCACGACGCGACCCCCGACGTCCTGGATCCGCTCCACCTCGAGCTGGTAGCTGTCCCAGACCTCGAACAGGGATCCGAGGGCCTGCCGCATCCGATCTCGCCCGAGCCGCTCGGTGTCCGGGCCCTCGGGCCGCCCCGACACCTCGACCCAGGCCACGTCCTCGGCCGCATGGGCGGCAAATGCGTCAAGGTCTCGCCTGTTCCACGCGTGGAAGGCGGACCTGACCAGCTCTATGTTCTGCTCCGACATGGGCGCGCGTGAGTCGCCTGGAAGGCCGGCCTAACCGTCCTTGCTGTCGTTCTCGCCGCCGTCCGTCGACCGCACGCGCTTGAGCCAGTCCCCGAGCTGCTGTCCGACCTCGCCCACCGACGAGCCGGCGGACTGGATCGCCGAGCCGATCCGGTCCGCGTAGAAGGTCCCCGCCGCGTCCGCCTCCTCGCGCGCCGACGGCTCCTCGCCGCGGCGGAGGTAGTCGCCGCGGACCATGCGGTCGTACTCGCCCTCCTGCACCCAGTCGAGCAGTATCCGCACCCGGCGGACGGGCATCGGGTGTGTGATCCGAAGCTGCTGTAGGAGCCTTGTCAGCCGGTCGAGTCCCGTACCGCGGTCCGAGTACTCCATGCCCTGTGCGATGAAGGCGTCCAGGTTCAGGTCCTCGGCGGACTCACCCGCGGCGATCACCATGAGCGCCCGGCAGACGGCCTGCGGGTCCCGCGTGACGAGCGCGGCGGCGCGGTCGCAGGAGAGCTCGGCGGCGCGCGACCACTCGAGGAGGGCGAGTTGGATGGCGAGCAGCGGGAGGCCGGCGAAGATCGGCAGCCGCACCGCATCGCCGATCATCAGCAGGATCATGAGCGCGGTGCGGTAGAGCTGGTGGTCGGACTGGATGTGGGCCGCCTCGTGCGCCAGCACCACGCGCCGGCCATCCTCGTCGAGGATGCGGACCAGCTCCGAGTTGAGCACCACGATCGGCTTCTGCGTGCCGATGGCGTACGCGTTTGCGTACGGGAACTGGGTCATGTAGAGGCCCGGCACCTTCTCCATGTCGAGCGTGTTGAACACCTGGCGGTGCAGCACCCAGATCCGCGGCAGTTGCTCCTGGCCCAGGCGGACGGCCGCCCCGAGCGACGCCGCGCGCAGGGCGCGCTCGTAGCCGAGCTCGATCAGCTTGCGCACCACCTGGTCGAGATAGGGCACCTTTTGGAGCGCCGCTGTGGCGGCCCGGTCCGCCGGATGCTGATAGGCGCGGGACGAGATGCGCTCGAGCTTCCAGGCAACCTCGGGGCTGTACGGTCCTTCCATGTCAGGACGCATTATGGTCGGCACGTCCAGCTGGGCCGATCCCGGCTTCGTGAAGGAGTGGTATCCGCCGCGAATGGCCGCCCGCGAGCGGCTGCCCTGGTACGCCGAGCGCTTCGAGGGAGTCGAGCTCAACTCGAGCTTCTACGCGGTCCCGGACCGCACCACCGTCCACAAATGGGTGGAGGACACCCCCGACCGCTTCGTCTTCGACGTGAAGGTGCACCGGCTGCTGTCCCGCCACGCGGCTCCGGTCGACTCGCTGCCGCCGGACCTGCGCGACGGGGTCGAGACGACCGAGCGCGGGCGGGTGCGCCTCACCCCGGAGCTCGAGACCGGGCTGGCGAAGAGGCTGGTGGAGGAGACCGCCCCGCTGGCCGAGGCCGGCAAGCTCGGCGCCTATCTCCTCCAGCTCACGCCGGCCTTCGGTCCCGGCAGGCACGAGCTCGAGGAGCTCGACCGCGTCTTGGAGGCGCTCGCGCCCCACAGGGTGGCCGTGGAGCTCCGTCACCGCGGCTGGGTGCGGGCGAAGCGACTGGAGCGGACGCTCGGCTGGTTCTCCGAGCGCGGGGCGGCCTTCGTGTGCGTGGACGCCCCGCCCGGCGACGAGATCCCGATCATGCCGTCCGACCTCGACGCGGTCACGCGCGACGACCTCGCCTACCTGCGCCTGCACGGGCGCAACGCCGAGGGCTACCTGCGCGGGAAGTCGGTCGCCGAGCGCTTCGCATGGCGCTACTCGGACGAAGAGCTGGAGGAGGTCGCCGGCCGCGCCCAGGCGCTGGCCGAGCAGGCGGCCGAGGTGCACGTGGCCTTCAACAACAACCGCGGCGACGACGCGCCCACGGCCGCGCAGCGCTTCCGCGCCTTGCTCGGGCAGGCGCCTGCCGGCGAGGAGCAGCTGAGGCTCTGAGCCCGGCGCCGGTCTAGTGACCTGAGGCGGAAGTTCGGCGTCAGCTTCCCGAGCGGCTGGGCGTGGCTGGCGACGCACACGGGATGAGTCGATGCCGAAGCATCGGCGATTCCCGTGGGTGGCGCCAGGCGCGTCCAGACGCCGGGAAGGTGCGCGCGAACTGACGACTCAGGTCACTAGGTCCGGCGCAGCTCGAACCAGACCTTGGTGCCGTCGCCGTCCCGGTTCACGCCCCAGCGCTGGGCGAGGCGCTGGACGAGGAACAGCCCCCAGCCGGTGTGGTCGCTGGAGGGCGATCCCGTCCGCTCCGGGTCGAACCCGGGCCCGGCGTCGGTCACCTCGGTCCGGATCGCGCGCTTGCCGACCAGCACCCTGAGCAGGACCGTGTCGGCGTGGGCGTGCCTGACGCTGTTGGTCACGAGCTCGGTGACGAGGAGGCGCAGGGTTTCCATCAGGGGGGCGTCCAGTTCGCCGCGCAGGCTCGCGAGGCTACGACGCGCCTTTGCTGCCGCATTCGGCTCCCTCTCGAGACGCAGCCTGAGGCCCTCGTCCACGCGTTCTCCTGTCTTCACCAACCTTCATCGCATGTACCCGTTGGCGCGACGGGCGCAACATGTAAACGGGTTTCTTTCAGCCCTCCACACGGAGTACGAGCACGGCGATGTCGTCGCGCGGCTCGCCCGCCTGGGCGTCGAACGCGGCGTCCTCGACCCGCGCGGCGATCGCGTCGGCACCGGCGCCCGCGCACTCGGCGAGCAGCCGCCGGAGGCCGTCCTCGTCCATCAGCACGTCGGCCCCGCGGCCCTCGATCACGCCGTCGGTGTAGAAGACCAGCGCGTCACCGGGCCACAGCGCCACGGAGCGGTCCTCGAAGTTCGGGTCCGGCAGCACGCCGAGCAGCGTGCCGGGCTCGCCCACGTCCTCGACGGATCCGTCGGAGCGCAGCAGCATCGGCAGCGGATGTCCGCCGCTGGCCACCCCCGCCCGCACCCCGCCGTCGTGTGCCTCGAGGTACGCGTACGCGACGGTGCAGAAGCGCCGGTCGTCGCGCTGGCGCAACAGCGCCTCGTTCAGGAGCCGCAGGCTGCGGCTCGGCAGCCGCTCGCGCATCGCGGCCGCCCGCAGCGTGTAACGGGCCAGCGCGGTCACCGCCGCGGCGTCCGGCCCCTTGCCGCACACGTCGCCCATCACCACCGTCCAGCCGCGTTCGCCGGTCTCGAACAGGTCGTAGAAGTCGCCGCCGACCTCGTTGCCCTCCCCGGTGGGGCGGAAGCGGGCGGCGGCCTCGATCCCCGGGATCTCGGGCAGCTCGGCCGGGAGCAGGCTTCGCTGAAGCGTGCGGGCGATGTAGGCGCGCTCCGAGAACAGGCGCGCGTTGTCGAGCGCGGTGGCGCAGCGCCGGGCGAGCTCTTCGGCGAGCTCGAGGTCCTGCTGGTCGAAGCGGCGCCCGGAGGGCCCGCTCACGAAGGACAGGGCCCCGACGCTGCGGCCGCGCGCCACCATCGGGACGATCATCGCCGAGCGCATGCCGATCCCCTGGATCAGCCGGTACTGCTCGTCGTCCTCTACGGCCTTGCGGAGCAGGTCCTCCGGGATCTCCGGGTAGAGCTCCGACCGCCGGCTGCGGAGCACCGCCGGCACCCCGGTATCCCCGCGGGGGTCGGGCGGGTAGCGGAGCCGAAGCTCCTCGGCCATCTCGACCATGGCCGGGTCCTGGTGGGCGAGCGCCACTCGGTCGATCCGGCCGTCGGCCACCACGTCGACGGCGCACCAGTCCGCTACCTCAGGCACCGCCAGGGAGGCCACATGCCTCAGCACCTCGGGGGTGTCCAGGGAGGAACCGAGCACCGCGCTGCTGTCCGAGAGGAAGCGCTGGGCCAGCTCCGCGCGCTTGTGGCCGGTGATGTCCTCGATGACGTTGATCGCCATCGCCACGCTGCCTGTGCGGTCGAGGATCGGCGTCGCCTTGACCGCGGACCAGCGCTCCTCGCCGGTGGCGCGCACCCGGAAGCGCACCACCACCTCGCTGCCCTCGCCCTCGGTCAGGGCGCGGCGACCCGGCAGCTGGTCCATCGGGAAGGGGCGGCCACCCTCGTCGAGCATCTCGAAGCGGCTCATGATCTCGGTCCGCGGCGCGGACAGCAGGGCCTCGCTCGACTCGTAGCCGAGCAGCTCCACCGCCGCCTGATTCGCGAACAGGAGCCGGCCGTCCGGGGCCTGCGCGGTGACTGCGTCCGCCACTCCGCGCAGGATCGCCTCGAGCTGGTCGCGAGCCTGGGTGGCGTCGACGCGGGCCATCTGCTCCAGGCGCAGAAGCTCCTCGCGCTCCTTCTCCGCGCGGCGGCGGTCCGTGATGTCGCGGATCGTTCCGGTGAACATCGGCGGATCCGCCCCCGCGATCGCATTGATCGCAAGCTCGACCGGGAACTCGCTGCCGTCGGAGCGCATGCCCGTCATCTCGAACCGTTGGCCGAGCATGGTGGACTTCCCGGTCGCGACGCAGCGCCGCAGCGCTGCCCGGTGGCGCTCGCGCAAGGACGGCGGGATGACCAGCTCCGCCAGCTCCGATGCCCACCGCCTTCTCCACCGGGTGGCCGAAGATCTGCTCGGCCGCTGGGTTGAATTCCAGGATCATCCCCTGATGGTCGATGGTGATGACGCCGTCGATCGACGACGCGACAACGGCGCTCTTGCGCGCCTCGCTCACCCGGACTGCGTCGGCGATGCGGAGGCTCTCGATGAACTCGCCGATCAGCGAGCCGATCGCGTCGGTGAGGGCGATCAGCTCAGCGTCCGGCTCGCGCACCTCGCGCGAGAAGAACTCGATCACCGCAACGCATTCGTCGCCGATGCGCACGGGAAAGGCCGTTCCGCCCCCCACTCCCTCGCGGCCCGCCGCCTCGGCCCTCGGGTAGCTCGGATCGGCGGAGTAATCCGTGATCCAGCTTTGCCGACCGGTCCTCCATACGCGTGCGGGCAGGGCGAGCTCGCTCTCCGTGTCGAGTTGCCGGGTGGCTTCGTGGAACTGGGGCAGCTCGAGCCCGGCCGCTGTCCACGTCCCGACCAGGCGCAGCGGACCGCCGTCGTGCGACTCCCAGAAGTTGCCGGTGGACCATCCCATCGGGGCTCCGATCGCCCCGAGCAGCTCTGGCGCCACCGTCTCGAGCGACTTGGCCTCCGCCAGCACCCGCGCCACCCCGTACTGCACGCTGAGCCGCGCGGCATCCATCTCCCGCTCGGCGCGCAGCCGGGCCACGCCTGTGGAGAGCGCCCCGACGATCGCCACGGCCGCCACGCCGATGAGGTGCTCGGTGGAGCCGAACGCATCGCCGGCGAGGCCGATCGGGATCGCCGCGAGGAACGCGATCACCGCGACGATGGCGGTATCGCGCGGGCTCGCGCCGACGGCTGCGATCACCGGGCCCACCACCAGCAGCTCGACCAGGACGGCGTCAGCCTGGATGGCGAAGTCGAGCGCGGCGACCGCGCACACCGCTACGAGGGCTGCAAGGAAGGTGCCCCTCTCGTTGCGAAGTCCCGCCGTATTGGTGTGCGAGCCCAACCGAGTTGAGCTTACTGCGCTAGAAAGCCCGGCGTGGAGGATCCGGACCGCGATCCGCCGGGCGTGCTGCGCGTGCGCGCGCCGAACCCGTCGGCGCTCACGCTGGACGGGACGAACACGTACGTGGTGGGGGCCTGGGTGGTGGATCCGGGGCCGCTCGACGAGCGCCACCTCGAGGCCGTGCGGCGGGCCGCGGGCGGCCCGATCGAGGGCGTCGTGCTGACGCACGGGCACGCCGACCACGCAGAGGGCGCGGACGAGCTCGGGGCGCCCGTGACGCTTCCGGGCGACGGCGAGACGGTGGGTCCGTTCCGCGCGCTCGGGACGCCGGGGCACTCGCACGACAGCGTCTGCCTGGTGGTGGGGCGGGTCTGCTTCACCGGCGACACCGTGCTCGGGAGCGGCAGCGTCTTCATCGCGCCCGGCGAGGGCTCGCTGTCGGCCTATCTCGACTCGCTGCGACGGCTGCGCGAGCTGCCGCTCGACGTGCTGTGCCCCGGGCACGGGCCGTACGTGTGGGACCCGGCGGCGAAGCTCGACGAGTACGTGGAGCACCGCCTGTGGCGCGAGCGGCGGCTCCTGGACGCGCTCGAGGCCGGCCTGCGCACGCGGGACGAGCTGCTGGACGGGGCCTGGCCGGACGCCCCGGCCGAGCTGCGCGACTTCGCGGCGCTGTCGCTGGCCTCGCACCTGGAGAAGCTCGCGGAGGAGGGGCGGCTGCCCGACGGCGTGGAGGGGGCTTCGTGACCTAGCGGCCGCGGCGGCCGAAGCTGTGGCCGGCCGGGGCCACCGCGCGCAGGTCGGCCTCCTCCTGCGTCTCGGTGCTCCAGGCGCGACGCGGCTCTATGTGCTTGACCTGGGCCGCCGGCAGGTCCGGGCGCTCGAGGCGCTCGATCCGGTCGACCAGCACGTTGGCGGTCCCCTCGCGCTGCTCCAGGCGGCCGTACGCCAGCACGAGCGGCTCGGTCCGAACGGCCATGCGGAAGCGCTCGTGCACCGGCGGGGGCACGATCAGGTTGATCGTGCCGAGCTCGTCCTCGAGCAGCATGAAGGTCACGCCCTTCGCGGTCGCCGGGCGCTGGCGGGCGACCACGAGGCCCGCCACGCGCACCCGGCGGCCGTGCCGGCCGCGCTCCAGCTCGGCGCTCGTGCACAGGTCCGCGGGCAGGTCGGCGCGCATCAGCTCCATCGGGTGCTCGCGCAAGGTCACGCCGGTCGAGCCGTAGTCGGCCAGCATGCGCTCCCAGGCCGACAGCGCGCGCAGCTCGGGCCCGGCGTGCGGCTCGAGCGGCAGCGCGAGCTGGGTCCCCTCGCGGACCGGGACGCCGGGCACCGCCACGCCGAGCTGCCAGAGCGCCTGGCGCCGCCGCCCGGCCGCTGGGCCGTCGGCCAGGACGTCGCAGGCGCCCGCCCACGCGAGCTTGCCGAGCGTCTCGGCGAAGGCGCCGGAGCGGGCGGCGAGGTCGCCGAGCGAGCGCCAGGCGCCGCCCTCCTCGCGCTCGGCCACCAAGGCACGGACCTCCCCCTCCTTGCAGCCGTTCACGTGCCGCAGCCCGAGGCGGACGGCGCCGTCCTCCACCCGGGAGTCCACCCAGCTCCGCACCACGCACGGCGGCAGCACCTCCACCTCCTTGCGCTGGGCCTCGTGCACCAGCGAGTCGGGCGGGTAGAAGCCCATCGGCTGCTCGTTCAGGAGCGCGCACAGGAACTCCGGGTGGTAGTGCACGCGCAGCCAGGTCGACTGGTAGGCGAGCAGCCCGAAGGCGGCCGAGTGCGCCTTCGGGAAGCCAAAGCCCGAGAAGCCCACGATCTGGTTCCAGACCCGCTCGGCCGACTCGCGCGAGGCGCCGCGCTCGGAGGCGCCGGCGATGAACTTCTGCTCGTAGGCGCGGATCGCCGCCTCTGAGCGCTTGCGGCTCATCGCCCTCCGCAGGCCCTCCGCCTCGCCGGCGCGGAAGCCCGCGAACGCCACCGCCACCTCCAGCACCTGGTCCTGGAAGACGATCGTGCCGAGCGTGTAGCGCAGCACCGGCTCGAGCGAGGGGTGCTCGTAGGGCACCTCGAAGCCCGGGTCCTCGCGCAGCGCCTTGCGGTGCTCGATGTACGGGTGCACGGCGCCGCCGATGATCGGCCCCGGCCGCACCAGCGCCACCTGCACCGTGATGTCGTCGAGGTTCTCCGGCCGGGTGCGCTTGAGCATCTGCATCTGCGCGCGCGACTCGATCTGGAACACGCCCATCGTCTCCGCCTCCTGGATGCGGGCGTAGACCTCCTTGTCGTCGTAGGGGATGCGCGACAGGTCGATCCGCTCGCTGCGCGTGCGCGCGATCTCGTCAACGCAGCGCTCGACAGCCGACAGCATCCCCAGGCCGAGCAGGTCGATCTTCAGAAAGCCCGCGTCGCCACAGGAGTCCTTGTCCCACTGCACCATCTGGCGGCCTTCCAGGGAGGCCGGCTGTACCGGGCAGAGGTCGATCAGCGGCTGAGTCGAGATCACCATGCCGCCCGGGTGCTGGGACTGATGGCGGGGCAGGCCCCAGGCGTCGCGGGCGAGCTTGACCAAGGCGTTCCAGCGGGGCGAACCGCCGCGCGGCACGTCGCCCTCGATGTCGTTGCGCTCCTTCCAGGGGTCCACCGCCCGCGCCAGGCGCTCGATCTCCCCCGGCGGCAGCCCCAGCGCCTTCGCGAAGTCGCGCACCGCGGAGCGCACGTGGAAGGTCGAGAAGGCGGCCACGAGGGCGCAGCGGTCGCGCCCGTAGCGGTCGTGCACGCGCGGGATCAGGACGTCGCGGATGTCGCGCGGGAAGTCGAGGTCGATGTCCGGCAGCGCGGTGAGCTCCTCGTTCAGGAAGCGGCCCAGGAAGAGCTCGTTCTCGATCGGGTCGATGTGCGAGAGGCCGGTGAGGTAGCAGACGATCGAGGACACGCTCGAGCCGCGCCCGCGGCCCGGCGGGAGCAGCCGCCTCGCCGACTCGGGGCCGCGCACCTCGAGGGCCACCTCGCGCGCAAGCTCGAGCATGTCGCGGTGGAGCAGGAAGAACCCGGACAGGCCGAGGTGGCGGATCACGCGCAGCTCCTCCTCGAGCCGCCCCGCGGCGTCGCTGCGCCGGCCGTACCGCTCGGCGAACCTGTCCCAGCAGAGCTCCGCCAGATTGCGGTCGGCGTCCGGGTCCTCGGAGCCGGGATAGCGGTAGCCGAGGTCCTCGGTCAGATCGAACGCCAGCCGCTCGGCCAGGATCCCGCTCTCCTCGACCGCGCTCTTCTCGAATCGCCCCGCCATTCGCTCGGGAGGAGCGAGGACGTGGGACGAGTTCCCCCTTCGCTTCGGCTCGGTCTCGTCGAGCGTGGCTCCGTGGCGCACCGCGACCATGGCGTCCTGGAGCGGGACGCGCTGGCGCGCGTGGACGTGCACGTTCCCCGTGGCCACGCAGGGCACCCCGAGCCGCTCGGCCAGCTCCGTGAGCAGCTTGTTGCGGCGCCGGTCGTTGCGCCAGTAGGGGCGCTGCAGCTCGATGCGGAAGCGGTCCGGGCCGAAGGCGGCGAGCAGCCGCCGGGCGACGGCCGCGGCGCCGGGATGGTCCCCCGCCTCGATCCTCGACGCCACCGCCCCGCTGCCCGCGCAGCCGGAGAGGCAGACCAGTCCCTCGGCGTGGGCCTCGAGCTCGTCGAGCGCGAGGCACGGCTTCCCGTCGATCGGGTCCTGGCGCCGGCCGCCCTCCTGCCAGCCCTCGCGCGCCCAGCGCCGCGTGTGCCAGTGCGAGGCTGTGATCAGGCGGCAGAGGTTGGTGTAGCCCTCGCGCGACTCGCACAGGAGCGTGATGTGGGTGTCGTCGTCGAGCGTCAGCTCGGCGCCCGTGATCGGCCGCACCCCGAGCGGCTTCAGCGCCTGAGCCATCTCCATGGCCCCGTGCAGGCCGTCGTGGTCGGTCAGCGCCAGCGCTTCGTGGCCCTGCTCGGCCGCCGCCGCGGCCAGCTCCACCGGGTGCGACGCACCGTCAAGGAAGGAGTAGGCGGAGTGGCAGTGGAGCTCGACGTAGGACACGAACAGATGTTCCCATACCGATCAAGCTCAGGCCACGTTCTCCTCCCGCCGGCGCTTCGCCGAGTAGAGCGCCTCGTCCGCGCGCGACACCAGGCGCGCCGCGTCGTCGCCGGGCTGGAGGACGGCGATGCCGAAGCTGGCCTCGATCCGGTCCCCGCTCTCGAGCACCCCCCGCCCCACCGCATCGCGCAGGCGGCGCATCACGCGCTCGGCGTCGAGCCGGGATGCTTCCGGCAGCACGATCCCGAACTCGTCCCCGCCGAGCCGGTAGGCCTCGTCGCTCCGGCGCAGCCGGCTGCGCAGCGCGCTCGCGAGCATCTGGAGCGCCCGGTCGCCCGCCTCGTGGCCGAGGGTGTCGTTCAGCACCTTCAGGTTGTCCATGTCGCACAGCACCAGCGAGCAGTGGTCACCCGCCTCGATCTCCCGCGCGAGGCGGCGGTGGAAGGCGCGCCGGTTGGGCAGGCCGGTGAGGGTGTCGTGCGTCGCCTCGTAGCGCAGCCGCACGGTCTGGTCCGCGGCCTGCAGCGCCGCGACGGCCTGGTTGGCGAACAGCCGCAGCGCCTGGAGCCGCGCGCGCGTGGGAAGCAGGCGGTCGCGCGGATCGTCGACCCAGATCATGCCCACGCGGCGCTCGCCCTCCACGAGGGGGACGATCAGCCAGTGGCGCGCCCAGGCGTGGGGCCCGCGCCCGTTCATCTCCGAGCGGTAGGGGACGTGGTCGATCTCGAGCTTGTCCTCGGCCACCTCGGCCGGCAGCAGGTAGCAGCCCGCCACCTCGTACTCCTCGCAGAACAGCGGCGCCAGCGAGTCGAGCGTGGCGCCGTCGATGTCCGGCTCGCCGACACCCCAGCCCGACGTCGCGACAGGCTCGAGCGCCACGTCCGGCTCCTCGGCGAGCGAGATCATCACGCGGTTGAAGCCGAGCGCGTCCTCGATCCCGTCGCACACGGCCTGCAGCACGGCCTCCACGTCGTCGGCCTCGGCCAGCCGCGCCGACACCTCGAGCACGCGCTCGAGCATGCGCTGGTGCTGCATGTCGTCGGCGATCTCCTGGGCGATGTGCAGCGCCAGCGCCGCGTGGCGCGAGATCGTCACGAGCGCCTCGAGCTCGCTGTCGCTCGGGCGCCGCCCCGTCTCGGGCTCGTCCACCGAGATCACGCCGAGAAGCTGTTGACGCGCGTCGCGCAACGGGACGAACAGCGCGTCGCCGGGCAGCCAGGCGTCAGGGTCGTCGCTCGGCTCGAGGTCCGGGACGTACGTCTCGACATCGAGCGAGTCCCAGTCGAACTCGCCGTCGGGAACGAAGTAGGCGCCCTCGACGCGGCGGAAGCGGTCGGCCAGCAGCGGGGTCCAGGTGTCGTTCGGCGAGACGGTTCCGAGCAGCGCCTGGAGCGACGCCTCGGACCCGACCGCGGCGGCCGCGAGCATGTCGTCGAAGGCCGGCCGGTAGACGTTCACCACCACTGCGCCGTAGCCGAGCACCTCGCCGATCGTGCGCGCCACGTCCTCCAGCACCTCCTGGAGATCGGCCTCGTCGCGCACGGACGCCGTGCGCTCGAACATGGCGCCGAGGCGGGCCAGCATCGCAAGCGACTCGGCCACCGCTACGCGCCTGTCATCTTCGTCCTCGGGGGCACTGCCACACCACCGTCCCTATCGGCCGCTGCACCCAACTTCATTAGCCCTGATTTCGCTAGGCGCGCTGGAGGTACCAGCCCCCGCCGACGAGATCGCGGAAAACCACGACGTTGCGCCCGTCGGCGAGAACGAGCTCGAAATAGCGGCGCCGCAGCGGCCGGCCGGTCCACCAGCGATCCTCGACGACCCACTCCTCCCGCAGGGTGTCGACGGCCACGGCACCGACCGCCGCGGGCGCGCCGCGGGCGTCGGCCTCGACCGAGGCGGGCTTGGGCGCACCGAGCCGGCGCGAGCCGGCGGGGGTCACGGGGCCCTCACGGCGTGGGCCTCACGCCGGATCCCGGAGTGTGGGCCCTTTTGTCCACCGTATGGGGGCTTTTGAGGGCCCACACTCGGAGTGTGGGCCGTCAAATGCGCCATATGCGTGACGTTGACAGCCCACACTCGGAAAGACCCACCCCCTTCCCCGCTGCCGTTCGGGCAGGCCCGGGCAACGCCGGCGCAGCGGGCGGAGCGCCGAGCGGCCGGGTCACGGCCCCGGCGCCTCGGGAAAGGGCGCCAGCACCGCGCGCCGCTCGGGGATGCGCGAGCCGGGGTCCACGTCGAGGACCTTCAGGGCGGCTTCCGACCCCGCCGCCTGTCTGGCCTGGCGCACGGCCTCCCCGAGCCGGGAGCGCCGCACCGCGGCGGCCTCGTCGAGCAGGCGGCCCTGGTCGTGCGCGGGCGGGCCGAACGCCTCCACCTCGAGCGCGAGCGACTCCGCCGGGGCCGGCAGCTCGGCCAGCCTCGGCCCCAGGGCCAGCCGGATCCGCTCGGGGTCGGCGCTCGCCTGGCGCAGCGTGATCGCGGTGCGCCAGGTGCCGCCGGCCACGAAGCGCGCCGACACCGCCAGGCCCCGCAACGACCGGCCACGCCGCTCGCGCCGGGCGAGCACGCGCGCCACGAGCAGATCGAGCGCCCGCTCGAGCTGCTGGCCGGACGCCGCCTCGGGCAGGTCGAGCCGCTCGACCACCGGCTCGGGCGGCCGCCGCGGCGCGAGCGGGGTGTCCCGCCCGCGCGCGAGATCGAGCGCCAGCAGCCCCGGATGCCCGAACCGCTCGGCCACCGCGCGCGAGGGGAGCGCCGCCAGCTCCCCGAGCGTGCGGATGCCGAGCCGCTCGAAGACCTCGGGCAGCGCCTGCAGCTCGGGCCGCGTGCGGAGCAGCGCCACCGGCAGCGGCTCGAGGAAGCCGCGGGCCTGCCGCTCCTCCACGACGAACGAGCGCCTCATGCGACGCGGCTTCGCCTGAAGCGCCGCGGCGTGAGCCGCGAAGCGGCAGGGCGCCGCTCCCAGGCGGGCGCCGGGCCCGAGCGCCCGGCTCGCGGCGGCCAGCACCCCCGCGAGGTCGCCGCCGTGCA
Source organism: uncultured Thermoleophilaceae bacterium (assembly GCA_963835705.1). Lineage (GTDB taxonomy): Bacteria > Actinomycetota > Thermoleophilia > Solirubrobacterales > Thermoleophilaceae > JACVRW01. The sequence goes on from CAWIGR010000004.1 coordinate 70,541, forward strand.
GGCCGCGCAGGCCGGCGGACTCGAAGAACGCGGCCCCGGCGGAGTCGGACTCGACCTCGGCGCCGATCGCCTCGAGCCGGTCGAGCACCGCGTGCCAGAGCGAGCGCACCCCCTCCGGGTCGGGCGGCACGAGCCGCAGCGCCGGGCAGCGCGACATCGCCTCGCCCAACCGCATCCCCCGCACCACGCCAAAGGCCTCGGCCGGCGCCGACACCTCCCCCACCACCTGCTCGCGCCCGGCCTCGGGCGCCAACGCGGCCGGCTCGGCGAGGAGGGCCCGCCGGTCGCTCAGCGCCGCGAGGAGCTCGAAGCGGGGGTAGACGACGCACACGACCATGATCGAACGCATGTTCGCATCCGCTCCGGCGGCATGCAAGGGCCTGCGCGCGCTCGGCTGAGCCGAGCGGTCAGGCACCGGCGACCACGCTCGCAGCCCCCGTGAGGGCGACGAGGACCAGCACGAGGTTGAAGAACCGCTCGGGGTCGAGGCGGCGGAAGGCCAGCGCGCCAGCCCCGTAGCCGGCCACGACCAGGGCAAACAGCAGGGCCACGGCCCCCGCGTCGAACGCTCCCCCGCCCTCCACCGCAAGCAAGATGGCGCCGCCCGCCAGGTTCAATGCCAGGAAGCTCGCGGCCAGCGAGGCGCGGAATTCCTCCGGCCGCACACCCCGCGCGGTCAGCCACAGCACGAGGGGAGGCCCGCTCACGCTGATCGATGTGGTCAGCGCACCGCTTGCGAATCCCGCCGCCCAAGCGGCTGCGGGCGAAAGCCGCGGGCGAGGGGCCCAGAGCTGCCAGCCCGCCGCCGCGATCACCGCCACCCCCACGGCCACCTGGAGCACCTCCTTCGACAGCTGCGTCAGCGCCACAGCGCCCACGGCCAGCCCCGGCAGGGCCGCGAGCAGCATCGGCGCCAGCGCCCGCCAGTCGACGTGCTCGGGCCGGCCGCCCTCGAACAGCACCAGCAGATTCAGGGCCATCCCCAGCACGAGCAGCGCCGTGACGGCCTCGACGGGGTCCATCACGGCGAACAGCGCCGGGCTCAGCACGAGCGCGAAGCCGAATCCGGTCGCGGACTGCACCGCCGCTCCCGCAAACGCGGCCACGGCGGCGAGCGCCATCACCCGACGGTCACGAGCTCCTTCGGGAACGAGGTCAGCACGTCGGGTCCGTCCTCGGTGATCGCCACGAGGTCCTCGATCCGCACCCCGAAGCTGCCGGGCAGGTAGACGCCGGGCTCGATCGTCACGGTGTTCCCCGCATGCAGGGCGCCCTCGGCCACGCGGGTCAGGCGCGGGTCCTCGTGGATCTCGAGGCCCACCCCGTGCCCGAGGCCGTGGCCGAAGCGCTCGCCGTGCCCGGCCTCCTCGATGATCCGGCGCGCGACGGCGTCCACGTCGCGGCGCCCGGCTCCTGCCCGCGCCGCGGCGAGCGCCTCCTGCTGTGCGCGCAGCACGAGCTCGTACACCTCGACCGCTTCGTCGTCGAGCGGACCGGTGGCGAACGTGCGCGTGCAGTCGGAGCAGTAGCCGTCCACGCGCGCGCCCGCGTCCACCACGACGAGCGTCCCGGCCGGGATCTCGGCGTCGCGCGGCTCGGCGTGGGGCAGCGCCCCGCCCGCGCCGGCGGCCACGATCGGCGGGAACGACGGCCCCTCGGCGCCGAGGTCCTCCATCCGGCGCACCATGGACAGCGCCACGTCGCGCTCGGTGCGACCGGTCAGGCCCCGCTCGCGGATCTCCTCGTAGGCCGCCCCAGCGATCTCGGCGGCGGCGCGCATCGCCCGCAGCTCCCCCTCGTCCTTCACCTCTCGCAGCCGCTCGACCAGGCCGCCGGCCGGCACCAGCTCCACGCCCTCGCCGGTCTTCGCGGCGAGGCGCCGGTGGGCCCGCACGCTCACATCCGCGTCGTCGAAGCCCGCGCGGCCGCCAAGCCGGGCGGCCACGTCGCCCAGCAGGTCGCGGCCGCCCTCCACCCGCTCGAACTCGCGCACCTCGCCGCGGGCGCGCTCGACATACCGGAAGTCGGTGAAGAAGAGGCGCTCATCCGGCGAGACGAGGCAGGCGCCGTTGGTGCCGGTGAAGCCCGTCAGGTAGCGGACGTTCACCAGGTCCGTCACGAGCAGCCAGTCGAGCGAGCGCTCCTTCAGCAGCGCGACGAGGCGGTCGGCGCGGCTCAACCCTCGAGCTCCTGCTTCAGGAGCATGAGCGCGTCGCGGTAGCCGTCCACGCCTTTGCCCTGCACGGTGCCGATGCAGAGGTCGCGCACGACAGAGACGCGCCGCCACTCCTCGCGCTCGTCGACCTTCGAGAGGTGCACCTCCACGGCCGGCAGCGCCGCGACCTCGAGGGCGTCGCGGATCGCCCAGGAGTAGTGGGTCCAGGCCCCGGGGTTGAGGAGCAGCCCGTCGGCCGCCGTCTGGTGAAGCGACTCGCAGAACTCGCCCTCGTGGTTGGTCTGGGTGAAGGTCACGACCAGGTCGAGGTCGCGGGCGAAGCGCTGCACCTGGACCTCGAGCTGCTCCAGCGTGAGGCCGCCGTAGTGCGCCGCCTCCCGGCGTCCCAGCACGTCGAAGTTGACCCCGTGCATGACGTCCACGCGGTTCCTCACAGCCCGTGCACCTCCTCGATCGCCGCGTACAGCGAGGCAAAGTCGACGTCGTGGCCGGGCGTCACCTGGCCCGGCGCCTCCACGAGCACGAAGGGCACCCGGCCGCGCTTGCGCTTCTTGTCGCGCTCGGCGACGGCGGCCACCACGTCCGGCGCCGCGCCCGAGTAGGTCAGCGGCAGCCCGCGGTCGGCCAGCAGGTCGGCCACCTCGGCGCGCAGGGCGTCGCGACCGGAGATGCGGAGGGCCACCAGCAGGCCGATGCCGACGGCCTCGCCGTGGCGGTAGCGGGAGAAACCGGTGGCGGCCTCGATCGCATGGCCGACGGTGTGGCCGAGGTTCAGAACCTGGCGCCGGCCGTGGTCGCGCTCGTCCTCGGCCACGACCGCGAGCTTCGTGCGCGCGCAGCCCATGATCTCGCGCGCGCTGACCGGGCCGCCCTGGCGCACCCGCGCCCACAGCGCGCCGCCCGCGATCAGCGCCGTCTTCAGCACCTCCACGTACCCGGCGGCCGCCTCCTCCGGCGGCAGCGTGTCGAGCGCCGCGGGGTCGCACAGCACGGCCGAGGGCTGGTGGAAGGCGCCGACGTAGTTCTTGCCCTCCGGCAGGTCCACGCCGGTCTTGCCGCCGTACGCGGAATCGACCTGCGCGACGAGGGTCGTGGGCACCTGCATGTGACGCATGCCGCGCTGGTAGACGGCGGCGCAGAAGCCGGCCAGGTCGCCGACCACTCCGCCGCCGACGGCCACCACCAGGTCGCCGCGCTCGGCGCGGCCCTGTGCCAGCGAGCGGAGCACCAGCTCCGCGCCGTGGATCGTCTTGCGCTCCTCGCCGGGCATGATCACGATCCGCTCGTCGCCCTCCACGGGGTGCACGCTCGCAACGTTCTCGTCGGTGACGACGAAGCGCCTGCCCTCGAGCGGCGGGAAGAAGCCCGAGCCGATCAGGCCGCGGCCGAAGTAGACCGGATAGGCGCCGGAGTCGGCCGCGGCCCACACGAGCCGGGTGCCCGGCGGGGCCTCGGCGAGCGAGCGCACGAACGGCAGGGCGCGGCGGAGCGCGTCGCGATCCGCGGGCGGGATCGCGGCGTCGGCAACCGCCTCGTAGAGAGTGGCCCGGTCGCGGTGGAGCTGCTCGAAGCGGTCCGGGTCGCGCGCCAGCGGGCGACCCTTGTTCGACGCCCGGCGCCAGGCGTCCGCGGTCTCGATCTCCAGGTGGACGACCGTGTGGCGGGTCAGCGCCTCGCGCACGCGCTCGGAATGCACGGCCCCGCCGCCCAGCGCGATCACCGGCAGGTCCTGGCGCTCCAGCAGCTCGCCGACCACGTCCTCCTCGAGCGCGCGGAATGCGGACTCGCCCTCGCGGTCGAAGAACGCCTCGATCGGCTCCCCGAGCCGGCGCTCGAGCTCCCGGTCGCTGTCGACCGCCTCGACGCCAAGCTCCGCGGCGAGCGCGCGGGCGCCGGTGGTCTTCCCCGCGCCCATGAAGCCCACCAGGACGATGGCGCCGTCTACCGAGCTCGCCTCCACCCGATCCGCTCCACGTAGGCGTCGAGCGCGGCACGCGCGTCGTCGATGTGGTCGCCGCCGAGCTTCTCGCGGTAGGCCGCCGCCAGCACGAGCGCAACCATCGCCTCGCCGACCACGCCCGCGGCGGGGACGGTGCAGGAGTCCGTGCGCTCGCGCAGGGCCTGGGCCGGCGCCTTCGTCGCCAGGTCGACGCTCCGCAGCGGCTTCGTCAGCGTGGGGAGCGGCTTCATCGCAGCGCGCACGACGAGCGGATCGCCGGTCGTCATGCCCCCCTCGAGCCCGCCCGCGCGGTTGGTCTCGCGGAAGAAGCCGTGCTCCTCCGACCAGAAGATCTCGTCGTGGGCCTTCGAGCCCACCCGCCCGGCGAGGTCGAATCCGTCGCCGATGCCCACGCCCTTCATGGCCTGGATCGACATGATCGCGCCGGCCAGCCGGCCGTCCAGGCGCTCCTCCCAGGAGATGTGCGAGCCGATGCCGGGCACGAGCCCGAACGCGCGCACCTCGAACACCCCGCCGAGCGACTCGTTCGCCTTGCGGGCGGCGTCGATCTCTTTGACCATCGCGTCGCTGGCGTCGGAGTCGAGGCAGCGCACCGGCGACTCGTCCACTTGTTGGAAGTCCTCCGGCGACAGGTCGTCGCGCTCGGGCGCCGTGACCGTGCCGATGCGGGTGACGTGCGAGAGGACGTTTACTCCCATCTCGCGCAGGTACGCCTTGGCGAGCGCGCCGGCCGCCACGCGGGCGGCGGTCTCCCGCGCCGAGGCGCGCTCCAGCACGTTGCGGACGTCGCTGTGGCCGTACTTCAGCACGCCGGCGAGGTCGGCGTGGCCGGGCCGCGGCAGGTGAACCTCGTCCACCTCGCCGTCCACCGGCCAGGGGTTCATCCGCTCCTCCCAGTTCGGGTAGTCGCGGTTCTCCACGCGCAGCGCCACGGGGCTGCCGAGCGTCTTTCCGTGCCGGACGCCGGCCACCACCTCGGCGCGGTCCTTCTCGATCTTCATGCGCCCGCCGCGGCCGTGCCCGAGCTGCCGCCGGGCCAGGTCGCGGTCGATCTCCTCGGGGCTCAGCTCGAGGCCGGCGGGCAGTCCCTCGACGATCGCGGTGAGGCCGGGACCGTGCGATTCGCCGGCGGTTACGAAGCGGAACGACATGGCGCCCACACC
>CAWIGR010000005.1:0-73943 GCA_963835705.1 uncultured Thermoleophilaceae bacterium
TCTACGACATCGACGTGGTGATCCGGCGCACGCTGGTCTACGGCGCGCTGACGGCGACGCTGGGCGGCGCTACGTCGGCAGCGTGCTGCTGCTGCAGCTGGTGCTGAGCCCGGGCTCGGACCTCGCGATCGCGGGCTCGACGCTCGCCGTGGCTGCTCTGTTCCGCCCGCGCCGCGCGCGGATCCAAGCCCTCGTCGACCGGCGCTTCTTCCGCAGCAGCTACGACGCGGAGCTGACGCTCGCGGGCTTCGGAGCGAGGCTGCGCGACGAGGTCGAGCTCGAGTCGGTCGAGCGGGGAGCTGCGCGCGGTGGTGGCCAGACCATGCGGCCCGCGCACGTGTCGCTCTGGCTGCGGGGGGCACGGCGATGAGCCACGTCTCCGCGCGCGCGGCTGGCGTTCGCGCTCTGGGCGCTGGCCGTTCTGCTCGTGATCCCGGGGCCCGTGCTCACCACGATCGTGGACGTCACCAGCGGGGACATCCCCTACCTGATCGCGTTCGTCGCCGTGCAGCTCGCCGCGGCCTCGACCGGGGCGGTGGTCGCGTCGCGTCTCCCGTCTCACCCGATCGGATGGATCTTCCTGGGCATGGGCGCCGGGCTGGCGCTCGCCTTCGCGGCCAACAGCTGGGCCGAGGTCGGGCTGGGGACCGACACGGGCCCGCTGCCCGGCGACGAGCTGGCGGCGTGGCTCGGGTCGTGGCTGTTCATCCCGGCCGTGTTCGGCCCGCTGCTCTTCCTGCTCCTGCTGTTCCCGACGGGGCGGCTGCTCAGCCCGCGCTGGAAGTGGCCCGCCCGGGTGCTGTTCGGGCTGCTCGCCCTGGCGCTCGTCGGGCTCGCCTTCGCGCCGGGCGAGGTCGGCCCGGAGGGAGAGCAGGTGCCGAACCCGCTGGCCGCTCCGGGCGCATTGGGCGACGCGATGGAGCTGCTCGACACGGTCACCAACCTGCTCGCGCCGCTCGGCTTCGGGATCGCGCTCACCGCCATCGTGCTGCGGGTCCGCCGCTCGCGCGGCGTCGAGCGCCAGCAGCTCAAGCTGTTCACGTTCGCCGCCGCCGTCGCCGCGGCCGGGCTGGCGGGCTCGATCGTCACGCAGCGGGCTCGCCGCAGACACGTTCTTCCTGGTGGGCATGGTCGGCCTGGCATCGCTTCCGGTGGCGGCCGGCTTGGCCATCCTGCGCTACCGCCTCTACGACATCGACCTCGTGATCCGGCGCACCGTGGTCTATGCCGGGCTCACGATGACTCTGGCCGGCGCGTACGTCGGCAGCGTGCTGCTGCTGCAGCTGGTGCTGAGCCCGCGGCTCGGACCTGGCGATCGCGGGCTCGACGCTCGCCGTGGCTGCTCTGTTTCGCCCGCTGCGCGCGCGGATCCAAGCTCTCGTCGACCGGCGCTTCTTCCGCAGCCGTTACGACGCGGCGCGCACCCTCGCCGGCTTCGGAACGAGGCTGCGCGACGAGGTGGAGCTCGAGTCGGTGAGCGGCGAGCTGCGCACGGTCGTGGTCGACACGATGCAGCCGGCGCACGTGTCCCTGTGGCTGCGCGAGGCGCCGCGGTGAGCAGCCGCCGCCTCGCTTGGTCGCTGTGGGGCGTCTGCGTGGCGCTGGCGGTGGTGTCGCTCACCTTCCTCGCGCTCAACGGAAGCACGACGCACTCCAACACGATCGGCGAGCCGGTGGTGGACGCGCTGTTCGGGCTTCTCTATCTGGTCTTTCCCAGCGTGGGGCTGGCCATCGCCCTTCGCCAGCCGCGCAACGCGATCGGCTGGCTGTTCCTGGCCGGCGGGCTGGGAGCGCAGCTCGAGGACGCGGCGCTCGGCTACGGCACCTACACGCTTCTGAAGGAGCCGGGCGCCCTGCCCGGCGGATCCACGGCGGGGCTGATCGCCGACGTGGTCTGGGTCCCCACGATGGCCGCCGGGATCTCGCTGCTGCTTCTGCTCTTCCCGACCGGCCGGCCGCCGTCGCGGCGCTGGAACCTGCTGATCTGGGTCGTGGCCCTGGCGGTGGCCGCCTACGTGATCGGGACGCTGCTCAACCCCGGTCCGCTGTACTTCTTCGAGGACGTGCGCAACCCGCTCGGCGTCGAGGCCGGGAGAGGACGTGATCCGGCCGGTCGTGGACCTCGTGGGCGGCCCGTTCCTGCTCACGACCGTGGCGGCGGTGGTGGCGCTGATCCTGCGCTTTCGCCGCTCGAGCGGGATGGAGCGCGAGCAGCTCAAGTGGCTCGTCTACACCGCCGCGGTGCTGGTGGCGCTCACGCCGCTGATGGTCTTGACCGGCGATGCGGAGGTGGAGGTTGCGGGGGTGCTCGTCAGCGACTTCCTCTACGGCGTCGTGATCGGAGCGATACCGCTCGCGGTGGGCGCCGCGATCCTTCGCCACCGCCTGTACGACATCGACGTGGTGATCCGGCGAACGGTCGTCTACGCCGGGCTGACGATCACGCTGGCTGCCGCCTACCTGGGCTGCGTGCTGTTGCTCCAGCTCCTGCTCAGCCCGGAGTCCGACCTGGCGATCGCCGGTTCCACGCTGGCGGTCGCCACGCTTGTACGCCCGGCACGGCGGCGCATCCAGGCGATCGTCGACCGCCGCTTCTACCGCAGCCGCTATGACGCCACCCGGACGCTCGAGACGTTCGGCGCCCGGCTGCGCGACGAGGTCGCGCTCGACTCGCTCAGCGCCGAGCTGCGCGGGGTTGTCACGGACACAATGCAGCCCGCGCACGTCTCGCTCTGGCTGCGGGTGCCGGAGGGGCAGCGGTGACCCGGCGCCGCGCCCCGTGGCTCGCCCTGGGCTGCTTCCTCGTCACGTTCGGGCTGCTCGGGTTCGCGATCCTCTTCGGAGCGCTCACCGCCGAGCCGTCCGGCCAGGACTCCGGCGAGGCCTGGAGCCTCGCGGCCAGCGTCCTGTTCGTGCTCGCATTCGGCTCGGTGGGGGCACTGGTGGCCTCGCGCAAGCCGGAGAATCCGATCGGCTGGATCATGTGCGGCGCGGGGCTGGCCTACGGAGTTGGAGGAGCCTCCGTGTCCTATCTGGAGTCGCTCGAGCCGGGACACACCGGCGCGGCCGCGACGTGGGCGCACTGGGTCTCGAGCTGGGTGTGGATCGCCGGCATCGCTCCGGTGGTCACGCTGCTGCTGCTGCTATTCCCGAGCGGCGGGCTGCCCTCCCCTCGCTGGAGGCCTGTGGCCGTGGCCGGCGCCGGCGGCCTGGCCCTTGTGGTGGTAGGCATCGCGCTGACCCCCGGGCGCTTCGAGGACTCCGCGATCGAGAATCCGCTCGGGGTTCCGGGAGCGGAGGCCGCGGCCGGGCTCGGCACCTTGGTGTTGCTCGGAGCTGCGGGGGCCTCGATCGCGTCGCTCGTGGTCCGCTACCGGCGCGGCCGCCACGACGAGCGCCAGCAGCTCAAATGGCTCACCTACGCGGGGGCATTGGTCGGATCGGCGCTGGGCGTAGTTCTCCTTGTCGAGCTGGTGGTCAGTTGGGACACGACCGAGTTGAGCAACACGGTCGTGACGGGCTCGATCACGGCGGTCCCAGTGGCGATCGGCATCGCGATCCTGCGCTACGGCCTCTACGACATCGACCTGGTGATCAGGCGCACCGTGGTCTACGGCGCGCTCACGGCGACGCTGGCCGGCGCCTACGTCGGCAGCGTGCTGCTGTTGCAGCTGCTGCTGAGTCCCGATTCCGACTTCGCCATCGCCGGCTCGACGCTCGCGGTGGCGGCGCTGTTCCGGCCGCTGCGAACGCGTATACAGGAGCTCGTCGACCGACGCTTCTTCCGCAGCCGCTACGACGCGGCGCGTACGCTCGACGCGTTCGGTGCGCGGCTGCGGGACGAGATCGCGCTCGACTCGCTCAGCGCCGAGCTGCGCAGCGTGGTCGGCGACACGTTGCAGCCCGCCCACGTCTCGCTCTGGCTGAGGACACCGCGGTGAGCGGTCGCGTCGAGCCCGAGTGGGCGCTGGTCACCGTCGCCTTCGTGGACATCCGCGGCTTCACCACCTTCGCCCACCGCGCCACGGCGCGCGAGGCTGTCGCGTATCTCGACGAGTTCTTCGCGCGCGCGGTGCCGGTCGTCCAGCGCCACGGCGGGTCGGTGAACAAGTTCCTCGGGGACGGCCTGCTGGCGGTGTTCGGCGCGCCGGCGCCGCTGCCCGACCACGCCGACCGCGCGCTCGCCGCGTCCGCGGAGATGATCGACGCCGTCGACGGGCACTGCGCGATCGGCATCGGGGTCAACTCCGGCCTCGTGCTGGTCGGGACGATCGGCGGCGGCGGCCTGACCGAGCTGGGAGTGGTGGGCGACCCGGTCAACGTCGCCGCGCGCGTCCAGGACGCCACGCGCGAGCTGGGCGAGCCGCTGCTGCTGACCGAGGCCACGCGCGCACTGCTCGACAGGCCGCCGCCCGGGCTCGAGACGCGCGGGACGCTCGCGCTGAGGGGCAAGCCCGAGCCCGTGGCGGTGTACGCGCCGGAGCGGGTGGCGCCGTGAACGAGTATGGCTTCGATCTTCGTAACGCTTCCCGGACGCCCCCGGCGTAGAAAGGACTGCGGATGGCAGCACTGACGAGACCCTTCCGGCGCCGCGCTCGAGAGGCGGCGCGGATGCCGGGCCGGCGAGGCCGCGACCGGGCCCGGGCCGTCCACGGGCGCGCCGGCGGCGCTGCCCGAGGACGCCCCCGTCGACATCGCCCCCAACGACCCGCTGCTGGCCTACTTCGCGACCGCCAGCGGCGCCGTGGACATCGAAGCGCTCGAGCTCGACTCGCCGGCCCTCCGCGAGCTGAAGGAGGCCGGCGTGAAGCTGGCCGTGCCGCTCGTCAGCCAGGGCGAGCTGATCGGCGTGCTCAACCTGGGGCCGCGGCTGTCCGAGCAGGAGTACTCCTCGGACGACCGCAAGCTGCTCGACAACCTGGCCGCGCAGGCCGCGCCGGCGCTGCGGGTGGGACAGCTCGTGCGCGAGCAGGAGGCCGAGGCCGCCACCCGCCAGCGCTTCGAGCAGGAGCTCGAGGTGGCGCGCCTGATCCAGCAGAACTTCCTGCCCAAGGAACTGCCCGACCTGCCGGGCTGGCAGGTGGCCGCGTACTACCGCCCGGCCCGCGAGGTGGGAGGCGACTTCTACGACGTGATCCCCCTGCCCGACGGGCGCGTGGCGTTCGTGGTCGGCGACGTGACCGACAAGGGCGTTCCCGCCGCGCTCGTGATGTCCGCCACGCGCAGCGTGCTGAGGGCATCGGCCACGCGCCTGATCGAGCCCGGCGTGGTGCTCGAGCGGGTCAACGAGCACCTCTGCCCCGACATGCCGGCGAAGATGTTCGTGACCTGCCTGTACGGGGTGCTCGACCCGGCGACGGGGCTGCTCCGCTTCGCCAACGCGGGCCACGACCTGCCCTACGTGAAGACCGCCGACGGCGTGATCGAGCTGCGCGCGCGCGGAATGCCGCTGGGCCTGATGCCGGGGATGGACTACGAGGAGAAGGAGGCGGTGCTCGAGCCCGGCGACAGCGTGCTGCTCCACTCCGACGGAGTGGTCGAGGCGCACGACCCCGACCGCGAGATGTTCGGCTTCCCGCGCCTCAAGGCCACCATGGCAGACAACCCCGGCGGCCAGGAGCTGATCGACCGGGTGATCGCCGTGCTCGAGTCCTTCACCGGCCCCGGCGCGGAGCAGGAGGACGACATCACGATGGTCACCCTCCAGCGCTCGGCCGGCGCGGCCATGGTCGCGCCCTCGGCGAACGGCACCGTCCTGGCCGAGTTCGAGCTTGCGAGCCGGCCCGGCAACGAGCGCGAGGCGATCGCGCGGGTCGAGGCCGCCGTGACCGGCGCCGGCCTGGAGCGGGCCCGCCTCGACCGCCTGAAGACCGCGGTGGGCGAGGCGACGATGAATGCGATGGAGCACGGCAGCGAGTACCGGGCCGACCGGCCCGTCTCGATCCGCGTGCTGGGCTCCGCGGACTCGGTGCGCGTGCAGGTGAGCGACCTGGGCGGCATCACCGAGCTTCCGGACCGTGAGACCCCCGACATCGAGGCCAAGCTGGCGGGACGCCAGAGGCCGCGCGGCTGGGGCCTGTTCCTGATCGAGCAGATGGTCGACGAAGCGCGCGTGACCGGCGACGAGGGCCGACGCACCCTCGAGCTGGTCGTGCGCCTGCGAGGAGGCGACGATGGCGACGATACGTGAGCTCGAGGTGAGCCTGCGGCAACGCGACGGGGCCGCCGTGCTGGCGCTCCGCGGGGACGTGGACGCCTCCGCCGAGGCGACGCTCCAGAGCGCGTACGGAGAGGCCACGGACGGAGACCCGAGTGCCGTGGTGCTCGACTTCGCCGACGTCGAGTACATCAACAGCACCGGGATTGCGCTGATCGTCGGCCTGCTCGCGCAGGCGCGCGCACGAGAGGTGGAGGTAAGGGCCACCGGCCTGTCGGACCACTACCGCGAGATCTTCGAGATCACGCGGCTGGCGGATTTCATGACCATCGAGGAGGAAGAGGACGATGCCTGAGACAGCCACGACATTTGAGGTTCGCGAGGTCTCCGAGGGCGCTCGCGTGATCGAGATCAAGGGCGACATCACGGCCGCGAGCGAGGACGTGCTGATGGACGCCTACGGCCGCGCAAGCGGGTCCGGGGTGCGGGCGATCGTGCTCAGCTTCGCCGGGCTCGACTACATGAACAGCGGCGGCATCGGGCTGCTCGTGACGCTGCTGGTGCGCGCCCAGCGCCAGCGCCAGCGGGTCCTGGCCTTCGGCCTGTCGGACCACTACCGCCAGATCTTCGAGCTGACGCGCCTCGACGAGGCCGTCGGGATCCACGACAACGAGGACGAGGCGCTGGCCGAGGTGCGGCGATGAGAGGCCAGGAGAGCTGGGCGAAGTCGGTGGCGCGGCTCGAGGTCACCGACGTGCCGGACGGGGCGGTTAACCTGAACGTGGACGGCCGCCGGCTGGCGTCGCCGATCCAGGGCTTCGGCAAGATGTGGCAGAAGACCTACCGGGTGCGGGTGCCGTCCGAGCGGGCCTCCGCCACGCACCTGATCGCCACCTGGAAGGAGAACTTCCGCGAGTTCTGGCCCGAGGGCAATCACTTCTACGGCGCCCTAACGGGCATCGCGCCGGGCGACGTGGCGCTGCTCAACATGACGATGCCGGGCCGCATGAAGCTCTCGACGGGCGTGATGGTGCTGTACGCCGACGAGGAGTCGTTCACGCTCATGACCCCGCAGGGCCACATGTTCGCCGGCTGGATCACGTTCAGCGCCTCGGAGGCCGACGACCACACCGTGGCCCAGGCCCAGGTGCTGATGCGCGCGAGCGACCCGATCTTCGAGATGGGGCTCACAATGGGGGGCCACAAGCAGGAGGACCGCTTCTGGCAGCACACCCTGACGGCGCTGGCGGCCCACTTTGGCCACCAGGGCGAGGTGGACACGCGGGTGGTGTGCGTCGACAGGAAGCGCCAATGGTCGAAGTGGAGCAATGTGTGGCACAGTGCGGCGATCCGCTCGACGCTGTACACGATGGGCGCGCCCGGGCGCGGGGTGAAGCGCCTCTTCAAGCGCGACGCGGTTGCCTGAGGCCGGTCGCAGCGTCGTCGTAGGCGCCGGGCCGAACGGTCTGGCAGCGGCGATCGTCCTCGCCCGGGCCGGCCGGCGGGTGTCGGTGCTGGAGCGCAACGACACCGTCGGCGGCGGCTGCCGCTCGGCCGAGCTGACGCTGCCGGGCTTCGTTCACGACACCTGCTCGACCGTGCACGCGCTGGCGCTCGCGTCGCCCTTCCTGCGCGAGCTGCCGCTCGCGCGGCACGGGTTCGAGCTGGCGCATCCCGAGGCGCCGCTCGCGCATCCGCTCGACGACGGCACGGCGGTGGTGCTGGAGCGCTCGGTGGAGGAGACGGCGCGCGGGCTCGGACCCGACGAGCGCGCCTACCGGCGCCTGTTCGGCCCGCTGGTGAGCGATGCCGACAAGCTCTTCCGCGAGCTGCTGGGGCCGTTGCGGCCGCCGCGACACCCGCTTGCAATGGCGCGTTTCGGGCTGAGCGGGATCCGCTCCGCGCGCGGGCTGGCCCGCTCGCGCTTCGAGGGCGAGCGGGCGCGGGCGCTCTTGGCGGGGTGCGCCGCACACTCCCTGCTGTCGCTCCGGACGCCCGCCAGCGCCGCCTTCGGCATCGTGCTCGCCCTCACCGCCCACGCCGTCGGCTGGCCCGTCACGCGCGGCGGCTCGCAGCGCCTCGCGGACGCGCTGGTGGCCGAGCTGCGCGCACTCGGCGGGGAGGTCGAGACGGGGCGTCCGGTCGAGTCGCTCGACGAGCTGGAGGGCGCCGCGCCCATCCTGGTGGACGTCACCCCGCGCCAGCTGCTTCGGCTCGGCGGCGCACGCCTGCCGGACGGCTACCGGCGCCGGCTGTCGCGGTACCGCTACGGCCCGGGAGTCTTCAAGCTGGACTGGGCGCTGGACGGGCCGATCCCGTGGCGCACGCCGGAGGTGGGGCGGGCCGGGACCGTGCACCTGGGCGGAACGCTCGACGAGATCGTGGCGTCCGAGGACGCCGCCACGCGCGGCGAGCACCACGAGCGGCCCTACGTCCTGCTCGTGCAGCCGAGCCTGTTCGACCGCACGCGGGCGCCCGGAGGAAAGCACACCGCATGGGCCTACTGCCACGTGCCGAGTGGCTCGACCCGCGACATGACGGACGCGATCGAGGGCCAGGTGGAGCGCTTCGCGCCCGGCTTTCGCGACCTCGTGGCGGCACGCTCCGCGATGGACAGCGCCGAGGTAGAGCGGCGCAATCCCAACTACGTGGGCGGCGACATCAACGGGGGCGTGCAGGACCTGCGCCAGCTGTTCACGCGCCCGGTGGCGCGGCCGGTGCCGTACTCCACGCCCGTGCCGGGCCTCTTCATCTGCTCCTCGTCGACGCCTCCCGGAGGCGCCGTGCACGGCATGTGCGGCTACTGGGCCGCCCGGGCGGCGCTCCGGCGCGGCGGCGGGTCGTAGACGGCCGCGAGGCGCCCCAGGGCAAAAGGGAGTAGGCCTGCCGGCAGCTCGGAGCCGGTCAGCCGCGAGGACGCCGCCGAGGCGGTGGGGATCCGCCGGTGGCTCGCCGCCTACACCTCGACAAGCTCGCGGAGCAGGCGCTCCTGGCCACCAGCTACGGGCCGCCCGAGGGACGCACAGGGCTCGGCGCCGGGCGGCCCGCCAAGGTCACGTGGCGACGGGGGAGGTGTCGGTCTCCGTGCCGCCCTGCGACTACGAGCTCGCGGCCGAGCTACCGGCCGAGGTGCGGCCGGCGGGGGCGCGCCTGAGGGCGCCGCCGCGGGCTGTCTCCGCTCGCGGCGTGGCGGAGGGCAACCAGGGGCCGGTCCTGGCCGGTCGTTTTCTTCGAGTGTCGCGCTTTGTGGCCCATATAGGGCCCTCATGCGCGACGGTCGACGCCGGCCGGCGGGCCTAGGAGGACGAACCGGGCGTGATCCGGCTCAGGTACTGCCCGTTTCACCGGCTGGCCCAGCAGCACCGGGACGTGGTCTGCCGGATGAACCAGGCCTACCTCGAGGGGCTGCTCGAGGGCCTCGGCCGCGAGGCTGACGCGCGATCGCCTACGGGACGATCGTGATGCGGTCGGTGGCGGGCGGCCCGATCGGGGCGCCCGTGAGCGTGGGCTCGAGGTAGCGGACCAGCGAGTCGATGTCGAAGTCGCTCAGCGACGTCCGGTTCGTGCCGTTGCGCAGCGACGCAAACGAGTCCCCGCCGTCGGCGAGGAAGTTGTTCGTCGTCACGCGGTAAGTGGCGTTCGGGTCGAGCGCCACGCCGTTGATCCGCACGTCGGACACGGGGTTGGCCGCGCCTGCGCACGGCTGGCCGACGATCGAGGCCGCGACGGACTGGTCGTAGGTGTACGTGAGCGTGCTCGAGGGCAGCAGCACCGTCTGCGGGCCGGCGCACCACTGGTCCTTCAGGACCTCGAGGAGCTGGGCGCCCGTGAACGACTGCGTGGTGACGATGTTGTTGAACGGCTGGACCGAGAAGGCCTCACCGTAGGTCACCTCACCACCCGAGCCGGGCGGCGAGTCGAACACCAGGTCCGCCCGCACGCCGCCGGGGTTCATCAGCGCGAGGTCCGCGTCGCCGCGGTCCGCGTCGTCGGTGTCGGCGAGTTGCGCGTCGGCGATCAGGTTGCCGAGCGGACTCCGGCCGAGGCCCGGGACGACCGCCTCGCGGACGATGCTGGCCGAGATCCGGCCGACGGGCACGCCGGCGATCGGCGCGGCGATCTCCTGATAGAGGGTGAGCAGGCGCGTCAGGTCGGGCGCCTTGGCGACGGTGCGGGTCACGATGTTGTTGTTGACCGCGACCTGCTCGACGTCCGCGCTGCGGCGGTCGATCTCGAGGTCGATGTCCTTGATGAGGCGACCATTCGACAGGGCGCTCGTGACCGGCCGGCCGTCGATCACGCAGTTGTACTCCTGATGCGTGTGGCCGGTGACGAACAGGTCGACGTCTTGGGTCGTGCGGTTGACGATGTCGACGATCGGTCCGGTGAGGTTGTTGCAGTCGTTGAGCTGCGGCGTGAGCGGGTTCTCCACTCCACCCTCGTGGAGCAGCACCACGATCGCCTCGACGTCGTGCCTGCGGCGCAGCTCCCGCGCGTAGCGGTTGGCGGTGTCGGCCTCGTCGAGGAACTCGAGGTTCGAGATGCCTGACGGCGCGACGATCGACGGCGTGCCCTCGAGCGTCATGCCGATGAAGCCGATCTTGACGCCCGCGAACTTGCGGATCTCATATGGCGGGAACAGCGTCCGGCCGCTGTTCCTGCGCACGACGTTGGCGGACAGGAAGTCGAAGTTCGCGCCGCGGAAGCGCCCGTTGGCGCAGGTGGTCGTCGGCGGTGGCGGGTTCGGATGGCAGCCGCCGCGCTGCATGCGCACGAGCTCCTGCTCGCCCTCGTCGAACTCGTGGTTGCCGACGCCGTTGATGTCGAGGCCGATCTTGTTCATCGCCTCGATCGTCGGCTCGTCGTGGAACAGCGCCGAGGTGATCGGCGTGCCGCCGATGAGGTCGCCCGCGGAGACCACGAGGCTGTGCTTGACGCCCCTCTCCAACGCGCGCACGTGGGTCGCGAGGTACTCGACGCCGCCGGCGTCGACGGTGCCGGTCGGCGTGGTCACGCGGCCGCCGCTCCCGCTCGGCGGCTCCAGCGCGCCGTGGAAGTCGTTGAGGCCAAGCAGCTGGACCTTGACGTCCTTCTTCTTGTGCCAGTGGTGGTGATGATTGCCCTTGCCCCCGGCAAGGGCGGCGGCGGGAAAGGCCACCAGAGCGAGCAGGGCAAGCAGGAGCAGTCGGTTCATGCGCATAGAGGTACCCTCGCGATGCGGCGCTGACACACGTGACCAAACCGTTGCCCAACGGTGAATCCGTATCCTCGGGGCCGTGGCGTCCTCCCGGGACCTGTTCGCCAACTTCGAGCGCATGCGGCGCGAGATCGACGAGCTCTTCGGCGACGTCTTCGAGCGCCAGACCGGCCTCAGGGGCCGCGGCTTCTCGCCCTCCGTGGACGTGTTCTACGCCGACGACCCGCCCCGCGCCGTGGTCAAGGCCGACCTCGCCGGGATCGAGATCGGGGACGTGGCGCTCGAGATCCGCGGCCGGCAGCTTCTGATTGCCGGGGAGCGCCGCCCGGCCGAGTCCGCCGGGCGCCTGTATCAGCAGATCGAGATCGAGCACGGTCCCTTCCGCCGCGTCGTGGAGCTCGGCGCCGAGGTTGTGTCCGGGGAAGCCCACGCCTCCTACGAGGACGGCATCCTCGAGGTCGAGATCCCGCTCGCCCGCCCCGACCAAGCGGTCCGCCGGGTGCCGATCGAAGAGCGCGAGGCGTGAGCATCCACATCCCGTCCGCGGAAGGCGAGGCCGCCACCGCGGAGGTCCGCTCGAACCTGCCGGACGCGCTCCCGGTCCTTCCGCTGCGCGAGTCCGTCCCCTTCCCCGAGGCGCTGATGCCGCTCGCCATCGGCCAGGAGCGCTCGATCAGGATGGTGAACGACGTCCTGGCCGGCAACCGGATGCTGGTGATGGTCGCGTCGCGCGTGGAGGACGACGAGGAGCCCGCTCCGGACGACCTCTTCCGGGTCGGCGTGGCCGGCGTGGTGGCGCGCATGCTGAAGGTGCCCGACGGCACGCTCCGCATCCTGGTCCACGGCGCCCAGCGGGTCGTGCTGACCGACTTCCCCACCACTGAGCCATACCTCGTCGCGAGCATCGAGGACGCGCCGGACCAGATCGTGCCCTCCCCCGAGCTCGAGGCCCTCCATCGCAACGTCCAGTCCACCTTCTCGCGCATCATCGAGGAGCTTCCCTACCTGCCGGAGGAGCTCCTGGTCGCGGTCGCGAACCTCGACGACCCGTCCGAGCTGGCGCACATGATCGGCGGCGCCCTGCGGCTCAAGACCGAGGAGAAGCAGGCCCTGCTCGAGGAGCGCGACGTCACGAAGCGGCTGCGCATGCTGTCGGAGCTGCTCGCCCGCGAGCTCGAGCTGGTCGAGATCGGCACACGGATCCAGTCGCAGGTGCAGTCGGAGATGGACAAGGGCCAGCGCGAGTGGTTCCTGCGCCAGCAGCTCAAGGCGATCCAGGAGGAGCTGGGCGAGGCCGACGAGACCCAGGCGGAGGCGACCGAGCTGCGCGAGCGGCTCGAGGCCGCGGGCCTGCCCGAGCACGCGTGGAAGCAGGCCGAGCGCGAGCTCCAGCGCTTCGAGCGGCTGCCCCCGCAGGCGGCCGAGCACGGCGTGATCCGGACCTACCTCGAGTGGCTCGCGGACCTGCCCTGGTCGAAGGCCACCGACGACAACCTCGACCTGAAGCACGCGCGCGAGATCCTCGACCGCGACCACTACGACATCGAGACGGTCAAGGACCGCATCCTCGAGTTCCTGGCGGTGCGCAAGCTGAAGCCGGACGCCCGCTCCTCGATTCTCTGCTTCGTCGGCCCGCCCGGGGTGGGGAAGACGTCGCTGGGGCGCTCGATCGCCGCCGCGATGGTGCGGCAGTTCGAGCGCATCTCGGTGGGTGGCGTGCGCGACGAGTCCGAGATCCGCGGCCACCGCCGCACCTACATCGGCGCCCTGCCCGGCACGATCCTGCGCGCGATGCGCGACGCCGGATCGAACAACCCGGTGCTGATGATCGACGAGATCGACAAGATGGGCGCAGACTTCCGCGGCGACCCGGCCAGCGCCATGCTCGAGGTGCTCGACCCCGAGCAGAACTCGACCTTTCGCGACCACTACCTCGACCTGCAATTCGACCTGTCGAGCGTGTTCTTCATCTGCACGGCGAACCAGCTCGACACCGTGCCGCCGGCACTGCGCGACCGGATGGAGATCATCGAGCTGTCGGGCTACACGCACGAGGAGAAGCGCGAGATCGCGAAGCGCTACCTGGTGCCGCGCCAGATGGAGCGGAACGGCGTGGGGCGCTCGAAGATCGAGTTCGCGGACGCCGCGCTCGACGTGATGATCGACGGCTACACGCGCGAGGCGGGGGTGCGCGGGCTCGAGCGGGTGATCGGGTCGGTGTGCCGCAAGGTCGCGCGCGAGTTCGCCGAGGGCAGCCGCAAGTCGAAGCGGGTGGTGCGGGCGAAGACGGTAGGGGAGCTGCTCGGCAAGCCCCGCTTCCAGGCCGACGTGCAGCGCCGCACCGGGGAGCCGGGCGTGGCCACCGGGCTGGCGTGGACGCCGGTGGGCGGCGACGTCCTGTTCGTGGAGGCCACCGCCTTCCCCGGGGACGGCAAGCTCCAGATCACGGGCCAGCTCGGCGACGTGATGAGGGAGTCGGCCGCGGCCGCCCTGTCATACGTCAAGGCCGCCGACGGCGGGATCCCGGACGACTACTTCCGCGAGCACGACGTGCACGTGCACGTGCCCGCGGGGGCGATCCCCAAGGACGGCCCGAGCGCCGGCATCACGATGGCCACGGCGCTGGCGTCGCGCGCCACGGGGCGCCCGGTCCGGGCGGACACGGCGATGACGGGCGAGATCACGCTCACCGGCCAGGTGCTGCCGATCGGCGGGCTGAAGGAGAAGGCGCTCGCGGCACAGCGCGCCGGGATCAACCGGCTGATCATCCCGCGCCGAAACGAGGCTGACATCGACGACATCCCCGAGCATCTGCGCAAGCGGATGAGGTTCGTGCTGGTCGACGACGTGGACGAGGTGCTCGACGCCGCGCTCGAGAAAAGGCGTCGGGGCAGCGGCACCGGGTACAGTGTCCGCAGCGAAAAGCGGATCGAGGAGAGCAATGGCAGCGAAGAAAAAGGCCGCAAAGGCCGGCGCCGGAGCGTACGCCGCGGGCAAGGCGGTCCGTGAGAACGAGTACGTCCAGCGCCTCATGGGGGACGACGAGCTGCGCGAGAACCTGCGCAACGCCTACACGTCGGCCAAGAAGGCGTACGGGCGGATCAACGGCAAGGGCCCGGCGAAGGCGCTTGACGACAAGAAGGTCCAGCGCGAGCTGAAGGACGCCGCGAGCTCGCTCAAGGACGCGGCCGACAAGCTGCGCAACGGCAAGAAGAAGAAGCACCGCTTCGGCCGCCTGCTCCTGGTTGGCGTCGTCGGCGCCGGCCTGGCGCTCGCGCTGAGCGAGGACCTGCGCAAGAAGGTGCTCGACGCGCTGTTCGGCGCGGAGGAGGAGTTCGAGTACACCGCGAGCACCACCCCGGACGCGGCCGGGAGCGCCAGCGAGCCGGTGGGCACGAGCTAGCCCCCTCCCACAACACGACTCATCTCGAAAGGGCGCCCGCGGGCGCCCTTTCGTGTGATTTGCGACGACCCGGGTATCGCCTGCTCAGTTCCCCCGGGAAGGAGAGAGGCACGTGAGCTTCGAGGTGAGAGGCAAGCGGATCAGGGTCCGGAGCGTCGTGATCTGGACGGCGGTGGCCCTGCTCGGCGCTGTCGCATGGGCCGTCCTGGCGCTCTCACGCGGGGAGGAGATCAGCGCGATCTGGCTCCTGTTCGCGGCCCTGTGCTCGTACGCGATCGCCTACCGCTTCTACGCGCGCTTCATCGCGAAGAAGGTCCTGGGCACCGACGACGAGCGCGCCACCCCCGCCGAGCGGCTCGACAACGGGCACGACTACCAGCCCACCGACCGCCGCGTGCTGTTCGGTCACCACTTCGCGGCCATCGCGGGCGCGGGCCCGCTGGTCGGCCCCGTGCTGGCTGCCCAGATGGGCTTCCTGCCGGGCACGATCTGGATCATCGTCGGCGTCATCTTCGCCGGCGCCGTGCAGGACATGGTGATCCTGTTCTTCTCGATGCGCCGCGACGGCAAGAGCCTCGGGCAGATGGCGCGCGACGAGATCGGACCGGTCGGCGGCGCCGCCGCCCTGATCGCGGTCTTCTCGATCATGATCATCCTGCTCGCGGTGCTCGCGCTGGTCGTGGTGCAGGCGCTCGCGGCGTCGCCCTGGGGCACGTTCTCGATCGCGATGACGATCCCGATCGCGTTCTTCATGGGCTTCTACATGCGCGTGCTGCGGCCCGGGCGCGTGATCGAGACGACGGCGATCGGCGTCGCGCTGCTGATGCTCGCGATCGTGGCCGGCGGCTGGGTCCAGGAGGCGGACGGCGCCCTGGCCGACTTCTTCACGCTCTCGCCGGAGACGCTCGTGATCTGCCTGGTCGTCTACGGCTTCGCCGCCTCGGTCCTGCCGGTCTGGATGCTGCTGGCCCCGCGCGACTACCTGTCGACCTTCATGAAGATCGGGACGATCGTCCTGCTGGCGCTGGGCATCCTGTTCACGCTCCCGGTGCTCCAGAACGAGAGCGTCTCGGAGTTCGCGTCGAGCGGCGAGGGGCCCGTCTTCGCCGGCTCGCTGTTCCCGTTCGTGTTCATCATCATCGCCTGTGGCGCCCTGTCGGGCTTCCACTCGCTGATCTCCTCGGGCACCACGCCCAAGATGATCGAGAAGGAGTCGCAGGTCCGGACGATCGGCTACGGCGCGATGTTGATGGAGTCGTTCGTCGCGGTGATGGCGATCACCGCCGCGTCGATCCTGGACCCCGGGCTCTACTTCGCGATGAACGCTCCCGCCGGAGTGGTCGGCGACACGGCGCAGTCGGCCTCCACGGCCGTCCGCGACCTCGGGTTCACGATCAGCCCCGACCAGCTTCAGTCCGCGGCCCGCTCGGTGGAGGAGGAGACGCTCGTGGCGCGCACGGGCGGTGCGCCCACATTGGCGGTCGGGATGTCCGAGATCTTCTCGGGCGTCATAGGCGGAAACAGCCTGAAGGCCTTCTGGTACCACTTCGCGATCATGTTCGAGGCCCTGTTCATCCTCACCACCGTGGACGCGGGCACTCGGGTCGGGCGCTTCATGCTGCAGGACACGCTCGGCAACGTCTGGAAGCCGATCGGGCGGGTGTCCTGGAAGCCCGGGCTGTGGGCCACGAGCGCCGTAGTGGTCGGCGCCTGGGGCTACTTCCTCTACACGGGCGCGACGGACCCGCTCGGAGGCATCAACCAGCTCTTCCCGCTGTTCGGCATCGCGAACCAGCTGCTGGCGGCGGTGGCGCTGACGGTGGCCACCACGATCCTGATCAAGTCGGGCAAGTTGAAGTGGGCGTGGGTCACGCTGGTCCCGCTCGCCTGGGACGCGACGGTCACGCTCACCGCGAGCTGGCAGAAGGTGTTCTCGGACGACCCGAAGCTCGGCTTCTTCGCCCAGCGCGACACGTTCCAGGAGGCGCTCGACGACGGCGAGGTGCTGGCGCCCGCCGAGAGCCTCGGCGACATGGAGCAGATCGTTACCAACTCGACGGTCGACGGGATCCTGGCGGCGCTCTTCGCGGTGTTGATCATCCTGGTCATCGCCGACGCGGCGCGGATCTGGATCGCGACGATCCGCGGCAAGCGGCCGGTGGAGCTGAAGGAGGCCCCGGCGGTGCCGTCCCGCCTGGTGGCGCCGTCCGGCCTGATCGCGACCCCGAGCGAGCGGGCGGCGATGGCCGCCGCCGGGAGCGGACGCTTCGCGCGCGGCGCCGAACGCGAGGAGCGCACCGGGGTGGGGAGCCGCTGATGGGCAGCCCCGGCATGTTGCGCGACGCCGCCCGCGGGTTCGTGGGCTACCTCCGCGAGGTCTCGGGGGAGACCGCGTACGACCGGTACGTGGAGCACCGCCGGCGCGGCCACCCCGACGAGCCCGTGATGAGCCGGCGCGACTTCGAGCGCTGGCGGATGGACCAGCGCGACGAGAAGCCGGGCGCGCGCTGCTGCTGAGCGGCTACCGGCCGAGCGGCCGCGCCGCCACGTCCTCCGACGGCACGATCTTGCCCGGGTTGAGGTTCGCGCCGGGGTCCATGCCGTCGAACAGCGCCTGCAGCATCTGCACGCCGGGCGCCGAGATGTCCTCCTCGAGCCAGCGCGCGTGCTCGACGCCGACCGCGTGGTGGTGCGACAGCGTGGCGCCGGAGTCCACGAAGGCCTGCTGGATCGCCGACTTGACGAGGTCGTACTCCTCCAGGTCCTCCCGCACCCCGGAGGGCATGAGGGCGAAGGTGAAGTACAGGCACGCACCTGCGTGGTAGGAGTGCGAGAGGTGGCACATGATGTACCCGGTCACGCCGAGCTCGGCAAAGCCCGCGCGCGCCTCGGCCATCACGTTGTCGTAGAGGCGCTCGAGCAGGCCCCACGGCGCGGCCGTCTCGGACACGTCGGCCAGCGCCCCGCGGTCGAGCAGGAAGTCGCGGATGTAGGGGGTGTCGAACTTCTTCTGGTCGTACAGCTCGCCCGGTCCGCTGCCGATGCAGATCCCGCCGTGGCGCTTGACGATCTTGCCCACGAGCTTGCGCTGCGCCGCCACATGGCGCTTGGTGCCCTCGTAGCCGATGAACGACAGGCACATCGCCTCGAGGTCGTAGCCGCGCCGCCGTTGCAGGAACTCCCGCAACGCCCGTGACTTGACGCGGTCCAGCGGCGAGTCGCCCCGCTTGGTGGAGAAGGAGAACGCGGTCTCGTACGAGTCGGACACGCGCGTGACCGACGGCGAGGCATCGCTCTCGGCGATCTCGCGCATGGCGGCGAGCCCGGCCGGCCAGGTCGGGAAGAGGTAGCCCAGGATCGTGCGACGCTCCGGCACCCGGTGCACGTGCACGGTCGCCTCGGTGATGATCCCGAGCCGGCCCTCGCTGCCGAGCACCATCTCGCGCACGCTGGGCCCGGTGGAGGTGTGAGGCACCGGCCGCGTGACCAGCATGCCCGCAGTGGTCACCACCCGCAACGCGCGGGTGATGTCCGCCATGTCGCCGTACTTGTCTGACTGCATGCCCGACGAGCGCGTCGCGATCCAACCGCCGAGCGTCGAGTTGGTGAAGCTGTCGGGGAAGTGCCCCAGCGTCCACCCCCGGGCGTTCAGCTGCCGTTCCAGGTGCGGGCCGAAGACGCCAGGCTGCACGCGCGCGAGGCCCGAGTCGGCGTCCACCGCGAGCACGGCGTCCATGCGGCCCAGGTCGACCGAGATGACCGGGCGCGTCTCGGAGTCCGGCGCCTCGAGGCTCCCGGAGATGTTCGTGCCGCCGCCGAACGGGATGACCACGGCGTCCGCGTCGAGGGCCGCGGTGAGGACGGCCCGCACCGCCTCCTCGTCGCCCGGACGCACCACCGCGTCGGGGATCCGGCCGATCTCGCCGCGGCGGTGGCGGACGAGGTCGCGCAGGCACTTGCCGCGCGCGTGCACGACGCGGTCGAGCGCGCCGGTCGAGACATGCTCGGCGCCTACGCCCGCCTCCAGCGCCGCCAGCAGGTGCCCCGGCAGCTCCGGCTCGGGCACGTCGAGCGTCTCGAAGGACACGGGCCGTGACGTGATCCGATCGGCGTCGAGCGCGAGATGAAGCTTCAGGAACGGACCCAGACCCGGCTTGTCCTCGTGCGTGAACGAGACGCCCTCGTCCCCCCAGCCCCACCATTTCATCTGCTTCATCACAGGCGACGATACGAAATCGGCGTCATCTACATTGTTCGGCCGTGCGCGAGCCACAGCATCCCGTGGTCGAAGTGCTCCGTGAGCGGGCACAGCAGGGCAGCCTGGCCGGCCGGCGCGACGACCCTCACCGCGTCGCGCTCGTGGTCGAGGGCGGGGGCATGCGCGGCGTCGTATCGGCCGGGATGACCGCCGCGCTCGAGCGCCTGGGCCTCACGGGCTGCTTCGACCTGATCGTCGGGGCGTCGGCCGGGGCGATCAACGGCGCCGCCCTGATCGCGGGCGTGGCCCGCGAGGGTGCTGCCGCCTATCACGGCCCGCTCGCCTCCCGGAGGTTCGTCAACCCCGCGCGGGCGCTGCGCGGCCGGCCGGTGATCGACGTCGGCTACGCGCTCGAGTACGCCTCGGCGGGGCTGGACGCCGGCCGTCACGAGCGCGTGCTGGCCAGCCCGATCGCCCTGCACTGCGTGGCGGTCAGCGTGGAGACGGCCGAGACCGTCACTTTCTCCGGGATGCGCTCGAGGACCGAGCTCGACGACGCCGTGCTCGCCTCCTGCCGGATGCCGTGGGCCGGCGGTCCGCCGGTCGAGATCGAGGGACGCCGCTACGTGGACGGCGGCCTCGGGTCGGCGATCCCCGTAGAGGAGGCGGTCGCCGCCGGCGCCACGCACGTGCTGGCGCTCCAGACGCGACCGCACGGCGTGCCGCGCAGGAGCGCCTCGCGGATGGCCGACGTGCTGATCGTGCGGCACCTGCGCGCGCTCAACCCGGCGCTGGCCACGCTCTACCGCGAGCGGGTGGCGTGGTACGAGCGCGTGGTGGGGGACATCGCCCGGCGCTCGCGCGACTGGAGACGGTGGACCGCCGTACGTGCTCGGCCTGCGGCCACCGGCCGGGACGCCGGTGGTGTCGCAGCTCGAGCGGCGCTCGGAGGTGCTGGCCGCCGCGGCCCGGGACGCCGAGCGCCTGGTCGAGCAGACGCTGCCGCTCGGCGCCGAGAGCCATCCGGCGGCGGGCTGAGGCCGGGGCCGTTACTCGCTGGTCGGGCTGCGCTCGATGCCCTCGCTGAAGCGGCGCTCGACGTGCTTCTCGGGCGAGTCGGGCAATTCTTCCGCGCCTTCGCTGAAGCGGCCCTCCTCGCCCGGCTCGCCCTCGCGCGCGCCGCGCGCGAAGTCCGGCTCGAGGTTCTCCTCGGGCGTATCGGGCTTGTGATCGACGCCCTTCTCGAAGCGTCTTTTCCTGCTGCGGCTTGGCTGGGTGCTTGTCATGCTCCATAGGTTGGTTGTACCCGCTGTCCGGCCAGTTAGTCAGCCTGGGCGGAACGCCGCACCAAGCCTTCGCGCGTGGCCCACTCGATCGTCCGCCGGAACGTCTCGGCGACGGGCGTGTAGCGCAGGCCGAGCTCGCGCTGCGCGCGCGAGCCGTCGTAGCGGTGGCCATGCACGAGCGTCCGCACCATCTCCCGGCAGACCGGCGGCTGGCGGCCGCGCACGCGAAAGCCGGCCTCCACCACCGCCGCCGCGACGCCGGCCAGGCGCGGCGGGAGGAAGCGCACGTCGCGGCGGACGCCCGACAGCTCCGCGACGACGTCCAGCGCCTCGCGCGACGACATCGTCGCGCCGTTGAGCACATAGCGCTCGCCCGGCACTCCGCGCTCGGCGCCGAGCAGGTGGCCCTCCACGCAGTCGGCGATGTCGACGATGCTGATCTGCGTGTCGAGGAACGCCGGCAGCCGCCCGTTGAGGTACGCGATCAGGATTCGCCCGGTGCCGCCCGCGCGGCCGGGGCCCTGGACCGACGACGGGTTGATCGAGACGAGCTCGACGCCGGCGCGGCGCGCGGCCGCGATCGCGGCTCGCTCGCCCTCGTGCTTGGAGCGCTCGTAGACCGAGAGAAAGCTGCCGCGGTGCGCCGACGCCTCGTCGCCCACGGTGCCCGGCGCCTCGCCCAGCGACGCCGCCGACGAGGTGAGCACCACCCTGGGGACGCCGGCCCGCGCGGCGGCACGCACGGCGGCCTCCGCGCCGCGCACGTTCACGTGGAAGAGGGCGGCGGGGTCGGTGGGGCACATCGTGTTGATGCCGGCCACGTGGTAGGCGAGCGCGCACCCCGCCATGCCCGCTGCCATCGCGTCCTCGTCCAGCACATCGCCGCGAACGACCTGCGCGCCGCCGGCGGCGAGCTTGCGCTCCGCCGCGTCCGAACGTGCCATCGCCACCACCTCGTCGCCGCGGTCGGCCAGGCGAGCGGCGAGCGCGCCGCCGATCAGGCCGCTGCCGCCCGTCAGGAAGACGCGCGTCACGTGTGGTTGTCCCCGCGCACCACCAGCGGGATCGCCCTCACCAGGTAGTCGGCCGCGGACGCCACGGTTATGGCGGCCGCGGCCAGCATCGCCCATTCGTCGAGGTACAGGCCGGCCAGCGGCTCGCCGGGTCGCAGGATCGCAAGCGCGATCGCGACGAACTGGACGCTGGTCTTGAGCTTGCCGAGTATCGAGGGCGACATGACCTCGCCCTCCGAGGCGATCACCCCGCGCAGGGCCATCAGGACCAGCTCGCGACCGATGATGAGCGCGACGATCCACGCCGACGCGCGGTCGGCGGCGAGCAGGGCGATCAGCACGCCCGACACGAGCAGCTTGTCGGCCGTCGTGTCCAGGAACGAGCCGAGCTTGCTGGTCACACCCCAGCGCCGCGCGAGCCACCCGTCGATCCAGTCGGTGGCGGCCGCCAGGCAGAAGAGCACGGTCGCCGCCAGCTCGGCTCCGTCCCCGTCCCCCTCGAGCACGAGCCACATCACGACCGGGGTGAGGACGATGCGAATCGCGCTGCTCGCGGCGATCACGGGTGCGGAGCGGAGTCCGTCCCGGGGCATGGTGAAGATCGCCATGAGGCGAGCGGATGCTACCGCGCGCGGACCGCGGTCTTGGGGAGCGGGGGCAGCGCCGCGCGCGCGGCCGACTCGGCGGCCGCCCAATCGACCTCGCGGAGCGCTGCCTTGACGGCCGGGATCCGGCTCCCCGCCATGCTGAGCTCCTGCACGCCGAGCCCCGCGAGGAGGACCGCGGCCCGAGGATCGCCGGCCAGCTCGCCGCACACGCCGACCCAGCGGCCGTGCGCGGCGGCGGCCGCGGTCACCGCGGCCACGAGCGCTAGCACCGGGGCCAGCGAGTCGTTCAGCAGGCCGGCCATGGCCGCGTTGCCGCGGTCGGCGGCCATCACGTACTGGGCGAGGTCGTTGGTCCCGATCGAGAAGAAGTCGACCTCGGGGGCGAACCGCGCCGCCTCGAGCGCGAGCGCCGGCACCTCGACCATCACGCCTACCTCGAGCTCCGCGGGGCTGCCGAGGTCCGTGCGCACCTCGTCGAGCAGGGCGCGCGCGGCCCGCAGCTCGTCCAGGGTGGCGACCATCGGGAACATCACCTTCAGCGGGTGCTCCGCCGCGACTCGGACGATCGCCCGGAGCTGCGTCCGCAACAGGTCCGGGCTGGAGAGCGACAGCCGGATGCCGCGGCGCCCCAGGAAGGGGTTCGGCTCCGGGTCCTGCCGCAGGAACGGGAGCGGCTTGTCGGCCCCGGTGTCGAGCGTGCGCACCACGACCGGACGGCCGTCCAGCGCGCCGGCGATCTCGCGCAGGACGTCGGCCTGCTCCTCCTCGTCGGGCGGCGCCGCGCGGTCGAGGAACAGGAACTCGGTGCGCAGCAGCCCGACGCCCTCGGCGCCCTGCTCCACGGCCAGGCGCGCCTCCGCCGGATTGCCGACGTTCGCGAAGACCTCGACCCGGCGGCCGTCGCGCAGCGCGCCCGGTTCGGCGGCGAGCGCCAGCGCGGCGCGGCGGGCCGCCTCGGCTGCCGCGCGCCGACGCTCGTACTCGGCGATCGCCTCGGGATCGGGATCCACGTGGATCACGCCCGCCTCCCCGTCGACCACCAGCGGCGTGCCCTCCGCGATCGCGAGCAGCGAGCCGCCCAGCCCCACCGCCGCGGGGATGCCCAGTGCCCGGGCGAGGATCGCCGCGTGCGCGGTGGCTCCGCCGCGCGCGGTGGCGATCGCCCAGGCGTCGGCGGGATCGAGACCGGCCGCCTCGCGCGGCGTCAGCTCGTCGGCCACCACGATGCCGGGAGCCTCCAGCACCGCTCCCGGCGACACCCCTGCGAGCCGGGCCAGCACCCGGGACGAGACGTCCTCCACGTCCACCGCCCGCTCGCGCAGGTAGGGGTCGTCAAGCGCGCGGAACGCCTCGGCCGCCTCCCGCGACGCCGCCCGCCACGCCCGCCCGGCCGGCTCTCCCTTGTCGATTTGGCGCAGCGCGGGCTCGGTGATCGCGGCGTCGTCGAGCAGGAGCGCGTGGGCGGTGAAGATCTCCGCCTCCGCGGCCCCGGCGCGCGCGGTCACCGCGGCGCGAGCCTCCTGGAGGTCGTCGCGTACCGCCGCGCGAGCCGCCTCGAGCCGCGCCCGCTCCTCGGCGGGCGTGCCGCCGGGCCCGTCCTCCACCGGCGGCTCCCGCGGGCGCAGCGGGCGGGCCGGCCCGATCGCGATCCCCGAAGAGGCGGCCACGCCGCGCAGCCGTGTCCCCGTGCCCGGGGGCGAAGCGGGTTCCGCTGCCCCGAGCGGCGCGGCCTCAGGCGGAGCGGTGGCGGACGCAGCATCTTCGTCTATATCGCCGAAGTTCGCGGATGCGAGCGCGTCGACCGCGGCAAGAGCGTCGGCGGCGCCGCCGCCGCTTGCCCTCACGACGATCTCGTCGCCCTGGCGCACGGCGAGCGTCGCAAGGCCGGTCAAGCTGCGCCCATCGGCCGGACCGCGTCCGCGGCTCTGGTTGACGACCTCGACGCGCGCCTCGATCCCGGCGAGAGCGCCCACGAAACGAGCGGCCGGGCGGGCGTGGAGGCCCAGCCGGGTATCCACGCGCAGGCGCAGCTCCTGCGCAGCGTCATCGTCGCTTGCCATGCGCTCCGCCGCGTCCTCGGGCTCGTCGCCGCCCAGCTGGGTGGTCTTCATGGCGAGCGCGCCGCGCGCCTCGCGCGCCACCTCGTCGAGCGACCCGCCGCCGCGTGCGCGGGCGGCCGCCGCCACGGCGCCCTCCACCAGCGGCGCCTCCGACAGCAGGATCGGGCCACCCTCGGGATCGGCCATCTCGGTCGCCATCTCCGCACTCATCAGCGCGCTGCCGAGGTCCATCAGCACCAGCACGCCGTCGGGCGAGCGGACCCGCTCGACCGCCTCGTACACCCGCGCGGCGTCTGTGCCGAGCGCCCCGTCCTCGATCCCGCCGGCCGCCTCGATCGGCACCTCGCCGGCCCCCATCTCGCGGGCCAGCTCCACGACGCCCTCGGCCAGCGCCGCGCTGTGGGAGACGATCACGAGGCCGACCACTAGGCGATGCCGTACGCCCGGTGGAGCATCTCGACAGGATGGGCCGTGCGCACCCCCGTGGCGTGCTCGATCTGCCAGCGGCAGGTCTCCGAGTCGCACACCGTGCGCTCCGGCGCGGCGTCGGCGATCTGTGCGAACAGCCCGGCCCCCACCTTCATCGCGATGTCGTACTTCTCGCGCTTGAGCCCGTAGGTCCCCGCGATGCCGCAGCAGGTGGCGTCCAGCTCGATGGTGCGCAACTCGGGCACGAGGGCGAGCAGGTCCAGCGCCGGCTTGCCGATGCCGTGGCCCTGCTGCTGGCAGGGGGCGTGGTAGGTCACGGTCTCCGGCAGCGGGCGGAACTCGGTTCGAAGCTCGCCGCGCTCGTGCATCGCCAGCAGGTACTCGCAGATGTCGAAGGTCCGCTCCGAGACGATCTTCAGGTCGGCGTCGTCCTCCATGCCGAGGATCTCGATCGCCTCGCGCTTGAGCATCAGGCTGCAGCTGGTGGAGATGGCGACTATGTCCACCCCCGCGCGCGCGTAGGGCGCGAGCCGCGCCGCCAGGCGGTGGACGTAGCCGCGGGCGTCGTCGAACAGCCCGTTGGACTGCAGCGGCAGGCCGCAGCAGTCCTGCTTCGGCACCTCCACGGCGAGCCCGTTGTGCTCGAGCAGCGCAACGGTCATCTCGCCCAGCCGCGGCTCGTAGTAGTTCGTGCCGCAGCCGTGGAAGAAGGCGACGCGGCGCTGCGCCGGGGGCGAGGCGTGCCGGCGGGCCCAGCGCTGGAAGGTGCGGCCGGCGAAGCGCGGCACGGGTGCCCGGCGGTGGAGGCCGACCGCTCGCTCCGCGACGGAGCGCAGCAGGCGGTTCTGCAGGCTCCAGTTGGCGAGCGGCGCCACGGGAGTGCCGAGCCGCCCCGCCAGCGTGGGGCGCGCAAGCAGGCGGTCGCGAAGGTGCACCCCGTTCGTCTCCTTGAGCTTTGCGCGCGCCTGCGTGTTGATCTCCGCGATGTGGACCCCCTGCGGGCAGACCTGGGTGCAGACGCCGCAGCCCGAGCAGTAGTCGAGCGAGGCGTCGAATGACGGCTCGCCGCTGACACGGAAGCGCTCGGCCTGCGGCCCGACGTACTTCGGGCCGGGGAACAGCGGCGTGACGTTGGAGACCGGGCAGAACGTCTCGCAGATCGTGCACTTCACGCAGTGGTCCAGCGATCCGCGCATGAGGTCGCCGAGCACGTCCACCGTCAGCTCCTCGCGGTTGCCGGCTGGGGGACGCCGCCAAGGACGAGCTCGGCCGCCTGGTGGCCGGTCGCGAGGCTGATGCCGTCGCCGGACTTCTCTCGCCAGGGCTCGGCGCCGGCCAGCGTGGCGCCGGCGACCAACACGTTCTGGTGGCCCTCCGGGCGCAGGTCCGAGCCCACTGCCACGCCGGCCCCGGCGATCGGGTGGTCGTCGAAGTAGCCCGGCCGGAAGCGCTCCTCGCCGGGGGCGGGCACCCCGGTCACGGGCAGGCCCAGCGCCGTCTCGCGCGCGGTCCAGCGGGAGTCGAGCTCGAGCCCCCCGGACGCGAACCCGCCGGTGGCCAGCACGACCCAGTCGCAGCCGCGGCGCTCGTCGCGCAGCCCCACGCGCACGCGCAGCGCGCCGACCCGGCCGCCCTCCAGCTCCGCGCCGATGACCACGGCGTTGAGGATCATGCGCCCGCCCGCCCGGCGCAGGGCATCGCGCAGGATGGCGAACAGCCGCATGCCGGGCACCGAGGGCGGAAGGGTGGGGACCTCGAACACCGGCCGTGCCAGCTGTCGCTCCAGCTCCGACCAGGCGCCGTGAGGGTCGGCGATGCCGAGCACGGCGGGGAACGCCACGCGCTCGTCAGCCCGCAGGCGCCCGACGAGCTGGGCGCCCACCTCGGTGCGGAACGACGGGTCGTCGAAGGCGCGCGCGTAGCCCAGCGAGTTCACGTCGGCGCGGCCCTCGGGCACGAGATCGAGCTCCGCCGCGCGCGCGGGCGTGCCCGTGCGCCCCAGCGTCTCGGCCAGCAGCGCCGGATGGAAGTCCTTGAGCCCCCGGAAGCCGACCACGAGCACGGGGGCATCGCCGCGCAGGTCGCCGCCAGCCATCGTCTCGGGCACGACCGCGGACGGGCGCGGCACGCCGAGGGCCGTCGGCAGCAGCAGGTTCTCCTGCAGGCCTCCCTCGTAGGCGTACGGCGCCAGCGAGCCGGCCACCACGCGCGCTTTGAGCCACTCGACCGATGCCTGCACGGCGCCCGCCCCGACCAGGCTGTACGGATGGCCGTCCCCGAGCCGGGCCAGCGCCTCGCCGGGATGCTCGACGCGCTCGGGGGCGTAGCCGAGCACGTCGATCGTGCCCGCGCTCAGGTGGGTCGCGCCCACGCCCTTGGCAAGAACCAGTACGCGCGCGCCGCCCTCCGCGAGGCGCACCGCTGCGGTCAGCCCGGCCAGGCCGGCGCCGACGACCACGACGTCGTGGTGGCTCATGCCGGCTGCGCCTCCCCGTCGGGCAGGTGCTCGACGTCGAGCAGGCCCTGGAAGATCCAGTCGTCGAGGCGCGCCTGGCGCAGCTGGTCGCCGTAGAGGATCGGCCACACGCCCTTCCAGCGCTCCTGGAGGAAGCCGCGCAGCGACGCGGCGGCCTCGGCTCCGTCGAGGTCGCCGAGCCCGTGCAGGATCCCGGTCGCGCGGTAGATGCAGAATCCGCCCTGGCATGGCCCCATGCCGAGGCGCAGGGTGCGCCGGATGTCGTCCAGGTTGGCCGTGCCGCGCCGGCGCATCGCCTCCTCGAGCCGCCGCCGGCCGATCAGCTCGCACTCGCAGATGAGCTGCTCCTCCTGCAGAGTCGCCTCGCGTCGGCGGAGGCGAGAGCCGATCCGGTAGTGCTCGGCGTCCTGGTCCACGGGCGGCGGAACCTCGTGCGTGCGGCACGGCCGGTCGATCCCGAGCTGCGCGCACATGGCGTCGACGATGTCCTCCGCCATGAGGCGCAGGGTGGTCAGCTTGCCGCCGGACATCGTGAGCAGCCCGTCCACGCCGTCGCGCTCGCGGTGGTCCACGACCGCGTGCGTTCGGCTGACGTCGCGCGTGTCCTTGACCTCGCCCACCCTGGCGTCCTGGAACAGGGGACGTACCCCCGCCCAGACGCGCATCGCCCGAGCCTGGCGGAAGCCCGGCACGAGGCGCTCGCCGTCGTCGAGCATCTGGTCGACCTCGGCCTGCGTGACCGGGATCTCGTCGGGGTCGGCGGCGCGGATGTCGGTCGTGCCGATCACGCTCACGGTTCGGACCGGGACGAGGATGTCGCCGTCCGCCGGCATCGTGCAGCGGTTGATCACGGTGTTCACCAGCCGGTGGTTCATCGCGATCATGATCCCCTTGCCGGGGATCACGTCCACGCCCTCGATCCCCCCCATCCGGGCGATCTGCGCCGCCCAGGCGCCGGCGGCGTTGAGCGTGAAGCCGGCCTCGATGTCGAGCTCCTCGCCGGTGAGCTCGTTGCGCAGCCGCGCGCCCGCGACCGAGTCGCCGTCGCGGTGCAGGTCGATCACGCGGTGGTAGGGCAGCACGCGCGCGCCGTGCGCCGAGGCGCCGCGCGCCAGCGCCCAGACCGTCTTCCATGCGTCGATCGAGGCGTCGGGCACCTCGAAGGCGCGCCGGATCCGGGGGTTGAGCCGCGGCTCGCGCCGCAGCGCCTCGGCCACGTCGATCTCCTCTGCGGGCAGGTCGCAGGCGCGGCAGCCCTCCAGGAAGCGGTCGCCGTACTCCGGGTCGTCATCGGGCGTCGTAACGAACAGCCCGCCGGTGTCCTCGATGCAGTCGGGGATCAGCCGGCGCAGGATCGCGTTCTCGGCCACGCACTCCGCCGCGGCCACCGGGTCCTTGACCACGTAGCGGCCGCCCGAGTGCAGGAGGCCGTGGAAGCGCCCGCTCGTGCCCTCCGCCAGGTCGGCCCGCTCGACCAGCACGACATCGAACCCCCGCAGCGCCGCGTCCCACGCTACGCCGGTGCCGGTGGCGCCGCCGCCGATTACGAGCACCTCGGCCTGAAGGTTCGGCACGTGATGAATGCTAGATGGGCGGTCGGGGCCGGGAGCGGCTGACGCCGCCCCCGGCCCGATCCCCCCTCAGCCCTCGTCGGCTTCGAACCAGTCGAACGTGCGGGTCACGGCCCGCTTCCAGTACTTGTAGTACTCGTCGCGCTGGGCCGACTCCATCTGCGGCTCCCAGCGCTTGTCCTCGACCCAGTTCTCGCGCAGGTCCTCGACCTCGTTCCAGAAGCCGGTCGCCAGACCGGCCGCGTACGCGGCGCCGAGCGACGTCGTCTCCGGGACCTTCGGCCGGATCACCGGCACGCCGAGCAGGTCGGCCTGGAACTGCATCAGCAGGTCGTTGCCGACCATGCCGCCGTCGACCTTCAGCGACTCGAGCTTCACGCCCGAGTCGGCGTCCATCGCCTCCACCACCTCACGGCTCTGGTACGCGGTCGCCTCGAGCGCAGCCCGCGCGATGTGCCCCGCGTTGACGTAGCGGGTCAGCCCTGCCACGACGCCGCGCGCGTTGGACTTCCAGTACGGCGCGAACAGCCCCGAGAACGCCGGCACGATGTAGCAGCCGCCGTTGTCGTCGACCGACTTGGCCAGGTCCTCGACCTCGGGCGCGGCCTTGATCATCTTCAGGTTGTCGCGCAGCCACTGCACGAGCGCGCCGGTGATCGCGATCGAGCCCTCGAGGCAGTAGATCGCATCCTGGTCGCCGATCTTGTAGCCGACCGTGGTCAGCAGGCCGGACTTCGACGGAACCGCCTCCGTGCCCGTGTTGAGCAGGAGGAAGTTGCCGGTGCCGTACGTGTTCTTTGCCTCGCCGACCGAGAAGCAGGTCTGACCGAACGTGGCCGCCTGCTGGTCGCCGAGGTCACCCGCGATCGAGACGCCCTGCAGCGCACCGTCGGCCCTCACCTCGCCGTAGACCTCGCTCGACGCCCTGATCTCGGGAAGCATCGACGTCGGGACGCCCATGATGCCGGCGATCTCCTCGTCCCAGCTCAGGGACTTCAGGTCCATCAGCATCGTCCGGCTGGCGTTGGTGACGTCGGTGATGTGCTGGCCGCCGTCGGTGCCGCCTGTGAGGTTCCAGATCAGCCAGGTGTCCATGTTGCCGAACAGCAGGTCGCCCGACTCGGCCTTCTCACGGGTGCCTTCGACGTTGTCGAGGATCCAGCGGATCTTCGGCCCCGAGAAGTAGGTCGCAAGCGGAAGGCCCACCCGCTCCTGGAAGCGGGCCTGGCCGCCGTCCCGCGAGAACTCGTCGACGAGCTTGTCCGTGCGCGTGTCCTGCCAGACGAGCGCGTTGTGGACCGGTTCGCCGGTGTTCTTGTCCCACACGAGCGAGGTCTCGCGCTGGTTCGTGATCCCGACGCCGGCGATGTCGCCGGCACTGGCGCCGGCGGACTGCATCGCCTCCTCGATCACGTCCTTCGTCCGGGCCCAGATCTCGTTCGCGTCGTGCTCGACCCAGCCCGGCTTCGGGTAGATCTGCTCGTGCTCCTTCTGGGCCACGCTCACGACTTGGCCGCCGTGGTCGAAGACCATGCACCGCGTGCTGGTCGTGCCTTGGTCCAGTGCTGCCGCGTACTCAGCCATCTAGCCCCTCTCGGTCTGTGTATGGAAGATGTCGCCGACGTCAGCCTCCCGGCCACCACCAGTCGTACGCCAGCGCTCCGAGGACGCCGCCGATGATCGGGCCCACCACGGGGATCCAGGAGTAGCCCCAGTCCGACGGTCCCTTGCCCGCGATCGGCAGGATCGCGTGGATGATCCGCGGCCCGAGGTCACGCGCCGGGTTGATCGCGTAGCCCGTCGGACCGCCGAGCGAGAGCCCGATTCCGAACACCAGCAGGCCCACCAGCAGGGCGTTCAGGCCCGACACGCCGGTCGCCTCGTTGGCGACGATGGCGAGAATCCCGAAGACGAGAATGAACGTCCCGATGATCTCGGTGATGATGTTGGCGCCGGGGTTGCGGATGGCCGGCGCCGTGCTGAAGCAGGCCAGCTTGAGCCCCGGATCCTCGGTCGCGCCCCAGTGGTTGAGGTAGGCCAACCACACGAGCGTCGCTCCGATGAACGCGCCGACGAACTCACCCGCGAGGTACTCCGGCACGTCGCCCCACTCGGTGCCGCCCTGGAAGGCGAACCCGAGCGTGACCGCCGGGTTCAGGTGTGCGCCGCTGAACTGACCTACCGCATAAGCGCCCGCCATGACGCCTATGCCCCAGCCGAACGTGATGACGATCCAGCCGCTGTTCTGCGCCTTGGACTGGTTGAGCAGCACCCCTGCCACGACCCCGTTGCCCAACAGGATCAGGATCGCAGTGCCGATCACCTCTGCTCCGAAGATGCTCAAAGCTCCTCCTCCGTGCGTTTGCCTGACGAGCGCGACCGGACACTAATGCGGATCGCTGCTTGGAAGCAACCACCGCAAGCGTCCCTTCAGCCCGTCACCCCCCGAAAGTGCGCGCAGCGACCCCGAGTAGCAGCTGCGAGGACGTCGCGCCGGGGTCCTGGTGGCCGACGCTGCGGGGCCCTAGGTAGCTGGCCCGTCCCCGGCGGGCCTCGAGGGGGATCGTCGCCCGCATTCCCTCCTCCGCCGCGTCCGCCGAGCGCGTCAGCGCGTCGGCCAGCCCGCTGCCGTCGCCTTCGGCGGCGCGCAGCGCGTCCACGGCGGGCACGAGCGCGTCGACCATCGTCTTGTCGCCGGGCTCGGCCTTGCCGCGCGCCTGAACCCCCTTCACCCCGGACTCGAGCGCCGCCGTCCACCCGGCGAGGTCGAGCTCCTCACGACCCGCCGACGCCGTGCCCATCTGCAGGAACAGCGTCCCGTACAGCGGGCCGGCGGCTCCGCCGACGCTCGACACCAGCGCCATGCCGACCGCTTTGAGCAGTGCGCCGATGTCCTCGCCGTCGGTGCCGTCCATCTTCTCGACGGCCTTGCGCATGCCGCGGTCCATGTTGGTGCCGTGGTCACCGTCGCCGATCGCCGTGTCGAGCTTGACCAGCTCGGCGCGGCGTTCGGCGATCTCCTCGGCGTAGGCACGGATCCAGTCGCGGACCGCGGTCGAGGTGATGCTCACGGTGTGCCTCTCAGCCCATGCGGAGCGCAGGCGTGTCGACGGGCGCGTCCCACAGCCGCGTCAGCTCGTCGTCGAGCTTGAGCAGCGTGATCGAGCAGCCCGCCATCTCCAGCGAGGTGATGTAGTTGCCGACCAGCCGGCGCTCGATCGTGATGCCACGCTCCTGAAGGAAGCGGTCGAGCTCGCGGTAGACGATGTAGAGCTCGATCAGCGGCGTGCCGCCCATCCCGTTCACGAGCGCCAGCACGCGGTCGCCGGACTCGTACGGCAGGTCCTCCACGATCGCGGTCGCGAGGCGCTCGACGACGTGGGCGGCCGACGCGAGCGGCTCCCGGAACCGGCCCGGCTCGCCGTGGATGCCGATTCCGATCTCCATCTCGTCGTCGGCCAGCTCGAAGCTCGGCTCGCCCGAGCCGGGCGTCACGCACGGGGTCAGCGCCATGCCCATGCTGCGGCCCTGGCCGTTGACGGTCCGGCACAGCTCGGCCACCTCGGCGAGGGACTTGCCCTCCTCCGCGGCCGCGCCGCAGATCTTCTCGGCGATCACAGTGATGCCCACCCCGCGGCGGCCCGCGGTGTAGAGGCTGTCCTGCACGGCCACGTCGTCGTTGGTGACCACGGCCTCGACTTCGACGCCCTCGCCCTTGGCGAGATCCGCGGCCATCTCGAAGTTCAGCACGTCGCCGGTGTAGTTCTTGACGATGTGCAGCACGCCCGCGCCGCCGTCGACCGCCTTGGTGGCCTCGAGCATCTGGTCGGGCGTGGGTGAGGTGAAGACCTCGCCCGGGCACGCGGCGTCGAGCATGCCGCGGCCGACGAAGCCGCCGTGCATCGGCTCGTGGCCCGAGCCTCCGCCCGAGATGATCCCGACCTTGCCCTGGACCGGAGCGTCGGCGCGCACGATCACGTACGGGTCGTAGCTCACACGAAGCTGGTCGCCATGTGCCGCCTCGACGCCCTCGAGCGCCTCGCGCACCACGGCGTCCGGATCGTTGATCAGCTTCTTCATGCACCCTCCTGGTGTCGCTGTGGGTCGTACCCGGCGTGGGGACCGTATACCGGGCGGTCGGCGCTCGCAACGGCGGGAGCGCCGGCGACGAGACCTGGGTCTCAGGCGGGGGTGCTGGTGCGATCCGCTGCGGGCTCCGGCGGCGCCGCCGGAGCGCGTTCGAAGCGCGCGGGGGTGGCGGGCGCCGGCGGCGCCGGCAGGCCCTTCCGGTCCCAGAAGTCGCGCACCGCGTCCATGGCCTCGTGCCGGTGCTCGACGCCGCGCGGGCGAATCGGCCGGCCGAAGCGCACCTCGACCTCGTGGCGGCGCGAGACGAGGCCGCCGGTGGGGATGCGCCGCGGCCAGTTCTGGCCGGGCGGCATCGCCTCGTGGGTGCCGCTGATGTAGATCGGCACGATGTCGATGTCGTGGTTGGCGGCGATCACCGCGGCGCCCGAGCGCGGCTGGCCGATCTGGCCGTCGCGCGAGCGCGTCCCCTCCGGGAACATCACGAGGTTCCAGCCCTCGTCGATCAGCCGGTCCACGTGGTCGGTCGCGCCGTTGCCGAGCCCGCCGCCCTGGCGGCCGAGCGGCACGGTGTTGAACAGCAGCGCGACGCCGCGGGCCTTCCAGCGGCTGTCGTAGAAGTAGTCGGCCGCCGCGGCCACCGCCGTGCGGGCGCGCCACTTGCGCGGCATCGCGCGCAGGATGGTGGGGGTGTCGAGATGGCTCGAGTGGTTGGCGACGAAGACCACGGGATGCTCGAGCGTGTCGAAGACCTCGCGGCCGACGCTGCGGTTGCGCACGTAGTAGTCGATCAGCGGGCCGAGCCCAAGGCTGATCAGCCCCTCGCGCGCGGCCTTCGCGGCGTCGCAGCGCGCCCAGGAGACGTCCATCTCCGCGTACTGGCGGGCAAGCTCGGTGCCCTTGGTGCGCAGCTCGCTGCCGCGGGTGCGCAGCTCGTCGCTCAGATCGGGGATCCGTCCCCTGATGTCAGGTACGCGCTCCCGCAGATTGGGCACGCGTGGCTTGGCTTTCTCCTCGCCCATGCCCCAAGTACTCCGTCGGCCGGGAACGGTTTCTCGGTACCCCGCTTAGGCTTCCGGCATGCCTGCAGACCGCGCCGGCGCGGAGATCGGGCTCGGCCTCGCCGCCCTCGGGCGGCCGGGCTACATCAACCTGGGCCACGGTCGCGACGTGGACGACGTCGCCGTCGAGCGGATGGAGCGCGTCGCGCACGAGGTGCTCGACGCCGCCTGGGAGAAGGGAGTGCGGGCGTTCGACGCGGCGCGCTCCTACGGGCGCGCGGAGGCGTTCCTGGCGACGTGGCTCGAGCGGCGCGAGCTGGCGTCCCGCGAGGCGCAGGTGAGCTCGAAGTGGGGCTATTCGTACACCGCCGGCTGGCGGGTGGACGCGGACGAGCACGAGGTCAAGGACCTCACCGCGGCGCAGCTTCGGCGCCAGTGGCGGGAGACGAGCGAGCTGCTCGGCGACCACGTGCGTCTCTACCAGATCCACTCGGCCACCATCGAGAGCGGAGTGCTCGAAGACCGGGAGGTCCTCGCCGAGCTGGCCGCGTTGCGCGAGCGCGGCGTGCGGATCGGGCTCACGGTCACGGGGCCCGGACAGGCCGCGACGATCGAGCGCGCCCTGCAGACGGGCGGCTTCGACGCGGTTCAGGCGACCTGGAACCTGCACGAGCGCTCGGCCGCCGGCGCCCTGGCAAGCGCGCACGAGGCCGGGCTGTACGTCATGGTCAAGGAGGCGCTCGCGAACGGGCGGCTCACGGCCCGGGGCGCCCACCCGGAGCTGACGCGCGCGGCTCACGACCGCGGTACGACGGAGGATGCGCTGGCGCTCTCCGCGGCGCTCGCGCAGCCGTGGGTAGACCTCGTGCTGAGCGGGGCGGCGACGGTGGCGCAACTGCGCAGCAACCTCGGGGCGCGGGAGGTCGCCTGGGACGACGAGCTCGAAGGGCGGCTCGCCGGGCTGGTCGAGGAGCCGGACGCCTACTGGGCCGCGCGCGCCGAGCTGCCCTGGAACTGAGGCGCGGGCGCCCCGCGGCGGCTAGCGCGTGCGGATCTCTCCCGTGCGGCCATAGAGCACCCGGTCGTCCGGCGGGTCGGTGGCGACCAAGAGCCCCACCAGCACGAGCGCCGCAACGACGAGAGCGGCCGCGAACCGGAGCGCGTCGGTGCGGACTTTCGCCCGCCGGGCCCGCCGCCGCGCGTCGAGCTCGGCCGGGCCGAGCAGCTCGGCAACCACCGGCTCGGAAAGCCCGAGCTCGTGCTCGCGGCACCAGCGCAGCACCGCGTCCAATCCCTCGGCCTCCACGACCGGCACGTGGTAGGCCTGGCCGAGCCGGTGCAGGAGCTCGGCGTTGCGCCCGGGCGCCAGAAACAGCGCGTAGGGCCGGGCCCGCTCCGCTCGGAAGCCGTCCTCGTGGACCTCGATCGCGCCGCGGGCTTCGACGATGCCGGGCACCTCGCGCCGCCGGGCAAGGATCCGCCGCGCCGACCACGGGCGCGGATGCCACGCATGGACGCCGCAGCTGCACTCCGGGGCGGGTGCGCTGTGTCCCTCTGCGCCTGGGCACGAGGCCTCGAGCCAGGCGCCGCCGGCGGGCCAAGGCGCGGCGTCCCGGTAGGCCCCGGCCAGCCGCTCGTCCGGGCGCTCGCCGCCGACGGACCATGTGCGCAGGCCGTAGACCGGGGTGGCGACGAGCGGCGCGCCGCTCATCCGGGTCTCGCGGGCTCGGGCTTGGGCTTGGGCTCCCGGGCGGGGGAGGGCGGCTCCCGGGCGGGCTTCGGGTTCGGGCGGCGGCAAGGGCACGGGCGGCGGCACCGGGGACTCGCTCGGCTCCGAGATGATCCGCCTCGAAGGACCGTCCACACCCATACGACAAATGATGACATCGCGAAGCGAGCGCTCTGGCTGGCTGGCCAGTTACCATCCCGAACGGGGATGGAAGCTTCTGTAGCCGCGCCGCGGCGACTAGACGGCGACAAGGCCCAGCGCATCATCGAGGCCATGCGCTCGAGCGTGGGCACGCGCGGGGCGGCCGGGTCGACGTTCGACCACGTCGCGCGCGAGGCCGGCGTGTCGCGCGGGCTGCTGCACTACTACTTCGGCTCCAAGGAGCAGCTGCTCATCGAGGTCGTGCGCCACGACTGCGAGGCGCGCATCGAGGCGCTCGACGAGCGCATCGCGCGGGCCCGGACCGTGGACGAGATCGTGGAGGCGCTGGTGGCCAGCCTGCAGGAGTTCATCGAGGGCGAGCCCAGCAGCCAGGCCGTGATCTACGAGATGCTCTCCGCCTCGCGCCGCTCCGAGGACATCCGCACCGAGCTGGCCGAGCTGTACCGGCGCTGGCGCGCCCACCTCGCCGAGTCGCTGCGGGCAAAGGAGCGCGAGGGCGTCGTGCGGCTGAAGGGCGACCCCGAGTCGGTCGCCTCGATGCTGTTCGCGCTCGGCGACGGCTTCGGCATCCAGGTGGTGTCGGACCCGGACTGGGACCGGGACTCCGCCTTCGGCCTGGGCCTGATGATCGCCCGCGGCCTGCTCGGCCCCTAGCGCCTCCGCGCGGGCTTAGGCTTCGCGGCCATGGAGCCGCTGCCGCGCTGGGAGCGAGGGACGCCCGCCGTTCTGTGCGTCGCGGGCCCGCACCCGATCCCGGTCACCGCGTTTCTCCGTGCGGGCGACGACCGGGTGCTGCTCGCGATCGGACGGAAGCGGGAGACGCTGCGCCGCCTGCGCGAGGAC
This sequence comes from uncultured Thermoleophilaceae bacterium, assembly GCA_963835705.1. GTDB lineage: Bacteria > Actinomycetota > Thermoleophilia > Solirubrobacterales > Thermoleophilaceae > JACVRW01. Next base: position 36,220 of record CAWIGR010000005.1, read on the forward strand.
CCGGCCGTGGCGCTTCTCCTCATGGGCGCCGGGCTTGCCTTCACGGCCCACGGCCGCGCCCGCGTGATCGCCGAGCGGCTCGAGGTCACCGACACGGTGGTGGCCGTGGAGGTCGTGGTGGAGCGCGTTCAGAACCACCTCGCCGACGGGCGCACGGAGATGCTCGACGGCCCCCGGTGGCGCTGGTGCGCCGACGAGCACGGCGAGGCCGAGGACGCGATCCTGGCCGAGCTCGAGAGCCTCTAACCCAAGGCCAGGCGCCGTTCGAGCTCGTCGCCGAGCTCCGCGATCGGAACGCGCTCCTGCTCGAGCGTGTCGCGGTCGCGCAGGGTGACCGTGGAGTCCTCCGTGGACTGGCCGTCGACCGTCACCCCGAACGGCGTGCCGATCTCGTCCTGGCGCCGGTAGCGCTTGCCGATCGAGCCGCCGGCGTCGTACTCGGACGGCAGGCGGCCGCGGAGGCCCTCGTAGATCTCGCGCGCCAGCTCCGGCATCCCCGCCTTGTTCACGAGCGGGAGCACGGCCACCTTGACCGGGGCCATGGAGGGCTGGAGGCGCAGCACGGTGCGGCGCTCGCCGCCGATCTCGTCCTCGTCGTAGGCGTCGCACAGGAGCGCCAGCACCGTTCGCCCCACCCCGGCGGCGGGCTCCACGACGTGCGGCACGTAGCGGTCTCCCGTCGCGGTGTCCACGTACTCGAGCTTCTGGCCGGAGAACTCGGCGTGCTGGGTCAGGTCGAAGTCGCCGCGGTTGGCGATCCCCTCGAGCTCGGACCAGCCGATCGGGTAGAGGTACTCGATGTCGCTGGTCGCAGAGGAGTAGTGCGACAGCTCGTCGGGGCCGTGCGGGCGCAGCCGCAGCTTCTCGCGGTCGATCCCCAGCGACACGTACCACTCGAGCCGCTGCTCCATCCAGTGCTCGTGCCAGCGCTCGGCGTCGTCTGGCGGCACGAAGAACTCCATCTCCATCTGCTCGAACTCGAGCGTGCGGAAGATGAAGTTGCCCGGGGTGATCTCGTTGCGGAACGACTTGCCGACCTGGGCGATCCCGAACGGCGGCTTGCGGCGCGCGTACTGAAGCGTCGTCCTGAAGTCGAGGAAGATGCCCTGCGCGGTCTCCGGGCGCAGGAAGACGGTCGAGCCCGCCTCCTTCACAGGCCCGATCGTCGTCTCGAACATCAGGTTGAACTCGCGCGGGTCCGTGAGCTCGCAGTCCCTGTGGTCGCCCGGCAGCTTCGACGGGGCGCGCCCGCAGCGCACGTCCGGGTGCTCGGCCGTGCCCGCGCGGGCCTCCTCGATGTGGTCGGCGCGGAAGCGGAGCTTGCAGGCCTTGCAGTCCACGAGCGGGTCGGTGAAGCCCGCGAGGTGCCCCGACGCCTCCCACGTGCGGGGGTGCTGGATGATGGCCGAGTCGAGCGCCACCACGTCGTCGCGCTCCTGGATCATCGCCTTCCACCAGGCGTTCACGACGTTGTTCTTCAGCAGCACGCCGTAGTGCCCGTAGTCGTAGGTGTTGGCGATGCCGCCGTAGATCTCCGAGGCCGGGAAGATGAGCCCGCGGCGCTTGCAAAGAGCGACAATCCTGTCCATGGTCACCATGCCGAGCCGCACCCTACTCACCGCATTGGGCTAGCGTGCGGTGGCGATGGGGACGGCCCTGCGCCCGATCAGCCACCTCACCGCGTGGCTCGTGTGGCACGCGATGCGCGTCTCGCTGCTCGACGACCTGGAGCAGCCGCGCCCTCCTCACAGCGCCTGAGGGCTCGCTTGGCACTCCTATACTGAGAGTGCCATGCCCATCTACGAGTACCGCTGCGACCAGGGCCACACCTTCGAGGTGATGCAGCGGATGACGGACGACCCGCTCACGAGCTGCTCGACCTGCGAGTCGCCGGTGCAGCGCGTTTTCCACCCGGTGGCGGTGCACTTCAAGGGCTCGGGCTTCTACAGCACCGACTACGGCAAGAAGGGCGCCGGGTCCTCCTCATCGGAGTCGGGCTCGGGCGCCAAGTCCGAGTCCGGGTCCAAGGGCGAGTCGAAGGACTCCTCCTCATCGCCGAAGGACTCGAAGACCTCCTCCTCGTCCTCGTCGTCCTCCGACTAACTGCCGTTCAGCAGCTTGTCGACCGCGTCGCGCTTGGCGCCGTCCGAGACGAACAGGTTGCTCCCGTTGACGCAGCAGCCGGCCTCGAGCACCTGGGTCTCGTCCGAGTTGCCCGTAGCCATGTCCGCGAACAGGGCCATGAGCGCGGGACCCCTCATGTCGGTCTTGAGCGCCTGGGGCGCGCGCCAGCCGATCAGCGGCAGGCGGAGGAAGGCGCTGGGCGAGGTGGCCGCGTCGCCCATCGCGCGCAGCACCTCCTGCTGACGGGCGGCGCGGGCGCGGTCGTCCTCGGCCGGGGCGCACGGGTTCTTTCGCACCCGGGCGAAGCCGAGCGCCCGCGTCCCGTCCAGCTCCTGCTCGCCCTTACGCAGGCGGAAGCCCTCCCAGAAGTTGTCGAAGGGCGGCGCGCAGATCCGGGTCTTGTTCTGCACGGTCACGCCGCCGAGCGCGTCGATCAGCTCCGGGAAGGCCTCGAAGTCGACCTCGACCAGGTGGTTGATCTCGAGCCCGTTGCCGAGGAAGCCCTCGACCGTCTCGATCGTCAGCGCCGGGCCGCCCAGCGCGTAGGCGGCGTTGACCTTGTTCGTCCCGTGGCCGGGGACCTCGACCTCGATGTCCCGCGGTATCGAGAGCTTGCGGATGCTGCCGAGCGCGGCGTGGACGAGCATGATCGAGTCCGCCCGCGAGGGCCCGCTCTGGCTCTCGTCGATCGACTCGCCGGTGCGCGCGTCGGAGCCGAGCACGAGGATGGTGCTGCCGGTCAGGAGGTTGCCGTCGTCCGACAGCGCGCGCTCGGCCTCGGGCGATACGCCGTCTTGGAGCTGGGCGCTGATCAGGAACAGGACCGCCGACAGGAGGATCCAGCCGAGCAGGGCGAGGGCGATCCACTTGAGCACCCGCCCGGGGGTGATCCCGCCCCGCTCGCGGGGGGCTGAGGGCTCCTCGTTTCGGGCACGGCTGAGCCGGCGCTTCAGGGCGTCCAGATCGGTGCCGCCGGTGAGGCGCTGCAGGGGCCGCTTCCGGGAGCGGTAGACCTTGTAGTCCGGGGGGCCGCCCGGATTGGGGTCGCTCACACCCCTCTGTATATCGTCCGGCAATGCCGCCAAGGCGCGTTATCGGGATCGACGCGGGGGGCACGAAGCTCCTGGGGGGCGTCGTGGACGAGGGTCTCGTGGTGCACCATCGGGTCCACCGGCTGTGGCGTGGCGGCGACCGGGCGGAGACGCTCGACATCTTCGTGGAGGCCGTCGAGGAGGTGCGCGCGGCGGCCCCGGACGTGGAGGCCGTGGGGTTCGGGATCCCCGCCCTTGTGGAGTGGGATCGGGGTGTCTCGCGCTGGTCCACGCACCTGCCGCTGGCCGACGTGCCGTTCCGGGATCTGATGATCGAGCGGCTCGGGCTGCCCGTGGTGGTGGACAACGACGCCAACGCGGCCCTGCTCGCCGAGGCACGCTTCGGGGCGGCGCGCGACTGCTCGCATGCCGTGCTGGTGGCGCTCGGCACGGGAATCGGGAGCGGCCTGCTGCTCGACGGGCGGATCTACCGCGGCTCGCGGGGATTGGGCGCGGAGATCGGGCACACGGTGGTGGACCTGCACGGCCCGGACTGCCAGGGCGCGTGCCCGGGGCGCGGCTGCCTGGAGGTGATGGCCTCGGGTACTGCGATCGGGCGCGAGGGGCTGGCGGCGGCCCAGCGGACGCCCTCGTCGGCGCTGGGGCAGCGGCTCGCGGCCGGGCGGGAGATCACGGGCGGAATCGTCACCGAGCTGGCGCACGACGGCGACGAGGCGGCGCGGTCGGTGCTCGCCGAGATCGGGCGCCGGCTCGGCTACGGGCTGGTGGGCGTGGTGAACGTGTTCAACCCGGAGGTGATCGTGATCGGCGGCGGGGCGATCGCCGCCGGCGAGCTGCTGCTGGAGCCGGCTCGCTCCGTTGTTCATGAGCGTGCGCTGCCCCCCGCCCGGGAGGCGGTCCGAATCGTGCCGGCCCACTACGGCGACGAGTCCGGGATGCTGGGCGCGGCGCTGCTGGCGCTGGATTCGCTGATCCCGGCGTCGGCGTCGTGAGCGGGCGCTTCGTCCCGCGCCCGACGCCGATCGGGTTTGTCGAGGCCGCGTCGTGAGCGGCCGCCTGGTCGTCTGTCCGACCCCGATCGGGAACCTGGAGGACGTGACGCTGCGCGTGCTCGCCGCGCTGCGAGAGGCGGACGTCGTGGCGTGCGAGGACACGCGCCGGACGCGCGTGCTGCTCGACCGCTACGGGGTGAAGGCCCGGCTGGTCTCGTACCACGAGCACAACGAGCGCGCCCGCGCCGGGGCGCTGGTCGAGCGGATGCTTTCGGGGGAGACCGTGGCCCTCGTGTCCGACGCGGGCATGCCGCTGGTGTCCGACCCGGGCTACGTGCTCGTGCAGGCCTGCGTGGCTGCCGGGCTGCCGGTCGAGGTGCTGCCGGGACCGTCCGCGGCGATCACCGCCCTGGTGGCGTCGGGCCTGCCCGCGGATTCATGGAGGTTCGGGGGATTTCTCCCGCGCAAGAAGGGCGAGCTGCGACGGGTGCTCGCCGAGCCGGGGGGGACGCTTGTGGCGTTCGAGTCGCCGCGGCGGGTGCCGGGGACGCTGGCGCTGCTGGCGTCGGTGGACCCGGGTCGCCCCGTGGCTGTCTGCCGTGAGCTGACGAAGGCACACGAGGAGGTCGTGCGGGGAAGCGCGGCCGAGCTGGCAGAGCGGTATGCGGAGTCGCCGCCGAGGGGGGAGGTGGTGCTGGTGCTGGGGGCCGCGGAGGGCTCCGAAGCCACGCCCGGCTCGCAAGAACCCGCGGGCCTGGAGGCCCTGCGCCGCCTGGTGGAGGCCGGCGCGAAGCCTCGGATCGCGGCGAGCGTCGTGGCGGAGCTGACCGGCGGGAAGGCCAACGACCTGTACCGGGCGCTGACTCGCGAGAGCTGAGCAGCGGCGCCATCGCGGCTCCGGCGTCTCAGTGCAACAGCTCTGTGACGGTCTCTCACAACTCCCTCAATCACCGTCACAGGTAGCCACCCCGCCAATTCTCCGGCGGCCGTCCCCCTCGTACGGTCGCCGCCATGCGCCGCGTCTTCCTCACCTCCGCCGTCGCCCTGCTCGCCTTCCTGTCGCTCACCCCATCGGCCTGGGCAGAGTGGGTGTGGCCGCTCCGCGGCGAGGTGATCACGCCCTACCGCAACGGGGCGGACCCGTACGCCGCGGGCCAGCACCGCGGCATCGACATCGCCGGCGCGCCGGGGGCAACGGTCGTGGCCGCGGCGAGCGGCGAGGTCCGGTTCGCCGGCACGGCCGGCTCGTCGGGGCTGACGGTGAGCGTCCGCACCGGCGACGGCCGCTACGACACCTCGTATCTGCACCTGTCGGCGACGACGGTCCGCGAAGGCGACCGGGTCGCGGCCGGTGACCGGGTCGGCGCCGTAGGGACCACCGGCACCCGGTCCGCCGCGGCGCCGCATCTCCACTTCGGAGTACGCGACGCGCAAGCCGGCACGCCTACCACGACCCGCTCGCCTTCCTGCCGCCCCCGACGGCGACCCAGCCGCCACGCGAGGTGCCCGCCCCGCAACCTTCGCCGGTCCCGGTCGGCCCCGCTCCGGCGCCCGTGCCCGCGCCTGCGCCGAGCCCACGTCGCGTGCCGACGGGCACGCCGCGCCGCGTGCCCCTCCCGGCGCCGAGCCCGCGCCGCGTGCCTGCCGGAGCGCCGCGCCGCGTGCCTGCCGGAGCGCCGCGCCGCGTGCCCGCCGGAGCGCCGCGCCGCGTGCCGGCACCCGCGCCGGGCCCGCGCCATGTCCCGTCCGGAGCTCGGGGTCCAGTCCCCGCGGGTGCGCCCCGCCCGGTCCCGGCAGCTACGCCTCGGCCCGTCCCGGGAGGGGCGCCAAGCCCGCTCGAAGGCCCCGCGACACCAGCACATCCCGGCGAAGCAGCGGCCGGCGCGCCCGGCCAAGGGCGGGCCCACGTCCCCTGGCCCAGCGATGATTCCGCGTCGCCCAACGCTTCCGGCCAGGCGGCCCAACCAGGCGCAGACCCCGACCACGGCCCCTTGGCTGCCTCCTCCGGCCCCGCTCCCCGCGGGAACGTCTCACCGGGCGAGGCGACACCCCATCTTGCACCCGCCGCACGCCCCGGCCCGGACCTCGGCCTCGCGCTGGCCTGCCTGGGGCTTGTCGCCGCCGCGGCCCTCCTTGGCCTGACCCGGAACGGCCAGAAGGCCACCAGCGCAACTCGACACCGCATCGCTGGCGTGCTGCACCCGATTCTCGGACGCCGGTAGCTGCCGATGCGCCCGCGCCGTGGCCCTCCGGCCTGGGTAGCATCGGCTGTCAATGCCGTACTACGTCACCACGCCCATCTACTACGTGAACGGCGAGCCGCATCTCGGCCACGCCTACACCACGATCGCCGCCGACGTCCTGGCGCGGCATATGCGGCAGCGGGGAGAGGACGTCTTCTTCCTCACCGGTACCGACGAGCACGGCGAGCCCGTCACGCAGGCGGCCGAGAAGCTCGGCATCACCCCCCGGGAGCTCGGCGACCGCAACGCGGTCCGCTTCAAGGACCTCGCCGCCACGCTCGAGGTCACGAACGACTTCTTCATCCGCACCACCGATCCCGAGCACATGGCCAGGGTCGGAGAGGTGGTCCAGCGCATCTACGACAACGGCCACGTCTACGCCGGCACCTACGAGGGCTGGTACTGCCCCCGCTGCGCCGACTTCAAGACCGACTCCGAGCTCGAGGACGGCAACCGCTGCCCCATCCACAAGATCGAGCTCGAGATCGAGAAGGAGGACAACTGGTTCTTCCGGCTGTCGACCTTCCAGGAGCCACTCGAGCGCCTCTACGCCGACCGGCCGGAGTTCGTCACGCCCCAGAACCGCTACAACGAGGCGCTCTCGTTCATCAAGAGCGGCCTGCGCGACCTCTCGCTCAGCCGCGCCCGGCTGAAGTGGGGCGTGCCGGTGCCGTGGGACGAGTCCCAGGTCATCTACGTCTGGATCGACGCCCTCCTCAACTACTACACGGCCCTCTCCTACGCTCGCGAGGGCGAGGACCTCACCGGCCGCTTCTGGCCGGCCACCGTTCATCTGATCGGCAAGGACATCCTCAAGTTCCACGCCGTGATCTGGCCCGCCATGCTGATGGCGGCCGGGATCGAGGTGCCGCGCCGTGTGGGAATCCACGGCTTCCTGCTGCTCGGCGAGCACAAGATGTCCAAGTCGCTCGGCAACGTGATCGAGCCCTTCCAGGTAGCCGAGCTGTACGGCGCCGACGCGCTCCGCTTCTACGTCCTGCGCGAGGTCAGCTTCGGCTCCGACGGCGAGGTATCGCCGGAGGGCTTCGAGACCCGCTACACGACAGAGCTCGCCAACGAGTACGGCAACCTCGCCAGCCGCACGCTGGCGATGATCGACCGCTACCGCGATGGCACCGTGCCCGGTTCAGACCCGGACGCCGGTCTCGCGGACGATTTCGACGGCCTTTCCGAGGCTGTGCATCGACGCATCGACGAAGTCGAGCTCACCGGGGCGCTCGACGAGATCTGGCAGCGCATCAAGCGCCTCAACCGCTACGTGCAGGACGAGCAGCCCTGGCAGCTCGCCAAGGACGAGGCGCAGGCGGAGCGGCTCGATCAGGTGCTCTACTCGCTGGCCGAGGGACTGCGCGTGGTCTCCGTTCTCCTGCATCCGTTCATGCCGACTTCGGCCGAGCGGTTGCTCCGGGCGCTCGGGCGGGAGGACCTCTCGCTCGAGAGCGCCCGCTTCGGCGCCGTCGGAGGAGGCGCGCAGATCGGCGAGATCGGACAGTTGTTCCCGCGGGTGGAGACACCCGAGCCGTCCGCGGCGTGATCGACACCCACTGCCACCTCGACCACTGCGACCCTTCGGACGCCGAGCTGGTCGAGCGTGCGCGCGCCGCGGGCCTCACCCGCCTGGCCACGGTTGGCACCAGCCCCGCCTCGGTCGAGCGGGCCCTCGAGGCGGCCGAGACGTACGAGGACGTGTTCGCGATCGTCGGCCGCCACCCTCACAACACGGAGGGCTTCGGCCCCGCGGACCTCGACGAGATCGAGCGCATGGCCGGCCACCCGCAGGTCAGGGCCCTCGGCGAGACGGGCCTCGACTACTACCGCGACTACGCCCGCCACACCGACCAGCGCCGCGCATTCGAGGCCCAGCTCGACCTCGCCGCCCGCCTGAACCTGCCCGTGGCGATCCACACCCGCGCGGCCGAGGACGACACCTTCGCCATCCTGGCCGACCACGCGGCCGCCCTCCCTGCGGTGATCCTGCATTGCTTCTCGTCGCCGGATCGCCTCGACGAGGCCATCGAGCGCGGTTACCTCTGCTCGTTCGCCGGCAACGTCACCTACCCGAAGGCGACCGACCTCCAGCGCGCCGCGACCGAGCTGCCGGGCGAGCTCCTGCTAGTCGAGACCGACGCGCCGTACCTCTCGCCCCAGGTGCTCCGCGGCAAGCCGAACGAGCCGGCCAACGTCGTCCACACCGCGCATCACGTGGCGGGCCTGCGCGGCCTGTCCTACGAGGAGCTCGAGCGCACGGTGGAGAGCAACGCGGCCAGGGTGTTCGGATGGTGAGCGACGAGCCGCGCCAGGCCAGCCTGCGCCGGCTGCGGCGCTTCGAGGTGCGGCCGAATCGCGAGCTCGGCCAGAACTTCCTCATCGACGACAACTTCCTCGGCGTGATCGGGCGAGCGGCGGAGCTTGCTCCCGACGACGTGGTCCTCGAGGTGGGCGGCGGGCTCGGCGTGCTGAGCGAGTACCTCGCGGCTCGGGTGGATCACCTGCACGTGGTGGAGGTGGACCGCTTACTCGAACCGCCGCTCGCCGAGGCGCTCGCCCCGTTCGCCAACGCCACCCTCCACCTGGCCGACGCCGTCAAGCTCGACCTCGCCTCGCTCGACCCCGCTCCGGGCAAGGTCGTGGCAAACCTGCCCTACGGCGTGGCGGCGACGGTCCTCCTGAAGTCGATCGCCGAGCTGCCCGGAGCGACGCTCTGGGTGGCGATGGTGCAGCGCGAGGTGGGCGACCGGCTGGCTGCGAGCCCCGGCGGCAAGTCCTACGGCGCGACGTCCGTGCTCGCGCAGCTCGCCTGCGGGGTCCGCTTTCTGCGCCGCGTGCCGCGCACCGTCTTCCACCCCGAGCCGAACGTCGAGTCGGCCCTCCTGCTGATGCGCCGCCACGCGCCGGCGCCGCCCCCGGAGCTGATCGCGCTCGTGCACGCCGCATTCGCTCACCGCCGCAAGGCGCTCGCGGGATCGCTGGCGCTCGCGCCCGGTGCGGCGCCGGACTTGCGCGATGCCGCCCGGGATGCGCTGGAGGCGCTCGGCCGACCGCCCGACGCCCGCGCCGAGCAGCTCACCCCCGAGGAGTGGCCAAGCCTGGCCGCGGCGATCGGCCGAGAGCGCCTGACCCGCCTGCGGCCGCGGGCATGACCGGCCCCCGCGAGCCGGCCCCGCCTTCCGTCAGGGAGCGTGCCTACGCCAAGCTGAACCTCGTCCTGCACGTGGGCCGCCCTCGGCCGGACGGCCTCCACCCGATCTGCTCGATCTTCGCCTCGCTCGACCTCGCCGACGATCTCCTCGTCCGACCGAGCGACGCGCGCGCGGACACAATCGAGTGCGACGGCGTCGAAGGCCCGAACCTCGCCGCCGCCGCCCTGGCGGCCTTCCGGGCCGAGGTCCCGTCGCTCCCGCCGCTCCAGATGAGAATCGAGAAGCGAATCCCGGTGGCCGCCGGACTTGGTGGCGGCAGCGCCGACGCCGCCGCCGCCCTGCGCGCCGCCAACCGGCTCGCGGGCGAGCCGCTCGGCGCCGCCCGCCTACGCGAGGTCGCAGCGACGCTCGGCTCCGACGTGCCGAGCCAGGTCGAGCCGGGTCACGCGCTCGTCGCGGGCACGGGGGAGCTCGTCGAGCCGATCGGCCTGCCCCCGCTCGACGTGGTGCTCGTGCCGCAGGCGGAGGGCCTCTCGACGGCGGCGGTCTACGCCCAGCTCGACCGCATGGAAGGCTGGCGCGAGCGGCTCGACATGGAGGATCTCCGGGCCCTGCTCGACTCGAGCCCGTCCACCTGGGAGTCCGGTGTCGAAAACGACCTCCAGCCGGCGGCGCTGGCCCTCAGGCCCAATCTCGCCGCCGTGATCGACGGCCTGCGCGCCGCCGGCGCGGTGACCGCGGGAGTCAGCGGCTCCGGGCCCACCTGCTTCGGCGTGTTCGCCAACCGGGGCGTGGCCGAGGCCACCGCCGAGGCCATACCGGGCGCGTTCGTCACGTGCCTGCGCGAGCGCAGGGCGCGCCAGTAGACCTTCCCTAGAGTGCCAGCGTGTCCGCGCTGCAGATCGCCGCCGCCGTCGTGGCCGTGCTGATCGCCGCCGGGACCGTGTGGGGACGCAGGCGGCTCAGCGGCGAGCGCAAGCTGCTCGCCGCCGGGCTCGTGGTGGTGCTGGCCGTCTACGCCAGCGGCGTGCTGTCCGCGCTCCCGGACCCGAAGGCGATCATCGACGACATCGCCCGGGCGCTCGGCCCGTGGACCTACGCGCTGGTGGGCGTGATGGCCTTCCTCGAGACGGGCGCCTTCGTCGGCCTGGTCGCGCCGGGTGAGACCGTGGTGATCGCGGGCGGCGTGATCGCCGGGCAGGGCGAGATCGACCTGGCGCCGCTGATCGGCCTCGTGTGGACCTGCGCCGTGCTCGGCGACACCACCAGCTTCTACCTCGGGCGGCGGCTCGGCCGCAGCTTCCTGGAGCGCCACGGCCCCAGGCTCAAGATCACCCCCGAGCGGCTGACCATGGTGGAGGGCTATTTCGACCGCCACGGCGGCAAGACCATCCTGATCGGGCGCTTCATCGGCCTGGTGCGGGCGCTCGCGCCCTTCATAGCCGGCACCTCCGGGATGCCCTACCGGCGATTCATCCCGTACAGCATCGTCGGAACGGGTCTGTGGGCCACAACCTTCTGCGTGCTGGGCTACATCTTCTGGCGCTCGTTCGACCAGGTCGCCCACATCGCCGGGCAGGCGATCTTCGGTTTCGGAGTCACGGTCGGCGTGATCGTGGGGATCGTGGTCGCGTACCGGCGCAGAGCTGAGATCTGGGCCTGGATCCTGGCCCACGAGCGCCACCCGCTGGTGCGCCCGCTCCTCGCGGTGTGGCGCCCGCTGCACCGCAGGATCCTCGACCCGCTCGGGCGTGCGATCCTGCCCGAGCTCCGCTTCCTCTGGGAGCGGCTCACGCCGGGCGGCCTCGGTCTCGAGCTGACCACCGTGATGGCCATCGGAGGCGTCGGCCTCTACGTCTTCGGGCTCTACGTGCTCATCCTGTCGGGCGACCTCGGCCCTACCCCGCTCGACCGCGAGCTGCTCGACCTCGGCGACCGGATGCGCTCCGCGGTCGCTGTGGACGCCGCCAAGGTCGTCACGGCCCTGGGCTCGTTCCCGGCGTGCGCGACGGTCCTGGCCATCACCGCCGTGCTGCTGGCGGCGCGCAGGCGCCCGGCCGAGATCGTGGTGCTGTTGGGGGGCTTCGCGCTGATCTACATCGGCGTGCACCTGACCAAGGCCGGCATCGACCGCCCGCGCCCGGCCGCGCCGCTGACCGACTCGATGCAGTCCTCCTTCCCGAGCGGGCACGCCGCCTACGCGACCGCCTGGGTCGCCGCCGCGATGGTGTTCACCCGCAGGCTGGGGCTGGTGGGGCACCTGGCGCTTGTGATCGGCGCGATCGCGCTCACCGCGGCGATCGGCCTGTCGCGGATCTACCTGCGCGTGCACTACTGGTCGGACGTCGCGGCGGGCTGGGGCCTCGGCTTCGGGATCTTCGGGACCCTGGCCGCAATCGCGATGCTCGTCCAGCACATGCGCCACAATGACGAGGAGCGCGCGCCGCGTCCGATCGCGCGCGCCCGTCGATGAACCTCGATTTCTCCTCGACCGAGATCGCGATCGCACTCGCCGCCGGCGTGGTGATCGCGTGCTACGTCGCCTTGATCCTCGCCCCGGCGTGGCGCTGCTACGGCCGCGTCTGGGAACGGATCGCAGCGGGCTTCATGACTCTCTTCATCCTGGGCACGATGCTCGGGATCGGGGTGGCGGTCGGGCTCGCGGTCGTCTGGACCTACGACACCTACGCCTGATGCGCGGGGCTCCCAGCCACCACGGCGGCCCTGCTGCGGCGGCCGCCGAGTCGAGTTCGTTCCTCGAGGCGCTCGACGAGGTCTCCGAGGCGGTCGAGTCCGGTGCGGGCCTGCCGGCGGTCGCGCGGGCGGCGGGCCGGGCGCTCGGCGCGAGCGTGATCGTGCTCGACGCCTCGAGCGGCGTGCTGGCGGTGGCGTGCGAGTCGACCGAGGACGAGCGCGCCGTGATGGCCGGCGAGCGCGGGGCCGAGCGGGTCGAGCTTCGGGTGGCCGAGCTGCCGGTCGGCCAGCTTCGATTCCGGCCCCGCAGCGCACCGCCGGCGCCCGCCCTCCAGCGCCTGGTGGCCAACCTGATCGCGTTGGAGGTCGACCGAGCGAAGGCGCCCGCCCGAGCCACCGAGGCCGCCGTGGGGGACTTCCTCGAGGACCTGCTGTCGCGCCGGATCACCGATCGGGAGAACATCGTCGCCCGGGCCGGCGAGCTGGGCTGCGACCTGTCGGGCGGCGCCGGGGTATTCGTCGTCCGGGCGCGGCCCCACCAGCCCGAGGAGGGCGACTGGCGCGCCCGCGTGCTCACGGTCGCCGAGCGGGCGGCGCGGGCCGTGGAGCGGGCCTCGCTGGCGGCGCTGGCCGAGACCGGCTGGGCCCGCCACGGGAACGGGCCGAACGGGGAGGCAGGCCCCAATGCGGAGCGCGAGCTCGTGGTGATCGCCCCGTCGCAGGACGCCGCCACGGCGCGGCGCGTCGGCGCGGCCATCCTGCGCGAGCTCGAGGCGGGGCTGCCGGAGTTCACGGTCGTCGTGGCCCGCAGCCGTCACGCGAGCGACCCGGCCGACCTCCATCGCGCCGGCGCCGAGGCGCTGCTCGCCGCCAACGTCGCCGAGGCGCGCGGCCTCGCCGAGCTCTCGTTCGAGGAGACCGGCGCGTACCGGCTGCTGCTCCCCGCGATGAGCGAGGACCCCACCGAGCTACAGGGCTTCTACGACGAGACGGTGGCGCCGCTCGTGGCCTACGACGAGCAGTACGAGACCGAGCTGGTCCGCACGCTCGAGACGTTCCTCGACGCGGACGGCAACGTGGCCGGCGCGGCGGAGCGGCTCTTCACACACCGGCACACGGTGCGCTACCGGCTCGAGCGAGTGAAGGAGCTGACCCGGCTCGACGTGAGCTCGACCGACGGCCGCGAGCGGCTGTCGCTGGGGCTGAAGGCGATGCGCGTGCTGGGCATCCTGCCCCCGGGCGGGCCGGCGCAGGAGAAGGGCGCCGAGGCCGGCCGGGTGCCGAGGGAGCGCAAGGACCGGCACTAGCATCGCCCGGCCTATGAGCCAGCCCTTCGTGATCAACGTCGCCGACGCCCGCGCCCTTCGCTTCGAGGGCTCCGGCGCGTATGTGCCCTTCGAAGACCCGAACGACCGCTTCCCCGACTTCGGGATCAACATCCACATGCTGGGCCCGGGCGAGCCGAACGCGATGTACCACGAGGAGAGCAACCAGGAGGACTTCCTGGTGCTGGCCGGCGAGTGCAAGGCGATCCTGGACGGCGAGGAGCGAATGCTGAAGCAGTGGGACTTCGTCCACTGCCCGCCAGGCACCGAGCACGTCTTCGTGGGGGCGGGAACCGGCCCCTGCTGGATCCTGATGGTGGGCGCGCGGAATACCGACGCGACGATCCATTACCCGGTGAGCGAGAAGGCCGCCGAGCACGGCGCCTCGGTGCGCGAGCCGACGGACAGCGCCAGAGAGGCCTACGCGGGCTGGTCGAGCGAGTTCGAGACGACGAAACTGCCCTGGCCGCCACACTAACCACCCGGCTGCATTCCAAGCCTGGCTCCCGGTGGCCATTGAAGCGAGCTTGCCATGCAGCGGCGACTACGCTGTGGAGGCTGGGCCCCTGGGGAGTGGTCTAACGGGAAGACGCCAGCCTTTGGAGCTGTTTTGAGATCCCGGTTCGAATCCGGGCTCCCCAGTTCCGTCCGGCTCTTAGGGGAACATATGTTCGCCCAGGATGCCTTGGAGACCGAGCTACAGCGAAGCAGAGGCGCGTGCAGCGATCGCGGCTGCTGGGTCTTGGCGCGCGATCATGCGCGCGCTTGGCCTCGGCTACCACGGGAAGAACATCAACACTCTCAGGCGGTGGGCGAAGAGGTGGGACATACCGACCGATCACCTCACCGATCGCCGCGGGCGAAGGGTCGTCGACTACGGGGACGCGGATCTACGAGTGGCCATTGCGAACTCGCGGTCGTGGGCCGAGGCGCTCAGGCGTCTCGGGTACTGCCCGTCAGGCGGGAACTGGAAGACGCTGAAAAAGCGGGCCGCTCTTCTGGGCGTGTCTACCGTCCACTTCGATCCGCACGCGGCGTCACGTGAGCGCAGCCGGCGATCGCGTACTCCTCTGACGGAGATCCTGACTACGGGTTCGACGTTCAGCCGGACCTGCCTCAAGCAACGCCTCTACGACGAGGGCCTGAAGAAAGCCGAGTGCGAGCTGTGCGGACAGAACGACGATTGGCGGGGCAAGAGGATGGCGATGATCCTCGACCACGTCAACGGAGTGCGAGACGACAACCGACTGGAGAACCTCCGGATCATCTGTCCGAACTGCGCGGCGACCCTCGATACCCATTGCGGCAGGAAGAACCGAGAACCGCTGTCCCCGCTGACTTGCCTCAGGTGCGATCGGTCGTTCGTGCCCAAGTATCCGACGCAGCGATACTGCTCGAGCGCCTGTGGGTCGCGGTGGGACCGCACGGGTCTGAAGCGTCCGGGTGCGCGCAAGGTCGAGCGCCCTCCCCACGAGCAGCTTCTCCGCGAGGTGGATCGCTTCGGCTACCTCGCGGTTGGCCGGAAGTACGGCGTCTCTGACAACGCGATTCGCAAGTGGCTGCGTCAGTACGAGCGAGAGCACCTACTCGCCTCGGGGAGGGATCCGAGCGTGGCGGAGATCCCCAGGCGCACGTGGCCAAATCGACGGCGCGAAAGGAAGGATGACGCAGCGTGACCACGCCGGCAAGGTCCGGGCCCCAACGGTCCGCGGCCATGGAGGTTCACCTGGTCCGGCGCTACGCTCACAGGCCCATGCCCGAGCCCTTCACGGTCCTCATCATGGCCGCAGGCCAGGGCACGCGGATGCGGTCGGGGACTCCCAAGGTCCTGCACCGGGTCTGCGGCAAGCCCATGGTCGAGTGGGTCGTCGACGCCGCGGTCGCGGCCGGTGCCGCGCGGGTGGTGTGCGTGGTCCGGCCGGACGACGGCGTCGCCGAGGGGCTGCCCGACGGCGTCCGGGTGGCCGAGCAGCGCGAGGGGGAGGGCACCGGCGCCGCGGTGCTCGCCGCGCGCGACGAGGCGAGCGAGGGGCCCGTCGTCGTCCTGTCCGGGGACCACCCGCTCGTTACCCCCGAGCAGATCGCCGGGCTCGTCGACGAGCATCGCCGTCAGCGCGCCGGCGTCACCATGCTCACCACCGAGCAGCTCGACCCCGCGGGCTACGGGCGCGTCGTACGGAACGGCGCCGGCGACGTCGAGCGGATCGTCGAGACCAAGTACACGGAGGGGGTGCCTCCGGCCGAGCTGGCGATCAGGGAGGTCAACCTCGGCACCTACGTCTTCGATGCTCCGCGTCTGTTCGAGGCCCTCGACGAGGTGGCCCTCGACAACGGCGAGCGCTACCTGACCAACGTCCTGCCGCTCCTCAAGGGCGACGGCGCTCGCGTGATCGCCCACGCCACCGACGACGCCGCGATCGCGCTCGGCGTCAACGACCGCGTGGGCCTGATGCAGGCCGAGGCGCTCGCCCAGCTCCACATCCTCGAGCGTCATGCGCGCGACGGCGTGACTTTCCTGCACCCGGGCAGCGTGCGAGTGGAGGCGGACGTCGCGATCGGCGCGGACACCACCATCGGCCCGGGCGTGAGCCTGATCGGAGACACGAGCGTGGGCGGCGGCGCCGAGATCGGTCCGCACACGACGCTCGTGGACTGCCGCGTCGGCCACCGGGCGACGGTGCTGCACACCTACGCGGTCGAGGTGGAGCTCCACGACGACGTGCTCATCGGTCCGTTCGCGTACCTCCGCCCGGGCACGGTGGTGGGAGCGGGCGCCAAGGTGGGCACCTTCGTGGAGGTCAAGAACTCCGACATCGGCGAGCGCGCCAAGGTCCCGCACCTCTCCTACATCGGCGACACGGACGTCGGTGAGCTGAGCAACCTGGGCGCCAGCACGATCACCGCCAACTACGACGGTCGCGCGAAGCACCGCACGAAGCTCGGAAAGAGCGTGAAGACCGGCGTTCACACCTCGCTGGTGGCTCCGCTGGACGTCGGCGAACGGGCGTACACTGGTGCCGGCTCGGTGATCACCAGCGACGTCCCGGAGGGAGCGCTCGGGATCTCCCGGTCGGAGCAGAAGAACGTCGAGGGCTATGCGGACCGGGTAGAGGAGGACTCGAAATGAGCACTTCCCTCCAGACGGCGACGGAGTTGCTTCCCACCTCGAGCATTCCTGCGCGGTACGAGAAGCGCCTGATGGTCACCGCCGGCCGCGCCAGCCGGGAGCTCGGCGGGAAGATCGCCGAGAAGCTCGGCCTCGAGCTCACGGACGCGGGCCTGAAGACCTTCGCCGACGGCGAGGTGTACTGCCGCTACGAGGAGTCGATCCGCGGCGCCGACCTGTTCATCGTGCAGTCGATCTGCGGCTCGGAGCGCGAGGGGCTCACCGTCAACGACGCGCTCTGGGAGCTCCTCCTCATGGTGCACGCCGCCAAGCACGCCTCGGCGCACCGCATCGTCGCCGTCACGCCCTGGTACGGCTACTCGCGCCAGGACAAGAAGTCCGCGCCCCGCGAGCCGATCTCGGCGCGGCTGGTGGCCGAGATGCTCGAGACGGCGGGCATCGACCGGATGGTCACGATGGACCTCCACGCCGGCCAGCTGCAGGGTTTCTTCTCGAAGCCCGTCGACCATATGACCGCGATGCCGATCCTCACCCAGTTCGTCCAGGACCGGCTGGGCGATCGCGAGCTCGTGATCCTCGCCCCCGACGCGGGCCGCGTGAAGCTGGTGCGCAAGTTCGCCCAGAAGGTGGGCGCGCCCTACGCGCTGATGGAGAAGGAGCGGCCGGCGCAGCAGGTGGCCGAGATCGGCTACGTGATCGGCGACGTGAAGAACCGCACCGCCGTGATCGTCGACGACATCATCGCCACCGGCGGCACGCTCAACGCCGCAGCGCAGACCGTGCTCGACGAGGGCGCGGACGAGGTCTTCGCGGTCGCCACCCACGGCCTCTTCTCCGGCCAGGCGTTCGAGATCCTGAGCAGCGGCCCGCTGACCGGCATCGTCGTGACCGACACGATCCCGCTGCGCGACGGCGCCCCGGACATCGTCACCCAGCTGACCTGCGCCGACGTCCTCGAGGACTCGATCCGGCGCATCTTCACCGACGACTCGGTCTCCGAGATCTTCGCCGGCGAGAACCAGCTGTTCTAGACGCCATTACGATCGGCGGCATGATCGCCGGGGCGCACACAATCATCTTCGCCGAGGACGCCGAGCGAGCCCGCGCGTTCCTGCGAGACGTGCTGGGTTTCGAGGGGGTGGATGCCGGTGACGGCTGGCTGATCTTCGCGCTGCCGCCCGGCGAGGTCGCGGTCCATCCCGGCGGCGGCTGGGGTCGCGGGCCGGGCCACCACGTCCTCTTCCTGATGTGCCACGACATCGCGCGGACGGTCGAGCAGCTCGAGAGCAAGGGCGTGGAGTTCGTCTCGCCGATCGAGGACGAGGGCTGGGGCCGGATCGCGCAGTTCAAGCTTCCCGGCGCGGGCGAGATCGGCCTCTACGAGCCGAGGCACCCGAGCCCGTTGCCGGGCTTCGCGTCCTAGGTCGGCTTCGTCGACATCGCCCACAGGGCGACCACGTACGCGACGATCGTGATCCCCACGAGCACGGCCGTCGCGGTGCGAAGGCCGCCGCCGTGTCCGCGGCGCGCGGCGATCCCCGCGCACACGGTCGCCGCGATCAGCACGAGGAAGCTCGCCTCGGAGGTGATGAAGCCGATGTCGATCCAAGCGGGCACGTCGACGCCCTCATCGAGGAGGTTCTCCTTCGACGCGATCCACTGCGCGGACAGGCGCATCGCGATCCACGCGGGAATGGCGCCGAAGAGGAGGGAACGGAAGCCGAGCCGAAGGCCGGTCTGCGGGTTGCCTGCCACGGAGACCGCCGCGAGCACGACCGCGCCGAAGAGCACCATCGCGCTCAGGACATGGAGAAACAGCGCGAAGTTCCAGTCCTCCGGCCGGATGGCGCCGAGCACGGTCATGCGCCCGGCTTCCAGATCATGAGGACGAGGAGGCCGACCACGGCCAGTGTGCGAAGCCAGTGCATCAGCGCCACGCGGCTCTCGATCGTCTCAGCGTCACCGATCCGCCTGCGGACGCTGTCGCCCAGCCCGGTCGCGACCAGCCACAGCACGATCGCTCCGATGATCCAGCCGTCCCAGATCTCGTACTGGTCGAGGTGGAGGGCGAGCCATACGCCGAGGATCAGCGTGCCGAGGCCGCCGACGTCCCAGCAGCGGTCCGCCACGAACAGGGTGCGCCCGCCCGCCGCGGCGCCGAGCGCGACCGCGCTGTAGGTCACGGCCGTGACCGACAGCAGGAACGCGGCGAGCAGGTGGAAGAAGAGAAGCCAGTCGTACACGCCGCGCGGAACCTACAGGCGCGCTCGGAGGGCCGCTACGTGGCGCGCGCCGCGTACCGCCGCACGCGCTTCTCCCCGCGTGACTCGAAGTAGTGCCACTCCTCGCGGCCGAGCTCCGTGCAGGGCGGGTCGGCGAACCACCATTCGCGCCCGATCCGGTACCAGTTGCGCGTGGCCTCGAGCTGCCCGAGCACCGCCAGCACGCCCGACTCCATGCGCCGCCCCATCAGCTCGTTCGCGGGCAGGTTCTCGCGCCGCATCAGGCGGTAGAACTCGGAGCGCGGGTCGGAGACCGCCGTGATCGCGTCCATCACCCGGCGCGAGTCGACGGTCACGTCGCGGTCCTCCATGTACCAGCCGCCGACCACCTTCACGTGCTCCATCAGCTGCTCGGCGTCGATCTTCTGCGGGTTGTTGAGGAAGCCGAGGTCGTGGAGCGCCACTCGCAGCCGCTCGGGATCGCCGTCGAAGATCGCCTCGAGCGCGGTGATCTCGAGCTCGATCTGGTCCTTGTCCAGATGCTTGGTCATCCCGAAGTCGAGGAACGCGACCTTGCCGTCCTGCATCAGCAGGTAGTTGCCCGGGTGGGCGTCGGCGTTGAAGTGCTGGAGGTGGTAGATCGAGCCGAAGCAGAAGCGGAACACGATCTCGCCGAACCGGTCGCGCTCGGGCTGGGGTAGCTGCTTGATGTGCTCGAACCCCGCGCCGTCGACCCACTCGGTCACCAGCACACGCGTGGTCGAGAGCCGCGTGACCACGTCCGGCACGTGGATGAACGGATGCCCGCGGTAGCCGCGGGCGAAGGAGCGCTGGTTCTGCGCCTCGAGCTCGTAGTCGAGCTCCTCCAGCACCCGCTCCTTCAGCTCCTCGGCGGCAGCCTTGGCGTCGAGACCGGGCGCCAGCGCCTTAACCATGCGCAGGATCAGCCCGGCGTTCTGCATGTCCGCCGCGATCGCGTCGGCCACCCCGGGGTACTGGATCTTCACCGCCACCCGCCGGCCGTCTGGCAGCACCGCCCGGTGTACCTGGCCGATCGAAGCCGCCGCCGCGGCCTCGTGCTCGAAGTGCTCGAACAGCTCCTCGCAGGGCTCCTCCCACTCCTCGTCGAGCACCTTTCGCACCTTCTCCCACGGCATGTGGGGGGCCTCCGTGCGCAGCGACGCGAGCTGCTCCTGGTACAGCTCGCGGTACTCGGGCGGGAGGAACTCCGTGTCGATGAACGAGGCGAGCTGGCCGATCTTCATCGCCGCTCCCTTCATGCGCCCGAGCGTCTCGACCATCCGCTCGGCGGCCTCGAGGTGGCGGCGCTCGAGCGCGTCCGCCGCTTCCTCCTCCGAGCGCGCGATGTTCGCCGCACGCGTGCCGGCGTAGCGGGCTCCCTGTGCGCCCACCACGGAGCCCACCTGGGCCGTCCGCCGGATGCGGCCGGTGGGGATTGAGCTGTCGTCCTTGGCCGCCACCTCATCCGAGAATAGGGCGGGGTCCCGCTAGACTCGCCGCCGGTATGGCTGATGGAACCCGACCCACGTTGAGCGCCGAGGAGCGCCCGGAGCGCGGCACGCGCGCGACCAAGCGGCTGCGGCGCGAGGGCCTCGTGCCCGGCGTCGTCTATGGCGGCGGTAGCGGGGACTCCGTGTCCTTCAAGGTCGACTCGCGCCTGCTTCGCCAGATCCTCGTGGACGGCTCGGCGCTGATCGACCTCGAGGTTGGCGGCAAGACCCTGCCGGTCATCGTGAAGGACCAGCAGCTCCACCCGGTGCGCGACGAGGTCATCCACATCGACCTTCTCGAGGTGCGCCTGGACGAGACGATCCAGACCACCGTCGGCGTGCAGGTCGAGGGCGCCGAGGAGGCGCCCGGCATCAAGGAGGGCGGCGTGCTCGAGCACGTGACCCACCAGCTGAACATCGAGGCGCTGCCGACGTCGATCCCCGACTCGATCGTCGTGGACGTGAGCGGGATGGAGATCGCCGCCACCATGCACCTCTCCGAGCTCACCGCCCCCGAGGGCGTGACCTTCCTCGACGACCTGGAGGAGACGATCATCGCCACGGTGGTCGTGCCGACCGAGGTCGAGGAGCCCGAGGAGATCGAGGAAGAGACCGAGCTGGTCGGCGAGGAGGCCGAGGCCGCGGAGGCCGAGGCAGCCGAGGAAGAGGGCGAGGCTCCGGCCGAGGAGTCCGAGAGCTCGGAGTGAGTCTCTTCCGTCGCGGCGGAAGGGCGGATTGGCTCGTTGTCGGTCTAGGAAATCCGGGCGACCGCTACGCCCGCACGCGCCACAACGTGGGGTTCGAGGTCGCCGCGCTGGCAGCCGAGCGCTGGGGGCTGCCGAAGGCAAAGACCAAGTACGCCGGTCTCTTCACCGACGGCCGGACCGGCCCCGGCGGTCCGCGGGTGGGCGTGCTCCTGCCGCAGACCTACATGAACGACTCGGGCAAGTCGGTCGGACCGGCGCGCGGGGCGCTCGGCGTGGACCCCGACCGGGTGGTCGTGGTGCACGACGAGATCGACCTTCCCTTCGGCCGGATCGAGACGCGCCTGGGAGGCGGCCTCGCCGGCCACAACGGGCTCAAGGCGGTGAAGGCCGGCCTGGGGACGCCGGACTTCCGGAGGGTCAGGGTGGGCGTCGGCCGCCCCGACACCACGGACCCCGAGATCGTCTCCGCGCACGTGCTGGGCCGCTTCAGCGAGCCCAAGGACGAGGTGCGCGCGCTTGTCGAGCGGGCCGCGGACGAGCTGGAACGCTTGGTCAGCGGCCCCAACGGCGGCCATTGAGCGCAGGGGGACCCTCGCGCCCATCCCGCGTTCGTCTACGGCGCACCCGGCTGCGGCTCGCTGGTGGGGCCGTCCACCGCCACACTCGACTCGGTGGTGAAGCGCAGCCGGTCGATCCGCAGCTCGCGCGGATTCGCGTAACTGCCGCGTCGACCGTGGTAGACGAGCCAGGAGCCGCCCTTCGGCCCGGTGGCGAGCATGCCCCCGCCCGGGCTGAGCACGTCCGCGCTCTGCGCGAGGAACGGGTTGCCGGCGGACTTCACGAACGGGCCGGTGGGCGAGCTCGACGTGGCGTAGCCCATGCCGTATGCGCGCGTGTAGGCGCCGCCCGAGTAGAGCAGCACGTAGGTAGAGCCACTCTTGACCGGCCACGGGTTCTCGACGACAGGTCCGAAGGGGGCCACCTCCCATCCGGGGCTGTCGGCGTCGAAGAGCGGCTGGCGCGGCCCCGATGCGGTAAGGAGGTCGGGGGCGAGCGGGATCACCGAGATCGTTCGATCCCACGGACATTCGGCGCCGGGGGCCGGCATCTGGCAGCGACGGCCTGTCGACAGATAGAGGTACGCCCGGCCGTCGCTGTCCACGAACGGCGCCGGGTCGATGTTGCTGTAGCCGTCGTCGTCACCGCAGCCGGGTGGGCGACCGCTCGAGTCCAGGTCACCGCCCAGTGGCCCGAGCTGGTTGTAGGGCCCCTCCGGGCGCGGCGAGACCGCGACCCCTATGCAGTTGGTGGGCGGCTCGAGGGCGCCATGCCGGGAGACGTGGAACAGCACGAAGCAGCGCGGGCCGACTGAGTTGGGGCAGGCGCCGTCGCGTTCGATCACGCTGGGCGCCCACGGGTTCCAGTCGCCCGTCTGGGCCGCCCAGGACGGACGGCCCGGCAGGGCCCACCCGGCGGGCGCCCAGTTCACCAGGTCGGCGGAGCGGAGCATGGGGAAGCGTGCGCCGGTACTGAAGACGAAATAGTCCGAGTGCGTGGACCCGACGTCGAGCACGCCCGGGTCGGGCGCGCCGGGCGCGGCGAACACGGGGTTGGTGTAGCCGCCCTCGGGGACCGGCTGCTCGGCGGGAGGAGCTACAGCGGGCGCCGCGGCCGGCGATGGCGTTAGGGGCGGAGGAGACTGCCGCCCCACGACGCGCAGGGAATCGAGCACCACGGTGCGCCTACACGACGGCCCGCGGCCGGGGTTGGCCAGACGCAGCACCGCCACACGCGGCCCCGGCGGCGCCGCGGCGCGAAAGCGCAACCCCGCGAAGCGCGCCGAGCGCACCACACGCAAGCCGACCCGGCGTCCGTCCAGCCGCAGGACGATTCTCGGGCGAGTGCGGTTACAGGGAAGCGCCCGGGCTCGAAGCACGAGCGCGGAGAGGCCGTGGAGGGTGGTGAACCGGCGCCGGACCTCGCCCCGGCCGCGCACGGCGACCGCCCGGCCGCCGCGGGCCGCGGGATCCTCGACCACCCTCACCGTCCCGGCGAGACGGCCGCGCTCGAGCTCGAGCGTCTGCCCAAGTGCCTCGGCCGGCAGGCCCAGCAGGGCCACTGCCACGAGAAGCTTCGCCCACGTCGGCACGCTCGCAAAGCTAGCCGCGAAACTGCGTTTGGGGGCCTTCGGCCGCCCAAACGCGCCGTTTGAGGGCGGGAACCCGCCCTCAAACGGATGTGCGTGCGCGAGCGGACCGACTAATCTCGGGGGGCAGGCCGCGCGGGCCCCCGGGCGGCCGCTGCGCATGCTCAGACCGCTCTTGAAATACGCTCGCGAGGACCCCGGCGTGGCCGCGCTGGCCGACGCCGCGCGGGCCGAGCCGCAGCGCGCCTTCGTGTCCGCCAGCCTGCGCCCGTACCTGCTCGCAAGCCTGCTCGACGCCGAGCCGGAGCGGCCCGCGCTCGTGGTGGCGGGAGACGACCGCGCCGCCCGCGACCTGGCCGCCGACCTGAGGGCGTTCCTGAGCCCGCGGCCGGTCCGCTTCTACCCGGCGCGCGGCATGCGCTACGAGTCGCACCTCGCGCCGCCGCCGCACCTGGTCGGCCTGCGCATCGCCGCGCTCGACCTTTTGCTCGGAGAGCAGCCGGCCGTGGTGGTGGCCAGCGCCGCGGCGCTCGCCGAGAAGGTGCCCGACCCGGACCTGCGCCCGCACGGGTTCGCGATCGAGAAGGGCGGGTTGCTCGACCTCGACGAGGTCTCGAGCCAGCTCGTGGCCTGCGGCTACGAGCGCATGGACCAGGTGGAGGAGCGCGGCCAGTTCGCGGTTCGCGGCGACATCCTCGACGTCTACCCGGCCACCGAGGAGCGCGCGGTGCGCTGCGAGCTGTTCGACATCGAGGTGGAGCGGCTCACGTGGTTCTCCACCTTCACCCAGCGCTCGCTCGAGGAGGCGGAGCTGGTGGAGATCGCCCCGGCGGCCGAGCTCGGCCCGGAGCACCGCGAGCTCGCCGAGATCGCGGCCTCGAGCGACGAGGGCGACCGGCCCGACGTGGCGGACGTCCTGCCCATGGACCGCTTCCGCGAGCTGCTCGACCTCGTGCCGGAGCCGGCGCTCGTAACGGTGGCAGCCGAGGAGGAGCTCGCCCCGGCGCTGCGCGATCTGTGGCAGGACGTGACCACGAGCTTCCACGACCAGGACGCGCACGACCTCTACGTGCCCCCGGACCGGCTCGCCGAGGCGCTCGAGCGCCGCGCGGTGCTGCGCCTGTCGAGCATCTCCCAGGACCAGCCGCACGAGTTCCGCGCCCAGAGCGCGGACACGGCGGCCCGCTCGCTGCGCGAGGCGGAGCCCGAGCTCGAGAAGCTGGTCCGCTCGGGCTACCGCACGATCGTCGCCTGGTCGCGCCGCGGCGAGGCCGAGCGCGCCCGGCTCAACCTGGCCCGCGTGCAGGCCGGCTTCCTCGACGGCCAGCCGGCCCCCGCCGAGCCCGGCGTCCTGTTCGCGCACGCCGGCCTCCGCGAGGGCTTCCTCGCCCCGCAGCTGAAGCTGGCCGTGGTGCCCGAGCACCGCCTGTTGCGGCGCCGCCGCGCCACCCGCCCGGAGGGCCCGCGCCCCGGTGCGCTGGCCTCGTTCACCGACCTCCGCGCCGACTCGCCGGTGGTGCACGAGGACCATGGCATCGCCCGCTTCACCGGCTTCGAGACAAAGACCGTCGGGGGCGTCACGCGCGACTACCTGGAGCTCGAGTTCCGGGACGGCGACCGCGTCTTCGTGCCGAGCGACCAGCTCCACAAGATCAGCCGCTACGTGGGCGCCGACGCCGGCGACCCGCCGCTCTCGAAGCTTGGCGGCAAGCAGTGGGAGCAGCAGAAGCTGCGCGCCCGGCGCGCCGCGGAGGCGCTCGCCGGGGAGCTGATCACCCTCTACGCCGAGCGCAAGCGCCGCGCCGGATACGCGTTCCCGCGCGACGGCGAGTGGCAGCTGGAGTTCGAGCAGCGCTTCCAGTACCGCGAGACACCCGACCAGCTCGACGCGATCGAGGCGGTGCGCGCCGACATGGAGGAGGCGCGCCCGATGGACCGCCTCATCTGCGGGGACGTGGGCTATGGCAAGACAGAGGTGGCGCTGCGAGCCGCCTTCAAGGCGGCCGAGGACGGCAAGCAGGTGATGTTCCTCGTGCCGACGACGGTGCTCGCCCAGCAGCACCTCGGCACCTTCACCGAGCGGCTGCGCGACTACCCGTTCCGGATCGAGATGGTCTCGCGCTTCCGCACCCCGAAGGAGTCCCGCGAGGCCGTCGCCGCCTTCGCCGAGGGCCAGGTGGACATCCTGATCGGCACCCATCGCCTGCTCTCACGCGACGTGCGCCCGAAGGACCTCGGCCTCCTGATCGTGGACGAGGAGCAGCGCTTCGGCGTCAAGCAGAAGGAGCTGCTGCGCCAGCTCAAGCTGCGCGTGGACGTGCTGAGCCTGTCGGCCACGCCGATCCCGCGCACGCTCCAGATGTCCCTGGCCGGGCTGCGCGACATCACCGTGATCGAGACGCCGCCCGAGGGGCGCCGCCCGGTCCGGACCTACGTGGGCGAGTACGACGAGGAGCTCGTCAGCTCGGCAATCAAGCGCGAGCTCGCCCGGGAAGGGCAGACGTTCTTCCTGCACAACCGCGTGGACACCATCGACGAAACGGCCGAGCGCATCCGCGCCGTCGTCCCGGAGGCGCGCGTGCTGGTGGCGCACGGCCAGATGGCCGAGGGCGTGCTCGAGCGGACCATGCTCGAGTTCCTGCGCGGCGACGGCGACGTGCTCGTCTGCACGAGCATCGTGGAGTCGGGCCTCGACATCCCCACCGCCAACACGCTGATCGTGGAGCGCGCCGACGTGTTCGGGCTCGCCCAGCTCTACCAGA
Organism: uncultured Thermoleophilaceae bacterium; assembly: GCA_963835705.1. GTDB lineage: Bacteria > Actinomycetota > Thermoleophilia > Solirubrobacterales > Thermoleophilaceae > JACVRW01. Next base: position 62,286 of record CAWIGR010000005.1, read on the forward strand.
TCCGCGGCCGGGTGGGCCGCTCGAGCGAGCGCGCCTACGCCTACCTCCTGTACCCGAGCGCGGCCGCGTTGTCCGAGGACGCGAGCCGGCGTCTGGCCACGCTGTCCGACTACACGGAGCTCGGCTCCGGCTTCAAGATCGCCATGCGCGACCTCGAGATCCGCGGCGCCGGCAACCTGCTCGGCCAGGAGCAGTCGGGGCACGTGGCGGCGGTCGGCTTCGAGCTCTACGTCGGCATGCTCGACGAGGCGGTGAGGCTCCTGGCGGGCGACTCCGCCGAGGAGGCCGCCGAGCCGGTGCGCCTCGACCTGCCCGTCGACGCCTACGTGCCGGGCGACTACGTGCCCTACGAGGCGGCCAAGATCGAGGTCCACCGGCGCGTCGCGGGAGCGCGGGAGGTGGCCCAGCTGATCGTGCTGCGCGAGGAGCTCGAGGACCGCTTCGGCCCCGTGCCCGAGCCGCTCGACAACCTCATCCGGCTGCAGGACGCCCGGATCAAGCTCGGCCGTGCGGGCGCCCGCTCGGTGGACTTCCGCCAGGGGAGGATGGCCGTAACCCCGATCGAGCTCGACTCGAACGGCTCGCGCACTCTGCGCGAGCGGGTACCCGAGGCGATCTACGAGTCCGGGCGCTCGACCGTGCGCGTACGGCTTCCGGACGAGCCCGCGGAGCGCTTCCGGGCTGTGGTCACCGCGGCCGAGGCCATCCTCGAGATCGCCACAGAGCCCGAACATCCTTAAGCGGCCTTTACGTTCCCGTACTACAGATGGGCTCGATGAATCACGCCGCCCTCAAGCCACTGCTCTCTGCCGCTCTTCTCACGCTCGGCACCGCCGCCATCATGGCGTGTGGTTCCGACTCGGTCCCATCGGGATCGGTCGCCAAGGTCGGCGACGAGGAGATCACCCAGGAGCAGTTCGACAAGTGGCTCACCACCGCCGTCAGCGGTCAGGCGCAGGGCGCCGAAGTGGTGGCGCCGGACCCGCCCGACTTCAAGAAGTGCGTGGCGGCCAAGAAGAAGGCTCCCCTCCCGAAGGGGCAGAAGCAGCAGACCGACGCCGCTCTCAAGAAGCAGTGCGAGCAGGAGTACGACACGCTCAAGCGCGAGGTCATGCTGTTCCTGATCCAGGCCGAGTGGGTCGAGCAGGAGGCCAAGGAGCAGGGCGTCGAGGTAAGCGACGCGTCGGTCAAGAAGTCCTTCGAGGACCAGAAGAAGCAGGCCTTCCCGACCGACAAGGCCTACCAGGAGTTCATCAAGACCTCGGGCATGACCGAGGAGGACATCCTCTTCCGCGTCAAGCTCAACGAGCTCCAGCAGAAGCTCACGCAGAAGATCACCGAGGAAGCGTCCAAGGTCACCGACCAGGACATCCAGGAGTACTACGAGAAGAACAAGCGCCGCTTCGCGCAGCCCGAGCGGCGCGACCTGCGCGTGGTGCTCACCAAGAGCGAGGCCAAGGCCGAGGAGGCGCGCAAGGCGCTCAACGGCGGCCAGCCCTGGAAGCAGGTCGTCAACGAGTACTCGATCGACGAGGCCTCCAAGGCACAGGGCGGGCTGCTCCCCGCCGTGGCCAAGGGCCAGCAGGACAAGGCGCTCGACGACGCCGTCTTCCAGGCCAAGAAGGGCGAGCTCGAGGGCCCCGTGAAGACCCAGTTCGGGTGGTACGTCTTCGAGGTGGACAAGGTCACGCCGTCGTCCCAGCAGTCGCTCGAGCAGTCCAAGGAGACGATCAAGAACCTGCTCCGGTCCGAGCGCCAGCAGAAGACGCTGGACAAGTGGATCAAGAGCTTCCGCGAGGACTACCGCGAGCAGACCGAGTGCGCGGACGACTACCGCATCGAGGAGTGCTCCAACGCTCCGAAGGGCAGCGACACCGGTCCCGCCTCGGGCGGCAACCCCGGCGGCCAGGGGCAGCAGCCGCCGCCCACGCCGCAGCCTGTTCCCGAGCAGTAGTGGCCGGCGATCTCTCGGCCGCGCTGCTGCGGCTCGACGAGATCACCCGCCTGCTCAGGCGCGAATGCCCCTGGGACCGCGAGCAGGACGAGCGCTCGATCGTCCCGCACACGGTCGAGGAGGCCTACGAGCTCGCGGACGCCGCGCACTCGGGTGACGACGCGAAGCTGCTCGACGAGCTCGGCGACGTGCTGTTTCAGGTCTACTTCCTGTCGCTCCTGCTCGAGGAGCGCGGCGGCGGGAGCCTGGCCGAGGTGGCCGAGCACTGCCGCGCGAAGCTGATCCGCCGCCACCCGCACGTGTTCGGCGACCGTGCGGCCGAGACGGCCGGCGACGTGGTGCGCAACTGGGACCAGATCAAGCGCGACGAGGAGGGCGGCGGCGAGGTCTTCGGGCCGATCCCCGCGACGCTCCCCTCGACCCTGTACGCAAAGAAGGTGCTGCGCCGGGCCCGCAACGCCGGGTATGAATGGAGCGGCTCCGGGGACGACCCGGGGGAGCGCCTGCTGGCCGCGGTGAAGGCCTCGGTGGAGGCGGGCGCCGACCCGGAGCTCGCCCTTCGCCGGGCGGCGGACCGATTCAAGGACGAGGTGGACAGGGCGTGAGCGACATCGAGAAGGTGCACGCGAGACAGATCGTCGACAGCCGCGGAAACCCCACGGTCGAGGTCGACGTCGTGCTGAAGTCCGCCGCGGCAGGGCGCGCCGCCGTGCCGTCGGGGGCGTCGACCGGGGAGTTCGAGGCGGTCGAGCTGCGCGACGGCGGCGAGGCATGGGCCGGAAAGGGCGTCTCGCAGGCGGTCGCGAACGTGAACGGCGAGCTCGCGGATGCCGTGCGCGGGCTCGACCCGGCCGACCAGGAGTCGCTCGACCGGGCGATGGTGGAGCTCGACGGGACGCCGAACAAGGGCCGCCTCGGCGCGAACGCGATCCTCGGCGTGTCACTGGCCGCGGCAAAGGCCGCCGCCGCCGAGGCCGGGCTGCCGCTGTGGCGCTACCTCGGGGGCGAGGCGGCGCACCTGCTGCCCGTGCCGATGATGAACGTGGTGAACGGGGGCGCCCACGCCGACAACAAGGTCGACTTCCAGGAGTTCATGGTGGTGCCGGTCGGCGCGTCGCGCTTCTCGGATGCGCTGCGGACCGGCGCCGAGGTGTTCCACGCGCTCAAGCGGACGCTGCACGAGCGCGGGCTGTCCACGGCGGTGGGCGACGAGGGCGGCTTCGCGCCCGACCTCGACTCGAACGAGGCGGCGCTCGAGGCGCTGGTGGCCGGCATGGAGGCCGCCGGCTACCGGCCGGGGGAGGACGTGGCCATCGCGCTGGATCCGGCCACGAGCGAGATCCACGAGGACGGCGCGTACGTGCTCGAGCACGAGGGCCGCACGCTGAGCTCCGCCGAGCTCACCGACTACTGGGCCGACCTCTCCTCCCGCTATCCGATCGTGTCGATCGAGGATGGGCTCGACGAGGAGGACTGGGACGGCTGGAAGCTGCTCACGCAGAAGCTCGGGGACCGCGTGCAGCTAGTGGGCGACGACCTCTTCGTGACGAACACGGAACGGCTGCGCCGCGGGATCGACTCCGGCGTGGCGAATTCGATCCTGGTCAAGGTGAATCAGATCGGCACGCTCACCGAGACGCTGGAGGCCGTCACCACGGCGCAGCAGGCCGGCTACACGGCGGTGATGTCGCACCGGTCGGGCGAGACCGAGGACACCACGATCGCCGATCTCGCGGTGGCCACCGGCTGCGGTCAGATCAAGACGGGTGCCCCGTCCCGGTCCGATCGTGTGGCCAAGTACAACCAGCTGCTGCGGATCGAGGAGGCGCTCGGGGCCGACGCGACCTACCGTGGCAGACCCTTTATGACGTAGGCGCGCTCGCCCTGGCGCACCATGCCCAGCCGGCGCGCCTCGCGCTCGAGCGCGCCCGGGTCCCGGAGCGCCTTCACGCGCTGCTTCAGCTCGCGGTTCTCCCTGCCCAGCTCCTCGAGCTCCTCGCGCTGGGCGGCGGCCGTGCGCGACTGCTCCCACCAGTGCTTGGCGGGGGATAGGTAGAGCAGCAGGATCACAATAAGCGTGCCGAGCAGCGCCAGGCGGCCCAGCCGGTCCCAGCGGATGCTCGTTCGGCGGCGAGCATGCATCCGGCCCCCCTTCGTCGCCATCGAGGTGTCTCCTCTACATTCGGGCCCCGGATGGCCTACTCGCTGGACAACGCGCTGTACCAGTGGCGGGAGGGCGAGCGCCGGGTGGCGGAGGCGCCCGAGCCCGCCCGCGCCGACCTGGAGCGGGCCGTGGCCGCCGTGGTCGACGAGCTCCGCAAGCGGCTCGGGTCCAGCTTCGTGCTCGACGAGCTCGCCGATCTCTACGGCGAGGGCACCGACTGGGCCACCGAGCTGGCCGACCGCCAGGGGGCGAGCACGGACGCCGCGGTCGTGGCGGACGCCGCGTTCGCCCGCTACGCGCGCGAGGCGTCCAACTTCGCCGGGGGCAGGGCCCGCGAGCGCCACCAGCGGCCGTAGCCGCCTCCCCGAGGCCCCGTTTCGCTAGTCGCCCGAGTCGTCGTCCGGCTCTTCGCCGGCGCGCTTGATCACGATCTGCTCGGCGTCGACCGTCACGGTCACGGGCCTGTGCCCCGCCCAGTGCTCGGCGTAGACAGGGTCGTCCTGGATGGCCGGGTCGAGCCAGAGGCCGTAGCCCTCGTCGCCGTGGTCGAAGGTGCCCTCGAGCTCCGCCGGCCTGCGGCGGCGCCCGCGCCCGCCGCGCCGCCCCCGGCGGCGGCGCCGGGGCTTGTCCTCGCCCTCGTCCTCATCGGCGTCCTCGTCCTCGTCGTCCTCCTCCTGCTCGGCCTCGAGCGCGGCGGCGACCAGCGCGTCGTCCTCCGCACGCAGGTCGAGCTCCTCGCTGCCCGTACCGGGGGCGAACGGCTCTTCGACGTTCCCGCCGGAATCGTCGGGCACGAGCTCGTGCTCGCGCTTGAAGGAGCGGATGTCGCTGACGGATACCTCCAGCTGGTGGGCGATCCAGGCGTCGGTGCGGCCCTGCCGGACCCAGGTCCGGATCTGATTCAGCTGTGGTTTGAGCGATCTGCGTGCCAAGCGGCGGCGGACACTACCAACGAGGGAACGCGCATTGCGCAAGAGCTACGGATCCCCATTGCGCATGCTCGCCCGGCTTGCTTAAGTGGGGGGTGGCATCGCTGTCCAGGCAGGGGAGGCGCAGGCCATTGCTGGTCCTTACGCGCAAGGGAAGTCAGAGCATCATGATCGGGGACGAGATCGAGGTCTCGGTCCTCGCGATCATGGGTGAAAAGGTGAGAATCGGGATCGACGCGCCGCGCTCGGTGCCCGTGTTCCGCAAGGAGGTCTACGTCGAGATCCAGCACGATCGGGAGGGTGCCACGACTGAGCGATACGCGTCCTAGAGGCGGCCGCTAGCCGGCGATCATCGCGAGCGTCTCGAACATGACGATCGTCACAACCACGGCGGTGATGACGATCGACAGCGCGAGGAACGTGAAGCGGAGCTTCCCCTCCTTGCGGCGACGCTCGACCCTGCGGCTGCGCGCACGGTGGACGGCCTGCTTGCGCAGGCGCTCGCGGCGCTCGATGGACTCGGCCGCCTCCTCGCGGAACGCCTCCTCGAACTGGGCCAGGGACTGACGCATCCGCATGGAGCCGGGAAGGCTACCAGCGTTATTTGGGACGCTCACGCGGCAGCGGTCTCGCGCGCCGCCTCGTCGTACACCCGAACGAAGCGCATGTAGTTGTCCGCGATCTGCTCCGCCGCGGCGTCGCGCTCCAGGTCGCCGTCGATGAACCCCTTGAGTGCGTCCCACCAGATCGTGCGCCCGATCGCGAAGCCGGCATAGCCGTCCACGGGGGCGCCCTGGCGCAGCCAGTGGTCGACCTTCTCGTCGTTCGCCCCGCGGCCCAGCACCACGCAGATCACGCCGTCGCGGCCGTCGCGCCGGCAGGTGTCGGAGATGCTCTGGCAGTCCTCCTGGGTGTCGATCCCCTCGATCTTCCAGATGTCCGCCTCGACCCCGGCGTCCTGGAGCTCCACGATCGTCCTGCGCATCAGCTCGGGGCGGAGCTCGGCGTCGTAGCGGTCGCTGTCCCCTTCCACCTTCTCGAGCTGGTGGTCCTCGGCCGGTACGAGCAGCTCGAACAGGAACTTGCGGTCGTTCTCGTGGAGCCACTCGCCGAGCCGCTTGAGGCGCTCCGTCTGGCGCGCGTTCATCTCGGCGTCGCCGTCGGGGTTGTAGCGCACGAGCACCTTCGAGAAGTCGGGATCGAACTGCTCGATGTGGGCGCCGAAGTCGTCGCCGTAGTCGAAGTCGAACTCGTTCTGCCCCGACTTCTCCACCGGCATGGCGAGCAGCAGGCCGCGCTCCTTCGCGCCACCCGGAATGTCCTTCGGAGCGCCGAACTGCTCGTCCACGAGCACACCCGTCACGCCGGGCTCCGCACCCTGGTCCACCGCCTTCAGCATCCCCTCGAAGATCAGGTGCTTGGCGTCCGAGATCGTGGCGGTCTGCTCCTCGGTGGGATCGCCCTCGATCCCGAACATCTTCTTCTGGAACGACCCGCGGTGGTCGAAGGCGAGGATGTAGAGCTTTCCGTCGTAGCCGAGTGTCATGGGGCCTCCTGGTCGAGTCGACAGGGGTTATACCCCTTACGGGCCCGCGTTTGCCCTCCACATCCCTGGATACGATGCCCAGGTGGAGCACCGTTTCACGGGGCCCTCGTACACCCTCGGGATCGAGGAGGAGCTCATGATCGTCGATCAGGAGACCCTCGATCTCACGAGCTCGATCGAGGGCCTGCTCGAGGCGCTCGGAGACATCGAGAAGGACGGCGAGGTCAAGCCCGAGCTGATGGAGTCGGTCTGCGAGATCGCCACCGAGCCGTGCCAGAACGCGCGGGAGGCGGGGTACCAGCTGCGCGCGCTGCGGAGGCTGGTGCAGCAGGTGGCGAACGAGCGCGGCGCCGCGATCGGCTCGGCGGGAACGCATCCCTTCGCGCTCTGGGAGGACCAGCGGATCGTCTCTCGCCCGCGCTACCGCGACCTGATCGCCGGGCTCCAGTTCGTCGCGCGCCAGGAGATCATCTTCGGCATCCACGTCCACGTCGGGCTCGACGACCCGGACAAGGCGGTCCACGTGGCCAACGGGATGCGCGTGCACGTGCCGATCCTGCTCGCCCTGTCGGCCAACTCGCCCTTCTGGCGTGGCCAGGTCACAGGGCTCCAGTCCAGCCGCACGCCGATCTTCCGCGCCTTCCCCAGGGTGGGAATTCCGCCCCGCTACGAGGACTACGAGGACTGGTCCCGGCGGATCGAGTTCATGACCACCGCAAAGGTGATCCGCGACTACACCTACCTCTGGTACGACGTGCGGCCGCATCCGAACTTCGGCACCGTCGAGATCCGGGCGATGGACTCCCAGACGCGGGTGGAGCACACGCTGGCGATCGCGGCGCTGATCCAGGCGATGGTCAAGGAGCTGGCGGAGCACTACGAGGAGGGCAAGTCGCTGTCGCGCTACCCGTACGAGATGCTCGACGAGAACAAGTGGCTCGCCGCCCGCCACGGGCTCGAGGGGGAGCTGGTGGACCTGCCGAACACCGACCGGGTGGGCGCCGCCGAGCTGGCGAGGCGCCTGATGAGGCGGCTGCGCCCGCACGCCGAGGAGCTGGGGTCGGCCGACGAGTTCGACGGGCTGGAGGACATCCTCGAGAACGGCACCGGATCGGCGCGGCAGATAGTCGTCTTCGACGCGAACCACGACCTCCAGGAGGTGGTGCGCGAGGTCGTCGGGGCAAGCGTCCCGGAGGCTGCGGAGGCCGCGGGCGAGTAGCCGCTGCATCGACTGCTCCGACCGACCTCGGCCGACGGGTACCCTGATGGGGCGTGTCCCAGCCGGACCTTTTCGTCGTCTGCCGGAACTGCGGCTCGGAGGTGAGTCCGTACGTCACCGAGTGCCCATATTGCGGGCAGCGGGTGCGCAAGCGCGCCCCGAAGCTGGACCGCTCCGGCGGTGAGCCGCAGCCCAAGAAGAAGGTACGCCGGCGCCCGACGCTCCCGCGGCTTCGGGCCGACGAGATCGCGGGGGTGGCGCCGGACACCCGGCCCTACGCGACCCTCGCGCTGATCCTCGCCTGCGTGCTGTCGGCACTGGTCTTCCAGGCGGATCCGAGCCTCGACCTCGGCTACCTGGTCGTGCCGGTGGCCGAGGAGCCCTGGCGCTGGTTCGCCTCGCCGTTCCTGTTCGCCGACCAGATCGGGTACGCGTTCGTGGCGCTGATCGCGGTGGGCATCTTCGGCACCCTGCTCGAGCGGCGCTTCGGAGCGGTGCCCGTGATCGTGGTGTTCGTCCTGTCGGGGGCGGCCGGGATGGCGCTGGTGTCGTATGCGGAGACGCCGCCGCTGTTCACCGACAGCGAGGCGTTCACCGCGTTCGGCGCCAACGGCGCCGCGCTCGGCCTGCTGTGCGCCTGGCTGGTCGACGACCGCAGGGCGGCCCGCCGCGGCGAGGACCGAGAGAACGACCTCCTCGGCGTGTACGTGGTGGCGATCGTGCTGGTGATGCTGTCGCTCGCCGAGCAGCAGGCGAACATCGGCGCGGCGGTGGGGGGCGGCGTGGCCGGGGCGGTGCTCGGGCTGGCCCTCCCGGTCTTCACGCGCAAGAACACGTACTGATGTTCACCGACGAGCAGGTGGAGGCGGCCGTGCGCGCGCTCTCCGACCCCGAGCGCTTCGCGGGCGCCGAGCGCACGCTGGCGGAGCTCGCCCCGCAGCTCCAGCGCGTGCTGGCCCACGCGCTCGAGGAGGGCGGTTGGTTCGGCGACGCCCACCGTTCCCAAGTACGCTCCGCCGTCGCCGAGCCCGACGACGCCCTGAGGGCGCAGCGCATCGAGACGCTGCTCGCCGAGGAGACCCGGATGGGCATGCTCGTGGGCGTCGCGGTCGGCTGGGAGCTCGCCCGCGAGCTCGACCTGAACAAGCACGACCCCCAAGGAGACTGAACGTGGAGATCCGATTTCTGGGCCATGCCTGCTTCGAGCTCGTGGAGGGGGACACCCGCGTGCTCATCGACCCGTTCTTGACCGGCAACCCCAAGGCCGCGGCGAGCGCGGACGAGGTCGAGCCCACGCACATCCTCCTGACTCACGGCCACGCCGATCACTACGGCGACATCGAGGACATCGCCAAGCGCACCGGCGCGCCGGTCGTCGCGATCGTCGAGATCGCCAACGAGCTGACCGAAGCGGGCGTGGAGAACGTGTCCGACCCCAACCTCGGCGGCACCGTCAAGTTCGACTGGGGCTGGGTGAAGCTGGTGCCGGCCTGGCACACCTCCACCACCCCGAAGGGCGCGGTCAACACGCCCGCCGGCCTCCTCATCGGCATCGGCGGAAAGACCGTCTACCACCTCGGCGACACCGCGCTCTTCTCGGACCTCAAGCTGATCGCGGGCCGCGGCGACCCGATCGACGTGGCGCTCATGTGCATCGGCGGCCACTACACGATGGACCGCATCGACGGCGTCACCGCGGCGGAGTTCGTGGGCGCCGGCACCGTGATCCCCTGCCACTACGACACCTTCCCGCCGATCGAGACCGACGCGCAGGCGTTCAAGTCCGAGGTCGAGTCGGCGACGTCGTCGAAGGTGGAGGTGCTGGAGCCGGGCGGGACCTTCACCGCGTGACGCCGTCCCGCGCGGGGCGGGCGGGCCTTGTCGTGCGGGGGTCGCCCTGATGCTCGCTCCTCGTGTCGTGCGGCGGTGACGACGAGGAGCCCCGGGGCCACGACGGCAGCGCGCAGCCAGCCGGCCCACCGCCGAGCCCGCGCCGACCGCGACCGAGGAGGCGGAGCCCGGGACCGAGGAGGACGCCGAGGCCGAGCAGGAGCAGGAGCGGGAGCCCGAGCCCGAGTCGGAACCCGCGGACCCCGAGCCCGCCGAGCCCGAGCCTCCGGTGTCTCCGGAGGACGAGCCGGGGGGCGCGGGCGACGAGGAGCCGGCCCGCACGCTGGCGCTGTTCACCGGCGAGGGGGGACGGATCACGCCGCGGACCGTCCGCGTGCCGGCGTTCATCTCGATCCGCGTGGAGCTGCGCTCCGAAGACGGCGCGGGAATACGGGCTGAGGTTCGAGAGCGACACGATCAGGGTGAGCGGCGGTCTCAGCTCGGCGTCCACGACGCTCGACGGGCTGCGCCCCACCGAGGCCGTCGTCGGCACGCCCACGGGACCCGGAAACCGGGTCCGGATCGAGGCCACGGCCGAGCCCGGTCCCTGAGTTGGCTGGCCAGCCAAGCGTCCGCTAGTGTGGGCCTCGTGAGCGAGACCGTCACCCAGCGGACCGAGCGCGACGACTTCCAGGCCACAAGCGACCCGGCGGTGCTGGAGTCGGCCGATCGCGGCGAGGTCAACCTCCTCGACTACGAGCAGCTCTACAACCTCTGGGAGCGCCAGCAGTGGGCCACCCAGGACATCGACTTCACCCAGGACCGCATCGACTGGCACGAGCGGATCCCCGAGGAGGAGCGCTTCCAGCGCATGTACGGCCTCTCCTCGTTCTTCATCGGCGAGCAGAAGGTGGCGGAGGAGCTGGGGCCGATGATGCGGGCGGCGCCCACCGAGGAGATGCGCGTGTTCCTCTGCACGCAGATCGCCGACGAGGCCCGCCACGTGCGCTTCTTCAACCGCTTCTACGACGAGGTCGGCATCCTCGAGGCGGACACGCTCCAGGGCCGGCTCGCCGAGACGAGCGAGCACGTCAACCCCGAGTTCAACCAGCTCTTCGACGAGATGCTGAAGAACCGGGTCGACGCTCTGGCCCGCCGCCCCGAGGACCTCGAGCTGCTGGTGGAGGCGATCACGCTCTACCACATGGTGATCGAGGGCATGCTCGCCCTCACCGGGCAGCACTTCATCCTCCAGTACAACGAGGAGGTCGGCACGCTGCCGGGCTTCTGCCAGGGCTTCAACAACATCGCCCGCGACGAGCACCGGCACGTGGCCTTCGGTGCGCGCTTCCTGCGCGAGATGGCCCAGGCCGACTCGAGGTACGGCGACGCGATCACGCGCACGATGACCGAGGTCGCGCCGATCGCCGACGCGGTGCTCCAGCCCAAGTGGTACGTGGAGGGTGAGACGGAGGTGCTCGGCGCCACCATGGAGGAGACGCGGGCGTTCGCGATGAAGTGCCTGGAGCGCCGGCTGAAGGTGATCGGGTTGGCGCCCGTCGCCTAGAGAGGCCGGGCGAGGGTGCGACGCGCCTCGTCGCTCAGAACATCCGCCCGCCGAGGGGCACCTCGGACGTCGGTCGCAGCAGGATCACCTGGCCGTCCTCGTCGGGCACGCCGAGCACGAGCACCTCGGATCTCACGGGGCCGATCTGGCGCGACGGGAAGTTCACGACGGCGATCACGAGGCTGCCCTCGAGCTCCTCCCGTGTGTAGTTGGTGATCTGCGCGGAGGACCGCTTCTCGCCGATCTCGGGCCCGAAGTCGAGCCAGAGCTTCCAGGCGGGCTTGCGGGCCTCTGGAAAGTCCTCGACCCGCGTGATGCGCCCCACGCGGACGTCGACCTTCAGGAAGTCGTCGAACTCGATCACGAACGCGGGGAGCCTACCCGCGCGGGTGCTACGGAGCGGGTGGAGGGGGCGGCGGCGGAGGGGGTGGCGGCGCGCCGCTGCCGGT
>CAWIGR010000006.1:0-21318 GCA_963835705.1 uncultured Thermoleophilaceae bacterium
GCGGCTGCTCGAGCAGGTCCTTGACGCGCGCCAGGAACTGGGCGCCGTCGGCGCCGTAGAGGATGCGGTGGTCGCAGACCAGGCTGAGGCTCATCTGGTCGCGCGCGACGATGCGGTCGTTCTCGTCCACAGCGGGCTGCTTCGCGAGCTTGCCGACGGTCAGGATCGAGGCCTGCGGCGGGTTGATGATCGCGGTGAACCGCTCGATCCCGAACATGCCGAGGTTGGACACCGTGAAGGTGGCGCCGGACAGCTCGGGCGGGGTGATCGTCCTGTCGCGCACCTTCTCGGCGGCGGCGCGGGCGTCGCGGGAGATCTGGCCCAGCGACTTGCGGTCGGCGTCGAAAACGGTGGGCACCACGAGCGCGTCCATCGCGGCCACCGCGATGCCGATGTTGACCTTCTCGTAGAGCTCGAACTTGCCGTCGCGGTAGGCGCCGTTCACGCGCGGGTGCTCCTTGAGCGCCGTGGCGGCGGCCTTCACGACCATGTCGTTGAACGACGGTGCGGGGTCCGCGACCTCCTTGAGCCGCTTGCGGAGCTCGACCGCCTGGGTCATGTTGACCGTCAGCGAGATCGAGAAGTCGGGCGCGGTGGCCTTCGACTCCGCCATGCGCCGCGCAACGGTCTGCTGCAGTCGCGTCAGCTCCTGGACCTCGGCCTCGCCCTTGGGGCCCGCCTCGGCGCGCTGCGGCTCGGGCGCGCGCTCCTCCTCGGCTGCGGCCGGCTCCTCGTCGCGCTCCGGTGCCCGCTCCTCCTCCCGCTCCGGAGCCTCTACGGCGGCGGCGCCGTCGCCGGCTCCGTCGCCCTCGGCGGCGGCCTGAACGTCGGCCTTCACGATCCGCCCGCCAGGGCCGCTCCCCTCGAGCCGGGCAAGCTCCACGCCCAGCTCGCGAGCCATGCGTCGCGCGACCGGGGAGGCCTTCACCCGCTCGCCGTCGCCGGCGCCGTTCCCACTCGGAGCGCGCGTCTGGTGGCCGCGCCGCCGCCGTCGCCGTCGCCGGACTGGGTCTCGCCGCCGCCCTCGTCCGCGCCGGCACCGCCGCGAGCCTCGCCCTGATCGGCCTCGGCGACCGCTCCGGCCTTCTCGGTCCTCGTCTGCGGCTTCCTCGGCGCCCTCGTCCTCGGCGTCCTCGCCGCCCTCGCCTCGGCCTCCTCCTCAGCCGTTCGCCTCGGCCTCCTCCTCAGCCGGTTCCTCCTCCTTGGCGGACGGCTTCCCGTTCCCGCCCGCCTCGCTCGCGTCGCCGACGCGCGCGATCACCTCGCCGATGGCGAGCGTGTCGCCCTCCTGAGCCACGATCTCGATCAGCGTGCCGTCGCTGTCGGCGTCGTAGGTCATGTTGGCCTTGTCCGTCTCGATCTCCACGAGCGGCTCGCCGCGCTTGACCTCGCCGCCCTCGTCCACGAGCCACTTCAGCACCGTGCCCTCCTCCATCGAGTCGGACAGGCGCGGCATCGTGACGTCGCTGGCCATCGGTCTCCTCTTCTCTAGATGTCTCTGAAGGTCGCGATCGCGGCCTGCACCACGTGCTCCTCGTGCGGGAACGCGGCCTGCTCGAGCGGCTTGGAGTAGGGCATCGGCACGTCGGCGCCGGTCACGCGCTGCACCGGCGCGTCGAGCCAGTCGAAGGCCTGCTCCTGGATCAGCGCGGCGAGGTTGGCGCCCACGCCGCCGTGGGGCCAGCCCTCCTCGACGATCACGGCGCGGTTGGTCTTCTTGACCGAATCGAGGATGGTGTCGAGGTCGAGCGGGCGGAGCGTGCGCGGATCGATCACCTCGGCGTCGATCTCGTGCTCGTCGGCGAGCTTCTCGGCAGCCTTGGCGGCCGTGATGGCCATGCGCGAGATGCCGATGATCGTCACGTCGGCGCCCTCGCGGCGGATGGCGGCCTCGCCGAACCGCATCGGGCCGCCGTTCTCGGGGACCTCGCCGCGCTGGCCGTAGAGCGTCTCGTGTTCGATGAAGACGACGGGGTTGTCGTCGCGGATCGCGGTCTTGAGGAGTCCCTTGGCGTCGGCGGCCGTGCTCGGCACGGCCACCAAGAGGCCCGGCACGTGCAGGAAGGAGGCCTCGAGGCAGTGCGAGTGGGTGGGGCCGAGCTGGTGCCCCGCACCCTGCGGCATGCGGATCACGATCGGCACCTTGACCTGGCCGCCGAACATGTAGCGGATCGCCGCAGCGTGGTTCACGATCTGGTCCATCGCGAGCAGCGAGAAGTTGATGGTCATGATCTCCACCACCGGCCGCAGCCCGATCATGGCCGAGCCCACGCCCATGCCGACGATGGTGTTCTCCGAGATCGGCGTGTCGCGCACGCGCTTCTCGCCGAAGTCCTCGAGGAGGCCCTGGGTGACCTTGAAGGCGCCCTGGAAGACCCCAATGTCCTCGCCCATGATGAAGACGTTCTCGTCGGCCTCCATCTCCTCGCGAAGCGCCTGGTTGAGCGCCTCGCGGTAGCGCATCGTAGGCATCAGTCCGCGCCGCCCTCTTCGGCGGGCTCGTCCGAGCCGGGCTCGCCCTCCCCGCTGTCCCCGCTTTGGGTCGCTTCCGCGGAAGCGCCCTCGGAATCGCCCTCCTCCTTCGCGGCGCGGCGCTCGCGCGCCTCGCGGTCGCCCACGCCGGCGTAGGCGGCCCCCAGCTCGGCCAGCTCGTGTGGCAGCTTGCCGGCCTCGCGCTCGCGCTCGCCTCGGTGCACCTCAGGCGAGCGCTCGTCCACGGTCCACCAGGCGGGAGCGTCGCTGTCGAACACATAGACCTCGTCGTAGAGCGAGTCGAGGTCGGGGAAGGGGGATTGGTCGGCGAAGCGGACGGCCTCGTCGACGACCTCGACGACCTCCTGGTCGTACTTCTCGACCGCGTCCTCGTCCATCACGCCCTCGTCAACGAGGCGGTCCGCGAAGGCCTTGATCGGGTCGCGCTCGCGCCACTCCTCGACCTCCTCCTTGGTGCGGTACTCCTCCGGGTCCGCCATCGAGTGGCCGCGGTAGCGGTAGGTCACCGCCTCGACGAGCTGCGGGCGGCGGTCCTCGCGCGCGTGCTCCAGCGCCTCGGTGACGACGGAGTGCACGTCGAGCGCGTCCATGCCGTCACAGCGGGTGCCGGGCACGCCGAAGCCCTCCGACTTCTTGGACAGGTCCGTGACGGCCGAATGGCGATGGAGCGCCGTGCCCATGCCGAACTGGTTGTTGATGATCAGGAAGACGACCGGGAGCTGCCAGAGGGCGGCGAGGTTCATGGTCTCGCCGAAGGTGCCCTGGTTGGTGGCGCCGTCGCCCATCATGGAGAGGATCGCGTCGTCGGTTTCCATGTAGTCGCAGGCGAGCGCGACGCCGGCGGACAGCGGCAGGCTGCCGCCGACGATGCCGTAGCCGCCGAGGAAGCGCTTGTCCCAGTCGAACAGGTGCATGGAGCCGCCGCGGCCCTGGGAGCAGCCGTCCACGCGGCCGAACAGCTCGGCCATGACCGCGTTGGGGTGGGTGCCGCGGGCGAGCGCCTGGCCGTGCTCGCGGTAGGTCGACATCAGGTAGTCGGTGTCCCTGAGCGCCTGGGTGGCGCCCACCACGGTGGCCTCCTCGCCGATGCAGAGGTGGAGAAAGCCGCCGATCTTGGCCTTGGCGTACATCTCGCCCGCGCGCTCCTCGAAGCGGCGGATGAGCATCATCTTGGCGAGAACCGTGCGGCAGGTGTCCTCGTCCGGGAGGTCGTGCTTGACCTCGCCGAACTGGATCTCCTCGGCCTTGGCTACGTCAGCCGGCGACGCGCCGTCGCCGTTCCCTTCCTTAGCGGCCTTTTCCGACTTCGTCTGGTCCTTCGTAGCCATTGGTCCGGAGAGTACCCGGTGCCCCCCGGCCGGTATTCGCACACCCCGCTGTTCGGCGGTCGTAGAGGTCAGAGCTCACTCGGGAGCACGACCAGCCCTAGACGGTCGGCCCCACGCCGCAGACGAAAATCGACGGTCACCGTGCGGCAGCCAAGGAGCTGGGCCAGCGCGAGGTATTCGGCGTGGTAAGTCTTCGCCCAGCCAAGCTCGTCCGCAAGCCTCCAGGCGGTCTCACCGAGGCGTGCGGGGTTTCGGCTGCGGATGGGCAGACGATGCAGGGCGGTCAGCAATTCCAGACCCTCATCCGCGGCCACGTCCCTGCGCCAGACCGCCTGGTGCATCGCCGATCGAGCCTCGGCCCACATGAGCGGTGGCGCCACGAGGTCCTCGCCCTCCAGCGGCCCGAGACCGCCATACGATGCGTTCACCGCCACCGCGGCATCGACCACCAGCACTAGCGGCCTTCGCGAGAGCGATGAACAAGCTTGACCCAGTCGGGGGCCGGTCGTCCCGACGGCAGGTAGCGCCATTCTGGTGGGAGACCTATGGAGTGCGGCTCCTCGGTCACGGCCGCGAGATCACCCTCGTGGATCAGATGCCGGTTCCCGCGACGCTCTGCTCGCAGCCGCCCCGCGCGGATCCAGCGCCGGATTGTCTCTTGGTCGCGGCCCGCTCGACGTGCGGCCTGCGCCACGGTGAGCATCGACAAAGCTTACTACTACATCACGATGTAGTAGTCATTTCGAGCTTGGCCGCGGCGTCCTCGAGGCGGTCGTCGCCCCAGAAGACCTCGTCACCCACGACCACGCTGGGCACCCCGCGCACACCCCGGTCGAATGCCTCCTGGGTCGCGGCCCGGAGGCGGTCCTTCGTCGACTGCATCTCGATGCCCTTGAGGACCGCGTTCGGATGGAGCTCGCAGGCGGCGGCCGCGATCAGGACGTTGTCGACGTCGCTCAGATCCTTGCCGCCGGCGAAGGCCTGGCGGAACGCGGCGAGGGCGAACGCGACGGTGCGGCCGGCCTGCTGGGCGAAGATGGCAGCACGCATGGCGTGGAGGCCGTTGGACGGCCAGGGCTCTGGCCACTTCACCGGAAGGAGGCCGTAGCGCTTCGCTCGCTGCTCGACCTCCCGCATGCCCTCGTCGCGCCGCTCCGTGGTGGCCCAGGAGCGTCCGCCGGTCTGCTTCCAGATGCCGCCGAGCAGGATCGGCTGCCAGATTGGGGTGACCGGCAGGACCTCGTGAACGCGCTCGGCAGCGAGCCAGGCGTAGGGGGAACCCAGGTCGAAGTAGAAGGTTGGCTGGTTGTCTTCTGCCATGGCGATCTGAGTCGACGGTACCCGTCGGAGGGTGCTCAGACGAGCCGTTCGGCGACCGCCAGGCCGAGGCGCTTCACAGACAGCTCGTGTGTGCCGATCGAGAGCCTCAAGCGAGTAGGCGCCGGTGTCGAGCATGGCTGCGAGGCGCCGGTCGTCGGGAAGCGCGATCGGCCGATCGAGTTCGCGGCGGAGCGAGGCACTCCTCGATGGCAGTGAGCTCCGGGGCGAGGCGCCGGTGCGCCCTGTTCACCACGACGGTCGTGCGATCGCTGTCGACTTGTCCGAGCGCGTGGATGGCGAGGGTGGCCGTGAGCTGGTCCGGAGTGGTGACGAGCACGGCCTGGTCGGCGCGGTCGATCGCGAACCGCGCGAGCGGGCCGGTCACGCCGGTTCCGAGGTCCAAGAGGATGGTTTCGTAGAAGCAGGAGAGAAGGGCGACGAGCTCGCCGTAGCGGTCAGGCCCAAGGCTCGCCGCGCGGACGGGGTCGTGTGGTGCAGCCAGCATGTGGAGGCCGCTGGGCAGCCGCGCGACGTAGCGACGGAGTTCGGCGGCCGTGGCCAGGCGGTCCGCGTGGTCGAGTAAGTCGGCGAGGGAGGCCTTGGGGCGATCAGACTCGGCGGGGAGGTGGCCCAGGGTGCCCTTGCCGGGATTAGCGTCGACGGCAATCGCTCGCAGCTTCAGGTGCGAAGCCAGGATGTTGGCCGCGAGGAAGGTGGCCGCCGTCTTGCCGACACCGCCCTTCGGGCTCATCATTCCCCGCGTTGCGAAGTCCTCGAACGCTTGTGTCGAGTAGTTGGCTGGGTCCGCACCGCACGCGTTGATCGTGTACTCGCCCGCCGCGGCCGGCGCCGTAGGGCGAGCGCCGCGATAACGGCGAGGGCGGCGAGCGTGGCTCCAGACGGAAAGCGGCGAGAGGGAAAGGCCGGGGCGAGATTCATCTCCATCCCCGGTGAAGGCGCTCAGGGAGAGACTTCGCCCCGTCTCGGCTACCCCGGTGAGTGGACCCGCAGCCGTCCACGGCGGTAGCGTAATCCTCGGGCGGGGTAGCCGAGCGGCACTCTTGGGCCGTGCCGAGCGGGATCCCGCTCGTTGCGTGAAGTTTCTTTGTCGGCGTTGGGCCCAGTGGGGCGGGAGAACGCCGAGTGTGCGGCTTAGGGGCCCGTATAGGGCCACAATCCGCGACACTCGACTGGGAGGGCGGCGCCCGGGGCCTGTTCAGCCGTGGATCAGCCAGCCGTCCGTGGCCCGCGCGGCTTCCATCACGGTTTCGGCGAACGCCGGGTGCGGGTGGATCGTTCGCGCCACTTCGTGGTAGCCGCCCTCGAGCTCGCGCGCGTTCACCAGCTCCTGGATCAGGTCGGCCGCCTTCACCGAGCAGATGTGGGCGCCCAGGATCTCGCCGTACTTCGAGTCGCCGACGATCTTGACGAGGCCGCTGCGGTCGCCGTAGACGGTGGGCGCTCCCACGGCTCCCATCGGCACCTTTCCGACCACCACGTCGTGGCCGGCGTCCCGGGCCTCTTTCTCAGTGAGACCAAAGGAAGCCACCTGCGGATGGCAGAAGGTCACCGCCGGCACGAACTGGTAGTCGATCTCATGCACGTCGTTTCCGGCCGCGTCCTCCACGGCGATGATGCCCTCGTCGGACGCCTTGTGGGCCAGCGCGGGCCCCGGCACCATGTCGCCGATCGCCCACACACCCTGAAGCGAGGTCCGGAGCCGGCCGTCCACCTTCACCATGCCGCGGTCGTCTCGCTCGATTCCCGCCTCGTCCAGCCCGAGCCCCTCAACGTCCGGCGCGCGACCTGCAGCAATGACTAGATAGTCGAACTCCTCCTTCTCGCCGTTGAAGGAGACGGAGACGCCGGAGTCCGAGGCCTCCGCACCCTCCACCTTCGCACCGGTCTCGATCCGCACGTTCTGCTTCTTCACCTCGCGCGCGCACGCCTTCGAGATCTCCTCGTCCTCCAGCGGCAGGATCTGGTCGAGCGCCTCGAGCAGCAGCACCTCCGTGCCGAGCCGTCCCAGCGCCGAGGCGATCTCCACGCCAGAGGCGCCCGCCCCGATCACGCACAGCCGCGACGGCTGCTCGTTCAGCAGCCACATGCCCGCCGTGTCCAGGATCCGCTTCCCGAACGACAGGTCGAGGATCGGCTTCGCCACCGAGCCGCAGGCGAGGATCACCCGGTCGGTCTCCACCTCGGTCCCGTCGAACTGCCCGCCGATCTTCACGTTGCCGTCGTCGGTGACCGATCCGAAGCCCTCGATCAGGTCGATCTTGTTCTTCTTGAACAGCATCCCCACGCCGCCGGTGAGCGTCTTCACGACCTTGTCCCGGTGCTTGGCCGCGCCGGAGTAGTCGAACGACGTGTCGCCCACCGAGATGCCGAAGTCGCCGGCGTGGCGCACCTCGGACATCACCTCGGCCACGCGCAGGATCGACTTCGCCGGGATGCAGGCCTCGTTCAGGCAGCGCCCGCCGGTGTTCTCCTTCTCCACCACGGCGGTCTTCAGCCCGAGCTGCGCGGCCCGGATCGCGGCCACGTAGCCGCCCGGCCCTGAGCCGATCACGATGCAGTCGTACTTGTCCTCCGGCATTCGGCGCCGGAGCCTATCGAGCCGCGCCCGGGCGCTCCGGCATCTGGATCCGCGCCATCGCCTTGACCAGGAACCAGAACAGCGTGCCCGCGCCCGCGAGGATCAGGACGAGCAGCAGCGCCGCCCACACGCTGGTCGCGAACAGCAGCGCCAAAGAAGAAATCACGAGCGTGAGCGCCAGCAGCGTCTGCATCCCAAGCACGCCCCAGTAGCGCGCCCGCCACATGCCGTAGGCCACGACTCCGACGACCAGCGTCGTGAGGATGCTGCCGGTGGCCTCGCTGCCCGGGGACAGCGTGTCCTCGCCGGCGTTGTAGCCGAAGGCGAGTGCCACCAGGTTGGCGACCGCCAACGCGGTGGCGGCGATGGCGCCCACCGTGACCGCGGTCGGGCGCTCGCCCGGGCGGAGGGGCTGGAGCGCTGCTCGTGCCTCCTCGTCCTTGGCGCGCGAGCGCGCGTAGCCGCCCGACGCGGGAGCCGAAGCCTCCGTGGCAGGCGGCCGCGGCGGCGCGCTCGCCGCCCGCCGCTGCTTGCGCCGCTTG
The DNA here is from genome assembly GCA_963835705.1 of uncultured Thermoleophilaceae bacterium. Classification (GTDB taxonomy): domain Bacteria; phylum Actinomycetota; class Thermoleophilia; order Solirubrobacterales; family Thermoleophilaceae; genus JACVRW01. Next base: position 8,283 of record CAWIGR010000006.1, read on the forward strand.
CGGCTGCTCCGCTTGCCTGACATGCCCCGCCCACGTTAGCCGCACCGTGCCGCACCGCGCATCGATCCCTAGGCTGCCGGGTTTCCATGCCGAGCATGCCCCGCGTCCTCACCGCTATTGCCCTCACAGCCGCGCTGCTCGGCGCCGCCGTGCCAGTCGCCGACGCCGCGAAGCGCAAGGTGCCGCGCGGCTTCCACGGCGTGATGTGGGACCGCGCCGCCACGAGCGCCCCGGCCGCCGAGCTCGAGCAGCAGTGGGCGCTGATGGCGCAGTCCGGCGTGGAGTCCGTGCGCACGGTCTTTTCGTGGGCGCGGGCGCAGCCGACCGCGGGCACGCTCCCCGACATGAGCGCCACGGACGAGGTCGTGGCGCTGGGCGCCCGCCACAACGTCGGGCTCCTGCCGATCGTGATCGACACGCCCGGCTGGGCAGCAAAGCGGCCGGTGCAGGGCGCGCCGCCGGCGCACATCCGCGCCTATACGGCCTTCCTGCGCAGCCTCGTGCTCCGCTACGGGCCCCGCGGCGCGTTCTGGGAGGAGCACCCGGAGCTGCCGCGCCGGCCGCTGCGCGAGTGGCAGATCTGGAACGAGCCGCACCTCGACTTCTACTGGAACAGCAAAGGCAACAGCTGGGCGCGCGGGTATGCGCCGCTGCTCAAGGCGTCGAAGCGGGCGATCGAGGGCGTCGACCGCGGCGCCACGATCGTCCTCGCCGCCATGGCCGACTTCGCGTGGCGCCACCTCGACCGGCTGAACCGCTACCGGATCCGCCGCCACTTCGACGTGGCGGCGCTCAACTTCTTCACCTCGCGGCCCAAGAACGTGATGAAGGGCGTGCGCTACTTCCGCCGCGCCCTGGCGCGCGGGCGGGAGAGGCGCAAGCCGATCTGGGTGACCGAGACAACCTGGCCCGCCGCGCGGGACCGGGTGCCCCCGCCGTCCGCGCCGTGGCAGCGGGCCTGGTACACGACCGACGAGGGCATGGCGTCCCGCCTCCGCGGGGTGTACAGGCTCGCCGCGCGCAACCGGCGCAAGTTCCGCCTCGGGCGCGTCTACTGGTACACGTGGGCGTCGGCCTACGGGGACGGCGACCTGTTCGACTACGCCGGCCTCAACCGCTACGCGGGCGGCGTGTTCGAGCCGCGGCTCGCGCTCCAGGCATTCACGGCGAGCGCGCGGCGCCTCCAGGGGTGCGTGAAGACCCCTGCAGGGGCCTGCGCGCGGTAGCCGTCAGCGCGTCGGGTTCGCCTTCCTCGCCGGCAGCTTGAACGCCCGCCCCGGGCGCCTGACCTTGTTGCGGTTGGCCCGGTACCAGCGCGCCAGTGCGTTGTACTGCGACAGGCGCCCGCCGTTACCCGACACCAGCCCGGTGTTGAAGGTCGAGCCCGTGCCGCCCCGGAGCGTCAGCAGCATGTACTGGACGTGGCCCTTCACGCGCGGGTTGCGCAGCGCGATCGAGTAGGCCTGCTGGAGATAGCGCGCGCGCTTCTGCGCCGACAGCGCGCGGTAGCCCGACGCGAAGTAGCCGTACTCCGTCAGGTAGACCGGCATGCGGCCGCCGCCGTTCACCCGCAGCGCGCCGCTGCGCTGGAGCCTGTCGAGCGCACGCGTGAGGCGCGACAGCGTGCCCATCGTGACGTTGTCGGAGCCCGGGTAGCGGTAGCTCGGCGCATTCTTGAAATCGTACGGATGGTGCGCCTGTAGTTGCGGTTCACGCACGTGACCTTGCGCAGGAACGCCAGCGGCGAGGTGGACATCCCAGGGCGCCCGTAGGGGCTCGTCTCGCCGATCAGCACCTTGGCCTTGCGGTCGGCCCGCTTGATCGCGGTGTAGCCGAACATGTAGAGCTCGCGATAGAGGGCCGGGGCGGCGTCGAGCGGCCCGAGCCAGGTCTTCCAGTTGGGCTCGTTCCAGATGCTGTAGCGCGGCCCTTGAAGTGCTTTGCCACCACGCCCGCGAACTCGCCGAACTCGCGCGGGTTCGGCTTGTACCACGACTGGTTCGACGACCTGCGCGCGTTGGCCCACCGCGGGGAGGGGCCTGTGAGGGAGAGATGCACGCGGATGCCGTGCCGCCGGGCGGAGTCGATCAGGTTGTCCACCTGGGTGAACTGGTAGTGGATCTGACTAGGTCTCCGGCGGGCGCCGGCCTGCGGAGAGGGCATCGACCACGCCCAGAGCAGGTCCACACGGATGCGCGTGACGCCGATCGCCATCGCGTAGCGGAAGGAGCGTTCGGCGGGCCAGCGCTTGTTGCCCTGGACAAAGAGAGCGTGGTCCTGGATCCCGAGCTCGAGGCCGCGCGCAGCGCGGGCCTCACCTGGGACGAGCAGCCAGAGCGCGGCGACCAAGGCCGCGGCGACTGTCAGGGCGAGCAGAGCCGCGAACGGGACGCGCGAAGAGCATGCGATGTCCTCCGCGGCAACCCCTGCGCGCACCATACAGACGGCGCCCCGCAGGGCCGGGCATCGTAAAGAAGCGCACAGCTTCGGGGCGCCAAGGCCGGGACCTGGGTTGTCGAGGACCGGCTCTCAGCCGAGCGCGACCCGCAGCGCCGCGGCGGCCGCCTCCGGGTCGGCGGCGTCTCGGATCGCCCGTACCACCACGATCCGCCGTGCCCCCGCCGCCGCCACCTCTGCCACGTTGTCCGGCGTGATCCCGCCGATCGCAAACCAGGGCCGCTCGCCGCCCCGCTCGGCCGCGTAGCGCACGTACGAGAGCCCCGCGGCCGGGCGGCCCTCCTTGGTGGGCGTCTCCCAGACCGGCCCCACGCTGAGCTGGTCCGCCTCCGAGCCGAGGGCCGCGTCGAACTGCTCGGGCGAGTGCGTCGACAGCCCGATCAGGAGCTTGTCCCCCACCCGGTCGCGCACTTCTGCCACCGGCTCGTCGTCCTGTCCCACGTGCACGCCGTCGGCGCCGGCGGCGAGTGCCAGGTCCGGGCGGTCGTTCAGCCAGAGCAGCGCGCCGTGCTCGTCGCAGAGCGAGCGGAAGCGGGCGGCGGCGCGCAGGATCTCCTCGTCGGCCGCGCGCTTGTCGCGCAGCTGGACCATGTCCACGCCGCCGCGCAGGGCGGCGGGGAGCACGTGTTCCGCCGCGGCCTCCACGACGAAATAGAGCCGGGCCCGCCGAAGGCGCTCACGCCTGCCGGCGAGCCCGGTCACAACGGTTCACTCAATCGGGTTCGGCAACGCCGCCGGCAGGGTGAAGGCCCGGCCGGTGCGCTTGACCTTGCCCCGGTTCGACCGGTACCAGCTGCGGAGCGCGTTGAATTGCGGGAGGCGCTTGCCGGACCGCGACACGATGCCCGTGTTGAAGGTCGAGCCGGAGCCCTTCGGCAGCACCAGCATCAGGTACTGGAGCTGGCTCTTCACGCGCCCGTTGCGCAGCGCGATCGAGTAGGCCTGCTTCAGGTAGCGCGAGCGCGTCTTCGTCGAAAGCGAGCGCTTGCCCGAGGCGAAGTAGCCGTACTCGGTCAGGTGCACCGGCATGCGGCCCCCGCGGGTGGGGCGCAGCGCGCCGGAGCGCTTCAGCCGGTCGAGCGCGCGCGTGAGGCGCGACAGCGTCCCGATCGTGACGTTGTCGGCGCCCGGGTACTGGTAGTTCGGCGCGTGCCGGAAGTCGTACGGATGGTGCGCGTAGCCGTCCGCCTTCAGCTTCGGGCACTTGCGCACGCGGCGGTAGCTGCTGTTCACGCACGTGACCTTGCGGAGGAACGCGAGCGGCGCAGTGGACATGCCGGGGCGCCCGTACGGGCTCGTCTCGCCGATCAGCACCTGTGCGCGTGAGTCCGCCTTCTTGATCGCCTTGTAGGCGCGCGAGTACATCGAGCGGTAGATCGAGGGAGCCGACTTCAGCGGCCCAAGCCAGGTCTTCCAGTTGGGCTCGTTCCAGATGCTGTAGCGGTCCACGCGGCCCTTGAAGTGCCGCGCCGCGACTCCCGCGAACTCCCCGAACTGGGCCGCGTTCGGCTTGTACCAGGCCTTCTGGGTGGAGGCTTTCTTCGCGTTGGCCCAGCGCGGCGCCGGACCGGTGAGCGACAGGTGGATCCGGATGCCGTTCGCCGCCGCCCGGTCGATCAGCTGGTCGATCGCGGTGAACTGGTAGTTGATGGCGGCCGGCTTACGGCGCGCGTTGTACTGCTCCTTGGGCATCGTGTACGCCCAGAGCAGGTTCACGCGGATGCGAGTGACGCCGATCTGCTTCGCGTAGTCGAAGGACTTGTTGCCCCTGAAGCGCTTGTTGCCCTGAACGAACAGCGAGTCGTCCTGGATCGCCAGCTCCATGTTGCGCGCGGCGTGCGAGTCGCCCGGCGCCCACAGGCTGACGGTCAGCACGGCGGCGGCCAGGACCAGCGCGGTGAGAAGGGCTCGGGTGTTTCGGGGTGCGGCGAGACTCACGAGACGGGTTCTCCTTTCAGCGGGTGACTCGCTTGGTGCGGGAACGACCGTCCAGCGTCACCCTGAACGTGTGACGGACGGCATTCGTCACTCGGAAGATGCGGCGGAAATATCCCCTTCGGTTGACCGCAGCGACCCCACGAGAACCGTAGCGACCTCCCGGGGGCCTGGACTCGATTTGGGCGCTGCCGCCCGAGGCCGAGCGCAGCGCGCCGAAGACCTCGACGCGGTTGCCGCCGAGCGAGCGCACGAACAGCGGCATCCGAAACGCGCCGTACACCTCGCGCTTGACGCGGCCGCTCTCGAAGCGCAGGCCGGACTGCCAGAAGTCGTTGTCGCGGAGCGTGTACTGGGCGTAGGTGGCCACGCGCGGGTTGCGGAACGCGATCCACTCGCTCAGGTCCATCAGGTTGGGGGCGCGGCCGATCGGCGTACCGAACGGGTCGGGCGGCCGGGTCTGGTAGCCGAACTCGGTGATCCAGATCTTCAGCCGGCCAGGGAGCTTGCCGCGGCGGGCGAGCGCATCGAGCGTGCTGCGCACACGGCCGAGCTGGCCGATGGCGGCGTCGTCGCGCGCCTCGTTCACCTTGGGCCCGCCGGCGAGCGTGTACGGGTGGTAGGCGAACCCGGAGGTGGGGATGCGGCCGACGCGCCGGCAGCCGCGCCGCTTGGCCGCCTGGCCGCGGTACTGGCGGTAGTTGCGGTCGAGGCAGGCCATCTCGCGCAGGAACTGGAGCGGCGGGACCTTTCGCCTGTCGGTGCCGCCGCGCGGCATCAGCTCGCCCAGCAGGATCGTGTCGTCGTTGCCCGAGCGGCGCAGGCCGCGGTGGCCGGCCATGTACAGGTTGCGGTAGATCCCGGGCGACACCGGCACGTCCTTGCTGCGCTGCGGGCTGAGCCAGCTGTACAGGTTCGGCTCGTTCCAGATCGACCAGATGTCGACCTCCGGGAACCGCAGGCCCGCGGCTTGGGCGAAGCGCCCGAACTCCTTGGCGTTGGGCCGGTAGGTGCCGCGCCGGCCGCGCTTGCCGGTGGCCCAGCGCGGTCCGCGCCCGCCCAGGCTAAGGAAGGGCCGCATTCCGCGGGCGATGATGCCGTTGATTACGTCGCCGTAGTTCGACCAGGAGTAGTCGGCGGGGTCGGCGCCGTCGAACCCGGCTGGCTTGCGGCGCCGGTTCGGGGCGACCTCGTCCCAGTACAGGTTGACCTTCACGATGTCCACGCCGAGCCGGTCGAACTCGTCCAGCGTCTGCGCGGTGCGCCAGCGCACCTGGGCGTCGTCTTGCATGATCGTGAGCTGGCGGGTGGAGGCGTCGGCGAGCGGCGCGGCCACGGCGGCAGCAATCAGCATGGCGATTGTGATCGTCAGACGTTTCATGGCACGGGGGGAGCGGCGAGGTGGGTTGAACGCTCCCGGAGTCCCTGTCTAAACAGCGAGCGCTCGCAGAGTTGCGGTCTCGCTGCCCCCGGAATGCTTAGCAGATGAGCTCGCGTCGATACGATTGAGTCCTGACTAACGGGAGCTCGGAGGACCGGGCTGAGAGGGCGGCTGCGGCGCCGCCGACCGTCGAACCTGACCCGGGTAATGCCGGCGAAGGGAAGGTGATTCAACTGCCGCGGAGCACACGCTACGACGCCGTCGTGATCGGCGCAGGCCTGATCGGCCTGGCGTGCGCCTGGCGTGCCGAAAAGCGCGGGCTGTCCGTGCTCGTGCTGGACCGGGCCGAGGAGCCCGCCGCCGGCTCCTCTGGCGTGGCTGCCGGCATGCTCGCCCCCGTCACCGAGGCCGACTTCGGCGAGGAGCCGCTGCTGCGCGTGAACCTCGCCGGGCGCGAGCGCTGGCCCGCCTTCGCGGCCGAGCTCGAGGAGCGCACCGGGCTGCCGACCGGATACCGCGAGAGCGGCGCGCTCGTGGTGGCGGCCGACCGGGACGACGCCGAGGCGCTTCGCCGGCTGCACGACTTCCAGCGCGGCCTCGGGCTCGAAGTGGAGTGGCTCACGCCCGGCGCCTGCCGGCGGCTCGAGCCCGGCCTTTCGCCGCGCATCGCGGGCGGCATCGCCGCCCACGGCGACGCTCAGGCCGATCCCCGCGCCACGGCGCGGGCGCTCACGGCGGCGGTGGGCGAGCTGGCGCTGGGAGTTCGGGTCGAGGCGATCGAGCACCGGCACGGGCGCGTGACCGGCGTGCGCACCGCGCGCCGGGGTGATCGAGAGCGACGCCGTGGTGGTGGCCGCCGGCGCCTGGAGCGCGGCGCTCGCCCCGGACGGCGAGGGGCCGCCGGTGCGGCCGGTCAAGGGGCAGATCATCGAGCTGCGTGCACGCGCCGGCCTGGCCGAGCCGCTCACGCGGATCGTGCGCACGCCGCGCTGCTACCTGCTCGCCCGCGGCGACGGGCGCGTGGTGCTGGGCGCGACCGTGGAGGAGCAGGGCTTCGACACGGCCGTCACCGCCGACGGGGTCTATCGGCTACTGGAGGCGGCCTGGGAGGTGCTGCCCGAGGTGGGTGAGCTGGAGCTGCTGGAGGCCCACGCCGGGCTGCGGCCCGGGACGCCGGACAACGGCGCCGTGGTGGGCCCGGGTGAGATCGACGGGCTCGTCTGGGCCACGGGCCACTGGCGAAACGGCGTGCTGCTCGCGCCGATCACGGGCGAAGCGGTGGCGGAGCTGCTGGCCGGCGGTTCTATCCCGGAGGAGCTGGCCCCGCTCGCGCCGTCGCGCTTCGCGGTGCGCGCCGGGGTGCGCGTGTGATCCGCGCGTTCGTCAACGGGGAGTACCGCGAGCTGTCAGACGGCGCGACGGTGGAGTCGCTTGTGCGCGAGATCGCCCAGTCGAACGACGGCGTGGCCGTGGCGGTGGACGGCGAGGTGGTGCCGCGCGGGGAATGGCGCGAGCGCCGGCTCCGCGATGGCGAGGAGGTGGAGGTCCTGCACGCCGTGCAGGGCGGCTCGCCGGAGGCGTTCGAGATCGCCGGCCGCCCGTTCGAGTCGAGGCTGGTGCTCGGCACGGGCGGCTTTCGCAACCTCGAGACGATGGCGGCGGCGGCCGCCGAGTCCGGCGCCGAGCTGGCCACCGTGGCGATGCGCCGCGTGGACCCCACGGCGCGGGGCTCGATCGTCGAAGTGCTCGCGGAGGCCGGTCTCGACGTGCTGCCGAACACCGCGGGCTGCTTCACCGCGCGCGAGGCGGTCACCACCGCGCGGCTCGCCCGCGAGGCGCTCGGCACCGACTGGGTAAAGCTCGAGGTGATCGGCGACGACCGCACGCTCCTGCCCGACCCGGCCGAGCTGCTCGAGGCCGCCGAGACCCTGATCGCGGACGGTTTCGTGGTGCTGCCCTACACGAACGACGACCCCGTGCTGGCCCGGAGGCTGGAGGACACGGGCTGCGCCGCGGTGATGCCGCTGGGCTCGCCGATCGGCAGCGGAATGGGGATCAACAACCCCTACAACCTGCGCCTGATCGTGGAGCAGGCCGGCGTGCCCGTGATCCTCGACGCCGGGGTGGGCACGGCGTCGGACGCCGCGCTTGCGATGGAGGCGGGTTGCGACGCGGTGCTGCTCGCCAGCGCCATCTCGCGCGCCGCCGACCCGGTGGCGATGGCGCGCGCGATGCGCAAGGCGATCGAGGCCGGCTGGGAGGCTCGCCGCGCGGGGCGCATCCCGCGCCGGTTGTTCGCGCAGGCGTCGTCGCCCGAGGAGGGCCTCGCAGACCTGGAGCCGGACCCGGCGCCGGGCCGGTGAGCGTCGAGCTCGAGCGCGGCGAGCTCGACCGGCTCGCGGTGAGCTGGCGGACGGGCTGGCAGGGCGGGGGCTTCGAGGCGTGCTGCACGCCCGACGTGTCCTACGAGGACCCCGTGGCGGTGGACCCGCTACGCGGGGTCGACGCGCTCGACCGGCACGCGGTGGAGCTGCGAGCGGCGTTCCCGGACCTGCGCGTGGAGGCCACCGCTCCGCCGCTCGGTCGCGGGGAGCACGTGTGCGTGCCGTGGAGGGCGCTCGGCACACACCGCGGCGACATCGGCGCGCTGCCGGCTACCGAGCGCTTCGTGACGCTCCACGGCGTGCACTACCTCGAGCTGGTGGACGGAGGCGTGCGCAGGGCGCGGGGCTTCTTCGACCTCTACAACGCGGCCGCGCAGCTTGGCCTGCTCCCGGCCCGCGGCGGGCTGGGCGAGACCGCGCTCTTGATGCTGCGCGGATTCGGCCTCAGGCGCCGGCCCGAGTGATTCGTCGGCGTGAAAGATGGACCTCGGCCCGGACGGCGCTACTCGACCACCACCGTCCCCTCCATGCCCGGGTGCACCGTGCAGACGTAGTCGAAGCTGCCCGCCTCGTCGAACGTCTGCTCGAAGGTGTCGCCGGGCGCCATGGCGCCGGACTCGCCCGAGCTGAAGCTGTCGGCGGTCACGTCGTGCCCGACCGAGTCGTTGTTCGTCCAAGTGACGGTGTCGCCCACGGCCACGGTCACCTCGGCCGGCTTGAAAGCGATCCCCTCCTCGGAGACCTCCGCGCCGCCGCCGCCACCACCACCGGTGCCACCGCCGTCGTCACCACCGCCGCCGTCATCGTCCCCGCCGGCGGGCTGCTCGGTGGTCTCGGCGCCCCCGCCTCCGCCGCCATCGTCGTCGTCGTCGCCGCAGCCTGCGGCCACCAGCCCGAGGGCCACGCAGGCGAGCAGCAGGGCGAGCCATCTAGTCATCGGGTCCTCCTGGGTCTTGGGAGTCGGACATCAGAAGCTCCAGCAGCGCCTTCTGGGCGTGCAGGCGGTTCTCGGCCTGGTCCCACACCGCCGAGCGTTCGCCGTACAGCGCGCCCTCCGAGATCTCCTCGCCCGGGATGCGCGGGCAGGCAGTGGAGCGCCACGGCGTCCTCGCGCGCCTTCGCGAGCAGCGCCTCGTCCAGCCGGAACGGGGCGAGCAGGGCGCGCTTGCGCTCGGCCTCGTGCTCGTCGCCCATGCTGATCCAGACGTCCGTGTACACGGCGTGCGCGCCGCGCACCGCCTCGTCCACGGGCACCGAGCCGAGCTCGGGCAGCGCCAGCTCGTCCGGGGTCGCCAGCGCCAGCTCGACCCCCGCCAGCCCCGACGCGATCAGCAGCGAGCGCGCCACGTTGTTCCCGTCGCCGACGTAGGCGAGCTTCAGCCCGTCGAGCGGCCCGAAGCGCTCGCGGAGCGTCATCAGGTCGGCGAGCGCCTGACACGGGTGGTGCTCGTGAGTGAGCATGTTGATGACAGGGATACGCGAATGCCGCGCCAGCTGTTCGACCGTCTCGTGCGGGCCGGTGCGGATCCCGATCGCGTGCACCATGCGGGAGAGCACGAGTGCGGTGTCGCGCGGCGACTCGCCCCGGGCCAGCTGCAGCTCGCCCTCGCGCAGCACCAGCGGGTGCCCCCCAGCTCGTACACGCCGGTCTCGAACGAGACGCGCGTGCGGGTGGACGGCTTGTCGAACACGAGCGCCACGCTGCGGCCCTCGAGGGCGCGCGAGCGGAGCCGGTCGGCCTTGAGCTCGAGCGCCCGCTCGAGCAGCTGGTCGAGCTCGTCAGCCGTAAGCTCCTCGCCTGTCAGGAAGTGCCGCGCCAATGCGAGTCCTCAGCTGGAACCTCTACCACGGCCGCGACTTTCCGCCCGACCCGGCCCTGTTCACGCTGCGCTCGCGCCTGCTGCGCCGGACCGAGCGGAACGCGACCCACGTGCAGGTCAACCGCCCGCTCCTGGGCGAGTTCATCCGCGTGCTCGACGGGCTCGAGTGGGACTTGGCGCTGCTCCAGGAGGCCCCGCCGCGCTGGTTCGGCGAGCTGCTGCGCCGTACCGGCTCGGTGGGAGGGCGCACGCTCACCTCGCGCAACGTCTGCCCTCCCGTCCAGGGCGCCCTGGCCGACTGGAATCCGGACCTCATCGCGTCGTGGGAGGGAGGCTCGAACCAGATCCTCCTGCGCTCTCCCGGGCGGATCCTCGAGCACCGCGAGCTGACCCTCGCCCGCCGGCCGGAGCGCCGGCGCATGCACTGGGCGCGCGTCGAGCTGCCCGGCGGCGAGACGCTGTGCGTGGCGAACCTCCACGCCACGGCGGGCCGGCCCTCCCAGGCGGCGCCCGAGGTGATCGCGGCTGCCGGCGCCGCGGCGGATTGGTCTGGCCACGCGCCGCTCGTGTTCGGCGGCGATTTCAACCTGCGTCCCCACGCGCAGCCCGAGCCGTTCGAGCTCCTGAAGGAGCGCTTCGGCCTGGGCGACCCCACCGCACCCGACGCCATCGACCACGTGCTGGTGCGTGCCCTCCAGATCGCCGACCCGCCGCGCCGGCTGGCGCCCGAGCGACGCGAGCTCGCCGAGCCGGACGGGCGGCGCCTACGCCTCTCCGATCACCGGCTCATCGCGGCGGAATTCGTGAGATAGTCCCGCGCGTCACGCGGGTTCAACGAGGGAGCGGTCATGGCGGAGAGCGGTGGAAGCAAGTCCGGGTCGAAGTCGGCCGCGAGGTCGAGATCCTCGGCGCGAAGCTCTTCCTCCACGCCATCCTCGTCCACACGCAGTGCCGCTTCGCGCAAGGCGGCAGCCAAGAAGGGCGGCCAGGCCCGTGGCCGTCAGCAGAAGGCGCAGAAGGCAGCCTCCGGCACCGCCAAGACGGCCGGCCGCGGCGCGCGCCGCGCCGGCGTGGAGGCCAAGACGGTCGCCGAGTTCCGTGAGGCGCTCCGCAAGAACCTGATCAAGCCGATGGAGATGGTCATGATCTCGCGCGACCGCATCGAGGAGGTCTTGAACGAGGCGGTGGACCAGGGCCGCGTGACCACGCGCGACGCCCAGCGAATCACGTCCGGGCTCGTGAAGCGCGGCCAGGGCCAGACGAGGGACGTCCTGAAGGACCTCGAGAACCTGCTGGAGCGCGGCGCCGGGGAGGTCCGCGGGCGCACGTCCGGCGCGCGCAAGGCGGCGGGCGGCGCTGCCGGACGGGCGCGCAAGGAGGCCGGCGGCGCGGCGGGCAGGGTAAAGAAGGAGGCCTCCGGCGCGCGCGGGCGCGCGGCCCGCACGGCCTCGCCGGCGCTTGCGCAGGTCGACCGGGTGCGGCGCGGGGCGGGCGTGGGCCCGAACTTCCCGATCCTGGAGTACGACCAGCTGAACGCCACCCAGATCCAGACCCGCCTGAAGGACCTCACCCCGGCGCAGCTCCGCAAGGTGCGCGACCACGAGAAGCGCAACTCGAACCGCAAGACCATCCTGCAGGCGATCGAGACGAAGCTCGGCTAGGGCCGGCCGCCCGCCGGCTCGCTAGCCTCGGTCCCGCATGAGCGGGGCCGAAATCCAGACCAATCGCCCGCGCCGCGGCGACGAGATCGAGCTCACCATCGACCGGCTCGCCCACGGCGGCGCCGGCGTCGCGCGCACCGACGGGTACGTCGTGTTCGTCCGCGGCGCCGTGCCGGGCGACCGCGTGCGCGCTCGCGTGGGCAAGTCGAAGCGCTCGTTCGCCGAGGCGGACACCGTGGAGCTGCTCGAGCCCTCGCCCGACCGGGTGGAGCCGGTCGCCCCCCACCCCGGCGCTCCGTGGCAGGTGCTGCCCTACGACTGCAGCTGCGCGAGAAGGAGGACCAGGTGCGCGACGCGCTGGCGCGCATCGGGCGCTTCGAGGACTCCGCCGGTCGAGCCGATCGTGCCGGCGCTGGAGCCGCTGCGCTACCGCAACAAGCTCGAGTACTCGTTCGGCGAGGACGACGAGGGCGAGCTCGTGCTCGGCTTCCACCGCCCCGGCCGGTTCGACGCCATCGACGACGTGACGCTCGACATCCTGGCCTCGGAGCGCGTGGACGAGCTGCGCGAGGCGGTCAAGGGATGGTGCCGCGCGGAGGGCCTACGGCGTGGGATCGCCGAGGGCATCTCGGCGTGCTGCGCAACCTCGTGGTGCGCGAGGGGCGCCGCACCGGGCAGCTGCAGGCGCGGCTGGTCACGAGCCCCGGCTCGAGCTTCCGCGTGGACGAGCTGGCCGCCGCCACGCCGGCCGACAGCTTCCTCTGGACGCGCGCGGCGGGCGTGGCGGAGACCACGCGCGAGGGCGAGACCAAGGTGGTAAAGGGCGCTGCGCGCCTGGAGGAGGAGCTGTCGGGCCTGCGCTTCCGGATCTCACCGGACGCGTTCTTCAAGACCAACACCGAGATGGCGGAGCGCCTCTACGGCGCCGCGGTCGAGCTGGCCGGCCTGAGCGGCGCGAGCGCGTGCTCGACCTCTTCTGCGGCATCGGCACGATCGCGCTGGTGCTGGCGCTCGACGCCGGCGAGGTCTGGGGGGTCGAGATCGTGGAGGAGGCGGTGGCCGACGCGATCGAGAACGCGCGCCTCAACGGGGTGGACAACGCGAGCTTCTTCGCCGGCGACGTGCGGCTCGCCATGCGGCCGCTCCTCGAGCGCTCGGGTCAGCCCGACGTGGTGGTGGTGGACCCGCCCCGCGCGGGCCTGTCCCAGAAGGCCGTGCGCCGCGTGCTCGAGGCCGAGGCCGACGCGTATCGTGTACGTGTCGTGAACCCGACCACCTCGCGCCGAACGCGCGCCAGATGGTCGACCGGGCTACGCGCTAAAGACCGTACGGCCCGTGGACATGTTCCCCCAGACTCCCCACATCGAGTCCGTCGCGCTGTTCGAGCGGGCCTAGCCC
>CAWIGR010000007.1:0-302470 GCA_963835705.1 uncultured Thermoleophilaceae bacterium
CAGCTCCATCTGGTCCTCGGGCGGCTCGGGCGCCGGCTCGTCCTCCCCCCGCACCAGCAGATCGACCTCGGTCAGGTGGCCGCGCACCCGGCCGGCCATCTGCTCGACCACCTCGTACGCCTGGTCGATGTTCGTCCTCGCGCCGCTGAGCCGGCTCTTCACCCGGCGCACGTCGTCCATCGCGGCGAGCGCGCGCTCGACCAGATCCTGGATCGCCGTCGCGTCCACCTCGCTGTGGCGAGCGCTTCATCAGCACCCGCGCCCGCGCCAGCCGGTAGCCCACCTCGAGCGCGAGCGAGGAGCCGTCCTGGATCGACGACGAGCTTGTCGCCGTTGTACTCCCGAAGCCCCTGGAGCTTCGAGGGCACCTCCTCCTCGGTCGGGACGACCAGCACCGCGAAGTCGGCGTCGCGGTCGGCCATCGCCTTGTCGAGCTCGGCCAGCGCGCCGGGCTTCGAGAGGCGCCTGTCCTTTGCCTCGAACACGACCCGGCCGCGGGCCGGGCCGCTCGGCAAGCGTCGATCGCGACGACCACGTCGCCGGTCTTGCCGGTGGCGCCCGGCAGGTCGCCGACCGCCTCGGCAACGTCGCCCTGGGCGACGGCGATCGCGTCGACCGCGTCGGCCACCTGCTCCTCGAAGCTGCGCCCCTTGGCTGTGCCGCGCTCCCGCTCGGCGCCCACCTCCTCGAGCTTTTCCTTCTCGAGCATAGCGCCTGGAGCTGCTTCTCGAGCTCCGCCATCTGCCGCAGCATCGCCTGCTGGCTCTCGTGCTGGCGCTGCCCGGCCACGTGGAGCGCCCGCACCGTCTCGGCCTTGAAGTCGGCCAGCGGGTTCGACCCGTCAGAGGCCGAGAACTGCTTCATGAGGTCCTCGCGGGAGCGCGCGAGCGTCTCCTGGACCAGCTCCCGGACACGGTTCTGCACCGAGATCGAGCTGCCGTCCGAGAAGAGCTTCTCGAGCTCCTTCTGGAGATGCCCGTTCTCCGGCCCGAACACCTGCTCCACGCGCTCGTTGAAGTACTCGGCGACCTGGCGCGCCCGGTCGCTGAACTGCACGTTCAGCTCACCGGCGGCGCGCTCGAACTCCGTCTTGACGAACTCGGCGTTGGCGGCGGCCTGCTCGCGGTCGAGCACCCGGGCGCCGATCGAGACCGCGTCGAGCACCGTCTTGACCGGATCCTCGCCGTTCTGCTCGCGCTCGCGGACGAGCCGGACGGCGCAGCCGTCCTCGACGACGAGGCCGTCGATCGCGAGCACGTCGCCGATCACCTTGACGTGGGGATGTCTGAGGGGAGTGGCCGCTTCCATGAGGGGAACGTCCCAAACTAAGGGCGCCACCTGACGGAATGAACGCGGTTCCCACGTTTGAGGCACTGCAAAGCCGGAAACTCCTGAGGGCATGCACCTCGGGAGGCGTGCAGCGACGGCACTCGTCTGTGCCGTCGCGGCGGTGGCGGCGATCGTGCCCAGTGGCGCGGCGGCGGCTCCGCCTGCGCCCTTCGGCCACGCCTGCGAGCCGGGCAACGGCGTTCTCTTCTGCCCCACCCGCACGCTCGCCGACCGAGTGCCGAGCTTCGACGGCACGCCGCTCGACGTGGACGTGACCTTCCCGGCGGACGCCGAGGCCGGCCGCCCGCTCCCGACGATCGTGATGCTGCACGGCTGGGGCGGCGACAAGAGCTCCTTCGAGAGCGACAGCCCCGAGGGCGGCAGCTCGCCCACCGGCGGCCCCGCGACCACCTACCACTACAACAACACCTACTACGCGCAGCGCGGCTACGCGGTCGTCAACTCGACCGCGCGGGGCTTCGGGCGCTCCTGCGGGAAGGCCGAGGCGTCGGCCGCCACTCCGGACTGCCTGGCGGACCGCAGCTACATCCACCTGGCCGACCAGCGCTGGGAGGCACGCGACACGCAGCACCTGCTCGGCCTGCTCGCCGACCAGCGCGTCAGCGATCCGGGCGCGCTCGGCACCACGGGCATCTCCTACGGCGGCGGCCAGAGCATCGAGCTCGCCTACCTGCGCGACCGGATCCGGCTCGAGGACGGCTCGTTCGCGCCCTGGCGGAGCCCGGGCGGGCTGCCGCTCCGGATCCGCGCCGCCTACCCGCGCTGGCCCTGGTCGGATCTCGTCGACTCGCTCCTGCCGAACGGGCGCTACCTCGACTTCCGGCAGCCGAGCGAGACCGAGAGTCGCGACCCGCTCGGCGTGATGAAGGAGAGCTGGAACGACACGCTGTTCGGTGCCGGCGCCGGGACGGGGGTCTACTGCGGCACGCCGCCGCGGCCCGACACGCCCTTCTGCTCTGACCCGACCGCGGACCTCGTCCGCTGGTACGCGCGGATCCAGCGCGGCGAGCCCGAGGACGCCGAGGCTCGCCAGATCGCCGACGAGATCCACGAGTTCCACCAGGGATTCGGCATCCCCGGCCCGACGCCGGCGCCGATGCTGCTCCAGAGCGGCTGGACGGACGACCTGTTCCCGCCCAAGGAGTCGATCCGCGCCTACAACGACTCCCGCAACCGCGGCGGCTGGGCGGCCATGCAGTTCGGCGACCTGGGCCACTTCCGCGGCTCCAACAAGGAGAACGCCGACCGCCATTTCAACGACGAGGGCTCGGCCTTCTTCGACCAGCATCTGAGAGGCACCTCCGGCGGCCCAGCCTCGGGCCAGGTGACCGCGTTCACCCAGACCTGCCCCAAGACCGCTCCCGCCGACGGGCCGTTCGTCGCCTCGAGCTATCGCTCGCTGGCGCGCGGCGCGGTGGCGTTCGGGAGCGGCGCGACGCAGACGGTGCTGTCAGCTGGCGGCAACCAGGCGACCGGCACGGCATTCGACCCGATCGTCGCCGGCGCCCGCGACGGCGCCTGCACCGAGACCGGCGCCGAGACCGCGCCCGGCACCGCGGTCGTGCCCGGCCCGCCGAGCCGCGGTTACACGCTGCTCGGGCTACCGACCGTGACGGCGCGAATCGCAACGACCGGGCGGTTCGGACAGCTCGACTCGCGGCTCTGGGACGTGTCGCCCGACGGGCGCGCAGCGGCTGATCAGCCGCGGCGCGTACAGGCTGCGCGACAACCAGAGCGGGCGGATCGTGTTCCAGCTCCACGGCAACGGCTGGTGCTTCAAGCCCGGCCACCGCCCCAAGCTCGAGCTGCTCGGCAAGGACGAGCCGTTCCTGCGCCCGAGCAACGCCATATTCACGGTCCGGGTGTCTGACGTCGGCGTGGCGCTGCCCACAGCCGAGCGACAGCAGGGCCGCTGCTCGACCGGGTAGCTCGGGTAACCTGCCGCCGCATGGCAGTCGACATGACGAAGGTCAGCGAGCTCGACGTCGAGCCGGGCACGCTGCCCGAGACGATGGCTGCCTGGGTGATCCGCGAGGAGACCCAGGGCGAGCCCAAGGACGCCTTCAAGCTCGAGGAGATCGAGGTTCCCGAGCCTGGCGCGTTCGAGGTGATCGTGCGCGTGATGGCCGCGGGCGTGAACTACAACAACGTCTGGGCGGCGCTCGGCGAGCCGGTCGGCGTCTGGCGCTACGGCGACCACCCCGAGTACGGCCACCACATCGGCGGCTCGGACGCCTCCGGGGTAGTCTGGAAGGTCGGCGAGGGCGTGACCCAGTGGAAGCCGGGCGACGAGGTCGTGATCCACTGCAACATGGCCTCCTACGAGGACCCCGAGGTGCACGGCCTCGACCCGCTGGCGGCGCCCTCGCAGAAGATCTGGGGCTACGAGACCACATGGGGATCGTTCGCCCAGTTCACCAAGGTGCAGGCGCAGCAGCTGCTGCCGCGCCCGCAGAACCTGACCTGGGACGAGGCAGCCTCGTACGGGCTCGTCTACTTCACCGCGTACCGGATGCTGCTGACCCGCTGCAACATCCAGGCCGGCCAGCGCGTGCTGATCTGGGGAGCCGCCGGCGGGCTCGGCGTGTTCGCCACCCAGCTCTGCGCGATGGCCGGAGCGCACGCGGTGGGCGTGGTGTCGTCCCCGGAGAAGGGCGAGCTCGTCAAGCAGCTCGGCGCGGTCGACTACATCGACCGGGGCGAGTTCGCCGGAATGATGCGCCGCGGCGGCGAGACGCCGGACGAGGAGAAGGAGCGCTTCAAGGTCTCGCGCGCCTTCTCGAAGCGGGTCAAGGAGATCCTCGGCGACGCCCCCGACGTGGTGTTCGAGCACGTCGGCAAGGCGACCTTCCCCACCTCGGTCCTCACGGTCAAGCCGTTCGGCAAGGTCGTGATCTGCGCCGGCACCACCGGCTATGAGCTCGACTTCGACGTGCGCTACCTGTGGATGCGCCAGAAGGAGATCCTCGGCTCGCACTTCGCCAACGCGTACGAGTGCAACCGGGCCAACCAGCTGATCGAGGCCGCCCGGATCCGGCCGGTGCTGTGGCGCACGCTCGGCTTCGAGGGAGTGCCGGAGGCGCACCAGCTGATGCGGGACAACAAGCACCTCGGCAAGATCGCGATCCTCGTGGGCGCCGACCGCGAGGGCGAGGGCAGGACGATCGCGGGCCCGGGCGCGATCCGGGCGGAGGTGGGCGCGTGATCCTGGTGCAGATCATCTGGCACGTGAACCCGTTCCGGGGCGACAAGTTCGCCGCCGGATGGCGGCCCGCCGCCGAGGCGGTGCTCGACTACGGGGCCACCTCGTGGGGCTTCTACCGCGCCCACGACGGCCGGCTCGACTTCATCCAGCAGGCCACGTTCCCCACCAAGGCGGCGTTCGAGCGCTACTGGTACTCGGAGACGGTGGCCGAGGCGCGGGCAGTGCTGGCGGGCTACTACCAGATCCCGCTGCTGCCGACCTTCCACGAGGTGGTCGGCCAGGGCGAGGCGCTCACCCTTGCTCCAGCGGAGCCATCGTGAGTCCGCGGCCGTCGAGCTGCTCCCAGTAGTGCTCGGCCAGCTCCCGCTGGCCCGACCAGACGATCGCCTGGCCCGTGTTGTGGATCCGGTTGGCCATCGACATGCCCTGGTCGTAGGAGACGCCCGGCAGGACGGTCGAGAGGGCGCCGGCCACGCCCTCGAAGGTGTTGTGGTCGTCGTTGAGCACGATCACGCGCCAGGTGCCGCCGAGCCCGGTGCCCGGCCCGCCCACGCGCGGCTTCTCGACGGTCTGGCTCATCCGGCTCGCTTGCGCCAGTAGCGCTCGAGGCCCTGGTAGAGCTGGTCGGGCGGGGCCGCCTGCTCGAACACCTCGACCGTGGCGGGGTCGGTGGCCTCGCTCAGCTCCGACTCGAACCTCGCGATGAACCCCTCCTCGCCGTCGAGCCGGGCGGAGTCGGCGGACGCGGTCAGAGCGCAGCGCATCCGGTGGATGTGATCGGCCACCTCGGTGACCCTGCCGAAGTGGGTCAGGCAGAGCGACTGGGGGTTCCACGAGGCGACGGTGTGGAGCGAGTCGAGCCAGGCCTCGACGTCGATGTCGGGCGGCGGCGTGGGTGCGATCGTGTGGTCGTAGGGCGGGATCCGGACTCCTGCTGTGTCTCCGACGTAGGCGTCCCCGGAATCCTCGTGCAGGTAACAGACGTGGTGCGACGCGTGGCCGGGCGTGTAGGCCACTTTGAAGCCCTCCACGCTCTCTCCTCCCCTGAGCACGTGGACGCGCTCCTCGGGCACGGGCGCCACCTCTCCCCACAGCTCCCACATGTCGTCGCCGTGGAGGCGGCCGGCGCTCTCGAGCAGCTTGGAGGGGTCGATCAGGTGCGGCGCCCCGCGCTCGTGCACATAGACCTCGAGCTTCGGGTAGCGCCTGCACAGCACGCCGGCGGCCCCCGCGTGATCGAGGTGGATGTGGGTGAGGAGCAGGACTCGCGGCTCGGTCGGGCCCAGCCTGTCGATCAGCGTGTCGAGGCAGGAGGAGGGCCCCGGATCGACGATGACGCCGTCCATGGCGTAGGCGCAGATGACTCTGTCGCGCCCCAGGTGCAGCACGTCGATGAGGCGGCTCACGGATGCCCGACCATACAATCCTTCGGGTGAGCGAACACCGCTTGCCCGAGCCCGACCGCCCGTGGGTGATGCGCACCTATGCGGGCCATTCGACCGCTCGGGAGTCCAACGAGCTGTACCGGCGCAACCTCGCCAAGGGCCAGACCGGCCTGTCGGTGGCCTTCGACCTGCCCACCCAGACGGGCTACGACCCCGACCACGAGCTCGCGCGCGGCGAGGTCGGGAAGGTCGGGGTGTCGATCGCCCACAAGGGCGACATGCACACCCTGCTCGACGGCATCCCGCTCGACGAGATGAACACGTCGATGACGATCAACGCCACCGCGGCCTGGCTGCTGGCGCTCTACATGACCGTGGCCGAGGAGAACGGCGTGGACCGCGCCGCGCTCCAAGGCACGACTCAGAACGACATCATCAAGGAGTTCCTCTCGCGCGGGACCTACGCGTTCCCGCCCGAGCCGTCGATGCGGCTGATCGCCGACATGATCGCGTTCACGGTCGACGAGGTGCCCCGCTGGAACCCGATCAACATCTGCTCGTACCACCTCCAGGAGGCGGGCGCCACGCCGGTCCAGGAGATCGCCTATGCGCTGTCGACGGCGGTGGCGGTGCTGGACCGGGTGCGTTCTCGCATGCCGGATGAGGATTTCGGGCGCGTGTTCGGGCGCATCTCGTTCTTCGTCAACGCGGGGATCCGGTTCGTGGAGGAGCACGCGAAGCTGCGGGCGATGGGCCGGCTGTGGGAGGGGATCGGGCGCTCGCGCTACGGCGTCGACGACGACCGCTATCTGCGCTTCCGCTACGGCGTGCAGGTGAACTCGCTGGGGCTGACCGAGGCGCAGCCGGAGAACAACATCATCCGGATCGTGCTGGAGGCGCTGGGGGTGACGATGGGCCGGTCGGCGCGGGCGCGCGCGCTGCAGCTCCCGGCGTGGAACGAGGCGCTGGGGCTGCCGCGGCCGTGGGACCAGCAGTGGTCGCTGCGCATCCAGCAGATCCTGGCCTACGAGACCGACCTGCTCGACTACCCGGACGTCTTCGAGGGGTCGAAGGTGATGGAGGGCCTGGTGTCCGAGCTCATGGAGGGCGCCCGCACCGAAATGTCCGCTGTCGCGGAACGAGGCGGGGCAGTTGAGGCCGTGCCGTACATGAAGACGCAGCTGGTGGAGTCGCACCGGGCGCGCATCCAACGGCTCGAGACCGGCTCGCTGAAGGTAGTCGGCCAGAACGTGTATACGGAGGCCGAGCCCTCTCCGCTTCAGGACGGCGAGGACGGCGGGATCCTCCGCGTGGACCGGGCGGTCGAGGCCTCCGCCGTCGAGGCCGTTCGCGCGTGGCGTAACGACCGCAATGAGGAGGCCGTGACGTCCGCGTTGGCCGGTCTCCGCGAGGCCGGGGCGGACGATTCGGTGAACCTCATGCCGTTCACGCTGGCGGCGGCTCAGGCGGGAGCGACCACGGGTGAGTGGGCGGAGGCTCTCCGGTCGGTATTCGGCGAGTACCGGGCGCCGACCGGGGTCGGCGAGGCCGCGGCCGCGCCGGGCGACGACGCGCTCACCTCTCTGCGCGACCGCGTGGAGCGGGTGTCCGAGGCACTTGGCCGGCGGGTGAAGATCCTGGTCGGGAAGCCGGGCCTCGACGGGCACTCGAACGGCGCGGAGCAGATCGCGGTGCGGGCCCGCGACGCCGGCATGGACGTGGTGTACGAGGGAATCCGCCTGACCCCCGCGAGGATCGCCCGGACCGCGGTGGACGAGGGCGTGCACGTGGTGGGCCTCTCGATCCTGTCGGGATCGCACGCCGAGCTGATCCCGTCCGTGCTGCGCGAGCTGTCGGAGGCGGGCGCCGACGTGCCCGTGGTGGTGGGCGGGATCATCCCGCCGGCGGACGAGGCCGCCCTGCTCGAGGCGGGCGTGGCCCGCGTCTACACGCCCAAGGACTTCGAGGTGAGCCGGATCATGGGCGACATCGTCGACGTGGTGGCCGAGCACCACGGCGTGGCCGCAGTTTCGTAACGCTCGTTACCCACACGTCTGCTGTTGCCCGGAAAACTGCGGGCAATGAAGGGGGTCCCACACGTTGCGGCGATATGTCCGCCGCAACGTGTTGAACCCCCGCTGGACGTCCTTATTTCACGCTTGGCGGAACGCCAGCACGGGGTGGTCTCCCTTCCCCAGCTGCAGTTTCTCGGCCTGAGCGCGAGAGCGGTTCGGGACAGAGTGGCCGCCGGCCGGCTCACCCGCATCCACCGCGGCGTCTACGCCGTCGGCCACGGCCGCCTCACGATCCGCGGCTACTGGATGGCCGCCGTCCTGGCCTACGGCCCGAAGGCCGTTCTCTCCCACCGCTCGGCGGCCGCGCTCCACGGGATCCGGCCCGACAACCGCGCCAAGACCGACGTCACCGTCCCCGGCCGATCCGTGCGGCAGCGGCCCGGCATCCAAGTGCACGTGAGCACCACCCTCGAGCCGGCCGACATCACCGAGATCGACGGCATCCCCTGCACGAGCCTCGCCCGCACCCTCCTCGACCTGGCCGAAGTGATCGACCGCCAGGGCGTGGAGAGGGCTGTCAGCCAGGCGGAGGTCAACCGCGTCTTCGACCTGCGGGCGGTCGAAGACGTGCTGGTCCGCGCGGCCGGGCGGCGCGGCGCGGCGGTGCTGCGGAGCGTGCTGGCGCAGTACGACGGCCCGACGCTCACCGACAAGGAACTCGAGGAGCGATTCCTCGCGCTCTGCCGGGGGGCATCCTTGCCCAGCCCGGCCGTGAACGCGTGGATCACGCTCGACGGTGGGGTCGCCTACAAGGTCGACTTCCTCTGGCGCGCCGAACGCTTGGCTGTCGAGACCGACGGCTGGGGAAGCCACGGCACCCGGCAGGCTTTCGAAAGCGACCGGCGGCGCGATCGCCGCCTGCGGCTTGCCGGCTGGGACGTGGTGCGGTTCACCTGGCGGGACGTCGAGCACGAGCCGGGAGAGGTCACGGCGGTGCTCGCCGGGCTATGGGAAGCGCGGCGCGCCGCGGCGTAGAGCGCGCTACTCGCACAGCCCGCGGTATACAGCGGCTTGGGCCGCGCTCGCCGGTTCGCCCGGCCCGGCGCCTTCGCTAGCGTCCGCCGCCGCATGGGCACGGATCCGTCAGAGCTCGGCAGGCGCCTACGGTCGGGCGACCGCTCGGCGGCTCCCGCGGCCCTCAACGCGATCGAGAACCGCGCGGACCGGGAGGCCGCCGCCGCGCTCCTCGCCGAGGTGTCTCCGGCCGAGCTCGGCGGGGAGGCACCGGCGCACCTGGTGGGGGTGACCGGCCCGCCCGGGGCGGGCAAGTCGACGCTGCTGTCCGCGCTCGTGGCGGAGTGGCGACGGCGCGGGCGGACGGTCGCCGTCCTGGCCGTGGACCCCTCGTCGAAGCGCTCCGGCGGCTCCCTGCTCGGCGATCGCGCCCGGATCGAGCACGATCCTCGCGACGACGGCGTCCTGATCCGCTCCACCGCCGCCGGCGGGCGCCTGGGCGGGCTGGCGATCCCCACGCGCGAGGCGGCCGACGCCCTCGCGGCCGCTTTCGACGTCGTGGTCGTGGAGACGGTCGGCGTGGGCCAGTCGGAGACCGACGTCGAGGAGGTGTGCGACAGCGTCGTGGTGGTGGTGCAGCCGGCCTCCGGCGACGTGCTCCAGTTCCTCAAGGCCGGGATCATGGAGGTGCCCGACGTGCTGGTGGTGACGAAGGCCGACCTCGGCGACGCCGCCCAGCGCGCCCGGCGCGACCTCGAGCAGGCCTTGGCGGCGCTCGGGTCGAGCGACGTGCCGGTGCTGCCCGTCTCATCGGTGCCGCCGCCGAGCGGGATCCCCGAGCTGGCCGATGCGCTGGAGGCCCACCGCGAGCGGATCGACATGGCAGAGCGCCGCCTGCGCGCCCGCCGGGCCTCGGCCCTCAGGGAGTTCACAGCCGAGCACGGCGAGGGCGCCCTGCGGGCGCTGGGCGGCAGGCGCGAGGCCGAGCGCCGCCTGGCGGCCGAGGAGCCGAGCGCCGGCGTGGCCGCGCTGATCGAGACCCTGAAGGCGCGCGCGTGAGCAGGCGAAGCGAGCGCCGGAGGGGGGCGCGAACGGCGGGCGAGCAGTCCGCGGCCGAGGCCGAGGCCGAGCGAGCGGCGCAGGCGCGGCAGACCGGAGCCGGCCGCGCGAGCAAGCGTCGGGCGGAGGCGCAGGAGACCGGCGCCGGCCGCCCGAGCGACCGTCGGGCGAAGGCGCGGGAGACCGGAGCCGGCCGCTCCCGAGACCGTCGCGCCGCCGTGGGCTCGCCGTCCTGGGGCCTCGGCGTCCAGCTCGTCTTTCTCGCCGCCGTCTTCGGCGTCGCCGTCCTCGTCGCAGAGCTCGCCGGGGCGGCCAATCTGGGCGTGGCCCTCGGCGTCGGCCAGATCGCCTTCACGATCGCCGTGGTCTACCTGCTGCTCCGGCGCTGAGGCCCCACGTAGGGTCGTCTCAGCGCACCAGGAGCACCGGCGGCCGCCTCGAGCCGGCCTCGGCGACCGTGCGGCCGGTGCGGAGGTCCACCACGTACGTGCGCCGCGGGCGGACGTCCCGCACGTAGGCGTAGGGCCAGGCCGCGGCCCGCAGCCACCCGCGCGCCTCTCCCCGGAAGCGCGTGAAGCGGCGCCGCCCGTCGGTCCCGTACGCCACCAGGCCCGTGGGCCTCGAGCCCGCGAGTGCATGGGGATCCGAGTTCATCCCGAGCAGCACTCCGCCGGCGAGCGTGAACGACTGGAACAGCGGGTGCAGCGTTGTCCCCGTCCAGTCGGCCGTTCGGATCAGCCGCAGCCCGTACGGATCGGTCCGCGTGACCGGCAGCCCCCGACGCGCCGCGCGCCTCCAATCGCGGCGGGTGCGGGTCACCTCCCCCGCCACGGCAATCGTGCCGT
Organism: uncultured Thermoleophilaceae bacterium; assembly: GCA_963835705.1. Taxonomy (GTDB): domain Bacteria; phylum Actinomycetota; class Thermoleophilia; order Solirubrobacterales; family Thermoleophilaceae; genus JACVRW01. The sequence goes on from CAWIGR010000007.1 coordinate 10,874, forward strand.
CTCCGACCCAGCGCGCCGTCCGGTAGGCGCCGTAGGCGAGCCCCTTGGCGGCCATCGGCGCCGCTCCCGCTGCGCCACCGCCGCGCACGTCGTGGTAGGCCACCGCCCCGTTCGCCAGGTCCACCTCGGCCACCAGCGGCTCGTTCGCCGCCACCACGTACGCCCGGCCCGCCGTCTCGTCGACCGCCAGACCAGGGACGAGCTGCCGCCCGAGCAGCCTGCGCGGGTTCACCTCATCGAAACCCGCCCGGATCCGAGACAGCGGGATGCGCAGCAGGGGGCCGTCGGGACGCGCGAGCGCCAGGGTCGCCGAGCCGATCCGCTCGTCCGGCCCGGCCAGGACCACGAGGCCGAGCGACGTGGCCTCGCCGGCCCACGGCCGCCCGGCGATTCGACGCGACGAGACCATCCGGCCGCTCGGCACGGAGACCGTGACCGCGCGCGGCGCTCTGAACGAGCCGGTGAGGCCGGTTAGGCGGTCGGGCCGCGGCCACGCGACCTGGCCAACGGCCGAGCGACCGCCGAGGGACAGCGCGCCGATGCGGCGCCCGCGCTCGAGGTCGACGAGCAGGACCCGCCCGCGGTGACCGCCCAGGGCCACCTCGCCGCAGGTGGGCGATGCGTCCCAGCTCCAGCCGTACACCCCCGCCGGAAGCGGGATGCGCGGGGCGGGGCGGGCGCGCAGGGTCCGGCGCTCGATCCGGGCCAGCACCCGCCCGTCCGCCGTGCGCGCTACGCCGAAGAGCGGGCCTCCCGTGCACGAAGAGTTGGGCACTGCCTGAGCGGCGTGGAACGCCGTCCCTGCGGAGAGGGCGGTCCCGGCGGAGAGGGCGGTCCCGGCGGCCAGCACGACGGCGGCGGTGCGCATGCACCTCCTACGGCGCGACCTGGGACCGAGGTCCCGCTACGGCGCGAGCCGTCCCGCCGGCGCGGCTCCCGTCGAGCACGGCGGGACGCCGGTCGCGGACGGGTCCGGAGGCTCCGCGTAGCACCACCCTGCGGGGCGGGGGAACGGGGCCGTCGCGCGCGCGGCGGCGCCGCTGCCTCCGGCGAACTTGCGCCGGATCCCGGACACCTCCCTCAGCGGCGAGCGGGCGCGCGGGCGCACCAGCAGCCACTGATCCGCCTCCGGCAGGCCGAGCACCAGCACCCGGCCGTCGATCGACCAGGTCAGGCCCTCGATGGAGCCGGGCCCGGCGTAGAGGCGGTCCGGCGGGGCGACGCGACCGGGTCGCCGCCGCGCCCCGCCGATCCTGTACACGAGCACCTCGCTGGCGCGCCGGGTGGTCTCCTCCGCGGCGACGGCGAGGCGGCGGCCCGCCGTGTCGAGCGCCGAGCCCGTGGCTCGCGCGCCCGGCGGCAGCGAGACCCGGCGGAGCAGGCGGCCGCGCCCGTCGTGCACCCGGATCTCCTCGGACGAGACCGCCAGCAGGCGGCGGCCGTCCGCCGTCCACCACAGCTCGCGCGGCACCGGCCCCGGCGGGGTGATCCCCACGAGCCGCGGCGTGTCCTCCTCCACGATCCTGATCCGCCGGCCCGACGAGAACGCCACCACCTGGCCCGGGGAGGGCGCGTCCGGCCGCCACGCGGGCGGCGCCGGGCCGACCCCGCGGGCGAGCCGCTCGGCGCCGCTGTTGTCCCCAACCGCGATCCAAAGGTCCCGGCCGCTTCGGTAGGCGATCCGGAACCCGTCCGGGGACCAGCGCGGCGCGGACACGCGGCGGGGCGCAGGACGGGCCCAGACCTCGTCGCCGTCGGGCTCGAGCGCCACGAGCTCCCGGCCGCGGGCCGCCGCCACGAAGAGGCCGCCCGGCGACCAGGTGGCGTCCCGGAAGTCGCCGAGGCGGCGGCGGGCGCCGTCGTCCTTCACCACCCACGGCCCCCTCGGCGAGACAACCAGCAGGCGACCGTCCGCCGGCAGCGAGCCGAGTGTGGAGGGCGTGGCGTCCGGCGCCGGGCTCACCACGTCGCCGATCCAGTCGCCCACCTTCGCCCCCGCCGGGCTCAGCACGAGCACCGCGGCGAGCGCCGCGGCCAGGGCCGCCACGGCGAGGCGCCGGGCGCCGAGCGGCCGCCGCACCGAGTCCCGCTCGGCATGCGCCGCCCGGACGACCGCCCAGGCGCGCCACTCGGCCTCCTCGGCGCGGGGTGGCCGCGCCTCGCGCAGCTCCTCGCGCAGGCGGCGCTGGAAAGCTCTGCGCCTCATGGCTGTGCCTCCCGTTCGACGGCCTCGCCGTGGCGGGCCTGCTCGAGCTCCACGGCCAGCCGGTCGAGCGCCCGCCGCAGCCGCGAGTTCACCGTGCCGCGAGGGAGCTCGAGCAGGTGCGCGATCTCGCCCGGCGTGTACTCGAGCAGATGCCGCAGGACCACGGCGGCGCGCTGATCGGCGTCGAGCACCGCCAGCGCGGCCACCACCTCCTCCGACCAGCCGTCCGGGCGCTCCTCGGGGGCCTCGCTCTCCACGGGCTCGGACACCTCGCGCCGGAGCGCCCTGGCGCGCGACCAGTCGATTGCCCGGTTCACGACGATCCGGTGCAGCCAGGGGCCGAACGGCCGGCGCCTGTCGAACCGGTCGAGCGCCCGGATGGCGGCGAGGAACGCCTCCTGCGCGATGTCCTCCGCGGCCGCGGCGTCGCGGACGATCAGGTACGCGGCCCGGTGCGCCGGGCCCCAGTGGACCCGGAAGAGGGCCTCCATCGCCTCGTCGGACCCCTCCTGGGCCGCCCGGACCCACGCCCTCTCGCGCCGCCGCGACGGCCGCTCGCGGCTCGACGGCCCGGAGCGCGCCGCCACCACGTCGAATGCAGATGTCGGTGCCAGGGCAGCCACAATCCTCTCGCCAAAGACCCCTACGGGCAACGACGGGCGAGAGGTCCGGCCGCTACGACGCCTCGTCGCAGGCGCGCCGGTAGTGCCCGGTCACGCCCGCCCACCCCTTGCGGTTGCGCTCGCGGCGCTCCGGCCCCTTCGCGCCCAGCCTCTCCCAGCCGCGGTGCACGATGCTCACATCGGTGCCGCCGGCGGCGGCCGCGAAGGTGACCTCGACCTCGGTGGCGTCGGCGCGGTCGAACCTCAGGTGCCACAGGTAGGCGAGCCGGTGGGGCGGCTCCCAGGCCAGCACCTCGCCCCAGTCGTGCTCCGCGCCCTGCGGGGTGCGCTCGTAGATGCGCCCTCCGGGGCGCGGCTCGAACGTCACGGTGAGCCCGGGCTCGCCCGACACCGAATGCCCGTGCGGCCACCACAGCGACGTGCGCCGGGCCCACACCTCGAAGGCTCTCTCGGGCGGGCACGCCACGGTGAACCCGAGCTCGAGCGGCTCCATCAGGGGCGCTCCACGTTCTCGGCCGCGATGCGGAACCGCGCGGCTGTCTCCCCCCACACCTGCTCGAGGTATGCCCGCACGGCCTCGATGCCCTCGTCGTGCAGCCGGTAGAGCCGGCGGGTGCCCTCGGGCCGGTCGCTCACCAGCCCGGCGTCCTTCAGCAGCCGCAGGTGGCGCGACACCGCGGGGCGGCTGATCGGCAGCGCCTCGGCCAGCTCTCGGACGGAGCGGTCCCGCTCCCGGAGCAGCTCCACGATCGCCCGTCGGTGGGCATCGCCCAAGGCGTCGAAGGGGTCTCCAGAGAGGGCGCCGAGCGAGATGACGCGATGGTAGCCGAACTGTTACGGTCACTTTTCTGTTACCGAAGGAGGAGCCCGCATGGAGTACCGCGCCAGCTCGTCGATAGAGGCCGATCCGGACACGATCTGGGCGATCCTCACCGACGCCAGCGCCTACCCGGACTGGGACAACGACGTCGTGAGGATCGAGGGCACGATCGCGCCGGGCGAGCGGATCAAGATCTACTCCGAGCTCGACCCGAAGCGCGGGCATCCCGGTCAAGGTCGTCGGATTCGAGCCGGGCCGCAGCATGACCTGGAAGGGCGGCATGCCGCTCGGGCTGTTCACGGGCATCCGCACGTTCGTGCTCTCGCCGGAGGCGGACGGCGCCACCGGCTTCACGATGGAGGAGCGCTTCAGCGGCCCGCTCCGCCCCTTGATCGGCCGCACGCTGCCCGACTTCGGGCCCTCCTTCGAGAAGTTCGCGAGCGGGCTGAAGCAGCGCGCCGAGCGGCACCGCTAGGGAGCTCGCCGCCGGGCGGCGGCGCTTTGGCACACTGCCTGGTCATGGCCGCTCCTCCCCCGGAGCGAACCCGTCACCCGCCCGCGACCCGCGCCGCGCCGGACCGCAATACCCGGATCCTCTGGTTCAACGTGGCCTTCTTCGGCACGCTCGCCTGGCTCAGCTCGAGCGCCCGGGCGTCCGACGGCGCCGACTGGTGGCACCGCGTCGGCCAGATCCCGCTCATGCTCACCGGGCTGGTCCTGTTCTGGATCGCCTGGTGGCACCTCGACAAGGGCCGCGACCGCCAGGCCCTCACCCTCGCGGGGCCGGCCACGGTGATCCTCTCGGTCTGGATCACCAGCGTGCACGGCGCCGCGCTCTGACGGGCGCTCAGGGGCCGGCCGCGAGCGCCGCCTCTGCCTCGGCCAGCTCGTCGACCGTGTCCACGCTGCGGAGCAGCGCGGGCGGGAGGGCGACGCGCGAGGGATGGAGCGACTCCACCGTGCTGCTGAGCGGCGCGCCCTCCGGCGCCTCTCTGAGGACGTCGAGCGCGGCGGGCGCGTACAGCCCGAGCGTGGGCTGCAGGACGCCGGCGCCGGTGGCCACCACGGCCGGACTCGAGCCGGTGGCGCTCAGCAGGGTGCGGAAGGCGTCGGCGGTCACGAACGGCATGTCCGCGGCGCAGACCAGCACGGGCCCGCCCGCGGTCTCGAGCGCGTGGACGATCCCGGTGAGCGGGTGACGAGGCTCGTCCGGCTCCTCCCAGCGCTCCGTGCCGGGCAGCTCGGGCAGCTGCGTGGAGCGCTTGCAGACCACCGCTACGAGATCGCAGACACCGGACAGCGCAGCTCACCGGATACGACGCGAGCGGCCGCCCGCCGAGCAACGCGGCCGGCTTCGGACCCTGCCCCAGCCGGTCGTTCGCTCCGCCCGCGAGGAGCACGCCGATCACGGGTTGGCAGGCTACCGGGGCGGCTGGTCGCCGAGCGCCTCCACCCTCCACCCTCCGTCCTCGCGGTGCAGCTCGAGCAGGCCGGGCACCAAGGCCTGGCCGGCGGCGCGGGTCTCGATCCGCACCCGGGCGAGGCCGGCCCGCAGCTCCATCGCCTCGATCCGGATGCGCGGGCGGGCGATGCCCTCCGCGGCCGAGCGGGTCAGGCGCTCGCAGTCCTCGCCCCCCGCGCGCTCCCGCGCGGCCGCCGTGAAGAGCTCGTCGCAGACCGTCCCGAAAGCCCCGGCGGCCGTGGCTTTCTCGAGCCGTTCGACCACGCCGGCCACCTCTCGGGCGGCTCCGCCGGCCGGCCTCGGCTCGTCGTCGGCACCCAAGCAGCCCGTCAAAGACGCCGCTACGGCCATAATGGAGACATGGAGGGATCCGCGCAGGAGTCCGTGGGCACCCAGTCGAGCTGGCTGCGCTGCTATCGCTGCTGGTCGCAGAACCTCGAGGTGCAGCTTCACTACGAGGGCATCTTGAAGGTCGACGCCGACACGGGCGAAGCCGTCGAGCCGGTCGAAGAGGTGCAGGAGGCGGTGGTGCAGTGCCTCGACTGCCTGCACGACCAGCCCCACCTCGCGCTCACGTTCTACGAGGAGGACGGGCGGCGCATCTCGCGCGTCGAGCCGGTCGAGGACCGGTGGGAGCGGATGGTGACCGGCACGCCCTGGGTCGCCTCGTGCACGGTGACGGTCGACGGCGACCAGGTCGAGTCGTGCTCCGGCCCCGAGGCCGCCGAGTCGCTCGCCTTCGCGGCCTTCGGGGACCACGGCACGCGGGAGTTCTTCACCCACGTGCGCTTCCACAAGCACGACGAGGACCGCATCGTGATCCACATGCTGGTCGAGCTCTACGCGCGCTCCTCGGACGAGGCCACCGAGGTGATGGAAAGCGCGGCGCGCGGCAACCTGACGATCACCTCGCTCGCCGAGGAGTCACGTCCGCCGGCATCGAGCGCGATCGACGAGCACTAGGACAGCCGGGGTCAGCCCGGACCCCGCTGAGCCGGCTGGTCCGAGCCGCACCACGCCGCGCTCCGCCAGCGCGGCCACCTCCTCCTCCGAGCGCCCCAGCTCGCGCAGCACCTCTGCCGTGTGCTCGCCCAGCAGCGGCGGCGCGGTGGCGGCCGCGCGGTCGGTCGCCCCCCAGATCGGCGAGGCCACCAGCTCGAGCGGGCCGGCGCTCGGATGCTCGACGCCGAGCGTGGCCGGCTCTCCGGCCTCGGCCGCCGCCGCCAGCGCCTCGGGCACGGTGCGGACCTTGCCGACCGGGACCCCGGCCGCGTCGAGCGCCTCGACCCACTCCTCCGCCGGCCGCTCCCGCAGGCGCTCCTGGAGCAGAGGGATGAGGGCGCGCCGGTTCTCGACTCGGCCGGCGTTGGTGGCGAAGCGCTCGTCGTCCCCGAGCTCCTCGAGCCCCAGCGCCGCGCACATCGCCCGGAACAGGCCGTCGTTCGCGGCCGCCACGGCGATCCGCGCGGTCGCGGTCTCGAAGTCCTGGTAGGGGACGATGTTCGGGTGCGCGTTGCCGTGCCGCTCGGGCTCCCGGCCCGTGACGAGCGCGTTCTGGGCCACGTTGACGAGCCCGGCGATCCCGCTGTCGAGCAGCGGCACCTCGATGCGGGCCCCCTCGCCGCCGTGGATGCCGGCGAGGATGGCCGCCGCGGCGTGCAGCCCGGCGAGCACGTCCACCAGCGCCACGCCGACCTTGTAGGGCGACCCGTCCTCTGGGCCCGTGATCGACATCAGGCCGCTCTCGGCCTGGGCGACGAAATCGTAGCCCGGGCGGCCCGGCGGCTCGCGCCGCGAGCCGAAGCCGGTGATCGAGCAGTACACGACGCGCGGATTGCGCTCGCGCACCTGCTCGTAGCCCACGCCGAGGCGGTCGGCCCCGCGCACCTTGAAGTTCTCGATCACCGCCTTGGCGCCGGCGCACAGCTCGAGCGCGAGCGCCCGCCCCTCCTCCTGCGAGAGGTCGATCGCGCAGGAGCGCTTGCCGCGGTTGACGGACAGGTAGTAGGCCGCCTCGCCGCCCGCGAACGGCGGCCCCCAGGTGCGGGTCTCGTCGCCGCCCTGAGGCCGCTCGACCTTGATCACGTCGGCCCCGAGGTCGGCCAGGACCATCGTGCAGTAGGGCCCCGCGAGGACCCGCGAGAGGTCGACAACGCGGACGCCTGAGAGCGGGAGGGCCATCCGCGGGGAGCCTACGCGGAGGGGGCGAGGCGTTCCCGGTGCCGCGGCTTCACCTAGGTGAGCGCGGGCTGGGAGGAGGACTACGATGGGCGCGATGCCAGTCGCGCAGCGAATGACGCGTGGACGACTTTCTGGCGCTGCCGGACACGGACGATCTGCGCGGTGCAGAACTCGTCCAGGGTGAGCTGATCGTGGACGTGCCGCGGCGCGCCATCAGTTCGTGGCTGGCGAGATGCATGTACGCGCTCATGACCTGGATCACGCTCGGCGGCGGCGCGCGGCACTGTCTGGCACAACCTCGGTGTGCAGATGGACGAACGGAACGTCTATCAACCCGATGTCCTCTGGTATCCGGCGGGTGCGGAACCCGATCTCATGCCGGCCCCCGTACCCGCTCCCCCATCTTGCCGTCGAGGTCCGCTCCCCGTCCGACTTGGCGATACGACATCGGAGCCAAGAAGGCGGCGTACGAGCGCGAGGGGTTACGCGAGCTCTGGCTGGTGGATACCGACGCCAAGCGAGGTGCTGGTCTTCCGGCGCTCCGGCCCCTGCCGTCCCGACGTTCGACGTCGCACTCGAGCCGACCGACGTCGCTCACCTCGCCGCAGCTCGACGGCTTCGAGCTCCCGCTGGTCGAGCTGTTCCCCGGATGAGCCGCGCTCCGACCGCGGTGAACGGCGCGGACCTGGCGGTCGCGGCGCTCGAGCGGGCGGGCGTCGAGGTGGCGTTCGGGCTGCCGGGAGTGCACAACCTCGCGCTGTGGCGGGCGCTCGGGGAGTCGCCGGTACGGCTGGTGGGCGTGCGGCACGAGCAGACCGCCGCCTACGCCGCGGACGGCTACGCGCGCACGACCGGGCGGATCGGCGTGGCGCTCACCACCACCGGCCCCGGCGCGGCCAACACGCTCGCCGCGGTCGGAGAGGCTTGGGCTTCTCGGCAGCCGATCCTCGTGATCGCCACCGACATCCCCGCTCGCCTGCGCCGCCCGGGCGTGTGGCGCGGGGTGCTCCACGAGGGGACCGACCAGGCGGCGATGTTCGCGCCGGTCGTGAAGCGCACACTTCGTGTGAATCGGGCGGCGGAGCTAGGGCGCGCGGTCGCGGAGGCGGTGACCGAGGCGCTGACCCCGCCGCAGCGCCCCGTCTATCTCGAGATCCCGACCGACCTGCTGGTGGCCGAGGCCGACGGGGCCGCGGACACCGCACCCGCGCCCGCGCCGCACCGGCCGCTGCGGCCGGACCACGAGCACCTCGCGCGCGCGGCCGACCTGCTCGAGCGCTCGCGCCGGCCGCTCATCTGGGCCGGGGGCGGCGCGCTCCATGCAGGCGCCGGCGACGCCGTGGCCGCCGTGGCCGAGCGGCTCGTGGCCCCCGTGATCCTCACCTACTCCGCGCGCGGCCTGCTTCCGCCGGGGCATCCCTGTCTCGTCGAGGCCCCTCCGCACGTGGCGGAGGTGGGCGCGCTCTGGGACGAGGCCGACACGGTGCTGGCCATCGGCACCGACTTCGACGGCATGATGACCCAGGGCTGGAAGCAGCCGCAGCCCCCGCACCTGATCTCGGTGAACGTCGACCCGGCCGACGCCGCGAAGAACTACCTGCCCGACGTGCTGCTCGAGGCCGACGCGGCGCAGGCGGCCGCCGCCCTCAGCGAGCGCCTCGAGCCGCGCGGCGGCCTGGACGCGCTGGCCCACCGGCTGCGTGACCTGAACCGGGGCGTCCGCGCCGCCTACAAGGGGAGCGACGCGGAGGCGATCGCCTTCGTCGAGGCGATCGAGCGGGCGCTGCCGGCCGACGCCGCGCTGGTCTGCGACATGTGCATTCCCGGCTACTGGCTCGGCGGCTTCCATCGCACCCCGGCGCCGCGCCGGCTCACCTACCCGCTCGGCTGGGGCACGCTCGGCTGCGCCTTCCCGCAGGGCCTCGGCGCCGCGCTGGGCGGGACGGGGCCGGTGGTGAGCATCTCCGGCGACGGCGGCTTCCTGTACGCCTGCGGAGAGCTGGCCACCGTCGCCCAGGAGCGCATCCCGCTGACGGCCGTGATCGTGGACGACGGCGGCTACGGCATGCTGCGCTTCGACCAGGAGCTGAAGGGCGACCCGCGCGAGGGCGTCGACCTCCATACGCCGGACTTCGTCGCCCTGTCCCGCTCGTTCGGCGTGCGCGCCGACTCCGTGGACGGCCTGGGCGAGTCCTTCGAAGGCATGCTCGCCCTGCACCTGCGGATGCGCGAGCCGACGGTGCTCGTGGCAAAGGCCTCGCTGGCGCCGCCCCCCAACGTCTCGCCGCGCTGGTACCGCCGATGACCCGGCCGCGTGCCCGCGGCGGCGGGCGGGTGAAGCGGCTGACGCCGCAGGCGATCGAGCGCCGCCTCGGCGGCCGGGACGAGCTGCTCGAGCAGGCCGCCGAGGCATCGCGCGCCGGGCTGCGCACGCGCCAGGAGCGGATCGTGGCCGGGGCCCGCCCCATCCTCCACTCCGCGGTCGCGGCATCGCTTGCCTGGTTCGTTGCCACGGAGCTCATCGGTCACGAGCAGCCGTTCTTCGCGCCGATCTCGGCCGTGATCACCCTCGGCCTGACCGTGGGCCAGCGTCGCCGGCGGGCCGTGGAGCTTGCGATCGGGGTATCGGTGGGGATCGCCATCGCCGACGCCCTGGTGGCCGCGATCGGCACCGGCACCTGGCAGATCGCCATCGTGGTGGCGCTGGCGATGGCGGCGGCGGCGCTGGTGGGGGGCGGCTCGATGCTCGCGTCGCAGGCGGGCGCGTCGGCGGTGCTGGTGGCGACGCTGCAGCCGCCCGACGGCGGCTTCGACTTCGACCGGGCGCTCGACGCCCTCGTGGGCGGGGGCGTCGCGCTCGTGGTCAGCTCGCTGCTCCTGCCGGTGCACCCGATGCGGCTCGTGCGCGAGAGCACAGCGCCGGTGCTGGAGCGCCTCGTGGAGGCGCTCGGACAGATCGCCACGGCGCTGACCACGCACCGGCCGGAAGCCGCCGACGCCGCTCTGCTGGCCGTCGCGCGCGTGGACGGGGCGCACGAGCAGCTGCTCGAGACGCTCGAGGCGGCCGGCGAGGCGGCGCGCCTCTCGCCGCAGCGGCGCGGGTCGCTGAGCGGCGTGGACCGCTTCGCCGTGGCCGCCGGCGAGCTCGGCCGAGCCATCGAGAACGTGCGCGCCCTGGCGCGCGGCGCCGTGCGGGCCACGGACCTGGACGACAAGATCCCGGCCGACGCGGTCCAGGCCGTCCGGGAGCTGGCCGGCTCGGCCAAGGCGCTCACGGAGTACCTGGACGAGGGCTCTCCCGAGCCCGCGCGCGAGGCTGCGGTGCGGGCGGCAGCGCTCGCGAACGCCGTCCTGGAGGCGACCGGCAACCTGTCGGCCGTGCACATCGTCGGCCAGATCCGGCTGGTGGCGGTGGACCTGCTGCGCGCCACGGGTCTCGAGCGCGCAAAGGCCCAGGAGGCCGTGCGCACCGCCGTGCTCGAGGAGGACGAGGACTAACCGAGGTCGAGCGCGGTGGCCCCGCGGACGTGCACCACGCGCGTGGCGCCCAGGCGCGGCACCCGGCGGGCGGGGTGCGGGAGCGTGTGGCCGTGCAGAAGCCAGGCGGGGCGGTGGCGCTCGACCCAGCCGGCGCAGCGACGGCGAGCCGCGGTGGGCGGGATCGTCCGGCTCGTCGTTGACGCCGGCGGGCGGGCTGTGGGTGAGCAGAACGTCGGCCGGGGGCAGCCTGCGTACGAGCTCCTCCGCCTCCCTCTCGGTCCACTCGCCCGTGCCGTCGCGGCTGTAGCGCGGCGAGCCGCCGAAGCCCGAGAAACTGAGGCCGCCCACCTCCACGCGCCGCAGCTGGAGCTCCTCGGCGCCGATCGCGTCGAGGGCGCCGTCCGCGTCGTGGTTCCCCAGCACGCCCAGCTTCGGCAGCTCCACGGCCGCCAGCTCCTCGATCCAGGCGGGCTCGAGGTCGCCGAGCAGGAGGATGAGCTCGGGCCGGTTGGCCGCGATCAGCTCCGCGACCGGCGCGTGGGGCGGCTCGTCCGCGAAGGCCAGCACCCGCATGGCCCGCAACCTAGCCCGACTTGTCAGCATTTGGCCCATGGCGGGCTTCCTGACCAAGCTGCGCGAGCGGGCGCGCCCCTCGATCGGCACGCGCCCGAAGCCAGGCCGAGGCCGCCGCGAACGAGCAGGCTCAGTCCGAGGCCAACCTGTAGCCCGGGTCGCCCGTCAGCTCGGCCACGTCCATCTGCGCCTTCTGCAGCTTGCCCGCGTAGTCCCAGTTCAGCGACTGCCAGCGGGTGAACTGGTCGAGCACCCAGATGCCGGACTGCCGGCTGCCGTTGCCGGACTTCCCGTTGCCTCCGAAAGGCAGGTGCGCCTCGGCGCCTGAGGTCGAGTTGTTCACCGACACCATGCCGGCGCTCACGCCTTCGCGGAAGCGGAAGGCCCAGCGCGGGTCGGTCGTGTAGATCGCCGACGAGAGCCCGTAGCCGTGCCCGTTGGCGAGCGCGAGCGCCTCGTCGAAGTCGCCGAAGCTCGCCACGCCCACGATCGGGCCGAACGTCTCGGTCCGGTAGATCTCGTCGTCGGCGGTGACCCCGTCGACGATCGTCGGGTGGCTGAAGATGCCGGCGTCCGGGTCGCCCACGAACCCGTCGCGCGGGTTGTCGGAGGTGATGCGCCCCGTGCCGGTGGAGCCCGAGACGGAGTGGTGGTCGCGGATCAGCTCGAGCCAGCCGAGGAAGCGCTCCTGGAAGCGCTCGTGGATCATCGGGCCGTACAGCACCTCCTCGAAGGGGTCGCCGATCGCCGCCCGCTCGACGAGTCCCGAGAAGCGGCGCATGAACTCGTCGTGCACGGACTCCTCGACGATCACCGTCCCGAGCGACGTGCAGCGCTGGCCGGCGGTGCCGAAGCCGCTGAACAGGGCGCCCTCGGCGGCCAGGTCGAGGTCGGCGTCGGGCATCACCACGAGCGGGTTCTTCCCGCCCAGCTCGAGGCAGGGCGACTGCACGTGGCGGCCGCACAGCTCGCCGATCTGCGATCCGACGGCCGACGATCCGGTGAAGCCGACCTTGTCGACGAGCCCCTCGTCGAGTGCGCGCTCGAGCCCCTCGAAGGCGGCCGGCCCGTCGCATTGCACGAGATTGAGCACGCCGTCGGGCAGCCCTCCATTCAGGAACAGCTGCGCCATCGCATCGCCGAGCGCGGGGGCGTACTCGGCCGGCTTCCAGACCAGCGCGTTTCCGCACAGGAGCGCCGGCACCAGGTACCAGGACGGAACCGCCACGGGGAAGTTGCCGGCGGTGATGATCGCCGCCACGCCGACCGGGTTGCGGAAGGTGAAGAGCTGCTTGTCGGGCAGCTCGCTCGGCACGGTCTGGCCGTAGAGGCGGCGGCCCTCTGACACGAAGAAGTCGCACGTGTCCACGATCTCCTGCACCTCGCCGAGCGACTCCGGGTACGGCTTGCCGATCTCGCGTGTCACGAGCCGGGCGAGCGCCTCCTTGTTGTCCTCGACCAGTCGCCCGATCCGCCCGATCGTCTTGCCGCGCACCGGCGCCGGGGTGGCGGCCCACGCGCGCTGGGCCTCGCGCGCGGCTCGGCAGGCATCCACGAACGTGCCGGCGTCGGCCAGCCAGGCCTCGCAGACCAGCTCATCCAGGTTCGCGGGGTTGCGCGACTCGACGCGCTGCCCGTCCTCGCGCGCCTGCCCGGCGACGATCGAGCCGACCTTCCTCGTCTCGGTGATGCTCATGCGCGAAGCGTACTCCCGGGCTCCCGGCCGCTAACCGGCCTCGCCGAGCCGCTGCTCGAGCACCTCGAGCTGGCGGCGCAGCTCCTCCGGCAGCGAATCGCCGAATCCGGCGTAGTGCTGCTCGATCTGCGGGAGCTGCACGCTCCACTCCTCCGGGTCGACCTTGAGCAGCTCCTCCATCTCGCCTGGGGACAGGTCGAGCCCCTGCGTCTCGATCGCGCCCGGCGCCGGCACCAGCCCGATCGGGGTCTCCGCGGCCTCCGCCTCGCCGTCGCAGCGGCGGAAGATCCAGGCCAGCACCCGGCTGTTGTCGCCGAACCCAGGCCAGATGAACTTGCCGGCGCCGTCCTTCCGGAACCAGTTGACCATGAAGATCTTGGGCAACCGTGCGCCCTCGCGCCGGCCGGTCTCGAGCCAATGGCGGAAGTAGTCGGCCATGTGGTAGCCGCAGAACGGCAGCATGGCGAACGGGTCGAAGCGCAGCTCTCCCACCCCCGCGCCGGCCGCCGCCGCCGTCTTCTCCGAGCCCATGATCGAGCCCATGAAGACGCCGTGCTCCCAGTCGTACGCCTCGGTCACGAGCGGCACGACGGTGGCGCGCCTGCCGCCGAACAGGAAGGCGTCCATGGGAACGCCCTTCGGGTCCTCCCAGTTCGGGGCTATCGAGGGGCACTGGGAGGCATGCACCGTGAAGCGGGCGTTCGGGTGGGCGGCGGGGTCGTCCGACTGGGGCGTCCAGTCGTTCCCGTGCCAGTCGATCGCGTGCTCGGGCGGCTCCTCGGTCATGCCCTCCCACCAGACGTCGCCGTCGTCGGTCCTGGCGCAGTTCGTGAAGATCGAGTCCGAGCGCACCATCGCCACGGCGTTCGGGTTGGTCTGCTCGCCGGTGCCGGGCGCCACGCCGAAGAACCCGGACTCCGGGTTGATCGCGTACAGGCGCCCGTCCTCCCCCCACTTCATCCACGCGATGTCGTCGCCGATCGTCTCGACCGTCCAGCCCTCGAGCGTCGGGATCACCATCGCCAGGTTCGTCTTGCCGCAGGCCGACGGAAACGCCCCGCCCACGTGCTTGACCGCGCCCTCCGGCGAGGTGAGCTTCAGGATCAGCATGTGCTCGGCGAGCCAGCCCTCGTCGCGCGCCATGACCGATGCGATCCGCAGCGCGAAGCACTTCTTGCCGAGTAGGGCGTTGCCGCCGTAGCCGGACCCGTAGGACCAGATCTCGCGCGTCTCGGGGAAGTGGACGATGTACTTGTTGTCCGAGTCGCACGGCCAGGGCACGTCGTCCTGGCCCTCGTCGAGGGGCGCCCCGACCGAGTGCAGGCACGGCACGAACTCGCCGTCCTCGCCGAGCACCTCGAGCGCCGGCGTGCCCATCCGGGTCATGATCCGCATCGACACCGCCACGTAGGCCGAGTCGGTGAGCTCCACGCCCACGTGCGCGATAGGCGATCCCAGCGGACCCATCGAGAACGGCACCACGTACATGGTCCGCCCGCGCATCGAGCCCTGGAACAGGCCGCTCAGCGTCTCGCGCATCTCGTCGGGAGCGCGCCAGTTGTTCGTCGGCCCGGCGTCCTCCTCGCGCTCGGAGCAGATGAAGGTGCGGTCCTCGACCCGCGCCACGTCGCCGGGATCGGAGCGCGAGAGGTACGAGTTCGGGCGCTTCGCGTCCGAGAGCTTCTCGAAGGTGCCCGCCTCCACGAGCGCCTCGCAGAGGCTGTCGTATTCCTCGGCGCTGCCGTCGCACCAGTGAATCGAGTCGGGCTGGGTGAGTTCTGCCACCTCGGCCACCCACTCGAGGAGCTTCTCGTGGGTGGTGGGGGCGCTGGTTGCTTGGGTCACGGCGGGTAGCGTATTACCCGATAGCCGTGCGGGAAGCACTCGGCTCGGCCGAGTGCGCGCCGATCATTTCTACACTGCGGCGCATGCGGGCCGTCCTGCGCTTCGTGGCCGCGGTGATGATGGTGAGCGGGGCGCTACTGATCACGGAGGCCGCCATCACGCTGCTCTGGCAGGAGCCAGTTTCCGCAGTCGTGGCCGAGCGCGAGCAGGCCGCCCTGCAGGACGCCCTCTTCGACCCGCCCGAGCGGGTGCTCCGCCGCAAGCCGCTCAAGGGCGACGCCATCGCCCGGATCGAGATCCCGGCCATCGGCGTGTCCGAGTACGTCGTGGAGGGCACCGACACCGCCGACCTGCGCAAGGGGCCCGGCCACTATCCGGACACCCCGCTGCCGGGCGAGCCCGGCACGTCCGCCATCGCGGGCCACCGCACGACCTACGGCGCGCCGTTTCGAGACATCGACGACCTGAAGCCCGGCCAGGTCATCCGGGTCGACATGCCCGACGGCAGGTTCGTCTACCGGGTCGAGGAGGTCCGGATCGTGGACGACCAGGACCTGTCCGTGCTGGAGCCCGTGGGCCACCGCCGGCTGATGCTGAGCGCGTGCCACCCGCTCTACAGCGCCGCGGAGCGGGTGATCGTCTTCGCGCGGCAGGTGCGGCGCGGGCGCTCGAGGGTCAGGTCGTCGTGAGCCCGGGCTGCGCGGCCCCCTCGATTGAGGACTGGTCGCGGGACTCGAGGAACAAGATCAGGCCGA
Organism: uncultured Thermoleophilaceae bacterium; assembly: GCA_963835705.1. GTDB lineage: Bacteria > Actinomycetota > Thermoleophilia > Solirubrobacterales > Thermoleophilaceae > JACVRW01. The sequence continues at coordinate 26,515 of CAWIGR010000007.1, forward strand.
TGACCAGCGCCAGCGACACAGCGAGCACAGAGAGCCAGTAGACGATCTTGAGCAGCATGGCGGGCGGGGAGCGACGGTACAGCTTCCCGCGGTGGGGCTGATCGGCTGCCTGGCGGCCGCCGAGCAGCCGACCTATTCGGCGGAGTTCCGGCGCGGCACGAGCACAGCCCGCTTGAACTCCGCCACGAGCGTGCCGTCCTGCTTGTACACACGCGTATGCACCTTCACCACACCGCGGTCCGGCTTCGACTGCGACGGCCGCACCTCCAGCACCTCCGACTCGCAGAAGAGCGTGTCGCCGTGGAACACCGGCGCCGGATGTGAGAGCTCCTCCGTGGCCAGGTTTGCGATCGCCTTGCCCGAGACGTCGCCCACCGACATCCCGAGCGCCAGCGAATAGACGAGCGGGCCCACCACCACGTTGCGGCCCTGCTGGGACTCCGCCGCGTACACGTCGTTGATGTGAAGCGGGTGGTGGTTCATCGTAATCAGGCAGAAGAGGTGGTCGTCCGCCTCGGTCACGGTCTTGGCGGGCCAGTGCTTGTACACGGCGCCCACCTCGAACTCCTCGAGGTAGCGGCCGTAGGCGCGGGCGCCGGAGGCCTCGCGCTCGGCCTGGCGCGTTTCGATTCCTTCGCTCATGGGGCGCGGAAATGTACCGATGACTAGTCTTCCGCGCCCCATGCGCAACCCACGCGACTTCTTCAAGCCGCTGGCCCTCGACGCCCCCGAGCCCCTCCGCGAGATCCCCGTCAAGCCCTCGCGGATGATCCATTTCCTCGACTTCTCGAACGAGAAGATGGTCGCCAAGGCGCCCGAGATCGCGCCGAAGGTGGACATCCTGCTCGGCAACCTCGAGGACGCGATCCCGGTGGAGCGCAAGGAGGCCGCGCGCGAAGGGCTGATACGTGTCGGCCGCGAGATGGAGCTCGGCGAGACGGCGCTCTGGACCCGCGTGAACTCGCTCGAGAGCCCGTGGATGCTCGACGACCTGACCCAGATCGTGGCCGAGATCGGCGAGCGGCTCGAGGTCGTGATGGTCCCGAAGGTCGAGGGTCCATGGGACATCCACTACGTCGACCGCCTGCTCGCCCAGCTCGAGGCCAAGGCCGACCTTCGGCGGCCCATCCTCGTGCACGCCATCCTCGAAACCTCGCAGGGGGTCGTGAACGTCGAAGAGATCGCCACGGCCAGCCCGCGCATGCAGGGGATGAGCTTCGGGCCGGCCGACCTGGCCGCCTCGCGCCGCATGAAGACCACGCGGGTCGGGGGCGGCCATCCGGGCTACCGCGTGATCGCCGATCCCGACCCGTCCGACCCCGAAGCGCCACGTCCGACGGCACAGCAGGACCCCTGGCACTACTCGATCGCCCGCATGGTCGACGCCTGCACCAGCGCCGGGCTCCTCCCCTTCTACGGGCCCTACGGCGACATCCGTGACACCGCAGGCTGTGAGGCCCAGTTCCGTGCCGCCTTCCTGCTCGGCTGCGTGGGCGCCTGGTCACTGCACCCGGGCCAGATCGAGATCGCCAAGAAGGTGTTCTCCCCCGATCCCGGCGAGGTGGCCTTCGCGCGAAAGGTGCTCGAGGCCATTCCCGACGGCCGCGGCGTCCACATGATCGACGGCAAGATGCAGGACGACGCCACCTGGAAGCAGTGCAAGGTCATGGTCGACCTGGCCGAGCGGCTCGCGGCGCGCGATCCAGAGCTGGCCGAGGCGTACGGCTTCACCCCCTCCCCCGCATGAGGTTCTTCGAATACGAGGCCCGCGAGATCGTCAGGCGGGCCGGGATACCCGTCACCGACTTCGGCTTCGCCACGACACCCGGCGAGGCGCGTGAGATCGCCGCGCGCATCGGCGGCCCGACCGTGGTCAAGTCGCAGGTGCTCACCGGCGGCCGCATGAAGGCGGGCGGGGTTCGGTTCGCCGACACGCCCGACGAGGCGGCCGGGCACGCAGAGGTGATTCTCGGGCTCGAGATCGGCGGGCACATGCCGCGCGGCGTGCTGGTCGACCCCCGTGCAGAGATCAAGCAGGAGTACTACGCCGGCGTGGTCTGGGACGGCCTGCGCAAGCGCCCGGTGATGATCTTCTCGCCGGTCGGGGGCATCGACATCGAGCAAGTGGCCGAGGAGCAGCCCGACAAGGTGGGGCGCCGCCACTTCTCGACGATCCAGCCGTTCAGCGACTTTATGGCCAAGGAGACGATCGCCTCCACGGGCGTGACCGGCCGGGCGCTCACCCGCATCACCCCGATCCTGTCCCGGCTGGCCCGTCTGTTTCTCGAGCGCGACATGACGCTCGCCGAGATCAATCCGCTCGGGGAGCTCGATGACGGCTCTTTCGTGGCGCTCGACGCGCACATGGACATGGAGAACGAGGCTCGGCCGCGCCAGAAGAAGCTGCTCGACGAGCTGGGCGTGGGCGACGAGGAGACGCGCCAGGCGCGCGAGCCGACGCCGTTCGAGCTCGCCGGCGAGGAGGTGGACGGCATGGACCACCGCGGGGTGGCGGGCAACGTCACCGAGTTCGACGGCGACCTGGGCCTCGTGATCGGGGCGGGCGGCGGGTCCCTCACCCTCTTCGACGCGGTGCGCGCACACGGCGGCCGGCCGGCCAACTACTGCGAGATCGGCGGCAACCCGTCGGTGCGCAAGGCCTGCGGCCTGGCCAAGCTCGTGCTCCAGAAGCCGGGCGTGGACAAGATCGCCGTGATGATGTCGATCGTCTCGAACACGCGGGTGGACATCGTGGCCCGCGGGGTGATCAAGGCGTGCCTCGAGCTGGGCCACGACCCGGCCGAGAAGATCGCGATCTTCCGCATCCCGGGGGCCTGGGAGGACCAGGGCTTCATGATCCTCGAGAAGTACGGCGTGGAGTACTGCGACCGCACGGTCTCGATGCACGAGGCGGCCCGGCGGGCGGTGGAGAAGATCCAGGGGGTCGCGGCGTGAGCATCCTCATCGGGGCGTCCACCACCTTCATCGTCCAGGGCATCACCGGCCGCGAGGCGGTCAACCTCACCCGCGAGTGCCTCGACTACGGCGCGGGCGCGAAGATCGTGGGCGGCGTCACGCCCGGCCGGCTCGGCCGCGACGTGCACGGCGTGCCGGTGTTCGACACCGTGCGGCAGGCCGTGGAGCACCACGGCGCACCCATCTACGGCTCGGTCGTGACCGTGCCGCCGGCGTTCACGAAGGACGCCGTGTTCGAGGCGATCGAGAACGGGATCGAGCTGGTGGTGATCGTGACCGAGCGCATCCCGCGCGGCGACGTAGCCCAGATGGTCGAGCTGGCCGGGCTGCGCAGTGCTCGCATCATCGGGCCGAACTGCCTCGGGATCATCGTCCCCGACGTGATCAAGATGGGCGGGATCGGCGGGCCGGCGAAGGACGCCGCAAAGGCCTATACGTCCGGCCCCGTCGGTGTGATCTCGCGCTCCGGCGGCATGACCACGGAGATGTCCTCCACCCTGACCGCCGCCGGCCTGGGGCAGTCCACCGCGGTCTCGATCGGCGGCGACGCCATCATCGGCTCGAGCTATGCGGAGCTGATGCCGCTGTTCGAGGCCGACGAGCAGACGGAGGCGATCGTGATCTACACCGAGCCGGGCGGCCGCATGGAGGCCGAGCTGGCCGAGTGGGTGCGGGCGAACGACTCGCGGCTCCCGATCGTGGCGTTCATGGCCGGGCGCTTCATGGACGAGATGCCCGGCATGAGCTTCGGCCACGCCGGCACGATCGTGGAGGGCAAGGAGGACACCGCGTCGGAGAAGATCGCCCGCCTCCGGTCGGCCGGGATCGAGGTGGCCGAGGAGATCTCCCAGATCCCGGACCTGGTCAAGCGGCGGCTCGGGGTGGCGGCGTGAACGAGCTGCACGGGGTCTTCATCCGGGTGGAGGTCGAGGAGTCCGCCCGCGCCGACGCAGAGCTGGCGCGCAAGCTCGAAGAGGCCTGCCCCGTGGACATCTTCGCGGCGACGGCCGGAGGCGTGACGATCGTCGAGGAGAACCTGGACGAGTGCGTGCTGTGCGAGCTGTGCCTCGACGCCGCGCCGCCGGCGACGGTGCGCGTGGTGAAGCGCTACGACGGCGACGCGGCGCTCTAGGTGCGCGCCAGCTGGCGCTGGATCACGTTGCCGAGCAGCCTCGTGACGGCGGCGTCCCCGGTCACCCGCACGTGGCCGCGCTCGTAGGCCTCGGCCCAGTGGCGCAGGCGGCCGTCCGCCGCCAGCTCGTTGAAGTGCGAGCGCGCGACCGAGACGTCGATCCGGGCGTCGCCGGCTGGGTCGCGCGAGATCTGCGGGCCGGGCACCTCCACCCGCCAGATCGGCACGTCCGTGCCGCGCGCGCGCAGCTCGAGCCGGATCACCAGCTTCAGCTGCTTGAAAGCCGGGACCTCCTCATGGAGGTTCTCCACGGCCTGGCGGATCAGCGACCGCGTGTCGCCGCTAGCCATCAGGCCCGGTGCCGCTCGAGCAGCTTCTTGCCGATCACCATGCGCTGGATCTCGGAGGTGCCCTCGCCGATCAGGAGCAGCGGAGCGTCCCGGTAGAGGCGCTCGATCTCGTACTCCTTCGAGTAGCCGTACCCGCCGTGGATGCGGAAGGCCTCCTCCACGACCTCCTTGCCGGTCTCGGAGGCAAACAGCTTCGCCATGCCGGCTTCGAGGTCGGAGCGCTGGCCGGCGTCCTTGAGGCGCGCGGCCTTCAGCGTCAGCAGGCGGGCGGCCTCGATCTTGGTGGCCATGTCGGCGAGCTTGAACTGGATCGCCTGGTGATTCGCGATCTGCTTGCCGAACGTCTTGCGTTCTTGCGAGTAGCGCAGCGCCAGCTCGAGCGCTCGCTGGGCGATCCCGACGCCGCGGGCGGCGACGTTCACCCGGCCCACTTCGAGGGCGTCCATCATCTGCGCGAAGCCCTTGCCGAGCCCGTTCTCTTCGCCGCCCAGGATGCGGTCGGGCGAGCAGCGGTAGCCGTCGTAGACCAGCTCGGTCGACTCGACGCCCTTGTAGCCCATCTTCTTGATCTTCGGGGGGATCGTCAGGCCCTCGTTTCGCTCGGCACCCGGCTCCTTCTCGGTGATGAAGCAGGTCATCCCCTTGTAGGGCGGGTCGGCCTTCGGGTCGCTCTTGACGAGCACGAACACCATGCCCGACGTGAGCCCGTTGGTGACCCACATCTTCTGGCCGTTCAGCTCCCAGTCGCCGTCGTCGAGCTTCTTCGCGGTGGACTTGATGCCCTGCACGTCCGAGCCGCACTCGGGCTCCGAGAGCGAGAAGGCGGCCCTGATCTCGCCGGTCGCCATGCGCGGCAGGAACTCCTGCTTCTGCTCGTCGGTGCCGAACTTCATCAGCAGATACGAGCCGATGAAGTGGGTGTTGACGATGCCCGAGACCGAGATCCACCCGCGCGAGAGCTCCTCGACGATCATCGCGTAGGTCGTGAGGTCGAGCCCCATTCCGCCGTACTCCTCCGGGAGGGTCACCCCGAAGAGGCCGAGCTCCTTCATCTGCTCCACGACCGCCTCGGGAAACTTGTCCTCGTGGTCGTGCTCCTCGGCGATCGGCAGGACCTCGTTGTCCACGAACTGCCGGACCATCTCCGTGATGGCCTTCTGGTCGTCGGTCTTCTCTGTGTACGCGCTCGCGGCGACGGCCATGGGCGGCGAAGGATAGCCGCGGGGTCGCGAGCGGCCGGAGCATCTCCGGGGAGCGGGTCGCGCGGGTGGTCCTGGTCGATCGCAAAGGCATCGTCGTAGTGCCCTGATTGCACAAGGTTCGGGGCGCCAGCCTGGGCGAGCCTGACCTGACTCCCGGACTCACGAACCATCGCCGCGGTGACGCGTTTCAATGGGTGAGATGAACCGCATCCTTATAGCCACCACACTCCTGGTCGCCTGTGCCTCAGTCCCGGCCGCGACCGCCCAAAAGCCGCCCGATAAGCCGCCTAAGAAGCCACCCGGGAAGCCGGTCGACAAGCCGTCAAAGCAGCCAGCGCGCCACCTGTCGCTCTCAGCCGCGCCGAACACAGTGAGGTTCGGCCGGAGCGTGACCGTCACTGGGAAGCTCACGGGGCGGAACAACACCGGCAGGACGGTGACCCTGCTCGAGGATTCGTCCCCATTCGACCAGCTCACGAACGTGGGCAACGCCAGCACTGACGCCCAGGGCAACTACTCGTTCGTGCGCCGTCCGGTCGCGAACACCAATTACCAAGCGCGTCAGGGCGGCGTCGAAAGCGCGACCGTCACGGTCGCCGTGAGGCCCAGGGTCTCGCTGCGCTTCGGCGATCGCACGCCGGCCGCCGGCAAGCGAGTGCGCCTCTCGGGCAGAGTCTGTCCCGAGCACGACGGCGGCTCGCTTCAGATCCAGCGCCGCAAAGCGGCGAAGCGGTGGCGCACGGTGGCCCGGGTCGCCATGGCCGATGCCGGCACGTGCTCGTCATACGCGCGCCGGCTGCGGGTGCGCCGTGACGGCGCCTACCGCACGTTCTTCGCGGGCGACAGCGACCACGCGGCCGCGGGGAGCCGGGTTCGGCGGATCGACGTCCACTGACGCCCAGATCGCGTCAGCCGTGCTGGGTCCCGCGGAGCGGTCCTAGTAGCCGCGGGGGTGGCGCGCCACGAAGGCGTCCGACTCGCGCAGCGTCCTACTCCAGCGCGGGCCGCTCGACGGGCCCGGGGCATCGGGGTCGCGCATCGAGGTGTCGAAGCGCAGCCCGGCGACGACGATGTAGGCATGGCCGCCGTGGGCGTAGACGGTGATCCAGTCGCCCGGGCCGTCCCTGCCCCAGCTCATGAGGGCGCCCGACGGGAGCGGGGACCGCAGGAAGCGCCCGCCGTAGAGCGCGTAGGAGACCGCGCCCGAGCAGTCGTATCCGTGGTCGAGGGCGCTCGAGAAGGGCATGTGCCCGCCGCCGTAGATGTACGGCTTCTCGACCAGGCGGTTGGCCGCCGCGATGACCCGCTTCACGCGGCGCGGCGCGGACGCGGGCGCGATCACGCGGCCGTCCACGAGCGTCGCCTCCTGCGGCGGCGGGGGCGGAGGCTCGAACGTCGCACCGCCACTGCGGGACGTCTTGGCAGCCGAGGCGGTCCCGGCGAGGCCGGTGACGAGCAGCAACGCGGCTGCGACGGCAGCACAAAGCGCCTTGATGTGGGTAACGGATGACGGCATTCTCTTTCGAACGCCTGCGGGGTTAGCTGACGGGCTCGCGCTGAAAGAGCTCGCGCGCCTCCTCGAAAGGAGGTTCGCCCCAGTGGCTCGCGGCCACCTTGGTTCCCCCGCTCCGCGCATGCGCGGACTCGGCGTGGCGAGGAAGCTAGCAGATGTTTCGGCGAAGTTACGCCGTGGGTTTGATGCGTTTTCACACGAGTTCGCGCTCGCGCGCGGGAGTCCTGCCCGCCGCCCGCGGGGCGCGCGGGCGGGGCTCCGAGGCCTCGAGCCGCAGCAGTACCCAAGCGATCAGCGCGATCAGCGCGGCCGCGATCGCGGCCACCACGAGGTAGGCGATCGCGCTCAGCGCGCCGGGCACGTCGTCCTTCCTCTCGCGCTGAAGCAGCTCCAGGTCGCGCACGAAGTCGCGTGTGAAGCTGGCCTGCGCGGGCACCTCGGGCGCCGGGATCGCGCGGTCCTCCGGCATGAAGATCGGCACGCCCACGAGCGAGTCGCCGCTGTGGACCCGCACCAGGGCCTTCCAGCCGCCGTACACCGGCACCGGCTCGGTGGTCCGGTAGACGCCCTCGCGGACCCGCTCGAGCTCGCTGACGACGCTGCCCCCTCCCTGCCAGGCGGTGACGTTCAGGAAATGGGCGTCCTCCGCCCCGTCCAGCGGGTCGATCCGGACCGTGGCGTCCACGAAGCGCTCGGCTCCGGAGCGCACGTCCTCCAGCGCAACGGTGGCGCGGCGCGGGCCGTCGTCCGAGATCGGCAGGCCCCAGCCGATCACCGCCACCAGCAGGAGGAAGGCGGCGAGGGCCGCGCGGTGCGCGGTGGGCCCCATCGGCGCGACGCGCTGGGGTGTGGGGCGGACCAGCGCGCCGCCCACGAAGCCGCCGACCGCGCCGGCTGCCACGGCGGTGACGAGCCCGGCCACGGCGGCCTCGGGAAGCAGCGACTCCTGCCACGGGACCGGCATCCAGATGTGGCTCCAGCCCCATTCCGCGGCCAGGCCGACCGTTCCGATCAGCACGCCCGCCACCGCTCCGGTGGCGACCGGGGAGCGGCCCCGGCGGCGCGCGAAGACGGCCTCCACGAGCAACGCCTCCACGAGGTAGAGCGGGAAGTGTGGCAGCGTCTGGTCCCACACGCCGCCGACCATGATCGCCAGGAAGCCGCGGATCGCCACGAAGCCGGCCACCGCCTGAAGCGCACCGCCGCGGCCGAGGTAGATGCGGGCCGTCACGAGGCCGATGCCGGCCGCGAGCATCAGCAGGATCGGGTGGAGCACCTGCCGGAACTGCGGCACGCCGAAGTCGAACTCGCCCTGGAAGGTCGACAGCGCGACGAGGAAGCCGCCCAGGAGCAGGGCGCGGCGCACCGCGAATGCGATCCGCGGTTGCTCACTCCCAGGGTCGCGGCCCATGCCGCCCACGGCCTCCGACATCAGCGCCATGGCGCCGAGCACGGCGAGCGAGCCGCCGCCGATCAGCATCAGGTGGGTGGGGCCCCAGAGCGTCACGTCTTGGCCGAAGATGCGGTGCCAGAAGTCGTCCAGCGGGAAGCCCGACAGCGCGAACGCGCCGCAGGCGGCGATCAGCAGGCCGCCCACCGGGATCCACCAGCCGTTTCCGAGCCTCACCGCCGTGGCGCTCGGCCGCTCGTCCGACAACGCGGCGGTGAGCACCCCGGCGAGCAGCGCGCCGTACAGCCCGATCAGGATCAGGTAGTGGGCCGGGTTGGCGAGCGGGCCGTCGTCGCGGCCGTTGTCGATATGCAGGGAGATGTCCCAGTACATGCCGAGCACGGCCGTCAGGAGCGAGACACTGAGCACGAACGACGGGAGCGCCGCCCAGCCGGGCAGGCCGGAGGCGCGCTCCGAGAATGCCGCCGCGCGGGAGAGCAGCTTGATCCGGCCGCTGCGGTGGCCCGCGATGAGGACCGCGATGGCCGCGGTGGCGACGAGCGCGCCGGCGGTGGCGCCGATCGCCTCGGCGATGGCGGCGCCGCCCGCGGGCTCGTCGCCGGTTGCCTGAGCTGTGAATGTCAGCCTGTCCATGTGCAAGTCTCCATCCCGACTCACTCGGGTATTGCCCTCACAATGCCCGGGTACATAACTAACTGAACGTCCAGTCAGCGTACTGTGATCTACGTCACACAATGAGTGTCACCCCCCGCAAGCGCCTGAGCGGCCAGGAGCGCCGCGCCGCGATCCTCGAGTCGGCCCTTGCCGTGTTCGCCGACCGCGGCTACCACGCCTCGTCCATCGACGACATCGCCCGGGAGGGCGGCGTCTCGAAGGCACTGATCTATGAGCACTTCTCCTCGAAGCAGGGGCTGTACGCCGAGCTGCTCGAGGAGCACGCGGGCGAGCTGTTCGAGCGGCTGGCGACGGCCATGGACGAGGCTGACAGCAGCGGCGCCGCCCGGCTGGCCGGCGGCCTCGACGCCTTCTACCGCTTTGTCGAGGAGCGCCGCGTGGCCTGGCGCATGCTGTTCCGCGAGGGGGGCGACCCGGAGATGGCCGAGGTGCTCGAGCGGATCGTCGCGCAGGTGACGGGCGTGGTGGCCGCGCTCATCGCCCAGGACCCGGGCTCGCGGTCCTCCGCCGGCGACGACGCGGCCCGCGAGGACGGCATCCAGATGGTCGCCCAGATGCTCGTGGGATCGGTGCAGTCGCTTGCCAACTGGTGGGCCGACCACCAGGAGGTGCCGCGCGAGCAGATCCTCGAGATGACGATGGACTTTGCCTGGCTCGGCCTGGAGCGGCTGAGCCGCGGGGAGCGCTGGATCACCGCCGGCGGCGGCCCGCCGGCGGCGCCGTGAACTTCACGCGGGACGTCGTCGACGCCGCGGATCCGGAGCTCGTCGCACTGGTCGCGCTCGCCCGGGAGGGCGAGCGCCGCGAGATCGCCTTCGGCGAGATCTCCGCGCGCTCGGCCCGGCTGGCCGGCGCGCTCGCGGCACGCGGCGTGGGACGCGGCGACACGGTGATGACGCTGATCGGGAACCGGCCGGAGTGGGTCTACACGATGGTCGCGTGCTGGCGCCTGGGCGCGGTGGCGCTCCCCTGCACCGAGCAGCTGCGGCCGGCCGACCTCCGGGCGCGCATGGACAAGGTCGAGCCGCGCGCGGTCGTGGCGCACGAGCGCGACCGGCAGCTCGCCGCCGACGCCGGGTTTGCCGGACCGCTCCTCGTGGTTCCGGACGACCGGCTGTTCGAGGAGGCCGACCCGCCGCCACCCGCCGAGCTGGGTCCCGAGGACCCGGCGCTGATCGTGTTCACCTCCGGAACGTCGGGCGAGCCGACGCCGATCCGCCACGGCGCGCGCTACCTGGAGGGCCAGCGGGTCCAGGCCGAGCACTGGTACGGCGCCCGGGCCGGCGACCTGTGCTGGTGCACGGCGGCGAGCGGCTGGTCGCTCTCGGCCCGGAACGCATTCGTGGCCGCTTGGGTGCGCGGGGCCGCGGCGCTGCTCCACGACGCCCGCTTCGACCCGGACGAGCGGCTCGACCTGCTGGCCCGGGAGGGCGTGAACGTGCTCTGCATGTCCCCGACCGAGTACCGCGCCATCGCCAAGCGCGCCGAGCTGCGCCCGCTGCCCGCGCTGCGCCACGCGGTAGCCGCCGGGGAACCGCTCAACCCCGAGGTGGTGCACACCTGGATGGAGTCGGCGGGCGTGTCCGTGCACGACGGCTACGGCCAGACCGAGACCGGCCACCTGACCGGCATGCCGATCGGCCCGCCCGTCAGGCCGGGCTCGATGGGCCGGCCGCTGCCGGGCTTCCGGGCTTGGATCGATGCGGGCGAGCTGGTCGTGGACCCCGCCACCGTGCCGACCTTCTTCGTCGACGGCGCGCGCGACCGCCCCTGGCGAACGGGCGACCGCGTGCGCGAGGACGAGGACGGCTACCTCTGGTTCGAGGGCCGCACCGACGACGTGATCATCTCGGCCGGGTATCGGATCGGGCCGTTCGAGGTCGAGTCCGCGCTTCTCTCGCACCCCGCCGTGGCGGAGGCCGCGGCGGTGGCGGCGCCGGACGAGGTGCGCGGCCAGGTGGTGCGGGCGGTAGTGGTGCTGCAGCCGGGCCGCGAGCCGAGCGACGAGATGGCGAGGGAGATCCAGGAGCACGTGAAGGCCGCACGGCGCCGTACAAGTATCCGCGCCTGGTGGACTTCGCGCCCGAGCTGCCGAAAACGGCGACGGGGAAGATCCGCCGCTCCGCGCTAAGGGGTGAAGGGGTCCAGTGAGACGAGGTAGTGACGGAGCAGCGGGTCGATCACCCGCCAGCGCCCGCGCGCCTCGTGCTCGATCACGCCGGCGTCGCGCAGGAGCTTGAGCACGCGGTCGCGCACGCCGGGGTGGAGCCGTCGGGGCGCCGATTGCCCCGCGGCCACGGCTCTCGCCACCGTCAGCCCGTGCTTGTGCAGCAGCCGCACGCGCTCCACCACCTGCTCCATCGTCGGCCGGTCGCCCTCCAGCGCGCGCTCGAAGCCGATCTGGACGAGGTCGAGGTCGATCTTCCGCACGTCGAGCTCGATGGAGACGAGGTGCGCCTGTTGGGCGATCCGCATCGTGGCCCGCGGATGCCCCCCGCCGAGCTCGATTATCCGTGCGAGCCCGGGCTCGGCGATCGTGCAGTCATCGGCCGCGAAGCGCTCCGCGAGGCCGCGCCGCCATTCCTCCTCGGAGATCGGCCGCAGCGCATAGAAGCTGCCGAAGCCGCTGAACGCCCGGCGCGCCGGCGCGAACAGGTCGCGCACCACGTGCTCGATGCTGCCGGCGAACAGGTACGAGACGGCCGTGGAGCGTTGGAAGACCGCGCGCATCCGGTTGGTCACGGCGTCCGGGTCGCCGTAGGGGCGGCGCGCGGATGCCAGCTCCTGGAACTCGTCGAAGAACAGGATCAGCCGGCGCCCGTCGGCCTTCGCCACCTTCTCGGGCAGCTCGAGTGCCAGGTCGAGTGCGCGGTCCGGGTCGGTGGCGGCGATTCCCGGCGTCAGCGCCAACTCCACCCCCTCCCCCAGCTCGCCGATCATGCGGACCACGGCAGCCGACTGCGCGGCGGTCAGCGCCGCTCTCCCGGCGCTGCGCGCCCGTCGCAGCGCGCGGTGGGCGGCGGAGCGGTTGGCGATCACCGCGGCGGCGAGCGTCTCCGCGAGCTCCGCCGCGTCCGAGACCCGGAAGAGGTCGAGCTTCGCGGTGTAGGCGCCGCGGCGCCCGGCGCGCGACAGGGCCGCCTCGCAAACGCTCGTCTTCCCCGTGCGGCGCGGGCCCGCCACGATCAGATGGGTGCCCGCCTCCAGCCGCGTGGCCACCTCGCGCACGTCGTCGCGCCTCCCGATCAGCTGGCTGGCGGGTATCGGGGAGTCCGTCGGGAAGAGGTCGCCGCTTGCCTGTCGCATCTGTGTAGAGTTTACACGAAGTTTATGTAATTCGTACCTTGATCCTGTGTACTTCGTTGGCCGGACGGGGCCCGGGTAGCCTCAGGGAGGATGCCCAACCAGCTCGCAGGCGAGACCTCCCCATACCTCCTTCAGCACAAGGACAACCCGGTCGACTGGCACCCGTGGGGTGACGTCGCCCTGTCGCGCGCGCGAGAGGAGGACAAGCCGGTCCTCCTCTCGATCGGGTACTCGGCGTGCCACTGGTGCCACGTGATGGAGCGCGAGTCCTTCGAGGACGCCCAGACGGCGAGGCTGATGAACGATCTGTTCGTCTGCATCAAGCTCGACCGCGAGGAGCGGCCCGACCTCGACTCGATCTACATGGAGGCGTGCCAGGCCATGACGGGAGCCGGGGGATGGCCGCTGAACGCGTTCCTGACGCCCGAGCAGGTGCCGTTCTACGCGGGCACCTACTTCCCGCCCGAGCCGCGCATGGGCATGCCGAGCTGGCGCCAGGTGCTCGAGGCGGTGGCGCACGCGTGGCAGGAGAAGCGCGAGGAGATCCGCGCCGGCGGCTCCCGCATCGCGGAGCGGCTGCGCGGCGGCGCGCTCCTCGAGCCGTCCTCCGAGCCGCTGCAGGAGGCCGCGCTCGACGCCGCCGTGGAGGGCCTGCGTTCCGGCTACGACCCCGCCAACGGCGGGTTCGGCTCGGCGCCGAAGTTCCCGCCGGCCTCGGCGCTGGAGTTCCTCCTGAGGCGCGGTGAGACGCAGATGACGTCGCACACGCTGCGGGCGATGGCGTCGGGCGGCATGTACGACCAGGTCGGCGGCGGGTTCTCGCGCTACTCGGTGGACGCCTATTGGCTCGTGCCCCACTTCGAGAAGATGCTCTACGACAACGCCCTCCTGGCCCGCGCCTACCTGCACGGGTGGCAGGTGACAGGCGACGACCTGTTCCGCACCGTCGCGGTCGAGACGCTCGACTGGGCGCTGGGTGAGATGCGGGCGCCCGAGGGCGGCTTCCTCTCGGCGCTCGACGCCGACTCCGAGGGCGTAGAGGGCAAGTTCTACGTCTGGACGGTCGAGGAGATGCGGGCCGCGCTCGGCGACGGCCCGGACGCCGATGAGGCGATCGCGTGGTTCGGCGCGACCGACCGCGGCAACTTCGAGGGGCGCAACATCCCGGTGCGCGGCCCGGGCGTGCCCGAGAGGCTCGGCGAGTGGCGCCGGCGCCTGTACGGCGCGCGGGCGAAGCGGGTCTGGCCGGGGCTCGACGACAAGCGCCTGACCTCCTGGAACGCGCTCATGATCTCGGCGCTCGCGGAGGCCGGCGCGGTGCTCGAACGGCCGGACTACCTCGATGCGGCCGGGGGCTGCGCGGACTTCCTGCTGGGCTCGCTGCGCGACGGCGACAGGCGACTGCTGCGGACCTGGAAGGACGGCGAGGCGCGCCTGAACGCCTACCTGGAGGACCACGCCTACCTGCTCGAGGCGCTCCTGACCCTGTACGAGTCGACGTTCGATCCGCGCTGGTTCGCGGAGGCCCGTGCGCTGGCGGACACCATGATCGAGCGCTTCGCCGACGACGAGAACGGCGGGTTCTTCGAGACGTCGTCCGACCACGAGCGCCTGCTGGCCCGCCGCAAGGACCTGGAGGACCATCCGATCCCGTCCGGCAACGCGAGCGCAGCGTACGGGCTCCTGCGCTTGGCGGCGCTGAGCGGCGAGCACGCCTACGAGGAGCGCGCGGTGTCGGTGCAGCGGCTGCTTCACGAGCTGGCGGCGAAGCACCCGCAGGCGTTCGGACATCTGCTCCAGGCGATGGACTTCCATCTGTCGCCGGTGAAGGAGGTGGCGCTTGTGGGCGACGACCTGCAGCCCCTGGAGCGGGTCGTGCGCGGCGAGTTTCGCCCCCACATCGTGGTCGCCGGCGGCGCCCCCGACGGCGTGCCGCTCCTGCAGGACCGCCCTCCGGTGGACGGTCGCGCGGCGGCCTACGTGTGCGAGCGGTTTGCCTGCAAGGCGCCGGTGACCGAGCCGGAGGAGCTCGAACGGCTGCTCTCCTAGCCATCGCGGGCCTGGCGCTGGCCCCGGGCCCGACGGCGCATGACCTGGCGGTGCGGATCTCGTCCTGGGGGCCGCGCCCGGCCGCGAGCGCCGCGGAGGCGCGGGCGCATCGCCTGGTGGGCCGCGTCTTCCGGCGCGCCGGCCTCCGGGTCGGCACGCAGGAGTTCCCCGTGCCCGGCCGCGGGCGGTCGCACAACACGATCGGCGTGCTACAGACGCCCGCCACCTGCCTGCGGATCGTGCTGGCGCACGGTGACACCACGCCGAACGCGCCCGGCGCCAACGACAACGCGTCCGGCGTCGCCGTCGTGGCCGCGCTCGCCGGCCGCCTCGACGCGATCGAGCCGCCCTGCGACGTCTGGCTCGCCGTCACCGGCGCCGAGGAGCGGATCTACACGGGCTCGCCCGACCACCTGGGAGCGCTGGCGCTCGCCCGCCGCGCGCGTGCCCGGGGCGGCGCCGGCCGGCTCGACTGGGCGCTCTCGCTCGACGAGGTCGGCCGCGACCGCCCGTTCTGGCTGCGCTCCCCGGTATCCGCCCCGCGGGCGGGCGTGGAGGGCGCCCTGCTGGGCGCGGGCGGCCGTGCCCGCGTGCCGGTCAGCTGGGTCCGCGACGAGGCCACCGGCAACTCCGACCACCGCGAGTTCGAGCTGCTCGGCCTGCCGGGGGCGAAGCTCGGCGTGGGCGCGGGTGGCGAGCCCTGCCGCCACAGCCCCTGCGACACGCCGGACCGACTCGACCCGGTGTCGCTACGCCTCGCCCGCCGCCTCGTGGAGGCCGCGCTCGGCGCCGCTAGCCGCTCGATCGAGTCGAGCAGCTCCTCGATCGTCTCCTCGCCGGTCGCGGGCGCCATCACCGACATGCGCAGCCAACGCGCGCCGGAGACCTCGGTGGAGCTGAGGTGGAAGCGTCCCTCCGCGAGCAGCCGCTCGCGCAGCTCCACCTGGAGCGCGGGGTCGCTGCCGTAGCGGAAGCAGAGGATGTTGCTCTCCGGCCGGCACAGGCACTCGAAGTCCTCGCGCGCCGAGATCAGCTCCCAGAAGCGCAGCGTCTTGTCGTACTGCTCCGCCACGTAGTGGCCAAGGCCTCGCTCGCCGCGCCATGCCAGGTTCATGAAGACCTTGAGCCCGAGCGGCGCCTTCGTGCACTCCACCTGCCGGCCGAGCAGGTCCGGGCCCGTCTCGTCGGCGTCCTCGTAGAACAGGTATGAGGCGCTCTGCTGGAAGGCGGCGTCGAGGCGGCGCAGGTCGCGCACCAGGATTGCCGCGCAGAGGCTCGAGGTGCGCAGCATCTTGTGGGCGTCCCAGACAACCGAATCGGCCTGCTGGATCCCTCGCAGGAGCACGCGGTGCGCGGGCGAGAGCAGCGCCGACGCCCCGTGAGCCGCGTCCACGTGGAGCCAGATCTCGCGCTCGCGGCAGAAGCGGCCGATCGCCTCGAGGTCGTCGTGCAGGCCCGTGCTGGTGGCGCATGCCGCGGCCACCAGCGCCATCGGGCGGAGGCCCGCGTCCTCGGCGCGCTCCACGGCCTCGCCGAGCCGCCCGGGCACGATGCGCTCGTACTCGTCGACCTCGAGGGGGATCACGGCCCGCTCGCCCAAGCCGAGCATCGCCACGCTCCGCTTGACGGAGTAGTGCGCCGAGGGCGGCGCCAACACCGCCAGGCCCCCGCCCACGCCGTCGCCCCAGGCAGAGGGCGATGCTGCGGCGCGGGCCGCGAGCAGTGCCGTGAGGTTCGCCAGCGAGCCCCCGTGAGTGAGCACGCCGCCGGCATCCGGCCCCCACCCCACCCGCTCGGCCATCCACTCCACCACCGCGCCCTCCATCGCGTTCGCGGCGGCGCCCATCTCGTAGATCGACATCGGCTGGTTGATCGCGCCGTGGACCAGGTCGGCGAGCGCCGCCGGCACGTCCGGTGAGGCCACCTGGTGCGCCAGCTCACCCGGGTGGTGCAGCCGCGTAGACCGCCCAAGCACGGCCTCGAGCCACGGGCCGAAGCCATCGGCGTGGAGGCCGCCCTCCCGGATCAGGCGGCGCAGGTCGAGCTCGCGAGCGACCTCCGCGGGCGGCGGGGCCGACACCGCCGGTCCCTCGCCCGCCTGGCTTGCGGCCACGTAGCGCGCCACGGCCGCTACGGCCTGGCCGGCGGCCCGCTCGTATTCCTCGACGTCCCACCTGATGGGCGGCAGCCTAAACGGCCGGCCCTTCGCTTTCCGTTGGGATGCACTGGAGGGCGGCCGCCCTACGCGGCTCCTGGTTCTCTCGCATTGCGACGGCAAGCGAGGAGCTCCGGCACGAAGACCGCCTCCAATCAGGCGATTGCGAAAGTGGGGGGCCGTGACGGGGAACGCCGCGCGGCTGGTCAGAGCGCCCGTGCTCTGCCTATGCAACCGCCGAACAGAAGAGGCCGGCGGTGTCAGTCCGGCTCATCGCGGGCGCGCCCGTAGCGCTCGTAGATCACGCGCGAGCCGAACGTCCTGGTCTCGATCAGCTCCAGCGCGATGTCGTCGGTGACCGGCGGCAGGAACGGCGTGCCGCCGCCGACGACGACCGGGTTGCGGAACATGCCCAGCTCGTCGACGAGGCCGAGCTCGAACGCCTGCGCGGCCAAGCCGGCGCCGCCGACCTCGACGTCCTTGTCAGTCGCGTCAAGCGCCGCCGCGACCTCCTCGGCCAATGACGCCTCGGCGAGCCGGGCGTTGCCCTGGACGCTGTCGAGCGTGCGGCTGAAGACGACCTTCGGGATCGCGCACCAGACATCTGCGAACGCGGCCCCGGGCTCGTCCTCGCGCAGACGACGGATCCGTCTCCCACACCAGCATCGTCTCGTACGAGCCTGCGGCCGAGCAGACAACCGCCGAGCTCGCTCACCAGCTCGGTGTGGAAACGAAACAGCTCATCGCTCGGGGCCGACCACCCGAACGCGCCCTCGCGGTCGGCGATAAAGCCGTCCACCGAGACGCTCATCGAGAAGATCAGCATGGCTTCAGATCGTCGCACCGGCGGGCGGCGCGAAGGACCACCCAGATCAACCACGCGCCGCCCTCGGGCGGGCGCGCAGGATGGACGCCTGCTGCAGAACGTGTCTGTGCTCATGTGCCCTGAGACCCCACCCGAGTCGCGAAGTCATCGCCACTGCGCCACCAGCGGCCTCCAGCGCAGCGTGCCATATCAACGGCTTCTCTGCGGCGTCGGTTACCCACTTGATCGCAGATCCCTCGACGGCGAGCGTGCCCAGCACCGCGAGCGTGTACCGCACCGACGGCTAGATCTGGAACGCGCGATGCGTGAGCAGGCGATGGAAGCCGACGGTGATGTAGACACACGTGAGCCCGTAGCCCACGACCAGGATGACCAGGTCGACCGGCTCCACGAGCTCGTTCCAGGACAGGACTGCCGCCACGACGAGCGCAAGCGGAGGGAGGACCACCGCGACAAGGTTCGCCGTCCGCCGCGCCGTCACGATGCGAGCGGCGCGGCGTCCTGCATGCGGCTGAGGCCACGCCGTAAGAGGCGCGAGACGTGCATCTGCGAGTAGCCGATGCGCTCCCCGATCTCGCGCTGGGTGAGGTCCGACGTGAAGCGCAGCTCGAGCACCTGGCGCTCCCCATCGGGTAGCGCCTTCCAGGTCCTCGCTATCGCGTCGCGCTCCTCGACCAGCTCGTATGCGGAGTCCTCGCCGCCCAGCAGGTCCACGAGCGCCGCCGACTCCTCGTCGTCGCGGGCGGTAGGGGCGTCGAGCGAGGCGGCCTCGTAGCTGGCCGCCGCCTCCTGCGCCTCGAGCACCTGCTCAACCGCGAGTCCGAGCGCCAGCGCGACCTCACGAGGCCTCGGCGAGCGGCCGAGCCGCTTCGACAAGGCCTCCGTCTCGCGGTTCACCGCGAGCGTGCGCTCCTGAAGGTCGCGCGAAACGTGCAACGCCCAGCCCTTGTCGCGGAAGTGGCGCTTCAGCTCACCGAGGATGGTGGGCGCCGCGAAGCTCGTGAACTTCGCACCGCGATCGGGGTCGAAGCGGTCGACCGCCTTGATCAAGCCCACGCTCGCGACTTGCATCAGGTCGTCGAACGACTCGTCCGCGTATGTGTAGCGCAGCGCCAGATCGCGCGCGAACGGCAGGAAGCGCTCCACGAGCTCCTCGCGCGCGGTCAGGTCGCCCCAACGGTGATAGCGGAGCAGCAGCTGGCGCTCTGCCGCCCGCGCAGCCGCGCGGTCGCGGTCGCGTTCGTTGCGATGAGGCTCAGAGGCTGCGCTCGCCGAGGCGAGGGTTGCCGCGGTCAAATGGGACCTCCGTCATTGCTGTTGACTGACGTGAGGTCCGCAGCGCGACCGGCTTTACGGCCACGCGTCGTCCCCTCTGGCGCCGTGGTGCCCCGACGACTGCCGGCGCCGTCACCGTTCAAGGCGGCGGCCCGCGACGGATAGATCGCGAAGAGCTGGTCGAGCTGCGTGATCTCGAAGACCTTGAGGACGCTCACAGAAACCTGCAGCTCGTGATCATCGAGACATCACCTTTTTCTCGGGGTGCGGAGCCGGCGCGATCGCGTAACGCGCCGGAGTGTTGCGGGGGTCGTCCTCGGAACCGGTCGGGGTCCAGAACAGTTCGATGGCCAGGTTCCGCTCCGGCTGAAACTGGAAGGAGTCATGGAGCACGGGTCGACCGGTCACGCGCTGAACCTCACCGATCAGCCGCTCGCGCTCGGCTTCGCGGATAGCCGCCCGCGCCTGACAGACGAGATCCGTGCGACCGCCCAGAACGAGGATGCGCTCGTGCGGGACGAGGACGTCACGGAGGAAGGTGACGTAGCCCGCGTCGAATGCGAAGGTCGTAGTGGTTACTGGACCACGGCCGAAGAGCTCGCGGTAGAGCTTGACCAGTGCGGTCGATAGGTCGTTGCGAACCGCCCCGCCGCCCCTCGTAGGTGGCGCCGCGTTCGAAGTGGCTTGGGCGCCTGGCGGTTCCGCGGCGATCAGTCCCTCACGACCCCTGTGCGACGCCTCGCGATTAGCAAAGCTCATCAGAATTTACTCTTCAGCGTCAGGGCAGACATCGGAAGCCACCATATCATCTGTTGATGAGGTTATGAAGGGGAGATTACTCGCTGAATCTCGTCAGAGACTCATCATGAGCTCACCAGTTCCTTGTGGGATCGGTTAGGATGGCGAACGTGTCTGGTGAGGTTGGCGGGAACCGCGGCGTGTACAGCATTGGGGCGGTGGCTCGAATGCTGGATGTTCCTGCCGCGACGATCCGCAACTGGGAGGAGCGCTACGCGACGGTTGTCCCGGAGCGGAGCGAGGGGGGACACCGGCTGTACTCCCGTGACCAGGTGGAGGAGCTTCGTTTCGTCGCGGCGGAGGTTTCGGGCGGGCTCTCGGCGGCTGACGCTCACCGGCTGCTCGGGGAGCAGCGCGAGGCCGGCCAGTCTGTGATGAGCGACGGCAAGAGTGGTGGCACGCGCCTGCTCGTGTTGCTCGCCGAACGCGATCCTGTGTCTGCGGAATTGCAAGAGTTCTTCTTGCGTACCGAGGGGTATGACGTGAGCCTGGCGTTCGCGGTAGGCGAAGCCGAGGAGCACTGGCTCGAGAGCCGGCCGCAGCTTGCGATTGTGGAGCTGATGATCTCCGGAGGTCGGGGCGCCGAGCTCTGTCGGCGCCTGAAGCACCACGACGCTGAAGCGGTACTCGCCATCTCCGTCCTGGAGGCTCGAGACGAGGCGCTGGCCGCGGGCGCCGACGCCTTTCTGCAGAAGCCCTTCGACCCGCTCGAGCTCGTGTCAACCGTCAAGGACCTGCTCGGCGCAAGCGCGTTGGTCGCGCGCCCCGCGCAAGAGAGTCGCTAGTGGACGAGCGCCTCACGAGCGGCGACGAGGGGCTCGACCTGATCCTCGGCGGCGGTCTTCCGATGAGCGGGATCAACCTGATCATGGGGCTGCCGGGCTCCGGAAAGACGATCCTCTCCCAACAGTTCGTCTTCGCCGGCGCGACCGAAGAGCGCCCTGCGATCTACCTCTCCACGGTCTCCGAGCCGTTCGAGAAGATCCTGCGCTACGCCCAGACGCTCAGCTTCTTCGATCGCGGCGCGATTGGGCGGAGGGTCTATTACGAGGACCTCGGCGGCACCGTCGGCGGCGACGGCGGGCTAGCTGCCATCGTCGAGCGCATCGGCTTGCTGATCAAGGAGCGGCGGCCGGGGATCATCGCCATCGACAGCTTCAAGGCGCTGGCCGCGTTCGCGGATGACGCGCGCGCCTTCCGGGGCTTCTTGCACGACCTCGCCGCACTGCTCACGGCCTTCCCAGCAACCTGCTTCTGGATAGGCGAATACAGCGAGGAGGAGATGCGCACGGCGCCGGAGTTCGCGGTCGCGGACGGCATCATCTCGCTCGCGACGGAGCGCGTGAACGAGCGCACGTTGCGCCTGATCCAGGTGGCCAAGCTGCGCGGCAGCGACTTCCGCTCGGGACGTCACACATATCGGCTCTCCTTGGAGGGCATCACGGTCTTTCCCCGGCTCGCCGATCCCGTCAGGACGGACGACTACCGGCTCAGCGACGAGCGAATCTCGTCCGGGATCGCGCCGCTCGACACGATGCTCGCTGAGGGCTACGCGCCGGGTAGCTCAACGCTGGTGGCCGGACCGTCGGGTGTCGGCAAGACGCTGATGGGCCTCCACTTCATCTTCAGCGGCGTCGCAAGCGGTGAGCCTGGCGTGATCGCGAGCCTGCAGGAGAACCCGATCCAGCTCCAAAAGGTCGCCGACGGCTTCGGCTGGTCGCTCGACAACGAACGGGTGGCGGTCATGTACCGATCTCCCAACGACGTCTACATCGACGAATGGGTGTACGAGCTGCTCGACCTGATCGAGCGCACCGCGGCCAAGCGCGTACTGATCGACAGCCTGAGCGACCTGCAGTACGCGGCGCCCGATCCCGTGCGCTTCCGCGAGTTCGTCTACTCGCTCATGCAACGCCTATCGCGCGAGGGCATAAGCCCGATCATGACGAGCGAGATACCCGACCTCTTCCACGTCGGCCGCCTGGCCGAATACGGCATCTCGCACCTCTCCGACAATGTCGTCCTGCTGCAGTACCTGCGCGCCGAATCACAACTGCTGCGCACGGTGACGATCCTCAAGTCGCGCGGCAGCGCCCACGAGCCCGAGATCCGCGAATTCGACATCACCCCGGGCGGGATCGTCCTCGGAGATCCGATCGTCAGCGAGCAGGTCGCTCGCTAACGCGGAAGCGTTCTGGAGGCGGCAAACAGGGTGGATGCGCCGGCCGGAGCCGACGCCGCCACAAGGGCAGCGGCCGTCGCTCCGGCCAACTACCGAGCGCGCGGGCCGGCTAGACCTGGGCCGGCTCCCTCTGCTCGCGCTTCGCGAGCGCCGACGGCCACCACACCTTCGGACCTGTCTCGAGCACGAGCGCCGGCACCAGCACGCTGCGCACCAGGAACGTGTCCAGTAGCACGCCGAAGGCGACCACGAAGCCGATCTCGGTGAGGAACACGAGCGGCAGCACGGCCAGCACCGAGAACGTCCCGGCGAGCACGATCCCGGCGCTCGTGATCACCCCGCCGGTCACCGCCAGGGCGCGCAGGATCCCCTCGCGCGTGCCGTGCTTGAGCGTCTCCTCGCGCGCGCGGGCGACCAGGAAGATGTTGTAGTCGACCCCCAGGGCGACGAGGAACACGAACGCGAACAGCGGCAGCGACGGGTCGGAGCCGGGGAAGTCGAAGATGACGTCGAAGGCGAAGTAGCCCACGCCTAGCGCGGCCAGGAAGCTGAGGATCACCGTGCCGATCAGGATCAGCGGGGCAACCACCGCGCGCAGCAGCAGCACGAGGATCAGGAACACGACGACGAGCACGATCGGGGGAATCACGGCCGAGTCCCAGGCGGCCGCCTCGCGCACGTCGAACTCCACGGCGGTTGCGCCGCCGACGAGGGTGTCGGGCGCCGCCTCGCTCGCCGCCGCCCGGATCGGTTCGACCAGGTCGAACGCCTCGGTCGAGTAGGGCGGGGGCTCGAGGGTGGCCTGCACGAGCACGCCCTCGTCGCCTTCGGCCACCGGCGGGGTGACGGACTCGACGCCGGGGGCGTTCTCAACGGCACGGGTGACCGCGGCGACATCGCTCGGATCGCTCACGATCACGTCGGTCGGGGCGCTCGCGCCCGATGGGAAGCTCTGGCTCAACAACTCCTGCCCGTCTACCGACTCGACCTCCGTGCGGTAGCTGTCGTTGGTCGTGAGGTCGGTGGAGAAGAACACGAGCCCCGCGCACATCACCAGCAGCACGGCGATCGATCCGACGGCCACCCGCCGGGGCCTCGACGCGACGCGGTCGCCCACCCGCTTCCAGAAGCCGTGCGTCGCGTCCGCGAGGTGCTCGTGCTTGGTGCGGCGCACCTCGTACGGCTTGAAGATCCTGCGATCGAGCGGGCCGACGACAAGCGACGGGATCCTCACCCCCACGAGGCCGAAGAGCAGGCGCAGCAGGGCATTCAGCAGCACCAGCGGCAGCAGGACCACCACGAGCAGCGCGGCGCCCACGACCGGCAGAAGCGCGCGCACGCTCGAGCCGTTCACGATGCGCTTGCCGATGCCGGTGGACGGCTCCTCGTCGGCCAGGCTCCAGCTCGGCGTGTGCGGTACGAACGGCCAGAACGCGCGGCGGCCGAAGATCGTCAGGAGAGCCGGCAGCAGCGTGAGCATCGAGAGCGCGGCACAGGCCACGCCCATCGCGACGATGGGCCCCATGCCCGACGTGCCGTTGACCTTGGCGATGGAGAGGCACAGGAGCGCGGCGATCACCGTCGCGGCGGAGGCGAACACCGCGGGGCCCGCGGATGTGATCGCGGCTCGCATGGCCTCATGCCGGTCCAACGTGTGGTGCAGCTCCTCCCGGTATCTCGCCACGATCAGGAGGGCGTAGTCGGTGCCCGCGCCGAGCACCATGATCGACATGATCGCGCTCGACTGGCCGTTGATCGTCACGCCCAGCTCCGAGAGCCCGTAGCCCACCGAGCGCGCGAGCATCTCGGCGAAGATGATCGCCGCAAGCGGGATGAACAGGAAGATCGGCGACCGGTAGATCAGGATCAGCAGGAAGATCACGAGCGACACGGCCGCCAGCAGCAGCGTGCCGTTGATGCTCTCGAAGACCTCGATGGCGTCCGCCGCGTAGCCGGCGCCGCCGGTGATCTTGACCTCGAGACCGCCACCGGGATCGGACACCGTGTCGCGCCAGAACTCCACGGGGTCGAGGATTCTGTCGCCGTCGCCCTCGCCCTTCAGGTAGGCGGTGACGATCGCCGCCTTGCCGTCCTCGGAGCAGATCGGGCCGACGAACGGCGCGTAGCCGGCGGGCTGGCCGGGGACCGGCGTGGTGGGCCCGCCGCAGCCCTCCGGCTGGCCGGCGCCGCCCTCGGGTGCCTGGCCGGCGCCACCGCTCGGCCCGTCCTGGGTCCCGCCCTCCCCGCCGCCCGCCGCGGCCGTGGCCCCGTCGGGCACGACACCGGGAAAGCGCCGCTCCGTCAGGCGTCCGACGTCGTCGACGATCTTCGCCCTGTCCTCCGGCGTGAGGCCCGCCTCGCGCCGGTAGATGATCACCGCCGGCGCCAGCTCGCCGCCCTGAAGTGCCTCGGAGGCCTCCAGCGCCTTCGTCGACTCGGCGTCACCGGGCAGGAACGACGTCGACTCGTTCTCCTCCGCGTCGGTGAACTTGCCGGGCAGGTTCGCGGGGCCGGCGGCGATGAAGATGCCGACCAGCCAGATCGCGAACACGACCCACTTGGCGCGCGGCCCGGCGGGGCGGGCGAAGATCGAGCGGCGTTCGGGCATTCGGAGACCTTTCTAGGTTGTGGCCCCCGCAGGCCCCCTCAGAGTATCGACAAGTACCGGTCCAGCTCCCACTGCGTGACTTGCACCCGATAGTCCTCCCACTCCTGCCGCTTGATCTCCACGTAGCGGTTGAAGATGTGCTCGCCGAAGGTGCGCAGCACGAGCTCCGACTCCGCCGTCAGCTCGATCGCCTCGCCCAGTGTCTCGGGGAGCTGCTCGATCCCGAGCCGCTTCCGCTCCTCCGGGCTGATGTGGTACAGGTTCTTCTCCATCGGCTCGGGCAGCTCGTAGCCCTTCTCGATGCCCTCCAGGCCGGCCGCGAGCAGGATCGCGAAGGTGAGGTAGGGGTTGCAGGCGGGGTCCGGGCAGCGCAGCTCCATGCGGGTGGCCTGCTCCTTGCCGGGGTGATAGAGCGGCACCCGCACGAGCGCGGAGCGGTTGCGGCGCGACCAGGCGCAGTAGACCGGCGCCTCGAAGCCCGGCACGAGCCGCTTGTAGGAGTTGACCCACTGGGCGAACACCGACGTGATCTCGCGCGCGTGCTTGAGCTGCCCGGCGATGAACGCCTTGCCGGTGTCGGACAGGAAGTACTGGTCGTCCGGGTCGTAGAAGGCGTTGCTCGACTCGCGGAACAGCGACTGGTGCGTGTGCATCCCCGAGCCGTTCTCGCCGAACAGCGGCTTGGGCATGAAGGTCGCGTGCCAGCCGTACTTCATGGCGTACTCCTTGACCGTGATGCGGTAGGTCATGCAGTCGTCCGCCATCTTCAGCGCGTCGGCGTAGCGCATGTCGATCTCGTGCTGGCTCGGGCCGACCTCGTGGTGGGTGTACTCCACGTGGATGCCGAGCTGCTCGAGCGCCAGCACGGTCTCCCTCCGCACGTCCGAGCCCGCGTCGAGCGTGGTGAGGTCGAAGTAGCCGCCCTCGTCGAGGATCTCCGGCGCCGCGCCGTTCTCGGTCTTGGCGTTGCGGAAGTAGAAGTACTCGAGCTCGGGCCCGACGTAGAAGTTCGTGAAGCCCATGGACTCGGCACGCTCGAGCGTGCGGCGCAGGACGTGGCGCGGGTCGCCCTCGTAGGGTTCGCGGCTGGGGGTGACGACGTCGCAGAACATGCGCGCCACGCCCTTGTCCTCCGGCCGCCAGGGCAGGACGTTGAACGTGGCCGGGTCCGGCATCGCGATCATGTCGGACTCCTCGATCGCGTTGAACCCGGTGATCGACGAGCCGTCGAAGCCCATTCCGCCCTCGAAGGCGTCGTCGAGCTCCTGCGCGTTGATCGAGAAGCTCTTCAGCTGGCCGAGGATGTCGGTGAACCAGAGGCGAACGAAGCGGATGCCGCTGTCGTCGACGAACGACTTGATGTCCTCGGCGGTCCGGGGCGGCTGGTCAGCCATGCGTGGTGCGCTCCTTGAGAGGGGTGGGCAGGCGCGAAAGGCTAGCCAGCTACAGCCAGGAACGCGCCCAGACCTTCAGGGACCGCACGGCGGGCTCAAGCGCGCGGCCCTTCTCGGTGAGGCCGTACTCGATGCGCATCGGCACGCCCTCGCTGGTCCGGCGCTCGACGATCCCCTCACCCTCGAGCTCCTTCAGGCGCTCGGACAGGAGGCGGTCCGACAGGTCGGGCACCAGGATCTTCACCTCGGAGAACCGCAGCGGCCCGTCCAGCAGGACGAAGACGATCGCCCCCGTCCAGCGCTTCCCGATCAACTCGATCGCCGCGTGGTACGCCGAGCAACAGCTCTCCCGCGCGAGCTTGGTGTCTTCCGCGATGGCCGGCTCGGCCATGCGGTAATCGTACCCGGAGACGACGCGGACGGCCGAGGACATCAGGCGGCCTGCTGCAGGCGGGCGTCCTCGGTCGATCCGTCGCGCGGGACGTCCCCGGCGCGGGTGACGAGGTTGCCGAACGTGGCCAGCGCCACGTGGGCGATCGCCTCGAGGATCTGCTCGTCGGCCCAGCCCGCCTCGAGCGCCTCCTCGTGCTTGTGCCGCGGCGGCGCCCCGTCCGACTCGAGCAGCGCCTTCACGAAGCCGAGCAGGACGGCCTCCCGCTCGTCGCGCGAGTCGAACTCGCGCGCGAGGGCGATCTCGTCCAGGCCGAGCCCGCTGTCGCGGGCGGTTCGCTGAAGCGTCGAGAGGCCGTACTCGCTGCCCTGGTGCTCGGCGACGGCGAGCGCGATGCGCTGCTGCGTCGCGTAGGGCAGCGCGCCGTTGCGGAGCTCAGACCGGAAGCGGGCGTACGCGCGCAGCACCGCCGGCGAGCCGGCGAGCACGCCGATGAAGTTGGGGAGCTGTCCGCCGCCCGCGAGGGCGCCCTTGAGGATCGGGACGCTCCGCTCCGGGGCGGTGAGCTCATCGTGGACCTGGAACCTGCTCTCCTTCGTCTTCATCGCGCTGCTTCACTTTCCGCTCATGCTTACAGGCCGTAAGTATAGGCGGAAAAGGCGTAAGAAATACGCCAATTGAGACCGGTCGTTCTAGGCGTGCGCGGTCCCGGCGGCCACCGCCACCAGGAACAGGCCGAGCAGGAACGCCCATAGGGCGATCCGGTCCGGCTGGGCCAGCTGCGCCTCGACCACCGACCGCCGCTTGCGGGCCGGCGTAGGCTGGCCGGCGATCGTCACGGTGCGGCGCTCCGTCACGGCAACCGGGCTTGCCTGAGCCGGCGTGCTCTGCTGGAAGCGGCGCGGCTCGGGACTGGTGGCATCCTCGGCGGGCCGCAGGGGGACCGGCTCGGCGACCGGCTCGTCGTCGGCGGAGCGGCGCTCGAAGCGCCCGCTCTCGCGACGCTCGGCGTCCTCGATCTTCCGCTCCCACTGGAGCAGAACCGCTTCGCGACTCATTCCGTTGTCATCCTCCCGCAGAGCGCGGGCACCGGCTGTCGACATCGGCTCTCTCTCTTCTCGCCTGCGGGGTTAGCTGACGGGCTCGCGCTGAAAGAGTTGCGCTTCGCGAGGCATCGCGATTCGCCCCTGGCCGTGCGGCCATCTGGGTCCCCCACGCCCCGCTGCCGGGCGGAGCTTCGGCTTGGATGGACGCGGCCATGCTAGCAGCAGAGCGCATGGGCCGGACGGAACGAAAAGCCGCAATTTGCAGCTTGCCGCGCGCCGCGGATCTACTGCCCCGCGACGCGCTCCACATAGACCGCCACGTCCTCGGCGTCCTGGCCCTGGAGGAGGCCCGCGGGCATGCGTCCCTGGCCCGTGCCGCCGTTCTCGATCGCGTTCAGAACCCGCTCCCGGTCGACGCCGCCGAGCTCGTCGAGGTCGGGGCCGGTTACCCCGGTGGCCTGGACCGCGTCCAGGTTGTGGCAGCTCTTGCAGGAGGCCACGAAGAGCTCCTTGCCGTTCTCGAGCTGCGCGCTCGCCGGCTCGGTGCGGAGGCTGCCCACGCCGCCCTCGGACTCCTCCCGGGCGGCGATCACGGCCGCCGGCACGGCGATCCCGAGCGCGATGTAGATCACGAGGATGATGATCGCGAAGGACCGCCGGCCACCGGTGAGATAGGCCTCGCGCGCGGCGCCGCCACCGCCGGCGAAGGCGACGAACAGGACCCCGATCCCGAGCACCAGGAACGGGGCGATCACGAACAGCCATTCCATCGCGGGCGGCACTCTACCTGCCGCGGGGGAAGTGAATCGGCGCGCGGGGCTAGCTGGACTCGGCCGCCGCCCGGCGGGCGCGCTTCCAGCTCCCGTAGGCGGCGAAGACGTCGCGCAGGGCGGGAAGCTCCTCGTCGTCGGAGGCGCGCTGCTGGTAATCGACCATCAGCAGGCGCTCGGGACGCTGGCCGGAGTCCTCGGCTACCTGCCGGATGGCCTTGCGCACGTCCTCCTTCGAGGCGTCGGCGTCGCCACCCGCGCGCTTCGCCTCATGGGCGAACACGCCTGCGGCACTGCCGCGCGCCCCGGGCTCGGCCGAGGGGGTCGGGCGGGCGCGCCCCGTGCCGACGAGCAGCCGGCAGTGAGGGCACCGAAGCGGCTCCTGCGGCCAGTCCTCGCCGACCTTGCGCTCGATCAGCAGGTGGCAGTGCGGGCAGAAGGCGTCCTCTGCCGGCTTTGCCTTCCCGGCCTTCGACTTCCTTCTGCGCTTGGCGGACGAGGTCTTTGTTTGGCTACGCGTTGCTGACGGCAAAGGCACCCCCTGGTGCGGCTCTTGTCGCCGGGAGCGCCGTCGTCCAAACCGATATTCGGTGAGCGGTCGTAACCGCCCGCCCGCCGGTCGGCGCGGCCGGGGTCGTCGGCCCGCCAGGGGGTGGCCCGCCTATGTGGCAATCGCGTCCGTCAGGCGATCGGCCGCACGTTGACGGCCTTCGGGCCCTTGTCGCCGGCCTCGGCGTCGTAGGAGACCCTCGCACCCTCGGCGAGCGACTTGAAGCCCTCGCCGGCGATGCCGGTGTGATGGACGAACAGATCCTTGCCAGCCTCGTCGGGCGTGACGAAGCCGAAGCCCTTGTCGTCGTTGAACCACTTCACGGTTCCGGTGGCCATTGCTGGTACCTCCACTGATTTGCGTGCTGCGTCGCGGAGGAGCTGTGAAGCAACGACTGCGGGCGCTAACACTCATTTGCCGAGCACAGACTCGGCGCTGACCTCGCGGACGGTAGCAGCATGCGGGCGGGTGCGCAGCCTCGCGTGCGCGCGTAATAGAAAGCCCCCGCGGTCGCGGGGGCTTTCCTTAGCCGGCCTGTAAGCCGGATTTTGTCTCGAGCAACCATCCGTCTCGCCCGGTCGCGGTCGGTGACCGTGCCGGACGGGGCTCTCGCCCTGCGGCCTACCTGGAGCTCGGCGGGCAGCGTCATCGCTCCTGCTTGGCCTTGCACCGGGTGGGGTTTGCCTGGCCGCCGCGTCACCGCGGCGCCGGTGCGCTCTTACCGCACCATTTCACCCTTGCCGGCACTGGGCGCACGTGCAGCCCAGTGCTTAGGCGGTTTGTTTCTGTGGCACTGTCCCGCGGGTTTCCCCGGGTCGGTTCCCCGACCACCCCGCCCTCCGGTGTCCGGACTTTCCTCGAGGGGCCGGTTGTCTCTCCGACCTCCCCGCGGCTGCTCGGCCGGCAGCCTCAAGTGTAGGCCGGACCGCGTCCGGCGGCCACCGCGGGCGGAGCGTTGCCGTCCCTACGCGAGCGTCGAGCCGCAGCCGGAGCAGCGCGCGGCGTCCTCCTCGGCGTGCATCTGCGCGCGGCACACCGGGCACTCCGCCGTGCCGTCGGTCCGCACGGAGCGCAGCGCACTCTCGAGGCGCTCCTCGAGCGTGACCCCGCGCCGGCCTGCCGGCCGCGACCGGCGCGCCTGGCCGAACAGCGAGAGCGGCGATTCGAGCAGCGCCGTGGTCATGTCACCCTCCTGCACAGGCCGACCACGCGCCCGAGCACCTGCGCCTCGCGCGTCCGGATCGGCTCCATCGACTCGTTCTCCGGCTGAAGGCGCACGTGGTCGTTCTCGCGGAAGAAGCGCTTGACGGTGGCCTCCTCGCCTACCAGCGCGACGACGATCTCGCCGTCGCCCGCGGTCTCCTGGCGGCGGACGATCACGAAGTCGCCCTCGAGGATGCCGGCGTCCTTCATGGAGTCGCCCTTCACGCGCAGGACGAACTCGCCGTCGTCGCCGCCGGCGATCCCGGGCACCGGCACGTACTCCTCGATGTTCTCGTCGGCCAGCACCGGCTGCCCCGCCGCCACCTGGCCCACGACCGGCAGCCCGGGCGGCGTGACCACCTGCCTGGCCTTGTCCTTCAGCACCTCGATCGCGCGCGGCTTGGTGGGATCGCGGCGCAGCAGCCCGAGCTTCTCGAGGTTGGCGAGATGCGCGTGGACGGTCGACGACGAGGTCAGGCCGATCGCCTTTCCGATGTCCCGCACCGTGGGCGGATAGCCGTGCTCGCCCACGTACTGCTTGACGAAGTCGAAGATCTCCTGCTGGCGCTTGGTCAGGTTCAACTCGACCATCGGGACCTCCTCTGTGGGCCGGTCGTGTGCGGTGATCCGAACATGTGTTCGCAGAGTACCCCGCCCGTCGGACGACATCAAGGGACGGGCCCTCCGACGGCCCCGGACGCCCCCTGAGCGGCTCTATACTCAGCGCTCCACGCGCCTGTGGCGGAATTGGTAGACGCGCAAGGTTGAGGGCCTTGTCCTGCTTATGCGGGGTGGGAGTTCGAGTCTCCCTGGGCGCATCGAAGCCCCGCATGAGTCGGGGTTCCGCGGGTGTCTCTCAGGATGCTCGGGCGCGTGACGGTTCGCCTGGGCGGCCGCGAGTCCAGCCAAAGCGTGGCCCAGGTCTGGAAGTTCCAGGACGGCAAGATCACGCGCTTCGAGTCGTTCCAGGACACGCTGGCCACGGAGCGCGTCCTGGGCGCGGTCGACTGACTCAACGCCGGCCAGCGGGCTGTCGCGGAACGGCGACTCTCGTCGCGCCGATCCTACGTTCACCGGTCGGGTGCTCAAGGCTCAAAGGCACGGACTATTGCTTCTTCGCGCGAAGCAGCACTGAGCAGGCACGGCTCCGGATTGGCGGCATCAGTGGCCGGCGCTTGGCTGTACCCCTGGGCGGGGTGGGTGTACGGTCGCACTGCGTGCACTCTTCGGAGCACAAGGGCGTCTCCAATCGAGAGCTGTGCCGACACTTCGTCGACGCCTACCGTCCCGACCGGCTCGATGATCTTCTAGCGCTGCTCCACCCCGATATCGAGTGGACCACCACCGAGACGTGGGTCGAGCGCGAGGTCTGGTATGGCCACACCGGAGTGCGTGCCGGGCTGCGGCGCTTCTACTCAGCATGGGAGGACTTCTCCAACGATGAGATCGAGGCCTTCAGCGACGGCGGCGACAAGTTCGCGCTCGTCACTCGAATGCGCGGCCGCTCGCGAGGCACCCACATTCCCACCGAGATGCGGACCTCCGGGGTACTCGAGGTCCGCGACGGGCTCATCGTCCGCATCGTCGGCCACAGCGATCCCGCAGACGCGCTCGCGGCTGTGGCGAAGTCTGCGGCTGCGGCGTCCCCAGCCCGAACGGGGCCCTCCTCCCAGAGTTCGTAGCAGCGTCCGCTCGTTCCCTTCCACCCGCTGATCACCCGGCTCATGGTGTCCGCGCGGAGTCACTGCTGCTTCCGCGTGGCCTACCGCTGCTCGAGACAGAGGAAGGCGGAGTCGAGCCCGCGTAGCTATCGCTCGGCGTCGAGAGCGTAGGACTCGTCCTGCGGCGGCACCTCCTGGAAGGGGCGCACCTCGATCCGGCCACCCAGCGCCTTCGAGCCGAGCTTGGCGTACTCGAGCGCGGCGTCCAGGTCCGGTGCCTCGATGATCCAGAAGCCTCCCAGGTACTCCTTCGCCTCGACGTACGGCCCGTCGGTGAGGATCGGCGTGTCGCCGGTGGCGTCGACCGTGGTGGCGGCCGAGGGCGGGTGCAGGCCGCCAGCGAACACCCAGGCGCCGTCGTCCTTGAGCTTGGTGTTGAACCGCTCGACCGCGGCGAAGACCTCCTGGAGGGCTGCCGGATCCATCGACTCCATCGTGGGCTCCTCGGCCGAGTCGTGCGGCAGGGTCAGGAAGTACTGCGTCATGATGGCTCTCCTTGATCACGGGCCGCCCGAATGGCTGCCTCTTACCCTCTCCACGAACACCATCGTGCCAATACGACACGCTGGCGAGACTTTCTCGCGCACTTCTACAGGGGGCCGGCGGCGGCGCCCCGCGGGACGCAAGAGGAACGCTCAGCGGACGTCCCGCAAAGGATCGGCTAAGACGGAGTTCTCCAGCCGCTAGGGCTGATCATCCGGGTCGAACGCGCCGGCGGGCCGACGGCGGCGGATCGTCGAACTCGTCGTGGCGGCGGAACCAGAACGACCCCGGCGCGCGCGGCCAGCCCTCGGGCAAGTCCTCATCGTCGGACTGTCCGCCATAGGGCGTCAAGGACCACAAGCTCCAGAGGCTGCCGATCCATTGGACCATCGCTCCGTGCTGCAGGAAGTAGGTGCGGTAGACGTCGTTGCCGTCGCGCAGGAAGACGATGAAGCCGAACCACTCGTCGACCCCGAAGTCAGCCGAGAAGCGCTCGCTGCGGATCGTGTACCAGGGCACGTCCGTCCAACCCATGCGCTCGGCGTAGCGGCGGAGGTTCGCCTGAGGCGCCGGCGATGCCATCGCGAAGGTGATGTCGCGAGAGTGAAGTAGGCCGAGCTCGGGGATGCCGTCGGCGACGGACGAACAGCCAACGCACCCGGCGTCGGGCCAACCGTCGACACCCTCCTCGAAGAAGAACCGGTAGAGGATCAGCTGGCTGCGCCCGTCGAACAGCTCCGGCAGTGACCGCCGCCCGTCAGGACCCTCGAACGCGTAGTCGCGCTCCACCCGCACCATCGGCATGCGCTTCCGTGCGGCGGCGAGCTCATGCATCGCGGCGGCGACGGTCTGCTCGCGCTCGAGCAGGGCCGTCCGCGCCGCATCCCACTCGTTCTGACTGACGACAGGCGGACGAGCGAGAGTCCGCTCGGTTTCCCCATGCTTCGGCATCGTGGTCTCCTGGTGTCGTGGGCCGCGCCTCTCGTGGCCCTTCTAGCGTGCGGAAGCGCGGCGAGCGTCAAGCGGGATCGGCGTCCGCCCGTTCGTCGGTGCGCTGGTTGAGCGTCTCTTCTGCCTCGGCGACGGCCGCCTGCAACAGCGCGGTCTCAATCAGCCCGGCGGTGGCGAGCGCCTCGATCGCGGCGTGCGCCTCGGCGTCGTGCACAAACCCCTCGGCGACCAACACACGCACCACTTCGGCCGCCGCCCGGGCGGTTTCCTGCGCCGATCCGCGCTCGCGGCGCGCCAAGATCGAAAGCGCCTCGACCAGCGCGGAGCCGCGGGTGGCGTTGGCGAGCTCGATCGCCGCCTCCGCATCGGCACGCGCTTGGATCTCGGCGCCGACCACCAGCGCCAGCTCCGGCGTCAGAAAGCCTTGACCCACCAGCCTTCCGCCCGCGTCGCGCACCGCCTCACGCAGTCGCGCGGCCCAGCGATGCTCGATCAGGATCGCGACCGCGTGATCGCCGCGCCCGATCTCGTCGATCAGCCGGCGCAAGTCCGCCAGCGCGAAGCCGGCGGTCCGCCCGAACGCCTCCTGCGGCGGCAGTCCGCCGTTGCCGCCAGGCCCGTTGACGCCGAGCAGCCGAGCGACCGGGTTCGCGCGCTCGGCGGGCCGGTCGACAAACAGCGGGTCGAGCTCGACCTCGGTCAGCTCTCCCTCCGGCGAGCGGTGAAAGAAACGCGCATCCAGCACCCGGATCATTCCGCGGCCGCGGAGATCGAGCAGCTCGCGCGCAACTTCGCCGCGGAATCGCTCGGTCGTCTCGAACCCCACGATCACGATCTGCAGCGGACCGACGCTCGGATCTTCGATGCTCATTACCCGACCCTACGCCGATCATCACCGGCGCGCATACCACGCGGCGTGTCCGCCGAGAACAGAACACTCGGCAGCGGCAAATCAAACCGAGCCCTGCGCCCACGGGCTCGCCTTCGACCACCGCGTCTCTGCTTGACGCGGCCCCCCCGGCTCCCAGAAGATCGTCGTATTCGTGGAGGACGACTAGCCCCCAGCCGGGCCCTCACGGACGAGGCGGAGAGACCCGCGTCGGCGGCGCCCGACATCGGCCGACACGACGCGTTCATCTCCTACGCGCGTCAGGATCGGAAGGCGGTCGAGCGGCTGCGGGCCGCACTCGAAGCGCTGGGCAAGGACGTCTGGGTGGACGTGGACGACATCACCGGTGGCGCGGACTGGCGGGCGCGGATCAAGCGCGGCATCGAAGCCTGCAAGGCGTACATCTTCGTGCTGACTCCGGCCTCGCTGCGCTCGCGCCACTGCCGGGAGGAGCTCGAACTGGCCGCCGCGCAGAACAAGCTCGTCATCCCGGTCTACCAGCAGGAGGTCGACGAGGCGGGGCTCCCGCCGGTCCTGGCCGATCGCGAGTGGATCTTCCTGCGGCCGGACGACGACTTCGACGCGGGGCTCGGCAACCTCGTCGAAGCGCTGGAGACGGACCTCGAGTGGCGCGACCAGCACACGCGGATCGCCGGCAGGGCGCGCGAATGGCTCGACGCCGGACATGACAACAGCTTCCTGCTACGCGGCTCCGATCTGCGGGATGCCGAGAGCTGGCTCGCCCGGCAGGCTCACCACCACGAGGCCGCCACCGCCGAACAGGCGGAGTACATCGTTCAGAGCCGGCGCGCGGCGAGCACCCGGCAGCGTCGGCTGACGGCGGCGTTCGCGTCGGCCCTGATCGTCACCGCCGCGCTCGCCGTGCTCGCGGTCATCCAGCGCAACGAGGCGATAGATCAACGCGACACCGCGCTGTCGACATTGCTGGCGACCCGGGCCCTTGGACAGTTGCGCGACGACCCGAGCAGCAGCCTCGCGCTGGCGATGGAGGCCTTTGCCACCAAGGACACGGATCTCGCCGAGGGAGCCCTCAGGGTCAGCGCCTCCCAGGCCGTGCCCCACCTCGTCCTGCGGGCCCACAACGGCTCCGTCGCGAGCGTCGCGTACTCGCCCGACCGCCGTCATCTTGCGACCGCCGGCAGCGATCGCAGCATCCGACTCTGGGATGCGCGCGCGCCCGCACGGGCGCCGGTGGTCCTGCGTGGCCACGAGGGTCCGGTGGCGAGCGTGGCGTGGGCCCCCGACGGGCGCCACCTGGCGAGCGCGTCCGCGGACCGCACTGTCCGCGTGTGGGACCGGCGCGCCTCGTCGAGCCCGGCGGTGGTGCTCCGGGGCCACACGCGATCGGTGAACGCGGTGTCCTGGTCCGCCGACGGCCGGCACCTCGCCAGCGGAAGCGGTGACCTGACGGTGCGCGTGTGGGACCGGCGCACGCCGCGCACGCCGCCGGTCGTCCTGCGGGGCCACACGGCCGATGTCGAGACGGTCGCGTTCGCGCCCGACGGGCGTCACCTGGCGAGTGCCGGCGACGGCAGCCACGTGCGCGTGTGGGACCGTTTGGCCCCGCGGCGCGCGCCCAGGCTGTTGCACGGCGGTGGCGGCAACGTCCAGCACCTCGCGTTCGCCCCCGATGGGCGCCATCTGGCGGGCGCCGGCACCGACCGGACGGTGTTCGTGTGGGCTTGGCGCCACCGGCGCAGGGCGGCCGCGACCCTCCGCGGTCACACCGGACCGGTGATGAGCGTCGCCTTCGCCCCTTCGAGCCGCCTCCTGGCGAGCACCAGCGAGGACGGCAGCCTGCGAGTGTGGGACTGGCGCTCCGGAGCGCCCGCGCTGGCGCTGATCCGCGGCCACGCCGGGGCCGTCAGAAGTGCGAGCTGGGAAGACGGGGGTCACCTGGCCAGCGGCAGCGACGACCAGACGGTCCGCATCTGGGACTGGCGCGCCACGTTCCCGGCACCCAGGGTCCTGCCCGGCCACAACTCGGTCGCCGACCTGGCGCTCGCGGCCGACGGCCGTCATCTGGCCACCGTAAGCCATGACGGCGGGCTGCGCGTGTCGAACCCGCGGACCCCTCGGGCGCCGCCGCGGGTGCTTCCAGGCCGCTCGCTGCCGCCTGTGGCGCTGGCGCCCGACGGGCGCCATATGGTCGCCGGCGGCGAGGACTTCAGGCTCGTCGTCTGGGACTGGCGTGCGGGGCGACGGGTGCGAACGCTCGGTCCCGGCTTGGACGCCGCGTTCGCCCCCGACGGCCGCCACCTCGCGGGCGCCACCCCCGACGGCAAGGTCCGACTGTGGGACGCGGGCGAGCAGCGCTCGCGTCCCACGCTTCTCGGCCTCGGCGGGAGCACGCCTCCGGCGGTTGCGTTCGCGCCGGACGGGCGTCACCTCGCAGCGGCGGCAGGACGGGCGGTGCGCGTCTGGGACCTGCGCGCCCCCCACGAGCCTCCGACGATCCTCCGCGGCCACACGGATCCGGTCTACGCCGTCGCGTTCTCCCCCGACGGGAGCCGCCTGGCGAGCACCGGAACCGACCGGACCATCCGGCTCTGGGACTGGCGCACCCCAGGCACGCCGACAACCGTGCTCCGGGCCCACACCGACGAGACATTCGGGCTCACCTTCGTTCCCGACGGGCGCCACCTCGCCAGCGCGGGCGACGACGGGACCATCCGCGTGTGGGATTGGCGCGAGCCACGCCTCCCGTCGACGGTGCCCAGCGGCGCGACGGGTCTCGACGGCACGATCGTGACGGCGGCCCCGAATGGCCGCCACCTAGCCACGGTCGACGTCTCCGGGCGAGTACGCGTGCTCGAGTGCCAGCGCTGCGGGACGATTGAGCAGGTGCTGGCGCTGGCCAAGGCCCGGCTGCCCCGTATGGTGGGCCCGGGCGGCTGACGTTGGGAGTTCAAGTCTCCCTGGGCGCACCGTGAGGCAGCCGGACTGGCGCCGCACGCTGCACTGCGTCGGCGATCTGCACGCCGGCGCGATCACACCCGTGCGCGCCGACGCGGTCAGCCACGACCTGGCCCATCTGCGGGCGCCGGCGCTTCACCTGCAGCTGGGCGACGCAACCGAGCGCGGCAGCCCGACCGAAGACGCGCTGGCGCTTGCGTTCCTCGAGCGGTTGCCCGGACCCTGGGCGGTGGTGCTGGGCAACCACGACATCCTTCGCAACAAGCGGGGCGTCGGCGACTGGGCGCGTGCCTACGGGCAGCCGTCGCAGAACTACACGGTCGATCTCGATTTCGCCCGCGTGATCGTGGTGGGGCCGAACCGCGTAGAGGCCGGCAAGCGTGCCGGTCGCCTCTCGCTCGCGACGCTGGCCTTTCTCGACCGCGAGCTCGAACGGGGCCCGGAGAACTGCTGGATTGCCTGCCATTGGCCGCTGTTCCGCACGGTGATGGGAGACCCGCGCCGGCACTTCACCTCCACGATGAGCGCGTTCTATGCCAAGCCGGACGAACGCATTCGCGCGCTGCTCGCAGCGCGTCCGAACGCCCGGCTCTGGCTGTCGGGACACACGCACTCCCCGCTCAGCGCTCCCGGTCTGATCAAGCGGGTGAGGCTCGCTCGGAAGCGTTCGATCGTCGCGATCAACGGCTCGGCCCTCGTCGGCGTCGGCCGACGCCGCGACCCGCGCGACCCACTTTGCTCGCTGTTCCTGACGCAGCGCGCGGGAGGACGGATCGAGCTGCGCTGTCGCGATCACCGCGCCGGCGGCTGGCGCCCGCTCCAGGGGCGGCCCGTGGTCGAAATATCCATCTGAGCCCGCCAACTTGACCCACCCCCTCGCGCGGGCTACGTTCGGTCTGGCAGCCCGATGGCCCACCTCCCCCACTGGCCTCAACCCCGATGCGCGTAGCGGCCGAAGCGATCCTCAGGTCGCGCGGCGGTCGCACGCTGAGCGACGGCTCGGCGCAGGTCACGTCTGAGACGCTCGGACAGTTCGAGCCGGACGAGCGCGACAAGATGACCGCCGTGCGAGCATTCGAGGCCCTCGGCTTCGAGGTGCTCGATGCCGGCGTCACGCTGACCATCGCCGCCGAGCCCGAGACGTTCGAGCGCACACTGGGCGTCCGGCTCGAGGTGCGCCGCGACGCAGCACCGGGAGAGCGGCCGGCGAGTACCACCGGCCCCCTGCGGCTGCCGGACGAGCTCGACGGGATCGTGGAGACCGTCGTTTTCCCGGACCGGCCGCACCTGTTTCGTTGACCCCCACCGAGAGGAGCACCATGGCAAAGGCGAGCGTGAAGAAGACGGAGTCGGCCGGGGCGGACGTGCCACAGATCGTCTACGCGGAGGCCTCGCCTCGCTCGGCGGAGGGCAGCTCGCTGTTCGACGCCCCACCCGTGACGAGCGACCTCGTGAGCCGCTTCCATTCCGAGCCGCGGGTGACGACGGACGCGGTGGCGCGGCTCCAGGGGGAGGGCTTCGAGGTGCTGTCGGTGGGCGCCGCCACCGTCACGATCGCCGCGCCCGCGAAGACCTACGAGCGCGTCTTCAAGCGCCGCATCGTGGCCACGGAGCACGAGACGATGCGCGAGCAGCGCCGGGTAGAGCCCGTCACGGTGCTCGACTGCCCGGACACACCGATGACCGGGCTGATCGACACGACCGACAGCCCCCTGTCAGACGTCGTGGAGGGCGTGGCGCTGAGCAAGCGCTACTACCCCTTCGCGGTCTCCAAGCTGCCGCCGCGCAAGAGCTACTGGTACCTCGACGTGCCGGGTGACGTGTCGCTCGGCATGATGGCCGACCGGGCCCACCGCATGGGCTACACCGGCGCCGGGGTCAAGGTGGTGATGGTGGACTCGGGCTGGTACCGACACCCCTTCTTCACGAGCCGCGGCTATCGATCGACCCCCGTGGTGCTCGCCCCCGGCGCCACCCGCCCGGCCCATGACGAAATCGGTCACGGCACCGGCGAGTCGGCCAACGTCTTCGCCGTCGCGCCGGACGTGAGCTTCACCATGGTGAAGACGGACTTCATCAACGTCGTCGGCGCCTTCAACGCGGCGGTCGCGCTCAACCCGCACGTGATCTCCTGCAGCTGGGGAGGGGACATCAAGGATCCGCCGCTCCACGCCGCCGACCAGGCGCTGGCCGCGGCCATCGCCAGCGCGGTGCGGCAGGGAATCGTCGTCATATTCTCTGCGGGCAACGGCCACTGGGGCTTCCCGGGCCAGCATCCCGATGTGATCTCGGCAGGGGGGGCGTACCTGCAGTCGGGCAAGCCGCCCGCGGCGACCGAATACGCGAGCGGGTTCAAGAGCCGCATCTACCCCGGCCGGCGCGTACCGGACGTCTGCGGCCTCGTCGGAAAGCTGCCCGCTGCCGTGTACATCATGCTGCCGGTCGAGCCTCGCTGCCTGATCGACCAGGACCTCGGCGGGACCGCTTACCCGAACGGAGACGGCACGGAGCGAAACGACGGCTGGGCCGCGTTCAGCGGGACCTCGGCCGCCGCGCCTCAGCTCGCGGGCGCGTGCGCGCTGATGAAGCAGGCCTGGCCACAGATGACTCCCGCCCAGGCGAAGAGCATCCTGAAGACCACCGCCCGGGACGTCACGAAGGGACGCTGCGCGCGCGAGACCGGTCACCATCGCGCCGGGCCGGGGCCGGACCTCGCAACCGGCCACGGGATCGGCAACGCCACGAAGGCGGCGCTGCTCGCCAAGTCCAGCCGGACGGCAGCGCCCGGCCCGGCGGCACTCCCGGCCGTGACGGCGGCCGCGCCGCCCAGCGGCCTGGGGCCCAACGGCCAGGGCATGGAAGAGCTGGTGATGGCGCTGGCCGAGACCGAAGAGGAGTGATGCGGTACCGATAGCATCCTCGGATGACGAGCGACGAGCCGGCGCCGGTCCGAGTCGAGCTGGCCCTGCGCCACCGGGACATGGACGCGCTCGGCCATGTCAACCAGGCCGTCCACCACGAGCTTCTCGAGGAGGTGCGCGCGGCGTTCTTTCGCAGCACCCTCCCGGACCTCCCGTTCACGGGCTACGTTCTCGTGCATGTGGAGCTGGACTACCGGCGGGAGGTCCGCATCGAGCACCGCTTCCTGACCGGCGAGTGCCGCGTCGCCGAGCTGGGTCGCTCGCGAGTGGAGCTCGACAACCGCCTGCTGCTGCCCGACGGAGAGGTGGCCGTGGAGGGGCGGGCCGTGCTCGTGGCGTGGGACGAGCAGAGCCGCAAGTCGCGGGAGCTCACGCCGCACGAGCGCGAGGCGCTGCTCTCAGTCGAGGCCGAGGGTCTTCGCCAGTAGGCCGCTGGAGGCCGACACGGCCCGCAGGTTGGGCGCTTCCACACCCGTCAGGTCCGCCAGCTCGACGACGCTGTCGACGATGGCGGCGAGCTCGAGCGGCTTGTCCGCCTCGAGGTCCTGCAGCGTCGAGGGCTTGTGGTCGCCCACCTTCTCGGCGCCCTCCAGCCGCTGCTCGATCGACACCGAGGGCTCCGCGCCCACGGCCTGGGCTATCTCGAGCGCCTCTTCCATGATCGACGCCACGAGCGCGCGCGTGGGCGCGTGCTGACACATCTGGGCCATCGTCGCGCGAGTCAGGGCGCTGAGCGGGTTGAACGCGACATTGCCCATCAGCTTGACCCAGATCTCGTCCCGAAGCCGCTCCTCGACAGGACACTTCAGGCCGCCCTCGACCATGGCCTCGCTGAACTGCTTGCAGCGCTCGGAGATGGAGCCGTCCGGCTCGCCGATCGAGAAGCGCGTGCCCTCGAGGTGCTGGACCACACCGGGCTCGGCCAGCTCCGTGCCGGCGAAGACCACGCAGCCGATCGCGCGCTCCGGCGGGATCACGCGCGACAGCTCGCCACCGGGGTCCACGGCCTCGATGCGGTGCCCCTCGTACGGGCCCTCGAGCTTGTGGAAGTACCACCAGGGGATCCCGTTCTGGGCCGCCACGACGGCGGTCTCCTCGTGCAGCAGCGGCTCGAGCAGGGGCCCGCAGCTCGCGTACGAGTTCGCCTTCAGCCCGAGGAACACGAGGTCGACGGGCCCGATCTCGTTCGAGTCGTCGGTGGCCGGCGGGTGGGCCTCGAAGTCGCCCCGTTCCGACCGCACGCGAACCCCGTCGCGCTTCAGCGCCTCGAGGTTGTCACCGCGCGCGATCAGGTGGACGTCGGCTCCGCCGCGCGCCAACGCGGCGCCTGCGTACGCGCCGATCGCGCCGGCACCGAGGACGGCGATTCTCATGCGGGCCCGCTTGGCGGCCTTGCTAGCAAAAATGCCTCCTCAGCAGGGAAAAGGTGCCCGCTGACGGTCGATAGACTGGATAGTGGACACTGAAATGAACCCGTTCCGAAGGACCTGACCCATGACCAACCAGAATCATCCCAACCCTCCGATGTCAGGCGGCCCGAAGGGCGCGCTGTCAAACCGCGGCGCCGAGTCGGCCGCGCGGGCGCTGAGGCGCCTGTTGGGCACCTTCCGCCGCTAGCCGGCCGGACCAGGCCACGCCAGGCGGGCCGGCCCACAAGGCC
Source organism: uncultured Thermoleophilaceae bacterium (assembly GCA_963835705.1). Lineage (GTDB taxonomy): Bacteria > Actinomycetota > Thermoleophilia > Solirubrobacterales > Thermoleophilaceae > JACVRW01. The sequence continues at coordinate 67,889 of CAWIGR010000007.1, forward strand.
GGCCGGCCGGCGGCGGCCGGGGCCTACGCGGTCAGCGCGGTAACCGCGCCGGCCGCGAACACGATCGCGAGCGTGAGCCGCCGGAAGGCGGCCTCGGGAAGGCGCGGGCCGATCACGGTGCCGGCCCAGTTGCCGGCCAGCGAGAAGGGCAGCCAGAGCACGAAGGCCGGGTACAGGGCGTCGCTGTCGAGCGCTCCCTCGGCCGCCAGCACCACCAATCCGATCGCGTTCGACGCGACGAAGTAGATTGCGAGGTCCGCCAGGACGCTCCGCGGCTCCGCCTTGTCGCGGGCGAGCAGCAGCACCGGGGCCACGCCGTTGAGCGACGTGGCCGCGCCCAGGAAGCCGCCGGCGAACCCGGCCGCGACGGGCGCTCCGGGCAGCGGCCGCGGAGGTGGCTTTCCCACCGCCCGCCAGAGCAGCACGGCGGCAGCCATCACGACCAGTCCCGCGGCCAGCTTGATCGTCGAGTCGTCCACGGTCGTCAGCACCACGGCCCCCAGCCAGAGCCCGGGGACACTGCCGGCGATCAGGCCGCCCGCCCGGCGCGGTTTCGCGTCCGACCGGAAGCGGTACGCCACCGAGATCCGCGTGATGCAGGCCACCGCCAGGTTGGCGGTCACGACGAACGGCAAGGGGAAGCCGAGCAGCAACAGCAGCGGGGTGGCGACGAGCGAGTACCCGAAGCCGGTGACGCCCCCGAGAAACGAAGCCGCCGCAACGACGAGGGCGCCCGCGAGCAGGTCCATCGCTCAGGCGGGCATGGTCCCGCTCAGCCGTCGAGGAGCTCGACAACGATCTCCGACACCTCCGTAGGCGTGCGCCCCACGCGGACCCCGACGGCTTCGAGCGCCTCGGCCTTCGCCTGGGCGGTGCCCTTGGACCCGGACACGATCGCCCCGGCGTGGCCCATGGTCTTTCCCTGCGGCGCGGTGAACCCGGCGATGTAGGCGACCACCGGCTTGGAGACGTTCTCGGCGATGAACTCCGCCGCCTCCTCCTCGGCCGAGCCGCCGATCTCGCCGCTCATCACCACCAGCTGCGTCTCCGGGTCGGCCTCGAACAGCTCGAGCACGTCGATGAAGCTCGAGCCGGGCACCGGATCGCCGCCGATGCCGACGATCGAGGAGTTGCCGAACCCGCGCTGGGCGAGCTCGTTGCCGATCTGATACGTCAGTGTGCCCGAGCGCGACACGACCCCGATGTTGCCCTCCTTGAAGAAGTCCGCCGGGATGATCCCCACGTTGGCCTTGCCCGGGGACAGCACGCCCGGGCAGTTGGGGCCGATCAACCGCACGTCGCCGAGCCGGCCCAGGTGGGTGCTCACCCGCAGCTCGTCGTGCGCCGGAATGCCCTCGGTGATGGCGATGATCGTGTGGATCCCGGCCTCGGCGGCCTCGAGGATCGAGTCGGCGGCGAAGCGGGCCGGCACGAACACCATCGCGGCGTTGGCGTCCGTCTCCTCCACCGCCTGGGCGAAGGAGTTGAACACGGGGATGCCGTCGACCTGCTGCCCGGCCTTGCCCGGAGTCACGCCCGACACGACGTTCGTGCCGTAGCGCTTGTTGTTGAGCGCGTGGAAGGTGCCCTCGCGGCCGGTGATGCCCGACACACAGAGCCGCGTATCGCGATCGACCAGGATGCTCATCGCGCCTGGAGGGTCGGGCTGGCGGCGGCGAGCGCGACGACTCGCTCGGCGGCCTCGAGCATCGTCGCCTCGACCTGGAGGCCGGGGAGCTGGGCCTCGGCCAGCAGCCGGCGCCCCTCCTCGTCGTTCGTGCCGTCGAGGCGCACCACGAACGGCACCTGCGGCCGCACCCGCTCGAAGGCCTCGATCAGGCCCTTGGCCACCTCGTCGCAGCGGGTGATCCCGCCGAAGATGTTGAACAGCACCGCCCTCACCTTGTCGTCCGAGAGGATCACCTCCACCGCCGCGACGATCGCGTCGGCCTTGGAGCCGCCGCCGGCGTCGAGGAAGTTGGCCGGACGGCCGCCGGCCTGCGCCACCACGTCGAGCGTCGACATCACCAGCCCGGCGCCGTTGCCGAGGATGCCGATGTCGCCGTCCAGCTTGACGTAGATCAGGCCGCGCTCCTTGGCCATCTGCTCCTGCGGGTCCTCCGCCGAGGGATTGCGAAGCGCGGCGTTGTCCGGGTGGCGGAACAGCGCGTTGCCGTCGAGCGTCACCTTGGCGTCGAGGGCCCTCAGCTCGCGGCCGGGAGTGACGATCAGCGGGTTGACCTCGATCAGCATCGCGTCCTCGGCCACGAAGGTCTCGTAGAGCTTCGCCAGCATGGCGGTGACCGGCCGCACGAGATCGCCGTCCACGCCGGCCTCGAAGGCCAGCCAGCGCCCGTGGAACTCCTGGAAGCCGAGCAGCGGGTCGACGTGCAGGGTTGCGATCGCATCCGGGTCCTCCTCGGCGACCTGCTCGATGTCCATCCCGCCCTTAGTCGAGAGCATGAAGAGCGGGGCCTTGGCGCTGCGGTCGAAGACGATCGAGGCGTAGTACTCCGCCTCGATCTCCGAGGCCTCCTCGATCCACACCTCGTGCACGCGCAGGCCGCGGATGTCCATTCCCAGGATCGCCTCGGCGTGCTGACGGGCCTCCTCGCGCCCGGCGGCCACCTTGATCCCGCCCAGCTTGCCGCGCCCGCCGATCTGGACCTGGGCCTTGACGACGCACGGGTAGCCGATCGCGTCGGCCGCGGTCACGGCCTCGTCGACCGTCTCCGCCGGGCGCCCCGACGGCACCGGCACGCCGTGCCGGGCAAAGAGCTGCTTTCCCTGGTACTCGAGCAGGTCCATCTGTTACCTCCGGCGCTTCGCCCGCCTCGCCTGGTCTCGTTGCCGCCTCCGCTCCCGCTGCTCCTCCACCGCGCCCGCGAACTGGAGCTTCACCCGGACGAGGTGATCGGCGACGGGATTGTGCGCGCGGATGCGGAACCACCAGAGCGGAGCGAAGTTCTCGTGCAGCCACCAGTAGCCGATCCCGAAGCCCACGCTGACCAGGGCCTGGTAGGCCAGGAAGTCCAGCCAGCCGTGCGGCACCGCGACCTCCCCGCCGGCGTAGAGATCCAGCAGCGCCGTCTGGAACACGCGGCACACGGTGAAGGCGACGGCCCAGTACAAGGCCACCGGCGTCAGCACGCCCAGCGGGATCCTGCCCTGGCCCAGCAGGGTCTCGTACACGGCGCCGGCGAGGGCGAGCGGCACGCCGAGCGTGACGGCCGCGAACAGGGCCACGTCAAACGACGCACCGCCGCCCGCGACCACGACACCCAGGATCGCGCCGCCGAGCAGGCCGATCGCCACCCCCGGCAGGGTCAGCTCCACCGCCTGACGGCGGTTGAGGCCCGCCCAGGTCGTGGAGGCCGGCTCCTGGGCCTGCTCGGCGGTGGCGATCTCGCGCGGGGCCGCTCATCAGCCGATGTCCGAGACGCCGTACTTGATGACGCTGTACATGATCGCCGTGAGGTACCCGATCCCGCCCAGCACCAGGACCACCGTGAAGGCCCAGTGCGGCCGGAGCTTCTTCGGCAGCTTCGTGTTGTTGACCGCCGCCAGCGTCAGGCAGTAGGCCCCCATCACGAACGCCGACAGGAACGCCAGGATGTCCAGGATGCCCTCCGGGCCGTCGGCCGGACCGAAGTTCAGGATGATGATCCCGAAGATGATCACGAACCACAGGTAGATCCCGTACAGGTAGGACATCTTCAGCCGCTTTGCGCCCGGCAAGAAGTAGTACGTCATGTCGGACTGCCCGCGGGCGAAGGCGTCGAACAAGCCGACGCTCGCCTTGAAGCCAACGATTGCGATGAAAATGAAGAACAGCGTGTCGAAGTAGCTGGCGGCCTCCGCGAACGCGTCCCCCATCGCCGGCAGCGCGACGTCGCGGTCGCCCTCCAGCAGCGCGGTCCGGGCCTCGGGGTTGAGCTCGGCGGCGTTCAGGGCCATGACCGTGAAGATGATCGTGACCAGCATCGTGATGCCGAAGAAGAGCACGAGCGCATCGAAGGTGACCCATTTGCGCCAGCCCTGCCACTTGCGCATCTCCTCCGGATCGTCGGTGTCGAACATCGACCCGGCTTCGGGGATCGTCTCCTCCTCCTCCGCGTGCAGCAGGCCACGGACCTTCGGGATGTGCGCGCCCATTCCCGCGCCCTTGTCACGCAGCCACAGCGTGTACCACATCTGCTGCATGCCGGAAGGGCCGGCGAAGGCCAGCGCGCCGACCACGACCGGGAAGAACGTCGCCGTGAAAGCCTCGGACGGGATCCACGTGTCGAAGCGGACGGTGCCCGCCAGGGTGACGCCGAGGTCGTGCATGCTCCCCACCATCGCTCCCACGATCGCGGAGCCGATCACGAGGACGCCGACCGCGATCGCCAGCAACCCCTCGATGAAGTTGTAGATGTACCTGACGACCGTGAACATGACCCCGATGATGAGCAGGCCGACGGTCGCGGACACCTGCCACGAGATGCCGGTGATCTCCTCGAGCGCCTCCGCGCCACCGGAGATGTGCCCGGGCCAGATGTAGACCAGGGCGGCGATTAGGAAGAACATCCACATGAGCGGCAGCGCGATGCGCGCCGCGCCGAAGAAAATCGACTCGCCGGTGGCCATCGCGTAGCGGGCCATCTCGAGCATCACCACGGTCTGGACGAGGACTCCGACCGTGAACAGCCATCGGATGTCAGCCCCGAAGACGATCACGAGGCGCGGCCAGAGGTAGGTCTCTCCGAACCCGACCCCGAGCGCGACGAGGATCATCGCCGGCCCGAGCACGTGCGCAGCCGCCGGCGCCTCCGGCAGCTTGCGGATCTTCATCGGCGGCAGCTTGCCGGCGCGCCAGACGCGCTCCTCACCCGCTTCGTCCAGCGTGACCGCGCCCGCGACCCGGTTCTCCGTTGCCATGCCTCTCCCCTCGTGCTCGCAGCGCCGGCCGCCAGACGGCGGCCGCCGTCAGTCCCTCTCCCTCACTTGGCGTCCAGCAGCCCAGCCATCCTGGCCCAGCGGTACTTGGCCGCCAGAACCTCAACCGGCGTTTCGGTCGTGTACGGGAACGCCGGGATCCCGTGATCGAACAGGTACTGCGAGGCCTCCTCGACCTCGACGTCGCCGGCGAGCGAGGCCACGATCGGCTTCTCGACCCCCCGGCCACGGAACTCCTCCACCACCTCGGTCATCACCTTCGCGAAGACCATCGGCGGGGTCACGATCGTGTGCCAGTAGCCCAGCACGAGCGCGTGGATGCGCTCGTCCTCCAGCCCGAGCGCGACGGTGTTGCGATAAGTCTCGGGCGGCTCACCGCCGGTGATGTCCACCGGGTTGCCGGCGGCGCCGAACGGCGGGATGAACTCCATGAACGCCTCGTTGAGGTCGTCCGGCATCTCCATCAGCTGGAGCCCGTTGTTGAAGCACGCGTCCGAGAGCAGCACTCCCGAGCCACCGGCCCCGGTGATGATCACGACGTTCTCGCCCGTGGGGGTCGGCAGGATCGGCAGGCAGCGGGCGAACTGGAGCAGCTCCTGCAGCCCGCGCGCCCGGACGACGCCGGCCTCGCGGAGGATGTCCTCGTAGACCTTGTCGTCGCCGGCGAGCGCGGCCGTGTGGGAGGCCGCGGCCTTCGTCCCGGCCGGCGTGGCGCCGGCCTTCAGCACCACGATCGGCTTCTGCTTCGAGACCCGCTGGGCCACCTCCACGAACGCGCGGCCGTCCTTGAGGTCCTCCATATGCAACGCGACGCAGTTCGTAGCGTCGTCCTGCTCGAAGAACGTGAGCAGGTCGTCCTCGTCGATATCGGCCTTGTTGCCGAGCCCGACGATGGCCGACACGCCGAGCTTCGTCGATCGGGCGAAGCCCAGGATGCCCATCCCGATCCCACCGCTCTGCGACGCGAGCGCCACGGGGCCCTTCACGTCGTAGGGGGTGGTGAACGCGGCGCTCATGTTGCCCGGCGTGTAGTAGACGCCGTAGATGTTCGGCCCGACGAAGCGGACGCCGTTCTCGCGCGCTTTGCGCTGGAGCTCCTTCTGCAGCTCCTCCTCCCCGGTCTCCGCGAAGCCCGACGGGATCAGCACCGCGGCCTTGATGCCCTTGGCGCCGACCTTGGCGAGCGTGTCCGGCACGAACTTCGCCGGGATGCAGAACACCGCCACGTCCACGCCGTCCGGGAGGTCGTCCACGTCGGCGTAGACCTTCTTGCCGAGGATCTCGTCCGACTTGGGGTTGATCGGGTAGATCTCACCCTCGAAGCCGCCGTTGACCAGGTTCTTCATGACCGAGTTGCCGATCTTGCCCTCGGAGCCCGAGGCGCCCACCACCGCGATCGCGCGCGGCTGCATCAGCGCCTTCATCGTCTCGAGGATCTCCTGCTGCGAGTAGCGCGGAGGCCTCGCGTCGGTCTCCTCGAACGACACCACGAAGCGAGCGTCGACCGCCGTGGCGCCGTCCTCGCGCGCGAGTACGGGGTTGAGGTCGACCTCGGTGATCTCCTCGAAGTCGGTCACGAGCTGCGAGACCGCCTGGATCATCGTGGCCAGCGCCGAGCGGTCCACGCCGGCGCCGCCGCGCACGCCCTTCAAGACCTCGGCCGCGCGGATGCCGTCCACCATCTCGGCGGCGTCCTCGGCCGACGTCGGGGCGAGCCGGAAGGTCACGTCGCGGAGCACCTCCACGAGCACGCCGCCGATGCCGAACGTGACCACCGGGCCGAACGACGGATCGGTGACGGCGCCGATCAGCACCTCCTGGCCCTCGGACAGCATCTGCTGCACCTGGACGCCGGTGATGTCGGCGTCCGACTTGTAGGCCTTCGCGTTCGCGACGATCTGGTCATAGCCCGACGAGACCTCGCCGGAGCCGCCGAGGCCGACGAGCACGCCACCCGCCTCCGTCTTGTGGAGGATGTCGGGCGAGACGATCTTCAGGACGACCGGGTAGCCGATCTCCTCGGCGAGGCTCACCGCCTCCTCCGCGGAGGTGGCCAGACCCTCCTGCGGCACCGGGATGCCATAGGCGTCACAGACCCGCTTGGCTTCCGGTGCGCTCAACGCGGCGCGCCCGTCGGCGCGGACCGCCTCCAGGACCTCTCGGACCGCCCCCTGATCGGTGGCGGTGGACCCGGCTTCGCTGATTGCCGGCGCCATCAGACCGCCCCCGCCGCGTTCAGCCGCTCGAGCTCGCCCTCATGGATGTCGAGCAGCTCCTCCAGGATCTCGGCGCTGTGCTCCCCGAGCAGCGGCGAGCGTTTGACCTCCACCGGCGAGTCGGACAGCGTGAACGGGCACCCGACCGTGGAATACGTGCCGCGGTCGGGGTGGTCGACGTCGACGATGAGTCCCTCGGCCCGCAGCCCCTCGTCCTCGATCAGGTCCTTCGTGCTGAGCACCGGCCCACACGGGACGTTGATCGAGTTGAGCTCCTCGAACGCCTCCCACTTGGTCCTCTGGATCGTCCACTCCTCGATCACGTCGAAGATGTCCTGCAGGTGGGGCAGGCGCGCCTCGGGCGTGGCGTAGTCGGGGTTCTCGATCAGGTCGGGACGGCCGATCTTGTGCATCAGGGGCTCCCAGACCTGCGGCTGGATGACCACGTACACCCAGGCGTTCGCGCCCTTCTCGGTCGTCGGCTTGCAGCGCACGGCCCACCCGGGCTGCCCGCCGCCGGACGCGTTGCCCGAGCGCGGCACGAAGTCGCCGAACTCCTGGTTCGGGTACTCCCGGAGCGGCCCGTGCTCGAGCCGCTGCTGGTCGCGGATCTTCACGCGGCAGAGGTTGAGGATGCCCGCGCGCATGGAGATCTGCACGCGCTGGCCGCGGCCGGTGTGCGTGCGCTGGTACAGCGCGGCGCAGATCGCCCCGAACAGGTGGACGGCGTTGCCCGAGTCCCCGATCTGGGCGCCGGTCGCCACCGGCGGCCCGTCCTCGAAGCCGGTGGTGCTCATCGCACCGCCGGTCGCCTGGGCGATGTTCTCGTACGCCTTCGCCTTCTCGAGAGCGCCCGGTCCAAACCCCTTCAGCGAGGCATAGATGATCTTCGGGTTGATCTCGTTGATGCGCTCCCAGGTGTAGCCCAGCCGGTCCATGACCCCGGGGCCGAAGTTCTCGACCACCACGTCGCTGCGCTCCAGCAGCTTCGTGAAGACCTCCTGGCCCTCGTCGGACTTCATGTTCAGCGTCAGGCTGCGCTTGTTGCCGTTCAGCATCGTGAAGTAGAGGCTGTCCACGTCCGGCAGGTCGCGCAGCTGGCTCCGGGTGACGTCGCCGCCGCCCGGCCGCTCGATCTTGATCACGTCCGCGCCCATGTAGGCCAGCAGCTGCGTGCACACCGGCCCGGCCTGGACGTGGGTCATGTCCACGACCCGGACTCCCTCGAGGGCTTTGCTCATTCCGCGGGCCTCCCTACTTGTACATCGTCTGGTTCATCGTTCCGGGCGCAAACGCGTTCTGGTCGATCCATACGTTGATCAGCGAGGGCTTGCCCGACTCGCGGGCCCGCTCGAGCGCGGGACGGATGTCCTTGGGCTCGCGGACCTCCTCCCCGTAGCCGCCGAGCATCTTGGCGAACTGGTCGTACTTCACGTCGCCGAGCTTGTTGCCGACGTCCCCGCGCTCCTCGCCGTACTTCTGGATCTGGCCGTAGCGAATCTGGTTCATGTACGAGTTGTTGCCCACCACGCCGATGAAGGGGAGGTCGAAGCGGACCATCGTCTCGAAGTCCCAGCCGGTGAGGCTGAAGGTGCCGTCGCCGAACAGGCAGACCACCTCGCGGTCGGGCCGGGCGAGCTTCGAGGCCATGGCGAAGGGAACGCCGACCCCCAGCGTGCCGAGCGGGCCTGGGTCCATCCACAGGCCCGGTCCCCTCGGCTGCACGACGCCGCCGGAGAACGTGACGACGTCGCCGCCGTCGCCGATGTAGACGGTGTTGTCGGTGAGGAACTCGTTGATCTCGTGCGCGAGGCGCAGCGGGTGGACCGGCGCGTCCTCACGCATCAGCTTCGGAAGCCGCTCCTCCTTGGCCTTCTGCTCCTCGTCGCGCAGCGTCTGGAGCCAGGACTCCCGGTCGCGGGCGGCGCCCTTGGCACCCTGGCCCTCCGCGGCGTCGGCCACGGCGGTCAGGATGGCGCCCGGGTCGCCGACGAGCCCGAGCGAGACGTCACGGTTCTTGCCGACCGTGCGGTAGTCCATGTCGATCTGGACCACCGTGGCCTCCTGGCTCAGGCGCTTGCCGTAGCCCATCCGGAAGTCGAACGGGGTCCCGACGATCAGGATCACGTCGGCGTTCTTGAAGGCGAAGCGGCGCGTCTGGTGGAAGTGGTGCGGATCGCCCGGCGGCAGCGAGCCGCGGGCGGCGCCGTTCATGAACGCCGGGATGTTGAGCCTGCGGACGAAGTCCTGCGCGGCCTCCGCGCCGCGCGAGGTCCAGACCTGGCTGCCGAGCAGCACGCACGGCCTGTCGGCCTTGATGAGGATGTCCGCCAGGCGATCGATGTCGTTCGGATCCCCGGTGCTCTTCGTCGAGGCGCGGTAGTGGCCCGGCTGCGGGATGACCGCGCTCTCGAGCGGCACCTTGGAATCGAGGATGTCGCGCCCGATCTCCAGGTACGCCGGGCCCGGCGCGCCGGCGAGTGCCTCGCGGAAGGCCATGGAGCACATGTCCGCGACGCGCTCGGTGGTGACGACGCTCGACGCGAACTTCGTGATCGGCTTCATGATGTCGACGTGCGGGAGGTCCTGGAGGGAGCCCATCCTGTGCTGGTTGAGCGCCCCCTGCCCGCCGATCAGGAGCATCGGGCTCTCCGCGCGCAGCGCGTTGGCGACGCCGGTGACGGCGTCGGTCGTGCCCGGGCCGGCGGTGACCACGGCGCAGCCCGGCCGCCCGGTCACGCGCGCGTATCCGTCCGCGGCGTGGGCCGCGACCTGCTCGTGGCGGACGTCGACGACCTTGATGCCCTCGTCGATGCAGCCGTCGTAGATGTCGATGATGTGCCCGCCGCAGAGGGTGAAGATCACCTCGATCCCCTCGGCGCGAAGTGCCTTGGCCACCAGGTGGCCTCCCGAGATCATCTCGGCTTCAGCCTCGCGGGCTGGGGTCTCCGGTTGTACCGCGGTGCTCGTGGCGGTCACTTCGATCTCCTCTCCGTCCGGGCCCCTGCGCCGGGTTTGTTATCCCCGGGGCCGGGGGTTTCAGTCCAAGGTGCGGGCGTGCGATCCACGTCGTCCGCGAGATCCAGCGCGTGCTTGCGGACGAGGCGCTCGGCGAGCTCTGCGTCGCGTGCCTCGAGCGCCTCGATGATGTGCATGTGGTCGACGATCGAGCGCTCGGCCCGATCCTCCTCCCCGATCATGTGGCCGCGAATCGCGCGCACGTGTACGAGCAGGCCGGCGACCAGGTTGCTGATCACCGGCGACCGGGCGAGCTCGATGATGCTCTGGTGGAAGCGGAGGTTGGCCTCCGAGTACTCGTTCAGGCGCAGACGCAGCTGGTCGTCCTGAAACGAGGCGAAGAGCGCGCGCATGCTGCCGATCTCCTCGTCGGTCGCCCGCTCGCACAGCAGCCGGGCGGCCATGCTCTCGAGCGCGGCCCAGGCCCGGATCATCTCGGTGATCTCCGCCTTGCTCTTGCGCACGATGCAGACGCCCCTGCGGGGCATGATGTTCACCAGCCCCTCGTGCTCGAGCCGGGCCAGGGCCTCGCGCACGGGAGTGCGGCTGACGCCGAGGGCCGTGGCGAGGCGCTGCTCGTCCAGCCGCAGGTCGGCGTCCGGCTCGTAGACGTCGATGGCCAGGATCGCGTCCCGCAGCGCCTGGTAAGCCATCTGGGCGACGCTCACGGCCTCGGCACGTATCGGTGTGACGACCAGGGAGCCGTTCATTCGCTCCTCAAGCGGCTCCACGAGCTGTGCGGGGGGCGTCAAACAAGCTTAAAGTGCCCTGGGATACCGGATACAAAACACACAGTATCCCAATAGGCCAAGCTCCCGGGGGGATTCCGAGGGCGAACACTAACCTTGTGATTTGAGGTTTAGATGACGAGGTCCACGGCGGTCCCGATCGGCAGCCAGCGGATGCTCCGGCGCACTTCCTCCGGTCCGCCGGCGAGCTCGCGCTCGATGGCGTCGCGCCCCTCCTGGAAGTGCCCCCAGCCCTCGTAGTGGACGGGGATCGCCGTGCGGGGCCGGACGAGGCCGCACAGCTCCACGGCATCGCGGGCGGTCATCGAGTAGCGCGCCGGCCCGGTGATGGGAAAGCGCACCCCGCCCAGGTGGAGCAGCGCCGTGCCGACCTCCAGCCGGCCGGCCACCTCGCGTACGCCGTCGTAGAGCACGGTGTCGCCGGAGATCCACAGCACACCGTGCTCCTGGCCCTCCCAGCGGAGCGCAAACCCGACGACCGCGCCGGCGAGCGGCCGGCTGAGGGGCGGGCCGTGGCGGCACGGCGTGGCCGTCACCTCGATCGCCGGCCGTCCCTCGGCCTCGAGCCGGGTGCTCGCCCAGGGCGCGAGGCCGCGCGTGTCGCCGCCGAGCCGCTTCGCCCCGGGCGCGGTGGTCACCACGACGCCGGCGGACGGCAGCAGCGCGCGCCCGGCGGCGTCGAGGTTGTCGCCGTGGTGGTCGTGCGTGAGCAGGACGGCGTCGATCCGGCCGAGCTCGGCGGCCGGGATCGCCGGCCCGCTCGTCTTGCGCGAGCTGGTGCCCCAGCCGAACTTGTATCGCCCGCCCGGTGGGTCGAAGGTCGGATCGGTCAGGAGCCGCCACCCGGCGGCCTCGATCAGGACGGTCGGCCCGCCGATGTGCGTGAGGCGGACCTCCGTCAAGCGGGATCCGGCTGCCGCGCGTGACGCAGCGCCCACTCGAGCGCGTAGTCGGCGATCTCCTCCCAGCCCTCCTGGGCCGGCAGGAGGTGCGCCTTGCCCTCGTACTCCTTCACCTCGGTGACCGTGTCGGACTTGTAGTGCTTGGCGTTCGAGCGCTGGACGGACGGCGGCATGAGGTGGTCCTCACTGCCCGAGATGAACAGCAGCGGCGCGCGGTCGTCGTTCTTGAAGTTGACCCACGTGTCCTGGTGGCCCGGCTTGACGTTCGCCAGGATGTTGTCCCAGAAGATCCCGCCGGAGGCGGGCACGTGGTAGCGCTCGTAGAGGGCGCGGGACTCCTCCTCGCTGAACGTGTTCGTGAACGCGTAGTGCCACTGCTCGTGCGTGAACCCGACGGCCTTGTGGCGGTTGGCCGGGCTCCTCAGCACCGCGAACGTGGACTTGATCTGGGACAGGGGCACTACGGGAATGCCCTCCGGTGGAGCCGAGTTGATCGCGACGCCCGCCGCGCCGTATCCGCGGTCGAGCAGTAGCTGCGTGAACACCCCGCCGGCCGAGTGCCCCATCAGGATCGGCGGCGAGTCGAGCTCGCCGACCACGGTCTCCAGATGCTCCAGGATCTGCGGCACGGTCAGGTCCACGATCGGCGACGGATCGGCGTTCAGCGCCTCCACCTCCACCTCGAACCCGGGATACGCCGGGGCGATCACGCGGTGGCCACTGCTCTCGTAGTGAGCTACCCAGTTCTCCCAGCTGCGCGGGGTCACCCAGAAGCCGTGGATCAGGACGATGGGGAAATCTGTGGCATTCGTCATGGTTGGGGCGTACGCTACTCGCTGCTCCTCGTGCGCGAGATCGGCTACGGCTATCGGCGCTTCCAGGAGATTGCCGGATACACGGGCGCGCCCCGCGACGTGCTCGCCTCCCGCCTACGGCGGCTGGAGGCGATCGGCATCCTCGAGCGCCGCCGGTACTCGGAGCACCCGCCGCGCCACGAGTACCACCTGACCGAGGCCGGCCGGCGGCTGCGCCCGATCGTGCTCGCCCTGAAGGAGTGGGGCGACCAGCAGTGCGAGGCGGGCCGGGAGCCCGTCGTGTTCGAGCACACCTGCGGCGAGGAGTTTCACCCGCTGACGGTCTGCGCGGCGTGCCGGGAGCCGGTCGGCGAGGGGGAGCTGACCGTGACGGGCGGGACGCATCCGGTGAAGGGCGATCCCTGGTAAGGCGCGGATCCGCAAGGCAACCAGTGCCGTGCATCCTGAATCGTGCATGACGTCCGTAATGGGCGTACGCGGGCGTGGCCGACGGGGTCAATCCGGAGTGTGGGCCCTCAGATGCCCCCATATGGTGGTCAAGAGGGCCCACACTCTCGCGGCGCGCGCCGCAAGTGTGCTCGATCGCTCACAACGCCGAGGGGCCGCATGCGACGGTTGACACATGTCCGAGTGGACCGCGACAGCCCGAGCGAAGGCCACGCCCTGCCAGGTGCTGCAGGTGCTGACCCTCCCTGACGAGATTCGCCGCTGGTCGCCGGTCGACTTCGACCTCGACGACCTGGACGGCAGCCGCCTCGCCGCCGGCACGCGCGGGCGGGTGACCGGACGGCTGGCGGGCGTGAGGGTGGGCTTCGACGTGGAGATCCACGCGGCCGACGAGGCGACCCTCGAGCTGTCGGCAGACGGCCCCGTCGGCCTCGACGTGCGCTACGAGCTGATGAAGGACGATTCCGGCGCGGAGCTGGTGGCCTCGGTGTCAATGCGCCGCGGCGGCGGCATCACCGGCCGCCTCGTGGCGAACGCCGCGGCCGCGCTCCTGTCGGCCGGCGCGCTCGAGGGCGCGGCCGCGCGGATCGCCCGGGTCGCCGAGCAAGGCGCGGCGCCGGTCTAGCCCTAACCGAGGTGGCCGACATCCGGTCGCTCAGTCGCCGCGCCCTCACCCAGGTGCGGGAGGCGGTCGAGGGCTACCGCCGCCCACGCTCTCCGGCGAGCTGGCCGGCGCCCGCGTCGCGCTCGAGGCGGCGGGCATCGATCTCCACTTGAACGAGGCGAGCGACCAGCTCGACCCCGAGCTGGAGCCGGTGCTGGCCTGGGCGGTGCGCGAGGGCGCCACAACGTGCTGGGCCATAGCGGCGCGAGCCGGGCGGAGATCACCGTGAGGGCCGGCCTCGACGGGACCGAGCTCGAGGTCTCGGACGACGGGCGCGGCGAGGGGTCGAACGGGGGCCGGGCGCCGGAGGGCCACGGGCTGGCGGGGCTCGTGGAGCGCACCCGCGCCATCGGCGGAACCGTCGAGGCCGCCACCGCCCCGGCCGGCGGCTTCCGCCTGCTCGACGTGCACAGCCGCATGGAGGCGATCCGGGTGGCCGAGGAGCGCGGCTGGCTGTAGCCCTGAGCAGGCGATTTCGCGACCTCCGGGCCGGTCGCTAGCGTGGATGGCAGTGACCAGCAAGGAGATCCGCAACCGCCTCATCCAGCAGCTCCGCCGGGCCAGCTCGATGGAGCTCGCGGCCGCTACGGCGCTCGATCCGCTCGTGGAGGGAGTTTCCGACGGGAACCTCGCCGGCCTGGTCAGCACGCACCGCCGCAACTCGCGCCGGCACCGCGAGCGCGTGCTGGCGCGCCTCAAGGCGCTCGGGGCGGGCGGGCCGGACGGCGCCGGCGCCGGGGCGGGGATCCTGGCAGCCGCGCACGGCATCGCGCGCGGCCGCCGCGGCGCGACCGAGGAGGAGCGGCTCAGGCAGGCCGTGCTGATGAAGCAGCTCGAGGTGGCCACCTACGACACCGTGGAGCGCCTCGCCGAGCGGGCGGGCGACGACGCCACCGCGGAGATGGCCCGCGAGGCCCGGGCGCACGACGAGGAGCTCGCCCGCCGGCTTGCCCGCCTCCGGTTGCGCCTGCAGCGGCGCCGCCGCGGCTAGCCGAGCTCGGCGCTCTTCGGCACGCTGCGCTGCCGCAAGCGGTTGTAGACGCTCACGGTCACCGCCGTCGGCGTGCGGCCGTCCGGGATCCGCAGCGACGTCTGGCCGCTCGGCTTCGCGGCGCGGACCCGCCTGGTGCAGAGCACGAGGTGGTCCTGGTGGAGCGTCACGTACAGGTGCCGCCCGCTCCGCCGCGGCGCGAGCTCCCACTCGACGCTCACCCGGCTGCCGTCGACGCGGGCGCTCAGCTCGGCCGGCTCGCGGGGATAGGTGAGGAAGCCGATCCGGTGGACCACCCGCCCGAGCACCACCCGGAATTTGCGGGAGCGGAGGCTCCGGTGCCAGGCAGCCGGGGCGCGCCACTTGTCGCCTTGGTGGCCCGGGCTCGACGGCCCCCGCCCGATCCGCCCGGCGAATGAGCGCTCCGGGTTTCCCCACTTGCCGGGCCAGGAGGCCCAGTCGCCGAAGTCCGCGAGCGGGAGGTCGGCGGGCGGCCCGTCCCCGCGCGGATCGTCCACGCCCAGCAGATATGGCTGCGAGCCAGGCTTGAAGTACGAGGCGTGCGAGAACGGCGCCACGTAGACGAGCGGCCGGTTGGGGTCTGCCTCGTCGAAGTCGATCGCCCCCTTCTTCCAGAGGCGCGCCTCGCCGGAGTTGTGCTGCGCGAAGCTCGCCACCTCGGGCTTCTCGTCCTCGCCCAGCCCGATCTGGATCATCTCCCAGTCGCCCTCGTGCTTGCCGAAGCCGAACAGGTGCTTGGGGTTGTAGTAGAGCCAGAACCAGTACTGGAGCCAGGTCCGCCCGCCGTCGCGCGCCACCCGCCCGTAGATGCATCCGCGGTGGTCGTCCTCCCACTCCATGCGCCCTGCGTCGCCGGGGCAGTCCGCGGCCAGGGCAAGGAAGTCGCCCGGCTCGGTCTCGTAGTCGCCGAGCGCGTCGAGCCTGAGCGGCTCGGCCTCCCTGCTGCGCGCCACAACCTCGCCGTGCTCTCGCAGCAGCACGTTGCCGGGGTTGGCGAGCGCGGAGCTCGCGTTCAGCGCCCGGTAGTCGTACTGCGGGTCGAACTTGAGGATCGGCTTGTGGCGCTCGAGCAGCTCGCGGTCGCTCATCGCGCTCCTTCGAAGCCGGTCGGCGTGTAGACGGACATGATCTCGCGCATCATCCTTTCGGTGTCGCCGTCGTAGCGCGCCGGCTCGTAGCACCCCAGCGGGTTCTCGATCACGTTCACGAGGCACCTGTTGCAGTAGGTGCACGGCCGCTCGGGCCGGTCGCGTCCCGCGGCGAAGGTCTTCACGAGGTCGTTGTTCGCGATCAGCGGCCGGGCGATCGTGACCGCGTCGCAGCGGCCCTCCTCGATCAGGGCGCGGATCACCGAGGCCGTCTGGAAGCCGCCCGTGCACAGCACCGGGATCGACACCGCCTTCTTGACCGCCGCCGCGTCGGCGGCGTTCGCCCCCTCCACCTCGAGCCCGCGCGTGGTGCGGTTCCAGAGGAAGCGGAAGACCGGGCGCAGCGGCGCCCAGCGGGCGAGCAGGTAGTTGCGGAACGTGTAGAGCCCGCTCGAGAGCATCGTGTCGTAGGTCTCACGGGCCACGTCCACGGGCACGCCGCCGGCGGGATTGCGCGGGTGCGGGAACATGCTGCCGGTGGACACGTGGAGCGCGTCGGCGCCCGCCTCCTCGGCCCACTTGCAGACCTCGATCGACTCCCCGAGCGTGTTGCCGCGCTTGTCCCAGAAGATCACGGCGTTGTTGTGGTCCACGGCGCTGATCTTGACCTGAAGGTGGAAGTCGCGCCCCACCTCGCTTCGGATGGCGCGGATGATCTCGAGCAGGAAGCGGGCTCGACCCGCGAGCGAGCCGCCGTACTCGTCCTCGCGGTCGTTGATCGCCGAGCTCAGGAACTGCGTGATCAGGTAGCCGTTGGCCGCGTGCAGCTCCACCCCGTCGAGCCCGGCCTCGCGCGCGCGGCGGGCGGCGGCGGCGAAGGCGCGGATCGTGTCGCGCACCTGCTCGGACGTCATCGCCTGGCACTCGAAGCCGTGGAACGACTCCGTCTTGCTCGTGGAGCTGAGCGCCTTCCTGCCGAGGTTCTCCACGCCGCCCACGTCCTGCTGGCGGCCCGAGTGGCTGAGCTGCAGGATGAACTTGCAGTCGTGGCGGTGCACCGCCTCCCCCACCCGGCGCCAGAACGGGATGCGCTCGTCGCGGTCGATCGTGGCGTAGTTCGGCAGGATGCGCCCGCGCAGCTGGACGGGCGAGTAGGAGGACACGATCGCCCCCACGCCGCCGCGCGCGAACTTCTCCTCCCAGTTGATGCGCGCCTGGGTGCCCGAGCCGTCGTAGTTGTCGAACCGGCCCGAGACGTTCGAGCGGAGGACCCGGTTCTTGATCGTCAGGTTTCGAAACCGCAGGGGCTCGAACAGGACGTCGCCGGCCACCGCCTCCTCACCAGGGCTCGTGCTCGATCGACTGGCGGTGACCGAGCAGGAAGTAGCAGTAGAAGAGGTGGAGGACGCTCACCTGGAAGTACGCCTTGGCGAGCATCAGCTCGTGGTCGCCCGGGTTCGGGAGCACGACCATGTCGCGGATCACCCTGAAGGGGAGGTTGCGCCACGTATTGAGCTCGACGTTGTAGTTGAAGTGGCCGGCCTGCCGATAGGGCTCGTACAGCTTCTGCCGGCGCTCCTCCTCGATGTTCCCCACGCGGAAGTAGCCCACCTGGATCGGCCGCCCGTCTCGCAGCTTCACATCCCACTCCCCGCGAAAGGACTTGCGGTCCTGGCGGCAGATCTCGTTGTAGCCGAGCGTGCGCTCGTCCTTGCGGCGAAAGCCCTTCTTGAACTTCTCGCCCGAGAGCCGCCCCACCCACTCGTGGTTCCAGCCGCAGTAGATGTACCCCTCGAGTTGGTCGTACTCGGGCGGGTCCCCCGCCCGCACGACCTCCTCGAGCTTGTCACGGTCGGCCTCGGCCAGCGTCTCGAACGTCCAGGGGGTCATGTCGCCTCCGCCATGCCGGGGGCTGCGTATTCGGCCAGCGCCATAACGGTGAGCTGCGGGTTCACGGTGGTGGCCGTGGGGAACACGCTGGCGTCGCACACGAACAGGTTCTCGAAGCCGTGGACGCGGAAGGACGGGTCCACCACGCCCTTGCCCGCGTCGCCGCTCAGCGCGTTGCCGCCCTGCGGGTGGCCGCTGCCGATCGAGAGGTAGCGGCTGTTCTTCACGTAGTGGTCCAGCTCGTCGAGCTGGCTCTCGTCGGTGAAGGCGTGGAACCGGAAGGTGGACGGCATCACCCGCCGCGCACCCGCCCTCAGGTAGATGCGGGCGAGCAGCTTGAGCGCGCCGACCAGCGTCTGCACGTCCTCGCGCGCGGGCGTGTAATCGATGTCGACCCCGCCCGTCAGCGCGGGACGCAGCCGGCCTGTCCCCTTCGTGCCCACGAGCACCCCGGCGGCGGTGAGGTGCCGGAAGCGGTCCATGTTCTCGCGGTGGTCGTCGAGCCAGCCCGGCATGTTCAGCGCCTGGCTGACGACCGGGTTGAACCAGCTCTCCATCACGAACCCGCTTCCCGCCTCGGGCTGGAGGTAGTGGGAGATCTGCACTCCGTCGAACGAGTCCAGCACGTCGTCGAAGTCGGCCGTGATCGGCGAGCCCATGTTGAAGCAGACGTCGCGCCCGGCCCGCGCCTTGGCGATCTTGCTCTCCATCAGGAGCCAGCTGGAGGCGATCGCGCCGGCCGACACCACGACGGTGCGGGCCTCGACACGCAGCTTCCGGCCGTCGCTCAGGCGCGCCAGCACCGCCGTCGGCACGCCCGTTCTTCGTCTCGATCCGCTCCGCCCGGCACTCGGGGAGGATCCGGAGGTTGTCGGCCCCGAAGCGCTGCTGGCCCTCGGGCAGGACCTTGTCGAGCATGGAGAGCTTCGCGCCGTACGGGCAGCCGATGTTGCAGTAGCCGCTCCCGGGGCAGTTCGAGATGTTCGTCGCGACCACGTCGACCTCGTTCGGCCCACCGGTGAGCCCGAGTGCCTCGGCGCCCTCCAGGAACTTGTCGGCGCCGCGCTGCAGGTGCGGGCTCGGCGGCCTGCCGACCCCCAGCCACTGCTTGACCGTGCCGAACGACTCGCGTAGCTGCCGCTCCCTCAGGCCGGCCTCGTGCTTCGGCCCGTTCCAGCGCTCCAGCACGTCGTCCGGGAGGTCGAAGCAGACCGCGTTGTTGACCACGGTCGAGCCGCCCACGCACATGCCCTGCAGCACCTGGAAGCTGAAGTCGCGCGAGAGCTGGAGCGCGCCGTCCGCGTAGAGGTTCGAGATCTGCGTGACCTCGTCCTCCTCGAACTCCGACGGGTGCAGGTGCAGGCCCCGCTCGAGCACCAACACGCGCCTCCCGGCCTCCGCCAGGCGGTAGGCGACGATCGCGCCCCCGGCGCCGCTTCCGACCACGACCGCGTCGGCCTCGATGGTGTCCCCGTCCAGGTCGCCGGGCGAGGCGCAGTCGAGGCGCGGGAGCTGGGCCGGGACGTCCTTGAGCTCCTGGGGAAAGCGCTCGCGCTCGGTGAACGGCTTGTAGCCGACCGAGTCGAAGGTCCTGGGGTCGCTGTAGTAGCCGAGGTAGGCCATCTGCGACGAGAGGCGGAACATCGCCTGGACCAGGTGGCGGGCAATGTGGATGCGGCGGTAGGTGATGTCGCGGATGAAGCGCTTCTCGACGAACTCCCGGCGCGCGTCGGGCTTCATCTTCGGGAACGGCGGGTTCAGGAAGCGCAGCGGGTACAGCCACAAGCCGATCAGCGCGACCTTCACGACCCACTTCCGCTGGGCGCGGAAGCCGTGCATGTACCTGTCCACGTTCTCCGCCACCTCGCCGGGCGCCAGCCGGCCGGGGTCCACGACCACCTCCGCGAGCGCGGCAAGCGCCTTGAACGCCGGCCGGGGGAGGAAGCGTCGGCCCGGCTTGGCGCTGTCGGACGGCCGCGGCGCGGCCGCCTCGATGGGGGCAGCGATCCTGATGCCGCGACTGTACGACCCGGCCTCGACGGATCGCAAGCCCCCGCCGGCGGGCGGCGCTCAGACAGACACGCCGTACGCCTCCGTGAAGGCGTCCTGGGCGTACGCGAGCGACGCGTAGGCAAAGCCCTTGTCACCCCAGCTCGTGCCCCAGCTGTTGCGCACGATGAAGCGGTCGGCCGTGTAGCCGACCAGCGCCACGGCGTGGCCGCCGCTGGCGGTCTCGGGCCGGTAGGTGTCGAGGTTGCCCGAGTTGTCGCTCGCCTCGTACCAGGTGCGGTCCACGTCGAGCCGGGTGAGGATCGGGCCCTTGGTGGCGAGCCAGCGCTTCCACTCCTCGATGTCGCTCGGGCGGTCGAGCGTGAGGTTGAAGTAGCTCGAGATCTTGAACTGCGCGGCGCGGGCGTAGAACGCCTGCTCCTCCCCCGTGAACAGCTTGCCGGAGGCGAAGGGCAGCACCTGCTCGCGCACGGCGCCGTACTTGCGCGACACGTCGAGCGCCGCCTTGAGGCTCGTGCCCGCCACCTCGATGAAGGTCGTGGGCGCGTTGAAGAACTGGTCCGTCTCCTTCGAGGCCATCCAGGTGAAGCGGGGCGCGAGCTTCTCGGTCTGCTTGAGGCGGCCGGCCTTGACGAAGTGCCAGCGCAGGACCGCGTCGGTGGTGGCCCAGCCCACGCACGAGCCGCTGCCTCCCTGGTCGCCGATCTTCCACCACGCGGCGCGCAGGTCCTTCGAGGCCGGTACGGCCGCCCGGCGCGCGGCCAGCAGTCCGGCGTGGTCGGCGTGCTCGATGCGCCAGTCGCGCTCGGTGTCGCGCGAGGGCAGCACATTCAGGATCCTCTTGACCTGCTTCGCCTTGGCCATTCGGTGCCTCCGGTGTTGTGGGGGTCGGGTGAGGAGGTCATTCTTCCTGTGATGACGGACAGTGATCAATACGCGGACCTGGTATTCGAGGGAGGCGGGGTCAAGGGCATCGGGCTCGCCGGCGCCTTCGCCGCCCTCACCGAGAGCGGCTTCGAGCCCAAGTGCGTGGCCGGCACCTCGGCCGGGGCCATCACCGCCGCGGCGGTGGCGGCCGGCTACAGCTCGGCGGAGGTCGACGACATCGTCAGGAACCTGCCGTTCGCCAAGTTCAAGGACTCGGACTGGATGGACCGGATCGGCGCGCCGGGCAAGCTGGCCAGCCTGATCCGCGAGAAGGGCATCTACGAGGGGAAGTTCTTCCGGGACTGGATGGCGAAGCTGCTCGAGGCGAAGGGCAAGACGCGCTTCGGCGATCTGTGCTTCGAGACCGACGATCCGCCCGGCAAGAACTACGGGCTGAAGGTGATCGCCTCCGACATCACCCACCGGCGAATGCTCGTGCTGCCGGACGACGCCGGCCACCTCGGGGTGGATCCCGACGAGCTCGAGATCGCCTACGCCGTGCGCATGAGCATGTCGATCCCGATCTTCTTCGAGCCGGTCGTGCACGAGAACCCGAAGACGGGCCAGCAGCACCTGATCGTCGACGGCGGGATGCTGTCGAACTTCCCTGTCTGGCTCTTCGACGCACAGGGCCGCGAGCCCCGCTGGCCGACCTTCGGGCTGATGCTGGTGGAGCCCGATCCCAAGGTCCCGGTCGGGCATCGTCTCCGGCGGGAGGAGGACCACGGCGTGCCGCCCGGCTCCCTGCTCGACTACTTGAAGAGCCTCGCGAGCACGATGATGGCCGCGCGCGACCGCCAGTACCTCGAGAACGCGACGTTCGCGCGCACGATCCCGATCCCGACGATCGGGGTCGGCACCACCGAGTTCGACATCAGCCCGGACCGCGTGCAGGCTCTGTACGACTCTGGCCACGAGTCAGCGGGGTCCTTCCTGCACGGGTGGGACTTCGAGAAGTACATCGAGCAGTTCCGGCGGGGCAAGGACCCCGCTCGCCGGACGGACTTGCTGCGCAGCACTTGACGACGCCGGACCGGGGGTCATAGTTACGTCAGCACGAGCCTTTGGCCCGCTCGAACCCCTTAAGGAGGCCCCCCAATGTCGTTGAATCGCGCGGTCGCGCTGGCAACGCCACTGTTTGCCGCCGCCGCAGGCTGGCTCGCCACCTGGCTCGCCGACAACGTCCCAGGCGTGTCGATCGACCAGGGCGCGCTGGAGGAGATCTTCATCGCCGGCGCGCTGATCGCGCTCGCGCCGGTGGCGCAATGGCTGCACGGGTGGCAGAAGTTCGAGGCGCGCGAGGCGGACGCCCAGCACGCGGTCGAGATCGCCAACGCCGCGCCGCCCACGCTGATCGCGGTCGACTCCGACATCGAGGCGGACTTCTACGACGGATCAGGGGAGTTCGACGAGCTGGACGAGCTGGATGCGCTCGAGGAGCTGGACGACATCGACGAGGCGCTGCTGGCCGAGGAAGAGGAGCCGGCGCCGACAGGAGGCTGAGCATGGCGTCGCCAAGGCTGATCGAGCGTCTTCGGGCGGAGGGCGTCCTCCGGCCACAGGCGGTCGTGGACGAGGCGCGGCGGGCCGGGTTGCGGCTGGCGCTCGCCTGCGCCCTGCTCGAGAAGGAGTCGGGTGGGGGTCGGAACGTCTTCGGGCACGACCCCACGATCTTCGTGGGCGCCGGAGAGGTGACCCGGGCGAAGTACGCCGAGTACAAGCGACGCCGCGTGTCCGGCGGAAACCGCCAGATGCAGGGCGTTGGGCCCTGCCAGCTGACCTGGTGGGAGTTCCAGGACACCGCCGACCGCGAGGGCGGCTGCTGGCGCCCGGAGATCAACATGCGCGTGGGCTTCCGGCACCTCGTCGGTCTGGTCTCGCAGCACGGCGAGGCCGACGGGGCGCGCCGCTACAACGGCTCCGGCCCCGCGGCCGAGGCCTACAGCCGCGACCTGATCGCGAAGGCGCGGATCTGGGAGGCAAAGCTGGCCGGCCACGCGGTGCCCGGCAGCACGGGTCCGCGGCTCGTCCGCCGCGGTGACGAGGGAAGGCTCGTGGAGCGGATCACGCGCCGCCTCTCGCTCATCCACGCGAGCCGCACCGGCAGGCCGTACCTGGACGGCGCGCGCAGGCGCTTCGACGGCGAGGCCGAGGCCGCCCTGAAGGCGTTCCAGCGCGATCACCGGCTGGACGCCGACGGCGTCTTCGGCAGCCGGAGCGCCCGCGCCCTGAACCGCGCCGTTGCGCTGGAGCGCGAGCGGCGCAAGCGCGAGCGGCGCGAGCCGGCCCGGCGCGAGCCCGCCCGGCGCGAGCCGGCGCGGCGCGAGCCGGAACAGCCCAAGGAACCTCGTCGCGAACGCGGCGACTCGCCCCCCGGCCTGACCGACCTGGTCGGCACGGTCCGGCTCCGCGACGCCCAGACCGACCGGTCCTGGCAGGAGCTCGCGGCCTACGCGGCCCGCCGCCGGCGGCTGCTCGCGGAGCTGCGCGGCCGCGGCGAGCCGCGCGACCCCGCCGGCCCCCGCGGCCGCGGCGAGCCCCGCGACCGCGTCGACCTGGCCGACCTCGCCACGGTCCTCCTGCGCATCGAGGACCGGCTCGAGGCGCTGGTCGAGCTCGAGCAGGCCGAAGCGGGTGCGGCTGCCGAGCGCCAGGACATCCCGGCGGCCCCGGCCGCCGCGCTGGAGCCGTCCACTACGCAGGACTCGCCGGCGGCGGCCCCAACGGCGCCCGTCGCACCGCTGCCGTCCGCCGCGCCGGACCCCGCCGCACCGACCCCGGCGGACCCGGCCGCACCGATGCCGTCCGTGAGCGGCGGCGCGCCCGCCGAAGCCACGGCCGTGCCGCAGCCGGGATCCCCCGTTCCCGCCCCCGCTGCCACTACCTCGTCCCCACCGCCCGCGGCGAGGGCCACGAACGGCGGCGAGCCGCCGCCGGCTCGGCCGGCCGCGCCGCGGCGGGTGAAGGTCACCGACCTCTCGACCGAGGAGCTCGAACAGCGCGTCGAGCGCCTTGACCGGGCGATCGGCGCAATCCGCGTGGTGCTGATCGCACGGTACGCGCGCGCCGAGAAGGAGCTCATCCAGCTGCTCCCCAAGGCGGATCCCGTGCGGCCGAAGGATCCCGTGCGGCCGAAGGATCCCGTGCGGCCGAAGGATCCCGTGCGGCCGCGCCAGGACGTCCCGCCCAAGCCGAAGCCGAAGCCGAAGCCGCGCCCGCGTAGCAAGCCTACGACGCTCACTCCCGACGAGGTGCGCCGGCTCCAGAAGGGGCTCAACCGCTTCACCGAGCGCTTCATGGAGGGGGTGGGCCCGATCGTCGTGGACGGCATCAAGGGGCACGCCACCGCCCGCCGGATCGCCACGGTGAAGTACCACCTCGGCTACATGGGAGAGGCGCAGCGCAAGGCGACCGTCAAGCCGGAGTTCGTGCGCCGCATGCGGCACCCCCGCTCGGCGCGCTACTCGACCCCGGCGATGCTCACGCGTGCCTTCGCGCGGCGTGCCAAGCAGCGGAAGTCCGCCAAGGCGTCCGCCAGGCCGCGCACCGGCGTCGCGACCTTCGACGGCCGGCCGGTCGCCGCCTGGCTCAAGCCCTACCTCGACTGGGCGCGCCAGAACGGCTGGAAGGGCACGCTGAACAGCGGCTTCCGCGACCCGGTGTACTCGGAGAAGCTGTGCATCTCGATGTGCGGCGCGCCGAGCTGCCCGGGCCGCTGCGCCGGCCGGGCGTCGAATCACGCCGGGAGCTCGAACCCCGCCGGCGCGGTCGACGTGAGCGACTACGTCACGTTCGGCCAGCTCATGCGGAGGTGCCCCTACTCGCCGCGGATCTTCAACGCGCTGGGGGCCCAGGACCCCGTCCACTTCTCGGCCAGCGGCAGATAGGGCGCCGCCCTCACCTGGCCGTCGGCCATCCGCAGCTGCTGCCGCGGCGGGCGGCCGAGCCTGAACAGGAGCCTGTCGAGCGCGCGGGCGGGGGCGAACAGCGCCGGCTCGCGGAGAGGCCAGACCTCGCACGGCTCCGCCCCCGAGCCGGAGCGCTCGAGGATCGCGTTCACGGCCCGCCGCGCAGCCTCGTTCGCCCCCTCCATCGTCGCCAGGTCCGTGTGCGTGCGCACGTAGTCCGAGGCGAGGAGGAGGTTGTCCACCTCGGTCCGCGCGGTCGGGCGGTCGCCCCACGAGCCGGCCGTGTTCACCAGCAGCGGCTCCAGGTTCGCGGCCTCGGTCGGGTTCGGATGCACGATGCTCGGGTCGAGGAACGAGCCGAGCACCCCGACCCGGTCGAGCTCGCGCGTGGCGTCGTCGTCGAGGCTCTCCTTCAGCTGGTGCCACACCTCCGCGGCGATCTCCTCGCGGGAGCAGTACATCGCCTGCTTGCGAATCCCGCTCCCGATCGCCTCCCAGTCCGAGACGTCGACGGAGAGGATGCCCCGGGCGCGTCCGTCCCCGAGCCGCTCGGGCTGGAAGCGCGACTGCCAGAACTGAGCCTGGGAGATCGAGGTGAGCGCCCACGGCGAGTCGATGTAGACCGTGTGCCCGTGCACGGCCCGAACGTCGCGGTCCAGGTAGTAGACGATCCCGTTCATCCAGCGCGTCCGGAGCCGGTGGAGCCGGGCCAGTCGCGGGTCGGCCAGCACGAGCTGCTCGCTCGCCAGCAGGCGCATCACCTCGACCGGCAGGGCGGCCACGTACCAATCGGCCTGGTGCAGCGAGGGCCGGCCGCCGGAGACGACCGTCACCCCGCTCACCCGGTTCCCCCGGCAGTGGATCGCCTGGACCTGGTGGCCGGTGCGGAAGTCCACCCCCGCCGCCCTCAGGTGCTCGAGCCACGGATCGATCCAGACGTCGCTCGTGGGGCCGTTCAGCACGCGGTCCACCTGCCCGTTCGGCTGAGCGAGGTCGAACAGCAGCTGGAGCAGGATGTAGCCGCCGGTGCGCGCGCTCATCTCGCGCGCCCGGGCGGCCACCAGCGTGCGCGTGAGGCCGTCGGCGAGGTACTTCGCATAGGCGCCGCCGCGCGTCGCGGCGCCCGAGAACTGCCACCAGCTCTGCTGCTCGAACTCCGCGAAGCGCCGCTCCTCGCAGCTGGTCAGCAGGAGAAGAAGGCGGTCGACGAAGTGCGCGGCGTCCTTGGGTGCGATGCCCACGCCCCCTGCGTAGTCGATCAGAAAGCGGAAGGCCTGGTCCAGGTCGCGCAGGTTGCGCGGCAGGTGGGCGGGCGAGAGCAGCTCCCTGCCGTCCGCGCGCGCGATCTGGACCTCGGTCGCGGTGACGAGGTTGTCGAACACGTTCGCGCCGTCCGGGCCGTACGGGATGCGCCGCATCGTGTGGGGGAGGTGGCGGTAGAAGCCCGGGAAGAAGCGGAAGCCGTGCTCGCCGGGCAGCGGCGGACGGCGCCCGCTGCCGCTGCCGGGAAACGGGAAGCTTCGGGCCTTGCCCCCCGCGGCGTCCCGGGCCTCGAACACGACCACCTCGAAGCCGCGCTCGGCCAGCTCGTGGGCAGCGCTCATTCCGGCCACGCCGCCGCCCAGCACGATCACGCGCATGGCCGCTCAGCCTCTCCCGACATCGGGAGGATTGTCCCTCGTACAAACGTCCAGTTGGGGGCTGTGGGAGCGATCCACGGTGCTAGCTTGCCGCAACCGGTCCTCCTCCCCCCACCCCGAGGAGCAAATGAGTACGCCGACGCCCACGGACTCGCTCGAACAGACCGCCGCCCACGCGCCGACGGCCAGGCCACTCACCGCGCTCACGTCGACGTCGTGGGCGGCGGGCTGTGAGCTCGCGGTGTCGGAGTGGGTCGACCAGGGACGCTGCCTGGGAGCGATCGGCCGAGGAAGCGCCTGGTGGATCGGCGACTGGGTCCGCTACGGCAGCGTCCGCTACGGCGACAAGTACGTCGCCGCCTCGCAGGTGACCGGCTACGACGTGCAGAGCCTGATGAACATGTCCTACGTGGCGAGCCGCTTCGACTCGTCCCGGCGCCGCCCCGGACTCTCCTTCAGCCACCACGCCGAGCTGGCCGGGCTGGCGCCCGAGGACCAGGAGCTGTGGCTCGACCGCGCCGAGGCGGGCGGGCTGTCGGTGCGCGCCCTGCGAGCTGAGCTGCGCAAGGCGCGGGAGCGCTCGGCGGCGCGGCTGGCGCTGGCCGAGGCGCGCCTGAAGGCGGCGCCCGAGCCGCCGCCCGCCGACGATCACGACGTGCTCGAGTGCCCGCACTGCGGGCATCACTTCCCCGCTGAGCGGTAGACGGGCCGCTCCTCCCCTCAGTCGATCACGAACGCCACGATCACCCGCGTCACTCGCCCGTTCCGGAGGAGGAACGCGGTCACGCGCTCGCCCGGCAGTCCCTCGCCGCGCTGGCAGACCGTGGTGCCGCCGAAGGTCTCGCAGCTCACGCCGGGCACCCGCTGCTCCACCGCGGCCCGCGTCGAGCGCACGCCGACGCCCCGCCTGGTGCGGTCACCCAGACCCGTGGTGGAGACGCCGGTGACCTGGTTGCCGCTCTGGAACGTCACCCGTATCCCGCCGGCGTAGACGAACACGGTGAACGGGCCGAAGTCGTTCGTACCGGTCCTGACGCGGTTCGGTTGGCCCAGCGCGGTCTTGACCTCGGCCTTGGTGTTGCCGAGCCGGGCGCCGGCGATGCCGCGGTCGAGCTGAACGATGGCGGCGGCCGAGGCCGGCGCGAGCAGCGTCCCGGCGACGACCACGGCGGAAACTGCGACGAGTCGCTTCACGGTCTCTCCCTGGGGGTCCGGGGGTGGGTGGCGTGAGCCTACCTGCGGCGCCCGTCGGGTTAGAGTGCGCGGATCGCCGACGCCGGCACCCACATGTCACGCGGCCTGCTCGCCGTGGAGCCCGGCCTCCCTCTCACCGAGGTGGCGAAGCGGATGGTGTCGCGCGACGTCGGCGCCGCGCTCGTAGTGGACAAGGAGCGGTTGGTGGGGATCCTCACCGAGCGGGACGTGCTGCGCGCGGTGGCGGGGGGACTTCGCGAAGACACCCTCGTGGCCGACTGCATGACGCGCGATCCCGAGACGATGGAGCCCGACGAGCCGATCCGCCAGGCCGCCGTCCTGATGATCCACGGCGGTTTCCGCCACATGCCGATCGTGGAGGGCGAGAAGGTGGTCGGGATGCTCTCGATCCGCGACCTGATGCGAGTGGTGCTCGAGGACTCGTCGCCGCGCGGCGCCTAGCCGCGCAGGAGTGTCACGCGGCGTGCCGCCGCTTCCACTCGGCGTAGCGCTCCGGCATGCAGACGGCGCAGGGGCGATAGCCGGCGGCCACCGCGGTGTCCTCGTCCGTGAAGAAGACGCGGTTCTGCGACTGACCCCTCCCTAGAGCCTGATTCCGCTCCAGCAAGCGGTTCTCGCACCGCTCCCAACCGGGGCTCGGTTGCGCGTGCCATTTTCACCCGCCTGCGACCGCCCGCCCCGCGGGCAGCTCAACTAGCCGGAAGGCGGGACCTCTCGGGTCGCGTAGTCTCCGGACCGTGGACATCCAGACACGTCGCAAACGCTCTGGGAGTTGGATCAAGGGCCGGTCCAGTTCGATGAGGCGCCGGATCGCGAGATTCAGCGCTTGGCTGGAGCCAATTTCCGATTGCAGTCGCAAGCATCCTAAGTGAGGACGCCACCCGTCGTTTGGACTTGCGGGCAAAGACGGCCCCTGAGTGGAATTGAGCTTCGAGCGGGACGGCGGGCCAGCCCTCCCCGCCCGCCTAGTGGGGCCACGAATCGCTTCTCAGCGGCCGGCCCGCCGGGGGATTCGGGCACCAGTCTGTCCTTGGTGCCCATACCCCCCGGGGCCAACCAACGCGCTACTCAGGCCTACTTGAGTGGGTTCAGGTGGCCATTGCATGCCACGCCCGGACTCGGAAACTGACCCTTCAAGCCAGCACGGACGAGCTGCCCGTACGACTGGGTACGGATCGGCAGTTCCCCCGGGAAGCCCGGACTAAATTGGTTAAGTCCCGAGAAAACGCAGATCGAGTTTGCGTGTTCCGGGCCCGCCGTCCGCTCGCCTACCAGTACGCCGGTCGCAGAGCCAGGGCCCTTGATCTCTCCGGCGAACGCCGGACCAGCACCGACCGCACCGACCGCGACTGCACAAAGCGCAGCCGGGACCAATGACTTCAAGCGCATTCTTCCTCCACCTCTAGGGTCCCGTCCCTGGGGCCCGATTCGTGTATTGCCCACCCCTATCACCGATGACGCCGTTGCGCGGACCGAAATTCGTCGGAACGTCCGATCACGGGGTGTCCCTAGCAGGCATCTGAAAAAGACTGAGTGGCAGACCTCCCCTGCGGGACTCCCCAGCGGTCCCCTTGTGTGGAGAAATTGTGCGGCGGCGATATGGAATGAGGTTCGAGCGGATGGCGGGGCCCGCCCTCCTCCGCCCCCCCTGGTGGGACACCAGGCGTGAGTTCATCGTGCCGGCGGGACGGATTCGGGGTCTGTGTCCAGCTCTTGTCCCACAGTCCTTGTCCCACAGCAGCAGGTGTCCGCTCTATGACTGGGCGGATGCGGACACCGGACAGAAGACGCGGTGCTTCACGTAGTGGCCCTTGGCGATCCACCGCAGCGCGGCACGGCAGTCGAGCCGGCCGTACCCCTTGCTCCTGCGGTGGCCCCGAGCGTGCCCGGCGCGGGCGACTCGTACGGCTTGCCATCGGCGCCGATGAGCGTCCAGGTGCGGCGGGCGCCCTCCAGTTCGAGCAACAAGCGCTTGCGCGCGAGCCCGCCGCCGTAGCCGGTCAGCTCGCCGGACGCGCCGATCACGCGGTGGCAAGGGATCACCACCGCGATCGGGTTGCGCCCGTTGGCGGCGCCGACCGCCCGCTCGGCGCTGGGGCGCCCGACGGCAGCGGCCAGCTGGGCGTAGCTGATCGTGGTCCCGTACGGGATCTGGCGCAGGGCGGCCCAGACCCGGCGCTGGAAAGGGGTGCCGTGCGGGTCGAGCCCGAGGTCGAACTCGCGCAGCTCGCCGGCGAAGTAGGAGCGCAGCTGCCCGGCCGCCTCGCGGAAGACAGCTGGGTCGCGCTGCCAGCCGGGCCCCGGCGGAGGGGGTCCAACACGTTGCGGCGACATAGTCGCCGTTTCGTGACGAACCCCCATCCGGACGGCGGTGAGCGCCTCGCCGTCGCCGGCCAGGAGCAGCTCGCCGAGCGGCGAGTCGATCGTGTCGTAGAGGGTCTCGTTCGTGGTCGGCATCGTGCCATCACAACGCCCGCGCATGAGTCGTTGTGATGTAGACATGAAGGAGTTGGTCCGCTTCCTGGCCGCCCGCGCCGTGACCGGCCTCGAGGAGGTGGACGGGCACTCCTACCGGCGCTCGCTGGCGCTGGAGCACGGCGCCGGGGTGGCGCAGGTGGCCGCGGGCGGCTGCGACCCCCGGATCGACCTGAGGCTGGAGGACGAGCGCGACCACCTCGACGCGCTGGCCCGCTGCCGGCGGCTGCTCGACGTCGACGCGGACACGGCCGCCGTGGACGCCTCGCTCGGACGGGACCGGCTGCTGGGGCCGTTGGTGCGGCGTCGGCCCGGTCTGCGGGTGCCGCGCGCCACGGACGGGTTCGAGCTCGCCGTGCGTGCCGTGGTCGGTCAGCAGGTGACGCTCGCCGCGGCGCGCCGCACGGCCGCGCGGCTGGTGGCGCTCTACGGGCGTCCGCTCGAGGAGCCCGCGGGCGCGATCACGCACCTCTTCCCCACGCCGGCGGCCGTGGCCCAGGTGGACTCGCTCGAGCTGCGCATGCCCCGCGTGCGGGCCAACGCGCTGAGGTCGCTCGCCCGCTCCGTGCTCGACGGCGAGCTGGACCTCAGCCCTGGCGCCGACCGCGCCGGCGCGACGCGGACGCTCCTCGCGCTGCCGGGCATCGGCCCATGGACGGCGAGTTACATCGGCATGCGCGCGCTCGGGGACAGCGACGCATTCCCGCCAGGCGACGCCGCGGTGCGGCGCGCGCTCGAGCGGCTCGGCCAGGACGGGCGCCCGGCGGCGGCGCAGCGACTCGCGGAGCGCTGGCGCCCGTGGCGCTCGTACGCCCTGATGCACCTCTGGCGCGCGGGCTCGTAGGGAGCTTCGATCAGCTTTCGCTGCTCGGAGGCGGCCCCACCACGCCCAGGCCGTACCTCCCGTAGAACTCGCCCATCCGGGCCATGTCCGGCGGGCCGGGGGGCATCTCGGCCATCAGCTCGGCGAGGCCGGCGAAGAACGTCTCGAAGCCTGCCGGGGCGGGAAAGGCGAGCATCCTGACCGGCGCGGCGGTGGCGTTCCAGTGCGTATGCACCATGCCCTTGGGGATGTGGACGAAGGTTCCGGCCGGGGCTTCGAGGGTGCGCTCGTCCAGCCGGAAGGTGAGGGTGCCCTCGAGCACGTAGTAGTTCTCGTCCTCGCGCGTGTTCACGTGGAGCGGCGTGCCGCCGCTGTGGGGAGCGAGGTCGGCCTCGATCACCGCGAGCGAGCCCCCGGTCTCCTCGCCGGCCGCCTTGACCGTGTAGGTGTCGCCGAACAGCGAAGTGGTGTCGCCCTCCCCGCGCGGCCGCACGATGCCCTCACCTGTTGTCCCTGTCACACGTACAACTTATCCGTCAGGTCGTAGGGGCGCCCTTCCCGATACGAGATCGAGAGCCCGGTCGGCGTGGGCACGACGATCAGTGCGCGGGTACCGGTCACGGCACCGGCCCGTGAGCCCGGGTCCGGTGTCGCGTACGCGCACGCATGAGGCTTCAGAGCTCCCGCTCGTAGAAGTAGTTGACCGGCCCGTCCGGCTTCCCCTCGCGGTTGTCGAAGCCGAGCTTCTCGTACAGCGCTCGCGCCGCCGTGTCGGTCTCCGCGGTGCCCAGGTCCATGTACGCGGCGCCCTCCTCGCGGGCCGTGTCCATCGCCGCCTCCATCAGCGCCCGGCCGAGCCCTTGGCCGCGCCGGCCGGGCACCACGTACAGCTCCTCCAGGTAGCAGTCGAGCGTCTCGCTCCACAGCGAGGGCCTGAAGCGGAGCAGCGCCAGCCCGTCGGGACCCGCCCCGCCGACCAGCACGATCACGTCGCCGGACGCGAGGAGCTGCCCGAGCCGCCTGCCCATCGCCTCCGGGCCCGGCGTGTAGTCGTCGTACTCCGTGTTGAAGTCGTGGAGGAGCCGGCCGACGTCCTCGGCGTCTGCGACCTCGGCACGGCGGACGGCGTGTTCCGGGTTCATTCCACGATCGCGACCGCGTTTCCCCACGGGTCGCGCGCGAGGAACCCGCCCGGGCGCTCCTCCGGCTCGGCGCCGGTCGCCGCGACGCGCTCGCGCACGGCGGCCACGTCCGCCGCGTCGTCCAGCACGATCGTCCAGTGGCGCAGCCCGACCACGCCGTCGGGCTGCGGCGGCACGCCCTCGCCCCGCCAGGTGTTGAGGCCCAGGTGGTGGTGGTAGCCGCCGGCGGCGATGAACGCCGCGCTGGGAAAGCGCGTCATGACCTGGAAGCCCACGCCATCGCGCCAGAACCCCAGCGCCCGGTCGATGTCGCCGACGTGCAGGTGCAGGTGCCCCACCTTCAGCTCGGGCGAGGCCTCGGCCTGGGGCTCCTCTTCCTCGGCCATCGCGAGCAGGTCCTGCATGTCGAGCGGCATCGGGCCGCCGATGGCGGTCGGGTCGCTCAGGTCGCCCCAGGTCTCGCGCGGCCGGTCGGCTGCCAGCTCGATGCCGTTGCCGTCGGGGTCGGGCAGGTAGATGGCCTCGGAGATGTGGTGGTCGGAGGCTCCGCTGACCGGCGTGCTCGTGGCGATCAACCGCTTCGCCGCGCGTGCCAGCTCGAGCCGCGACGGGTGCAGCAGCGCGAAGTGGTAGAGGCCGGCGTGACGGCCGGCCCGCCGTGCATCGGGCTGCTCGACCAGCACGAGCAGGTCGTCGCCCCCCGCGCCGAGAACGGCCTCGGCGCCGTCGCGGCGGTGGGTTCGCAGGCCGATCGACGTCTCGTAGAACTCGACCGACCGGTCGAGGTCGGTGACGGTCAGGTGGACCGGCCCCAGCCGCAGGGTCGCGGGCAGGGTGGCGGCCGGCGTGGTGGTCATGACGGGCTGGACCTCCCTCGAGACTGGGCGCGGTACGCCATCGGCGAGTCGCCGAAGTGGCGCTTGAAGGCGCGCGAGAAGTAGAGCGGGTCGTCGTACGGTGAGATCGCGCGCGTGCACGTCCGTATGGTGGCAGCCGGGAATGGACGCAACCTCAGCGGCTCCCGTTGCCGCCGGGGCCGCGTTCTCGCGGCGGAGCCGAAACCGCACAGCTTCCCGCTGGAAATGCTATTCCCGGATCCGCCCCAACAGATGAACCTTGTCGCCGCTACGCACCCGGAACCGCTCGCCGGAGCGCTCGAAGTCGACCCGGGTGGGGAGCAGGATCGGCTTGCGGAACTCGACTTCGACCTCGTATGCGCCGGGCAGCGACGGCTCGAGCGCGGCGAGGCAGCGGGCCTTCGTCCACATGCCGTGCGCGATCGGCCGGGGGAAGCCGAATGCCTTCGCGGTGAGGGAGTGCATGTGGATTGGGTTCCGGTCGCCGGACACGGACGCGTAGCGGCGCCCGAGGTCTCCCGGCAGGTGCCAGCGGGCCACGAACGCGCCCTCGAAGTCCTCGAGCCCGCGGGGCGCCGGGCCGCCGCCGGGGCGCAGCATCGTGCTCTCCTCCCGCCAGGCGAGCTCGCCGCCGGCCCTCGCCTCGGTGACGAGCGTGAACGCGCGCTCCGCCTCGTGCTCCGCCGGCCACACACGAAGGTCGAGCTCCTCGCCGAGCCGCAGCGGGCGCCGCACCTCGATGCGGTTGGCGATGTGGACGAGCCCCACCGGCGAGAAGGGGAAGCTCCCGTCGGTCATGAGCCTCATGTGGAGCGGGAACGCGAGGACGTGCGGGTAGGTGGGCGGCAGCTCGTCTCGCAGGCGGAAGCCGCAGACGCGCGAGTAGTCCGCGACCCGATCCGCGTCGGCGCGCAGCTCCCGCTCCTCGAGCTCGATGTCGGGCATCGGGCCGCCGCCGCCGGCCACGAAGGGCAGCCGCCCCGCACCCGGCAGCGCGCCCGCCGCCGCCTTGAGGTAGACGAGCACTTATGCCCCCAGCAGGCTTTGGCCGCAGACCCTGACCACGTTGCCGTTCACGCCGCCCGACGCGGGGCTCGCCAGCCAGCCGATCGTCTCGGCCACGTCCACCGGGAGCCCGCCCTGCGACAGCGAGTTCATGCGGCGCCCGACCTCGCGCGTCGCCAGCGGCATGCGCGCCGTCATCTCGGTCTCGATGAAGCCGGGCGCGACGGCGTTCACGGTGGCGCCGCGCTCCGCTGCCGTCGGCGCCAGCGTCCCCACCAACCCGATCACGCCGGCCTTCGAGGTGGCGTAGTTGGCCTGGCCCGCGTTCCCGGCGATGCCGCTGATCGAGGACACGCACACGATCCGCGCCGCGTCCTTCAGCGCGCCCTCGTGCTCGAGGAGGGCCGCCGTGACCCGCTCCGGAGCGGTGAGGTTCACCGCGATGACCGAGTCCCAGCGCTCCTCGTCCATCCGCCCCAGCGTCTTGTCCCGCGTGATGCCGGCGTTGTGCACGATGACGTCGGCGCCGCCGTGCTCGCGCGCGAGGTGCGAGGCGATCGTGTTCGGCGCCTCCGGATCGGTCACGTCGAGCGCGAGCTCCATGCCCTCGCCCAGGTCGGGGACGTCGAGCCCGACCACGTGCGCCCCGTCCCGCGCCAGCGTTGCCGCGATCGCGGCCCCGAT
Organism: uncultured Thermoleophilaceae bacterium; assembly: GCA_963835705.1. GTDB lineage: Bacteria > Actinomycetota > Thermoleophilia > Solirubrobacterales > Thermoleophilaceae > JACVRW01. The sequence continues at coordinate 102,314 of CAWIGR010000007.1, forward strand.
GCCCCGGGACGCTCCCGTCACGAGCGCGACGCGCCCGTCGAGCGGGCGGTCCCAGTCGCTGACCGGGGGCGAGCCGGCTCGGCCCACGCGCACCACCTGCCCCGACACGTAGGCCGAGCGGGGCGAGAGCAGGAACCGCAGGGTCGACTCGAGCCCGTCCTCGGCGCCTGGCTCCACCAGCATGAGCTGGCCGGTGGCGCCGCGGCGCACCTCCTTCGCGACCGAGCGCGTGAAGCCCTCGAGCGCGCGCTGGGCGACCGCCTCGCCGGCGGCGGCGCAGTCGCCGGGCGGCGTGCCGAGCACGATCACGCGCCCGCTGCGCTCCACGCGCCGGATGGTGGCCCCGAAGAACGCGCGCAGCTCGCCGAGGTCGCCGGTGGAGGCGATGCCCGTGGCGTCGAACACGAGGGCCTTGAAGGACTCGTCCGCGGCAGCCGTGTCGGGGTTCCAGACGGCGGCGTCGAGGCCGGCCGCGGCGGCCGCGCCGCGGAGATCGTCGCGCAGCTCGGTGGCCGACTCGGCGCCGGCGCTCGCCAGCACCCGCGCCACCGGTTCGGCCAGCCGCCCGCCTGGCGCGGCGCCGAGCAGGACCCGGCCGCGTATCACGGGATCGCCGGGCGAATGGCGTTCCAGCTCGACGGGCACGGGAAGGCCCGCCGTCTTGACGAACGACCCCACAAAGGGGGCATTCGCGATCTGTGCGTATCGGTCGCTCATCGGTAGCACTCCTTCCGGCCAGGCATCACCCGGGGGTCGCGGGGGCGCGAGCCCCCGATCATCTCTGCAGTACCGCCACAACGCCCTGGCCGCCCGCCGCGCAGATCGAGATCACGCCGCGGCCGCCGTCGCGCTCGGCGAGCGCCTTGGCCAGGTTGGCCACGATCCGCCCGCCGGTCGCGGCGAACGGATGGCCCGCGGCCAGCGAGCCGCCGTTCACGTTCAGGCGCTCGCGGTCGATCGCGCCGAGCGGGCCCTCGAGCCCCAGCCGCTGGGTGCAGAACACCGGGTCCTGCCACGCCTTCAGCGCGGACAGAACCTGCGACGCGAACGCCTCGTGGATCTCGTACAGGTCGAAGTCGCCCAGCGACAGCCCGGCCCGCGCGAGCATTCGCGGCATCGCGTAGGCGGGCGCCATCAGGAGCCCCTCGCCGCCGTTCACGTAGTCCACCGCGGCCGTCTCGGCGTGGCTCAGATAGGCGAGCACCGGCAGCCCGCGCTCCGCGGCCCAGTCCTCGCTCGCCAGCAGCACGAGCGCCGCGCCGTCCGACAGCGGCGTGGAGTTGCCGGCGGTCATTGTGCCGTCCTCGCCCCCGAAGACCGGGTTCAGCTTCGCGAGCTTCTCCGGGGTCGTGTCGGGGCGCAGGTTCTCGTCGCGCTCGAGGCCGAGGTACGAGGTGAGCAGATCGTCCTGCCAGCCGCGCTCGTAGGCGGCGGCCAGGTTGCGGTGGCTCGCGGCGGCCAGCTCGTCCTGCTCCTCGCGGGTCACGCCCCACTCCGCGCCGGTGCGGGCCTGATGCTCGCCCATCGACAGGCCGGTGCGGGGCTCCTGGTTGCGTGGAATGGCGGGCACCACGTGGCCCGGCCGCAGCTTGGTGGCGGTTCCCACGCGTTCCGTCACGGAGCTCGCGCGGTTCAGGTCGAGCAGGATCCCGCGCAGGTCCTCGTTGATCTCGATGGGGGCGTCGGAGGTGGTGTCCACGCCGCCCGCGATGCCGGCGTCGATCTGCCCGAGAGCGATCTTGTTGGCCACGAGGATCGCGGCCTCCAGCCCGGTGCCGCAGGCTTGCTGCACGTCGTAGGCGGGCGTGTCGTGGGAGAGCCGGCTGCCCAGCACGCATTCCCGCGTGAGGTTGAAGTCGCGGCTGTGCTTGAGCACGGCGCCGGCCACGACCTCGCCGAGCCGCTCCCCGTCGAGCCCGAAGCGCGCGACCAGGCCGTCCAGCGCAGCCGTGAGCATGTCCTGGTTGGACGCCTTCACGTAGGCGCGGTTCGAGCGCGCGAACGGGATTCTGTTGCCACCGATCACGGCGACCCTGCGAGGTGCTGCGTTCATTCAGGTCTCCCCTGTCGTGCGGGCGCGAAGGCCCGGCTCCACGGTCTTGATCAGAAGCTCGGCCGCCTCCCCGGCCGTGAGCGCCCCCGTGCGCAGCCACCAGCGCGCGAGCGACTCCGCCGCGCCGAGCAGCGCGTTCGAGAGCGCCTCAGCCTCCACGGCGGCCCGGCCCCGGCGGCGACCCGGCAGGCGCGCCACCACGAGCCCGGCCACCACGGCCTGGAGCTGCTCGCGGTGCTCCGCCACGCGGCGGGCCACCTCGCCGCCGGCCGGCAGCGTCTCGTCGAAGAGCACGCGCCAGGCCTCGCGGTCGCGGTCCACGAACGAGAAGAAGGCCTGCACCCCCGGCTCCAGCGCGTCGGCGGGCCGCTCGGCCTCCGCGACGGCTCTCGCCACCGTGTCGCGCAGATCCTGGGCGGCGGGCTCCATGCAGGCGAGGTAGAGGCGCTCCTTGTTTCCGAAGTAGACGTAGAGCAGCGGCTTGGTCACGCCGACCGCGGCGGCCACGTCGTCCATCGTCACCGCGCCGTAGCCGCGCTCGGCGAAGAGCGCCCGCGCGGCCGCGAGCACCTGCCGCTCGCGCTCGGCGCGCGGCAGCCTGCTGCGCTGCGCCGTGCCGGTCACTGCGGCCTCCCCCAGGCGCCGAGGCAGTTCTCGGGCACGCCGAAGGAGTCCACCAGCATCTGCGCGTGCGGGCGCAGCTCCGCGCAGAGCGTGTTCACGAGCTTGATCACGGCCTTCGAGCGGGGCGGGCTGAGGCGGCCGTGCTCCTGGTACCAGCCGCGCTCGCGCTCGATCGTCGACAGCGCGTGCAGGCTGCAGAGCTTGTCGAGCAGGTCCCGCACCCCCGGGTCCTCGCAGTCCTCCACCGCCGTGGCGAAGGCCTCGAGCACCACCAGGTCCGCCCACGAGCGAGCCGTCGTGACCACGTGGTCCTGGCAATCCACCAGCACCTCGAACGGGTCGCCGCCGCCGTCGATGCCCCGCTTGAGCCGCCGCGCCACGCCGGCGAGCACGTGCTCGTGGCGCCAGCGGAACAACTCGACCTGGGTGGCTCGGTCGAGCATGTCGCGCTCGTCGTCGCGCCCGGGCAGGAGCCGGTCGCCGAGCCGCCCGAGCAGCTCGCGCAGCGCGGTCCGCTCGGCCACCTGGCTCGCCACCTGCGCCGCCATGAACGTGGCCGTGCCCAGCGGGTCGAGCTCGCCGAACTGGTCGCGGTAGTCGGTCAGCAGGTTCTTGGCCACGAGCTGGAGCAACACCGTGTTGTCGCCCTCGAAGGTGGTGAACACGTCGCTGTCCGCCTTCAGCGCCGCGAAGCGGTTCGCGCGCAGGTAGCCGGCGCCGCCGCAGGCCTCGCGGCACTCCTGGATCGTCGCCGTGGCGTGCCAGGTGGCGAGCGCCTTCACGCCGGCCGCCAGCGTCTCGAGCTCGCGCCGGGCCCTGTCCTCGGGCGCCTCGGCCGTGAACACCTCGTGGAGCTCGCCGCGCAGGCGGTCCTGGGCGAAGTGGAGCGCGTAGGTGGTGGCCAGGGCGGGAAGCAGGCGGCGCTGGTGCACGCGGTAGTCGAGCAGCACCGCCTCGTCGCCGCCGGGCGGGCCGAACTGCCGCCGCTCGAGCGCGTGGCGCACGGCCATCGTCAGCGCGACCTTGGAGGCGCCGATCCCGGCGCCGCAGATGCTCACCCGCCCCTGCACGAGCGTGCCGAGCATCGTGAAGAAGCGGCGCGTGGGGTTCTCGATCGGGCTCGTGTAGACGCCCTCTGGGCTCACCTGCGCATAGCGGTCGAGCAGCGCCTCCCGCGGCACGCGCACGCGCGAGAAGCGGATGCGGCCGTTGTCCACGCCGTCGAGCCCGAGCTTGGGGCCGCAGTCCTCGATCTCGACCCCGGGCAGCACGTTGCCGCTCTCGTCGCGCAGCGGCACGAGCAGCGCGTGCACGCCGCGGTTCTCTCCGCCCACGATCAGCTGCGCGAACACCGCCGCCAGCCTCCCGTCGCGCGCGGCGTTCCCGATGTAGTCCTTCTGCGCCTCCGGCTCCGGGGTGTGCACCACGAACTCCCCCGCCTCGGGCTCGTAGGTGGCCGTGGTGCCGAGCTCCTGCACGTTGGAGCCGTGTCCGGTCTCGGTCATCGCGAAGCAACCGGGCAGCTCGACGCTGACGATGTCGTGCAGGTAGCGCTCGTGGTGGCGCTCGGTGCCGAGGTGCAGCACCGCGCCCCCGAAGAGCCCGAACTGCACGCCGCACTTGACGAGCAGCGACAGGTCCCCGAACGCGAGCGTCTCGAAGGCCGCGACCGAGCGTGCCACGGCGTCCTGCCCGCCGTAGGCCTCCGGGAAGCCCATCGCGGGGTCGCCCTCGCTCGCGAGCTCCCTGGTCCAGGTGAGCACACGCTCGCTGTGCTCCTCCCGCGGGAGGTCGTGCACCGGCTCGTGGCCGGTCATGCCGAGCCACCAGCGGGTGCGGTCGCGGATCTCCGCGTGCTCACCGTCGAGCACGCCTCGCAGGATCGGGCTTGTCTGTTCGAGGCTCGTCGCCATCGCGGCTTCGGAAATTTATACCCGGGTAAGGAAAGGTCATGCGCCAGCTCACGCCGCTCGACGCCCAGTTCCTCGCGATCGAGACCAGCCGTACCTACGGCCACGTGGGCGGGCTCGCCGTGTACGACCCGTCGACCGCGCCGGGCGGTCGGCTCGGCATCCCGGAGATCTGCCGGCTCGTCTCCGAGCGCCTTCATCTCCTGCCGCCCTTCCGCTGGAGGCTCGTGCAGGTGCCGCTCGGACTCGACCTTCCCTACTGGACCGAGGACGAGGACTTCGACCTCGACTTCCACATCCGCGAGTCGGCCGTGCCCCCGCCCGGCGACGACGGGCAGCTCGCGCAGACCGTAGGGCGGATCTTCGCCCGTCCGCTCGACCGCTCGCGCCCGCTCTGGGAGCTGTACGTGATCCACGGCCTCGAGGGGGGCCGCGTGGCCCTGCTGACGAAGGTCCACCACTCGGTCGTGGACGGCGTGTCGGGCAACGAGATCCTGACCGCGCTGCTCGATCCCAGCCCCGAGGGCCGCGAGATCGAGCCTCCGGAGGACGGCCCGACCGGCCGCCGCCCCGGCGATCTCGAGATGCTCGGCCGCGGGCTCGCCGGCCTGGCGCGCCAGCCGCTGAGGGCGATCCGCTCGGTGCCGACCGCGCTCCCGAACCTCACCGAGCTGCCCGGCGCCAACGCCTTCCCGGGCGTGCCGACGCTCTCTCGCGCGATGACGGGCGTCCGCCGCACGCTCGGCGGGCCGCAGGATCCCGGCATCCTCGAGGTGACCGGCGCCCGTCCGCCGCGCACCTGCTTCAACGGGCCGATCTCCGCCCACCGGAGCTTCGCGTTCGGCTCGGTCTCGCTCGAGACGGTCAAGGCGATCAAGGACGCCGCGGGGGTGAAGGTGAACGACGTGGTGGTGGCGGTCTGCGCCGGCGCCGTCCGCGAGTTCCTGCTCGAGCGCGACGAGCTGCCCGACGACCCCCTGGTCGCGATGGTCCCCGTCTCGGTCCGCGCCGAGGACGAGCAGGGCACTTTCGGGAACCGGATCTCGACCATGATCGTCCCCATCCCCACCGACGTCGCGGACCCGGTGGGGCGCCTCGAGCGAGCTCACGAGCTGCTGCGGAGCGCAAAGGAGCACCATGCCGCGTTGCCCGCCGACCTGCTCACCGACGCGTCCGCCTTCGTGCCGCCGGCCGTGGCGGCGCTCGCCGCTCGCACCACGGTGGGGATCCTGGGCCGCACGCGGCCGCCGCTCAACCTGGTCGTCTCGAACGTGCCGGGCCCGCGTTCGCCGCTGTTCATCGCCGGCGCCCGGCTCGAGGCGCACTACCCGGTCTCGGCGGTGGTGGACGGCGTGGGGCTCAACATGACCGTGATGAGCTACCTCGACCGGGTGGACTTCGGCATCGTGGCCGACCGGGACCAGCTCCCGGACCTGTGGCCGCTGCTCCGCGCCTCGCAGAACGAGGTGGACCACCTGGCGGCCGAGCTCCTCCCGGCCGAGGAGGCCGAGGAGGCCGAAGAGCCTTCTGTGACGCACCCCTCACAAGCACGCTGATCCGCGCGCGAGGAGAGTGCGCCCATGACAGCCGCCGAAGCCGCGTTCCGGGCCGAGGTCGACGAGTACTGCGCCGTCCGCCCGGAGCTCCTGACGGTCCGGCCGGCGGGCGCGCGTGGGCGCTCCGCATCGGGCCGGTGCCCGCCGACCGCGTGGCCGAGCTGATCGACTCCTGCATCTGGTAGGCGGGGGTAGACTGGGCCGTGGCTCGTGACGGTCCAGGATGTCGATGAGGCGCTTCTAGACACAGTCTGCTCCCGCCTCCGGGAGCACCTCGGCGGCGACGAGGCGGCACAGGCGGAGGCGTTTGCCCGGCAGTACTACCGATGGGTATCGCCGGACGACATCGCCGACCGCAGCGAGCTGGACGTCTACGGCGCCGCCCTCGCCCACTTCGACCTCGCCCGGCGGCGCACGCCCGGCACCCCGAAGGTGCGGATCTACAACCCGCGCTTCGAGACGCACGGCTGGCGCTCGACCCACACGGCGGTCGAGATCGTGACCGACGACATGCCGTTCCTGATCGATTCGGTCGCGATGGAGCTGAACCGGCGCGGTTTCGGCGTCTACCTGATCATCCACCCGGTCATCCAGGTGCGGCGCGACGACGACGGCCGCCTGGTCGAGGTGCTCCCGCACGGCGCGGAGGCGGAGGACGCGGTGGCCGAGTCGGTGATCCACGCCGAGGTGGCCCGGCATACCGACGCCGGCGAGCTCGCCCAGCTCGAGCGTCACGTGCTGCGCGTAATCGGCGAGGTGCGCGCGGCCGTGGAGGACTGGCCCGAGATGCGCGCCCGCGCGCTCGACGTCGTGGCCGCGCTGGGCACGGACCCGCCGCCGCTCGACGACAGCGACATTCCCGAGGTGAGGGCGTTCATCGCCTGGCTCGAGGACCACAACTTCACCTTCCTCGGGGCACGCGACTACGAGCTCTCACGCGACGAGGAGGGCGAGCCGCGGCTGGTGTCGGTGCCCGGCTCGGGGCTCGGCGTGCTGCGCCAGGCGGGCGGGCAGGCGAGCGCGCGCGGGTTCGACAGGCTGCCGCCCGCCGTGCGCGCCCGCGCGCTCGAGCCATACCTGCTGAACCTCACGAAGGCGAACTCGCGCGCCACCGTGCACCGCCCCGCCTACCTCGACTACGTGGGCATCAAGCAGTTCGACGACGCGGGGAAGGTGGTGGGCGAGCGCCGCTTCCTCGGCCTCTACACGCACACCGCGTACCACGCCAGCCCGCGCGAGATCCCGATCCTGCGCCGTAAGGTCGACGCGGTGCTCGAGCGCGCCGCGTTCCCCGAGGGGAGCCACAACGAGAAGGCGCTGCTCGAGATCCTCGAGGGCTATCCGCGCGACGAGCTGTTCCAGATCTCGAACGAGGAGCTGTTCCGGATCGCGATGGGAATCCTGCACCTGGGCGAGCGCCAGCGGATGCGCCTGTTCGCCCGCCGGGACACGTTCGACCGCTTCCTGTCCTGCCTCGTGTTCGTCCCGCGCGACCGCTTCAACACGGAGAACCGGCGCCGCATCGAGGGCATCCTGCGGCGGGCCACCGGCGCCACCAGCATCGACTACACCACGCGCGTCTCGGAGTCCGTGCTGGTGCGGCTGCACTACCTGGTCTACGCGGAGCCGGGGAAGCTGCCGCGGATCGACGAGCGGGAGATCGAGACGCTGCTCGTGGCGGCCACGCGCTCGTGGGCGGACGACCTCGAGGAGGCGCTCGTCGAGGAGCACGGCGAGGAGCGCGGCGGCATGCTGTTCCGCCGCTACGGCGACGCCTTCCCGCCCGCGTACCGGGCCGACTGGGTGCCGCGCTCCGCCCTGGCCGACATCGGCCAGATCGAGGAGCTGCGCCAGCCCGACGACCTGGCGCTGCGGCTCTACCGGCCGCTCGAGGCGCCGCGCGGGGCGCTGCGCGCCAAGGTGTTCCGCGCGGGCGCGCCGCTGGCGCTCTCCTCGATGCTGCCGCTGTTCGAGGACATGGGCGTGGAGGTGGCCGACGAGCGCCCCTACGAGATCACGCCGAGCGAGCGCGAGAGCGTCTGGATCTACGACTTCGGCCTCACCTACGGGGGCGACCAGGACCTCCAGACCGACCTGCTGCGCGAGACGTTCCAGGAGTCGTTCATCCGCGTCTGGCGCGGCGACGCCGAGAGCGACGGCTACAACCGCCTGGTCCTGCGCGCCGGGCTGACCTGGCACGAGACGACCGTGCTGCGCGCGATCGGCCGTTACCTGCGCCAGGCGGGCACCACGTTCAGCGACCGCTACGTGGAGCAGGCGCTCGGGACCAACGCGCCCGTGGCGCGGCTCCTGATGCACCTGTTCAGGGCCCGCTTCGAGCCCGGGCACGCGGACGCCGGAGAGGCCGATCAGCTCGTGGACTCGATCGGGGAGGCGATCGACGCCGTCGAGAGCCTGGACCAGGACCGCATCCTGCGGAACTTCCTCGACGTGGTGCAAGCGATGCTGCGCACCAACTTCTTCCAGCCCCCCGCCGGCGACGGGCCCAAGCCGTGCCTGTCGTTCAAGCTGGACCCGTCGCGGCTGCCGTGGCTGCCGCTGCCGCGCCCGCGCTTCGAGATCTTCGTCTACTCGCCGCGCACCGAGGGCGTCCACCTGCGCGGCGGCCCAGTGGCCCGCGGCGGGATCCGCTGGTCCGACCGGCGCGAGGACTTCCGCACCGAGGTGCTCGGGCTGATGAAGGCGCAGATGGTCAAGAACGCGGTGATCGTGCCGGTTGGCGCCAAGGGCGGGTTCGTCGTCAAGCGCCCGCCGCCCGGCGGCGACCGGGAGGAGGTGCTCGCCGAGGTCGAGGCCTGCTACCGGACCTTCATCGGCGGGCTGCTCGACCTGACCGACAACATCGTCGACGGCGAGGTGGCGCCCCCGCCGGACGTGGTGCGCTACGACGAGGACGACCCGTACCTGGTGGTGGCGGCGGACAAGGGCACGGCCGCGCTGTCGGACGTGGCCAACGAGGTGTCCGCGCAGTACGGCTTCTGGCTCGGCGACGCCTTCGCCTCGGGCGGCTCGGCGGGCTACGACCACAAGAAGATGGGCATCACCGCGCGGGGCGCCTGGGAGTCGGTCAAGCGCCACTTTCGCGAGCTCGGGCACGACGCGCAGAGCGAGGACTTCACCGTGGTCGGCATCGGCGACATGTCGGGCGACGTGTTCGGGAACGGGATGCTGCTCTCGCCGCACATCCGGCTGGTCGCCGCCTTCGACCACCGCCACGTCTTCATCGATCCCGACCCGGAGGCGGCCGCGAGCTTCGAGGAGCGCCACCGGCTGTTCGAGCTCCCCCGCTCCTCCTGGGACGACTACGACCGGGAGCTGATCTCGGAGGGCGGCGGGGTGTGGCCCCGCACCGCGAAGTCGCTGCCGCTGTCGGAGCAGGCCCGGGCCGCGCTGGACGTGGAGGACGAGAAGCTCGCGCCGAACGATCTGATTCGCGCGCTGCTGCGGGCGCCCGTGGACCTGCTCTGGAACGGCGGGATCGGGACGTACGTGAAGGCGACCGGCGAGACCCACGCCGAGGCGGGCGACAAGGCGAGCGACGCCGTGCGGGTGGACGCGGGCGAGCTGCGCTGCCGGGTGATCGGCGAGGGCGGCAACCTAGGCCTGACCCAGCGCGCGCGGATCGAGTACGCGGCCGGCGGCGGCAAGATCAACACCGACGCGATCGACAACTCGGCCGGCGTGGACTGCTCGGACCACGAGGTCAACATCAAGATCCTGCTGGACGCCGCGGTGAGCGACGGCGACCTGACCCCCAAGCAGCGCAACGAGCTGCTCGCCGGGATGACGCCGGCGGTGGCGGAGCTGGTGCTGAAGAACAACTACGAGCAGTCCGAGACGCTCAGCCTGGCCGAGGCCCAGGCGTCCGCGATGCTCGACGTGCACGCCCGCTTCCTCGACCGGCTCGACTCCTCGCGCCGGCTCAACCGCGAGCTGGAGGCGCTGCCGGGCGCCGAGGAGCTCGCCGAGCGCAAGCGGGCGCACCAGGGGCTGACCCGCCCGGAGCTGGCGGTGGCGCTCGCCTACAGCAAGATCGACCTCTACGCCGAGCTGCTCGACTCGGACGTGCCGGAGGATCCCCACCTGTCGGGCGAGCTCGACCGTTACTTCCCAGACCCGCTGCCGGAGCGCTTCGGCGAGCTCATGCGCGCCCACCGGCTGAGGCGCGAGATCATCGCCACGCAGGTGGTCAACAACGTGCTGCACGGCGGCGGTACCACCTTCACCTTCCGGCTGCACGAGGAGAGCGGCGCGCCGGCGTCCGAGATCGCGCGCGCGTACGCGGCCGCGCGCGACATCTTCGAGATGCGGCCACAGTGGGGCGAGATCGAGATGCTCGACAACGAGGTGGAGGCCGGCGTGCAGATCGAGATGCTGCTGGCGGGGCGGCGGCTGATCGAGCGCGGCTCGCGATGGCTGCTGCGCAACCGGCAACGGCCGCTCGACATCGGCGCCACCGTGCACTTCTTCGCGCCGGGGGCGTCCGTTCTGTACGAGGCCGTGGCGCGGCTGCTCGGGCCCTCGGACCTCGAGCCGCTCGCGGTGCGCGCCGAGGAGCTCGAGCAGGCGGGAGTGCCGTCCGCGCTCGCCCTGCGGGTAGCAACCCTGGGCACGATGTTCGCGACCTTCGACATCGTCGAGGTGGCGGAGGAGGCCGGCCTCGACGTGGAGCAGGTGGCCGCCGTGCACTTCCAGCTGGGCGAGCGGCTCGAGCTCCACTGGCTGCGCGATCGCATCGTGGCGCTGCCGCGCGACGACCGCTGGCGCGCGCTCGCCCGGGCCGCCCTGCGGGACGACGTGTACGGCCTGCACAGGGCGCTGACGGCCGCCGTGCTGCGCGAGGCGCCGCCAGCCGGCAGCGCAAGCGAGCGCGTGGAGGCCTGGGTGGAGGCCAACCCGGCGTCCGAGCGGTGCCTCCAGACGCTGGCGGAGATCCGCGTGGGCCGGGTGTTCGACACGACGACGCTGCCCGTGGCCGTGCGCGAGGTGCGCAACCTGCTGGGCGCGCCCTCGCAGACCTAAGTCCGAACGACTCAAGGGGTCAGACCCCTCCCCCGGGGGGGCGATGAGCTTCGCCCCTGCCGCGGGTCTAACCGGGTGATGGCAACCTGGTACGAGCAGCGCGGCGAGGGCGATCCGCTCGTCCTGATGCATCCCGGAATGGCGGACGCCAGGGCCTTCGATCCGAACATCGACGCCCTGGCCGCCCGCTTCCACGTCTACACCCCCGAGCGGCGCGGGCACGGGCGCACGCCGGACGTGGACGGCCCGATCACCTACGAGGGGATGGCGCGCGACATGATCGACTTCGTCGAGACCATCGTGGGCGGGCCGGCCCACCTGCTGGGCTGTAGCGACGGCGCGATCGTCGCGCTGACCGCGGCGCTGCTGCGACCGGACCTCGTGCGCCGCCTGGTCCTGGTGGCCGGCGTCTTCCACCGCGAGGGCTGGCACCCCTCGGCCTTGTACTCGCCGGACGGGATGGACCCCGAGAGCGTGCCCGGCAAGATGGCCCGCATGCACGCGTCGGAGCCCACGCTGAGCCCCTCCGACCTCGCCGGCGTGAGGAGCCGCACCCTCGTGATGATCGGCGACGACGACGAGGTATCACTCGAGCACGCGGCCGAGCTCTACCGGGGCGTGCCGGACGCCGAGCTCGCCGTCGTGCCGGGCACCTCGCACGGCCTGCTGGTGGAGAAGCCGGCGCTGTGCAACACGATGCTCCTCGACTTCCTGACGACCGGCCCGGTGCCCCAGATGGCGCCGATCCGCCGCGCGTGAGCGGCGACGCACCCGGGGCTCGCGCTAGCCTGCGGCGCCCGTGCGCGAGCTGCTCGAGGACCTGATGGACGCCGCCGCGAGGCGCGCCGAGTATGCCGACGCCCGCTTCGTCCACACGCGCGTGGAGCGGCTGTCCACACGCAACGGCGTGGTGGACCGGCTCGACTCCCTCGAGACGGAGGGGATCGGCGTGCGCGTGCGGGCCGGCGGGGCGTGGGGCTTTGCCGCTACGGGCGGCACGGGCAAGGCGGATGCCGAGACCGCGCTCGACCGGGCGCTCGCCGTGGCCGCCGCCCAGCCGCCGGCGCCGGGCGCCCCGCTGGCCCCGGAGCCACCGGCGCGCGGCCACTACGAGAGCCCGGCCGAGCGCGACCCGTTCGCGGTGCCGCACGAGGAAAAGCTCGCCGTGCTCGTCGCGGCCGAAGCGGGCCTGCGCACCGAGCCGGAGGTGGTCCTCACCCAGGCCGGCTTCGAGGCTCTGCGCGTGGACAAGCTGTTCGCGTCGACCGAAGGGGCGCTCTGCCGGCAGCGGCTCACCGAATGCGGCGGCGGTCTCACCGCGGTCGCGGTGGACGCGGACGAGAGCCAGACCCGTTCCTTCCCGGCGTCGCACGGCGGGCACGTGGCGCAGGCCGGCTACGAGCACTTCCTCTCGCTCGACCTGGCGGGGGCGGCGCCGCGCGTGTCGGAGGAGGCGGTGGCGCTGCTGCGCGCCCCCGCCTGCCCGCCCGGCCGCAGGACGCTCGTGCTGGCCGGCGAGCAGCTCGGCCTCCAGGTGCACGAGTCGCTGGGCCACGCGGTGGAGCTCGACCGGGTGCTCGGCCGGGAGGCGTCGTACGCCGGCACCAGCTTCGTGCCCGCCGACGGGATCGGCTCGCTTCGGATCGGCTCGCCGCAAGTGAACGTGACGGCCGACGCGGGCAGCCCCGGCGGCCTGGGCTCGTTCCGGTGGGACGACGAGGGCGTGGAGGGGCGGGCGTTCCCGATCGTGCGCTCCGGCGTGCTCGCGGGCTTCCTGTCCTCGCGCGAGACGGCGGCCGAGATCGGGCTGGAGCGCTCGGGCGGATGCATGCGAGCGGAGGGCCACGCGCGCCAGCCGATCGTGCGGATGACGAACGTGAACCTGGAGCCCGGGGACGCCGGCACGCTCGAGGACCTGATCGCCGCCACCGACGACGGCCTGCTGATCGAGACCAACCGCTCCTGGTCGATCGACAACCGGCGGCTGCACTTCCAGTTCGAGGGCGAGGCCGCCTGGGAGATCGCGGGCGGCGAGCGGGGGCGGCTGCTGCGCAACCCCAGCTACGCCGGCGTGACGCCGGAGTTCTGGGCGGGCTGTGACGCCGTCTGCTCGCCGTCCGAATGGCGGCTCGTGTCGCTGCTCACCTGCGGCAAGGGCGAGCCGGGGCAGGTGATGCGGGTTTCGCACGGCTGCGCCCCGGCACGCTTCCGCGACGTTGAGGTCGGCGTGGCGTGAGCGCCGTCGAGCTGGCCCAGCGGGCCGTGGCGTCGGCGCGAGGCGACGCGCTGGCGCAGGTGATCAGGGAGCGCTCGCTGATGCTGCGCTTCGCGGACGGCCGGCCGACCCAGGCGACGGCGGTGGACGAGGTGTCGGTGGAGCTGGCGGTGGTGCGAGACGGGCACGTGGGACGGGCGGCCACGAACGACGCCGGCACGGAGTCGCTCGCCGCGTGCGCGCGCCGCGCCGAAGCCGCCGCCGAGGCGGCCGCGGCAGCCTCGCGGCCGGGGGCGCACCCGGGGTTTGGCGCGCCGCCCGGCTCGGCTCGCCCGAACCCCGGCCATGACGGACACGATCCGGCCACGGCCGAGCTCGACCCCTCGACGGGAGGTGCGGCGCTCTCCTCCGTCTTCGCGGTCGCCGCGGGCCGGGGCCTGTCCGCGCACGGGATCTGGAGCGCCGGCGAGGAGGAGCGCGCCGTGGCGACCTCCTCAGGCCTGTCCGCGACCGACCGCACCACGGACGCCTACATGAAGGTCATCTGCATGGCGCCGGGAGGCCGCTCCGGCTACGCGGCCCGGGCTGCGGTGGCCGCCGGCGCGGTGCAGCCCGAGCGGCTTGCCGAACGAGCGGCCGGCAAGGCGGCGGCGCCGGGCGACCCGGCCGAGCTGCCCCCTGGCGAGTACACCGTGGTGATGGAGCCGCACGCGACCGGCTGGCTGCTCGACCTGCTCGGCGCCACCGCGCTCAACGGGCTGGCGCACGCCGAGGGCCACGGCGCGCTCGCCGGCCGCCTCGGCCACACCGTCGCCGCGCCGGCGATCAACCTGGCCGACTCCCCGCGCGCCAGGGCCACGCTTCCGCGCGCTTTCGACGCCGAGGGCGTGCCCAAGGCGCCGATGCCGCTGATCCAGGACGGCGTGGCGCGCGCCGTGGTGCACGACCGGCACAGCGCGGCGCTGGCGGGCGCCGAGACCACCGGCCACGCCACGGCCCCGGGCGGCCACCCGCAGGGCCCTAGGCCCGTGAACCTCGTGCTGGCCGGCGGCGGAGCCGCCGGCCTCGACGAGCTGTGCGCGCCGGTAGAGCGCGGCATCTACGTGACGCGGCTCTGGTACGCGAACGTGGTCCGGCCCAAGGAGACGCTGATCACGGCGGTCACCCGGGACGGCACCTTCCTGATCGAGGACGGCCGCGTGACGCGTCCGCTCCGGGACCTCCGCCTGACCGACTCCCTGCTCGGCATCCTGTCGCGCACCTCCGACCTGACCGCCCGGCAGGAGCTCACGAGCAACGGCGAGTTCTACGGCCGCCGCTTCGCAAATGGCGTCGTGTGCCCCGGGCTCCGGGCGAGGGCGGTGCGGTTCACGGGCGCCGCGGGCTAGGCCCGCAAGGTCAAATCTTCAGCAGCACGATCACGTTCACCACGAAGATGATCGAGAACGCGACGGTCCAGCGGTTCAGGTTGCGCTCCACGAGCGAGCCGCCCCCGAACGGGCCCGCGCCGGTGCCGACGCCGAAGGCGCCGGAGAGGCCGGAGTCCTTGCCCGAGTGCATGAGTATGAGGGCGATCACCACCACGCACAAGATGATCTGAAGACCGCTGAGAATTGCTTCCATCGGCCCGGAAGCTTAGCTGGGGGCGCGCGTTTCCTGTTCGGGTGAAGTCCCCTCGAGCCTGTCCAGCTCGCGCAGGATCTCGATCGCCTCCTCACGCAGGTCGCGGTCGACGGCGCGCCAGTCCTCCCGCGACACCTTGCCCATCCGGTGGTCGAGCTCGGCGTCGCGGATCTCGCGGTACTTGGCCTCCTTGGCGGCACGGAGCTCTTCGATGAGCGTTTGATCGTGGCGCTCCGCCCCCGCCCCACGGCTCAGCGGCCGGATCAGGACGACAGCGACCAGGGCGGCCAGCACGATCAGGGCGAGCCCGTACTCCATGCGACTGACGTTAGCCGCGTATGACGGGGTCAACGTCAGGCGCGTGTGAGCTCGCGGCCCACGCGGGCCGCGTACAGCGAGCGCACGCGGCGCAGCCGCGCCTCCGGCGACGGCCAGGCGGCCACGAGCGCGCCCAGCACGGCGATCGCGCCGCCGATCCAGATCCAGGCCACCAGCGGCGACACGATCGCCCGGAAGGCGGCCGGCGGAGGATCGTCCCGGTAGAGCTCGGCGAGCGTGCGGATCACGAACGCCTGCACCTGGCCCGGCGAGTCCGAGAAGCGGCGGTCCGCACGGGCGATCGGCTCCTCCAGCGAGATCAGGTCGGGGCGCACCGCGAGCCAGAGGTCGCGCCGCAGGCCCCAGCGCACGTCGACCTCGCTGGTCGCCTCCCCCTCGAAGAAGCGCGAGATCGCGCCCTCGGAGGGATCGGCGGTGGAGTAGTAGTTGCGCGACGGGTGCAGCGTGAACGACTGGTCGCCGCGGCGCACGTCAAGCACCGCCCCGAACGAGATCGGCGCGCCGGTGCCGCCGCCGTCCCCGCCGAGCCGGGCGGTGGCCTCGCGGTAGGTCACCTCGTAGTCGGACACGCGCACGCTTTCCCCCGGTGACAGGCGCACGTCGCGCTGCTCGATGAACGCCGAGGAGGCCGCGACGCCCAGGAACAGGACCGCGATCCCCGCGTGCACCAGATAGCCCCCGTAGCGGCGCCGGTTCCGGCCGGTGAGACGGACAAGCGCACGCGGCCAGGACTCCCCGGTCATCACCCGCCGCGCGGCGCCCCCACGCACGAACTCCTGGCCCACCACCGCCAGAACGAAGGCAACGAAGGAGAACATGACCAGTGAAGGCACACTCTCTATTGCTTCTGTAAGCGCCAGCATCGCCGCCAGCGCGAGGAGGGTGATGGCGGCGGGAAACGCGAGTATGTGGAGCAGCCGCCGCGGAGTCACCCGCCGCCACGCCAGCACCGGCCCGATGCCCGTGAGCAGCACCAGCACGAGCGCCAGCGGCGTCACGATCCGGTTGAACCACGGGGGCCCCACCGTCTCCTCGGTGCCCGTCAGGGCCTCCGAGATCAGCGGGAAGAAGGTGCCCCACAGCACCACGAGGCAGAGCGCCACCAGCACCAGGTTGTTGAGCAGGAAAAAGGCCTCGCGCGACAGCAGCGAGTCGAGCCGGGCCTCCGAGCGCAGGTCGGGCAGCCGGGCCAGGATCAGCCCCGCCGACAGCGCGATCACGCAGGCGATGAAGACCAGCATCTGCACGCCGATGGTGGAGGCGCCGAAGGCGTGGATCGAGTCGAGGATGCCGCTCCGCACCAGGAACGTGCCGAGCAGGGCGAGCGTGAAGGTCGCGCAGATCAGCGAGACGTTCCAAACCTTCAGCATCCCCCGCTTCTCCTGCACCATCATCGAGTGCAGGTACGCGGTGCCCACCAGCCACGGCATGAGCGACGCGTTCTCCACCGGGTCCCACGCCCAGTAGCCGCCCCAGCCGAGCTCCGAGTAGGACCACAGCGCGCCCAGCAGGATCCCGGTCCCGAGGAAGGTCCAGGCGATCAGGGCGAAGCGGCGCGTGGCGCGGATCCAGTCGGCGCCTGGGCGGCGTGCCACCAGGGCGCCGATCGCGAAGGCGAACGGGATCGAGAAGCCGACGTAGCCCGTGTAGAGCATCGGCGGGTGGATCATCATCGCCGGGTGGCGCAGCAGCGGGTTCAGCCCGGCCCCCTCCTGCGGCGCCACCGCCAGCGTGTCGAACGGGTTCTCCCAGCCGATCATCAGGAACAGGAAGAAGCCGGCCACGCACGCGAGCACCGCGGTCGCCCACGGCGCGATATCTCGCAGCGACCGCCGGGTCAGGAACAGCACCGCGCTCGCGAACAGGGACAGCAGCGTCGCCCACAGGAGGAGCGAGCCGTCCTGGGTGGCCCACACGGCGGTGACCTTGTAGAAGGCCGGCGTGTCAGTCGACGAGCCCTCGGCGACCAGCTTGTACGAGAAGTCCGAGCGCAGGAACGCCGCCTCGAGGATCGCGAAGGCGGCCACGCAGAGCGCCGCCACGCAGTAGATCGCCCGCCGGCCGGACGTGACCCACTGACGCCGCCCGCTGACCGCGCCGTACACGGATGCGCCGGCCGCGTACAGAGCGGTGAGGAGGCCGATCGTGAGGCAGGCGGAGCCTACGCCGGCCACGCTAGGAGCTCTGCTTGTCCTCGGTGAACTTCGAGGGGCACTTGGTGACGAGCGAGTCGCGCTCCGCGACGAACGTGCCCCTTGTCAGCTCTCCCGAGATGATCACCTCGCGGCCCTCCCGGAACGGGTCTGGGACGACGCCGGTGTAGACCACCGGCACCGAGGCGGCACCGTCGCGGTCGCGGATCCTGAAGCGGAGCTCGTCGCCGTTCCGCGCGATCGAGCCGGCCACAACCTTCCCGGTCAGGTCGTACGCCTGGCCCTCGCGGAGCTCCGACGGCTGGGCCGCCTCCGACGAGGCGCTGAAGCTGGTGTACACGAGCAACCCGGCGAGGCAGAGGGCGGCGCCGAGCGCCACCACGAGCCGGAGCTTCCGCTTGCGGGCCGGGTTCATACGCCTCGGATTCTGGCAGGCGTCAGTCGCGGCGACTCGGATGCCCGTCCCCGGGCCAGGGCGACAGCAGCAGGATCAGGCGCGCGTCGCTCGTGGCCCTCACCTCGTGGCGCTCCGCGGGCTCGAAGTGGGCCAGGAAGCCTGGGCCGCCGGTGACCGTCTGCCCGCCCTGCTCCACCTCGATCTCGCCGGCGGCCACCATGAGCCAGGCGCGCTCGTGCACCTGGTGCTCCTGCAGCCGCTCGCCGCCCGGGAGGTTGATCGCGATCACGCGGGTCTCCTCGTCCGAGCGAAGCACCTCAGGCTGGCGCGGCTGGACCTGCAGGGTGGCGACGTCCCAGGTGTCCATGACCCTGGATCTTATGCCCGCGCGGCCTCCGGCTCCCGCTCGGCGCGCCGCGCTATCCACTCGGCGCCCGGATGGTCCGTGAGCCCGTGGGCGATGATCGAGATGAACACCGCCAGCGCGGCGATGCCGGCGATCCGCTGGGCGTCCGGCACGGCCGCGCCGAGCACGAACAGCGCGAACGTCATCGTGGCCACCCCCTTCGGGCCGAACCACGCCATGAATGCCTTGGCGGCGGTGTCCACCTGCCGGCTGCCGGCGAGCGCCGTGAAGAGGGCCACGGGCCGGGCGACGAGCAGCGTGAAGGCCGCGATCGCCACGGCCGCCCAGCCGTCCTCGAACAGGATGTCGAAGGTCAGGATCGCTCCGAACACGAGGAACACGCCCAGCTTGACCACCTCCAGGATGTCCTCGGCGCGGACCTCGAAGCACTCCCGGATGTCCGGGCGCCAGATGCCGAAGGCGATGGCGCACACGAACACGGAGATGAAGCCGTTGCCCGCCGGCGGGAGCACCGCCGCGCCGTAGGCCGCGAACGCCACGCCCAGCGCGTACATCGACTTCTGGTGTGCGCTCGGACCTCCCGACAGCTGCTTGTCGCGCGGCATCAGGCGCGCCGCCACGAACGCCACGGCCAGGCCGGTGGCGAGCCCCACGCCCACGTCCTGGAGCACGAACTCCCACCACACGAAGTCCTCGCTGGCCCCGGCCGCCGCGGTCAGCGCGAGCACCGCGGGCAGGGCCAGACCGTCGTTCAGGCCGGACTCGAGGTTCAGGGAGTGACGGATGAGCCGCGGCACGCGCGGGTTCGTCACGACGGTGGAGGAGAGCACCGGGTCAGTGGGTGAGAGCAAAGCTCCGACCAGGAAGGACTCCGTCCAGCCCAGGTCCGTGAGAGCGTGCGTGAGGAGCGCGATCAGCCCCGCCGTGATCGGCATGGCGAGGACGAGGCTCCGGAGGGGCAGGTGCCATGCCTTCTGCAGCATCTCCTCCTCCACCTCGAGGCCGTCCCGGAAGAGGATCAGCACGAGCGCGATCACGGCCAGCCCCTGAACGAAGCCCGACGTGGGATCGAGGTCGAGCACCTCGAGGCCGCCATCGCCGAGGATGAAGCCCGCGACCACGAACGCGGCGGTGAGCGACAGGAAGCTTCGCTGGGCCAGGCCGGACACGAGCGCGCCGGCCATGAGCAGCACGCCGAAGACCGCGACCGGCTCCTGGAGGAAGTCGACACCCGCGGCGATTGGCACCGGCGAAACTGTGGCAGGTAGCCCGGGTTCGGACACTGTATGGCAATCCGGCTACGGTGAGGGGCGCGTGAGGAGGGCTCTCGCCCGCACAGGACTCGCGTCCGCGTGGACGGTTCGCGCGCTCGCGATCGCCGTCGCCTTCGCGGCGACGCTGCCCCCGGCCGCCGCCATGGCGGCCGAGCTCCCCCGCGCCCAGACTCTTTCGAGCGGCTGGGAGATGCGCGCACAGGCCGCCGCGCCCGCCCCGCCGCAGCCGCCACCGCCGTTCGAGGGCCAGCCCGAGGGCGTGCCGGGCGCGCCGCCGGCGACCGCCGCTCGCTTCCCTCGCGTGCGGTCGAGCCAGGCTCCGCGCCCGTGGACGGCCGTGACGGTCCCGAGCGTCTTCAACCCGAGGGCGGTCGCCTCGGAGTACGCGGGAGCCGTGCGCCGCTACCGGCTGCGCTTCACGGGCCCCAGCACGCCGGAGGGCTTCCGGTGGCTGATTCGCTTCGACAGCGTGCGGCGCGGCTCGACGGTGCTGCTGAACGGCCGCCGGCTCGGCCGCAACACCGATCCATACACCCCCTTCACGTTCGACGCGCGCGGCCTGCGGCCGGGACGCCCGAACCAGCTGGTCGTGGTGGTGGACAGCCGCAAGGACCCGCGCCTGCCCGAGGGCTGGTGGAACTGGGGCGGCATCGTCCGCCCGGTGCACCTGATCCCGGCGGGACCGGCGCACCTGCACGACCTCGGGACGATGTCCGACGTCACCTGCACCGGGCCGGCGAGCGGCTGCCGCGCCGAGTTCCTGGTGGACGGCGTGCTGCAGCGAAGCGGCGATCGCCCGATCGAGCCCACGCTCGAGGTGGAGCTCCGCGCGCCCGGCGGCCGGCGCACGCGCAGGATCTTCCGCCTACCGCGCCAGATGGGCGAGCGGCGCAGGGTCCGGGTCTCCACCCCCGTGCCCGCCCCGCAGCTGTGGCGGCCCGAGGAGCCCAGCCTCTACTCGGCGCGGATCACGTTGCGCGACCGCGGGCGGATCCAGCAGGTCGAGCGGCGCCGGGTGGGGCTCCGCTCGGTCGAGGTGAAGGGCGGACAGCTCTATCTCAACAACCGCCTGATCAAGCTGGCGGGGGCGTCGATCCACGAGGACATGCCGGGCCGCGGCGCGGCGCTCACGCGGGCGGACAACGCGCGTATCGTGGCCGACCTCGAGGAGCTGGGCGCCAACGTGACGCGCTCGCACTACGTGCTGAACGAGGACCTGCTCTCGCGGCTCGACCGCGCCGGCATCATGGTCTGGAACCAGGCGCCCATCTGGCAGCGTGACCGCCGGGACAACATCCTGCGCCTCGACAGCCAGCGCAAGCGAGCCTGGGAGACGGTGCGCCGCACCGTGATCGCCGCCCGCAGCCATGCGTCGGTGATCACGCACTCGGTCGCGAACGAGCTGTGGTCGCGTCCCGACGCGCGGCCCGGGGTCACCCGCCGGTACCTCGCGGTCGCGCAGCGCGAGGCTCGCGAGCTGGACCCGACGCTGCCGATCTCGGTCGACATCAACGGGCTCCCCCACCACCCCGAGCAGTTCACCTACCACGACTTCGACATGCTCGGGATCAACCAGTACTTCGGCTGGTACCGCTGGGTCGCGAACTTCGACGACCTGGCGCTCTACCTCCAGGAGATGCGCGACCTGTACCCGCAGCTGGCGCTCGTGATGACCGAGTTCGGCGCGGAGGCCCGCCCCGAGCTGGCGGACGCGCCCGCGGACCTGAAGGGCAGCTACGAGTTCCAGCGCTTCCACCTGCAGCGCACGCTGGACGTGGCCGACGCCGCCCCGATCTCGGGCTCGATCTACTGGACGCTGCGGGAGTTCGAGATCTTCCCGGGCTGGGGTGGCGGGGCCGGGCGGCGGCCGCCCCAGTTCGAGCCCAACACGCGCCATCAGAAGGGCCTGCTGACGTACGAGGGCGAGAAGAAGACGGCCTGGTTCCTGGCGCGCGACCGCTTCCTCGCCACGCCGCTCTACCCGTAGGGCACGCCTCAGCGGGTCTTCTTCGAGGACTCGAAGTGCATCAGCACCATCTTGGTGATTAATCCGGCCTCGCCGTCGCCGGTGCGCCGCTCCGCGCACTCGGCCTCGATCTCCGCGACGCGGTTGATCGTGTCGACCAGCAGCTCGTTCACCTGCTCCCAGCCCGTCTGGTCCAAGGCCAGCCGGCTGCGGCTGAGGTGGCGATCGGTGCGCCCGTCGAAGGTGCCCGCGTCGAGGGCGTCCGAGGTGTCCTCCCAGATCAGCTGCAGCGTGGCGTCGGAGATCCCCTGCCGCGCCGACGGGGGCAGGCGCTTCCAGTCCTTGTCGGTGAAGAAGGGACGTACCTTGGCGCGGTAGAAGTGCTCGATCGCCCCGCGCCGTGGCTCGGTGGTGACCAGCTCGATGCACCCCATCTCGGCCAGCGTCTTCACGTGGTAGCTGACGTTGCCGAGCGGCTCCTCGAGCTCGTTCGCGATCTGGTTCGGGCTCGCGACGCGCTCGTTCAAGATCGTCAGCACGTGCGCCCGGAGGGGATGCGACAGCGCCTTCGCCAGACGCCGGTCGACAACCCCCGCGACCTGCTTGCTCATGGTTCGGACTCCGTTCCTGGGGGCGGAGGCCTGCACCTTACCTCTAGTACATGCGTACTTGAGGACGCGTGTACTAGCCCGAGAACGCCTCCGCCAGCAGCACCACCGTGCCGAAGATCGCGGCCGCGATTGCGATCGCCCCGATCAGCCGCGGCGACGGGCCCCCGTGCACGCCGGTCTCGTGCACCACGGCGTGGCCCTTGCCGCGCGCGATCAGCCAGCGGTTGACCGGGAGGGCGAAGGCCCCCGCTATCACCAGCGCGATCGAGAGGCTGCCCCAGAACAGGACGTCGCCCAGGCCGGCGTCCATGGCGCCGGGGATGATCAGCAGGATCGCGTTGTCCACGACCTCCATCACCGCGATCGAGAGCGTGTCCGAGGCGAACGCGATCGGCACCACCGTGGCGAGCGCGAAGCCCGCGCGCAGGAGCGGGAGGCTCGTGAGCGTGTAGCCGAAGAGGAAGGCGAGCCCGATCGCGAGCGCGATCGTGGCCAGGTCGGACCAGCCGAGCGCCGTGCCGATCGCCACGCCGGCCACCTCGCCGATCGCGCAGCCGGTCAGGCAGTGCAGGGTGGCCGAGAGGGCCACGCCGGTGAGGGCGCGACCCGATGTGGGCATCGCATGGTGATGATGGGTGGCGGCTTCCATCTCCGTGGCAGCCTAGCATACCCCCTAGGGGTATGACTTCGCGCGCTCGGCGGCGAGTGCCTCGCCGTGGGGGCCGACCTGCGCGAGCCCGACGACGGGGAGCGCGTGGTCGAAGCGCGAGCCGCGCTTCAGGGGGCGCTGACCGCGGAGCCAGGCGCCCTTGCAGCCCGGGCGCCCGGTGCTCCTAACAGCCTTGGCTCCCGCGCTCGAAGAGCAGGTTGAGAACCCCGCGCCGCAGCGTCACGGCGGTCCCGGTAGGTGAGCGCCACTGCACGTTGAACCGATGTGTGTCGTCCGCCTCGAACGGCGCGGTACGGGCGACGAAGTCGTACGAGAACGATTCCGTGCCGTCGGGGACGAACCGTGCCGATCCCGGTCGCATGGGCGCCTCCGGGACGCCGTCGACGATTACCCGGAAAGCGACCGGGGCACCGCGAACGGTCACGCTGAGCTCCGCTGTCACCTGGTTGACCGTGCACCGGGTGAGCGACAGCCTCGGCACGTTGCGCCAGTTCGTGCTCGACGTGGTCGCCGACGTGTTCGTCCACCTCGCCGACTGGCGCTCGAGGGCGCTCCCGAACACCCCGCTCGCGGCAAGAACGGCCACCGGAACAGCTGCGAGCAGCACGAGGCCGCCGAGGAGCACGAGGGACTTGCGCATGGTGGCGCGACGATAGCTACCCCAGCTCGGGCACGAGCTCGGCGATGGACTCCACGATCCGCGACGGGAGGTACGGGTGGCGCTCCACGTCGGCCTTCGAGGTGACGCCGGTCAGCACGAGGACCGTCTCGAGGCCCGCCTCCAGGCCGGCCACGATGTCGGTGTCCATGCGATCGCCGATCATTGCGGTGTGCTCGGAGTGGGCGTCGATCGCGTTGAGCGCCGAACGCATCATCAAGGGGTTCGGCTTGCCCACGTAGTAGGGGGCGACGCCGGTGGCGCGGCTGACCAGCGCGGCGACCGAGCCGGTGGCGGGAAGCGGGCCGTCCGGCGACGGGCCGACGTTGTCCGGGTTCGTGGCGATGAACCGGGCGCCCTCTGCGACGAGCTGGATCGCCCGGGTGATGCGCTCGAAGCTGTAGGTGCGGGTCTCGCCGAGCACGACGTAGTCGGGCTCGCTGTCGGTGAGCGTGTAGCCGCTCTCGTGCAGCGCGGTGGTGAGGCCCACCTCGCCGACCGCGAACGCCGATCCGCCGGGGCGCTGGTCCTCCAGGAAGCCGGCGGTTGCGAGCGCCGAGGTCCAGATCGACTCCTCCGGCACCTCGAGCCCGCTCCGTCGCAGCCGGGCGGCCAGGTCGCGGCGCGTGTACATCGAGTTGTTGGTGAGCAGCAGGAAGGGCGTGCCCAGCTCCTGGAGCCTGCGGAGGAACTCGCCCGCGCCCGGGATCGGGTGCTGCTCGCGCACGAGCACTCCGTCCATGTCCATCAGCCAGGAGCGGATCTCGCGGCGCGTCGTCACCACGCCGAATGATGGGGGCTCTGGCGGCGGGATGCTGTGGCGGATCTCATGGGGTGGTGCCAGGATGGGCTTCCCGAGCTGGACGACTCCCTGAACGTGACCGAGATCGAGGTCGAGGACCCCGCCGACGAGTAGCGATGGCGCACGAGCACTTCAACGTCCTGATCGTGGGGGCCGGGCTGTCCGGCGTCGGTGCCGGCTGCCACCTCGAGACGCGCTTCCCCGGCAAGCGCTACGCGATCCTCGAGGCGCGCGAAGCGATCGGCGGGACCTGGGACCTGTTCCGGTATCCGGGCATCCGCTCGGACTCCGACATGTACACGCTCGGCTATGCCTTCCGGCCCTGGTCGGAGGCCAAGGCGATCGCGGACGGTCCGTCGATCCTGAGCTACGTGAAGCGGACGGCGAGCGACTACGGGGTGGACCGGAAGATCCGCTTCAACCACCGTGTCGTCCGCGCCGAGTGGTCGACGGCCGAGGCGCGCTGGACGGTCGAGGCGCAGCGCACCGACACGAACGAGACCGTGCGCCTCACCTGCCACTTCCTGTTCATGTGCAGCGGCTACTACCGCTACGACGAGGGCTACACGCCGGACTTTCCCGGCACCCGGCGGTTCGGTGGGCGGATCGTGCACCCCCAGTTCTGGTCCGACGACGTCGACTACGCCGGCAAGCGCGTGGTGGTGATCGGGAGCGGGGCGACCGCCGTGACGCTCGTCCCGGCGATGGCGGAGACCGCGGCTCACGTGACGATGCTCCAGCGCTCGCCGAGCTACGTCCTGTCGCTGCCGGCCGAGGACGGGATCGCGAACCTCGCGCGCCGCGTGCTGCCGGCGAAGCTGGCCTACTCGATCGTGCGCTGGAAGAACGTGCTGATCACGATGCTGGTCTTCCAGCTGAGCCGGCGCAGGCCGGCGGCCATGAAGGCGCTGATCCGCAAGGGCCTCGAGAGCAGGCTCCCGCCCGGCTACGACATCGACACCCACTTCAAGCCCCGCTACAACCCGTGGGACCAGCGAATGTGCCTTGTGCCCGACGGCGATCTCTTCGAGGCGATCGGCGCGGGCGGGGCGTCCGTGGTCACCGACCAGATCGAGACGTTCACCGAGACCGGCCTCCGGCTGGCGTCCGGCGCCGAGCTCGAGGCCGACCTGATCGTTACCGCGACCGGCCTGAACCTGGTGCCGCTGGGGGGCATGGAGCTCTCCGTCGACGGGCAGGACGTGGAGATCCCGAAGACGATGGCCTATAAGGGGATGATGCTCGGGGGCGTGCCGAACCTGGCGATCGCGCTGGGCTATACGAACGCCTCGTGGACGCTCAAGTGCGACCTGACCTGTGAATACGTCTGCCGCCTGCTGAAGCACATGGACGAGCACGGCTACCGCCAGGCCACGCCGGTGAACCGCGACCCCTCGGTAACCGACGTGCCGTTCATCGACTTCACCTCCGGCTACGTGCTGCGCGCGATCGACAAGTTCCCGAGACAGGGATCGAAGGCCCCATGGCGGCTCTACCAGAACTACGCTCGCGACATCGTGACCCTGAGGTACGGAGCGATCGAGGACGGCGCCATGGTGTTCTCGTTTGGGGGCCTCCGGCCGCCCAAGCAACGGGCCGCCTGACTCACGTCCGATCGCTTCGCGACATACTGCCCGCGCATGTCGGAGCAGAATCTCACGATCGTGCAACGGGGGCTTGCCGCGATCAACGAGACCTACCGGACGGGCGACCTCGACGCGTGGCAGCGACACGTCGAGGATGCCTTCGACCCCTGGGTGGTGCTCGAGTCCGAGTCCGGGGCCTTCACCGAAGGACGGTGGCAGGGCCACGACGGCGCTATCGCCTTCGTCGCCAACCAGATGGAGGTGCTCGAGGCCATGTGGCTGCGGATCGACGAGTACCTCGAGGCCAGCGAGGACTGCCTCATCGTGCCGCTCACCTTCGGCGGCAGGGCGCGGCACACAGGCCTCGACGTCGAGCTGCACCCCGTCCACGTCTTCACCATGCGCGACGGCAAGGCGGTGCGCTGGCAGATTCGGCGACCGCGAGCAGGCGTTCGACGCCGCGGGCCTGAGGGAGTAGCCGCCGCCCTCGCCGCCGCGGTGGCCCCGGCCGAAGCTCCGTCACGAGTCGCGCAAGAATAAGCGGGCCTTCAACCCAAGAGGAGCCGCATGACGCGTTTCACCCCCGATCCCACCTTCTACGCCACCGCGACGGAGGCCGCCACGGCGGCTCCGGAACGGCTGGCCTACGTCGCCACGATCGGCGTCGGCCAGAACGGCGATTCGCCTCCCGACGCGCTGGGGGTCCTGGACCTCGAGCAGGGCTCGGCCTCATACGGCCAGATCGTCGGCCGTGTCGAGATGCCCAACGTGGGCGATGAGCTCCACCACTTCGGCTGGAACGCCTGCTCGTCCGCGCTGTGCCCCTGGATGCCCCATCCCCACGTGGAGCGGCGCTATCTCGTGGTCCCGGGGCTGCGCTCCTCCCGCCTGCACGTGCTCGACACCGGGGACGACCCGCTCACACCGCGGATCGTCAAGACGATCGAGGCCGAGGAGATCGCCAGCCGCACCGGCTACAGCCGCATCCACACCGTGCACTGCGGGCCCGACGGGATCTACGTGAACGCGCTCGGAAACCCCGACGGCGACGGCCCGGGCGGCATTTTCGTGCTGGACCACGACACGTTCGAGGTGAAGGGCGCCTGGGAGCGCGACCGCGGCCCCCAGGAGCTGGCCTACGACTTCTGGTGGCATCTCGGCTACGACCGGGTGATCACCAGCGAGTGGGGCACGCCCAAGATGGTCGAGGACGGCGTGAACCCCGAGCTGCTGCTCGCGAACAAGTACGGCCACCGGCTGCACGTCTGGGACATGAAGCGGCGCCGCCACCTGCAGGAGATCGACCTGGGGGCCGAGCACCAGATGGCGCTCGAGCTTCGGCCCGCGCACGACCCCGACAAGGCGTACGGCTTCGTGGGCACCGTGGTCTCGACGGCGGACCTGTCGGCCTCGATTTTCCTGTGGGAGCGCCAGCCCGACGGCAGCTTCGCCGCCGAGAAGGTCATCTCGATCCCCGCCGAGCCGGCCGAGGAGGACCAGCTCCCCGATGCGCTCAAGCCGTTCGGCGCCGTCCCGCCGCTCATCACCGACATCGCGCTGACCGTGGACGACCGGTCGCTCTACGTGTCCTGCTGGGGCACCGGCGAGCTGAAGCGCTACGACGTGAGCGACCCGCGCCGGCCGCGCGAGACCGGCTCGGTGCGGATCGGCGGCATCGTCGGCCGTGCGCCACACCCCGCCGCGGGGCCGGTGAACGGCGGCCCGCAGATGGTCGAGGCGAGCCGGGACGGCCGGCGCGTCTACCTGACCAACTCGCTCTACCGCTCCTGGGACGAGCAGTTCTACCCCGACGGGATCAAGGGCTGGCTCGTCAAGCTCGATGCCGGCGAGGACGGCTCGCTGGCGTTCGACCCGGAGCTGTTCGTCGAGTTCCCCGAGGGCGAGCGGCCCCACCAGGTGCGCCTCCAGGGCGGGGACGCCTCGTCGGACTCCTACTGCTTCCCCAACGCAGGCTGACGTGGAGACCCTGCCTCTCGTAACCGTCGCGCTGCTCGGCGCCTATCACGGGCTCAACCCCGCGATGGGCTGGCTGTTCGCGGTCGGGCTCGGGATGCAGGACCGTGACCGGCGCTCGGTGCTCCGGGCGCTGCCGCCCATCGCGGCCGGCCACGAGCTGGCGATCGCCCTGGTCGCCGCGCTCGTGGTCGGCCTGGGCGCGCTGGCCGACCCGCGGCCCCTCCATCTGGGAGCCGCGGCCGCGCTGATCGGCTTCGGCGTCTTCCGCTTCGTGAAGCCCCGGGCCCACCCCCGCTGGACCACCATGCGGGTGAGCCGCGGCGAGCTGACCTGGTGGTCGTTCCTGATGTCGAGCGCCCACGGCGCCGGGCTGATGGTGGCGCCCGTGCTGCTCGGGAGCGGAGGGGCCGACGCCGCGCAGGCGCACGCCGGCCATGCGCACGACCACCCGGCGGCCACGATGGACGTGGGCGAGGCGGTGGTGGCCATCACCGTGCACGTGGGCGCGATGCTCGCCGTGATGGCCGTGGTGGCGCTCCTCGTCTACGAGAAGCTCGGCCTGACGTTCCTGCGGCGGGCGTGGATCAACTCCGACCAGTTCTGGGCCGGCGCCTTCATCCTCGCCGGAATGGTGACGCTGCTGACCTGAGCGGCACGCGCGGCTTGCCCCGCTCGCGCGCCGATGAGAGAGTCGTTCACGTGTTCCGCAAGAGCATGATCGCCCTCATCGTCGCGCTGCTAGTCGCCTCGGCCGTGATCCAGCTCGTCCGGGACGACGACGACGGATACACCGCCGCGGACGCCAGGACGGCCGCCCTGAGCTGGGTGGGTGTCGGGGAGGCACAGGCCCCGCGCCGCGAGGGCGACAACTGGGAGGTGGACGTCAGGCGTCCCGACGGCTCGCTGGTCCAGGTCACGATCGACGACGAGCTTCATCTGCGCGACTTCGACGAGGAGTTCGGCCCGGCGGGCACGCCGGCGCCCGACGAGCTGCGGGGAAGGGACCGCGCCCGGGCGATCGAGGCCGCGTACCGGCACATCGGACCCGCGCGGGTGGTGGGCGTGGAGCGCGACCCCAGCCGGGAGATCGAGGTCGGGGTGCGGATGGGGCGGGATCAGGTCGAGGTGAGGCTCGATCCGCGGTTCCGGGTGGTCGAGGTCATCCCGGAGGATCCGGGCGACGAGTAGGGGCCCGCGCCGCTAGCCTTGGCGGTCCGCGGGCATAGTGTCAGTGGTAGCACGTGAGCTTCCCAAGCTCAAAGCACGGGTTCGAGCCCCGTTGCCCGCTCTGAAGCCGGCCGGCGGGCTCCATCTAGTCTTCGTCACCCCCTATGCGGAGGCTTCTCGCACCCGTTCCGGTCGCGGTCATCGGCGTCGTGGTGGCCCTCGTCGCGCTGCTTGCCTACGGCCTCGCCAGCAACGAGCCGGATCGCGGGATCGAGGAGGCGCTCGAGCAGGGGGAGCGCGAGCAGGCGCCGCGGCTCGAGCTGCCGCGGCTGTCCGGCACGGGGGTCGAGTCGCTCGACGACTACCGCGGACAGGTCGTGGTGCTCAACTTCTGGGCCTCCTGGTGCGAGCCCTGCCGCGACGAGTCGCCGCTGCTCCAGCGCTGGCACGAGCGCCTCGAGAACCAGGACGCCACCGTGCTCGGCGTGGACGCCTTCGACGAGATCGGCCGCGCGCGGGCCTTCGTGGACGAGTACGGCCTCGAGTACCCGATGCTTCGCGACGGCGAGGGCTCCACGCGCGAGAGCTTCGGCATCCTCGGCTTTCCCGAAACCTTCGTGATCGACCGCGAGGGCCGCATCGCCGCCATCGAGCGCGGTCCCGTGGACGCCGAGTTCATGCGCGAGCGCGTGGCCCCGCTGTTGCGGGAACAGGCGTGACCCGGGCGGCGGTCCTCGCACTCGCAGCGCTGGCATTGCTCGCGCCCGCGCAGGCCCTCGCGCAGGACTGCCCTCAGACCAGCCTGGGCGACATCGAGGACGAGGTGATGTGCCCGATCTGCGGCACCCCGCTCGGCCTCGCCAGCGAGGCGCCCCAGGCCCAGCAGCAGCGCGCATTCATCGAGGAGCAGATCGCCGACTGCCGCTCGAAGGAGGAGATCAAGCGGGCGCTGGTGGCCCAGTTCGGCGAGGGCGTGCTCGCGCTGCCGGGCGACGAGAGCGGCGAGGACG
Organism: uncultured Thermoleophilaceae bacterium; assembly: GCA_963835705.1. Lineage (GTDB taxonomy): Bacteria > Actinomycetota > Thermoleophilia > Solirubrobacterales > Thermoleophilaceae > JACVRW01. The sequence goes on from CAWIGR010000007.1 coordinate 132,315, forward strand.
ACCTCGGCGACGTGCTCGTGTACGCGATCCCCGCGCTCGCGATCCTGGCGGCGCTCGGCGGCATCGGCGTCGCCCTCGCGCGCTGGCGAGGAGGCGGCGGCACGAACGGCCGGGCCAGCCGCGGCGACACGGCCGTGGCCGGCTCGGACACCGCCCGGCTCGACGCCGACCTCGAGCGCTACGACCTCTGAGCCGATGATCGCCGCCACCGACATCGACGCCACCGTGTTCGCCGCCTTCGCGGTCGGCTTCATCTCCTTCATCTCGCCGTGCGTCCTGCCGCTGGTGCCGGGCTACCTGTCCACGATCTCGGGGGTCTCGTTCGCCGACATCCAGGAGGGCCGCGGGAGGGCGAAGGTGCTCGCGCCCGCGCTGCTCTTCTGCCTCGCCTTCACCGCGATGTTCGTGGCCCTCGGCATGACGGCCACCGGCCTCGGCCAGACCCTGAACGACAACCGCGCGCTGCTGCGCGAGATCGCCGGGATCGTCATCGCGCTGATGGGCGTGCTGTTCATCTCCACGCTCTTCCTCCCGCTGCTGAACCGGGAGTGGCGCCCCGAGCAGCTGATGCGCCGCGCCCAGACGGGCGGCCCGATCGTGGCGGGTCTCGCCTTCGCGGTCGCCTGGCTGCCCTGCACGGGGCCCACGCTCGGCGCGATCCTCACCGCCGCCTCCACCGAGTCCACCGTCGGGAGAGGCGGGGTGCTGCTCGCGTTCTATGCGCTCGGCCTGGCCGTGCCGTTCATCCTCAGCGCGCTCGCCTTCTCCACCTTCTCCGGCCTCTTTCGCTTCTTCCGGGACCACTTCCGCGCGATAACCGTGATCTCCGGCGTCGTGCTCGTGGTGATGGGCGTGCTGCTCTACACGAACGAGCTGACCCAGCTCAACTCCGAGGCGCTCCAGGTCATGGACGACCTGGGCATCAACTTCTTCAACGAGATCTGATCCGCGCCTACATGGACTCGGGCGCCTCGACCCCGAGCAGGTCGAGGGTGCGCGCCAGCACGTCGCGCGCGAGCACGCAGATCGCGATCCGCACGTCCTCGTCGCCGCCCTCCTCGGCCGCGCCCACCACGCGGCAGTCGCGGTAGAAGGCCGAGAACTCCCGCGCCGTCTCGAGCGCGTAGGTGGTCATCCGGTGCGGGGCGCGCCGCGCGGCGGCCTCCTCCACCTCGCCGGGGAACTCGAGCAGCCGCTTGACGAGCGAGCGTGCCGACGGGTGGAAGCGCTCGGAGCTCGCGCGCAGGTCGGCGCCGAGCGCGGCGGCCACGCGTTCCTCCCCGGCCTTGCGCAGGATCGACGCGATCCGCGCGTGCGCGTACTGCACGTAGTAGACGGGATTGTCCTGGGACTGGCTGCGCGCCAGCGCCAGGTCGAGGTCGATCGTGGTGTCGTGGCTGCGCGAGAGGAGGAACCAGCGCGCCGCATCGATGCCGATGTCGTCGACCAGCTCGTCGAGCGTCACGATCATGCCCGCCCGCTTGGACAGCTGCGCCCGCCCGCCGGGCTCGACAAGGTGGACGAACTGCATGATCACGAGCTCGAGCCGGTCGGCGTCGCCGCCCAGCGCCTCGAACATGGCCTTCACCCGGCGCACGTAGCCGTGGTGGTCGGCGCCCCAGACGTCGATCAGCCGGTCGAAGCCGCGCTCGCGCTTGTGCCGGTGGTAGGCGATGTCCGAGGCGAGGTAGGTGTGCTCACCCGACGAGCGCTCGATGACGCGGTCCTTGTCGTCGCCGTGCTTCGACGTGCGCACCCACAGCGCGCCCTCGGACCGGAACGTCTGCCCCTGCTCGGCGAGCTGCTCGAAGGCGTGCTCCACGCCGCCCGGATGGAGCGTGTGCTCGAACGTCCACACGTCGAACTCGACCTTGAAGCGCCGCAGCGACTCGCGCATGTGGTCGATCATGTGCTCCACGCCCGCCCGGCCGAGCTCCTCCAGCTCCATCTCGGAGGCCCCGGGGATCTCGGCAGCCAGCTCGACCACGTAGTCGCCCTGGTAGCCGCCCTCGGGGACCTCCTCGCCGCGGGCGCGCGCCCGCAGGGACTCCGCGAACCGCAGAACCTGCGAGCCGTAGTCGTTCACGTAGAACTCGCGCGTGACGTCGTGGCCGTGGAACGTGAGGATTCGCGCCAGCGCGTCGCCGTAGGCGGCGTTGCGCGTGTGTCCCACGTGCAGCGGCCCGGTCGGGTTCGCCGAGACGAACTCCACGTTCACGCGCTCCGCCGGGTCGGCCCCGCCGGCACCGAAGCGCTCGCCCGCCTCGCGCATCCCGGCGAGCGAGCCGAGGTACCAGGCGTCGGCCATGAACAGGTTGAGGAAGCCCGGCCCGGCGATCTCGACCTTCTCGACCGACTGCCCGAGCCGCTCGCCGAGCGCCTCGCCGAGCCGCTCCGCGATCGCCCGCGGCGGTTCGCCCAGGGTGGGAGCGAGCAACATGGCCGCGTTCGTCGAGTAGTCGCCGAAGTCGGCCCGCGGCGGCCGGTCGAGCTTGGGCTCGGAGGAAAGCGATCGCTGCGCGTCCGGCCGAGCCGGCCGCTTGCGCCCGGCGCGCCGGTTGCCCGCGAGGTCGGCCGCGGTGTCGGTCACCGCGCCGCGCAGCTGGGAGACGGGGTCGCTCATACCACCACTAATAGTGATAGGGCTCGCCCGCGAGGATCTTGTGAGCCCGGTAGAGCTGCTCCAGCAGCACCACCCGGGCGAGCTGGTGCGGCAGGGTCATCGGCCCCAGGGACAGCCGCTCGTCCGCTTCGAGGTCGAGGCCCTTCGGGCCGCCGACCACGAAGCAGAGGTCGCGCCCGTTGCGGCGGCGCTCCTCGAGCCAGTCGCTGAACTCCTCGGAGGTCAGTGACTTGCCGTCGCTCGAGAGCAGCACGGTGAGGGCCCGGTGCGGGATGCGCGGCACCACCTTCTCGTCCTCGCGCACCTCCACCTGGTCGACCTTCACGTGGCCGGCGAGCATCTTGCGGTAGTGCTCGACATCGTCCTGGTAGGGAGGGCGCAGGCGCCCCACGGCTATCAGGGAGATCCGCATCGGGCTGCGATACTACGCGCGTGCCCGAGGACGCCGAGCGCCACTTCAACATCCATACCGATCCGGAGACGATGGCGGGCCATTACGCCAACTTCGCCAACGTCTCCCACTCGGACTACGAGTTCACGCTCACCTTCGCGCGGGTCGACCACGAGGTCGAGGAGGGCGAGGTGCCGGGGGTGGTTGTCTCGCGCGTCAACCTCTCGCCGCGCTTCATGCGCGAGCTGATCGACGCCATGGAGGACAACTTCTCGAAGTGGCGCACGCGCGAGGGGATCCGCGACCTGCCGGAGTTCGACGGGCCGCCGGAGAGCTCGGACACGAGCTAGCGGTCCCCCGGCCAGACATCAGCGAGGGTCCGGGGGCGTGAGCCCCCGGCCAGCTTCGACGTACGCCTCGCACACCGCGAGGGCGCCTTCGATCGACTCCCAGCTGAGGTTGTCCGGCGTGTCGGACGGCCAGTGGTAGTTGGCCGGGAACTTCGTCTCGTCCACCCCGCCCAGCGTGCAGGCCGGATAGCCGGCCCGCAGCGCGATCAGGGCGTCGGTCGCCGCCACCGTGCGCAGGCCGCGGCGGAGCTCTATTCCGGCCGCCGCGCCCGCGGCGACCAGCGCCTCGCGGGAGCGCTCGTCGTAGTAGCGCATGCGCAGCATGCCCTCGCCCTCGACCACGCAGAGCTGCGGCGAGCCCACGCACTCGAGGCAGACGAACTCGGTGGTGGCGCGCGGGAGCGAGTGGAAGTGGCGCCGGCCGAACGCCTGCATGCCCTCCATGAAGCCCTCCTCGGCGCCGGTGGAGAGCAGGATCACGCGCACGCCCTCCGGCGGGTCTTCGCACAGCGCGTGGGCGAGCGCCAGGTTCACCGCCACCGCGCTGAGGTTGTCGTTCGCGCCGGGCACCACCGGGCGCGCGCCGATGTCAGCCAGGGCCGCCACCGCGCCGGTCGCGAAGAACGTGCCCACCGCCCTCAGGAGGCGCCCTCCGGTCAGGCCCCAGAGCGCGAGCAGCAGCGGCCCCAGGAACAGCCCGTACACGATCGGCACGCTCTGGTCGGCCTTCGCGTGGAGGGTCGGAACCAGCCTCATCGCCAGGCGCGGCAACGCGGGGTGGAAGACGAGGCCGGTATGGGCCGCGTCGTGGTGGGACACGAAGACGACGGTCCGCTCCGCGTCCGGGTCGCCCGCCTCGGCCACCACGTTCCAGGCCGGGCGGTGCGGGAGCGCGCGGCGCCGGAACCAGAGCCGCCCGCCGCCCACGTCGTCGTAGACGGCGGCCGCCGAGAGGGCGCCGGCCAGCGCGGCGGGCGACCGGCCGAGCCGCGAGCCGACCAGCGCGATCGCGTTGAGGAGCCCGAGCGGCCACCAGTAGCCCCCATGCGCGCGCTCCTCCTCCACCCGCACCGCGCGGCAGCCGGCCTCCCGGAGCTCCCCGGCCAGCCACTCGGCAGCCCGGCGCTCGCCCTCGGAGGCGGACGGCCGGGGATGCGCGGCCAGCTCCCGGACGGTCCGCTCGATCAGTTCTCGTCTCGCCACGCCTCTCCGATTCCAATCCGCTCGATGGTGGTCGGGTGGGTCCCGAACAGGAGGTGCGGCAGCGCGGGAGGCTCGGGATCGGAAACGTTCCGGATCGAGAGGCGCCGCTCCAACTGGACGAAGGCGGCCGGGTCGCGCGTCAGCGAGAGGGCGTAGGAGTCGGCCCGCCCCTCCACCTGGCGCGACAGCACGTTCGAGGCGGCCGCCATCCCGAAGCTCACGAGCCCGACCGCCAGTGCAATGGCGGGCAGCACCGCGGGACCGGGCTTGGTCTGCGGATTGCCCAAGCCCTCGCGCCGGGCGAACGCCTCGGCCAGCCGCTGGACCAGGAAGGTGCCCGCGGGGGCGACCAGTGCGAGCCACGCCAGGCCGCGGATCAGGTCGTTGTGCTTCTGGTGGCCGAGCTCGTGGGCCACCACCATGCGCACCTCGTCGCGCGGGAAGCCCGCGATCAGGTTGTCGTAGAGCACCACCCGCTTCGAGTGGCCGAGCCCTCCGACATAGGCGTTCGCCGCGGTCGTGCGCCGGCTCGCGTCGACCCGGTACACCTCCCCCACGTCCACCCCTGCCCGCTCGGCGAGCTCCAGAACGTCGGAGCGGGTGGCGCCCGGGGGCAGCGGCTCGAAGTCGTTGAAGATAGGGTCGATCACCACCGGGAAGAGCCAGATCGTGACCACGCCGAAAGCGACGATCACGGCAGCCGCGGGCGCCCACCAGTTGCGCCGGAAGCGCCGCACCAGCACGAGCGCCAAAGCGCCGCCGGCGGCCGCGAAAGCAGCGTCGATGCCGGCCGACTTGGCCACGTCGCTCACCCAGTCGATCCAGGTCTGGGTGTTCAGCCCCACGTCGACCGCGCGCTCGTGGCGCCAGGCCGAGAGCGGGAACTCGACCAACACGAGCAGCAGCGAGATGCCGGCGCCGGCGGTCGCGCCGCCGAGGATCGGGCGCTTGGCGAGCCGGTCGAACACGCGGCGCGGAGGACGCCAGGCGAGCAGCGCGAGCGTCCCCGTGCCCACGACGAGCCCACCCACGGCGAGCAGGCGCTGGACGCTGCGGTAGTCCTCGGCGCGCTCCAACTGGAAGGCGGTGAAGTACCCTTGCACGTCCACCGCGGCCGGTTCGATCAGGCCGGTGCGCGGACGGAGCAGGAACGTGGCCGCCCCGGCGGCGGCGACCGCCACCACGATCGCCAGCGGCAGTCGCGAACTCCTCATTTCCCCGACACTGTAGAAGGCCCCCGATGCGCATCGCCCTGCTGTCCGACGTGCACGGCAACCTGCCGGCCTTCGAGGCCGTGGTGGCGGACATCGACGCCGGCGGCGTCGACGAGATCTGGTGCCTCGGCGATCTCGTCGGCTACGGCGCGGAGCCCGACGGCTGCGTGGAGCTCGCCCGCGCGCGCTGCGATCTGTGCCTGGCCGGGAACCACGACATGGTGGTGACCGGCGACCTCGACATCGCCGACTTCGCCCCGACCGCCGCCGCCGCGGCGCGCTGGACGCAGGAGCAGATCGGTGCTGACGCCCTCACGTTCCTGCGCGGCCTGAGCCCCACGGAGTCCGACCGCGAGATCGGGCTCTACCACGCCTCCCCGCGCGACCCCGTCTGGGAGTACGTGCTCTCGGCCTGGCAGGCCGACGAGTGCATGGACCTGATGGAGCCGCGGGTGAGCGCGATCGGGCATTCGCACGTGGCCCTGTGGTTCCGCCGCACCGCTGAGGGGGAGACGGACGGGGCTCCGGCGAAGGGCGGCCTCGAGCGCGACGTGAGCGAGGGCGAGTGGCTGCTGAACCCCGGCGGGGTGGGCCAGCCGCGCGACGGCGACCCACGGGCGGCGTGGCTCCTGCTAGACACAATGGAGTGGAAAGCCCATTGGCGTCGCGTGGAGTACCCGATCGACGAGGCCGCCGAGGCGATCGAGCGGGCGGGCCTGCCCCAGGCGCTGGCCGACCGGCTCTACAGCGGACAGTGAGACCTCGCGCGACAACGACCCTGATCCTCGCCCTGGCCGCCGGCCTCGGGGCCGGCTGCGGCTCGGACGACGAGCAGAACGGCGAGCCGATCCCGGCCGAGCAGGCCCAGGCGCTTCAGCGCCAGCTCGAGTCGATCGAGAACCGCTTCCAGTTCGGAGGCGATGCCTGCGGCGACATCACCGGAAACGCCGACCCGAACACCACCGCGGTCGCGTCCGTGATCGACTCGCTGCCGGAGAACGTCGACCCCGACGTGCGAAGCTCGCTCGAGCAGAGCTTCGACCGGCTCTTCCAGCTGGTCCAGGAGCAGTGCGAAGAGGACAAGGGCCAGGAGCAGGAGCAGCAGCCCGCTCCGGTCGAGCCCGAGCCGACGCCGACGCCGACGGTTCCGCCCGAGCAACCCGAGGAGGAGGACGACGGCGAGGAGGAGGAAGAGGCCCCGCCCGCCGAGGAGGAGCCGACGGGCACCGAGCCGCCTGTGGAGGAGGTCCCGCCCGAGGGCACGACCGGTGAGGAGGGCAGCGGCGGGTCCGGACAAGGCGGCAGCGGCGAGTTGGGGCTGGGCGGCGGCGGCACCGCCGGCCAGGGCGATGGCGGTGGGGCGCTCGTGCCCGGAGCGGGCCAGTGAACCGCCCCCAGCTGGTGGCCGGCCGCTACCGGATCGAGGGCCGCCTGGGCGCCGGCGGGATGTCCACGGTCTTCCGGGCGACCGACTCCGTGCTCGAGCGCCCCGTGGCCGTGAAGCTGCTCGCCGAGCACCTGGCCGAGGACGAGGCGTTCGTGGCCCGCTTCCGCCGCGAGGCGCTGTCGGCCGCGCGCCTCCAGCATCCCAACGTCGTGCAGGTGTTCGACTCCGGCCAGGACCCGGATAGCGGGCGCCACTACATCGTCATGGAGTACGTGGACGGCCCCTCCTGCGCAGACCTCCTGCGCGAGAGCAAGCGGCTCGAGCTCGACGAGACCGTCCACATCGTGCGCGACGCCTGCCACGGCCTCGACTACGCCCACCGCGCCGGCGTTGTCCACCGCGACGTGAAGCCGGGCAACCTGCTGATCGCCGAGGAGATGAACATCACGAAGCTGGCCGACTTCGGGATCGCCAAGGCGGCCGAGCAGACCCGGATCACGCAGGTGGGGTCTGTGCTCGGCACGGCCGCCTACCTGTCGCCCGAGCAGGCGCACGGCGAGGAGTCCGGGCCCCCTTCCGACATCTACTCGCTGGGCGTCTGCGCCTACCAGTTCCTCACCGGCCGGCTGCCGCACGAGTACTCGTCGCTGACCGAGCTGGCGCTCAAGCAGCAGCGGGACGCCGTGCAGCCGATCACCGACTTCCGCCCGGAGGTCCCGGCGGAGCTCGACGAGGCGATCCGCCTCGCCCTCGAGCGCGAGCCGGGGGACCGCTACCGCTCGGCGCTCGAGATGGCGGAGGCGCTCGAGGCGGGCCTGCAGGGCCAGGCGACGGAGGCCACCCGCCGCATCGCCGCGAGCGACACCGACGCCACCCGGGCGATGGAGGCCACGCAGGCCGGGGCCGCCACCTCCTCGACACGCGCCATGCCGCGCACCGCGTACGCGCCGGCCGCGGCCGCGCCCGCCTACGCGCAGACCGCGGCCCCGGAGGCGCGCCGCGACCGCCGCGAGGCCGCGCGCGCCGCGCGCAGGCGCCGCATGGCCACGTTCTTCGCGCTGGTGCTGGTGGTGGCGGCGATCGCCGCGGTGGGGCTCGCCCTCCTCGCCACCAGCGACGAGGGCGGCAGCGGGGTCTCGCCGATCGAGGAGGGCGACGTGGACCGCCAGATCCAGGAGCTGCGCAACTTCATTCAGGAGAACACGCGCTAGACCGGGAAGAGCGGCTCGCCGGCCACTCCGGCGATCATGTCCGCGAGCTCCTGCCCCGCCAGGAACCCCGGCACGTTGCCCGTGCCGGAGTAGCCGCCGGCCACCCACAGCCCGGTCCGACCCGGGACGGGGCCCACGAAGGGACGTCGGTCGTCGCTGTAGCCGACCGTGCCGGTCCAGCGGTGCGTGACGGCGGCGTCCACGCGGACGTCCTCGCGCAGGTAGCGCTCGATCCGCTTCCAGATGCGCCGATCGCCCCGTCCGCTGTCGGTGTACGACGCCTCGCCGTCGAGGTCGCCGAACCCGCCGGCGAGAATACGCCCGTCGGGACGCTGCTGGAAGTACTCGTAGCCCCACCGGGCATAGACGAGCTGGTCGACGATCCGCTCGGGAAGCGGCTCGGTGGCCACCATGTGAAGGCGGCGGGCCCGTACGCGCCCGTCGTAGGAGGGCACGAGCCTCGGAAGGGCACCGTCGGCGGCCACGATCACGTGGCGTGCGCGGACGCTGCCCGTATTCAACATCAGTGTTCCCTCGATGGGTGCCCGCACCTCGCTCCCCTCGCGGATCCGCACCCCGGCCCGCTCCGCGTCGCGGGCGAGCGCGCGGATCCATCGGGCCGGCTGCAGGGAGCCGTCGTGCTCGGTCAGGCACGCGTTCCACGCGCTCCGGCGCAGCGCGGGCGGCAGCTCGTCTCGTTCGAGCAGCCGGCCGGGAAACCCGTCCTCGCTCAGCGCCGTCACGTGCCGGCGCACGTGTTCGCCCTCCTCCTCGGACGAGGACACGCGCAGCGAGCCGACCCGCCTGACCACGTCCCCCATCCCCAGCTCGGCCGCCAGGGCGTACATCTCCTCCTGCACCGCCAGCGTGCGGGCGTAGGCGCGCCGGGCGTAGCCGCGTCCGTACAGCTCGACGGCGTCGTTGTGGAAGGGAGCGAGGCCCGCGATGAGAAAGCCCCCGTTGCGGCCGCTCGCCCCTCCGGCGACGGTGTCGCGCTCCAGCACGAGCGTCTCGATCCCGTGCCCGGCCAGCCGCCGCGCGCAGGAGAGGCCGCCCACGCCGGCGCCGATCACGCAGGCCTCCACCTCCACGTCGCCGGTCAGCGGCGCGCGCGCCCTGTAGGGCTCGTCCAGCCAGTAGGAGACGCCGTCGTGCGGGGTCACGCGGGGCGGGTCGCGCCGGCCAGCACCGACCGGGCGTGGTCGTCGAGCTCGCCGGCGAGGATCGCGTCGCGCAAGCCGCGCATCAGCCGCTCCATGAAGGTCAGATTGTGGAGCGTGACGAGGCGTTTGGCGGTGAGCTCGCCGGCGCGGATCAGGTAGTGCAGGTAGCCGCGCGTGTGCTCCCGGCAGGCGGGGCAGGGACAGTCCGGGTCGATCGGCTCGCGCGACGAGCGGTGGGCCGCCTTGGAGAGGTCGAGCCGCCAGCGCCCGGCGGGGTCGTGGACGAGGGCCGTGCCGTGGCGCGCCAGCCGCGTGGGCGTGGCGCAGTCGAAGCTGTCGATGCCGGCGGCCACAGCGTGGACGATGTCGTCCACGTCGCCGATCCCGAGCAGGTGGCGGGGACGCTCCTCCGGGAGGCGGGCGAGCGACCACCCGACCACCTCGCGCATCTGCTCCTTCTCCTGGCCGAGCGACCCGCCGATCGCGATGCCCGGCGTGCCGGAGTCCACCACGTACCCGGTCGACTCCTCGCGCAGGTCCTCGTGCACACCACCCTGGACGATCCCGTACAGGAGCCGGCCCCGGGGGGCGTGCTCGGCGTGCCAGCGGATGCAGCGGTCGAGCCAGCGATGGGTGCGCTCCATGGAGCGCGCGGTGTAGTCGCGGTCGACGTGGAAGGGCGTGCACTCGTCGAACGCGAGCGCGATGTCGGAGCCGAGCGCCGCCTGGACCTCCATGGACGTCTCCGGGCCCATGAAGCGCTCGACCCCGTCGAGGTACGAGCGGAAGCGCACGCCCTCCTCCTCGATCGAGACGATCATCGAGCGGGGCCGGGCGCGCTTGCCTTTGATCTCCTCCGCGACCGACCCGTGGCCCATGGAGAAGACCTGGTAGCCGCCCGAGTCGGTCACGATCGCCCGGCGCCAGCCCATGAACTCGTGCAGCCCGCCCATCTCGCGCACGAGGTCCGGCCCCGGCTGGATGAAGAGATGGAACGTGTTGCCGAGCACCATGTCGTAGCCGAGCTCCGCCACCTCGGCCGCGTGCAGGGTCTTGACCGTGGCTGAGGAGGCGAGCGGGACGAAGGCCGGCGTGCGGACGTCGCCGTGCGGCGTGTGGATCACGCCGGCCCGGGCGGAGCCGTCGCGGGCGGCGATCTCGAAGGCGGACGGCACGGCGAAGAGCCTACGCGGGCGGGCGAAGGCCGACGTGGTCCGGAGGCGTCCAAATATTGGACGCAACCGGACCACGTGCCCGAAATGGCGGGGGGCCGCCCCGACCGAGCGGCCCCACGTGCTGCCGTTCAGGGAGCGCCCGCACGCGGCCGACCCGCGAGCGGAGCGCCACCCGGAACGCCTACGCCTCCTTGGCGCTGCCCTCCACGGCGGGCGCGCCGCCGTTCTCGCGCGCGCCGGCATTGATCTCCACGCGGCGCGGCTTGTGCTCCTCGGGCTTCGGGATCCGAACCTCGAGGACGCCGCGGTCGAAGCTCGCCGAGATCCCGTCGGGATCGATGCGATCCGGCAGCGTCAGCGAGCGGCTGAAGCTCCCGAAGGCGCGCTCGATCCGATACCAGCCGCGCTCGCGCGACTCGTGCTCGGCCTTGCGCTCGCCCGAGATGCTGAGCGTGCCGTCCTGGACCTCGATCGAGACGTCCCCCTCGTCGAGGCCGGGCAGGTCCGCCTTGAGGACGAAGTGGTCCTCGGCCTCTACCAGGTCCATCTGCGGGACCCAGCGGCGCGACTCGCGCTCGCCGCCGAAGAAGGCGTCGAAGAGGCGGTCGACATCACGGGAGAAGGGCTGCGGGTTGACGACCAGAGCCATGGTTGAACCTCCATCCAATCCGAACGAACGATCACTCGGCGGGAGTATAAAACCTTAGTCGCTGATTATCAAGTTTTCTCCACTCATCTCTGCGGGGGCGTCTGACCTCATGAGTGCGAGCAGCGTAGGTGCCACATCCGCCAGGATGCCGCCTTCGCGCAGCTCGTCGGCGCCGGCGGTCACGATCACCGGCACCGGATTCATCGAGTGCGCCGTGTTCGGGCTCCCGTCGGGCTCCAGCATGTTGTCGGCGTTGCCGTGGTCCGCCGTGATCAGGCAGGTCCCCCCGCTCTCGGACACCGTCTTGACGAGGCGTCCAAGGCACTCGTCGACCGTCTCGACGGCCTTCACCGCGGCCTCGATGACCCCCGTGTGCCCGACCATGTCGGGGTTGGCGAGGTTGATGATCCCGAACGCGTAGTCGCCCGCCGTCCAACGCTCGACGAAGGCGTCCGTGGCCTCGCGCGCCGACATCTCGGGCTTGTGGTCGTAGGTCGGCACGTCCCGCGGCGAGTCCACGAGGCAGCGGTCCTCGCCCTCGTACGGCTCCTCCTCGCCGCCGTTGAAGAAGTAGGTCACGTGGGCGTACTTCTCGGTCTCGGCCACGTGCAGCTGCGACAGCCCGCGCGACGCCAGCGTGCTCGCCAGCGTCACCTCCGGCCGCTCGGGCGGGAACGCGACGGGGTGGTCCCAGTCCTCCCGGTACTCGGTCAACGTCGTGATCGCGACGTCAGGAAGCTTCGACAGCGCCTCCGTGAGCTGACGCGCCCGGTCGGGCCGGAAGTTGAAGATGATCACTCCGTCGCCCGGGCGGATGCGACCTTCCCCGCCCACCAGCGTCGGCTTGATGAACTCGTCGGTCTCCCCGCGCTCGTAGGCGGCGCGCACCGCCGCCTCGCCGCTGTCGGCCCTGAACTCCGCCTCCCCCTCGACGAGCGCCTTCACCGCGAGCTCGGTGCGGTCCCAGCGCCGGTCGCGGTCCATCGCGTAGTAGCGACCGGTGACCGACGCCACGCGAGCCCCGGGGTGGGTTGGGAGGGCATCCTCGACCTCCGCGATGTAGCCCGCACCGGAGTCCGGGTTCGTGTCGCGCCCGTCGGTGAAGGCGTGGATCACCACGTCCTCGACGCCCTCGCGGCGCGCCAGCTCGAGCAGCGCCTTCAGGTGCCCCATGCTCGCGTGCACGCCCCCCGCCGACACGAGCCCGAGCAGGTGCAGCCGCTCCGCGTCGCACGCCGCCCGCAGCACCTCGTTCTCGACGAACGAGCCGTCCTCGATCGCCTCGTCGATGCGGAGCAGGTCCTGCTTGACGATCGCGCCGGCGCCCAGGTTGAGGTGGCCCACCTCGGAGTTCCCCATCTGCCCCTCCGGCAGGCCCACCGCCGGGCCCCAGGCCGTCAGGGTGGTGTGCGGCCGGCCCTCCCACAGCTCGTCGAAGACCGGCGTGTCGGCGAGGTCGACCGCGTTCCCGGGCCCCGGCTCGGCCAGCCCCCAGCCGTCGAGGACGACGAGGACCGCAGGGGTCACTGCCCCGCCGCGGCCACGATCCGCGCGAAGCCCTCCGGGTCCAGGCTCGCGCCGCCCACCAGCGCGCCGTCCACGTCGGGCTGGGCGAGGATCTCCGCGGCGTTGTCCGGCTTGACGCTGCCCCCGTACTGCACGCGCACGTGGGCCGCCGCCTCGCTCGAGCGGTCCCCCACGAGCGCGCGGACGAACCCGATCGCGTCCTGCGCGATCTCCGGCGTGGCCACGCGGCCGGTGCCGATGGCCCAGACCGGCTCGTAGGCGACGGTCACCTCGGCGAGCCGCTCAGGCGGAACCTTCTCGAGGCCCTCCCGCACCTGCTGGCGCAGCTTGCGCTGCGTCTCGTCGCGCTCGCGCTCCTCCTCGGTCTCGCCGACGCACAGAATCGGGTGCAGGCCCGCGGCCAGCGCAGCCGGCACCTTCTGCTGCAGGGCGCGGTCGGTCTCGCAGTTGTGCTCGCGCCGCTCGGAATGCCCCAGCACCACGCCGTCCACGCCCAGCTCGGCGAGCATCGCGGCCGAAACCTCGCCGGTGAAGGCGCCGCTCTCCTCCCAGTGCATGGTCTGGGCGAGCACCATCACCCCGCTCCCGCGGAGCCTCTCCACGCAGACGTCGAGCGAGGTGAACGGCACGCACAGGCCCACGTCGGCGCGGCGCCGCGACTCGTCGGGCAGCAGCTCGAGCAGGCGCTCGCAGTAATCGCTCGCCTGGGCGCGCGTGCCCCACAGCTTCCAGTTGCCGGCGATGAACGTGCGGCGGCCCGAAGCAGCCGGATCGGCCGGCTGCGCAGGGCTTGGCGTCTCAGGCATCGTCGAGCACCTCCACGCCGGGCAGGGGCTTGCCCTCGAGCAGCTCGAGCGCGGCGCCGCCGCCGGTCGAGAGGTGGTCCACCTCGTCGTCGAGGCCGAAGTCGGCCAGCGCCGCGGCGGAGTCGCCGCCGCCGACCACCGTCGTGCCCGGCGCGCGCGCCACCGCCTCGGCCACGGCGCGGGTGCCGTCGGCGAACGGCTCGAGCTCGAAGGCGCCCATCGGGCCGTTCCAGAACACCGTGCCGGCGCGCGTCACCTCCTCGGCGAAGGCCTGGGCCGTGCGCGGGCCGACGTCGAGCCCCATCCAGCCGTCCGGCACGTCCGTGCCCTCCTCCACGCGCCGCTCGGCGCCGGCGTCGAAGCTGTCGCCCAGCACGAGGTCGATCGGCAGGAGCAGGTTGCAGCGCGACGACTCGGCCTTGTCGAGCGCCCGCCGCGCCAGCTCCACCCCGTCCTCCTCCACCAGCGAGTCGCCCGTCGGCCTTCCCTGGGCGCGGAAGAAGCTGAAGCACATCGCGCCGCCCACCAGCAGCGTGTCGGCGGTGTCGAGGAAGGTTTCGATCAGGGCGATCTTGTCGCTGACCTTGGCGCCGCCCAGCACCACCGTGAGTGGCCGCTCAGGCGCCTCCACGATGGAACGCAGCGTGGTCACCTCGCGCTCGAGCAGCAGGCCCGCCACGGCCGGGCGGAGGTGGTCCGTAACGCCGGCCGTGGAGGCGTGGGCCCGGTGCGCGGCGCCGAACGCGTCGTTCACGTAGGCCTGCGCGAGGCCGGCCAGCTCCTCCGCCAGCGCCGGGTCGTTCTCCGTCTCGCCCCGCTCCCAGCGCGTGTTCTCGAGCACGAGCACGCTGCCCGAGTCGAGCCGCTCGGCGCCGCGGCGCACCTCGGGGCCGATCACCTCCGGCGCTTGGTGCACCGGCGCGTCGATCAGCTCTCCGAGCCGGTCGGAGACCGGCTCCAGCGACGTCTCGGGGTCGCGCCCCTTCGGCCTTCCGAGGTGCGAGCAGAGGATCAGCGCGGCGCCGCGGCCGAGCAACAGCTCGATCGTGGGGAGCGCCGCGCGGATGCGGGCGTCGTCGGCCACCCGGCCGCCCTCGAGCGGCACGTTGAAGTCCACCCGGGCGAGCACCCGCTCGCCCTGCGAGACCTCGAGATCCCGAACGGTGCGCTTGCCGAACTCCGTCAACTGGCTGCTAGGCAACCGGCGCTCCCGCCAACACTCGCTGCGCCAGGTCGACCACGCGATTCGAGTAGCCCCACTCGTTGTCGTACCAGGCCACGACCTTCACGAGCCGCTGGTCGATCACCATCGTCAGCGGCGAGTCGAACACCGACGAGTAGGGCGAGCGCACGATGTCGCTCGACACGATCGGGTCCTCGCTGTACTGGAGGATTCCTTCGAGCGCCCCCGTGTCGGCCTTGGAGGCGAAGGCCTCGTTGATCTCCTCCTTGCTCGTCGGCCGGCCGACCTCGCAGACGAGGTCCACGACCGACCCGGTGATCACCGGCGCCCGCACGGCGATCCCGTTCAGCTTGCCCTCCAGCTCGGGCACCACGAGGCCGATCGCCTTGGCGGCGCCGGTCGAGGTGGGCACGAGGTTGGCCGCCGCGGCGCGCGCGCGGCGCAGGTCCTTGTGAGGGGCGTCCTGCAGGCGCTGGTCGGCCGTATAGGCGTGGATCGTGGTCATGATCCCCCGCTCGATGCCAACGGCGTCGTGGAGCACCTTCGCCACCGGCGCCAGGCAGTTGGTGGTGCAGGATGCGTTCGAGATCACGTGGTGCTGCTGGGGGTCGTAGGCGTCGTCGTTCACGCCCAACGCGAGCGTCACGTCCGGCTCCTTGGCGGGCGCCGTGATGATCACCTTCTTGGCGCCGGCCTCCAGGTGCTTGGCGGCGTCCTCGCGCCCCGTGAACAGGCCGGTCGACTCGATCACCACCTCGGCGCCCGTGTCCGACCACGGCAGCGCGGCCGGGTCCTTCTCGGAGAACACCCGCAGCTCGTCGCCGTCGACGACGATGCCGTTGTCGGTGTGCGAGATCTCGCCCGGGAACGGCCCGAGGATCGAGTCGTACTTGAGGAGGTGGGCGAGCGTCTCCGTGTCGGTGATGTCGTTGACGCCGACCCAGTCGATGTCGGCGCCGGCTGCGTGCGCCGCCCTGAAGACGTTGCGGCCGATGCGCCCGAAGCCGTTGATTCCGGCCTTCAAGGCCATTCGATTCTCCCTTTCGTGGCTTAGCGCGGTGAATCTACCGCTTGCCCGACGATGCCTGGTCGGAAACGGCTACGGCTACGGCCGCCGTGGCGGCTTCTGCACGTCGCGGTGGACGACGTCGATCAGCAGATCGCCGCGGGGCGCGTAGATGCGTGCCAGGTGCTCGGCGATCACCACGGAGCGGTGCCGGCCGCCGGTGCAGCCGATGCCCACGGTCAGGTGGGACTTGCCTTCCCGCTCGTAGGCCGGCAGCAGGTAGTCGAGCAGCGGTGTGAGGCGCTCGTAGAACTCGGCGATGCCGTCCGAGTCCTCCACGTAGTCGATCACCGGCTCGTCCAGCCCGGTGAGGTCGCGCAGTTCGGCCTCATAGTGCGGGTTGGGCAGGAAGCGGACGTCGAAAGTGAGGTCGGCGTCGCGCGGGGTCCCGTGCTTGAACCCGAACGTCATGAGCGTGACCGAGAGCCGGCCGATCTTCCCGTGCGGGAGCATCTTGTCGGCCACCACCTTGCGAAGCCGCGCTGCCGACAGGTCGGTGGTGTCTATGCAGACGTCCGCGCGCTCCCTGAGCGGCGCGAGCAGCTCGCGCTCGTCCCGAAGCGCGGCCTCCACGGAGCCGCCGTCGGCGAGCGGGTGCCGGCGGCGAGTCTCCTTGAAGCGGTTGATCAGGACCGGGTCGCTGGCCTCCAGGTAGAGCAGCCGGTACTGCACGCCGCGGCCGTCGAGATCGTCGAGCACCCGGACGAGGCCGTCGAAGTAGGCGCCGCCGCGTACGTCCGAGGCCACCGCGGCGCGCTCGACCTTGCTGCCCTCGTGCCCGAACAGGTCGGCGAGCGAGCCGATCATCTCGGGCGGGAGGTTGTCGACGCAGAAGTAGCCGGCGTCCTCGAAGGTGGCCATCGCCTGGGACTTGCCGGCCCCGCTGAAGCCGGTGATGACGACGAAGTCCTGGATCACGCTGCCACGCTCACCGGACCTTGTTCACGTAGGCGTGGATGTCGCGCGCCACCTTGCCGGGCAGGCCGGGCACCGCCTCGAGCTCCTCGCGGCTGGCCCCGAGGAACCGCTCGGGCGAGCCGAAGTGCTGCAGGATGCTCCGCTTGCGCGCCGGGCCCACGCCGGGCAGCTCGTCCAGGATCGAGCGCGTCATCGCCCGGTCGCGCCGGCCGCGGTGGAACTCGACCGCGAAGCGGTGCGCCTCGTCCCGGACGCGCTGGAGAAGCTGCAGCTCGGGCGTGTCGTGGGCCAGCCGCAGCGGCGTGCGGCGAGCGGGCATGTAGACCTCCTCGATCCGCTTGGCGAGGCTCACGACCGTAACCCCGAGATCGAGGAACGGTGTCAATTCCTTGAGACCCGCCGACAGCTGCCCGGCGCCGCCGTCAATCACGATCAGGGCGGGCACGGACGCGAAGCTCTCGTCGAAGTCGCGGTCGTGGGGGCTGCGCTCGCGCTGGGCGACGTACTGGGCCATTCGCCGTGAGAGCACCTCTGCCATGGCGGCGAAGTCATCTTGAACGGCCTCCCGGATGCCGAACCGCCGGTAGTCGGCCTTCTTGGGCGCGCCGCCCTCGAACACCACCATGGAGGCGACGGTGTGGGCGTGCATCAGGTTGGAGATGTCGAAGCACTCGATCCGCATCGGGATCACGTCCATGTCCAGCGCGCGCTGGAGGCCGTCGATCGCCTCGATCCGCTGCGCGCGGCGGCGCTCGGAGCGGAGGCGATCCTGGTCGAGCGCCAAGCGCGCGTTGCGCTCGGCCAGCTCGAGGATGCGGCGCTTGTCGCCCCGCTCCGCGTGCCGCACCTCGACCGGGGCGCCGCGGCGCTCGGCGAGCGCGTCGGCCAGGGTGCCGGTGGTGTGCACGGCCCTGGGCACGATCACCTGCGGCGGCACCGCGATGGCGCTGGCGTAGTACTGCAGCACGAACTCCTCGGCCACCTCGCCCTCGTCGCGCTCCGCGGCGTTCTCGAGATAGAAGCTCTGGCGGTCCTGGAGCACGCCGTCGCGCACCTGGAATACCTGGGCGTTTGCGTCGGTCCCCTCGGCTGCCACGCCGATCGCGTCGAGCGTGCCGACCGCCTCGTTGGCGATCCGCTGGCGCTCCAGCAGCGAGCGGACCGCCTTGAGGCGGTTGCGCAGCTGCGCCGCGCGCTCGAACTCCTGTTCCTGTGCCGCCCGCTTCATCCCCTGGTCGAGGGCACGCTCGATCTGGCGGTAGCGGCCGGACAGGAAGTCGATGATCGTGTCGACGTTGGCCCGGTACTCCTCCTTCGAGATGTAGCCGACGCAGGGCGCCTGGCAGCGCTTGATGAAGTAGTCGAGGCAGGGGCTTCCGCTGGCGCGCCCGGGCTGGGGGCCGTCGCAGGTGCGGTACTGGAAGACCTTGCCGAGCAGGTCGAGCGTCTCGCGCACGCGCTTGGCGTTGCTGAACGGGCCGAAGTAGACGCGGTTTCGCCGGTGGCGCTCGCGCGTGAAGTAGATGCGCGGGAACTCCTCGTCGAGGCTGATCCCGATGTAGGGGTAGGACTTGTCGTCCCTGAGGCGGACGTTGAAGAGCGGCCGGTGGCGCTTGATGAACTCCTGCTCGGCGAGCAGCGCCTCGGCCTCGGTCTCGGTGGCGATGAACTCGATGTCGGCGATCTGCGGGACCATGTCGACCGACCCGCGCGCGCCCGTCTTCGAGAAGTGGCCGGCCACCCGCTTCCTGATCGAGCGGGCCTTGCCGACGTAGAGGACCTTGCGATTCGCGTCCCGGAACAGGTAAACGCCAGGGGCGTCCGGCAGCGCCCGGCGCTGCTTCGTTACGCGGTCCTCGCGGGTCTCGGTCTCGGTTGCGGCCACCCCTCGTCGAGGATAGGCCGCGGGTCGGGCGGGCTCAGACCAAGACGCGCCCGACCGACTCGGCCACGCAGGCGGGCTTCTCGGAGCCCTCGACCTCGACGGTCCACTTCTGCGTGATCTGGTGCCAGCCGCTCCCCACGTCCTCCACGGAGAGCGCCTCGACGCTCGCCCGGATGCGGCTTCCGGCCGGCACGGGGGCCGGGAAGCGGACCTTGTTCCAGCCGTAGTTCACGCCCAGCTTGAAGCCCGTCGATTCGAGCAGCTCGGGACGGAAGCCGTCGATCATCGACAGCGTGAGGTTGCCGTGGGCGACGGTGGTGCCGAACGGGCTTTCGTTCTTCGCCCGCTCCACGTCGACGTGGATCCACTGGTGGTCGCGCGCCAGCTCGGCGAAGGTGTCGATGTCGGCCTGGGTGACCTCGCGCCACTCGCTGGGGCCGATCTGGCGGCCCTGGAGCGCCTTGAGCTCCTCGATGCCGTTCACGGTGATGGTCATGCCCGGGGAGCCTAGCCGCGGTTGTACCAGGGGCGGCTGTCGAGCGCGTCACGCAGAGCGGCGCGGCCGCCCTTGCGGATCGGCTGGCCGTGCGTGACCAGCACCCTGTCGAAGTCGAGCTCGAGCAGCGGTTCCAGGGTCGGATTGAAGCGCTCGCGGTGGAAACGCTCCATCTTCGCGTCGACGTGACCGGTGGCCCATACCACGAGCTTGCCGCCGACCTCCGCGACGGCGTCGCCGAACACGAGCGCCTTGTGGGAGGGAACGTGGAGCGGCGTCTCGTGGCGACGCGGCTTGCCGATCGCGTGGGCGGTGATGCCGGCGGGCAGGTGGCCGTTCTCGGGATCGAGCGCCTTGAAGCCGGAGGTCTTGTCGAGTCGCTTGGCGCAGGCGGGGTGGCCATGGATCGCGGTCTTCGCCTGCTTGCGGAAGCGCTTCCAGATCTCCTCCGAGCTGCGCACGTGGTACGGGATCGTGACGAGGATCGTGAGGCGGTCGCCGAGGTTGTCCTCCACCAGCCGCAGCACGGGATCGGGGTCCGGTGGCAGCAGCGGATCGATCAGGACGATGTCGTCGCCCGCGCGGAGCGCAAAGCAGGCGACCTCGCTCCCGAATTCGCCGGGGTGCCACTCCGGGTGGCGGGCGGTCCAGCGCCAGAGGTCCTTGGCAAGCTTCTTCGGCGTATCGCTCATGCGCGCCAATCATAACCTCTGAATGGAATTAGTGGGTTACGAGAGACAGCCGCCCTCTCGAGCGGCTGCCTCCGTGCTGCGAGTGTGCCTGCGCCTCAGCCGGCGAACCGCTTGCGCAGCATGTCCTTGCCCTGCTCGGCGCCCTTGCGGCTCTCGCCCTGGGCACGCCGGAAGAACTCGGCGAGCTCGCTGTCGCCGTCGCGCTCGGCTTCCTGGGCGTGCGTCGGGGGGAACCTGACAGGGAGTGGCTCCCGGACACGGGGCGCTCATTCAACCGTGAGGAGTTCGACTTCGCACTGCATTCCCGGTGCGCGGGCGATGCGCGCGTCGCCGGTGAGCAGGAGCGTGTCGAGCAACTCCGCGAGGGCGACGTAGGACGCGTCGTAGACAGTGAGATTGTCGCGGAGCTCCCAGATCCTGCCCATCAGCGGACCGTGGGGGGTGCGCTCCAGCGGGAGGGCGGCGAGGTCGAAGAAGGCCGCTTCCGCGCGCCGCGCGGACATTCGCCCGGCGCGGACCTGACCGCGCCAAGCCGAGGCGACTTCGAGGTCGATCAACGCGGGCGCCACCAGGCGCTCACGCTCTAGCCGCGCCCGAAGACGGTCGCCGAGCTCTTCCTCGTTCGTCAGCGCCGCGTCCATCACCGACGCATCGACGACTACCACTCGCGGTTCTCGTGGTCCTCGCGCTCGGCTCGGATGTACTCGGCCGCCTCCTGCGGGGTCACGTTCCCCCCGCCCGTTCGCTGGCCGACGCGCTCCCAGAACTCCCTGGGGGTCCGCTGCCGCGCTCCTCCGTCAGCTTCGCCAGGAGGTACTCCTGAAGCGACATCCCCTCGTCGGCGGCGCGGCGCCTCAAGACTCGGTGCACGTCGGCCGGGACGTTCTTGATCTGGATGCTGGGCATGGTCGGACCTCCAGGGTAGCGCCATTTTGGCGCCAGAGCATGTGAAATGGCGCCGTGGGGTCAATCGACAAGCCTCACCTCGAAGCTCATGGCGCCGGCCAGGTCCCCCGCCCCGCCCAGCAGGCCGAGGATCTTCGCCACGTAGGCGCGCGTCTCGGCGTAAGGAGGAATGCCGCCGTATTGCTCGACCGCACCGGGGCCGGCGTTGTAGGCGGCGAGGGCCAGCGGGACGGAGCCGAAGCGCCTCAGCAGGTCGCGCATGAGATGCGCCTGGGCGTCGATCGCCTCCTCGGGATCGAACGGGTTCTGCAGGCCCAGCCCCTGCGCGGTGCCCGGCATGAACTGGGCGATGCCCTGCGCGCCGGCCGGGGACTGGGCGAACGGGTTGAAGTTCGACTCGGCGTAGATCTGGGCCGACAGCAGCGCCGCGCCGACGTTCCAGCGCTGCGACGCCCGCACTATCGCGTCGTGGAAGCGCGCCGGCACGAACGAGGGCACCGCGCTCCGGCCGTCGCCGGAGGAGCCGCCGTAGCCCACCGACGCCGATCCGTTGTTCCGCGCATAGCCGAAATGCCACGGCTCCCACGAGTAGCGGCGCACGAAGCCGAACCGCTCGCTGTTCGCGGCGAGCCAGGCGTACGCGGCCGGCGGGCCGAGGTCGAGCTCCGTCCCGTAGCGATGCAGGCTGGTGCCGGGCGGCGCGACCCACTTCGGGTCGGGGTTCGCGGCCCAGAGCCGCGCCTGCTCGGCGTCGGAGCGGTAGCCGCTCGTGATCGACAGGTACAGGCCGGCCTCGCGCCGCGCGGCGGCGGCGAGGCGGTCGAAGGCGAGCGCCACGTCCGGTCGCATGGGCTTGCCCTGCCGGTGCGCGAGCGGGCCGTCATAGCCGCCGCCGTCGGCGAAGCCGGCAAGGTCGTCGGCCGGGACGAGCTCCGCGGTGGCACGCGCCTGGACGCTCGATGCGGTCCGGCCGGCCGGCCGGGGGCGACCCGGATGTCTCCGCTCCCCCGCAGCGAGACGGCGATCCGGGTGGGAGCGAAGCCGGCGCCCGGGAAAGCCACGTCGACTTGGCCGCGCCCGGAACGCCGTTGCGACGGGCGCCGCTGCGCGCCGCCGCCCGCGCGAGCGCCAGGTAGGCGGGCGTGGACAGATGCCGCGGATTCGGGAACGCCGGCACGCAGCACGGGCGGCTCGAAGAGACGCGCGTAGTTGTCCCGCATGACCTGAGCCGCCGACACTGCGGCCAGGTCGGCGGCCCGCTGATGCTTGCCGCGCGCGCCCAGCGCCTGGCCGAACGCGAACAGGACGAGCGTGCCGGCGAGCAGCACGGCGAGGACACCGATCAGCAGCAGCGCGGCCTGGCCCTGCTCGCCGCCCGAATCGCAATCCCGATACCCGCCCGGCGCCACAACCCGGGACCATCAACAGCCGCGCGCTACAGCTCAACGCGCAAATGCAACCGATCGGCAACAAGACTGCCGAGCCAGCTCCCGCCGCCGATGGCCCCTAGACGTGGGCGCCGCCCCTCAGACCAACGACGGATACACCGCATCGACGGACGCGACCGTCCAGTCCAGTGAAAGCGCCAGCATCACGTCCAAAAGCAGCGACGCATCGCCATCTCGTCGCTCTGACGGTCCGCGCGTCGCCCGCTTGACGATCGCCCCAGGGTGTAGCCCCCGGCCGGTGAGATCTGGATCCTCGGCACCCGGCAAAGAGCGATCGAAGAGCTCATTGCGATGCGGTGGAGGACGGCGCAGACTGCGCTACCCGATGGGAGCGCGGCGTGGAGTCAACTCGAGTGGTGGTCGCGGCAGCGTCCGGCAAGCTGCTCGGCGACATTCTGGCCAAGGTAATCGCCGCGGAGGGCGACATGGAACTCGTCAGGCATGAGGGCTCGGACGAGGCCATAGTCGCGACGGCGTGCCGCTCTGGGGCTCATGTGGTGATTGTCGGAGAGGTCTCCCGCCGGCTCTACGACGTTTTCGACCGGCTGTTGGATCACCGTCCGCGCACCCGCATCCTGAGCCTGACCGGGGACGGCCAGAAGGCGTTCCTGTACCGGCTGCGGCCAGAGCTCGTCGAGCTGGGTGAGCTCTCACCGGAGACCCTGATCGCGGCGATTCGCGATCGCAGCACGCCGAGGACCGGGTAGGGCCCGTGTCGGCCGCTGCACGGACGTTGCCGGAGCTGGACGCGGCGCTCAAGCGGCTCGACGCTCTGCTCGCGCACGCGGGAAGCGCCTCGGAGAACGCAGGCCCGCCGCCTGGCCGCCCGCCGCGATACGACGGGCGGCTTGCGTGGCTCGGCAGAGCGTATGGCCTCACGAGCTTCGATCTCGACGTACTCGTTATCGCGCTTGCTCCGGAGCTGGACCGCCGCTACGAGCGCCTCTACTCGCTCCTCCAGGACGACACGATGCGCACGCGTCCCGGCGTCGGCCTCGTACTCGACCTGCTCTGTCCGCACACCGTGGCCCGGTTGGCGGGACGCAGGCGGCTCACAAGCGTCGGGCCGCTGGTGGCCGGCGAGATTGTTCATCTCGTCCCCGCGCCCGCCGGCCTGGGCGCCGGGCTCGGGCCCGTGCTCATAGTCGACGAGCAGATCCTCAGATTGCTGCTAGGGCAGGGGGGCCTCGAGCCCGCCCTCGCCCCGTGGTGCAGGTTCGACCAGCGCCCGAGCGAGTCGGCATCTGATGGCCTGACGCGCGCCCAGCGTGAACGGCTTCTCGAGCTGGCGGCCGACGCGCGTGCCGCCGCCGAGCCGCTCTGCTTCTACTTCCAGGGAGCTGAGGGGCTCGGCCAGAGCGAGGCGGCGCGAGAGCTGGCGGAGGGGCTCGACCGGGCTCTCCTCGTGTGCGACCTGAGCGCACTAGAACGGGATCCCGGCCGGCCGGACGGCCTGCTCAGGCGCGCTCTCCGGGAGGCGCGGTTCACGGACGCCGTCGTTCTGATCGACCGCCTCGACGCGCTCCTGGGCGGCGAGGGCGCGTCAGCCGCGGGCGCCGTTGTCACCGAAATCGCCGGGCACAGCGGCTTGACGATCGTCGCGGGCAAGCGCTCGTGGGAGTCGGTATGTGCTGCGGTGGGCCGCCGTGAGCTGCAGCCGCTCCGAGTGCGATTCGCCCGCCCAGGCGCTTCGAACCGCTCGCGGCTGTGGTCGGCGGCACTCGCGCGACACGGGCTGTCCGCGCCTGACGACGACCGGGAAGCGCTGGCGGCCAGGTTCTCGCTCACCGGCGAGCAGATCGCCGCGGCCACTGCCACGACGGCCGCAGTGGAACGACTCGGGGCGACGGATGGCGCTTCGCGCTCGGAGCTGCTGTTCGCCGCGGCACGGCGCCAGACCGCGCACGAGCTCGACGAGCTCGCCACGAGGATCGAGCCCTCCCGCGGCTGGGACGACCTCGTGCTGCCCCCGGAGGCAATCACGCAGCTCCGCGAGATCGCGGGCCGCGTGACCCATCGAGAGCGCGTCCTCGTCGACTGGGGATTCGACCGCGTGCTCCCGCTCGGCAGCGGTGTGACCGTGTTGTTCGCGGGCGCGTCAGGAACCGGCAAGACGATGGCGGCCGAGGTGCTCGCCGGCGAGCTCGGCCTGGACCTCCGGCGCGTGAACCTCGCCGGGATCGTGAGCAAGTACATCGGCGAGACCTCTCGCAACCTGGACCGCGTCTTCAGGGCGGCGCAGCACACCAACGCCGTGCTCCTCTTCGACGAGGCCGACGCCCTGTTCGGCAAGCGGTCGCAGGTCCGCGACGCGAGGGATCGCTACGCCAACATCGACGTCGCCTACCTCTTGCAGCGCATGGAGGAGTACGACGGGCTCGCGATCCTCGCGACCAACCTCCGCGAGGACATGGACCAGGCGTTCGTCCGCCGGCTCGCATTCAGCGTTCGCTTCCCGTTCCCAGAGCCGGCCGAGCGCCGGCGCCTGTGGGCAGCGGCGTGGCCCGCGGCGACGCCCGTGGCCTCCGACGTGGACGTGGACTTCCTTGCCGAGCGCTTCACGCTGAGTGGAGGCAACATCCGCAACGCGGCGCTAGCCGCCGCATTCCTCGCAGCCGATGACGGTGGCGAGATCTCCTCGTCGCACGTTCTGCGCGCGGTCCGCCGCGAGTACCAGAAGCTCGGCCGTGAGGCGAGCGAGCAGGAGCTCGCGGCATGATCGCGGCGCCGGTCGGCGTGCTGGAGACCCAGGGCCGCTCGCTCGACAGCCCGCTGCCCGTCCCGAACGTGTCGGGTCTCTACGGGATCAGCTTCGACGGCCAGTCCTATCAGGTCGACGAGACCCAGCTGCAAGCCGCCCGAACTCAGTTCCGCTCCTTGGTGAGCCAGGGTCTGAGGCGGGTCGAGAGCCGCATCGTGGGCGGCCGCGAGGGGCACCGCTACCTCGAGGAGCTGCGCGCGGACCAGTGGGCCGTGTCCCGGATCAGCGGGCTGTTCGGAAGGGTCGACTTCCCGGACCTTTCGATCTGGGACCAGCCCGATGCGTACCTGCGGGAGGCGCAGTGGGCACTCAAGTCCACGAAGGCAAATCCGCTCGGGCGTGCGTCTGCCGCGCTGGAGAAGGCCGAAGCGGCGTCGGCGGAAGCGGCGCAAAAGGTGATCGACTACCGAGAGGGGTCGATATCCGGCGCGGGTCGCGCGGTCACGACCCTCGAGATCACGCGCGACGTCTCGTTCGCCGCAACGGCGATCATCGCCACCATCCTCACCGGCGGCACGGCGGGGGCATTGATCGGCGCGGGCGTCACGGCCACGGGACAGGCCGCGCAGCAGGGGATGGAGGTCAGCCTCGGGCTCCGCCAGAAGATCGATTGGGCGGGCATCGGGTTCGACGCGGTCGTCGGCATCGTGACCAGCAAGTTCGGCGGCAAGCTGGGGAACGCGGTCGCCGGGCGGGTGCTCGGCAACCCGGCCGTGGCCGGAATCGGCCGGAAAGCGATCACGAAGCTCGTCGACGACCTCGTCTCGGGTTCGGCGTCGACCGTCTTCCACATGACGGCGCGGAACATCTTCGACAACGCGCGCGGCGCCTCGTCCGCGATGACGATGGAGCAGTTCATCGGAGCGCTCGCCCACAGCCTCACCGACCCGCGCTCGATCTTCATGAACATCCTGAGCGGCGAGGCCGCCCGCCGCGGCATGGCCAAAGCCGGTGCCAGGCCGTCCGCTCCGCACGTGGAGGTCGAGACGCCTCCGGCGAAGACCGCGGCCCCGGTTCCCGAAGCGCCGCCGGCCGGAGCCCAGGTGGAGCAGACGCCGACGCAGCGCCCCGCTGACACGCCCGTCCCCGCGGTGAGCACCGAAGCTCCCGCGGTGAGCCAGAAGCCTGCGGCGGTCGGCCAGGAGGCCCCGTTCGTGCCGCAGGACCTTCCGCCGGTGGTCGTACCGGACGTGCCGCCTGAGATCGCGTCGCGGCCGAAGATCGAGTACCCGAGCGGCCTGGACTTGGCACCCGAGGCACGCGGACAGGCAGGGCCGGAATCGCCGTACGGCACGGTGGAGCTGACGCCCGGGCCTGACGTCGAGATCGACGTCGGGCGGACCTCGCTCGCGCCGGTCCCCGACATGCCGCCGCCTCCGCCCGATGTCGGCAGCGGCCTCGAGACGAACCCGACCTACGACTGGCGCGCCACGGCGCCCGAGACTCCCGAGCCCTCGCCCCAGGTGCCGAGCGGCCTCGAGACCAACGCCGGCTACGACTGGCGCGCCACGGCGCCCGATACGCCGGCGCGCCCACCGGCGCTGGACACACCGAGCGGCATCGAGACCCAGGCCGGTGGCTGGACGGGCCAGGGTGAGCTGCCGGCGTTCGGGCTGAAGGACCTGGGCCCCACGCCCACCTCCACGCCGAAGGTGTACCGAGGCAAGAAGAAGATGGCGTCGGAGCTCGTCCGGCGGAAGGAGAGCTTCGCGGAGGGCCCGGGTGGCGAGGAGGTCGGCACGCCCGAGAGCCGTACCGGGATGCACTACGGCGAATACAACGCCGCGGAGATGATGCAGGGCCTCCGCATCAGCCGCGACTCGAACGGCTTCACGAAGAAGGTCACCTACCGCGTGGACGCGGACACGTCGGGCCGCGAGGTTCAGACCGAGCGCAGCTTCTCGAAGGACGTGGCCACCGAGGGCCCGCAGTCGACGAACGCCGCTTTCGAGGGGACGGGCCTGGAGAAGGGCCACATGGGCCAGCGCGAGGCGTTCAAGGGCTACGCCGAGGCAGAGCTTGCGGCGGATCAGATGACGAACGTCGTGCCCATGACCGAGAAGGCGAACCGCGGCAAGGGCTCACCGTGGCGCGCCTCCGAGGCGAACACGATCGGGCTCGCCGACGAGCACGGCTCCGTGACGGTCGAGGTCGAACCGCACTGGGACGCGAAGCCGAAGAGGCTCAGCGACGGCACGCCCATCCCGTCCAAGATCACGCGCCGGATCATCGCGCCCGACGGCAAGGTGCTCGAGGAGGTGACCGTTGACAACACCTGAGGTCATCAGCGGCGGTCGAGCACCGTGATCCAGTACCTCGACTGGGCCCTCCGGAGCCTGTTCCGGACGCGGATCGGCACGATCCTCACCAGCGACCTCCAGGTTCGCTTCGACCCGCCTAACGACGCGTGGCGGACCACGTACATGAGCGGCCTGGCCGGGGACCGCGCGCTCAACGTCTACCTGGCGGAGCTGCGCGAGAACCGCTTCCTGCGCTCGAACGAGCGGGTCGCGTCGGAGGACAACGGCCTCGTGATGCACGCTCCGGCGTCGCCGAGGCTGGACTGCCATTACCTGATCAGCGCGTGGGACGTGACCACCCCGGCCGCGCAGGTGGAGCCGACGCCCGGCGAGCACGAGCTGATCTACCAGGTGGTCGCCGTTCTCATGGAGAGCTCGCCGCTCAACCTCACGGCGATCTATGGCGCCGGCTCGCCGATCTTGACCGGCGTGCCCGATGCGATAGAGGACGCCGACCTCCCCACGGAGGTCGCGCCTGTCGAGGGGTTCCCGAAGCTCGCCGAGTTCTGGTCTTCCATGGGCACGGCGAGCTTCTGGCGTCCCGCGGTGTACCTGAAGGTGACGCTCCCGGTGACGCTGCCGACCTACGTCGCCGGCCCACCGGTTACCACGATCCTCGTCGACGTCGAGAACGGCGACGAGCTCTTCGTCGTCGGTGGCACCATCCGCGACGACGACGCACAGGCCCCACAGCCGGTGAAGGACGCGTGGGTTCGAGTGGATGAGCTCGGCGAGGTCGTGACGACCGACAGTCAGGGCCGCTTCGTCCTGAGCCGCATCACCCGCGGCAACTACTCGCTGTCGGTTCGCGCGAACGGATACCAGCCCGGAGGCCGGACCCTGGCGGTGCCGGAGCCCACCGGCCTCTACGACGTGACCCTGACCCCACTCTGAGGAGGACGACATGGCAATCGACTTCAAGACCCCGGGCGTGCACGTCGTGGAGCTGCCCGCCACGGGCCCGATAGCGGGTGTAGGCACCAGCACCGCGGCGTTCATCGGACCAGCTCAGCAGGGCCCGGTCGGAGTGCCGACCAAGGTTGTGAACTGGACCCAGTTCCGGGACACGTTCGGCGACTACATCAGCACTCCGCCGGTCTACCTGGCCTATGCGGTGCGCGGTTTCTTCGACAACGGCGGCACCACCGCCTACATCGTTCGCGTCTCGACCGCGAAGAAGGCTTTCAAAGACCTGCTTGATCGCGGCCAGGGCGCCACCGCGCTGCACGTGGAGGCGAAGGTGGAGGGCCCGGCGGGCGAGCTCATATCGGTACAGGTGCTGGCCGCGCAGATCGTTGCCGCGGCCGCGAACGCCCGCGTGCGCAAGGGTCGCGCACAGCTGGAAGAGGCCATCGACGACGTCATCACCCTCCTGAACGCGAGCGACGCGGCGCAGTTCGCCCCCGGCGACTGGGTGACGATCGAGGGCACCACGGAGCGCGTCCCGGTCGACAGGATCAGGGACAAGCGCCTCTTCCTCACCACGGCGCTGGCGGCCGACTACCCCGCTTCCGCGACGACCCGGTTCGCGCGCATTGCGGATGTCCAACAGGGGCAGCGTCGGTTCCGGGTCCAGAACGGAGCCGGCATCGAGCCCGGGAGCATCATCACGCTCGACGACGGCACTACCGCGGCCCCCGAGCCGCCCAAGGTCGTGCAGAGCGTCTCGGGCGAAATGGTGACGCTGGCGGCCCCGGTCACGCGAGCGTTCGCGCTCGGACAGAACGACCCCATCGTGGGAATCCAGTCCACGGAGTTCGGGCTGAGATTCACCCGCTCCGGCGTCCCGCCCGAGACCTTCTCGCCTCTGTCGATGGACACGAGGCACTCCCGCTTCTGGGGCCGCATCGTCAGCTCCGCGCTCGTGGACGTCACGCCCCCACCGGCGCCCAACCCCGAGACGCCGCCCAGAAACCTGCCGGCCGTGATGACGAATGCTGCGGCGCTGGCCGGCTCGGCGGCGGACAACATCGTCAGCATCACTACGAACCACTACCGGTCGGCGGTGGCGGCGCTCGAAAAGGTCGACGACGTGAACATCGTCGCGATTCCCGACCGCAACGATCCCGGACTTCAGGGCGAGCTCGTCGCGCACTGCGAGAGGCTCGGTGACCGCTTCGCGGTGCTCGACGTGCCGCGTGGCAGCCCGCCATTCGCCCCTACGAATCAGGCGAGCGCCGAGAACCATCGCGGTGGGCTCTCGTCCGCGCGCGGGTTCGCGGCCCTCTACTACCCGCACCTCGTGATCAAGGACCCGGCGAGCGCGTCCGGGGACGAGGAGCTGCTCGTCCCCGCGTCCGGGCATGTCACCGGCATCTACGCCCGCGCCGACGCGCTGGGCGTGCACAACGCCCCTGCCAACGAGGAGGTCGTGGGGGCGGTGGCTCTCGAGCGGGTCGTCGACGACGCCGAGCAGGGCGACCTGAACATCGCAGGCGTGAACGTGCTCCGGATGTTCCCCGGGCGCGGCCGTCCGCTGGTGTGGGGCGCGCGCACCATTACGCCACGTGACGAGACACCGTGGCGCTACGTGCCGGTGAGGAGGCTCTTCATCTATGTCGAGGAGTCGCTCAAGGTCGGCTTGCGGGGCTCGGTTTTCCGTCCCAACGACCTCGCCTTGTGGAAGCGGCTGGACCGCACCATCAGCGAGTTCCTGACGCGCGTCTGGCGCTCCGGCGCGCTCTTCGGGGCAACCCCGGAGGAGGCCTACTACGTGAAGATCGACGAGGAGAACAACCCCCAACCAGTGCGAGCGCTCGGCCAAGTGATCATCGAGGTGGGGATGGCTCCCGTGCGGCCCGCCGAGTTCATCGTGATCCGGATGGCCATGTGGGCCGGCGGCGCGGAGATCAGCGAGGAGTAGGAGGCGAGGATGCCCGAGACCGGACAAGTCGTCGACCCGTACCGCAACTACAACTTCCTCGTCGAGCTCGACTCGATCGCGCAGGGCAGCTTCGCCGAGTGCTCCGGGCTGGGCGCAACCACGGAGGTGATCGAGGCCCGCGAGGGCTCGGAGAACACCACGGTGAGGAAGCTGCCCGGCAAGACCACCTACACGGACATCACCCTCCGCTGGGGGATGACCGAATCCGATGAGCTCTGGAGCTGGCGCCTGCGGATCATCCAGGGGACCGCCGACCGCCGGAACGGCTCGATCATCGTCTACGACCTCACAAACAAGGAGGAGGTCGCGCGCTGGAACTTCGTGAACGCGTGGCCCTCGCGGTGGGAGGGCCCGACGTTCAGCGCGCGCGGGAACGACATCGCGATCGAGACGCTCGTGCTCACCCACGAGGGGATCGCGAGGGGCTGAGATGACCCTCACCGTCGAGCACGACTTCGAGCTTCCGAAGGGGTTCGTGGACGAGGAGGGCAACCTCCACCGAAACGGCGTGATGCGACTGGCCACCGCCGCGGACGAGATCCTCACGATGAGGGACGAGCGCGTGCAGGGCCTGCCCGCCTACCTGATCGTGCTGGTCCTGTCGCGAGTCGTCACTCGACTCGGGAGCGTCGACCAGATCACGCCGGCCGTGATCGAGCGGCTGTTCGCCGAGGACCTGGCCTACCTCCAGTCGCTCTACAACCACCTGAACGGGCTCGGGCCCGGGCGCGTCGACGTCGTCTGCCCCAGCTGCGGCCACGAGTTCGAGGCGGAGGTCGACCCCGTGGGGGGGTAGTCGGCCACCCCCTGGAGCTCGTCTACCGGGAGGTGGCCTTCCTCGCATGCCGAGTGCACTGGACGCAGGAGGAGCTGTTGAACCTCGACCACGCGGAGCGACTGAGATGGATTCGCGAACTGCAGGAACTCGAAGCGAGCGCGTAGAGCCGCCCGAGCGGTTCCAATCGCTGGGCGACCGGCTCGCGAGATCGGCGCGGCGCCTGGCCGCGCGCGCCAGTCCCAGGAGCGCCTGGCAGCACGCGGCGACACCGCTGTTCGCCCGCGTCGCGCATCTGCCCGCCAACCACAAGCGCTTCCGCCGCATGGATCCGGCGCGCCTGCGTCCGCTCAGAGCGGAGGGGCAGGCTGAGCATGCCGGAGCGGGGCCGCTCGCGCGCCCGCGCGGATTCCCCCCCGAGCCGCTTCTCCGCGAGCGCCTTCGCGAGCTGGTCGGCCCCGGGCTGCACTCGCTGCGGCTGCACGTCGACGCCCGCGCGGACGCGATCGCGCGCGGCCACCGTGCGGACGCGATCGCCATCGGCCCTGACGTGCACTTCCGCGACGGCCAGTTCCGTCCCCACGAGGATCGAGGCTTCGCGCTGCTCGCGCATGAGGCTGCGCACGTGGCGCGCTGGAGCCGGCCGGGGGCCTCGGTCGCGCGCGCGACCGCTCCCGGTGTCGCTCGCGAGGAGCACGAGGCCACGCGAGTCGAATCGCTGGCGCTGGCGTCGCGCCGTCAGGCGGTGCCAGCGACCGCTGCGCCGGCACCGGACCGATCCGCCACACCGCTCCCGGCGACGGCCGGCTCGACCGCCCAGCGCCCGATGGCGGCGGCGAGCGACCGGCCGGACCTTCCCGACCCGGCCGCCGCCCTCACCGGACCCGACATCGACGTGCTCAGGCAGACGCTCTACCGCGACCTTCTGAGCGACATACGCACCGAGTTCGAGCGAGGCGGCTGAGATGGCGCTCGAGGGACTCGCGAAGGCCACGATCGTCGTCCGCGGGACGGCCGACCGGATCGAGGTGATGTACAACCCGGAGGAGTACAAACTCGACCAGGGGAACAGCTTCGCGGAGATCGGCGTTCCCGGGCTGGAGTCGCCCCCGATCCAGTACGTCCGCGGGCGGGCGCGCACCCTGGCCATGGAGCTCTTCTTCGACACGTTCGAAGCGGCGACTGACGTGCGCGACCACACGGCTCGGATCGTCAAGCTGCTCGACAAGCTCCCGGAGACGCACGCGCCGCCCGTCTTGCTCTTCTCGATGGGCACCTTCCAATTCGAGTGCGTGCTGGTGGACGTCGCGCAGCGCTACACGATGTTCACCCGCACCGGCATGCCGGTGCGCGCCACGCTGTCGGTTCGCTTTCAGGAGTACGCCCGCACCGACGTCGAGATCGAGCGCGGGCTCTTCATCGGTCCGCCGGCGCTCCACAACATCGGCGCGGGTGAGACCGTCAGCGACCTCGCCGCGCAATTCCTCGGCGACCCGGCTCGCTGGCGGGAGATCGCCGATGCCAACCAGGTCGCGGACCCGCTTCGCCTCCAGGCCGGCTCCAGCGTCGTGATCCCCAGGGAGAGCCGGTGACCGATCGCTACGCGCCTCGCGCCGAGGTCCGCATGTCCGGTCTGACACTGTCCGCCGACCTGACGGACGAGCTCGTCAGCGTGAGCTACGACAGCAACTCGGACATGGCCGACATGTTCACGCTGGTACTCCGCAACCCGGACAACCGGCTTACGGACTCGCCGCTGTTCGACCTCGGCAAGACCGTCGAGCTGCACATGGGCTACGGCGACGAGCTCGAGCCCATGATGCTGGGCGAGGTCGCGTCGCTCCAGCCGTCCTTCCCCGAGGGCGGGTCGCCGACCCTCACGGTGAGCGGCTATGACCGTTCGCAGGCGCTGCGTCACAACCAGCCCGACCGCGCGCCGTTCAAGTACATGGCGGACAGCGCGATCGCGGCGCTGATCGCCGGCGAGGCCGGTCTGATCCCGGTCGTCGACCCGTCGCCGCTCTTCCACGAGCAGATCCAGCAGACCGACAGCGACATGACGTTCCTGAGGGAGCGCGCCCGCGAGAACTTCTTCGAGGTGTACGTCCACTGGGACCGGCTCTACTTCCAGTTCCCGCGGCCGCAGACCGAGGCCTATGTGCTCGAGTGGGGGAAGAGCCTCTCGAGCTTCACTCCACGGCTCGCCAACTCCGGGATGACCGGCATCCAGGTCGTCCGCGGCTACAACGAGGAGCTCGCCCAGGCCGTGGTCGGGCTCGCTACCAGCGCGGAGCTCGGCCTGGACGACGTCGTCGAGAAGCTGGGAAGCGAGGCGCTCCAGGCGCTGGTCTCGCTCGGGCGGCGCGCGATCCGCAACAAGCCGGTCAAGTCCCCGCTCGATGCCGCGACGATCGCAAAGGCGACCCTGCAGGAGCTGATGGACGGGATGTACGAGGGAAGCGGGTCGACGGTGGGCATCCCCGAGCTGAGGGCGAACCGCTGGGTCGCGGTGAACAAGGTGGGCAAGCGCTTCAGCGGCCGGTACAGGCTCAAGCGCGTCACGCACATCCTGGACGACCGCGGCTACCGAACGAACTTCGAGGTGACGCAGCGGGCCGGTGCCAACCTCCTGTCGCTGCTCCGCAAGTCGATCTCGGACGCACCTGCTCCCGACAAGCAGCAGACGTTCCAAGGTGTGGTCGTCGGCAAGGTGATCGACAACGTCGACCCGCAGGGCTACGGCCGGATCAAGGTCTCCTTTCCCTGGTTCTCGGACAGCAGCGAGAGCGCCTGGGCGCGGTGCGTCACGCCGATGGCGAGCGGCGGCAGGGGTCTCTACATGCTGCCCGACGTCGACGACGAGGTGGCCGTGATGTTCGAACACGGCGCGTTCGACAGGCCCGTGGTGGTCGGCTCCATGTGGAACGGTGTCGCGCGACCGCCGCTCGAGCACAAGGACCGCCTCAACCGGATCCGCCTGATCAAGACGCGGGGTCACACGATCACGCTCGACGACACGAAGGAGGCCGAACGCATCGAGGTCAAGGACAAGGCCGGCCAGACGATCGTGCTCGACTCGAAGAAGGGCGCCGCGAAGATCGAGCTGAAGGATGCGGCGGGGAGCGTCGTGACGATGGACGGCGTCACGGGCGTCGTGACCGTCGACGCCGCGGCCCAGAAGGACGGCGTCGTCGTCGAGGGGGGCACGAACGGCGCCGCGCGCGGGGGCGATCCCGTCACGGTTTACATCCCGGCGCTGAGCGTGATCACTGCGGCGTCGCAGGGGGTCCAGAACATGGCGGCGATCAAGTGCACCGGCACCATCGACACCAGCGGCGTCTCGACGAAGGTGAAGATCGGATGAGCCCGCTGCCCTTCTACGGCCGCGGCATCAGCTTCCCGCTCCGTCCCGGGCCGATGGGAGGCGTCGCGCAGTCGTGGGGACAGGTCAAGGTCGAGGAGTCGCTCCGGATCATCCTCGGCACCGCCTACGGCGAGCGCGTGATGCGTCCCGAGTTCGGCTGCAACCTGCGCGCCCTGGCGTTCGCGCCGGCAAATGACGCGACCGCGAACCTCGCGCGCTACTACGTGGAGGAGGGCATCGGCAGGTGGGAGCCGCGCGTCGAGCTCGTCGACGTCCGCGTCACCCTTGGCGACGACACCGGCCTGCTCGTCATCGAGGTCAACTTCCGGCTGCGCGCGACGCAGGAGCCTGGCACGCTGGTCTATCCCCTCTATCTGACCGGGAGGCCCCCGGCATGAACGGCTCCAACCGCGGCCGGCTGCTCGCCCCCGACCTCGACGACCGGACCTGGCAGGACCTCGTCGACCAGGCGCGAGACCTGATCCCCGTATACGCCCCGGACTACACGGATCACAACCCGAGCGACCCGCTGATCACGCTGGTCGAGCTGTTCGCGTGGATGGTCGAGGGCATGACCTACCGCCTGAACCAGGTGCCCGAGAAGCACTACATCGAGTTCCTCAACCTGCTCGGGATCACGCGGGACCCGCCGACCCCGGCGCAAGCGTTCCTCACCTTCACCGCTACGCCCACCAGCCCCGCCGCCGGCGTGCTCGTGCCACGACGCAGCCGAGCACAGACCAGAGCCACTGAGACCGAGCCCCCGGTCGTCTTCGAGACGGACGAGGACGTGACGGTGCTCCCGGTGAACCTAGGCGTGGCGCTCCTGATCGGGAAGGCCATTCTCACGAAGTACTCAAACGTGTCGCGATCCTTCACGGTCCCGCCGGCGCAGGGCGACCTGATCACCGTCGCGCAGAACCAGTCGGCGCAGCTGTGCCTCGGGTTCGATGCGGCCACCACCCAGCAGATCGAGCTCGACGTCCGTCTCTTCCGTCCGGTCATCCCCGACCCGGTCACAGGCACGACCCCGGCCGACGTGGACTGGCTCTACTCGACCGGGACCACCGAGCCGACGTCGTGGACGCCCATCCCGACCGTGCTCGACGAGACGAACGGCCTCCAGCGGAACGGCAAGGTCCGCCTCACCCTGCCGTCGACCTGGGCGAGCCAGGTGCCGGGCAGCTGGACGAGCGTCGCGCCGACGTCGGCCGGCGACGTCGTGTCGGATCCCTACTTCTGGATCGGCCTCCGCATCGGGAACCTGGGCGCGGCGCCGCTGACCGTCGGGATCAACTGGGTCCTCTTCAACGCGGTCTCGTCCCACAACGCGCTCACCGTCACGAACGAGCGGCTCGGCGAGAGCGACGGCACGCCCTTCCAGGTCTTAGAGCTCCGGAACCGCCCGCTCTACCGGAAGCTGGACACGGAGACCCCGTACGAGGACCTCCAGGTTCAGGTCGCGGGCCAGGCGTGGACGCTCGCCGAGGACCTCCCGGAGGGGCCGGGGCAGGTCTACACGATCGATCCCGTGGCTGGCGAGATCCGGTTCGGCAACCACGACCAGGCCACGCAACCGACCGGCCACGGCTCGATACCGCCGAAGCGCCCGCCATCCCCGCCCCCCGGCTCGGTCTGGGACATCGTCGCGCAGCGCTACCGGTACGTGGCCGGGGGGGCCAACGGCAACGTCGCAGGCGGGACGCTCACGGAGCTGGCCACGCCGGTCACCGGGATCATCGCGGTCACAAACGTTGTCGCCGCCTTCGGCGGCTCGGACGAGGAACCGATCGAGGAGACGAAGCGCCGGGCGCCCGAGTTGCTGCGGAACCGCTACCGGGCTGTGACGATCGAGGACTACGCCTACCTCGCGCGCGAGGTCACGACTGACGTTGCGAAGGTCCAGGCGCTGGCGCCGCGATCGGGCTCGACCGGCGCGCCCTGGACGTTCGGCGGCATCGACCGCTCACCCGGAAACGTCACGCTGATCGTTGTCCCTTACCCGCGCCCGAACGAGGCGCGACCCGAGCCGACTCCTAAGCTGGTCCGCGAGGTCCAGGCCGATCTGGATCGGCGACGGGACCTGACCGCCCGCCTGCGCGTGACCGGGCCCCGCTATCTGCCGGTGCGGGTGACCGCCGACATGTACGTGTGGCAGAGCGCGATCGCCGGCGGGCTGCTCGATCCGACGCTGAACGGCGCGGACGCATACGCCGCGCTCGTCCAGCGCATCCAGCGTTTCCTTCATCCCGTGACCGGCGGGGCGGACGGGACCGGGTTCGAGGTCGGCCAGAGCCTGTTCATCGCGGAGCTGTTCAACGCCATCAAGCCGGACGGCGACATCGGCTACCTGGCCTTGATCGCCGTGGAGGCCCAGACCCCGGCCTACTCGCCCACCGCGCGCCCGTTCCCGCTATCGCCGCTGGGCGCGTGGGTCCGGGCGGCGGACTACGAGCTCATCTGCTACGGCAGCCACAACGTCCCGACCCATCCGCCCCAGTCATGAGCCCCGCCGTGAACCGCAAGAGCGAGTACCTGCGGCACCTGCCGGCGATCCTCTGGGAGGACGAGCCGCCCCTGCCGGAGTTCTCGCTGGGATCTTCGCTGCGGGTGTTCGAGAAGATCCTCGACGGACTCGAGGACGATATCCCGCTGGAGCACGCCGGGCATCCGCACGCCCCGATCCGACCGACTATCGACACCCTCCAGCGCCTCTTCGATCCCTGGACCACCCCCTCCGACTTCCTCCCGTGGCTCGCGTCCTGGGTCTCGCTCGAGTTCTCGGGACTGTGGGACGAGTACCAGCGCCGGAAGGTCACCTCGACGATCGTGGGCGTATACGCGCGACGCGGGCTGCACGATGCGATCAACGACTACCTCGACCTCTACACGGTCGCGGCGACCCGCCCGCGGATCGCGGTGGACGACAGCAGCAAGCTGCTCTGGATCGAGCCGCTGCCCGGTCGCCCCGCGCGTGTGCACACGCTCGTATCCCAGGAGCCGCTGATAGCGCCCCTGTGCATCGCGCTCGCGCCGGACGGATCCTTGATCGTCGGGGACGACGGCACGCCGGACAACTGGCCGTCACCAGTGGCCGCCGGCGTCTGGCGCCTGGACCGCACCGGGGGGACCGCCTTCGCCGGAACCCCGCCTGCGCCCAGCCCCTTGCCTCACCCGACCGGGACGACCCTCAGCTCGCCCGCCGCGGTCGCGTGCGAGGGCACGCCGCAGTCGTGGCGCGCGTACGTGCTCGACAAGCCGCGGGCGTTCGCGCCGGCGACCGCCCCGGCGCTGTGGCGCTACCCGTCGAGCAACCTCGGAGCGGCCCCGACTGTCCTCCTCACGAGGGGACAGCTGGGCATCACCTGGCCGATCGCCTTGGCATTCGACCTGAACGGCCGCCTGCTCGTGCTGGACCGCGGGGCCCCGCTTGGGACGCTGCCGGCCCAGCCGAGGATCGTCGACGTGAACGTGCAGGCGACGCCGGCCGCGGTCGTCGCGACGACGAATCTCCCGAGCGTAATCGAGCCCGTGAGCCTGACGGTGCGGGCGAACGGCGACCTGATCGTGGGCGACGCGCGCGAGCAGGTCTGGACCGGCACCGGGCCGATCCCGGCCGGGAACCTCGTGCGCGTGGACAGAAGCAACCCTGCTGCGTGGACCAGCTCGCTGCTCCTGCCCACGCAGAACCCGCTCGCGGCGCCCTCGGCCGTCGTGGAGAGCTCGGCGACGGAGCTGCTCGTGCTGGACCTCGGCCTGAAGCCGTACCGCCCGAGTCCGGGCCCAGCCTTCGAGAAGGACATCGCCGAGCCGGCGGCGCTCTGGCGCATCGGCCTCGGCGGCGCGGCAGCCACCGTGCAGCTCGCCTCCGAGCGCAAGAAGCTGGTCTACCCGCTCGGCATGGTCCGCGACGAAGCAACGCTGTACGTCGCCGACCGCGGCGAGTGGTCCGACCTGAGCTTCGGCGGGCCGATCGACCGCGCCTGGCGGGCCGAGCCTTCCCAGTTCGGAGTCGTCGTCCACTGGTCGCGGCAGCGCCCAGCATCGCTCCAGCAACGCCGCCAAATCGTCCACAACATCGTCGAGATCGTCGAGGTGGAGAAGCCCGCCCACACCATCTGGACCGTCATGTCAGCCGTCTAGCCCGAGGGAGCGCTATGCCTGCCGAAAAGCTGAGGTACACGACCTACCGGAACCCCTTCACGCCGGGGCCCTCCGGGCAGCCGCCGCTCGTCCGAGCCGGGAACGTCACCTATGGCGAGGCGGTCGTCGACCAAGAGCAGTACTACCAGCCGCTCGACCGCGTCCACGGCTCGCTCCATCAGTGGGGCGTGGGAGCCGGCTTCCGCGTCACCGCGCAGATCGGATCGTCAGAGGTGCGGGTCGGGTCCGGCATCGGCGTTGACATCGACGGCCGCCACGTATCGCTCGCGGAGAACGGTAACGCCGAGATCGATCCAAACGCAGCGCCAGGAGGGCCCAGCCAGATTGCGGGAGTCGGGCCCCAGGGCGTGCTGCTCAGCACGAAGGGGATGACCGGCAAGCATTTCGTGACGGTCCAGTTCTACGAGCTGTTCAATGATCAGCTGCACTCGAGCTCGACGGCCTTTCTGATGGACCATGTGCCGTGGCTGCGGATCGTCGACGCAGGCGCCTTCGTGCAGGACGGCCGCGAGCTCGTGCTCGCCTGCGTCCAGCTCGGCGAGGGCGTCGCGGGCATCATCACCGCCCTGACGGCCGAGGGTCGGCGTGCCGTTGGGATCCCCGTCCAGCGGGTCGCCCTCCGCAAGCCGCGAGCCACGTCGGGAACGCCGGCGGTCGTCGAGGAGAGGGCGTACGGCGACATCCACCCGCTGCGCGGACTCGAGGGGATCGAGGTCACGGTCCCGAATCCGAGCGACGAGATCCACTTCAAGAGCGAGGAGAGGGGGCTGTTCCGGAAGCTGTCCGCCCAGGCGGAGCAGATCGTCGCGGTCCGAGGCGACGGCACCGAGACGGTCATCATCGACTCCGACGACGCGAGCGTCATCGCCGGCAACACCAACGAAGCGGGCTCCGTGCAGGCCCGTGACGCCGGCAACCGGCTCGCTGTGGAGCTCGACGGCGCCGGGGCGGAGGTCCTGGCCGGCACGTCCGGGAATACGGGCAACGTCCGCGTCAGGGACGGCGGCGGCCAGGACGCGGTCCACCTCGACGGAGCCCAGGGCGACATCACCTACCGGGGCCGCCTCATGGACCCGGCCGGCTCGCACAACGGAGTGACCCACGGCGAGCTTGCCCAGCTCACGAGCGGCGGCTTCACCGGCCTGCACCGGCATGTCAACGGGGCGGCGCGGCCCTTGCGTCTCGCATTCCCGCGAGTGCTGAGCAGCGGGAGTGCCACCTTCAATCTCGTCACTGTGACGTTCTCATCGCGATTCGTGTTCGCCTACATCGCCCTGGTCAGCTTCGATCCCACGAACTTTGTCCTCGGAGGCGGCGAGCTCGTGTTCGCGGACATCGTTACGACGAGCGCCGGGGCCCCTCCCGTCATCGCGACCGGAGGGCAGTTCGGGCCGCCGGGGAGCTTCTTCAACCAGCGCCGCCCAACCGTGACTGGCGTGCTCAGCTCTGTCACCTTCCGCGTGGTGTCGGCCGCTGCGACGGAGGCAACCGCGGTCGGAGTTGTAATCGAGGACCTGTGAGGAGCGAAATGGAAGATCAGCCGAGACAGCGCACGTTCATCCTCTACGACCCCGAGACCGGCGCCGTCGCGGGCTCGCACACCGTCGACGCGGACTTCGAGGCGGAGAACGGCGAGGACCCGCTGGCACTCGTGCGAGAGGGCGTCCGCGAGCTCGCCGGAGACGAGGCGCTCGAGCGACTCGAGGCCGCTGAGGTCGATACACCGGAGGAAGCGTCCGGAGGCGTCGTCTATGACCGGTCCAGCGGCGCTCTCGTGCCGGCTCCGGAGCTGCGCCTCGAGCCGGCGATAACCGAGCTCGAGGGCGATGGTGAGGACTCAACCGAGATCGCCATCACCGCGGTCACACCGGACGGGAAGACCGACACGAGCTACAGCGGCGAGCTGCGGGTGTCGGCGACTCACGGACGCCTCTCCGAGCGTGGCGGGCGCGTGAACGCCGAGAAGGGCGAGGCCAGGATCACGCTCACCTCGGTGGTGGCCACCCACGAGTGGGTGGTGGTTATCGCCGTCGACCCCGTGGGGGCCGCCCGGCCGGGGCGCACGAAGCTCGAATTCGTCTGAGAGGAGGAGCGATGCATCAAAAGGACGCCGCGCGGAGGGCCTGGCA
Source organism: uncultured Thermoleophilaceae bacterium (assembly GCA_963835705.1). Classification (GTDB taxonomy): domain Bacteria; phylum Actinomycetota; class Thermoleophilia; order Solirubrobacterales; family Thermoleophilaceae; genus JACVRW01. Next base: position 172,985 of record CAWIGR010000007.1, read on the forward strand.
GGAAGCCGGCCTCTATCGCTCGTCTAACCCGCAGGTGAGGGACTTCCTCAGGCGGTTCGAGAACAGCTCGGCGGCCTGCTGGGAGGAGCTCGCTGACGTCGTCAGGCTCGAGTACCCGGACCTGAAGGAGACCCTGGTCCGCCCGCTGTGGGACAGCGGCGACAAGGTGCTGCGGGTGAACCTGCTGAGGCTCGCCGACCTCCGCCAGGACGACGAGGCAGAGCTCTATGGCGAGGCCACCGGCACACTCAGGGGCGACAAGGACGCTCCGGAGCTCGAGACCGTGATTCGGGGCGGCGAGAAGCAGTTCCTGGATCAGGTTGGCCGCAAGCGCACGCTGCCGGAGGGGGTGCGGCGGCTTCTGGAGTTCCAGCGCGAGAGCCAGGCCGCGGCGGCCGACCCGCCATAAGCGTCAGGTGCCGGCTCGGGTCAGCGACGGCAACTCGCGTGGCGCGCGGCGGCGCAGCCAGGCCGCCGCCTCGGCACGCCCCGTGACGCTCAGCTTCTCGAAGACGTGATGCAGGTGGTTCTTGACTGTCGCGACCTCGATCGAGAGACGTGTCGCGATCTCCTTGTTCGACAGGCCCTCGTCCAGGAGCTCGACGATCTCCAGCTCGCGAGCGGTCAGCCGCCGCATGCGCCCCTCGCCGACTAAGCTCCGGGCCGCAAGCCTGCGTAGGAGGGCGGCCGCAATCCGCGGTGAGCAAAGCGCCTCGCCGCGTGCCACGCTGCGAATCGCGGTGACCAGGTCCGCGAGCGAGGCGTCCCGTGGGACGTATCCGGCCGCACCCGCCTCGGCGCACGCGATCACGTCGCCCTCGCTCTCCGGCAGCGAGATCGCCAGCACCTTGACCCCGTTGAAGGTCTGCGAGATCGAGCGGACGACGTGCACGCTCGCCGATATTGAGACATCGACGATAGCCACATGCGGGGGCCGGTCCGCGATCTGCGAGAGCGCCTCGTGGAGAGACCCAGCCGTAGATGTCACGGCCATGCCGACCTCCTGTCCCAGGCTCAAAGCGAGGCCGTCGCGCAGCAACCGCGTCGAGGAGCTCACGTGAACCTCGATGAGGGCTGCTGTCTCGTCCACCGCCCTTCCCATCGGTTGAGAGCCTGGGACTCTTGCCGTTCGATCCTCTCGGAAGGTCGTCGCGGGTGTCAAGACGGCTCTGCCCGGCGATCCGTAAGGTGGAAAAATGGCCGAAGAAGCTGCAATCGAAGGACCGGAACCCGCGCAAATCCTTCGGTGACGTACTGGCTCTCGGCGGAATCGACCCTACCCGCCCCGATCGAGCAGCCGACCCGCCGCTCCGCTCGATCGGCAAGAACCCAATTCTCAACCGGCTTGACCGTGGACCCGCGGGCGGCGCCCGCCATGCACACGGCGCCGCTGGGTTCGGAGTGCCCCGGTCCACGGCTTATGGCCGGGTCTCAACTCTGGCCGCTCTCAAGGTGCGCACGCACCCCGACTCTGGGAGCAGGGATGTGGCCGGGTCAATGTGCGGATTCTGAGCGAACGTTTGCATTCGACCGATGGCGGCGTCTAGCTCTAGCGAGCGAGCCTCATACCGCCGAGCGGTGGGACGAAGCCGCTCCGAGGGTCCGGGGATGGGCTGCGCTCGGGGACGGAATTAGCGACCGAAACGACGGCGCTCTGTCGCGTCGGGCTTGGCGGCCCGGGCGCGCTCCGGTGAACTGCTCGTAGAGCCCGTTTGGGCTGCGACCTCTCGATCGCCAAGGAGGCGCCCGTGGCCACCATCGCGAGCCTACTGCGAGACCACGTCACGCTGCAGGTGCGCTCGGTCGACCGGCTGTTCCTGCAGGGCTACGTGCCGAGGCTGATGACCGAGGGGATGGTGGTGCGCTTCTTGCTCGATCGCGGCAACCCGATCCCCTCGCCGGCGCTGCTCGGCAAGATCGGGCGGGCGTATGTGCAGGCGATCGAGCGCTTCGCGGCCGAGCGGGAGATCCCGGTTGTGCGCTTTCGTAAGGGTGAGTCGAAGGAGCAGACGGCGCGGCAGTACTTCAAGCGGGCCGAGGCAGCTGGCCGCACGGGTGTCGTTCTGATCGGGGTCGCGCAGGAGAAGGCATTGGCGTGGCGCGGCTGGCGCGACGGCGGCCCGGACGGCCACCCGCACTTCTGCTTTGGGCGCCAGACCGTGTTCGTCAACCACTACTACTTCTACATCCTCGACCGCGAGTGGGGGCCGGCGCTCGTCAAGGCCTGCTCCTACGCGCCGTTCCCGGTCTGGCTCTACCTCAACGGTCACGAGTGGGCAAAGCGCCAGGCGGCCAGGCAGGGGCTCGGCTTCGAGGCGCTCGACAACGGCTTTCGCTCCTGCGCCGACGCCGGGGCGCTCGCTGAGATCTGCGCTCGCCTCTCGGCCCGAGACGTCGAGGCGTTCAGGCGCCGCTGGCAGGCGCGGCTGCCCTCGCCGTTCTCGGCCGAGGACCGCCGTCGTGGCTACCGCTACGCACTCGCCTTCCGCCAGCTCGAGCTGTCCGACACCCGCGTCTTCGATCGCCCGCAGTCAGGACGCGCCTGGTTTGAGCAGACGATCCGCGATCAGCTCACGCTCGGGCGCCCGGATCGCGTCGCCATCGTCTTCGGTCGCCGCGTCAACCGCACAACACCCGGGCGCTTCCACACGCAGGTAATCAACCGCGGCACAGAGCCAGCGATCCAGGTCCACTACAGGGCCTCCAAGATCAAGCAGTACTTCAAGGAGGGGCGTGCGCTCAGGACCGAGACCACGGTCAACGACACGCGCGACTTCGGCATCGGCCGCCTGCTTACCGAGGACAACTGGGCCGCGCTCGTTCAGATCGGCCACGATGTCAACGAGCGCCTGCTCTCCGCCCAACTCGAGGCGTGCGCCTGCGCGCCCGACGCCACGACGCTCGAGCGCGTCGTGTTGCCGTCCACAGAGGACGGCCAACCAGCCCCAGCGCTTCGCTTCGGCGACCCGCGCGTGATGGCGCTGATGGCCTGCCTATGCGCCTACGGCCATCTCTTCGAGGGACTCACCAACCGCAGCCTGCGCGCGCTCGTGGCAGAACTCGTGCCCGGCTACACGGCTCGCCAGGCAACCTACGACTTGCGCCGCCTGCGACGCAAGGGCTTCGTCCGTCGCGTCCCCCGCTCACAGCGCTACGGGCTGACCAGCGAGGGCCGCCGGCTCGCCGTCTTCTTCACGAAGACCTACACGCGCATCGTCAACCCCTCGCTCGCCGAACTCGACCCCAAGCAGCCCGTTTCCGTCGCCCGGCGGACGCCGCTCGGACGACCGTGGCGGAGTTCGAGCACGCACTCGACGAGCGGATCAGGGAGGCCGCGCTAATGGCCTGAAAAGATGACTCGTCCGTGCAACTTTGGACGACCAAGCGGAGCTAGCTTCGGAGGCTTGGCTCAGAATGGTGTGTTGGGCCACACCGGAAAAGGAGACTTGAGTGAAGTGGATTCGCCCCCGGCGACCGAGGCTCCCTCGGTCGCTCGCCCTGGCCGCCGCCACGCTGCTCGCGCTCGCGGCGCCGGTCGCTGCTGCCGCCGCTCCCGACAACGTGCTCCCCGCTTACGGTGCGGGCGCGCTGCGCGCCGAATGGCTGGCGGACTTCCCCCTCGGCGTGGACGACCTCGGCCGCATGGGCCAGGCGAACATCGGCATGTACAGGGCGCGGTTCCGCCAGGACGAGGTTCAGCAGGGCGGCGCGTTCACCGGCTGGACTCGGCTCGACAACCTCGCCCGCCAGGCGGCCTACAACGGCGTGACGCTCCAGCCGGTGCTGATCAACATGCCGTTCGAGGTCTACACGCCGCCGAAGACGCCGACGGCGCGGGCGAGCTTCGCGAGCTTTGCCGAGGCAGCGGCGCGGCGCTACGGGGCCGGCGGGAGTTTCTGGGCAAGCTGGAACCGGGACAGTTGCGCTTGTCCGGCGCGGCCTATCAAGGTCTGGGAGGTCTGGAACGAGCCGAACCTCGCGCCCTTCTGGGACGTGCCGAACGCGACCGAGTATGCGGCGCTGCTTACGGCCACCCGGGCGCGCCTGCGCAAGGTGGATCGCGGTGCGCGCGTCCTGTTCGGGGGCCTCGCGTATCCGTCCTCGCTGAGCTCAACCAAGCTCGACCCGAACGTCTTCCTGCGCGACGTGATTACCGCCGCGGGCTGGAAGAGCTTCGACGCGCTCGCCCTCCACGATTACCGCCCGGACGTGAACGTGGCTGTGAACAAGATCGCGGGGACGGTCGCCACGCTCAAGACATACGGCGGGGTCGACGCGACGGGCGCCCCCCGGCATCAGGTCTGGGTCAACGAATTCGGCCGCCCGACGGCTCCCGACGATCCCGCCACACCGGAGGACGAGGCGGTGTTGTCCGAGCAGGCCCAGGCGGCTTGGCTGAACACCTTCGTTGACAACGTCGAGGCAAACCGCGCCGGGTGGAATCTCGGTCCGCTCATGTGGTACTCACTGCGCGACAGCCACGCGCCGACCGCGAGCTGGCTCCGGCAGGGCCTGCGACGCACGAACGCCGACGACACCGACGGAGGAGCGAAGGCGTCCTGGGGGGCGTACACCGCCAGAAGTGCGGACGCGCCGCTGCTCAACCTTCCGGTCGCTCGCTAGCGCGAAGCGGCTGAAGGGATTCGACGGAGTGTGCTTGCGGCCGCTGCGGTGCGTGGCGCTGTGTGCGCTCTCGCAGGCGCTGCTTCGACCGGCGTCGGCTTCGCTGGGGCGGACAGGGCCGGCGCTGCGGGCAGGCTTGAGCTCGTCGACCCGATGATCGGGACTGCAGGAGGAGGCAACACGGTTCCCGGGCCGAGCGTTCCCTTCGGGTTTGCGCGGCCGAGCCCTGACACAACCGATCTTGAGCTCGCCGAGCCGGTCGCGTCTGGCTATAACCCCGACGGCCGGATTGTCGGGTTCAGTCAGACGCACGTCAGCGGCACCGGCGGCGGGAGCGAGTACGGGAACTTCATGCTGGCGCCGTTTACCGGGTCCGGGCGGGGCCTTTTCGACGGAGCGGCGAAGGCAGGCGAGCGGGCGTCGGCTGGCCGCTACGCCGTGGACCTGACTCGTTACGTGGCGGGGGGAGAAAGCGGAATGAAATGTCCGGGTATTCATCGGGCCACCGCCGTCCGTAGTTCGTCCGTGCGGCGCTCGCCATCGGGTGAGCACCAGACCCGGCCGTCCGGCGAAACGACGTACCAGTGGTAGCAAGGCCTGGCCGAGCCTTCCGGCGTGTCGTACGCCTCGACCACGTGCCACCCATCAGCGCCGAAGTACAGCCGCCTCGATCCCGAGCAGCGGAGCGAGCAGATTCTCGACGCGGCCAACGCGCTGTTCGCCGAGCGCGGCTACGACGAGGTCACGGTCGAGGACATCGCGCGCTCGGCTGGCGTGGCGCGCGGGCTCGTGCATCACTACTTCGGCGGCCGCAAGGAGGTCTACCTCGCGCTGCTCGAACGGCTCGGGGCCTTGGGCGAGGGACCACTCCCGCCGCCCGTCGGCCGCAGCGCCTGCGCGCGCATCGCGGATACCGTGTCGCGCTGGCTCGACTGGACCGAGCAGAACCGCGCCGCCACCAGGCGCTGGCTACAAGGCGAGGCCAGCCGCGAGCAGACGCACGAACTGATCGCCTCGACGCTCGAGCACGTCTTGCGCACCTTCGGCGCTCCACCCAAGCCAAACCGGCGTGCATCCCCTCGCTGAGATGAGAACCGTCGGTTCCATGTCAGGCAGCGGCGACGCCGCCAGCGCGTGACGCGCCAAGCCGCCGGCGCGGGCGGCACATCACCTTCGGAGTCCCCACGGTACGCGGCCGGGGCGGGCCGTAGCCGCCCCAGCAACCGCCGCGGCTGAGTCCGAGGTTCCGGCCCTCACAGCGGACCGCTCGTGATGAAGCCGCTACACCGCTAAGCACGGGGCTCAGGATTTTCGCCCCTTGTGTTGTCAGCTCTAACGGCACCAGCGGCCTCGGGATCGAAGCCTTCCGGCCAAACGGTCCCTCCGGCGTACCGCGCTCCGGTGAGGGTCGCATCGTCGAGGACGGCTCCCGTCAGGTTGGCATCGACGAGACCGGCGTAGTTCAGCGTCGCCCCGGTCAGGTTGGCACCAACGAGAGCCGCGCCCGTTAGGTCGGCACTGTCAAGGTCGGCCCCGCCGAGGTTCGCTTCGGCAAGGTTCGCTCCCCGAAGATCAGCGTGCGCCAAGACCGCATGGGTGAGGTCCGCCCCGAGTGGTGACGCCCCGTAGAGGACTGCCCACATGAGGTCCGACTCGCTGAGTTTCGCCTCGGACAGCACCGCCCCGCTGAGGTCCGCCTTCGAGAAGTCCGCTTGCCGTAGCTCCGCCTGCTCCAGCCGCGCGCAGCGAAGGTTTGTGGAGGCCAGGTCTAGTCGGCGCGGCATGTCAGTCTCGTGGGCGACGGTCCGCCGTCCCAGCACGGCAAGCACGGCCAGCACGTCAGTGGCTGCCGAGTCCGAAGCGTCCGGGGGCACGTCAGTGGCTGCCGAGTCCGGAGCGCTATCGGGTTCGGAGGCCACATCTGGACGAGGGGCGTGTTCACGGACGTAGGCGGTGAGTACTTCGACGACCTGAGGGTGGTCTTCTCTGGAGTCCTTGGCGATTCGTTCAAGCGCATAGATGCCGCCCAGACGGACATCGAGTTGCTCGTGGCCGAGCTGCTCGATCGCCTTGGTGAAGCGGTCCGTGATTTGACCCGCTCGATTGAGCGCGAACGTCCGAGCTGTATAGACGGCCCCGATAACGCCGATTGTGCCCGCGAGCAACGCCAAGCTCGCAGTACGCACGCCTTGCCTTGCTTCCACGGTGTCCGTTTCCGCGAACCAGTCGGGCGCTTGTTTGAGCACGACGTAAGCGACAAGGAGGAAGCCAGCCAACCCTGCGAGACCGATCCCGAGCGAGCGCCAACCCGTTGCCATCGCCCGCCCAGTATCCCGCTCGGTCTACGCTCCGCCAATGGCGAGCGTCGAGCTGAGCCGCCGTGTCGAGAAGGTCGTCGGCTACCCGCCGCTGTACGAGATGGACGCGGATCAGCGGCGGGAGTTCCACGAGGCGCTGCTGGACGCGGACGCCTTCGAGGACCTGCCCGGGAAGTGGCAGGCGGCGGTCGTGGAGGCGGAGCAGAACCGGCCCGAGCTCCGGGTCGTCGGCAGCTGGGGAGGTCGGTTCCTAGTCCGCCGCGATCGACGCGCAGGCCGCGGCGATCAGCGCAGAGTGCGAGCGCCGTGGGTGGGCGCTGGTCGAGACGATCGCGGATGAGGGCGAGTCGGGCGGAACGCTCGACCGGCCGGGACTCTCTCGGGCGCTCGAGGCGATAGCCGACGGGGACGCGGGCGGGCTCATCGTCGCGAAGCTCGACCGGCTAAGCAGGTCGGTCGTGGACTTCGCTCGCCTGGCCGAATGGTTCGAGCACGAGGCGCGCGCGACGCTCGTCGCCCTCGACCTCGGGGTCGACACCTCGACCCCGGGCGGCCGGCTCGTCGCGAACGTGCTCGCCTCGGTCGCCGCGTGGGAGCGCGACGTGATCGCCGACCGCACTCGCACCGGGCTCGCCGCGGCGCGAGCCGCGGGACAGCGGATCAGCCGGCCGGCGGTCGCCGACGACCCCGAGCTTCAGCGCCGGATCGCTGGCCTTCGCGAATCGGGTATGACGCTCCAGGCGATCGCGAACCAGCTCAACGGCGAGGGCGTGCCAACGCTTCGTGGCGGCGGCGAGTGGCGGCCGTCGAGCCTCCAAGCTGCGGTCGGCTCGCGGGCGAAGTACTCGTGGACGGTCCTGGGCGCTCCCTGTGGTTCGGCGTCGGAAGCCGTGAGGCGCGACGCCTGACGGCCCGAGCGGGGCAACTGGGGACAGCGACTTTCGATGCCGGCTCATGCCAGTCCCCCTTAGGAGGCTGGATGAGCTGTCGGGGGTGGAGCGGAGCGGGCATGGCTCGCGGCCGCGGGGAAGGCGAAGCCCGAGCGGCAAGTCCCGCGGCCCAAGCGAACAGGACTCGCGGGTCCAGAGGCGGCACGAAAGCAGCCTACGGCACCCCCTCGGGCGGATGCCGTGTCAGCGAGATGTCAGCAGGTGGAGCATCACATCTCTGTCTGCCGGGCTGCGGCCTCGCGCAAGATTGGCGCGAGGATGCCGGCGTCGACCCGATCGGGAGAGCGGAAGCCGATTGCACGCGTGTAGCGGCCCTCGCCCTCCATGACGCCGCCGGGATCGGCCAGCCGGGCGCCCTTGTGGATCACCAGCCTTGTCGTTCCCTTGCCCGAGGAGATCGCGCAGATCCAGTGATGCCAGTCGCCGTCCCGGGTGAACGTGAGCCGACCCCACTTGCGCTCGTGCTGCGCGTCCGGGAGCACATCGAGGATCAACCCGATGAGTACCTCCACGGTGGCACGTGACCGCTCGTCGAGCCCTGGCATGTGCGCGGCGGCGATCTCACGCCGCTTGCTCATGTCTCGCCTGCACTCAGAACGTCGCCGTCAACCCGCCGTCGACGGTCACGGTCTGGCCCGTGACGTACGTGTTCGCCGGGCCGGCCAGCCAGAGGATGCAGCCTGCCACTTCGTCGGCCGTGGCGCTCCGTCGCAGTGGGAGCCGCCCCTCGTCGATGTAGGCCCGTCGTAGGGGTCCCTCCTCGAGCACGTTGCGGCCTTCATCGGACAGCGCCATCCGAGTGGCCACGAAGCCTGGCGCTACCGCGTTGACCAGCACGCCGCTCGGCGCCAGCTCGATGCCGAGCGTGCGCGTCGCCCCCTCCAGGCCCGCCTTGGAGGTGTCGTACGCGATCGCCTCGTGCGCCGAGAAGCGCGCGTGGACCGAGGTCACGTTGATGATGCGCCCGTAGCCGCGCTCGGCCATCCCCGGAGCGGCGGCGACCGCCAGCAGGATGGGCGCCTGCATGTTCACGGCGAGGGTGCGCCCGAGCGCCTCGGCGGTCAGGCCGGTCAGCGGGGTCGTCTCGTAGATCCCCGCCACGTTGACGAGCGCGTCGAGCGGGCCGATCTCCTCCTCCGCGCGCGCCACCAGGGCGGGCAGGCCCTCCAGCTCCGCGAGATCGGCCACGATGGCGGCGCCGCCCTGGGGCGCCGGCGCCGCTTCCCGGTCGACGGCGCACACTCGGGCCCCCGCCGCGGCGAGCCGCGCGGCCGTGGCCCGGCCGATGCCGTTGGCCGCGCCGGTCACCATCACGCCACGGCCCTCACGCATCGGCGAATCCTCGCTCTTCCATGGCGCCCGCCGCAAGCAGGAGGGGGCCTTGCCCCCACGGAACGACCGCGCCGCGCGGAACGTGGTGGTAATGGGAGGCCACCGTGCAGGCGAACACGTTGGCCGAGACGCCATCAAGCAGACCGTCCTCGCGCACCCGGTCGGCCGTGTACGACCATGCCCGCCCGGCCGCCGCCAGCCGGGCCGAGGGCAGCAGCCCGGCGCCCACCGCGCTGCACACCCCGGCCGTCACGAACGCGGCCGTCGAGGTCTCTTCCCCGGACTCCGGCTCGCCGACGACCGCGTCCCAGCCGCCGTCCTCGCGCTGGGCTCCGCACAGCGCCGCGACAAGCCGCTGGAGCGCCTGGAGGAGCGGCGCGCGGCCGGCGTGGTCCGGCGGGAGCGCCTCCAGAATGTCGACCAGACCCAGCAGCGCCCAGCCCTGCCCGCGTCCCCACCCGAGCCCGTAGCGCTCGCCGCTCCTCTCAAGGAAGAAATGCCAGAAGAGACCGGACTCGTCCTGAAGCAGCTGGACGAGCGCAAGCGCCTGAGCGGCGCCGGCGTCCACCAGCCCGCCCGCGCCCGCCATCCGCCCGAGCCGCACCAAGAAGGGCGGATCGAAGTGCAGCGGGTCGACGAACACACCGGGCCCCGGATCTTGGAGGAGCTCGAGATCTGCGGCGCCGAGCGCACCGCGGCCGAAGGGCTCCCTCAGCGGAGCCCGCTCGAACGGCAGCGCCACGCCGTGCAACATGCGCCGGGCCATGAGGTGTTCGGCGGCGTCGAGCGCCGCGTCCGTCAGGTGCTCGTCCCCGTACCGGGCGGCCAGCTCGCACAGGACCTTGCCCGGAATGGTGTTGTCGATCTCGGCGAACGGCCGGCGGCGGGCCGCCCAGCCGCGCAGCAGCCCGTGGACCCAGGCCTCGTAGCGCGGCTCTCCGAGCAGCGGGCCGGCCCGCACGAGCCCCTCGAGGCCGGGCGACTCGCCGTAGTGCCAGACGCGGAAGGGGTATTGCAGGAGCAGCTCGGCCGCCGCCCGCAGGCGCTCGCGCGGGACCCGCGCGGCCGGCGCATTCACCCCGTCGGGATCTCCTCGGTGAGCCAGCGCCCGTCCCGGCCGGCCCAGGAGCGCCGCCGTAGCGCCTCGGAGAGGTAGCCCTCGGTCAGCTCGAGCCCGTGGCCCGGCCCCGCGGCGGGACGCGCGGCGCCCGCCGCCAGCTCCGGCACGCCGGTGACGATCTCCCCGTACAGGTGGCGCGCATAGGCGCGCACGCACTCCTGAATCACGGCGTTTGGGAGGTGAAGCGCCAGGTGGACGGCCGTCCCCCAGCAGACCGGTCCCGCGCAGTCGTGTAGGACCACCCCGAGCCCGCGAGCTTCGGCGTACGCCGCGATGCGAACGGCCTCTGTCACGCCGCCAACCCAGCCGACGTCCATGCGCACGAGCGACACTCCGCCGCGCTCGATCATGTCGGCGTAGCTCGGTAGGCCGCAGCGGTAGTCGTAGCCCGCGAGCGGCATCGTCAGCGCCTCTGCCAGCTCTCCCAGCGCATCGAGGGCCGAGATCCGCAGCGGATCCTCGATCCACATGAGATCGAAGCGCGACAGCGCCCGCGCGATCTGCAGCGCCGGGGCCAGCGTCCACATGCTGGCGAGGTCGACGGCGAGGTCCAGGCGATCGCCCACCGCGTCGCGCACGGCCTCGAAGGGCTCGAGGCTCTCGGCCAGCTGAGCCGGGGTGATGGACAGGCCGCGGGTGACGTCGGCAAGGCGGACGAACGGGAAGAGCTTGAGTGCGGTGAAGCCCTCGTCCACCAGTTGCCGCGCGAGCTCGCCGGGCCGTTCGAGCGAGGCGGTCCAGTCGCGGTGGGGGCTCTGGCGCGATCCCCCGAGCCCCCAGTCGTCGGCCTGCGCTCGCTCGTGCGGCTGGGCGTCGCGGGGCGGCAGGTGATCGGGATCCACCGCCGTGACGTACACGCGGATCGCCTCCCGCACCCGCCCTCCCACCGCCTCGCACAGCGGCAGGCCGAGCATGCGTGCGCGCAGGTCCCAGAAGGCCAGGTCGAGTGCCGAGCAGGCGCTCGAGTCGACCGAGATGCTGCCGCTGTGCGGGCGCCTTCCGTCGGCGAACGCGCCGATCCGCTGCCAGAGCTCTGCCACGTTGCCGGCCGGGCCGCCGACAACCCTGGGCGCCAGCTCCGAGTGCACGTACGCCTCGACGGCCGCCGAGTGATGGAACGTCTCCCCCAGCCCGGCGAGCCCGCCCTCCGCGTGCAGGAGCACATGCGTCAGGTTGGGAAAGCTGGGATGGCGGACGGTCTCAACGACTTCGACTCGTCCGGAGAGCGGCGCGCTCATCTCAGGCCGGCCGCACGCTCATCGTCCAGGACAGCTCGTCGCCCTCGGCCAGCCGGCGGGCCTGGCCCGACTCGAGCGCCGCCTCGAGTCCCAGCAGGTGAGGGACCGAGCACGGCTCGATGCAGAGGACCTCGGTGGCGTTGCGCCACACGCCGCCGCTTCCGCGCGCCTCGTGCCAGACGAGCAGGTGGGGGAGCGCCGCGGCCGACCATGTGATCTCGGCCGCCTGGTCGCGGCCCGTGTTCCGGACCAGCGCGCGGCCCTCGGGCACGTCGCGGACCACGTACACGCGGGCGCGGGTGTCGCCGATCTCGAAGCAATCGCCGCGCTCGCTGCCGCCACCGGCTAGCCGGACCTCGGGCCACTCCGGCGCGTCCTCGGGGGGAGCGCGGGCCCGAGCCACTCGTGGAGCTCGGATGCGCGGCCCCTGGGAAGAGTGATCTCGACCCCGGGCTCGATCAGCTCGAGCCCAAGGGCGAGGTGCTCGAGCGCCACGATCGGCGTGTCGTCGTCGAGCGCGGTTACGAGCGTCGTGATGCAAAGGCCGCCATCGGCCGCCTCGATTCGGCGCTCGGCGCGGATCCCGTGGCCCTCCCAGCTCACGACGCAGCGCCTGCGCTCCGCCTGCTCGACCTCCCAGGGGTCGTTGGAGGCCCGCCCGTGAAAGCCATGCCGCGCGCCGTTCACGATGCACGCGGTGCCGGCGTTGGGCAGGCAGCCCTGCCACCCTCCTCGCCACGCCGCGGTCCATGGCTCCTCGTCGAGGTCCCCGGGCTCCGGCGGCTCCGTCCCGAAGGGCGGCCGGCCGAGCAGCTGCCGGCCGCTTCGCAGGTCCACAAGGTCCAGCACCTCGGCGCCGTGCCGCGGATCGACCCGAGCCAGGACGTCGTCCGAGCTCAGGACGAGCATCGCTCAGACCGACGCGCGCGCGGCGTCGGGGACGGCGGCGAGAGTCTCGCCGCTCTCCGGGTCGAAGAAGTACAGCCTGTCCGTGTGGACCGCGAGCTCGACCCGCTGGCCGGGCGCGATGGGCGGCCGCCCAGCCAGCCGCGCGGTGAACTGGGCGCGATCGTCCTCGGCTAGCAGCTGCTCGTCGTCCGCGGCACGCGCCTCGACCGCCGCCCGCGCGGCCTCTGAGTCCACGCGCGGGGCCTCGAGCGGGAAGATCACGTTGCTCTCGGAACCGAGCCGCTCGACCACGAGGGCCTCCACCTCCATGCGCGGCAGCGACGGGGCGGCGCCCGGCAGCTCGAGGTCGCTCGGACGCAGGCCCACGATCACCCGGCGTTCCTGGTCGCGCAGCGCCGAGCCGCCGGGCAGCGCCAGCGAGTGTCCGGCGAAGCTCACGGCCCCCGCGCCCACCTCCCCCTCCGCGAGGTTCATCGCCGGCGAGCCGATGAAGGCGGCGACGAACAGGTTGACCGGCCGGTCGTACAGCTCCTCGGGCGTGTCGCACTGCTGCAGCAACCCGTCGCGCAGCACGGCGACCCGCTGCCCGAGCGTCATCGCCTCGATCTGGTCGTGCGTGACGTAGATGGTGGTCACGCCGAGGCGCTCGTGGAGGCGGGCCAGCTCCGCCCGCATCGCCACGCGCAGCTTGGCGTCGAGGTTCGACAGCGGCTCGTCCATCAGGAACGCGGCCGGCTCCCGGACCATCGCCCGGCCCATCGCGACCCGCTGGCGCTGGCCGCCGGAGAGCGCCGCGGGCTTCCTGTCCATGAGCGCCTCGAGGCCGAGAATGCGCGCCGCCTCCTCCACCCGCCGGTCCCGCTCGGCGGGCGGGAGGCGGCGCATGCGCAGGGCGAAGCCGAGGTTACGCCGCACCGTCATGTGCGGATAGAGCGCGTAGTTCTGGAACACCATGGCGATATCGCGGTCGCGCTCGAGCACCTTCGTCACGTCCTGTCCCCCGAGCCGGATGGTGCCTGAGCTCACCTCCTCGAGGCCCGCGATCAGGCGCAGCAGCGTCGACTTGCCGCAGCCCGAGGGCCCGACGAGCACCAGGAACTCGCCGTCGGCGATGTCAAGATCGATCGAGTCGACGGCGCGCACGTCGCCGTCGAACACCTTGCTCACCGCCTCTAGCTGGACGCCTGCCATCAGCTCCCCGGACGCAGGAGGATCTTGGCGATCTCGTCGGGCGCATCGGCCAGACGGGAGAAGGCCGCCAGCCCCTCGTCCAGGGGCACGATCTCGAGCCAGTCGGTGGCGAGCCGTCCCTCGGCGAGGAGCGCCAGCGCCTCGGCGAACTCCGCGCGCGTGTAGGCGAAGTGCCCCCGCACGCGCAAGCTGCGCCGGACCAGTTCGGCAATCGGCATGCCGCCGTCGGCCTCGGCCAGGCCGACGATCACGATCTCGCCGCCCGTGCGGGTGCCCGCCACGGCGGCGCGCCAGGTGGCCTCCGCGCCGACCGCGTCGACGGCCACGTCGGCGTCGAAGCCCCTCGCCTCCGCGGCGTTGCTCAGGACGCGCGCGGCGCCGAGCACCTCGGCGCGCTCGCGCCGGGCCTCGACAGGCTCGACGGCGAGCACCTCCGCGCCGCGCTCGGCCGCGAGGTGGACGCTCAGGAGGCCGATCGGCCCGCAGCCCACCACCAGGACCCTGCGCCCCGGCCCCACGTCCGCGGGCGCCAGGGCGGAGACGCATACAGCCAGCGGCTCCACGAGGGCGGCCAGCGAGTCGCTCATCTCCTCCGGCACCTCGAGCAGAGCGTCGCGCGGCACCGCGACACGGTCCGCGAACACGCCCGGGCGGTGCAGGCCGAGGAGCTGCCGTCTCTCGCACAGGTTCTCGCGCCCGCCCAGGCACTGCTCGCACTCGCCGCAGACGGCGAGCGGGAACACGGAGTAGCGCCCAGGCAGGTCGGGCACGGTGCCCACTACCTCATGCCCCAGCACGAGCGGCGGACGGCGGGGCCCATGGTGTCCCTTGAACGGATGCAGGTCAGACCCGCAGATGCCGGCAAGGCCGACGTCGAGCACGACCTCACCGGAGCGCGGCTCGGGCTCGGGCAGGTCCTCAACCGCCAGGTTGCGGCCTCCGTGCCAGACGAGCGCTTGCATGGTCACCTCGGGATTGACGTGGCCCTGACGGGTGTGCGAGCATAGCAGCGGTCCGATTGTCGAACCGTCATTCCGATAACCGGATCGCTGGCCAAGCTCATGGAGGAGTGAAGATGCCCCAGCTGCGGATCCTTGCGGCCCTGCTCGCCGTCGTCCTCGTCCTGTTCGCCGGCGCCTGCGGAGGCGATGACGACGACGATTCCGGCGGGTCGGACTCCGGCTCCTCGGGGGAGACCGCGAAGGCCAAGCCGGGGACGCTCGAGCTCTGGGTGGGCGGCAACTTCGCCGGCGCCACGCCCGGCACGCCCTACCGCGAGTGGCTCGACTCGCAGATCGACCGCTTCAAGGCCGAGAACAAGGGCTCCGACGTGAAGATCACACTGCTCTCGACCGACAACGAGCAGGTCGCGGCGAAGCTCCAGGCGGCCTTCCAGGCCCAGCGCGCGCCGGACATGATGCTCTTCTACTCCGGGGGCTACACGACCCCGTACGAGAACCAGCTGCTCGAGCTGAATCCCTACTTCGACGCCACGCCGGGATTCTTCGACTCCCTGTCCGGCATGGACCTGTCCTGCAAGGATCTGGACTGCGACGGCGGGAACAACACGATCATCGCCGTGCCCCAGGACTTCGGCACGTACGGCCTCTTCTACAACAAGGCGATGTTCGAGGAGGCGGGTGTCGAGGCCCCGCTCGAGAGCTGGGACGACCTGCTCAGCGCCTGCACCGCCCTCAACGAGACCGGCGTCACGCCGATCACCTTCGGCGACCGCGACGGCTACTCCACCGACAACTGGGTCACGCTCATGTACGGCTCGTACTTCGACGAGGGCGACGTGGCGAAGGTCAACAACGGTGAGCTCCCGTACGCCGACCCCAAGCTGGTGGAGCCGCTGACGCAGCTGGTCGAGCTGCGGGAGCAGGGCTGCCTCAACAAGGACGCCTCGTCGCGCGAGAACTTCGACGCCAACTCGGACTTCACGTCCGGGAAGAGCGCGATGGTCCTGATGTACCCGGCGGTCATCCCAGACTTCAAGAAGAAGCTCGGCAAGGACCTGGGCATCATGCCCATTCCCCAGGCCTCTGACGGTCCGCTGGCGGGCCGCTCGGTGGGCAACGCGTTCTACAACTACGTGATCACGAAGCAGTCGGACAACCCGGGGCTCGCCTGGGAGTTCATCAAGGTGGCGAGCGACCAGACCGCCGCCGGGGAGCTGCTCACCACCCTGGGCACCCCGCCCGCGCTGAAGGGGGTCGACGAGAGCCTCGTGCAGGACGAGTTCGTCCAGTTCTTCGTGGACGCCTCTCAGGACCCCGCGATGCCGGTGCTCGACAGCGTCATCCCGGTGCCGGTCGCCCTCACCTACTACAAGGAGCTCCAGCAGGCGCTCTCCGGAAAGAAGACGCCGGAGGAGGCGATGGCCTCCATGGACGAGCAGCTGCCGACGCTCGAGTAGCCGGGCGTGGCCAATCGTGACCGGCTGTGGGGGATCGTCTACGTCCTCCCGGCGTTGGCGCTGGTCCTTGCCTTCATCGCGTATCCGCTGGCGAGCGTCGTCTACCACGCGTTCACGGAGTGGGACGGCATCGCGCCACCCGAGTGGATCGGCTTCCACAACTTCACCGAGCTGATCGACGATCCGGTCTTCCGGACTTCGCTGCGAAACAACGCGCTCTTCGCCCTGTCGGTGCCGATCCAGGTGGTGGTGCCGATGGTGCTGGCCTGGCTGATCCACGAGCGCATCCCGGGCTGGCGCTTCTTCCGCTCCACCTTCTTCCTGCCGGCGGTCATCTCCACCGTCGTCGTCGGCCTCGTCGCCCAGGTCGTGTTCCGCCTCGACGGGCCCCTCAACTCGCTGCTCGGGAGCATCGGCCTCTCGACGCTCGAGCAGGACTGGCTCGGGAAGGCGGAGACCTCGATCCCCGCCGTGCTGCTCGTGCTCGTGTGGGCAAACTTCGGCTACAACACCCTCATCTACCTGGCGGGGATGAGCGCGCTCGACCCGGCGCTCACGGAGGCCGCGCGGATGGACGGCGCGCGCCCCACCCGGATCCTCTTCTCGATCGTCGCACCGAACCTGAAGCGCGTGATGGAGCTGGTGCTGGTCACGAGCACCGTCACGGCCTTCGCGTTCATGTTCGCCTACATCTACGTGATCACGAACGGCGCGCCGGGGTTCGACACCTACGTCACCGAGTTCATGATCTACAAGGAGGCGTTCGCGCTCGGCAACAGCGGCTACGCCTGCGCCATCGGAGTGGTGCTCACCCTGATCGCCGCGTCGATCGGCGCGGTCCAGATCCGCATCCTCACGCGGGGTGGCGCGTGAGCCGGCGCGAGGGCTGGAGGCGGGGCCCGGTCGTGCTCGGCATGGCGCTCATCTCGGCGTCTGCCCTGTTCCCGTTGTACTTCATGGCTTCGAATGCATTCCGCACGAACGCGGACTACGACGATTCGAAGGTCGGACTGCCCACTGTCTTCTCTTTCGACACCCTCGAGCGCGCCTGGGAGGGTGCGAGCATCCCGACGTACATGCGCAACTCGCTGGTGGTGGTGGCGGGGACCGTGCTGCTCTCGATCGTCGTCGCCTCGATGGCCGGCTACTCGTTCTCCAAGCTGCGCTGGCGACCCCGCTCGGCGGTCTACCTGTTCGTGCTCGCCTGGATCGCGGTCCCGCCGCTGATCCTCCTCGTCCCGCTGTACGTCGAGATGGTCGACCTGGGCCTGTTCGACACGCCCTGGGCGGTGATCCTCATCTACAGCGCGGTGAACCTGCCCTTCAACACCTACCTGATGACGGCGTACTTCCGCAGCGTGCCGGACGAGCTGGTGGACGCGGCGCGCCTCGACGGGGCGAATCCGCACCGGGTGTTCGTCGGCGTGATGCTGCCGCTCGCCCGCCCGGCCCTGGCCACGCTGGTGATCTTCAACTTCCTGTGGGCCTGGAACGAGTTCATCTTCGCGCTCCTACTGCTGCCGAGCGAGAGCACCAAGACGCTCACGGTCGGCGTACTGCAGCTCCAGGGCCGCTTCAACCTCGACCCCACAGCGCTCATGGCCGGCCTGTTCATCTCGACGCTGCCGGTGATCGGCGTCTACCTGATCTTCCAGCGCCACCTCGTCCGCGCCGTCGCAGCGGGGATCGGACGCTAGGCGATGGCCGCGGGCGACGGCAGCTCGGCACTCACCGGCGCCGACCGCGTGCTCGACGCCCTGAAGAAGCTCGCCGGCCACTCCTCGGGCGTCTCGCTCGAGGCGCTGTCGCGCGAGCTCGGCGCGCCGAAGTCGAGCACCCACCGCGCGCTGGCGGCCCTGCGGCGGGCGGGCTTCGCCGAGCAGGACGAGCGTGCGCGCTACCGGCTCGGCAGCGAGCTCGTGCGCATCGCGTTCGACTACCACGAACGCCGTGACGAGGTGGACCTCGTCCGCCCCGTCCTTCAAACGCTCTCCGACTGGCTCTCCGAGACGGCCCACTACGCACAGCTCGAGGGCGCCGAGGTGGTCTACCTGGCGAAGATCCAGCCGACGGACCAGGCCATCACGATGAGCTCCAGCATCGGTGGCCGCAACCCCGCCCATGCGACGGGAGTGGGCAAGGCCCTGCTTGCGCACGTGCTCCCCGACGACGAGGCGGTCCGCGAGTTCGTTGCGCGCTACGGGCCGCTCGAGAAGCGAACGCGCAACACCCTGGTGTCGGCCCGGGCACTGGCGAACGACCTGCGGGTGGGGCGCGAGCGCGGGTATGCGCTCGACCGCGAGGAGAGCGAGCTGGGCGTGAACTGCATCGCCTTCCCCCTGTTCCTCGGCTCCGGGCGGCGCCCGTCCGGAGCCGTGAGCGTGTCGGCGGTCGCCATGCGCACGGACGTCGCGCGGCTCGAGGCTGTGGCGGAACGGATCCGCTCGGCGATCGAGAAGGCGCTCGGCCCGGTCACCCGGCCGGCGATGGAAGGGTCCGCGTGAGTGGCCGGCTGAGCGGGCGGCGGGTGGTGGTGACGGGCGCCGGAGGGGGTCTCGGCCGAGCGATCAGCCTGGCCGCGGCCCGCGAGGGCGCGGCCCTGGGGCTGATGGGCCGCACGCGCGACTCCCTCGAGGACATCGCGCGCGAGGCGCGGGCGCACGGCGTCGATACGGCGGTGGCGCAGGCCGACGTGTCCGACGCGGCCGCCGTCGAGGCCGCGCTCGCCCAGCTCTCCGGCCGCCTCGGCGGGCTGGAGGGCCTCGTCACGGCGGCGGCGATCGACTGCGCCTGGGCCCCGACGGGCCAGATGGACCTGCGCGAGTGGGACCGCACGGTGGCGGTGAACCTGTCGGGCGCGTTCTACTGCTGCCGCTTCGCCCTCCCTCTGCTCGCCTCCGCCGAGCGTAGCGCGATCGTGAACATGACCTCGGTCGCGGCCACGCGCGCGTGGCCCGAGGACGTGGCCTACAACGCCTCGAAGGCCGGGGTCGAGATGCTGACCAAGACGATCGCGGTGGAGTACGCAGCGCAGGGAGTTCGCGCGAACTGCCTCGCCCCCGGCGTGATCGACGCCGGGATGACGGACGACCTGCCGAGCCGCGAGGAGCGCGAGCGGCTCACTCGCCTGCATCCGATCGGCCGCTTCGGGCATGGCGACGAGGTGGCCGAGGCGGCGGTGTGGCTCCTTTCCGACGCGTCGTCGTACACCACGGGGGCGACGCTCACGGTGGACGGGGGGTTCCTCGCCTAGCGGTTCTGCCTCGCGCCTTCACACCGGTCGAATGAAGTCCTCGCTGAGCACGTTCACGTTGATCCCGACGCCGACCGGCTGCAACGGTGTGCCCCTGCTCGACCCGGGCGCTAACGCGAGGAGGGCATCCCGTCGCTCATGTCGCGGTTTCGCACAGGTCGGCCAGGTCCGCGATCGCCCGGCCCAGCTCGCCGCGCGGCTCGCGGCCGGCCAGGGCGAGCTGGGCGCCCATGCGGGATTCGGGAACGCGATGGGCGACCCGGTCGTCCCAGCCCGAGGGGGTCGCTTCCGGGTCGGAGGCCGGCGTCCGATTCGAGGGCGCTTCCGGGTCGGTGGCCGGCGTCCGATTCAGCACGACGATGGGCTCGTGGCCCAGGCGAGCGAGGCACTCCACCGCCACCGAGGCGAGCGCCGGCTCGGCCGAGGCGGTCGCCACGACGATCACGCGGTCCGCCAGCGCCGCGGGCGCTCCGCCGAGCGACGTGGAGCCGGCGTCGAGCACCAGCGGCGCGAAGTGGCGGGCGGTGTCCGCGAGCGCCGCCCACTCCGCCCTCGCGACCAGGCAGAGACGGCCGACGGCCCGCGTGTCCGCGCCCGGGACGTCGGCCAGCGCCCGCGCCAGCCGGGTTGCCGCCTGTGTGGCGAGCGGAATCCCCGCCGCCGGGGCGTCGCAGTGGACCGCCGCGGCGCCGCCCGCGTCCCGGCCGGCGAGCTCGGCGGCGAGTGCGCGGGCCACGACGGTCGCTCCGCAGCCCCGGGCCAGCCCGAACACCGCCACGACGGGTCGCAGGCCGGACGCGGTCCCCGACGGCGCCTCCGGCCGAGGTGCCTCCGGCTCCAGCAGGAACGAGCCCGCGGCGGCGAGGGCGCCCGCGACCAAGCCGCGCGGACGCGGCCCGGCCTGGGCTTCTCCGGGCAGGAGACGCAGCTGGGAGCGCCGGTGGCTCACGGCGGCGCCTCCACCGCGGCCGTGGCTGTGACCTCGAGGCCGTCGGCGAGCGCTCTCAGCGGCGACGGTGGACGCAGGCGGACGGCGACCCGCCCGCCGTCGACGTCTACGTGTGCGCGGGCGCGCGACCAGCCCGGCAACGCCTGTCTTGCCCCGGCGCGAGCGTCGGCGCCGCCGGCGAGCGCCAGCGCGCCGGCCTCGGCCGCGTTCCCCGCGAGCACACTCGCGTAGCCGACCACGAGCAGCTGCAAGAGCCCGAGCCCGATCGCGAGGATCACGGGCACGAGCGCGATCGCCTCGACGGTGGCTTGGCCGCGGTCGCTGCGAGGACGGAGAGCTCGGCCGCGAGCGCCGCCGCGTAGGCGGACCGCTCGGCCACGAGGACAGAGGCGCCGGCCGCGAGCGGGACCACCTGGGAAGCGCCCGCCGCCCCGCGCCATCACGGTCTCCTCCCGAGCGACGCCACCGCCCCGACGCGCACCGGCGCGTCCCAGCGCCGAAGCAACAGCGGCACCTGGACGGACACACGCACGCCGCCCCGCGCCAGGCGCTCCACCTCGAGCTCGTCCTCGAGCGAGCGCGGCAACGCGCTGCGCGCGGCGCCCACCGGGCCGCGGCCCACCGCGTCCGCCCGCGCGGCGGACCGGGCCGCGTGGGCGGTCAGCCAGGCGGTGTGGCCCGCGAGCGCCAGCTGCCAGGCAAGGGCGCCGACGAGCAGGACCACGGGGAGCATGGCGACCAGCTCGACGGAGGCCTGGCCGACCTGCTTGAGATGCCGCTCGGTCTCCAGCGGCCGCGGGGTCTCGGAGGGTGGAGTCACCGGTCGCGACGTTCCCGCGAAGCGCGTGACGAGACAACGCGGGCGAGCTACAAGGGAGCTACGGAAGGGTGACGCGTCCGCCGTCTACTCGTAGCTTCTGTAGCGCGTCCAGACAGCTTCCCTGTCGGTCGTACACGGATCCCGGTGCCGCATTTGCATGAGAATGCTTGCCCAGTCGGGCAAATGGTGTTAGGGCTGAGGCGTTAGCTCTGGCCCCACGGAACGCGCCCGACCGAAAGGACTCGGCATGAAGGGCAGACGGTGGATCACTCTCGTAAGCGCGATGCTGTGCAGTGCGGCGGTGATTGCCGTAGCCGCGGTCCCGGCCTCGGCCAAAGTGCCGGGAGGCCAAGGTTTAGGGATCTTCGGCTTGTTTGACTGCGGGGAGCCCCTCGGTGTGGTCGAGGTTTACGGAGCACCCGCCGTAGGAGCCGCCAACGCCTACCTGATCGACCCGGACGGGAACGGCCCGCACGTCGTCGCGACGCGCTTCGAACTCAACTCTGCTGCGGGCGAGGTCTTCTTCGAGAAGAACTTCGGCAAGAAGGCCGGCTTGACCACCTTCACGTGCACGCAGACCGGGGACTTTGGGGATGTCTTCACCCTGACGGTCGCCGTTGTTCCACAGCACTAGCGGAGCATCGCTCTCCTGACCGTGAGAGCGCCGCTCTCGGCTCAGATGCTGTTTTTGCGATATTGCGTCCAGGGTCGCAACATGCGCCGCGCGCCTCAGCGCCCTGCGGCCTCTGCCGGGGCGGTGATCTCGATCGCCCGATCCAAGACCCGTTCGCGTTCCGCAGGCGAAGCCACGTCCCACCACCATGAGATAAACGTGAAGTCACGCGCACCAGCGCACTTCGCCAACGCCCTGAGCGCTTTCATGTGCTCGGGCGCGAGTGGCCTCGGTCGCTTACGGGGATCGCCGGTCGCCACAACGTTGGACGCGCCCATGATGCAGACACCCATCCCGTCCCGGTCCACGACGCCCTTTTCGTGCCAGCCGCGTTCCTCGCCGACAGCTTTTGCGGCCCTGAGGATCTCGTGGGCTGTCATCTCCCCCCTCAGCACTCGTTTTTGCGGTACCGCGTCCAGACCCGGTGCCTGCCTGGACCCCAAGGGCATCTCCTCGCGGCTCCTTACCGGCGCGCACGAGCGCGCTCCCGCTTCCGGGCGGCTCTTGCTGCGGGCGGCTCTAGACCTGCGTTCCTGAGCCGGGGCCTTTCTCGATGGCTTGGGTCTCTATGTCGAAGTGGGGCATGGTCGAAGGTTTCCGCCCGTCGGTCGCCCGGGCCGCAGCGCGCTGCTGTCGCCGGGCTTTCCTGTCAAGCCGACGCTTGCTGACCCGTTGCTTGATTCTAGCCACTCGAACCTCCGTGGCTCGTCCGGGCAGACGCTACGCCTCCCCGGCCTCGGAGACAAGGTCCGGCGCAACTCGCGCAGTAATGCGGGCGTCGAACTCCTGACGGCGCCAGCCGCCGCCGCTACCGCCGTCCGTCCGCGCGAACGCCCGGCGGGTGCTCGACCGGGCCGCCCGGCTCATCCTGGCCGAGCGTCTGCGCGAGCGGGAGCGGCGCAGGCGGCGCCAGGTCTCGGCGTTAGGATTAGTACGTGTTCTTTCTGTAGCGCGTCCAGGTCCAGTAAAGCCCGTAGGAGCAGAGCGCCAGCAGGACGAACCAGAGCAGGACCCCGATGCCACCTTCGTCGAATAGGCGGTCGGTCGCGACGAAGGTCAGGATCGCCAGCCCGATCGAGCCGAACAGCGCCAAGCGGAGGTTCGGCTCGAGCGAGTCGATGTCGAGCCGGTACTGGTGGTAGAGGCGGTAGCCCAGGAACGCGATCGCCGCCAGGAAGGCGATCGTCAACAGGGTCAGGATCACGTCCAGCGCGTTGCCGCCCCCCGGCAGTACGACGAGGACCAGCGCCACCAGCATGATCACGCCGAACTTCCACGCGAACTGCATCGGCGCGAAGACTAGCCGCGCGCGCGGCGCGCGAAGCGCAGTCCGGACCTATTCGATCGCGCCCGCCGCCGTCAGCGCGAGCACCAGCACCCCCAGCGCCACCCGGTACACCACGAAGATCGCCATCGAGTGCGTGGTCAGGTACCGAAGCAGCCAGGCGATCGCCGCGTAGCCGCTCACGAACGCCATCACCGTCGCCACCACCAGCGCGCCAATGCTCGTGTGGTCGCCCTCGTCGTCGCTCAGGATCGTCCCCAGCTCGAGCAGCCCGCTCAACACCACCGCCGGCACCGACAGCAGGAACGAGAAGCGCGCCGCCGCCGTCCGGTCCAGGCCCAGGAACAGCCCCGCCGTAATAGTCGCCCCCGACCGCGACACGCCCGGAATCAGCGCCAGCGCCTGCGCGAAGCCGATCGCGAACCCGTCCTTCGTCCTGATCTGCTCGATCGACCGCTCCCGCTTCCCAACCTTCTCCGCCAGCTGGAGCACCAGCCCCAGCACGATCAGCGCCACGCCGATCAGGTACAGGTCGCGCGCCCCCGTCTCGATCTGGTCCTTGAACAGCACCCCGAAGATCCCGATCGGGATCGTCCCGAGCACGATGTACCACCCGAGCCGCGCGTCCAGCTCGCGGCGCAGCGACCGATCCCACACCGAACGCCACCAGGCGATCGCGATCCGCGTCAGGTCCTCCCGGAAGTACAGGAGCACCGCGGCCATGGTCCCCAGCTGCGTGACCGCCGTGAACGCCGCGCCGGGATCCTCCCAGCCCAGGAACGCGGGAACGATGCGCAGGTGGCCGGTGCTCGAGATCGGCAGGAACTCGGTCAGTCCCTGCACGATGCCGAGGACGATTGCCTCGAGGATCGACACAGCCCGGTGAGGCTAATGGGGCGGTCCGACAGCCGGCTCGCCCTACTGCGACCCGTCGGACTCGCGAAACCGCTTGCGCGACGCGTCGATCTCCTCGATGGCGTCGTCGCGCGAGAACCAGCCCTCCACCTCGACCTTCTTGTTCTCCAGCTGCTTGTAGACGGTGAAGAAGTGCGCGATCTCGTTCTGGAGCTGGTCGGGCACCTCGTCGAGCGACGACAGCGAGTTCCAGCCCGGGTCCGTCAGCGGGACCGCGAGGATCTTGTCGTCGATCCCCTGGTCGTCCTCCATCCGGAACAGCGCGATCGGCTTCACGTCGATCATGCAGCCGGGAAACGTCGGCTCCGACACGCAGACCATCACGTCCAGCGGGTCGCCGTCGAGCGACAGCGTGTCGGGCACAAAGCCGTAGTCGGTGGGATAGACGACCGACGAAAAGAGGAAGCGGTCGAGCTTGATCACGTCCCGCTCGTGGTCGAACTCGTACTTGTTCCGGCTCCCCTTCGGGATCTCGACGATGCACTCGAAGGAGTCGTCAGCCACGCCGTGCGACAGGGTATCGTTGGCCTCGCATGCGGCTGCTGAGCGAATTGGCGCTCCTCGCTCACGACAACGGCGAGGGGCTCGTCGGCGAGACCGACGACCGGATCATCACGTTCTTCTCGCTGGGCGTGGTGGCGTTCTTCGCGATCCTGGTCTTCCTGCTTTCGAGCCTCCAGGCGCGGCTCGACCGCCGCAAGGACGAGCGCAAGGCCGCCGAGCTGCGCAAGCGCGTCGGCTGGTAGCCGCCTCCGAAACGGACGCGGCCCCGCCGAAGCGGGGCCGCTCGTTGCGAGGAGGGGATCTGCGACATCCATGCTCGCCGCAATCGTCGGCGAGGGTGTGAATTGTCTGAGAAAGGCCGTCCAGCGGGGGTGCGTCACGTTGCGGCGAACATATCGCCGCAATGTGTTGGACCCACCAGCAGCGTCTACGCCGTCGGCCACGCCCGCCCGTTCAATCGGGGAAGGCGGCGAAGTGATCGTTGGCGACCCTGCAGATTGTCTGAGAAGCTTCTCGCCGTGGGGCGCTCCAGCATGTTCCTCCTCTTCACCGCGATGACGATCGCGATCGTCGTGCTGGCCCTGCGCCTGCGCGACGAGCAGGGTCCCCTGGACGCCGAGGCGGTGGCGCTGGAGATCGTGCGAGACGGCATCGCGCAGGACTCCCGGCGCGAGGGCGATCGGTGGGAGGTCGACGTCGTGCGTCCCGACGGCTCGATGGTCCAGGTGAGCCTCGGTGCCGATCTGGAGTTCCGTAGCCTCGACGAGGAGCTTGGTCCGGCGGGCACGCTCGCGGACGACGAGCTGCGGGGCGCGGCCCGCACCCGGGCGGTCCGGGCGGCCTTCATGGAGACCGGTCCCGGCGAGGTGGTCAGCGTCGAGCGCGACGCGAACCGGGGCGTCGAGGTTCGGATCCAGAACGGCGGCCAGCGCCAGCTCGAGGTCGAGCTCGACCGGAACTTCCGCGTCGTCGAGGTCGACCACGAGGCCCTGGGCGACGAGTAGGCGATGGCCGATCCGGTCACGTACGAGCGGCGCGGCGCCGCCGCCGTCCTGACGATCGACCGCGAGGAGCGGCGCAACGCCGTGGACGGTCCCACGGCGGAGCTGCTCGGCGAGGGCTACCGCCGCTTCTTGGACGACCCCGAGGCGCGCGTGCTCGTACTCACCGGAGCCGGCGAGCTCGCGTTCTGCGCCGGCGCCGACCTCAAGGCGATCGAGACCCTCGGTCCGCGGCTCGAGCTCGACGACGGCCCGCTCGGCTTCACCCGCCGGATCTCGCCCAAGCCCACGATCGCCGCGATCTCCGGCTGGTGCCTGGCGGGCGGGCTCGAGCTGGCGCTGTGGTGCGACCTGCGCGTGGCCGCGCAGAGCGCGCGGCTCGGCTTCACCGAGCGCCGCTTCGGCGTGCCGCTGATCGACGGCGGCACCCAGCGCCTGCCCCGCATCGTGGGCCTGGGGCGCGCCCTCGACATGATCCTCACCGGCCGCATCGTCGAGGCCGAGGAGGCCGAGCGGATCGGGCTCGTCACCGAGATCGTCGCCCCCGGGCGGCACCTGGCACGCGCGCTCGAGATCGCCGAGGCGCTGGCGCGCTTCCCGCAGGAGACCATGCTTGCCGACCGCTCCGCGGCCCTGGAGGGGATCGGCCTGACGCTCGAGGAGGGCATACGCCTCGAGGCGCGCGCCGCCCTGCCCACGCTCGAGGCCGCCGTGGCCGGCGCCGCCCGCTTCGCCTCGGGCGAGGGACGCGGCGGCGCGGGAGCGGGCGTCTAACGGCCGGCCGCCGGCGGCGCGGTGGATAACCTCGCCCTTCGGTGCCCCCAGCCATCGAGGTGACAGACCTGCGCAAGTCGTACGGCGACGTGGAGGCCGTGCGCGGCGTCTCCTTCGCCGTCGAGCGCGGCGAGGTGTTCGGCCTGCTCGGCCCCAACGGGGCCGGCAAGACGACCACCGTCGAGATCCTGGAGGGCTACCGGCGCCGCTCGGCCGGCGAGGTCAGGGTGCTGGGGCAGGACCCCGAGAGCCGCGACCGGCGCCTCCAGGAGCGCGTGGGCATCGTGCTTCAGAGCAGCGGCTTCTACCCGCGCGCGACGGTCCGCGAGGCGGTGGAGCACTTCGGCAGGGCGTACTCCCACCCGCGCGACCCGGGCGAGACGATCTCGCTGGTGGGGCTGGACGACAAGGCCGACGCCCGCACCAAGGACCTCTCGGGCGGCCAGCGGCGCCGCCTCGACCTCGCTCTCGCGCTCGTGGGCGACCCCGAGGTGATCTTCCTGGACGAGCCCACCACCGGCTTCGACCCTGCCGCCCGCCGGACGGCCTGGGGCGTCGTGCGCCGACTCAAGGAGCTGGACAAGACGGTGCTGCTCACCACCCACTACCTCGACGAGGCGCAGGAGCTGGCCGACCGCGTGGCAATCGTCAAGGCGGGGCGCATCGTGGCGGAGGGCCCGCCCGCGCAGCTCGGGCCGGCGAGCGCCGCATACCGCGTGTCCTGGTTCTCGGACGGGCGCCGGGTGGAGCTCCAGACGGACGACCCCACCGAGCTGCTCCACCGCCTGACGCGCGACGCGCTCGCCCGCGGAGAGCGGCTCGAGGGCCTGGAGGTGGCGCGGCCCACGCTCGAGGAGGTCTATCTCGAGCTGACCCATGAGGCGGACTCGGTGTGAGTACCGCGGCGCTCGCCTGGCAGCAGTTCCGTCTCGAGCGAAAGATGTTCTGGCGCAACCCGAGCGCCGCGTTCTTCAACTTCCTGCTCCCCCTTCTGCTGCTCGTGCTGACCGCCACCGCGTTCGGCGTGGCCGACGAAGGGCTCGACGTGCTGATCCCGGGCGTGGCCGGCATGGGAATCCTGGCCACCACCTTCACCTCGCTCGCCTTCAACCTGACCTGGCTGCGCGACGAGGGGATCCTGAAGCGCATCCGCGGCACGCCGATGCCCCCCACCGCCTACGTGGCCGGCCTGATCGGATCGGCGGCGCTCAACGCGGCGCTGCAGGTGGCGATCGTGGTCACGATCGGCAACCTCGTCTACGGCGTTGACTGGCCGCACGACCCGGCGCTGCTCGTCCTGTTCACCGTTCTGGGGCTCGTCTGCTTCTCGGCGCTCGGCATCGCCTTCTCGCACGTGATCCCCAACGAGGAGGCGGCCCCCGCCTACACCAACGCGGTCTTCCTCCCGCTGATCTTCATCTCCGGCGTCTTCTACTCGGCCGACGAGCTCCCCGACGCGCTCAAGGTGATCGCCGAGGCGCTCCCCCTCAAGCACCTGATCGACGGGCTGTCCGAGGCGATCGTCGGCGGCGGGGACGCGGGCACGGCGGCGCTGGTTCTGGCCGCCTGGACCGTCGTGGGTGTGGTGCTCGCCGTGCGCTTCTTCAGATGGAGCTAGAGCTTCAGGGCGTGGCCGTGGCGGCGCAGCCACGCCTCGCGCTCGCGCCACTCGGGGCAGCGAGAGGCGAGCAGACGCCAGAAGCGCGGCGAGTGGTCGTGCCGCTCGAGATGCGCCACCTCGTGCTCCACGACGTAGTCGAGGATCTCGGCCGGGGCGAGCAGCAGGCGCCAGTTGAAGCTCATCGCCCCGTTCGAGGAGCACGACGCCCAGCGGGTGCGCTGGCCACGGATCTGGAGGCGCGTGTAGTCGGTGCCGGCCCGCGCGCAGGCGGCGTCGAGTCGCGGCTCCACCTCCGCCCGGGCGCGCCGGCGGTACCAGCGCTCGAGCGCGCCCGGAAGGGCGTCGTCGTCGGGCAGCAGCCGCTCCGCGTCCGCCGGGAGCGCCACGTGCAGGACCTGGCCGCGCCGGGCCACGTGCTCGCGCCGCCGTCCGGCCTCCACGCGAACGGACAGGCGCAGGCTCTCGCCCAGGTACGGGACCGTCCCGCCGTGCTCGAGCCGGGCGGCGGGCAGCTCCGCCTCCGTCTCCCTCAGCCGCCGCAGGGTGCGTTCGATCCAGGCCCGCTTCTCCTCAACGAACGGCTCCACCTCGCGCAGCGGGAAGCGGCGCGGCACCACGACCTCCACGCCGTCGCCGTCCACGAGGATGCGGGCGCGGCGGGCTCGCTCGGAGCGCCGGATTCGATAGGGGATCGTCGTCACGTGGACGTGAGGGTATGGCGGCCCGCGGACGGCGGCCGCCCGTCCGCGACCTCGGCGTAGACCTGCGCCAGCCCCTGCGCCAGCGCCGGCCACGAGTAGCTCGACCGGGCGGCCTCGTAGGCGCGCTCGCCGCGGCGCCTGCGCTCCACGTCGCCGTTCACCGCCTCGACCAGCGCCTCCCCGAGCGCGTCCTCGTCGTCGGGCGGCACGAGCCAGCCGGTCTCCCCGGGGTCCACGATCTCGGCCGGCCCGTGGGCGTTCACCGCCAGCGCGGGCAGGCCGCAGGCCATCGCCTCCACGATCACGGCCCCGAACTGCTCGCGCACCGAGGGCAGCACCAGCAGGTCGGCGGCGTTCAGGCCCTGCGGGAGGTCCTCGTGGCCGCGCCAGCCCGCGAGGAACACGTCCGGGTCGCCGGTCTCGCGCACCACGGTGAGCGGGTGCTCCCCCTCCCACTCCCCCGGGAAGCCGCCGAGCAGCACCAGCGGCGCCGGGCTATCGAAGCGCTCCCTGGCCCGCGCGTGGGCGCGGATCAGCAGCTGCACCCGCTTGACCTCTGTGAACCGGCCGACGTAGAGCAGCACAGGGCCGCCCGCGCGGAACGGCTCGAGGTCCGCCTCCGCGTATGCCACGCTGCCCGGCTCGCCCGACTCGTCCCAGCCGCGCGGCTCGTCCACCAGCCAGCGGCGCCAGTGGGTTAGCCGCTCCTCGTGCGCGAGCGGACGGCGGTCGAAGCCCTCCGGGTCGAAGCCGTTCGGCGCCCACACCACGCGCGCCGGGTCCACGTCCAGCAGCGCCGGCACGCGCCGGACCGCGTCGGGCGAGAGCACCAGCAGGCGCTCGCAGCCCCGTGCCCAGCGGCGCATCCGCTCCGCCCAGCGCGTGGCGTGCTCCCAGCCCGGCGGGGGGCCCTCGTCGATCTCGCGCAGCATCAGGAGCTCGGTCCCGTGCAGATGGCCCACGCGTGGCACGTCCGGGAACGCTCGCTCGGCCGCTTCGTGGATCGGAGTCAGGTGGTGGAGGTGGAGCACGTCGGCCGCACCCGCGCCCGCCGCGGCGAGCTGGCGCTCCCAGACCGAGACGAGCCGCTCGTGCGCGTGGTCGTCCACGCCGGCGAGCACGCGGTCGGGCGCACCGGGCCGGTCCTCGTAGGAGGGCTGGAACGGGGGATCGGCCGCGAGCGGGTCGGGCGCCGCGGCGGCGGCGGTGTAGTCGAGCGGGTGGACCTCCAGCCCGCGGTAGAAGGTGTCGGCGTGAGACTGGTCGCCCGGCCCGCCGAGCGAGCCGCACGCGATCGCGACCTCCCATCCGGCGCGTGGCAGGAAGCGCGCCAGGTAGCGGGCCACCTGCGCGGAGCCCCCGCGCGGGAAGAACAGCAGGCCCATGACCGCCCGGGAGCTCAGAGGATCGTCGGCACGGAGCCGCCGTCGACCGACCAGGCCGCACCGACCACGTTGGCCGCCCGCTCGGAGCAGAGGAACACGATCGCCGCGGCCACCTCGTCGTCGGTCCCCATCCGCCCGCGCGGCAGGCTCGAGCGGGTGCCCTCGAGCACCTCGTCCCGGCTCTTGCCCGAGCGCGCGGCGAGCTGGTCCGCGAGGCCGCCCTCGCTCGTCCACGACTCTCCCTCGACCGGGCCGGGCGCCACCGCGTTCACCAGCACCGCGCGGCCGGCCCACGCGTCCGCGAACACCCGGCTGAGCGAGAGCTGCGCGGCCTTGGTGACCGAGTAGGACGGGTCGAGCCTCGATGAGGGACGCTTTCCGGACGAGGAGGCCACGTTCACGATCCGCCCTCCCCCGCCCTCGGCCATGGCGGGCGCGAGCGCGCGCATCAGCCGCATCGGCCCCATCACATGCAGCTCCCACTGCTGCTGCCAGTCGTCGTCGTTCAGCTCGTCGAGCGGACGAGCGCCGCTCGTGCCGGCGGCGTTGACGAGCGCCCAGGGGGCCGCGGGACAGGCCGCGAGCACCCGCTCGCCGGCGTCGCGCGCCGTCACGTCCAGGTCCAGGTCGGCCCCCCTGCGGGCCACGGAAAGCACTTGGGCGCCCTCCTGCGACAGCATTCGGGCCGTCGAGGCGCCGATGCCCCTCGTGGCGCCGGTGACCACGCAGA
Source organism: uncultured Thermoleophilaceae bacterium (assembly GCA_963835705.1). Classification (GTDB taxonomy): domain Bacteria; phylum Actinomycetota; class Thermoleophilia; order Solirubrobacterales; family Thermoleophilaceae; genus JACVRW01. The sequence continues at coordinate 203,696 of CAWIGR010000007.1, forward strand.
CCCTGCCTTCGAGACCGAGGTTCACGAGCGATGAAGTCTCACACGCAGTACAAGACCTTCCACACGGACACGCGCCGCGAGCTGATCCGGATCACCGAGGACGTGCAGGCCGCCGTCGACGAGGCCGGCATCGCCGAGGGGATGGTGATCGTCGCGGCGATGCACATCACCGCCGCCGTGTGGATCAACGACGACGAGCCCGGGCTGCACGAGGACACGCTCGAATGGCTCGACAAGGTGGCCCCGCCCAGCTGGGAGGAGCCCGCGAACGAGGTGGCACGCCAGCTGCTGCCGGAACCTGGGGACTACCGCCACCACAGGGGCGGCGAGGACAACGGCGACGCCCACCTGAAGAACCTCCTGGTGCACCACCAGGTGATCGTCCCGGTCACCGAGGGCCGGCTGGACCTGGGCCCATGGCAGCAGGTGTTCTACTGCGAGTTCGACGGTCGCCGGGCCAAGCGCATGATCATCAAGGTCCTGGGCGAGTAGGGGACCCCCGATCGAGATCGGAGGCCAGACCCGCGGTGACGTGATGCCATTGCTCCGGAGGGACCACCGGTCCGCGCCCCGCCCGGAAGGCGCGGCGAGCGGCTCGACTGCGCGCGGCGAAAACGGCGGCGCTCCCCCGAAGGCGGCTCAGGGCAACGCCGGCGGGGGCGCCGGACCGGACGCGGGCGCCACTCCGCGCCCTGCCGGCGGCGCGCCGGACGTGGCCCCGCCGTCGGACACCGGCCCGTCCCGCGGCTCTCCGGGCGGCTCCGGGCCCGGCGCGGGCGATGACGACGGCGAGGGTCAGGGCGGCGTTCGGCCTCAGAGCGGCTCCGGCGCGCCTCCAGCCGACGAACCCGACGAAGACGCCTCGGACCGCGAGGGCGCACCCGCGCCGGGACCGGCTCCCGCGCCCGCCCCGCCGGCCGCCCGACCCTCGCCCGACGACGACGACGCCTCGGCCCCGCCGGCCGCCGGCACAGCGGCGGGTGACCCGGGCGACGACGAGGGAGCCGCGCCGGCCGCGGCTATGCCCGCGCCCACGCCGGACGACTCTGATGATTCGGACGATGGGTGAGCCGCGGCTCGTCCTTGATGCACGCCAGGCGCAGGCGGGCAAGCCGCCGGCAGCGGTCGAGTAGCGCCTCGTCGAGGTATTCGCCGAAGCCCTCGTAGCCGAGCACGATCTCCTCCCGCATCTCGTGCAGGTCGCGACCCGAGCGGAGCGAGAGCAGGTCGGCGTGCGCAAGCAGGTTTCCGACGTCGAGCTCCGGCGGGCCCACAGCGGCCTTGTCGAGGTCGATCAGGCCGATCCTGTCACCCAGCAGGACCTGCTCGTCGTGCAGGTCCCGGTGCACCACCGTCGAACACTCCCACGGCTCCGCGAGCTCGGCGGCCGCCGTCCGCACCGCCTCGGCGAGGTGAGGCGAGACCACGCTGGCGTGCCGGCGCAGGATCGCCAGCTCGCGGTCGGCGCCATGAGGTCGCAGGCACTCGGGCGCATGCCCCCTCCACGCCCGGTGCCAGCGCCCGATCGCCGCGCCGGCGCAGCGGCATGCCGCCGCGTCGCGGGCCAGCAGGGCGCCGCTGAGCGGGTCTCCTCGCACCTCCGAGAACACCACCATATGCAGCGCGGGATCGCTCAGGAGCACGCGCGGCACCGCCACGCCGGGCGGAACGGCGGCGAGCGAGGCCACCCTGGCGGCCACGGCCGCCGCGCAGTCCGGGGCGTGCAGCTTCACGATCGCGGTGCGCACCGGCCCGGTGGCACGCAGCGTGCGCCGCCGGCCGGGCCTGTGGGTCAGCTGCTCCAGCTCGACCGGCGCGCCGACGATCCGCTCGAGCCGCGCGATCACGCGTCCACCCGCTCGGCCGCCCGCACCATCTCCTCGATCCGCAGTGTCGCACTCACGCCAGGACCGCCTCCCGCGGCGCCACGAGGGGATCCGCCGGCGTGGACACGTGCTCGATCACGCGCCGCGCGCGGTGGCGCCAGGTGTGCGCGCCCGCCACGAGAGCCCTGGCGTTGCTCCCCATCCGTGCCCTGCCCTCCGGGTCTACCGCCAGCCCCGCCACCGCGGCCGCGAGCGCCTCCGGGTCGTCGCGCGGCACGAGCAGGGCCTGCCCGCCAGAGGCCAGCTCGCGCGTGGCCGGCAGCTCCCCCGCCACCACCGCGAGCCCGGCGGCCATGTACTTGAATACCTTGAGCGGGGCGGACCAGTCGGGTGCGTCGCCCGCGTAGGGCGCGAGGCCGATCTGGGCCTCCGCGAGCACAGCGGGCACCTGGCGGTGCGGGATGGGGCCGAGCAGCACCGCCCCGGCACGCTCCAGCAACCCCGACGCCTCGCCGGCATCCCCGACCACGACCAGAAGCGGAGCGGCGTCCCCCATCGGCCGCCAGGCGGCGGCCACCGTCTCGATGCCGTGCCGGCGCCGCACCCGGCCGGTGAACACCGCCACCGGTCGCGCCGAGCGGCGCCGCGGACCGCTCGGATGGCGCTCGATCGCAGCCGCCCCCGCGAACACCTCGACGTGGCGTGCCCCGCGCCGGAGCGCGTGCTTGGCGAGCGGACTGCTCACCGCGAGCACGCGCTCCGCGCGGGCCAGCACCTCCCGCTCGAGCTGCGCCATGCCGTCGGGCCCTTGGGGCCCACGGCACCGGTGCGGCTCGGCCTTGAGCGGCGCGTCGATCTCTACGAGATGCGGTATCCCAAGCCGGGCGGCGGCGCGCGACCCGGCGGCCGACCCGCCCGCCAGCCGCTCGTACAGGGCCTGCGCCCCGAAGCGCTCGAGCCGCCCCCTGATCCACTCGGTCCGGTCGCGCTCGGACACCGGCAGCGGCTCCACCCTCACGCCCGCCGCGGGCCACGTCGCGTCGCGGGCGAGGCCGGACACGGTCGAGAGACAGGCGATCCGCGTCTCCATGACCCGGTAACGGGTTCTCGGAGACGAAAGTCCCGTTATTCAGGTAACGCTGACGGAATGCGGCATCCGCTCGCCGGCCAAACCGGCGAGCAGGTTGTCCACGGCCATGTCGGCCATCCGCTCCCGCGTCGCATACGTCGCGGATCCGAGGTGGGGCAGCACGAGCAGGTTGGGCGCGTCCAGCAGCGGATTGCCCGCGGGCAGCGGCTCGGGGTCGGTCACGTCGAGCGCCGCGCCCGCGATGCGCCCCTCGCCGAGGGCGCGGACTAGCGCCTCGCTGTCCACGATCGAGCCGCGCGCCGTGTTGACCAGGTAGGCGGTCTCCTTCATTCGGGCGAGCGCCTCGTCGCCGATCAGGCCGCGCGTCTCGGGGGTCAGCGGCGCGTGCACGCTCACGAAGTCGGAGCGGTCGAGCAGCTCCTCGAGGGCCACACCACCGCTGCGGCTCGTGTGCAGGATCTCGCAGCCGAAGCCCTCGAGCCTGCGCGCCACCGCGCGCCCGATGCGGCCGAATCCGACGATTCCCACCGTTGCGCCGTGCAGGTCGTGCCCGAGCAGCAGCCCCGTCTCCCAGGTGCGCCACTCGCCCCGGCGGACGTAGGCGTCCCCCTCGGCCAGGTGCCGCGAGATGCCGAGCATGAGCGCCACCGCGAGATCGGCCGTGGTGTCCGTGAGCACGTCGGGCGTGTTGCCCACCGGGATGGCGCGCGCCGCGGCGGCCTCGAGGTCGACGTTGTCCACTCCCACGGCGTAGTTCGAGATGGCGCGCAGCCGCGGCGCCGCCTCGAGCAGGTCGGCGTCCACTGGGTCGGTGAGCAGGGAGAGCAGCCCCTCGAGCTCGGGCGCGCGAGAGAGCAGCTCGTCCCGCCCGGGTGGCATCTGCTCGGGCCACACCTCCACCTCGTGCTCGGCCGCCAGGCGCTCGAGCGCGCCACCGGGGAGGCGGCGGGTCACGAACACCCTCATAGGATTGCCGCATCCACGGCTCGGACACCCATGTGACCGCTGAGCATGCCAGGGTGGGGACGATCGCGCTCGTCGCCAATCCGAGGTCCGGGTCGTGCGATCCGGACACGGTCGCCGAGTGCCTGAGCGGCTTCGGGTCCCGCGTGGAGCGGTTCGAGGTGGACGAGGCGGAGCGTGCGGCCGCCGCCGGATGCGACCGCCTGGCCGTGGCAGGCGGCGACGGCAGCATCGCGCCTGCTGCGGCGGCGGCCGGCGCGGCGGGCATCCCGCTCGCCGTGATCCCGGCCGGCACGGCCAACGACTTCGCGGGTCGCATGGGCCTGCCCGTGGATCTGGAGCCCGCGTGCCGGCTTGCGGCGCGCGGCGCGGGCGTGCGGGAGATGGAGCTCGGCTGGATGGACGAGCGCCCGTTCGTGAACGTGGCGAGCGCGGGCCTTCCTGCCCCGGCCGCGCGCAGGGCAAAGGCGTGGAAGAAGCCGCTCGGCCCGCTCGGCTACGCGGCGGGCGCGCTGGTGGCGGGCCTCACCGCGAGCGCGGTGCCGGTGGAGGTGGAGTGCGAGGGTGGCCCGCTGTTCGAGGGCGACGCGTGGCAGGTCACCGTGGCCGCGTCGGGCGCGTTCGGCGCGGGCGCGCGCATCTCCGAGGCCGACCCGCACGACGGCGCACTCGAGGTGGTGGCGGTGGAGGCCGGGCCGCGGCCCGGCCTCGTGGCGCTTGCCTACCGGCTGCGGAGCGGGGGGCTGGCGCGCCACCGCAAGGCGCGCCGGCGGCGCTGCGAGAGCGCCGTGGTGCGAGTACAAGGCGGCACGGACTGGAACGTGGACGGCGAGATCGTGTCAGCCGGCACGTCCCGCTTCCGAGGCGAGGCGGACGCGTTCCGGCTCGTGGTGCCGCGCCAGGACACTGGGTAACGTCACGCCCATGCCACCCGACGTCCTCATCCACGGCGACACCCACCGCTCCGCCGCGCTCAGACACGAGCTGCCGCTTGGAATCCTCGACCCCTTCTCCTACTTCGAGGTGAACGGCCGCCGGGTGGTGGTTATCGCGTCGATGGAGGCCGACCGGATCCAGCAGGCGGCGCCGGGCGTGGAGATCGTGGACCCGTACGAGCTCGGGCTCGACGAGCTGATCGCCCGGGGGATGCGCTGGCACGACCTGGACGCGGAGCTGTGCGCCCGCGCGGCCGCCCGGCTCGGCACGCGCCGGCTCGTGGTGCCCGCCACGCTGCCGGTGGCCGTGGCGGACCGCCTGCGCGCCGACGGCCTCGAGGTGGTGCCCGACGAGCCCGAGTTCATCCGGCGCCGGCGCTCGAAGAGCGCGAGCGAGATCGAGGGCGTGCGCCGCGCACAGGCCGCCGCCGACGCCGGCATGGCCGCCGCGGCCGAGCTCCTGCGAACCGCCACGGCGCGGGAGGGCGTGCTCGCCCACGACGGCGAGGTGCTCACGTCCGAGGCCGTGCGCGGGCGGATCCGCGACGTGTGCGCCGAGCTCGGCGCGCCGGCGGACGACGACATCATCGTGGCCGCGGGCGCCGCCGGCGCGTCCGGGCACGAGAGCGGCACCGGCCCGCTGCCGGCCGGAGTGCCCGTGATAGTGGACGTCTGGCCCCGCGACGAGCGGTCCGGCTGCTACTCCGACATGACGCGCACCTTCGTGAGCGGCGGCGAGCCCGCCGGCGACGTGGCCAGGTGGCACGCGCTCGCGCAGACCGCGCTCGAGCGCGTGTATGAGCGCCTTCGCCCCGGCGTGACCGGGCGAGACCTGTTCGCGGCGGCCTGCGACGTGTTCGAGGAGGCCGGCGAGCCCACCCAGCGCACCAAGCCGGAGGGCGAGACGCTGCGCGACGGGTTCTTCCACTCGCTCGGCCACGGCGTCGGCCTGGAGGTGCACGAGGAGCCCGCCCTGGGCCGAACGGGCGCCGATCCGCTGGTGCCGGGCGACGTAGTGGCGGTGGAGCCGGGCTGCTACCGCAGCGGCTACGGCGGTGTGCGCCTGGAGGACCTGGTGCTCGTGACCGAGGACGGCTACGAGCGGCTGACGGACTTCCGCTACGAGCTGGCGCCGTAGCCCGGCGGGTGCTCGTCAGCCGGTCGATCGACGTTCCCGGCGGCTCGCTCCGCCTGCTGCAACCGGAGGAGGCCGCGGAGCTGCCGGACGCGGGCCCCGTCGAGTGGGCGCCGGTGGCGCCGTACTGGTCGGTCCTCTGGCGCAGCGGCGTGGCGCTGGCGCGCGAGCTCGACTGCGCGGCGCTCGGCGGCCGGAGCGTCGTGGAGCTCGGCTGCGGGCTCGCCCTCCCGAGCATCGCCGCGGCGCGCGCGGGCGCCTCGGTGCTCGCCACCGACGCGTGCGCCGAGGCACTCGGGCTCGCCGAGCGCAACGCGGATGCGAACGGCGTTCGCATCCAGACCGCGGCCGTGGACTGGGCGGAGCCCGGCGAGCTCGTCCGCCGCGGGCCGTTCGACCTCGCGCTCGCCGCCGACGTGCTCTACGAGCGCGCCGCCGTGGCCCGCCTCATGTCGCTACTGCCGCAGCTTGCGCAGGAGGCCTGGCTCGCCGACCCCGGCCGCCCGGCGGCCGGGGCCTTCCTCGAGCAGGCGAGCCGCCGCTGGCCGGTCGACACGCGCGTCCGCGGCGTCGTCCGGATCCACCGGCTCAGGTTCTCGTCGCCACCGTGAGCAGGTACTCCTGCTCGAACCGCGCGCGCTCGGGCGTGCCGAGGTTCCACTCGTCGCAGAAGCGGTCCAGCGCCTCCACGAGCTCCTCCTCCTTCTCGTTGTTGCGCGCGTTCTTCTGCGCCGCGATCGTCGGGCCGTAGCGCTCCTTGAAGTGCGTGGCGTATTCCCGCGGGTGCTCAAAGGCGGTCACGGCCAGGACGTCACGCTCGACCGAGCGGAACTCGACGCGGCCGCCGAACAGCTCGCGCACGTGCTCCTCGCTGCCCCACAGGGGCGGCGGCTTGGCGCCCGGCGGAGGCGCCGGGGCGAACGGCCCCATGGTCTTGAAGAGCGCGCCGATCATGCCCTCGGGCGTCCAGCTCAGCAGCCCGATGGTGCCGCCGGGGCGGCAGACGCGGACGAGCTCGTCGGCCACATCCTGGTGGTGCGGGGCGAACATCGCCCCGATCGACGACATGACGACGTCGAAGGACGCGTCCTCGAACGGCAGGTTCTCGGCGTCGGCCTCGACCCACTCCAGCTCGACTCCCTCGGCCGCGGCGCGTAGCCGGCCGGCCTCGAGCAGCTCGGGGGTCAGGTCGCTGGCCGTGACGCTCGCACCGCGCTGGGCCGCGGGGATGGACGCGTTTCCGGTGCCGGCGGCCACGTCGAGCACGCTCGTCCCGGGGCCGATTCCACAGGCCTCGACGAGCCGCGGACCGAGCGGCAGCAGGAACGTCTCGACCATCGACGGGTAGTCGCCGGACGCCCACATGGCGCGATGGCGCGCCTTGAGGTCGGCGTCGGACAGGGTTGACGGCAAGGGGGGCTCCCTTCCTTGGTTGACCGGCCGACACTAACGCGGCACCGGTCCCCCCGCGTGTGACACCGCTCACACTCGCCCGGGCGGAGGAGGACATGCGAGTACCGTAGAACCCATGGCGGCGCGAGATTCAGGCCTCCCACAGACCGACGCCCAGTTCGACTTCGGCCGGGCGCGCCGCCGCCGGGCTCTCGGCCGCATCTCGGCCCGCCTGCGGCTCGAGCCCAGCGACGTGAACGTCATCCTCCCCTTCGAGGAGGTCGTGGCCGCGCTCGGGCGCCGCGGCGAGCGCCGCCTCGGGCTCGAGATGATTCCGCTCGCCTCGATCGTCGGCACGGTCGACCGCGGGCGAGAGTTCGACCGCCGCTTTCGCCCGACCTCCGGTCGCGTGCGCCCGCGCTGGGAGCGCATCGCGACCGCCCAGCGAAAGGGCGAGGCGATGCCACCGATCGACGTCTACCGGATCGGCGAGCTGCACTTCGTCAAGGACGGCCACCACCGCGTCTCGGTCGCCAGCGCCCTCGGACACGATGCGATCGAGGCCTGGGTCACCGAGGTCATCACCGAGCTAGGCGCCGACCAGACGATCAGGCTCGCCGACCTGCCGCTCAAGAGCCACGAGCGCCTCTTCTTCGAGCGTGTGCCGCTGCCCGCGGAGGCGCGCGCCGAGATCAAGCTCTCGGACGAGTGGCGCTACGCGGCGCTGGCCGAGGCGATCGAGGCCTGGGGCTTCCGCGTGATGCAGGGCCGCGGCGAGCTGCTGAGCCGGGCGGAGGTCGCCGAGGCGTGGTGGAACGAGGAGTACAAGCCGGTCGTCGAGATGCTGCGCGAGGCCGAGCTGATCCGGCGCGGCACGGAGACCGAGTCCTACATGCGCGTCTCCCACCTGCGCTTCCTGATCCTCCGGACCCACGACTGGACCGACGAGGTGATCGAGCGCCTGCGTCAGGAGCTGGAGCAGCCCTCCTGGGAGGACGACACGATGGTCAGGAGGCTCCGCAAGGAGCTGAAGTAGGTCAGCCGGTGTTGCGCAGCCCGGCGGCGATTCCGTTGACGGTGAGCAGCAGGGCGCGGGCCAGGTCGGGGTCCGGCTCGCGACCGGTGTCGCCCTCGGCGCGGCGGCGCTCGGCAAGCGCCACCTGGAGATAGTGGATCGGCGCGAGGTAGGCGTCGCGGACCCGGAGGGTGCGCTGGAGGACCGGGTCGGTGCCGAGCAGCTCGTCCTCGCCCCGGAGCCGCAGGATCTCACCCAGGGTCAGGTCGTACTCGGCCCGGATCGCGTCGAACGGCCGGCGGTGCTCGGGGGCCACGAGCCGCTCGACGTAGTGGCCCGCGATCTCGAGGTCGGTCTTGGCGAGCGTCATCGCCACGTTCGAGAGGAAGTTGCGGAAGAACCACCAGCGCTCGTGCATCGTCTCGAGCCGCTCTCCGAGCCCGGCGGCGCGCGCCGCGGAGAGGCCGCTGCCCACGCCGTACCAGCCGGGCACGATCTGGCGCGACTGCGTCCACCCGAACACCCACGGGATCGCGCGCAGCCCGTCGAGGCCCCCACGCGAGTCCGGCCGGCGCGACGGCCGCGAGCCCAGGTGCAGCTCGCCCAGCAGCTCGACCGGCGTCGAGGCGAAGTAGTAGTCCGGGAGGCCGGGATCCTCGACCAGGGCCCGGTAGCGCTCGAACGCCGCCGCCGACACGGCGTCCATCGCCTCCACCCAGACCGCCAGTGCCTCCGGCGTCATGCGCGGCCGCCTGTGCAGGACCGTCGCCTCGAGCGCGGCGGCGACCATCAGCTCCAGGTTCTCGCGCGCGAGGCTCGGCACCATGTATTTGTCCGAGATCACCTCGCCCTGTTCGGTGAGCTTGATCTCGCCGTCGAGCGTGCGCGGGGGCTGGGCCAGAATCGCGTCATGTGCCGGCCCGCCGCCGCGGCCCACGGTGCCGCCGCGGCCGTGGAAGAGGCGCAGGCGCACGCCGAAGCGGGTTGCGACGTCCCGCAGGCGCTGCTGGGCGCGGTGGATCTCCCACTGGCTGGTGGTGATGCCCGCCTGCTTGTTCGAGTCGGAGTAGCCCAGCATGACCTCCTGGACGTCGCCGCGCAGCTCGACCACCCGCCGGTAGGCCGGGTCCCCGAGCAGCTCGTCGAGCACGTCGCCCGCGCGGCGCAGCTCGTCGATCGTCTCGAGCAGCGGCACGAAGCCAAGCCGGGCGACGCCGCCGTGCACGTCGACGAGGCCGGCCTCGCGCGCGAGCACCACCGCGGCGAGGACGTCGTCGGCCCCACGGCACATCGAGACGATGTAGGTCTCGACCGTCGCGGAGCCGTAGCGGTCGTGCGCTGACCCGATCGCCTCGAAGGCGCCGAGCGTGCGGGCACCCGCCGCGTCGAGCGGCGGCGGGTGGAAGGCCAGCGGCCGCCGCGAGGCCAGCTCCGCGGCCAGCACCCGCTGACGCTCCGCGCGCGGGAGCTCGGCGTAGGACGGCTCACCCTCGCCGCGCAGCCGGTCGAGCAGCTGGCCGACCGCTTCGTGATGGGCATCCGCGTGCTCACGGACGTCGAGCGTGGCGAGGTGCAGCCCGAAGGCCGCCAGCCTCCGCAGGGCGCGCTCGACGCGCCCTCGAGCGATCAGCTCGCCGCGGTGCGCCAGCAGCGAGTCGCGGATCAGCTCGAACTCGGCCAGCAGCTCCCCCGGGCCGAGGTAGTCGTACCCGGGCTCGTGCGGCCTGCGCTCGGCCAGGCGCTCGCGCGTGTTCAGCAGCTTGGCCCGGATGCAGGTCAGCTTCAGCCGGTACGGCTCCTCCGCGTTCAGCCGCCGGAAGCGAGGCTCCACGTTCGGCAGCAGCTCGAGGTCGCGCTCGAGCGACTCGCGCAGCTCCGCGGTCGCCCCCACGATCCGGACCGAGGGGGACAGGTCGCGACGCAGCTCGTCGACGAGGTCGACGGCGTCGCGCAGCCCGTGCTCGTGCTGGAGGTCCAGCACCTCCTCCATGCTCTCCGGGCCCACGTTCGGATTGCCATCCCGGTCGCCACCGATCCAGCTGCCGAAGGCGAGCGGCCGGGCGGCCGGCTCGAGCTCGAGGCCGAGCCGGCGGAGCTCGTGGGCAAGCGACTCGAGCACCTCCGGCGCGGCCACGCGGTGCAGCGCGTCGAGGTACCAGACGGCGTTGCGCGCCTCGTCGACCACGTTCGGCCGCGCGATCCGCAGCTCGTCTGTCTGCCACAGCAGGTCGATGAGCTCCTCGAGCCGCGCCCGGCAGCGCCGCGCGCGCTCAGGATCATGCTCACGCCCCCGTTCGTCGAGCAGCTCGGCGACGCTGTGGATCTTGTACAGCACGGTGCGCCGGGCCGCCTCCGTCGGATGAGCCGTGAAGACCGGCCGCACGGCCAGCCGCGCCACCTCCGGGGCCAGCTCCGCCTGCGGGACACCGGACGCCTCGATCCGGTCCACCGCCTGCGTGAGCCAACCGCCGTCACGCGCGCGCATGCCGGCCAGCTCCCAGCCGCGATGCACCTGCTCGGCCACGTTCGCCAGATGGAAGTAGGTGGTGAAGGCGCGCACGAGCTTCGTCGCGATCGCCGTGTCCAACTGCCCGAGCAGCCCCGCGGTGGCCGCGCGGTCCGTGCGGATCGACTGCCGGATCCGCTCGACCAGGTCGAGCAGCTCCTGGCCCTCCTGACGAACGAGCGTATGCCCGAGCAGCGTGCCGAGCTCGCGGATGTCCCGCCGCAGCCCGGCCTGCGGGTCAGTCACCGAGCCCCAACAGCGCTTATCGCGGCTGCGAAGGCGGCGGCTCTTCCCCGCCGGCCTCGGCGCCCTCGTCCGGCCGGTCGTCGGCGGCGGGCGACACAGCCGGATCGCGCCCCTCCGCTCCCTGGCCGCCGTCCGTTGCGGCCGGGCCGGCCGCGTCGGCCGTGAGGTTGCGCCCGTCCTCGGGGTCGAACAGGTGGATCCGGCCGGCTTCGACCCACAGCTCGGACTCCTGGCCCACGCGCACCTCGCTCTGCGGGTCGAGCCGGGCCACGATGCGGCCCTCCTCGCCCGCCATCGGGACCTCGCCGCCGCCGACGTCCTCGGCCAGCTCGCGCAGCTCCTGCGACTCGATCTGCTGGTCCGTCGTCACCGTGAAGTGGGCGTAGAGCTCGGAGCCGAGCGACTCGAGCACCTCGATCTTGGCCTGGAAGGTGGAGCCCCGGTCGCGCGCGTCCCCGGTCAGGGCGGCGTCCTCGAAGTTCTCGGGACGGATGCCGGCGAGCAGCTGCTTGCCCTCCGCGCGCGTGACCTTCTCGCGCAGCTCCTGCGGCAGCCGCACCTCGCCGATCGGCAGCTTGACCGATTCGCCGTGCACCGTCGCCGGCATGAAGTTCATCGCCGGCGAGCCGATGAAGCCCGCCACGAACAGGTTGACGGGGTAGTTGTAAAGCTCCATCGGGCTGCCGACCTGCTGCAGCATTCCCGAGCGCATGACCGCCACGCGGTCGCCCAGCGTCAAGGCCTCGGTCTGGTCGTGCGTCACGTACACCGTCGTCGTGCCGAGCCGCTGCTGGATGCGCGACACCTCGGTGCGCATCTGCACGCGCAGCTTCGCGTCGAGGTTGGAGAGCGGCTCGTCCATCAGGAAGGCGGCCGGGTCGCGCACGATCGCGCGCCCCATCGCCACGCGCTGGCGCTGACCGCCGGACAGCTGCGAGGGCTTGCGGTCGAGGTGCGCCTCGAGGTCGAGGATGCGCGCCGCCTCCGTCACCTTCTTGTCGATCTCCTCCTTGTCGGTCTTGCGCAGCTTGAGCGCGAAGCCCATGTTCTCGCGCACGCTCATGTGCGGGTAGAGCGCGTAGTTCTGGAACACCATCGCGACGTCGCGGTCCTTGGGCGCGCGGTCGTTCACGACCTCGTCGCCGATGCGCAGCTCGCCCTCCGTGATGTCCTCCAGGCCGGCGATCATTCGCAGGGCCGTCGACTTGCCGCAACCCGAGGGGCCGACGAGAATGACAAACTCGCCGTCCGCGATCTCGAGGTCCATGTCGCGCACGGCCTCGTAGCCGTCGGGGTAGCGCTTGGTGAGACCGTCCAGCGTGATCTGGGCCATCGTGCTCCTCCTGTTATCCCTTGACGGCGCCGGCGGTAAGGCCCGCCACGATCCGGCGCTGGAAGATCAAGACCATGATGATGATGGGGACGGTGACAACCACCGCCGCCGCCGAGACGGCGCCGATGGGCTGCTCGAACTGGGACGCACCCGTGAAGAATGCCAGCGCGGCCGGCACGGTGCGCGCGTTGTCGGTCGAGGTCAGGGTGTTGGCGAAGATGAAGTCGTTCCAGGCGAAGATAAAGACGAGGATCGCGGCGGTGAAGACGCCCGGCGCGGCGAGCGGCACGATGATCTTCCGGAACGCCTGGAACGGCGTGGCCCCGTCCACCTGAGCCGCCTGCTCGAGCTCCCAGGGGATCTCGCGGAAGAAGGCCGACAGCGTGTAGATCGCCAGCGGCAGCGTGAACGTCATGTACGGGATGATCAGCCCGAGCCAGGTGTCGTACAGCCCGATCGCGCGCCACATGTCGAACAGCGAGCCGACGATCGAGATCGGCGGGAACATCGCCACCGCGAGCGCCCCGGACAGGATCACCGTCTTGCCCGCGAAGTCGAGCCGCGACGTGGCGTAGGCGGTCATCGCCGCCAGCACGATCGAGATCAGCGTCGCGATGCCCGCGATGCCGAGCGAGTTGATCAGCGCGGCGATGAACGTGTCGTCGGAGAACACGACGTCGTAGTTGTCGAACGAGAAGCCCGAGAAGAACTTGCCGTCGCCCACCTGGTCCGGCGTCTTCAGCGACAGCGACGTGATCCACACGACCGGGATCAGCGCGTACAACAGAACGACCAGAATGGCGATCGACCAGAACGCCCGGTCCTTGTTGGTGTTCTGTGCCACCTCAGGTCTCCCCTCGCTGCTGGGCCGTGCTCGTGCCGAGCCCCTTCACGAACAGCAGGGCGATCAGGATCACGCAGACGAAGATCAGGATGGAGACGGCCGAGCCGAGCCCCAGGTTCACCCGGTTGATCAGGATGTTGTAGCCCAGGATCGAGACGCTCTCAGTGCCTAAAGCGCCCCCGGGTTGGATGATGAAGATGTTGTCGAAGATGCGGAACGCGTCGAGCGTCCGGAACAGCAGCGCGACCAGGATGGCCGGGCGCATCAGCGGCAGCGTGATGCGGAAGAAGCGCTGGAAGGTGGTCGCGCCGTCCACCTTGGCGGCCTCGTGCAGCTCGTCGGGCACGAGCGCAAGGCCGGCCAGCAGCAACAGCGCCATGAACGGCGTGGTCTTCCAGACCTCGGCCAGGATGATGATGAAGAGCGAGCCCTCCTTGTTCGTGAGGGGCGCGTAGTCGTCCGGCACCAGCGGCAGGCCGGGCACGAAGCCGCTGGTCGGGTCGAACGCGTAGCGCCAGGCGAACGCCGCGACCACGGTGACGATCCCGTAGGGGATCAGGATCGCCGCGCGCACCGGGCCGCGGCCGAAGATCGCGCGGTGCATGACCAGCGCGATCAGCATGCCGAGCACCAGCTCGAGCGACACCGATATGACCGTGATGATCAGAGTGGTGCCGAGGTCCGACCACCAGGTGGTCGAGGAGAGGACGTCGGCGTAGTTCGACAGGCCGACGAACTCCTTGTCGTCCGGGAAGCGCAGGTCGAACTTCTGCAGCGACAGGTAGAACGCGTAGCCGATCGGATAGCCGGTCACGACCAGCATCGCGATCACGGCCGGCGCGCACAGCAGCCAGGCGAGCTTGCGCTCGGCCTTGGCGCGATCGGTCGTGCGCTTCTTCTTGGGGGGCGGGGCGGTCCGCGCGGAGGTCGTTGCGGCCTCCATCAGAAGATCTCCCCCTGACCGGCCTTGTCGACCCGGTCGCGCAGCTTCTCCTCGATGCCTTCCGGGTCCACCCCGTCGGGCGGGTGGAACGTCTTCTGGATCGCCAGCGAGATGTCGCTGTAGGCCGGGGTGACCGGGCGCGGGCCGGCGTTGTCGATCGACTCGCGCAGCAGATCGGCGAACGGGAAGGCCTTGGTGACCTTCTCTTCCTCGTAGACCGACTCGGTGGTGGGCGGAAGGCCGCCCAGCTCGGCGGCGAGCGCCTGGTGGTCCTCGTTGGCAAGGCACTCGGCGGCCTCGAACGCGAGATCCGGGTTGTTCGAGAACTCGGACACCGCGAGGTTGAAGCCGCCCAGCGGGGGCTTGCTCGGCTCCTCCTTCACCGTGCGCGGGTAGCGGGCCCAGCCGATCTTCTCCTGGAAGCCCTTGATCGCCTCAGCGCTCGGGTAGATGAACGTGTAGTTGATCTGGAAGTCGGAGCGGCCCGACTCGAAGCCGATACGCCCCTCGTCCTCGCGGTTGGTCGAGAGCCCCGGCGGCGGCGCCTCCGTCGCGAGCTTCCTTTCGATTTCGGCCGCCCGGACGGCGCTATCGTCCACCTGCGCCTCGCCGTTCTCGTTCACGATCTGGCCCCCGGCGCCCGCGATCATCGCGTTGATCCAGACGACCAGGCCTTCGTACTGCGCCCCCTGCACCTCGATGGACGTGCCGTTCTCGGCCGCCTGATCGATCATCTCGTCCCAGGTGAAGTCGTCCGGCGGTGGGTCGACCCGGTCCTTGCGATACCAGAGCAGCTGGGTGTTGCTGGTGAACGGGATCGCCCAGATCTGGTCCTGGTAGCGGACCGTCTCGAGCGGGCCCTCGAGCTTGTCCTCCTCGGCGTTGCTGCGCCGCTCGCCCTCCCACGGCTTGATCCAGCCGGCCTCGGCGAACTCCGCCGTCCAGATCACGTCGAGCGCCATCACGTCGATGTCGTCGTCCTCGGCCGCGAGGCGCCTCACGAGCAGCTCGCGCTGCTGGTCGGCGACGTTCGGCAGCTTCACGTAGTTGATCGTGTACCGGCCGTCGGCCTGCTTGTTGCAGTCGTCCACGGCCATCTGGTAGGAGCCGCCGGGCTCGTTGAACGCGTACCAGTTGATCGCGCGCGGGCCGCTGCCGCCCTCGTCGCCGCCGACGCCGCAGGCCCCCAGTGCGAGGCTCGTAGCGAGTGCTATTGCGGCGAGAAGGTGTCGTCCTTGCAAGCTCCCCCTCCTTCTACGGCGCACGTACCCCCAGGTGCAAAGGTTCAATCCAACCCGATCGCGCCGGAGTGCGGCGCGAGCTCGCCGTCCCGGAGCGCGCCGGGCTCGGTCTCGAGCTGCGGCTCGGCCCGCACCGGGGCCGGGCGCGGCTCGGCCGTGGTGTTCACGGCCACGGTGTGGTCGCCGCGCCGGTAGGCCACCACGCCCTCGGCGGCGTCGATCAGCTCGAACCCGTC
Organism: uncultured Thermoleophilaceae bacterium; assembly: GCA_963835705.1. Classification (GTDB taxonomy): domain Bacteria; phylum Actinomycetota; class Thermoleophilia; order Solirubrobacterales; family Thermoleophilaceae; genus JACVRW01. Next base: position 219,401 of record CAWIGR010000007.1, read on the forward strand.
GCCCAGCTCGCGGCGCAGCGCGATCAGCTTGCGCATCAGGGTCAGCGTGGACGCCGGGTCGTCGCGCTGGGCCTCCACGTTGCGCTCCGCCGGGTCGATCGCGGGGAGCCACGGCTCCCCGGTCGAGAACCCGCCGCGCGGCGAGCCGTCCCACTGCATCGGGTGGCGGAAGCGGTCGCGGCCGGCGCGGTCGAAGCGCTTCCCTTCGCCCGGCGGCCCGTCGCCCTGCCCGATCTCGTCGCCCTGGTAGAGGAAGGCCGGTCCGGGGAGCGTGAGCAGCATCATGGCCGCGGCGCTGGCGTTCTCACGCCCGAAGCGCGTGGTGAGACGGCCGAAGTCGTGGTTCGACATCGCCCAGGCCGCCTTGCCGGTCTTGGCACACGCCTCGATGGCGGCGTTCAGCACGCGGGCGTCCCACGAGGCGAGCAGCAGCTCGAACGCGAAGACGGCGTCGAAGTGGTCCGAGTAGGGCTGCCAGCGAACGCTCGGCAGGTAGACCTCGCCGACCAGGAAGGCGTCGCCGACCGCCTCTCGCATCTTCGCCAGCGCTTCGCCCGTGCCGGGCCCGTTGCGTGAGTTGCTGAGGGCCAGCTTCGCCTCGTCCTCGCTTCAGCGGAAGGCCGTAGGGCTCCGACGCGGGCGGGTCGTCGCGCAGCTGGGGGTCCTTCATCAGCCGGTCGATCGCGTCGATCCGGTAGCCGTCCGCCCCGCGCTCGACCCAGAAGCGCAGCACGTCCTGCATGGCCGCGACGACCTCGGGGTTGCGCCAGTTCAGGTCGGGCTGCTCCGGATAGAACGAGTGCAGGTAGTAGCGGCTGTCTTCCGCCTCCCAGGCGGAGCCGCCGAACGCCGCCACCCAGTTGTTCGGCCGGTCGGCCCAGATGTACCAGTCGGGGTGCTCGCGGAACCACGGGTGCTCGATCGAGGTGTGGCACGGGACGAGGTCCATGAGCAGCTTCAGGCCGCGCTCGTGCGCCGCCTCCGCGAGCCGGTCGAACTCGGCCAGGTCCCCGAACGCGGGGTCGACGTCCTTGTAGTCGGCCACGTCGTACCCGAAGTCCGCCAGCGGCGACGGATAGATCGGCGACAGCCAGAGCGCGTCCGCGCCGAGCCAGGCGATGTGGTCGAGCCGCGAGCGGATGCCCGCGAGGTCGCCCACGCCGTCGCCGTCCGAGTCCTGGAAGGACCGCGGGTAGACCTGGTAGACGACCACTCGGCGGCGGAGTTCTAGCCCTTGACGGCGCCGGCGGTCAGCCCGGCCACGATGCGCTTCTGGAAGATCAGCACCAGGATCACGAGCGGCACGGTCACCACGACGAGCGCGGCCGTGATCGTGCCGAGCGGCACCTCGAACTCCTGGCTGCCGGTGAAGAACGCCAGCGCCGGAGGCACCGGTCTCGCCTCGGGCGAGCTGGTCAGCGTGATGGCCAGCAGGAACTCGTTCCAGGCCCAGATGAAGGACAGCAGGCCGGCGGTCACGAGGCCGGGCGCGGCGAGCGGCATCACGACCTTGCGGAAGGCCTGGAAGTGCGTCGCGCCGTCCACCAGCGCGGCCTCGGACAGGTCACGCGGGATCTCCCTGAAGAACGACGCCAGCACGTAGATCGTCAGCGGCAGCGTGAACGCGAGGAAGGGCGGGATCAGCCCGTAGAGCGTGTCGTAGATGTCGAGGTCGGTCCAGAACTTGTACAGCGGGGCGGCGATCGCGATCGGCGGGAAGGTGGTCACGGAGAGGATGATCGCCAGCAGCACGAACTTGAACGCGGAAGCGCAGCCGCGCCAGCGCGTAGCCGGCGAACGAGCCGATCAGCAGCGCCAGGACCGTCGTGATCCCGGCCACGATCACGCTGTTGCGCAGCGCCGTCGTGAAGTTCGAGTCGTCGAAGATCGACGAGTAGTTGTCGAGCGTCGGGTTGGGCGGGAAGAGGTCCGGCGCTCGACAGGTCCGGGCCCGTCTTCAGCGACGTGTTGATCAGCCAGTAGAACGGAAAGAGGCAGAAGATCATGATCACCACGACGGCGAGCCAGAGCAGGATGCGGTTGCGCCGCTCCCGCCGCTTCTTGGACATCACTCCTCCTCCGTCATCGCGCGGATGTTTCCGCCCACGAAGCGGATGTAGAGGAACGCCACCACCATCACGATCACGAACGTGAGCACCGCGATGGCGGACCCCTCCCCGACCAGCCTGTTCGCCGTCAGCTCGTTGTAGGCGTACAGCGACAGCGTGGTCGTGCCGTTCGAGCCCTGGGTGAGCGCGAACGGCAGGTCGAACACGCGCAGCGCGTCGAGCGTCCGGAACAGCAGCGCCACCAGGATCGCCGGGCCGCAGCAGCGGCAGCGTGATCCGGGTGAAGCGCTGCCAGGCCGTCGCGCCGTCCACCTTCGCGGCGTCGTACACGTCCTCCGGGATCACCTGCAGGCCCGCCAGCATCAGCAGCGCCATGAACGGCGCCGTCTTCCAGACGTCAGCGAAGATGAGCGTCGCCATCGCGTAGCCGTCCTCGCCGTACCAGAGCGCGTCGCGCCCCGGGCAGCCCGAGCGCCGACCAGCATCGACGTCCAGAACCCGAGGTTCGGCTCGAAGATCGAGCGCCACAGCAGCCCGGTCCCGAAGGTCAGGACGGCCCACGGCACCAGCACCGTGGCGCGCAGGATCGCGCGGCCCCTTGAACGCCTGGTGCATGGCGAGCGCGAACGCGATGCCGAGCACGAGCTCGATCGACACCGAGATGCCGGTGAAGATGAACGTGTTGACGAAGGCGTCCCAGAACTCGCTCGAGTTCTCGCCCCACAGCTCGTCGGCGTAGTTGTCGAACCCGACGAAGCGAGACAGCCCCTCCTCCCTGACGCTGTACTCGTTGAGCGAGAGCCATACCGCGTACCCGATCGGGAAGGCGGCGACGAGCGCCATCACGATCAGCGACGGCGCCATCATGGCGGCGCCGAGGCGGCCCTCCGAGAAACCGGAGGGCCGCTTCTGCTTACGCCGTACCGCTACGGACGCGGCTTCCATGCCGAGTCCTTAGAACGTCTCGAGTGCCTGCTCGATGTCGGACGTCATCTTCTCCAAGGCCGCCGCCGGCTCCGCGTTGCCCTGGAGCGCGTCGTGGACGTTGGTGTAGATCGCCTCGCTGATCTGCGAGTACACCGGGGACACGGGGCGCGCCTGGCCCTGCTCGACGGCCGCCTTCAGGTCGGACGCGAAGGCGTACTTCTTCTGGACCTCGGGGTCGTCGTATGCGGCGGCGGTCGCCGGTGGCGACGCCGACTCCAGGAAGTTCGCCTTCTGAACCTCCGGGCCGGTCGCGAAGTCGATGAACGCGGCCGCGCCCTCCGGGTTCTTCGCGAAGGCGGAGATGGCGAGGTTGAAGCCGCCCAGCACGCCGGCCGGCTCGCCGCCCTCGAAGCTCGGGAAGGTGCCGACGTCGAACTTGTCGGCGATCTTCGACTCCTTGCCGAGCGCGTACGCGTACGGCCAGTTGCGCATGAAGGTGGCGTTGCCGTTCTCGAAGGCGCGGCGCGACTCCTCCTCCATGTAGGTGGTGATGGCCTTCGGCGCGGCGCCGCTCTGGATGCCCTGGGCCATGAACTCGAGCGCCGCCTCCCCCTCGGGCGAGTTGACCTGCACCTCCGAGCCGTCCTCGGACAGCACCGCTGCCGCCGCCGCTGTAGAGCAGCTCGAGGAAGTTGCACCGTCAGGCCCTCGTACCGCGCGCCCTGGTAGACGATGCCGTTGTTCTCCTGCGCGGCCGCGTAGACGTCCTCCCAGGTCTCCGGCGACTGCTGGACCTGGTCGCTCCGGTAGTAGAGGAAGCCCGCGTTGGTGTGGTAGGGCACGGCCCAGTACTTGTCCTCGTACTTGGCGGTCTCGAGCGTCGAGGCGATGAAGTCGTCCTGGCGCGGCTCGATGATGTCGGTCGTGTCCTGCAGCCAGTCCTGAGCGGCGAACTCGGCCGTCCAGATGACGTCCAGGCCCATCACGTCGCACTCGTCCGACTCCGCGTCGAGGCGCTGCACCAGCTGGGTGCGCTGCTCGTCGGCGGACTCGGGGAGCTCGACGAGGTTGACCGTGACGTTCGGGTTCTCCTTCTTGAAGAGGTCGATCGCCGTGCCGTAGGCGCCGCTGGTGTCCTTGCCGATGCACCAGGCGACGTCGCCCTTGGCCTTGCTGGGTCGGCGGCCGGCGCCTGCTGCGCGTCGCCGCCGCCGTCGTCGTCGTCATCGCCACAGCCGGCCACCGCCAGCGCGAGCGTCACGAGCAGGACGGCCCAGAGCCACTTCCTCATCACGGTCCCCTCCGTCGAAACAGATCCTCTGGCTGCGCCGTACCCGCCATAAATGCCGCCCAAACGAGCCATAACATGCGCTCAACGACGGCGAGGCGCCGGAGCGCCTCGCCGCGGGTCGGGGGGACGCGAGGGCCCGGCGGTTACCCGCTGCGGGACCCCGCGGTCTGCAGGGCCTGCTCATCGTGCCGGCCCTCGCAGATTTCTTCGACGAGCTTGTCGCAGAAGGCGGGCAGATCGTCGGGCTTGCGGCTTGTGACCAGCCCGGCGTCCACGTGCACCTCCTCGTCGACCCACTCGCCGCCGGCGTTCACGATGTCGGTCTTGACGCTCGGCCACGAGGTGAGCGTGCGGCCGCGCACCACGTCGGCCTCGACGAGCGTCCACGGGCCGTGGCAGATCGCGGCGACCGGCTTGCCCGCCTCGAAGAACGCGCGCGTGAACTTCACCGCGTCCTCGTCGGCGCGCAGGAAGTCCGGGTTCGCGACGCCACCGGGCAGCACGAGCCCGTCGTAGTCGTCTGCCTTCGCGTCGGACGCGGTCTTGTCGACCGGGAACGTCTTGTCCTTGTCGAGATGGTCGAAGCCCTGGATCTCGCCGCTCTCCAGCGAGACGAGCTCGGGCGTCCCGCCCTCCTGCTCGACCGCCTTCCACGGCTCGGTCAGCTCGATCTGTTCGACGCCGTCGGTCGCGAGGAACGCGACCTTCTTTCCTTCGAGTCGGTTGGGCATTTCGGGTCTCCTCGTCACGTGTGCGCGTCCTCTCTTGACCGATACCGGGTGCCCCTCGGGCTAAACGGCCCTCGCCCGGGTATGCAAGCGCCAATGGCAACGACCGCCCGTCCCGGTCCCTTCGCCACCAAGCCGACCGAGCAGCTGCTCGAGACCGCCGAGGGGTCGAGGCTGCACCGGACCGTCGGGGCGCTCGATCTCACGGCCCTCGGGATCGGGGCGATCATCGGCACCGGGATCTTCGTGATCATCGGCGAGGCGATCGCCCTGTCCGGGCCGGCGGTCGTGGTCTCGTTCGTGCTGGCGGGCGTGACCTGCGTGTTCTCCGCCCTGGCCTACGCGGAGCTGGCCTCGACGCTGCCGGTGTCCGGCTCGGCCTACACCTACGCGTACGCGACGATGGGCGAGGCGCTCGCCTGGATCATCGGGTGGGACCTGATCCTGGAGTACGGCGTCTCGGTGGCCGCGGTGGCGGTCGGCTGGGGCGCGTACTTCGTGGAGCTGCTCGACTCGCTGTTCGGCGTCACGCTCAGCGACTCGATCACCCTGCCGCCGGGCGAGGGCGGCGACGTGAACGTGCCCGCCTTCGTGCTGGTGCTCGCCGTGGCGAGCGTCCTGATCGCGGGAATCCGCCAGTCGGCCCGCTCGAACACGGTGATGGTCATCACCAAGCTGCTCGTGCTGGTGTTCTTCATCGTGGTCGCCTTCAGCGCGTTCGACGGCGACCACTTCTCGGACTTCGCGCCGAACGGCTTCAGCGGGATCGAGAGCGCGGCGGCCCTGATCTTCTTCGCCTACATCGGCTTCGACGCCGTATCGACCGGCAGCGAGGAGACCAAGGAACCGCAGCGCGACCTGCCGATAGCGATCGTGGGCTCGCTGCTGATAGCGACCGTGCTCTACATCCTCGTCTCGGTGGCCGCCGTGGGCGCGCTGCCCGCGGACCAGCTGGCAGGCCAGGACGCGCCGCTCGCCGTGGCCCTGTCCGAGGGCGCCGGGATCGGCTGGGGCGCGGACATCGTCACGTTCGGGGCCCTGGTGGCGATCACGAGCGTGGTGCTGACGATCCTCTACGGGCAGACACGGGTGGCGTTCGCGATGTGTCGCGACGGGCTGATGCCCGAGCGCCTCGCCGTGGTCTGGGAGCGCACGCGGACGCCGGTGGTGCTGACCGTGCTGTTCGCCGTGCCGATCGCGCTGCTGGCCGCGTTCGTGCCGCTCACCGAGATCGCCGAGCTGGTCAACATCGGCACGCTGTTCGCCTTCTTCATCGTGAACATCGCGGTGATCTGGCTGCGCCGGACGAAGCCCGACATGAAGCGCGGCTTCCGCGTGCCCGGTGTGCCGGTGGTGCCTCTGATCGGCGCGGCGCTGTGCGTGTACCTGATGACGAAGCTCCCGGCCGAGACCTGGCTGCGCTTCGCCGTGTGGCTGGCGCTGGGCGCGGTGATCTACGTCCTGTACGGCTACCGCAACTCGCGCCTGCGGCGCGACACGGCCTGAGCGCGGACGGCCAGCCGCATCGCCCAGATGCGGCTGTGGCCGGCCACCCGGTGGGGCAGGTCGAGGCAGAGCGAGTGCGGCGGACGGTGTCGAGCGCGTGGATGAACGGGTGCTCGCCACCGGCGTAGAGGGTGTACTCCCAGCGGCCCCCGGGATGGGTGGCACGGGTGATCGGGAGTCCGCGCATCGGCTCCTCGGGCTCGCGGGGATCGACCACGGGCTTCTCGAGCAGGCGGTCGTTCTCGAGGTCGTAGACCCGGACCGCGTAGCGGGTGCGGTCGCGGGGCGAGAGCTGCTCGATCAGGTAGCGGTGCTCGCCGGGTCGCTCGAGGACGCCCTCCCGGCCGGCGTCGAGGGACGTCACCGGAGGGGCCGCGGCCGCTACGGCCGCGGCCGACGCCGGACGGTGGGCTCCGCCCGCCGGACTACGGCTGCGTCGTCGGCGGCGCCGGTGCAGTCTGAGGCAGCGGCTCGGCCGGTGCGGGCGCAGGTTCCGCCGGCGCCTCCTCTGCCGGGGCCTGCTCCTCTTCCGCCGGCGGCGTGGTCTCCTCTTCCGGCGTGGCCGGCTGCCGCGGCTGCTGCTCCTGCTCGGGCGGCGGCTGCTCTTCCTCGGTCGTGTCCTGCGGCGCCTGTTCCTTGGCGCGGTCGTCGCTCTTCGTGCCCCCGAAGAACGTCGTCCGCCCATCGTTCTTGCCGACCGAGCCGCCCGCCACGAGCTCGGGCAGCGTGAGCGCGCCCACGGCGATCACGAAAGCGAGCGCGGCGGTGGCGAAGACGGCGCCGAAGGCGACCCTGCGACGCCGGCCGCCCGGGCGCCCGCCACCCGGCGGGATGCCCGGCGCGCCCGGGACCGCGCCGCGACCGCCCGGGTCCTGAGGATGTCCGCCAGCGCCCTGTCCACGACCGCCGGCGGTCCTGGATTCGCGCAGCCTCCCGGTCGCGGCCGCCCGGCGCCTGGCCACGACCGGCCGGCGTCTCGCCTCGGGCACCCGGCGTCTCGCCTCGCGCACCCGGCGCCTGGCCACGGGCGCCCACCTCCTGGCGCCCCCGACGACGGCTGCCGCGGGGCTCTGCTTTGCCGGCCCGGTACACGCGGATCGGGGCTTCCGATCCCAGGTCGCGGGCCGGGGGTCTCGCCTGGCCTGCTCCGGCGGCCGGCTCCGTTGGCGCGCGGTCCGGAAGCCGGTCCGACTGCAGGCGGGCGGACTGCCCGGCGCCGCCCGCCGCGGCGAGCGAGCGCCGGTCGGATGTGAAGCTCCTGGCGATCCGCTCGGTCGGCCGGTTCAGCATCTCGCTGACCAGCGACACGATCACAGGGGTCATCGCCGCGGCAATCCAGGTGCCGGCGGTCGAGAGCTGCGAGGTGAGGAGGGCCGCCGCGGCGGAAGCGGCGCTCGCAATGGCGAGCGTCCGCATGTTGAGACGACGCTCCTCCTCGCGCTCGGCGGTGCGCGAGTGCGAAGCCATGTCATCTCCACCTTAGCCAGACCATGGCGAGCTATAACGTCCGCCCCCGTGGCGGGACCGGGCACACGCGATGTCGATCTCGCCGTGGTCGGCGCCGGCCTCGCCGGTCTCGCGGCCGCCAGGGAGGCGGTTCGGGCGGGGTGCTCGGTGCTCGTCCTCGAGGCGCGCAACCGGGTCGGCGGCCGGGTGCTGAGCGAGGACATCGGCGGGGGTCAGGTCGTCGAGGTGGGAGGCCAGTGGATCGGGCCCACCCAGGACCGGCTCGCCGCGATCGCGGACGAGGTGGGCGTGGACACCTTCCCCACCTGGGACGAGGGCGAGCACGTGGTCGAGTACGGCGGCCGGCTGCGCCGCTTCACGGGCACGATCCCCAAGATCAACCCGCTGGTGCTGCTCGAGTTCGATCGCGCCCAGCGCCGCCTCAACCGCCTGGCGAAGAGGGTGCCGCTGGAGGCTCCGTGGGAGGCCCCGGGGGCGAGAAGGCTGGATGGCCAGACCGTCGCCACATGGATACGCCGCAACCTCCCCTCGAAGCCGGGCCGCATGCTGTTCGAGCTGGTCGTGGAGGCGATCTGGGCCGCCCAGCCCGAGGACATCTCCCTCCTCCACATCCTCTTCTACATCCACTCGGCGGGCAGCCTCGAGCTCCTTTCCGACACCGAGGGCGGCGCCCAGCAGGACCGCTTCGTGGGCGGCTCCCAGCTGGTGCCGATCCGGATGGCGGATCGGCTCGGTCCCGGGCGCGTTGTCCTCGGCGCGCCGGTGCGAGTCATTCGTCAAAGCAGCAAAGAGGGGGTCACTGTCGAGGCGGATGGCGTCACGGTGGGAGCTCGTCGCGCCGTCGTCGCGATCGCCCCCACCCTCGCCGGCCGGCTCGCCTACGACCCTCCCCTGCCCGGCTTCCGCGATCAGCTCACCCAGCGGATGCCGCTCGGCACCGTCGCGAAGTGCATGGCGATCTACGCAGAGCCGTTCTGGCGCCACGAGGGGCTCAGCGGCCAGGGAATGAGCGATACCGGCCCGGTGAAGCTCACCTTCGACAACTCCCCACCCGACGGCTCGCCCGGAGTGCTCCTCGGCTTCCTCGAAGGACGGCGCGCGCGAGAGCTCGGAAGCCTGCCGGTCGAGGCGCGCCGGAGCGCGGTGGTCGACTGCTTCGCCCGCCTCTTCGGCCCCCGCGCCGCGCGGCCCGACGCCTACGTGGAGCGCCTCTGGGCCGAAGAGCAGTGGAGCCGCGGGTGCTACGGCTGCCACATGCCGCCCGGCGCCTGGACGAGCTACGGCCCAGCCCTGCGCGCGCCCATCGGCCGCGTGCACTGGGCCGGAGCCGAGTACGCCACGGTCTGGAGCGGCTACATGGACGGCGCGGTGCGCTCGGGCGAGAGGGCGGCGAAGGAGGCGGTGGCCCGCCTGTAGTAGTGGCGGCTCGGCCGTGGCCCTGCGCCGCCCCCGCCGCCTGCGACCCGACGCTCCCGCAGGGGCGAATCCATCGAGTGTCGCGCTTAGTGGCCCATATGGGGCCACAGAACGCGACAGTCGAGGAGGTAATAGGGAGGATTGCCCGGAGGCAGCACGGCGTGGTCACTCGGGTCCAGCTCCTGGCTGCTGGTGTAAGCGCCAAGGAGATCAGGCGGCGCTTGGAGAAGAAGGCGCTTCTCCGCGTCTACCCGGGCGTCTACCGGGTGGGGCACGTCGCCCCCAGCCGCGAGGCGTCCTACCACGCGGCGGTGCTCGCCTGTGGCCACGGCGCGGTGCTGAGCGGCAAAGCGGCCGGCCACCTCTGGGGCCTCATCAAAGGCGCCGCGCCCCCGCCCGAGGTCACCGCCCCGAAGAAGCGCAGGATCAAGGGCGTCCGGACCCGGCACGCGCTCCGCGGGGAAACGGAGGCCACCACCTGCCACGGCATCCCCACCACAACCGTCCCGAGAACACTCGTGGACCTCTCCTCATCGCTGTCGTTGGACGACCTGGCGCGCGCCTGCCACGAAGCGGGAGTGCTCCACCGCACCACTCCCCGCCAGGTCGAGGAGGTGCTGGAGAGAAGGCCCAGCACCCCCGGCGCAAAGAAGCTGAGAAAGGTGATGCATGGCGACGTCCACGTCACCCTTAGTGCCCTGGAACGCAGGTTCCTGGAACTGCTGAAGGAGCGAGCGCTGCCGCTACCGAGAACCAACAAGCCGGCGAGCGGAAGGAGGGTCGACTGCCGCTGGCACGACCACAACCTCACCGTCGAGCTCGACAGCTACCGATACCACCGCTCCCGCCACGCCTGGGAGCTCGACCGCCGCCGCGAACGGGAGGCAAGGGCCCGGGGTGACGAGTTCCGCCGCTACACGCACGACGACGTCTTCGAGGCGCCGGTGTACATGCTCAGGGAATTGAGCGCGCTTCTCCGGGTAGCGAGGGTGTGAGCGACGGAAGGAGATCATCACATGCCCCAGTGCGAGGTCTGCGGCAACGAGTACGACAAGACCATGGAGATCACCCGCGGCGGCGAGACCCACGTCTTCGACAGCTTCGAATGCGCCATCCACGCCATCGCCCCCGCCTGCGACCACTGCGGCTGCAAGATCATCGGCCACGGCATCGAGGCGAACGGCTCGATCTACTGCTGCGCCCACTGCGCCGAGCGCGAAGGGGTCGAGGGCGCCCGCGATCGCGTCGGCGCGTAGGCTGCTGCCCCATCGACCGGGTCGCCGACGACGTCTTCCAGCTCAGCGGCCGGCCGCGGCACGCGGTAAACGTCTACCTGGCTGGAGACGTCGTGATCGACGCCGGCATATCCAGCGATCGGAAGCGCATCCTCGGACAGCTCGAGGGACGGAGGGTCAATGCGCACGCGCTGACCCACGCGCACCCCGACCACTACGGCTCGAGCCACGCGGTCTGTGAGGCACGCGGGATCCCGCTCTGGTGCGGCGAGCGGGACGCGGCCGTGGCGGAGGGAGAGCGCCCGAAACCCGGCCAGGGCCGCCGCGGGAGGCTGCTCAACAGGCTCCCCCTTCCCAAGCCCAATCCCGTCGGGCGGCGCCTGAGAGAGGGCGACGAGGTGGCCGGCTTCGCCGTCCTGGAGACCCCCGGCCACTCCCCCGGCCACGTCGCCTACTGGCGCGAGTCCGACCGAACGCTGATCTGCGGCGACGTGCTGTTCAACCTCGGCCTGCCCACCCTGCGGCCCGGCCTGCGCGAGCCGTACGCCGCGTTGACGCCCGACCCGGCCAGGAACCGGGAGTCGGCGCGGCGGTTGGCGGAGCTCCGGCCGAACCTGATCCTGTTCGGCCACGGCCCCCCGCTGCGCGATGGTGACCGCTTCGCGCGCTTCGTCGAGTCGCTACCCGCTTAGCTCTTCGGCTGCCACAGCGCCACCTCCGCGCCGACGGGCGCTGCCACGACGCTGCGCCAGCCGGCGGGTCCCTCGCGGGGCTCGAGGATCACCGAGGCCCCCAGCTCGCGCGCCCGGGCGGTGACGGCGCCGATGTTGCACACCTCCACGTAGGGCAGCCACATCGCGTGCTCCGTGTCGTGCTCCACCACGCCGCCCTCGACCCCCTTGCCCCAGTCGAGCGTCAGGTACGACGCGGAGCCCATCTCGATCCGCTCGAGGCGCCACCCGAACAGGCGCGTGTAGAAGCCGCACGCCCGCGGCAGGTTCCCGGTGTGCAGCTCCAGGTGGACGACGGGATGGGGGAGGCCGACGCCATGCCCTGTCACTAGGACCGGGCCCGGCGGGGAAAGTCATCGCCCGGACGGCGAGACCTGAGTCGGCGAGCTCCCGCGACCCGGCGCCCGGCTGCGGGCGGGTGTGCCAGTCGAGCCACCAGCCCGCGTGACGCACCGCCGATGCAAACCCGGAGACGATCCGTCGCGGCATTTCCCCTGCTTACCCGGAAGGAAGCGCCGCAACCGTGTCACCATCGGCGGGCATGCACGGGCACCACCATCACGGCCATGCGCACGCCGGCGTAACGGCCGACCGTCGCCGGCTCCAGATCGCGCTCGCGCTGATCCTCGGGTTCATGGCCGTCGAGGTCGTGGCCGGCATCCTCGCCTCCTCGCTCGCCCTGCTCTCGGACGCCGCGCACATGCTCACCGACGCCGGGGCGATCGCGCTCGCGCTGGGGGCCGCCCGCCTCGCGGCCCGCCCCGCCGGCGGCGGCTACACGTTCGGGCTCAAGCGCGCGGAGATCCTGTCCGCGCAGCTGAACGGCGCCACGCTCGTCGCGCTCGCCGCCGTGATCATGTACGAGGGCATCCGCCGCCTGTTCGATCCACCCGACGTGGAGGGCGCGACCGTGCTGGTGGTCGCGATCGCGGGCATCGCCGTCAACCTAGCCGCCACCTCCGTGCTGGCCGGCGCCGACCGGCGCAGCCTCAACGTCGAGGGCGCCTTCCAGCACGTGCTGACCGATCTGTTCGCCTTCGTCGCCACCGCCGTGGCGGGCGCCGTGGTGCTGCTCACCGGCTTCACGCGGGCGGACGGCATCGCCGCGCTCATGGTGGCCGCGCTGATGCTGCGCTCCGGCTGGGCTCTCCTGCGCGACTCCGGCCGCGTGCTGCTGGAGGCGGCGCCGAAGGACCTCGACCCGAACGAGATCGGCCGCACCCTCGCCGCCCAGGACCACGTGGTCGAGGTGCATGACCTGCACGTCTGGGAGGTCACCTCGGGCATGCCATCGCTGTCGGCCCACGTCACTGTCGGCGCCGGCTGCGACACCCAGGTGCACCGCCGCAAACTGGCGGAACTCCTGAGCGATCGCTTCGGGATCGACCATACGACCCTCCAGGTCGAGGCCCGCCACGAGGGGCCGCTGGAAATCGAGCCGCTCAGCCCGCGGACCACCTGACATGCCGCGCTTCGTGGTCCAGCAGCACGCCGCCACCAGCATGCACTGGGACTTCCGCCTCGAGGTGGACGGCACGTTCAAGTCCTGGGCCGTCCCGAAGGGCCCCTCCACCGACCCGCGCGACAAGCGACTGGCGATGGAGGTGGACGACCACTCGCTCTCCTGGGGCGACTTCGAGGGCGTGATCCCCGAGGGCGAGTACGGCGCCGGGCCGGTGATCGTCTGGGACCGCGGCACCTACGAAAACCTGCGCGACGAGCCGATGGGCGAGGCCCTGACCGCCGGGCACGCCTCGTTCTGGCTCGAGGGCGAGAAGCTGCGCGGCGGCTGGTCGCTGAGGCGCACGAAGGGGCGGCAGTGGCTCCTCGTGAAGCGCCGCGACGAGGAGGCCGACGCCCGCCGCCGGCCGACCAGCACGCAGCCGAAATCGGTGGTGAGCGGCCGGACGATCGAAGAGGTGCGCGAGCGGGGTTAGCCACCGGCGCGCCGGGCAGTCACCTTGCTGGTCGCCGTGCTCGCTGTCCACGGAATCGCGAGCGCCTTCGTGGTCGGCACCGCCTGGCGTCGCGCGGGCGACACCCGCGACAAGCCCGACCCCGTCACCGAAGCACGCATGGAGGAGCAGGCCACGGGTACCTCGTAGGCATGCCACCTCGCGGAGTCAAGAAGGGCACCAAGCGGGCCCGCCAGTACGAGCACGTCAAGGAAAGCCAGAAGGAGCAGGGGCGCTCCGAGGACCGCGCCGAGGAGATCGCCGCACGCACCGTCAACAAGGAACGGGCGCGCAGCGGCGAGTCTCGCCAGCGCTCGAGCACGTCGACCCAGGACATCTCGTCGGGCCGGCGCGGCGGTCAGCGCTCGGGCAGCGGCGGCCCGAAGGGACGCACCCGCGACCAGCTCTACAACGAGGCCAAGAACCTGAACATCGAGGGCCGCTCGCGGATGGACAAGCAGCAGCTGCTGCGCGCCGTAGAGTCCAAGAAGAGCTGAGCGCCTACACCCCAATGAAGGCCGTCCTCACGGACGAGCCCTTCGACGACCCGAACTGGATCTTCGAGCGCAAGCTCGACGGCATCCGCTGCATGGCCCACCGCGACGGCGGCGGCCCGGTGCGCCTCATCTCCCGCACCGACAAGGACATGACGGGCCAGTTCGGCCAGGTGGCGAAGGCGCTCGAGGCCCAGCCGGTGGACGATTTCGTGGCGGACGGCGAGCTCGTCGCCTTCCAGGACGGCATCACCAGCTTCTCGAGGCTGCAGCGGCGCGCTCGGGAGCAGGTGGCAGTCTTCCTGTACGTGTTCGACCTGCTGCGCCACGATGGCCGCGACGTCCGCGACCTGCCGCTCCGCGAGCGCAAGGCCCTCCTGCGCAAGGCCTTCGAGTTCGGCGGGCGGGTGCGCTACAGCCCGCACCGCAACCAGCACGGCACGAAGCTGTTCGGCGAGGCCTGCAGCCAGGGTCTCGAGGGGCTGATCGCGAAGCGTGCCGACAGCCCGTACCGCTCGGCCGCCCGCTCTCGCGACTGGCTCAAGCTCAAGTGCCACTTCGAGCAGGAGCTCGTAATCGGCGGCTTCACCGCGCCGCAGGGGTCGCGCACGGACTTCGGCGCGCTCTTGGTGGGCTACAAGGAGGACCAGCGTCTGCGCTACGCCGGCAAGGTCGGCACAGGCTTCGACCACGCCACCCTCGAGGAGCTCGGCCGCCGGCTGCGCGAGCTGGAACGCGACGACCCGCCCTTCGATGACGTCCATCCCATCCCGCGCGGCACGCACTGGGTGGAGCCCGAGCTGGTCGCGCAGATCGGCTTCTCCGAGTGGACCCGGGACGGCCGCCTGCGCCATCCCCGATACCTCGGACTGCGCGACGACAAGCCGGCCGGCGAGGTCGTGCGGGAGCGCCCGGCGTGAAGGCGAAGATCTCGAGCCCGGACAAGCGGCTCTTCCCAGCCGACGGGATCACGAAGCTCGACCTCGCCACCTACTACGAGCGCGTTGCCGAGTGGATGGTCCCGCACGTGCGCGAGCGGCCGCTCAGCCTGCAGATCTTCCCCGACGGCATCGAGGGCACCGGCTTCTTCCAGAAGAACGTGCCGAAGCACTATCCGGACTGGATCCGCCGCGTGGAGGTACGCAAGGAGGGCGGCAAGGTCATCCACCCCGTGGTCAGCGACGGGGAGACGCTGCCGTACCTGGTCGGGCAGAACACGATCACGCCGCACGTGTGGCTGTCGCGCTGCGACCGCGTCGGCCAGCCCGACCGCATGGTCGTGGACCTCGACCCGCCTCCCGGCGAGGACTTCCCCGCGGTGCGCCGGGCGGCCCGCCAGGCGGGCGACCTGCTGCGCGAGATCGGCCTCGAGCCGTTCGCGCAGGTGACCGGGTCGAAGGGGATCCACGTCTGGACCCCCCTGCGCCGCCGCGCGGACTTCGAGGAGGTCAAGGAGCTCTCCAACCTGTTCGCCGCCGTGCTCGCGGCCCGCTACCCGGACGAGCTCACCACCGAGTTCCGCAAGGCCAAGCGCGCTGGGCGCATCCTCGTGGACGTGCTGCGCAACCGCTACGCCCAGACCGCGGTGCCCCCCTACGGCGTCCGGCCGCGGCCGGGCGCCCCCGTGGCCACCCCGATCGAGTGGGACGAGCTGTCGGACTCGAAGCTGCGACCCGACCGCTGGAACGTGAAGACCGTGCTGCGCCGCCTGGGCGCCAAGGGCGACCCGTGGACCGACATCGGCTCCGCCGCGCGCGGCATCGGCGAGGCTCGCAAGACGCTGGAGAGGATGGCGTCCTAAGCCGATCCGCGGGCAGCGCGGGCAGTGCGCGCCGCGGTCGTCCCGCTCGCCCGTGAGCCATCCCTCCACCGGCGGCACCCGCCCGGTGGGGAGCGACTCGCGGACGACCTCGTCCATGGCCCCCCACAGGCGCTCGACACGCCGGGCCGAGAGCCGCGGCACCGGGGGCCGTGGGTCCGCCGTCTGGGCCCGCGGCGGCCCGGAGACCCGGCATGACCTGGACTTCGTGGTCAAGGAGGAGGACATCGAGCGCGCGGCCGACGTGCTGGCCGATGCGGGGATGCGGCCCGAGAAGCCGCCTGAGGAGTGGCTCTGGAAGGCCTGGGACGGCGACGTGCTGATCGACCTGATCTTCGCGCCCCGCGGGCTCGAGGTCACCGACGAGGTGATCCAGCGCGGCGAGGAGCTGCACGTGCTCGGCATCACGATCCCGGTGATGTCGATCGAGGACGTGCTGGCCACCAAGCTGCTCGCCCTGCACGAGCACGAGCTCGACTACACGGGCCTTGTCCGGATCGCCCGCGCCGTGCGCGAGCAGATCGACTGGCGCTACCTCCGCGAGCGCACGAAGGGATCCCCCTACGCGTCGGCGTTCTTCGTCATGTGCGAGGAGCTCGGCGTCGCGGCCGATCCCCACGCGGCCCAGGGCGCCGAGGTGCGGCTGCTCACTCCCCCAGGCTCCCGTTTTCGCCTCTCAGGCCCGGGGTAGACCTTTCTACATGCCGACGATTGCGGATAAATCCGCCGAGCGCCGAATCGAAGCGCTCGTGGAGCGGGGCGAGGAACGGGGCTGTGTGAATCTCTCGGAGCTCATGGAATTTACCCAGGAGCTCGAGCTGCCCGACGAAGAGGCCCACGCGCTTCACGAGCGTTTGGAGTCGCGCGGAATCGAGGTCGGTGACGACTGCGGCAACGGCGCGCAGCCAGGCCCGACCTACAACCACGATGAGCTCGTTCTCATGACGAGCGACACGCTGCAGCTCTTCCTGCGCGACGTGCGCCGCCACCCGCTGCTGTCCGCCGAGGAGGAGGTCGAGCTGGCGCAGAGCATCGAGCGCGGCGACCTCGAGGCGAAGGAGCGCATGGTCAACTCGAACCTGCGGCTGGTCGTCTCGCTCGCCAAGAAGTACCAGGGCCACGAGCTGGCGCTGCTCGACCTGATCCAGGAGGGCATCCTGGGCCTGATCCGAGCGGCCGAGAAGTTCGATTGGCGCAGGGGCTACAAGTTCTCGACCTACGCGACCTTCTGGATCCGCCAGGCGATCCAGCGCGGTCTCGCGAACCAGGGCCGCACCATCCGGATCCCGGTTCACATCGGGCAGCGCGAGCGCAAGATCGCCCGCGTGGAGCGCGACCTGGCCGCGCAGCACGGGCGTCCCCCCACGGACGAGGAGATCGCCGCCGCCGCGGAGCTCTCGATCGAGGAGCTGCACGAGACGCGCGAGGTGATGCGCACGATCACGAGCCTCGAGCGGCCCGTGGGGGCGGAGGGCGACACCGAGCTCGGCGACCTGCTCGCCAGCGAGGAGCGCCAGCCGCACGAGGAGGTCGAGATCGGCCTTCGCGACCAGACGGTCCGGGCCGCGCTCGACCAGCTTCCCGAGCAGGAGCGCCGGGTGATCAAGCTGCGCTACGGGATCAACGGCGACGATCCGACGCCGCTCCGCGAGGCGGGCCGGCTGCTCGGCCTCTCGCCGGAGCGGGTGCGGCGGATCGAGCACAAGGCGCTCGAGCGCCTCGCGGAGTTCCGCGAGGTCGCGGCGCTCTCCGAAGCCGCGGCGTGATCGCGCTCGCCCAGGTGAGTAACGGACGGCACGACGGGTAACTCGTCGGCATGGAAGGCACCACGCAGTTGGAGCAGACCGACGACAAGCGGTCGGTCGCCGAGCTCGTCAACCAGCTATCGGAGCAGACCTCGACGCTCATCCGCCAGGAGCTGCGCCTCGCCCAGACGGAGATGCAGGAGAAGGGCAAGCGCTTCGGGAAGGGCGCGGGCATGTTCGGCGGGGCCGGGCTCGTGGCGCTGTACGGCGTGGGCGCGCTCGTGGCAGCCGCCGTCATCGGCGTCGGAACGCTGCTCGAGCTATGGATCGCAGCGGTGATCGTGGGTGTGGTGCTGCTGGCGGTGGCCGGCATCCTGTCGCTGGCGGGCCGCAAGCAGGTCGAGCACGGCAAGCCCCCGCTGCCCCAGCAGGCGATCGAGAGCGCGAAGCGCGACGTGGACGAGGTCAAGGCAGCGAGGGGGCGAGCGTGAGCGAGCAGGACACCGAGGCGCTGCGCCGGGAGATAGAGCGGACGCGCGCCGAGCTGGGCGCGACCGTCGAGGCGCTCTCGCACAAGACCGACGTCAAGGCCCAGGCGCGCGCCAAGGCCGACCAGGCGAAGCTGCAGGCGCGCGAGAAGGCCGAGCTGGCCAAGACCCAGGCCCAGGAGAAGCCCGCCATTCCGCTGGCCGCCGGCATCGGCGTCGCGATCGTGGCGCTGCTCGTGATGCGCAGGAAGAGACGGTCATAGATGGCACGCTTCCGGCGGGACGGCCCCCGAGAGCCCTACCGACCTGAGCGGAGGGGCGTGGGGCGGCGTCCTCAAGCGCACGTTCAAGGGGTTCCAGAAGGACAACCTGACCGACTGGGCGGCGGCGCTCACCTACTACGGCATCCTGTCCATCTTCCCGGCGCTGATCGTGCTGGTGTCGGTGCTCGGCCTGATCGGCGAGCCGGCCACCCAGCCGCTGATCGACAACCTCGGCGAGGTTGCGCCCGGGCCCGCGCAGGAGATCTTCACCAGCGCGATCGAGAACCTCCAGGGAAGCCAGGGCGCCGCGGGCGTCTTCTTCGTGATCGGCATCCTCGGCGCCATCTGGGCTGCGTCGGGCTATGTCGCCGCGTTCATTCGCGCGTCGAACGCCATCTACGCGATGGAGGAGGGACGCCCGATCTGGAAGACCCTCCCGCTTCGCGTGGGCCTCACCGTGCTGATGATGACGCTGACCGCGGTGAGCGCCGTGGCGGTGACGGTGACCGGCGGGCTCGCAAAGGAGGCCGGCAACCTGCTCGGCCTTGGCGACACCGCGGTCACGGTGTGGGGGATCGCCAAGTGGCCGGTGCTGCTGCTGCTCGTGAGCTTCATGTTCGCCGTGCTCTACTGGGCGGCCCCGAACGTCAAGCAGCCGGGCTTCCGCTGGATCTCGCCCGGCGGCCTCCTGGCGGTGATCGGGTGGGTGATCGCCTCGGCGGCGTTCGCGTTCTACGTGGCGAACTTCGGCTCCTACAACAAGACCTACGGAGCGCTCGCGGGGCCGATCGTGTTCCTGGTCTGGCTCTGGATCTCGAACATCATGATCCTGCTCGGGGCGGAGTTCAACGCGGAGCTCGAGCGCGGGCGGGCCATCGAGGCAGGCATGCGCCCGGAGGACAAGGAGCCCTTCGCCGAGCCGCGCGACACGCGCAAGATCGAGACGAACCCGTCCTGACGGTCCACGCGAGGAACACCCAGGCGAACGGCCCGTTCGCCGGATACGCGGAGCCGGACAAGCGGCCGCCGTTCCGCGCCTACGCGGCCCTGACGGCGCTGTTCAACGCCGGCATGGCGGCCGGCCTCGCCGGGGCACGGCGGCGCGGCCACGAGTTGCCGGAGCGCATCGACGGCCGCGACGTGCTGCTGGCGGGGGTGGCGACGCACAAGCTGAGCCGCCTGATCGCGAAGGACAGGATCACCGCGTTCGCGCGCGCCCCGTTCACGGAGTTCGAGCGGTCGGGCGGACCGGCGGAGGTCGAGGAGCGCGCCCGGGGGGATGGCATGCGGCGGACGATCGGCGAGCTGCTGGTATGCCCCTACTGCCTCGGCATGTGGATCTCGGGCGGCTTTCACCTGGGCCTGGTCACCGCTCCCCGCGCGACCCGCTTCGCGGCATCGGTGCTGACCGGGCTGACGATCTCGGACTTCCTCCAGATCGCCTACAAGGCGGCGGAGGAGCGGGGCCTCGGCGGCGAATAGCGGCCACCGGCCAGGAATCAGCCGGGGTCCGGGGGCGTGAGCCCCCGGTCAGCTCTCGAGCAGGAAGAACTCGAAGCCCACGTCGGGCTCGATCAGGATCTGGCTGTGGTACGCCTCGACCCGGCGGCCCAGGGCCTTCTCCACGACCCCCTTGAACGAGGCCGCCATCGCCTCCTGGAAGGTGAGGCGCACGCGGCGGACCAGGTCGGCCTCGCCCTTCTCCGCCAGGGTCCGCTCCACCGTGGTCATGGTGTCGCGCAGGACAGTGACCACGTAGCGGTCCTCCAGGATGTACGTCTTGGCACGCGTTGGCCCCCGGCCGTAGTACTCGCTGAACAGCCGGACGATTCCGTTGGTCACCTCCGCCAGCTCGTCGCCGAGCCGGGCATGGGCGTCCCCGACCTCCGTGGATTCCACACAGGGATAGTCTCACGCGCTCGCACATGGCGGCTACCCCCCTGCTCGATTCCCGTCATTGGCGCCTCTGGGTCGTGCCCCACACCCACTGGGACCGCGAGTGGTACCTGCCGCTCGAGGACTTCCGCATCCGCCTCGCCCAGGTCCTCGACGAGCTGATCGAGACATTGGAGGAGCGCGCCGAGCACCGCTTCACGCTCGACGGGCAGTCGATCCTGATCGAGGACTACCTCGAGATCCGGCCTGAGATGGAGGAGCGCCTGCGATCCCTCCTGCGGAGCGGCCGGGTGGAGACGGGGCCGAGCTACGTCCTGCCGGACGAGTTCCTCGTGGGCGGCGAGTCGCTCGTGCGGAACCTGCTCCACGGCAGGGCTGTGTGCGCGCGGTATGGCGCCGCGCCGGCGCCGGTCGGATACCTCCCGGACAGCTTCGGCCATCCCGCCCAGCTGCCGCAGGTCTTGCGCGGCTTCGGGCTCGAGACGTTCGTGTTCTCGCGCGGCCTTGGCGACGAGCGCGAGCGAGTGGGCGGCCGCTTCCGCTGGCAGGCACCTGACGGGTCCGAGGTGCTGGCGCTGCCCCAGCCCATCGACTACGCCGCCGGGGCCTCCCTCGGGCACTCCCGGCGCTCGGCCGAGACGGACCCGGCCCGTAACGCCGCCGACCGCATCGAGCAAGTGCTCCGCGCCGAGGCGCCCATGCTGGCCGACTCCGGCTTCCGCGACCTGTTCGTCGGGAACGGCTACGACCACGCGGCGCTTCAGGCCGACCTCCCCGAGGTGCTCGCGGCGTTGCGCGACCTGAAGCCGGGCGTGGAGGTGCGGCTTGCGCTGCTGTCCGAGTACGCGCGGGCCATGGCCGGCGCGGACGGCGGCCTGCCGAGGTTCGCCGGCGAGCTCGCAGGCGGCGCCCGGGCGAACGTCCTGCGCGGGGTGAACTCGACCCGGATGTACCTGAAGCAGGCCAACGAGCGGTGCGAGCGAGAGCTGGCGACCGCGGAGACGCTCTGCGCGCTCGCGCTGCTGGCGCGGCCAGGCTTCCGTCACCCGCGCGGGGAGCTTCGGCTCGCCTGGCGCGAGCTGCTGCGCAACCACCCCCACGACTCCATCTGCGGCTGCTCGGTCGACGAGGTGCACGAGGGCATGGGCCAGCGCTTCCGAACGGCCCTGCAGATCGCGCGCCGCGTCGCCGACATGGCCCTCCACGCGCTCGGCGGGGCCTGGCTCGCGGGCGACAACGAGCTCGAGCCCCAGCTCCTCGACGGCGCCTACCGCTGGGCCTACCGCCCGCCGCGCGGCGGCCCCGTGCGGGCCGAGGCGGTGACGGGGAAGGCGTCGTTCACCAACGCGCTGCCGTTCGCCCGCCGGCGGCTCGTGTCGCTCGAGCTGCCCCCTCCGATGGACGCGGGGAAGCTCCAGGTGGAGCGCCACCGGGGCGGCCGCCGGGCGTGGCTCGAGCTTGGGCTGGACGGCTTCTCGGCCGCCACGATCTCGCTCGGTGACCCGCCGCCGCCACCGGTGGGAGAGGACGCGCGAGCCGCGGACGAGCGCACGATCGAGAACGCGAGCTACCGGGTCACAGCGGCGGACGACGGCACGCTCACCGTGCTCGACCGGCGGACCGGCGCCACCGTCGGCGGCCTCCATCGCCTCGAGGACGTGGCCGACCGCGGCGACTCCTACACGTTCTGTCCGCTCGAGGGGGACCGCCCGCGAACCCCGCGGGAGGCACGCGTGCAGGTCACGGCCGCGGGCCCCGTCTGGGCCGAGCTCGAGTTGTCCTACGAGCTCGAGCTGCCGGCCGCGCTCGCGCCCGGCCGCAGTGAGCGCGCAGCCGAGAGCGTGGCCTGCCCGATCGCCACCCGCGTGCGCCTGGCCGCCGGGTCCGAGCGCATCGAGTTCACGACCGAGGTGGCGAACTGCGCGTCGGACCACCGGCTCCGGGTTCGGTTCCCCTGCCCCGGCCACGTGGAGACGGTTCGGGCGGAGGGGCACTTCGCCGTAGTCCGCCGCGGCCCGCCGCCCGCGTCGAGCGAAGCCTGGTTCGAGCCGCCGCATCGCACCAACCACACGCTAGGGGCGGTGGCCGCGGGCGGCCTCGTGCTGCTCGGCAAGGGGCTGCCCGAGTACGAGGCGACCGCGGAGGGCGAGCTGGCGCTGACGCTGCTCCGCTGCGTCGGCTGGCTGTCGCGCGACGACCTGTCGACCCGGCGCGGCGGCGCGGGGCCCCAGCTCCAGGTGCCGGGCGCCCAGTGCCACGGCGACCACGTCTTCGAGTACGCCGTGGAGCTGGGCGAGCCCGCCGACGCCGAGCTGCTGCGCCGCTCGCAGGACTACCGCTTCGACTTCGTGGAGGGCGCGCCGGGCGTGGAGCTTCGGTCGCCCGTGGGTGATCTCGACGGCGACCTCGTCTTCAGCGCGCTCAAGGCCGCCGAGGACGGCGACGGCGTCGTCCTGCGCGTCTTCCAGGCGGCCGATTCGGCGCTCGGCGCCGGCGACGGGCGGCGCCTGCCTCTCGCGAGCCGGCGCTGCCGGCTGGACGAGACCCCCCTCGAGGACGCCGGTGCCCGGCCGCGGCCGGGCGAGATCGCGAGCTTCAGGCTCTAGCGTCGCCCGCGGGCTCGCGCCCGCGCTTGGCGGCCTGGGTCGCCCGGAGCAGCCGCGGCGGCAGCGCGGAACGGAACAGCGTGCTCGCCTTGCCCAGCTTCGCCCGGCAGCGCGGGCATTCCTCGGACGTCGCCGACAGCGCAGGGCTGTAGACGGTGAGCCGGCAAGTCGGGCAGTTCAGATAGGCCATTCCTCTCCTCCTTGTAGCGCGTCGGGGGCCCGCGCTGTACAGAGCGGACAACGCTAGCCCAAGGGGGTATCCGAGTCAACGGAAAGGTGAGGTTCTGCGCTGGCTCCTGCCCGGGACCGGTGCGTTTGCTCGCAGCGCCCTGCGGGCAAGGCCAGCCGGGGGAGCCGATGCCCGACGAGATCACCTTCCAGAACGACCCGATCGACCCGTCGGCGGAGTTCCGCAAGCAGCACAACCACTTCTTCGTGGCGCAGCGGGCCGAGCGCCTCGAGCCGGACCGGGCGGCCGGCGATGTCCTGTGGAAGCGCCTGTGCGGCTTCACCTTCTGGACCCACTTCGTGGGCGGCTTTCCGAGGGCGCCCGACGCCGGCCTGTATCTGCGCTGGCTCGCGTTCGGGGTGCTCTGCTCGCACGTGCGCTGCCACGGCGCCCCGCCCCGGGAGCCCTGGGAGTTCGGGGACGACTTCCTGGCGCGCTTCCGGCGCCTCGCCGAGTTGCGCTACTCGCTGCTGCCGTACGTGGTGGAGCAGGCGGAGACCGCATGCGAGCACGGCCACCCGCTGCTGCGCCCGCTCTTCTTCGAGTTTCCACGCGACCCCGGCTCGTGGCTGGTGGAGGACCAGTACATGCTCGGCACGGACCTGCTGGTGGCGCCGTTGTTCGAGGAGGCCCGCGAGCGCCGCGTCTACCTGCCGCCGGGGCGCTGGCACCGCTTCGCCGAGGACGAGGGCACGGCTGTCGACGGCCCGGGCTGGCACACGCTCGCCGTCGAGGAGGTGCCGGCCGCCGTGCTGGTGCGCGACGGCGCCTCGCCCCGCCTCGCCGAGCCCGCCCAGCACACCGGACAGCTCGACTGGGACGGCGCGCGCGAATGGCGCCCGGCCACATGAACCTGGCCGACGCGCTCGTCATCAAGCGGGGAAACCTCTTCCTGATCACGCCGCGCGACGGCGACCTGCCGGCCGACCCGGCCGGGTTCGGGCTGTGGTACCGCGACTGCCGCTACCTGTCCGCGCACCGGCTCCACCTGAACGGTGAGCCGCCGATCCTGCTCCAGGCCTCGGATGCCCTCGGCACGCGCTCCCTGCACCACCTGACGAACCCCGCGCGGTCGCTCTCCCTGCGCGTCGAGCGCGTGCTGGCCGGCGAGCCGAGCATGCTCGTGGAGAGCATCGTCGTGCGAAGCCACGAGCCCGTGGGGCTGCGCCTCGAGCTCGAGCTGTCGCTCGGCGCGGACTTCGAGCCCATGCTCGCGGTGCGCGGCCTGGTCGAGCGGGCCGAGCGTCCGCCCGTGGAGACCGCCTTCGAGGGGAACACGCTGCGCTGGTCTGCGACCGGGAGGGACCGCGTGGTGCGCACCACGACGGTCGCGTCGAGCGAGCCGCCGGCATCGGCCGACGGCGGCACGCTCCGGTTCGCGATCGATCTCCCCGCCGGCGGCGAGCGGGGGCTCGAGCTGAGCATCGCCGTCCACGAGAGCGGGGACGCCGCGGGCCGTCCGCCCCGGCGGGCGCCCGAGCACACACAGATCCGCTCCGACAACGAGCTCTTCGACCGCATCCTCACCCGCTCGTCCCAGGACCTCGACATGCTGCGCTCGGACCTCGACGGGCGCTCCTACTTCGCGGCGGGCGTCCCCTGGTTTGCCACCCTCTTCGGCCGCGACAGCCTCATCGCCGCCACACAGACGCTCGCCTTCGACCTCGACGTCGCCGCCGACACCCTCCGCCTGCTCGGCGACCGGATGGGGCGCATCTACAGCGACGAGCACGACGAGGATCCCGGGAAGGTGCTGCACGAGCTCCGTGTGGGAGAGCCGGCGGCCCTCGGCGAGACGCCCTTCGCCCGCTATCACGGAAGCGCCGATGCCACCCCGCTGTGGCTGTGCCTCCTCGCGGATCACGCCGAGTGGTCGGGCAGCCTTGATTTGTTCGAGGAGCTCCGCCCGCAGGTCGAGGCCGCGCTCCAATGGATGGCCGGCCCTGGCGACTGGGACGGCGACGGGCTCGTCGAATACCGGCGCCGCTCGCGCCACGGCCTGCGCAACCAGGGCTGGAAGGACTCGCCGGACGGCGTTCCGGACGCGGACGGGGACCCGCTCGAGCCCCCGGTCGCGCTGATCGAGGTGCAGGGCTACGTGGCCAGGGCGCTGCGGGGGATCGCACGGCTGTTCGAGCTGGACGGCGACGGGTCGCGGTCGGAGGAGCTGCAGACCCGCGCCGCCAAGGTCGAGGCGGCCTTGGCATGCTTCTGGGCGTTCGATCCCGGCGGCTACGCGATCGGCCTCGCCGGCGACAAGCGCCCCGGTACCCGCCTGGCCTCGAATCAGGGGCACCTGCTCTGGGCAGGCGCGGTGCCGCCGGACCGGGCGCGCTCGGTGCGCGACCTCCTGATGGCGGAGCACATGTTCTCGGGCTGGGGCGTCAGGACCCTCTCCGACCGGAACCCGGCCTTCAACCCGCTCGGCTACCACACCGGCTCCGTGTGGCCGCACGACACCGCTATGTTCGCCTGCGGCCTGCGCCGGTACGGCTTCGACGGGGACTTCCTCCTCGTGTTCGACGCGCTCCTCGAGGCGGCGTCGCGGTTCGACGACCACCGGCTACCCGAGCTCTTCGGCGGCTTCGCGAGACGGCCGGGCGAGGATCCGGTGCCGTACCCCGTGGCGTGCCGGCCGCAGGCCTGGGCGGCGGGCTCGATCCCCTGGCTCCTGGCCGCCTGCCTGGGGCTCGAGCCGGACGCGCTCCACGGCCGCCTGCGGGTGGTCAGGCCACTCCTGCCCCGCTGGGTCGACCGGCTCTCGCTCCGGGGCATGCGGGTGGGTGACGGGCGGGTGGACCTCCGCTTCGAGCGCGCAGGTACGCAGGTCGTGCTCGCCGACGCCCGTGCCGAGGGCAGCGTGCAGCTCGTGCTCGAATCGGATTGAGCGAGCCGGCACCGAGGGGGGTGGGTAGTTCCAATGCCCGTATGCGGTACTGGGATTACCCACCCCGGGGGCTCATGGCTTCCGGCAAGTCGACACGGCGGAGTTCAACCGGGAGGCCGCGTGGTCGTAGGCTCCAGCGTGTGGAGCTCGACTCCGAGATCGACAGGCTCTACGGCATTCCGCTCGACGAGTTCGTAGCCGACCGCGACGAGCTCGCCAAGCGGCTGCGCCGCGAGGGCGACCGTGAGGCGGCCGAGCGCATCAAGAAGCTGCGGAAGCCGAGCGCGGGCGCCTGGGCGCTGAACCAGGCGGTACGGCGCCGGCGCAAGGAGACCGCCGCCCTGCTCGCGGCGGGCGCGCGCCTGCGGGAGGCTCACGAGGCGCTGCTGTCCGGCGCGGACCCCGCCGCGCTGCGCGAGGCGATGCAGGAGGAGCGCGCCCTGGCGTCCGGGCTGGCGGACTGCGCGGAGGCGATCGCGACCGAGACCGGCAAGAGCGGCCCCGCCCTGCGGGAACGCGTGCGCTCGACCCTGCACGCCGCCACGGTGGACGAGGAGGCCCGGGATGAGCTGGCGAGGGGCCGCTTCGTGCGCGAGCGCGAGGCGGCCGGGTTGGGCCCGTTCGGGGCGGCAGCGGTGTTGCCCGCGAAGGGGCGCGCCAAGCGCGACTCGGCGCCGGCGAAGGGGGGCACGCGGGCCCGCGCCGCGGACGGCGCCGGAGCGTCCAAGCGCGGGCGCTCCCCCGCGCGCACCAAGGAGCCCTCCGCCGCCGAGCGCGAGAAGGCCGCCGAGCGGGAGCGGCGCGAGCGAGTCGCCGAGGCCGAGCGTGCGCTCGGCGAAGCCCGCACGGATCTCGAAGAGGCGGAGGCCTCCCACGCCGAAGCGGCGAGCGAGCTCCAGGCGGCCCGGGAGGCCGTGGGAGCGGCGGAGGACGCCGAGCGCGAGGCCCGCGCCGCGGCACGCGAGCGCCGGCGCGCGGTCGGCAAGCTCGAGCGCGAGCTGGAGCGGCTGCGCGCCAGGAAGCGCTGACCCGCGCGGCCTCGTTTTCGCGCACCCCGCTCGGGTAGCCCGATCCCATGAACTACTGGGTCCAGCTTGCCACCGAACAGTTCCCGCCGAGCGAGCTCGTCGAGCAGGCGATCGAGGCCGAGCGGGCGGACTTCGACGCCGTCAACGTGAGCGACCACTTCCAGCCGTGGTGGGAGCCGGGGCACTCGGGGCAGGCCTGGACCCTCCTCGGCGCGATCTGCCATGCCACGGAGCGGGTCGGCGTCGGCACCGGCGTGACCGCGCCCGTCCACCGCTACAACCCCGCCGTCGTCGCCCAGTTCGCGGCGACGGTCGAGGAGCTCTCACCCGGCCGCGGCTTCCTCGGGATCGGCTCCGGCGAGGCCCTCAACGAGGTGCCCTGCGGGATGGACTGGCCGGACACCGGCGGGCAGGTTCGCCGCATGGAGGAGGCGCTCCGGGTGATCAACCGGCTGCTGGACGGGGAGCGGGTCGATCACCAAGGGGAGTTCTTCCGCACCAGGGGCGCCTACCTGCACACCCGCGGGGAGCGGCGCCCGCCCGTGTACGTCTCGGCGTTCGGCCCCCACGCGGCCGGCGTGGCCGCCCGCTGCGGCGACGGGCTCTGGACCCTGGCCGACCCCGAGAGCGCGCCCGAGCTGATCGACGCCTACCGGTCCGCCTGCGACGAAGCCGGAAAGCAGCCTGGCGAGATCATCCTGCAGACGGGGTTCTCCTGGGCGGAGGACGACGACGCCGCGCTCGAGGGCGCCCGCGTCTGGAAGGCGACGCAGCCCGAGGAGTACTTCACGGGCGACTGGCACGATCCCAGGGCGATGTTCGAGAAGGCCGACCGCGAGGTCCCTGACGATGAGTTCACGCAGTCGTACATCGTCAGCTCGGACCCCGACCATCACGTGGAGCGCATCCGCGAGGTCGAGGCGCTCGGCGCGACCGTGGTCTGCCTGCAGAACGGGTCGGGCGCCGACCCGCTGGGCGCCCTGCGCGTGTACGGGGAGCGCGTGCTCCCCGCGCTGAAGGGCGCGCGCGTCTAGTGTCGGCAGCTCAGTCGTCGAGCTTGTTGCGCTTGGGCCCCTCCCACGGCTCCGCCTCCGGATCCTGGGACGGGTGCGGCGCGCTCGTGCTCCGGCTGCCCGTGGACGGGTGGTCCTGCCTACTACCCGAAGCGCAGGTGCGAAACCGCCAGAGTTCGGTTTAGAACGCGCGCCAGTTGGACAGACTTGTCTCACGGTAGCCGGGAGAGGGAGCCAAAGCCACCCGCCCCGGGCGCCGAAGCAGCAAAAGGGGGACGTGTGCGGTCGCCTTGGTCGGATCGGTCGCGCCGCGGACCTTTGTCAGTCATCAATTTGACGGAGGTCTAGTAGAGATGAGCGCAGTAGCGCTCGCGCCAGCGAGCTTCCCCCGCATACCTCGACGCAAGAAGGATTGCGACCGCGCCGAAGCGCGTGAGACCGAGCGGCAGCTTCTCGTCCGTTATCACCTCGAGGGCGACCTCGCCGCCCGGGAGGAGCTCGTTGAGCGTTTCCTCCCGCTGGCCCGCGATCTCGCCCTCCGCTACACGTACACCGACGAGCCGTTCGACGACCTGCTGCAGGTCGCGAGCCTTGGGCTGATCAAGGCGATCGACCGCTTCGAGCCCGGTCGCGGGACGAAGTTCACGAGCTACGCGGCCCCCACCATCCTCGGGGAGCTGAAGCGCCACTTCCGGGACAAGGGCTGGGCGCTGCACGTGCCGCGCGACCTCCAGGAGCGCACCCTCGCCGTGAGCCGGGAGACCGAGGTGCTCTCGAAGACGCTCGGCCGCTCGCCGAAGGTGCGCGAGGTGGCCGGCGCGCTCGGCTGCAGCGTCGAGGATGTGCTCGAGGCCCAGGAGGCGGCCGCCAGCTACGAGGCCGCCTCGCTGGACGCCCCCACCGCGCGCGACGATGACGAGGCCGCGCCGCTCGTGGACCTGCTGGGCGGCGAGGACTCGGCGTACGAGCTGGTGGAGAGCCGCGACGCGATCGCCAGCACCTGGAAGGCGCTACCCGACGTTGAGCGCCAGGTGCTCGAGCTGCGCTTCATGCACGATCTCACGCAGCGCGAGATCGGGGAGCAGATCGGCTACTCGCAGATGCACGTCTCGCGCCTGCTCCGGCGAGCGCTCAACCGCCTCGAGACGGCCGCAGCCGCCGCCTGAGCGAGCGGGCGTTCTTCACTGCGAAGCCCTCCCAGTCGTTGTTGAAGTAGACGAGGACCTCGGCCCGGCGGCGCCACTGGGCGATCCGCCGGGCCCACTCCTCGAGCTCGGCCTCGGAGTAGTTGCCGCGCCGGCCGCGGCGGCCGTGGTGCAGGCGCACGAGCGTCCACCCGGTGGTCAGCTCGCGGGCCTGGAAGGGCCACTTGGGGTGGTCGCCGATCACGAGCGCGGCGTCATGCTCGCCGAGCAGGTCGTAGACCTCCTGGGTGAACCAGCTCTCGTGCCTGAACTCGAAGCAGTGCCGCCCGGCGGGCAGCTTCGGGAGCGTCTCGGCGAGCAGCCCGGCGTCCGCCTTGAAGTTGGCGGGGAACTGCCACACGATCGGCCCGAGCTTCGGCGAGCGGACCAGCGGCTCGATGCGCTCGTAGTAGCGCTCGATCGCCTGCTCGATCTCGCGCAGTCGCCGGATGTGCGTCAGGTAGCGGCTCGCCTTGGCGGCGAACAGGAAGCCGTCCGGGGTCTGCTCGACCCAGCGCGCCACGGCGTCGCGCGAGGCGAGCCGGTAGAAGGTCGAGTTGACCTCGACCGTGTCGAACTCCTCCGCGTAGCGCGCGAGCCAGCGCGCCTTACCGAGCCCCTCGGGGTAGAGGCGGCCACGCCAGTCGTCGTAGTTCCAGCCCGAGCAGCCGATGCGGACCGGCCGGAGCGTCTTACTGCCCGGAGGGCCCGGACCGGCTCGTCTCGCCCTCGGGCAGGCGCCCGTCGCGTCCGACGTAGCCGTCCTTGCCGCCGGCCACCAGGTAGACCGCCGGCTCGTCGCCCACGTTCTTCACCTTGCGCACGGTCGACGCGTCCACCCGCGCCAGGCCGCCGGGGCCGAGCACATGCGTGGTGTCGTCGCCGAAGGTCATCTCCACGCGCCCGCGGTGGACGAAGTAGAGCTCCTCCTGCTCGTCGTGGAAGTGCCGCCCGGTCTCGTACCCGGGCGGGATCTCGATCGCGTTGACGCCGAAGGCGGTCACACCGAGAGCGCGGCGGACCTTCCGGAAACCGGGGCCTTCCGCCAGGGCGTCCACGTTGGCGACCGCGAAGCCGTCGCCCTCCACCGGTTCCTGCACCTCGTCGGCCATGGGGGGGCAGCCTACGCCACTCGCTCTGCGCTCCGAAGCCCGCCGCGCGCCCACAGCACCGTGACCGCCGCGAGCAGCAGCGCGACACCGAACGCGGGCAGCACCTCGGTGGGGTCCCCGGTCAGGAATCCGCGGCCGGCCTCGAGCACCATCGTGAGCGGGTTGACCGAGGCCGCGGCCTGCACCCAGCCGGTCAGCAGGTCATAGGGCACCCACACCGGCGCCAGGAACAGCACGAGGAACGCGGGGACCTGCATCGCCGGGCCGGCCTGCATCGTGCGCAGCCGCATCGCCACGCCGCTGCCGAACAGCATCGCCGCGGCGTTGACCAGCACGGCGAGGGTGTACAGCCCCACGAGGTCGACGAAGCTCCCGTCGATCGAGAGCCCCGCAACGAGCGCAACCACCGTGATCACCGTGATCGTGAAGACGGCCCGAAGCAGGGCGGCGATCCAGTAGCCCGCCACGATGCCGCCGCGCCGCGGCGCCGCGAGCATCAGCCTGCGCGAGAACCCGGACTCGAAGTCCCTGGCGATCGAGAAGCCGGTGAAGATTCCGCCGAAGGCCGAGGCCTGGAGCAGCACGAAGCCGTAGACGAAGGTGGTGTACCCGGAGGCGTAGTCGAAGCCGGGGATCGAGTCCACCCTCGAGAGGCCCCCCGCGAACGCCGTGAAGAAGAACAGCGGGAACATCAGCGCCGGGATCACCATCGCGGGGTTGGTGAAGAAGTTGTGGGCGTTGCGCCACCCGACCGCGAGCGCGACCGACCAGAACCCGGAGCGGCTCATGTCCTCACCATCCGCGTGCGAAGCGCCGACGAGGCGGCGGCCAGCGCGATCAGCGCCACCCCGCCCGCGCAGGCGAAGCCGAGCGCGAGCGCCTCGCCGTCCCAGCCCGTGATCACGAGCGAGCGGATTCCCTCCAGCATGTACGAGACCGGGTTGTAGGTGGCGACCGTCTGGAACCAGTCGGTTTCGATCAAGTCGCGCGGCAAGGACAACGACGACAGGAACAGGGCCGCGAAGAAGAGCGGGAACACGCCCTGCACGGCCTCGCCCGAGCCGCTTCGCAGCGCGACGAACGCGCCGATGCAGCCGAATGCCAGCGAGATCGTCAGCGACATCGCGACGATCACGAGAGCGCCGGCCAGCCCCGCCTCGATCCCGGTTCCGAACGCCACTCCGACCAGCAGGAACGTCACGGCCTGGATCAGGCCGAGCGCCAGGATGCCGGCGAGCTGGCCCATCATCAACGCGACGCGCCGCAGGGGCGTGAGCGACAGGCGGTTGAGGAAGCCGCTCTCGATGTCGCTGGCCATGTTCGTTCCGGCGCTGTTGGCCGAGAACAGGGCGCCCTGGACGAACGAGATCGCGAGCGCGAAGTCGAAGTAGGAGTCGGTGGGGAAGCCGGGCAGCTGCGTCGCCGAGTCGAGCCCGCTCGAATTGATCGCAAGGAACATGAGCGGGAAGAGGAGTGACGGCACCACCATCGCCGGCTGGCGCAGCGTGCGCACCACCGACCTGCGGGCCAGCATTCCGACCTGGCGCGCCAGGCCCGAGCTCACGCCGGTACTGCTTGTGCCGGCTCGCGCTCCTCGTCGGCCTGGCCCTCGAGCGAGCGCCCGGTCTTGGACAGGAAGACGTCGTCGAGCGTGGGCGCGTGCAGCTGCAGGTGCTCCACGTGGATGTCCTCGGCGTCGAGCGCGCGCACCACCTCCGCGAGCTGGGCGTCGCCACCCGACAGGCGCACCGACGCGCCCTTCGGCGAACCCGTCACCGACTCGCCGAAGCGCGCCAGCACCTCCTTCATGCGCGGCAGGTCGTCGCGCTCGGCGGGGATCGCCTCCACGCTGGGACGGCCGATCTCCGCCTTCAGCGCCTCGGGCGTGCCCTCCGCCACGATCCGGCCGTTGTGGATGATCCCCACGCGGTCGGCCAGGACATCGGCCTCCTCGAGGTACTGGGTCGTCAGGAAGACGGTCACCCCTCGGTCGCCGGCCAGCCGCCCGACCTCGTCCCAGAGGGCGCTGCGGCTCTGGGGGTCGAGGCCTGTCGTGGGCTCGTCCAGGAACAGGATCCGCGGGCGGTGAACGAGCGCGAGCGCGAGGTCGAGCCGACGCTTCATGCCGCCCGAGTAGCCGCCCACGCGGCGGTCCGCCGCCTGCGTCAGCCCCACGCGCGCGAGCAGCTCGTCGGAGCGCTCGCGCGCGTCGGCCCCGCGCATGCCGTGCAGGGCGGTCTGAAGCTTCATGTGCTCGCCGCCGGTAAGGAAGGGGTCCAGCGCCGCCTCCTGGAGCGCGGCGCCGATGGCGGCGCGCACCTCCGCCCCCTCCTTGACCACGTCGTGGCCCGCCACCCGCGCGCTACCCGACGTGGGCGGCAGCAGCGTGGTGAGCATGTGCACGGTCGTCGACTTGCCCGCGCCGTTGGGGCCGAGGAAGCCGTACACCTCGCCCGGCTCCACGCGCAGGTCGATGCCGTCCACGGCGCGGGGGCCCTTCTTGAACTCGCGAACGAGATCGGTCGCTTCGATTGCGGCTCCGCTCACTTCAGCCGAGCCTAGAGCACCGATCCGGCCGTCAGTCCAGGGCGCGCGGCCTCCGACCGCGCGCCGGTCGCCTATGCCGGCGTCTCGAGCAGGCTTTCGACCCCGCGCACGCCGTCGACCTTCGCCGCGGCCTCGCGCAGCTGCTCGATCTTCGCCGGGTCGTCGATCTGTCCGCGCAGGGAGACGGTCCCGTCTTCCACGCTCACCGAGACCTGCCCCTTCGGGGCGTCCGGCTCGCGGAAGATCTCGCTCTCGACCTTCGCCTTGAGGGCGGCGTCGTTGAGGCGCTCCTCGGCCGGCTCACGGCCCGTGCCGGGTGCGGCGCCCTTGGCCTTGCCCTTGATCGCACCGGTGGCGGAGCTCGCCTTCCGGGTGGCCTGATCCTTCCCCTCGCGGGCGTACTTCGCCCCCTTGTCGCGCGCCACGTTGCGCCGGCGGGTTCCGTCGTTGGGATCGAGAAACCACGCTGCGGCGGCTCCGATCGCGGCGCCGATGAGCAGCTTGAACATGGTCGGCACTCCTTTCGGTCCGTTTCCGAGTCTCCGGAATGGTTTCCCGGGTTGCGCAGCCTGAACCTCCGGCGCGGGTCAAAACCTCAGCAGGGCGGCCACCCCGCCTGCGCGCTTCTCGAGCTCCTCCCGCCGGCGCCGCACGGCCAGGATCTCGGCCGACTGCTGCAGCGTCAGCTCGATCGCCACCTCGGTCAGGTCCTCGAGCGCCTCGAGCTCGCGACCGTCCACCGGGCAGGTGCGCTCGCCCTCGGGGCCGAGCCAGCCGCACTCCGGGCAGGCGGTGCCGGGGGCCGCAAAGCGCTCGTCCAGCAGGAGGCACTCCACGCGCCGCTCGTTGAGCGCCTGGAGCACCTGGTCGATCTCGAGCGCGGCCCGGCCGCCGTCGCCGAGGCGCTCCAGCGCGGCCGACTCGCGCGCCTCCTCGAGCTCCTCGAGGAGCGGCCGCGCCTTCCGGAGGACCTGGTCCGGGGTCGCGGTGTCTACGTCCACCTCGATGCGCCCGGCGAGGCGCTCGGAGAGGTAATGGTGGAGCTTCGACTCGAGGTCGGCCACCACCTCTCGCGGACCCCCGAGGATCAGGCGCTGGAACGGGCGGCGCTTGAAGTGCTTCATGAGCGCCTCGGCCGTGTGCTTCAGGTGGTCGTCCTTCTCCTTCTCGATGCCGCGCTGGTAGCGCGACTGGGACCGGCCGCCCTGGTCGTGCTGCCCGAAGACGACGTCGTGGATCTGCTCGATCTCGCGCAGGCTCTCCGGGGACCCGCGGAAGATGCGCGCATCGCGCCGGCTCACGAGGCCCACGCACCAGCGCTCGCGGCGCTCGAGGCGCGCGAGCGGCCCGACGAGCGGGGAGCGCCCGATCGCCACCCGGCTTGGCACCGGCCGCGGCAGGGCGATCACCTCGAAGAGGCCGGACGCGTTGCTGGCGAACACGGCCACGGCCTGTGCCCCCTCGGCCGGAAGGTCGTGCTGGAGCAGCGCAGCCGCGCGCTTCAGGCTCGAGCGGAGGTCGGCGCGATCCCGGGGCGGGATCCCGTCCCGCTCGCGCAGCTTGCGCTCGGCCTCGTCGAGCAGCGAGCGGACGGCCGTGGCACGCGCCGGCGGGGTCGCGAACTGCGCCGGATCCAGGTCGAGGTAGAGGCTCAGCACCACGGGACGGTCGAGTCGGACCTGGGCCAGGCGCCGAAGCTCGTCACGATCGGGGGCCATCACCTGCATGCCCTTGCCTCCTTCGCCGAGGACTAACTGCCGGGCTCCTACCCGCGCGCGTCTGGGCCGACACTCTACGCCCCTTCCCACGTTCGGTACCCTGATTCTTACGCGAAGTAAGTAACGAAACGCCGCCTCCGGAGTTCCTCTGGGAGACGCCGAACGCCGCCGGAGGCGTTTGGTCTTCCGAACGAGCCTTTTTTTCGATATACTTTCGATGAATCTCGAACTATCTAACGGAGTGAGTACCACGAGCACAAGCACCACCGGGACCGAAACCCACGCCTACACGCCTGAACTGGAGGATTCGCTCCAGCTCTTCTTCAACGAGGCGCGCAAGCACCCGCTGCTGACCGCCCAGGAGGAGATCGAGCTGGCCCAGCGCATCGAGCGCGGCGATCTCGAGGCCAAGGACCGCATGATCAACTCGAACCTGCGGCTCGTGATCTCGGTCGCGCGCAAGTACCAGGGTCAGGGGCTCCCGCTCGGGGACCTGATCCAGGAGGGCATGCTGGGGCTGATTCGCGCTGTCGAGAAGTTCGACTGGCGCAAGGGCTTCAAGTTCTCGACCTACGGAACGCTGTGGATCCGGCAGGCGATCGGACGCGGCCTGGCCAATTCCGGCCGGACCGTGCGGCTGCCCGTGCACATCGTCGCGCGGGCGCGGAAGATCCAGGACGCCGAGCGCAAGCTCGCCGTCGAGCTCGGCCGCCAGCCCACCGAGGAGGAGATCGCCGCGCACATCGAGCTGCCGCTCGACGAGGTGATCGACATCCGCCGCGCGGACCGCGGGCCCACCAGCCTGGATCAGGGCGTCGGCGAGGACGGCGAGACCGCCCTCGGCGACCTGATCGCCGGCGACGGCCCCTCCATCGAGGACTACGTGAGCACCGAGATGGGCTCAGCTGCCCTGCGGCAGGCCATCGGCACCCTCCCCGAGAACGAGCGGACCGTGATCACGCTCCGCTTCGGCCTCGACCGCGAGGAGCCGCAGGCCCTGCGCGAGACCGGCCGCCGGCTCGGCCTCTCGAGCGAGCGGGTACGACAGCTCGAGGACCAGGCCCTGCGCCGGCTCTCGAAGGATGATTCGGTCGTGGCGCTGCGCGAAGCCGCGTAGCGCCCGGCCCGAACCCCGGCCCTCCGGCGCGCCCGCTTCAGAGCGGGCGCGCCGTCTTTTCCGCCAGATGGCGCAGCAGCGCCGTCATTCCGCCCTCGGCGTGGATGGCGCGCTGCCGCGCGGGCGCGCCCCCGTCGCGGAGGATGCGCTCCACGCCCGCGAGCGCGTCGTCCTCGCCGCGCAGCTCGTCGAGCAGCTCCTTCACGGCCTCGCGCGCCGGCCGCAGCCGGCCGCGGAAGAGCAGCTCGGCATCGAGGCCGTCCCTGACGGCACGGAAGCTCGACCAGTGGAGCGCCTGGTCGGGCGCCAGCTCCCCAAGCGGCTCCTCCGCCGCGCGGCGCGCCAGCGCATGGACGAGCGCCGCGACGCCGGCGGCCGCCTCGAGGCCGGTCTGCACGTCGAGCTCCCGCAGCTCGATCGTGCCCAGCCGCGGCTGCAGGCGGGCGTCCCACCAGACCATGGTGTGGTCCTTCGGGCCGCCGCCGGCGGCGATGGCGTCGAGCGCCTCGAGGTAGTCCTCCCAGCGGCTCAGTCGCGGCGGGAGGCCGCGGCCGGGGTAGGCCCGGATCACCGCCGCGCGCGCGCTCGCCAGGCCGGAGTCGAAGCCGAACCAGAACGGCGAGCCGGCCCCGAGGGCGCCGATCAGCGGGAGCGCCTCGCGCAGGCCCATCAACCCGGCCACCGCCGCGTCGGGCGAGGGCATCGCCACGTGCACGTGGAGCGCGCATTCCGGCGTGCGCTTGATGAGCCCGCGCATCTCGCCCTCCACGCGGCGGTAGCGGTCCGACTGGACGAGGTTGACGTCGCCGAAGCGGGCGTCGGGGTGGAGGCCGATGGCCATCGGAGTGCCGCCCGCGGCCGTGACGTCGGCGCGACCGGCGGCTATGTCGGCGACCGCCTCGCCCGCCGTGCGGCGCGGCTCGGAGCGCACCTCCACCTCCGCGAGGAATGCCTCGTGGTCGGCTCGCTCCTTGGAGAGGTGCATGGCCGGGACGACCCGGTCGGCCACGTGGGCGAGCTGAAGCGTCTCGGGATCGACGAGAAGCAGCTCCTCCTCGAGGCCGATCGTGAAGGCCTCGCCGGTGCCGAAGCGGTGCTCGTGGCGGGCGAAGGCGGCGTCCGAGCTGGGCGCGCCGCTCACGGGCTCTCCCCCAGCGCCGCCCGGGCGGCGATCCGGCCGAAGACGAGCGCGGCCGCCAGCCCGCTGGCGTACCCGCCCGTGGCGAGCCCGCCGGCGTCCGCCCCGCAGGCGAACACTCCCGAGGCGGCGCGGGCGGCCTTGTCGATCCTCAGTCCGCCCAGCGTCGACGTGATGCCGGCCACGGTCTCCACGGTCACATGCTCGGCCTCGCGCCGGACGGGCGCGCCCGCCGCCGCCGCGGCCTCCACCATCTCCCCCACCGTCCGGTCGCGCACCCGCTCGCCCAGCGCCGCGCGCGGCACGCGAAACAGGGCGCGGGCGCGCGGCTGCGTGGCCATCCACTGAGCCGTGTCGATCTCCGACCACGTGGCGCTCTCGTGGCGCTCGCCGCGCTCGCTCGTCACCACCGCGTGCCGGGCGTAGAGCTGGGACAGCCGCACGAAGTCGCCCGGCTCGACGCGCGCCGGGGGCGCCGGCATCGCGCGCGCGTACACCTCGTCGAGGCCCGGCCCCAGCTCCGCGCCGGCGGCCAGCCCGAGGCGCAGGCCGTCGCCCGTCGACCCGTGCGCGGCCCGCAGGAGCAGGTGATCGGCCTCGGCAGTCACGTGCTCGCGCACGAGTGCGCGGTCCGCGGCGAAGCCGCCCGTGGCGAGCACCACGGGCGCGTCGCTCGGCAGCTCTCGCAGCGGCGAGGTGAGTCGCAGGCCGGCGGGCCCGCCGGCGGCGTCCACCAGCGCGTCGGTCAGCCCGGCCGGGTCGAAGCGCACCCCGCTCGTCAATGGGTTCTCGGTGCCGCTCGCCACGACCGGCGCGCCCAGCGACTCGAGCCAGCGCAGATCGGCGTCCAGCCGCTCGAACAGCAGCCGCTGCAGCTCGGGGTCACCACGCGGGCACTCGGCACGGAAGCGGTCGAGCTCGCGGTGGCGCCAGATCACCCCGCTCGAGAGCCGCATCGACCCGCCCGGCCGGTCCAGCTTCTCGAACACCACCGGCGCCGCGCCGAGCCGTCGCGCCTCGGCCGACGCCACGAGGCCGGCCATCCCCGCGCCGGCCACCACCAGGTCGGTCACACCAGCGCGAAGCCCGGCTTGTGCTCGACGTACTCGATCCGCACGCCGGCCGGACCGCGGAGGAACACGGCGAACGTGTTGGGCGCGTCCTTGACGTCGTCGACCTCCACGCCGCGCCGCTCGGCCTCGCGCTGCACGTCGCCGGCGGAGTCCACCAGCAGGGCGATGTGGTTGAGCAGCGGCCGCTCGCCGTCCGCGGCCTCCCCCTCGACGATCCGCAGCTCGCGGTCTGCCACGCGCAGTGCGCCGTCACGGCGGTCGAAGCCCAGCTCCTCGAGCTCGCCGAGCGCGCCGTCGCGGTCGGGAAGCCGCAGCACGACGTGGTCGAGGTCGAAGTCGGTCCCGCCGCGCTCCACGAGCACGATCGGCACGCCATTCGGCGCCTCGATCACGGCGCTGCCGTTCTCCCGCCGGACGCCCGCCGACTGCGGCAGGCCTGACACGGCCGCCGACAGGTTCCCCACGCGCAGCCCGATGCGCTCGAGCGAGCCGCGCTGCCGCGGGCCCTCGGCGTCGAACAGGGTGAGCTTGCCGAGCTTCGCGTCCACTCCCACGAGGGTGAAGGTCTCGGTCTCCTCGATCACGTGCATGCCGAGGTAGTCGCACAGGAAGCCGGCCAGCTCCTGTCGCCGGTCCACCCAGAGGGCGACGTGGTCCAGGCTGTTGGGGCGGATCGCCTCGGTCATCCAGACTCGGTTACCCGCCCGTCCCGCGCAAAATCACGCGGCGGCCTCCAGCCGCTCGACCTCCTCGCGGTCGAGTTGGATCGACTCTGCCCCCAGGTTCTCCTCCAGGTGCTCGACCGAGGAGGTGCCCGGGATCGGCAGCATCACCGGCGAGCGCGCGAGCAGCCAGGCGAGGGCGAGCTGCCCGGGCGTCGCGTCGTGCGTCCGCGCCAGGCCGTCGAGCGGCCCGCCGGGGCGGGCGAGCTCGCCGATCGCGAGGGGAAACCAGGGGATGAAGCCGATCGCCGCGCTCTCGCAGGCCTCCAGCACGCCATCCGATTCCCGCTCGGTCAGGTTGTAGCGGTTCTGGACGGTGACCACGTCGACCACGGCGCGGGCCCGCTCGAGCTGCTCGTCGGAGACGTTCGAGACCCCGACGTGGCGGATCTTGCCCTCGTCCTGGAGCTCCTTCAGCGCCCCGACCGAGTCCTCGAGCGGCACCTGCGGGTCGGGCGAGTGGAGCTGGTACAGGTCGATGCGCTCGAGGCGCAACCGACGCAGGCTCGCCTCGCAGCACTCCTTCAGGTGCTCCGGCCGAGCGTCCCGCGGCCACTCCCCCGGCCCGGTCCGCCGCAGCCCGCCCTTCGTGGCGATCACCAGCCCCTCCGGGTACGGGTGAAGGGCCTCGGCGATCAGGTTCTCGCTCACCTCGGGCCCGTACGAGTCCGCGGTGTCGATCAGGTTGACGCCGAGGTCGACGACGCGCCGGAGGAGGCGCCTCGCCCCCTTCGGGTCGTCAGGCGGTCCCCAGATGCCGTCGCCGGTGATCCGCATCGCCCCGAAGCCGAGGCGGCGGACCTCGAGGTCACCGCCGATTGTGAAGGTGCGCACTCACGGCAGGCTAGTCGTCGTCGTCGCGCCACCCGCCGAACGGGCCCCAGATGGCGTATGTCAGCGCTTCCAGCGTCGGCCCCGGGTCGGTGCTCACCTGGCCCCCCGGGTTCACCCGGTCGCCCTGCTGGTTCACGAAGAACGTCCTCCTGTCCGGGCTGAACGTGCCGCCGCAGAACTCGGTGTTGTCCAGGACGGTCCTGGCGAAGTCGTAGATCTCGCCCCTGGGCGTGACCCCGCGGATGTACTGCTCGTCGCCGGCGTCCTCCTGGAGCCACACGTCGCCGGTCTGCGGAACCACCACGAGGTTGTCGGGACCGTCGAGCTCGTTCGGACCCGGCGACTCGTAGATCAGCTTGAGCTCGCCGCCGTCCCGGCCGCGCGGGCGGTACTCCCAGAGCTGCCCGGACTGGGCCTCTCCGCCGGTCGTGCAGTCGAAGTAGATCCGGTCGTCGGCGGTCCATGCGCCCTCGGTGCGGTCGAAGATCGCAGCGCCCTTCGACTGCGCCTCCGTGCGAACCGTGTTGGCGGGCGGGTTGGGCTCCTCGATCGTCACCCACGCTACCTGGTAGCGGTCGCCCGGGTTGGCCAGGTTTGCGTCGAAGTTCGGCCTGCCCCCTGACCACGAGGGCCTGAAGCGTGCCGCCGAACGACGCGAGGTCGCCGGCCTCACGCGGGCGGCGGCGCGGCACGAAGCGGTAGAACGCCGCGTTGCCCTGATCCTCGGTCTCGTAGAGCACCCCGTCCAGCCAGGTGCAGGCCTCGTGCGCGAAGCGGCCGGCCGAGCGGATCGGGATCGGCTCCACCGGGCCGTCCGCGTGGGCGTCGACCTCGAAGGAGTAGCCGTGGGCGACGCCGGTCGGGGTGGTGTTGTTCTCCACCGAGCCGTAGTTGAAGATCTCCTCGCAGGTGATCCACGAGTCCCACGGCGTGAGCCCGCCCGCGCAGTTGGTGTGCGTGCCGCCGATCACCGCAAAGCTCTCGGTCACGCGGCGGTTCCTGGACACCACCAGCTTGGTGTTGCCACCGCGCGTGTTGGGGTCCGGGTCTAGCGCTTGCCGAACGGGACCACGACCGGGATTTCGCCGGGCCGGAGCGGTTCTCGTGGTTGCGGATCAGGATCGAGCTGCCGTTGCGGTCCCGGAAGGCAGCCATCCCGTCGAAGATCCCCGGCGTGGGGTTGCCGTCGTCCATCGGGTCGTTCTGGCGCGAGATGATGCGGTACTTGAAGCCCGCCGGCAGGGCCAGGTACACCACGCCGGAGTCCTCCTCGGGGGTCGGCCGGAGGGGCCCGTACCCCTCGCTCCGGCGGGCCCGGCCCTCGGCCGCGTTCGCCGCCAGCGCCGAGATCGGGCCTGCGAGCGCGAGCCCGCCTCCAACCGCGATCGATCCCTGCGTGAAGCGCCTGCGCGTGACGTCAACTGCCATGCCTGGCTCCCTTCGATTCTCGGTGGACCCGGGACTCTTACCCGGAGCATTCAGGCCTTGGTGACCGTCCCGTGACCGGCCTGTGACGATCCGCGCAGGGACGCCTAGGATGCGCGCCGTGCCCGGCCGCGACACGTTCGGAAAGCCTCCCGCCCGGGGAGCGGCGGGCGGCGCCGGCTCGGACATCTCGCGGCGCTCGCTGCTCCGCCTGCGGCTGAGCGGCGCGGCGCGGCGCGACCTCGACCACGGCGCCGTGACGGATCGCCTGCGCACGGCCTGGGACCGGGACGGGCACGAGCCGCTGCTGCGCCAGCTGGAGCCCGCCGCCGAGCTGCTCGCCGACCTCGCCCTCGTGGCGCCGGGCAAGCGTGTACTGGACGCAGCCGCAGGGGACGGGAACGTGGCGCTGGCCGCGACGCGGCGCGGCGCGGAGGTCGACGCATGCGACCTCGCGCCGCGCATGGTCGAGCGGGGCCGCGCACGCTGTCCCGCCGCCTTCTGGCGCGTCGCGGACGTGCAGGAGCTGCCCTACGGCGACGGCGAGTTCGACGCCGTGGTGTCGAGCTTCGGCGCCCACCTCGCGCCAAACCACCGTGAGGCCGCCGAGGAGCTGGTCCGGGTGGCGCGGCCGGGCGGCTTCGTGGCGCTCGCCGCGTGGATCCCGCGCGGGCTGCCGGGACGCATGGACGAGCTGGTCGAGCGGTTCGCCCCGCTGCCGGAGGGCGTGCCGGCGCCGGACCGCTGGGGCGTGGAGGAGGTTGTGCGCCGCCGGCTCGCGCCGCTGCTGGAGGACCTCCAGCCGCGCACGCGGACGCTGCCGCTGCGGTTCGACTCTCCCGACGCGGCCTTCGACACGCTGCTGCGCGCCCATCCCCTCGACGACCAGGATCGCGACGCGCTTCGGCCCCGGTTCGAGCGCCTGCTCAGCTCCTGCAACCGCGCCGCGCCGGCGGTCGAGATCGACGCCCGCTACCTGGCGGTTGTGGGGCGACGCAAGTTGTAAACGGGACTAGGCTCCCGCGGCAGTCCCGGTCCCGACCCCAGGAGGCGCTGATGTCCACCAGTACCCCTCGTCCCGCCGACCGCAGCGACGCCGCGGGCAAGCCGATGCGCGGCAAGCTCTCGTCTGCCACGAGGAGAGACTTCATCCGCGGCGTTGCCGCTGCAGGCGCGAGCACCGCCGGCGCGGTGGCCCTGCAGAGCAACGGCCTCGACCTCTTCTCCGAGCAGGCCTTCGCCCGCCACCGCGGCAACGACTTCAGCGAGTTCACGGCGATCGCGCCCTCGAGCGTGGACACGCTCGAGGTGGCGCGCGGCTTCCGGGCCGACGTGCTGATCTCCTGGGGCGACATCTTCCGCGACGGCGACCGCCGCGCGCTGCGCTACGGCTTCAACAACGACTTCCTGGCCTACTTCCCGCTGCGCGGCAGCCGGGAGGGCCTGCTCTTCATCAACCACGAGTACCCCGATCCGTTCTTCCTGCACGGTTACAAGCCGAACGGGAGCCCCAAGACGCCGGCTCAGGTGCAGGAGGAGCAGGACTCGGTCGGCAACTCGATCCTGCACGTGAAGCGGCGCGGCAACGGCCGCTGGAAGGTCGTCTCGCCGTCGAGGTACAACCGGCGCATCTACGGCGATCGGCCGGACCTGGTCTTCACCGGACCGCTCAGGGGCGCGCCCGGGATCGGCAAGAGCGCCCACGGCTCGTTGGGGAACTGCTCCGGCGGCATCACCCCGTGGGGGACGGCGCTGTCGTGCGAGGAGAACTACGACGGGTACGGCACACCGGTCACCTCGAACGTCGAGTTCGCCTACGGCTGGCACCAGTACGGCGGCCGGCCGGAGGACGCCGAGTACGAGTTCACCACGTTCAAGAAGTACGGCTGGGTCTGCGAGCACGACCCGTATGACCCGGGCCACGTCGGTCGCAAGCACACCGCGCTCGGCCGCTTTCGGCACGAGAACACGGCGTTCCGGCACGAGCCGGGCAAGAAGTTCGTGCTCTACATGGGCGACGACAAGGCGAACGAGGGCGTCTACAAGTTCGTCTCGGACCGCAGCTTTCGCTCTTCGCGCCACCGCGGCGACAACCGCCGGATCCTCGAGGAGGGCACCCTCTACATCGCACGCTGGATGCCCCAGGGGCGACGGACGTTCGCGATGCCCGGGGACACCAACCCCACGAGCGCGACCGAGGGCTCGGGCACCTGGGTGGAGGTGCGCCGGGACGAGCTCGACGACACGGCGACGAAGCTCCGGGCGCGCTTCGGGGCCGAATTCGATCAGCACTTCGCCACCAACCGGCCGGAGGACCTGGAGGTGGCCGAGGACGGCAGCGTGTTCATCGCGCTCACCAACAACAGCTCGGTGAACGACTCGCACGGGTCGGTGCGCCGGCTGAGGGAGCAGGGCAACGACCCCGAGGCGCGCGCGTTCACCTGGCGCGACTACGCGGCTGGCGGGCCGACCGGGTCCCCCGAGCCCGGGCGCCAGGGCTTCTCGAGCCCGGACAACCTGGTCTTCGATAAGGCCGGCAACCTCTGGGTTGTCACGGACATCTCGACCCTCTCCCTAAACGTGCCGGGCAACAC
Source organism: uncultured Thermoleophilaceae bacterium (assembly GCA_963835705.1). Classification (GTDB taxonomy): domain Bacteria; phylum Actinomycetota; class Thermoleophilia; order Solirubrobacterales; family Thermoleophilaceae; genus JACVRW01. The sequence goes on from CAWIGR010000007.1 coordinate 262,658, forward strand.
GTACGAGTACCACAAGAACAACGCGATGTTCATGGTCCCGACCTCGGGCCCGAACAGGGGCGTGGGCTTCCGCTTCGCGAACGGGCCGGTGGAGGCCGAGATGACCGGCCCCTATTTCACTCCCGACGAGGAGACTCTCTTCGTGAACATCCAGCACCCGGGCGAGACCACCGGCATCAGGGCGAACTCGCCCGGCATCTTCGGCCAAGAGACGACCTACACGAGCTGGTGGCCAGAGGGGAACAAGACGACGGGCGACAACGCGTCGACGCCGATGCCCTCGACCGTGGCGATCACCCGCGGGCGACCCGGGGACGGGGACGACGACTGGGACGACCGAGACCGGAGGGGCCGGGACGGCAACTGAGATGGCCTAGGCGCGGCGAAGTTGGTTAGGCTGCCCTAAGTTAGGGCTGCCTAACCGATTCTTCCCCGACCCGGAGTTCGCATGCGCCGTCCATCACCCGCCTCGCTGCTCGCGTTGCTCTGCCTTGCGCTCGCCCTGGCCGTCACGGCCTGCGGCGACGACGACTCGGACTCCGCCGAGGAGACCGGCACCACGCCCGCGGCGACCGCCGAGCTCGGCGCCATCAAGGCCTTCCTCACCGACCACACCGCGCGGCTGGTGGCGGACACCGCCACGATCCGTGAGGACGCCGAGGAGTACCACCGGCTCGCGGAGCAGGCCGGGTTCGACTACCGGCGCCTGCTGGGGGAGAACCGAGCCGAGGTCATGGCGTTCGTCAAGAAGGCCCAGGAGGGCTTCCGCGCCGCGAACCCGAGCTACGAGGAGATGGAGGGAGTCGTGGCCGGCGTGCCCGAGCTGGCCGACTTCGACGTGATCATCGACGCCGGCGGCGACGCGAGCGACCCCGAGAACGCGGTGCCGTTCGACATCGAGACCCCGGACGGGCGTACCTTCGAGCAGCCCGGCAACTTCAACTACCTGATCGAGACGTCCGCCTTCGGCACCGACCCGAAGTTCCAGGCGAAGGGGGTCGAGCCCGATCTCGACGGCGACGGCAAGGTCGAGTTCGGCGAGTCGGTGCCGGACGCCGGGTTCTACGTGGCCGCGGCGCGGGACTTCGAGCGCTATGCGCGGGACCTCGACGAGGCCGCCCAGGCGAGTGGGAGCCCACGGCCAGCGACGCCTTCACCGCGCTCGTCGTGATGACGCCGACGATGTCGGAGTACTTCGGGGCCTGGAAGAACTCGCGCTTCATCGCCGGGGAGCAGGCAAGCGAGAACGCGTTCGTGGCGGCCTCGCGGCTGGAGGACATCGCCGACATCCTCAGCGGGCTGAACACCGTGTACGGCAACGTCCGGCCGCTGGTGGCCGACGCGGACGCCGAGCAGGCCAGGCAGACGGGCGCCGGACTGCGCCGCCTGCACGCCTTTGCCGCCGGGCTGCGGGACCGCGAGGCCGCCGGGCGCGAGTACACCGCCGAGGAGGCCGACCTGCTCGGCGCCCGCGCGCAGGAGCAGGCGGAGGCGATCGCCGGCCAGGTCACGCAGGCCGCCGCCAAGCTGAACATCGAGATCCAGGAGGGGTAGCGGTGCGGGCGGGGGCCCTCCTCGCTGCGTTGGCCGTCGCACTGCTACCGGCCGGCGCGGCAGTGGCCGAACCGCCCTGGCAGTCTGCGGAGCGCACGCAGGCGGCGCTGTTCGACGCGCAGACGGAGCTGCTGCTGGACGCGCCGGGGGGCGGCGTGCCGCCGGCGTCGCCTCGCGCGGTGGCCCGGGTCGCCGCCGGCTCACGCGCGTTCCGCGGTCCGCTTGCCGCCGGCCTCCGCGAGGACGCGCCCGCCGCACTGCACGACGCTCGCGCCGCGCTTCGAGCGGCCGCCGCGGCCGTCGCGCGCGGCGACCAGATCGGCCTCGCGGCCGCGCGCGGCCGCCTGCGCGCCGCCGTCCTGCGCGGCTCCTACGAGGTCACGCTCGCAGCCGTGCAGCGAGGCGACGCCCGCACCGCCGCCGGCTGGCTGCTCCTCCGCGAGTTTCGACAGGCCACGCGCTTCACGCGCCCCGGCGTGGACGCCACCAACGCCGTACGCCGGCTCCGCGGCCGGACAGCGTCGCCCGCCCGCACCGGCCTGGCGGTGCGCAAGGACCTGCTCGACGCCTACCAGGCGCGCCTGCTGGACGAGCTGGAGGAGGCCGCGGGCGCGAACGCGAAGGGCTTCCGGGCCCGGCGCGCCGAGGCGGCCGCTATCGCCGCGGGCTACTTCGAGATCCTAGCTTCGGAGTACGAGGACCAGCGAGGTCAGGCAGCCCTCGCCGGCGCAATTGCCGCGTTCCGCCGGCTGGGCGACGCCGGCGCCGCCGGCGACCGGGCCGCCTTCGACGACGCGCTCGGCGAAGCCCGCGCGGTCCTCGACGGATTCACGGCCGCGCCGTTCACACCGGAAGAGCAGGCCCGCCGGGCCCAGCAGCTCGTCCGCTTCCTCGACCTCGTGCCGATCGAGTACCGCGACGGCACGGACGACGGCAGGGTCACGATCCCGTTCGAGATCCAGGAGGCGATCGCCTTCCGCGACGGGGCGGAAGCGGCGTTCGGCGACCTCGAGGCGGCGCTGGAGCGCCGCGACGCGCGCGCGGCGGGCGCCGCCGAGCGCGCTCTGGATCAGCTCGAGGTGTACGTCGAGGACGCCGGGAGCGGCCGCAGGGTGGTGGACGAGGACGAGGTGGAGGCGGCGCACGAGCGGGCCGCCCAGCTGCTCGACGGGCTCTTCCCGGAAGAGTGGAAGGAGGCCGACTCGCAGGCCGACTTCGACCTCATCGACCTCACCCTCGACCGCATGGAGGCCGCCGCGGCGGCCGGCGAGTGGAAGCAGGCCGAGCAGGCCCGCCTCGAGGCGTACGCGTTCTTCGAATTCGGCCCGGAGCTGAGCCTCCGCTCGCTCGCCCCGGACGTGGTGGCGCGCGTGGAGGGGCTCGTCTGGTTCGGCGCCGACGGCGAGGAGGGCCTCGCGCAGCTGATCGCGCGCGAGCGCCCGGCGCGGGAGCTGCGCGAGTCGCGGCTCGCGCTCGACGAGGCGCTGCGCGACGGCGCCGGGGCCCTCGGCGAGGGTGCCGGGACCACCACGGTGGTCACCAACGCGGCCGTGATCGTCTTCCGCGAGGGACTCGAGGCGGTGCTGATCCTCGCGGCGGTCATGGCCAGCCTGCTCGGACCGGCGAGGCGCCACCGCCGCCCCATGCTGATCGGGGCCGCGCTCGCGCTCGTGGCGAGCGCGATCACGTTCGTGCTCGCCCAGACGGTGCTCACCTCGCTGGCCCAGTACGGCGAGAAGCTCGAGGCGATCGTCGGCCTCATCGCGATCGGCGTGCTGCTGCTGGTGCTGAACTGGTTCTTCCACCGCGTCTACTGGACCGACCACCTGTCGCGGTTCCACAAGCGGCGCAAGCGGCTGCTCGGGATGGCCGAGACGGGCCTGTGGGCGTCGCAGGGCGTGGGCTTCGTGCTGCTCGGCTTCTCGACCGTCTACCGCGAGGGCTTCGAGACCGTGCTGTTCCTCCAGGCGCTCGAGCTGAACTCGGGTCTCTGGATCGTGCTCCAGGGCGTGGCGCTCGGCGGGGCGGCGGTCCTGGCGGTCGCGTTCCTGACCTTCAAGCTCGAGCGCAAGCTGCCTTACAAGCGAATGCTGATCGTGACGGGTGTGCTGCTCACGGCCGTGCTGGTGATCATGGTCGGCAAGACCGCGCGGACGATGCAGGGCGTGGGCTGGATCCCGATCACGCCGCTCGACTTCGAGCCGCCCTACTGGGCAGGCGTCTGGCTGGGCATCTTCCCGACCGTCGAGACGATCGCGGCGCAGATCGGCGCGGCCGTCTTCGTGCTCGGCAGCTACGTGCTGGCCGAGCGGGTACGCACGCGCGGGCGCCGCAGGGCGGCCCGGGCTGCCGCGGCGCCGGCACCGCCCGCCTCGGCGCCTACCCGAGCTTCAGAACCTCAGGCGCGGGCTTCCCGGCAGCGAGTCTCTTCTCGATAGCCGCCGCCCGCTTGCGGAACATCACCACGTTCCGCAGCTTGATCTCCTCGTAGCCGCGGATCAGGTCCGGCAGCTCGAGCAGCTCGAGCGCGGTGGCGTGGTTGTCGGGCGTGAGCTTCGTGAGCGTGCGGCCGACCATGTCCTGGTACTCGGCGATCAGGCCGCGCTCCATGCGGCGCACCTCGGCGCGCCCGAACGGGTCGAGCCGCGTGCCGCGCAGGCGGCGCATCCGGTACAGCGCGCGGAACGAGGGCACGAACCAGCTACCCAGCTTGAGCTTGCGGTCCAGCCCCATCGCCCGCAGCATCGGCGGGTGGAGGTTGAACCAGACCTTCGCGTCCTCGCCGAACTCCGCGCTCATCTTGGCCTGCTCGACTGCGTCCAGGTGCAGGCGGGCCACCTCGTACTCGTCCTTGTAGGCCATCAGCTTGAACAGGTGGCGGGCCACCGCCTGGGCCAGCTCGGAGTGGCCCGGCGTGCGCTCCTGCTCGGCCACGTGCACCCGCCGCACGACCTCGGCGTAGCGCCGCGCGTAGTCCTCGTCCTGGTAGGCGACGAGCTCGGGCACCCGCACCTCGGCCAGCCGGCGCAGCTCGTCCCGGTCGCCGTCCACGGCGAGGTCCACGAGCTCGCGCTCGCGCTCGGACAGCTCGCGCACCGGCACGACCGACTCGGGCGACTGCGTGGCCCGCTCGACCTCGTCGGGGGCGGCCACCACGGCCCGGCCCCACGCGAGCGCGGCCAGGTTCTTCTCCACGGCGGCGCCGTTCAGGCGGATCGCGGCCTCGAGCGACTCGCGCGAGACCGGCAGCATGCCGCGCTGGTAGGCCGCTCCCAGCGCGAGCGTGTTGGTCATCATGTGGTCGCCGAAGAGGCGCTCGGAGAGGCGCTGCGCGTCGAGGTAGAGGTTGTGCTGGGCCCGGGTGGCGGCGTCGATCTTGTCGAGCTGGTGGGCCAGCTCGGGGAAGCGCTCGTTCACGTCCACGACCATCCGCCCGGTCGGCACCGCGCTGGTGGACACCACGGCCACGGTGCGATCGGCTGCCGCGGTCACGAGGTTCTTGTCGCTGGCCGCGCCGAGCAGGTCGAAGCCGAGGTAGAGGTCGATCGAGCCGGCCGGCGCCTTGGACGCGGCGGCCAGCGGCTCGCGCGAGAGGCGCAGGTCCGACGTGACCGGCCCGCCCTTCTGCGAAAGGCCGGTCTGGTCGAGGCCTGACACGTGCAGGCCGTCCATCAGGGCGGCCATGCCGAGCACCTGGTTCACGGTCACGACGCCCGTGCCGCCGATTCCCATCATGCGCACGCCGAAGTCCTCGTCCGAGACGAGCGGCTGCGGCTCGGGCAGCTCGACCTCGAGGACCGGCGTCACGTGCTTCGCCTTCTCGCCCGGCACGACGGTGAGGAAGGAGGGGCAGTCCCCCTCGAGGCACGAGTAGTCCTTGTTGCACGAGGCCTGGTGGATCTGCGTCTTGCGGCCGAACTCGGTCTCGACCGGGAGCACCGATAGGCAGCTCGACTTCTCGCCGCAGTCGCCGCAGCCCTCGCACACCCGCTCGTTGATCCAGATCCGCTCGGCCGGCTCGGGCTGGGTGCCGCGCTTGCGCGAGCGGCGCTTCTCGGCCGCGCACTCCTGATCGTGGATCAGCACGGTCACGCCCTCCACCTGCGCCAGCTCCTGCTGTGCGGCGAGCAGCTCCTCGCGGCCGCGCAGGTCGGCGATCGGCGACAGCGCCACTCCCTTGTAGCGGCTCGTGTCCTCGGCGGTGACGATGATCCGCTTGACGCCCTCGAGCTCGAGCCAGCGCGTCAGGTCGGGCACCGACAGCTGGCCCTCGATCGCCTGGCCGCCGGTCATCGCGACGTGCTCGTTGTAGAGCAGCTTGTAGGTGATGTTCACGCCGGCGGCCACCGCGGCGCGGACGGCGAGCGAGCCGGAGTGGTGGAAGGTGCCGTCGCCCAGGTTCTGGACCAGGTGCGTGTCCTCGGTGAAGGGCGCCATGCCGATCCACTGCGCGCCCTCGCCGCCCATCTGCGTGATCCCGGTGATCTCGCCCTTCCCCTCGGGGTTGAGCAGCACCATCGTGTGGCAGCCGATGCCGCCGCCCACGAGCGTGCCCTCGGGCGCCTTGATCGAGGAGTTGTGCGGGCAGCCGGAGCAGAAGAAGGGGGTGCGCTGTGCCCCATCGCCGGCCATCATCGGCAGCTCGCGGCCGCGGTTCTCGATCGAGTCGAGCCGTCGGATGTACGCCTCCACGGAGTCGAGCTGGATCTTGCGGCCTAGGCGGGCCGCCACGGCCCGGGCGATCATGTCGGCGTCGAGGTCGAGCTCCGCCGGCAGCAGGCGCTCGCCGCGCTCGTCGCGCTTGCCGTGCACGGGCGGAGCGCTCTCGGTGCCGTAGAGGGTCTCCTTGACGAGCGTCTCCAGGAACGGGCCCTTCTCCTCCACGACCAGGATCTCGCCGAGCCCGCGGGCGAACTCGCGCACGATCTCCTGCTCGAGCGGCCAGATCATGCCGAGCTTGAGGATGCGGATGCCGGCGCGCTCGAGGACGCCGTTGTCGAGGCCGAGGCTGCGCAGCGCGTGCTTCAGGTCGTGGTAGGCCTTGCCGCCGGCCACGATGCCGAGCCAGGCGTCCTTCGCGCCCTCGATGCGGTTGACCCCGTTCTCGCGCGCGTAGGCGAGCGCGAGGTCGGTGCGCACGCCCAGCAGGCTGCGTTCCATCTCGAGCGACGGCGGGGCCAGCAGGTGGCCGGTCGGCTCGTGCTCGTAGCCGAGGTCGGGCAGCACCGGGGAGACGCGGCCGGGCGCCACATCGATCGTGCCGACGGCGTCGGCCACGCTCGTGACGATCTTGAAGCCGGACCACAGCCCCGAGGCGCGCGAGCAGGCGTATGCGTGCAGGCCGAGGTCCACGACCTCCTGCACGTTGCCGGGGAAGAAGACCGGCATGTGGAGGCTCGCGAACATCGACTCGGACGCGCTCGGGATCGTGGAGGACTTGCAGCTCGGGTCGTCGCCCACGACGGCGAGGCCGCCGCCGGTGCGGGACACCCCCACGAAGTTGCCGTGGCGCAGGGAGTCTGCGGCGCGGTCCAGGCCGGGTGCCTTGCCGTACCACATGCCCAGCACGCCGTCGTAGTTCGAGCCCGGAAGCTGAGCGGTGAGCTGGCTGCCCCAGGCGGAGGTTGCGCCGAGCTCCTCGTTGAGGCCGGGCACGTGGCGCACGTGGTGCTCGTCGAGCAGCTTGCGGTTGCGCTGGAGCTCCTGGTCGAGCCCGCCCAGCGGCGAGCCCTGGTAGCCCGAGATCATCGTGCCGGTGTGGAGGCCGCGGCTGCGGTCGGCGCGGTGCTGCTCGAGCGCCAGCCGGACGAGGCCCTGCACCCCGGTGAGGAGTACGCGGCCCTGGTCCAGGACATACTTGTCGTCGAGGGAGATCTCGCGGCGCGCGCGCTCGGGCTGCCCGTTCCGGTCGCGCTTCAGCCGGTTGCCGGACGCGGGGTGCGCGCTGCGGCGGCGCATGGCCGTCGACGTCATCGCAGAGCTCCTCCCTCTCAGGCATTGGTGAGCGCACTTTACCATTGGTGGTACACGGAAGCCACCCCGCGTCCCGCTTGAAGCAAACCGGCACCGGGTATAAGGTCAAGCATCATGACCATTGCTACCCAGCCCGTCTCGACTCCAATCCCGGCGATCACCGACGACGACCACGAGCAGGTCGTGATCCGCCAGGACCCCGAGACCGGGCTGCGGTTCATCGTCGCCGTGCACTCCACGGTGCTCGGCCCCTCGCTCGGCGGGATGCGCCTGAAGCGCTACCCGGGCGGCCTGCGCGAAGCCCTCGACGACGTCATGGGGCTCGCCCGCACGATGACCCTGAAGGCCTCCGCCGCGGGGCTCGACCTGGGCGGCGGCAAGTCGGTGATGATCGACGACGGGCGCACCGAGATGCGCCGCGCCCGCCTGGAAGGGGCCGCGCGCGCGATCGAGTCGCTGGAGGGCGCCTACATCACCGCGGAGGACATCGGCACCACCTGCGCGGACATGGACTACATGGCGCGGTTCACGCGCTTCTGCGTGGGCCGCTCGCGCGAGAACGGCGGCGGGGGCGATCCGTCCCCGGTGACGGCCGAGACGGTCTTCCAGGCGATCCGGCGCGGGCTCGAGGCGCACGACGGCTCCGGCGAGCTCGACGGCCGGCGGATCGGCGTGGTGGGGCTCGGCAAGGTCGGCGGCAGGCTGGCGGCGCAGCTCGCGGAGGCCGGCGCGAACGTGGTGGCATGCGACCTCGACGACGGCCGCTGCGAGGAGTTCGCCTCGGAGCGCGGCGCAGAGATCGCGCCGTCCGCCGAGGCGATCCTGGGGCTCGAGCTGGACGTGCTCGCCCCGTGCGCGGCCGGCGGCCTGATCGACGACGCGCTGGCCCGCTCGATCGACGCCCGCGTGGTGGCGGGCGCCGCCAACAACCCGCTGACGAGCCCCAAGGTCGCACACACGCTGATGGAGCGCGGCATCCTCTACGTGCCCGACTTCCTCGCCAACTGCGGCGGGCTGATCCACGTATCGAGCGAGTGGTACGCCGGCGCCGGACCGAGCGTGGCCGACCGGATAGCGCGCGCCATGGACCGGCTCGACCAGGCGATGGCCGTGGCAGCCGCAGAGGGCTCCACGCCGCTCGAGGTGGCAGAGCGCCAGGCGCTCGAGCGGGTCGAAGCCGCAAGTCGATGACCACGGGCGCTGGGTCGTTAAGCGAGCACGCGGTGCGTGCGAGCGCTCGCCGTTCTTCAGGGCGGCCTTATAGTGGACTCGGCTTGGAGCGCTCGTTCGAGCCCGTCGCCACGCGCCGGACGTTCGAGGAGGCCGTGGAGCAGATCGCCGAGAAGATCAAGGCCGGCGACCTGCATACCGGGGACCGCCTTCCGTCCGAACGCGAGCTGGCCGCCCAGATGCGGATCAGCCGTCCGACCCTGCGCGAGGCGATCAAGGTCCTGACCGAGGCCGGCGTGCTGGAGGTGCGCCGCGGCCAATCGGGTGGGATCTTCGTGGCCTCGGAGCTGATCCCGCGCGAGCTGCTGCGCAGCCGCCAGGAGATCCGCTTCGGCGAGATCGCCGGCGTGCTCGAGGCGCGGCGCCTGCTGGAGCCGCGGGTGGCGCAGCTCGCGGCCGTGCACGCCACCGAGGACGACTTCGCCACGATGGCGCAGACGATCGAGCGCCAGCGCGAGCTCGCGGCGAGCGACGACTTCCTGAGCCACGAGGACCTCTTCCTTCAGCTTGACCTGAAGTTCCACCTGGCGCTGGCGCGGGCCACCCGAAACGCGACGATCGTCGGCCTGATGCGCACGATGCTGCGCCAGCTCGAGATCGCCCGCGACATGGCGATGCACGCCCCGCTGGTGCCCGACTGGACGATCGACATCCACAAGCGCACGCTGACCGCCGTGCGCGCCGCCGACTTCCCGTTGATCGACGAGGTCATGGACGAGCACCTGGCCCAGCTCGAGCAGATTTGGGAGCGCGAGACGGGCCGCGGCCTGGTGCGCACGCTGCCGGACTTCCTGCAGCCGGTGGCGGAGCGCTCGCGGGCCCTGCGGACCGGCTAGGCGCGCTTCTGATCCTGTAGCGCCTCGAGGCCGCCGCGGAGGAAGACCAGCAGGCTGTCGAGCGTCTCGAGCGAGTGCTCGGCGTTCTCGTCGATCACGCCGATCGCCGCCGTGGCCGCCGCGCCGACCAGCCGGGGACGCAGATCACCGGGCTCGTCACCGAGGTCCTGGGCGGCCGCCTCGGCGATCAGGTCGGCGAACTTGCCCATGAGGTGCTGGGAGTGGGCGGCGAGCGACTCGTTCTCGCGCACCAGGCGCTTCCGCAGCCGCTTTTCGCGCAGGCTCTCGGCGCCCAGCTCTCCTTCCCCGTCCTCGATGCCGGCGCGGAGGGCGTCGATCGTGTTGGTGCCCGGCTGGCGCTCGCGCAGCCATGAGGCGACCGTGGCGTGGGTCGCCTCGAAGTCGTAGAAGACGACGTCGTCCTTCGAGGGGAAATAGGAGAAGAACGTCCGGGGCGCGATGTCAGCGGCGTCGGCGATGTCGGCGATCGTGGTGCCGTCAAACCCGCGCTGGTCGAAGAGCTCGAACGCCTCCTCGACGATCCGCTCGCGCGTCCGCTGCTTCTTGCGTTCTCTCAGTCCCGGCGTGGCCTCCATCGCTGTAAATGATACACCTGAAGCAGACTTGCGCTCAGAGTGATTATGCGTTCTAGGCAAAATTGCATTCAGTGTGTTATTGTGCTCACCCATGACGATGCTTCTGGACCGAATCGCACGGAGCGCCTCCCGGAACTGGCGCCGTTCCCTCGCAATCGCCGCTGTGGTCATGGTGGGCCTCGGCGCCCTCGCCGGCACGGTCGGCGGGCAGTTCACAGATGAGTTCTCGGTCCCTGGAGCCGAGTCCCAGCAGGCGCTCGACCTGCTCGAGGAGCGCTTCCCCGCCGCCGCCAACGAGGGGGCCACCGTCGTCTTCCATGCTGACGAGGGCACGGTGCGCGACGGCGAGCACGCGCAGGTGATCGCCGATGCCAGGCGCGAGATCGCGCAGCTCCCCCAGGTGACCTCAGTCAGCGACCCTCTCGCGGGACGTGGTGCCGGTCAGGTCTCCGAGGACGGGAGTGTGGCCTTCGCCACGGTCCAGTACGACCGGCCCGCCTTCGAAGTCGAGCAGGAGGAAGCTCAGCGGCTCGAGAGCGCGGCGCGGGTCGCCGAGGGCGACGGGCTCGAGGTCGCGATGCGGGGGCCCGTCGTCGACGTCGCCGAGCAGCAGCTCGCGCCGGTCGGCGAGCTCATCGGCATCGCGGTCGCCGTGATCGCCCTCACCCTCGTCTTCGGGTCCGTCGCGGCGATGGCCCTCACCCTGATCAGCGCGCTGATCGCCCTGGCCGGCGGGATGATGCTCCTGACGCTCGGCGCCGGCGTGACCTCGCTACCCGAGATCGCGCCCACCCTGGCCGTGATGCTCGGCCTCGGCGCGGGGATCGACTACGCGCTGCTGATCGTCGGCCGCTACCGCGAGCACCTGGCTGCCGGCGACAGCGTTCCGGACGCCGCCGCCGCGGCGAACCGCACGGCCGGCACCTCCGTGCTCGCCGCCGGGGCGATCGTCGCCGTGGCCATCGCAGGCCTCCTGGCGACGGGGATCCCGTTCGTGGGCAGGATGGGCGTGGCCACGGCCGTGGTGGTCGCCTGCGTCGCGATCGGCGCGGTGACCCTGCTTCCTGCGCTGATGGGTGCCTTCGCCAAGCGGCTTCGCCCCCGCAGCGCCGAGCGGCTGGGCCCCTCCCCGGTCCTGAGACGCTGGGACGAGCGGATCACCCGCCGTCCGTGGCTCGCGCTGGTCGCCGGCGTGGCGGTGCTGCTGGCCCTCGCCGCCCCCTTCACCGATCTGCGCCTCGGTCAGCCCGATGACGGCAACGACCCCAGGGACAGCCAGACGCGCGTGGCGTACGACACTCTCGCCGAGGGCTTCGGACCCGGTGTCAACGGGACCCTGCTGCTCGCCGGCTCGCTCCCCCCGGTCGCGACTCCGGCCCCACGCTGGATCGGCTCGCGGCGGCCGTCGAGCGCACCGAGGGCGTGGCGGCGGTGTCGGAGCCGGCTCCGAGCCGGAGCGGAGACGCCGCCACGATCAGCGTCACCCCGACCACCGCGCCGCAGGACGAGCGCACCTCCGAGCTGGTCGAGACGCTCCGGGGCGACGTGATCCCCGCCGCCACCGCCGGCAGCGGGGTCGAGGTCTACGTCGGCGGCAACACCGCGACCCAGGAGGACATGGCCGACAAGATCGCCGAGCGGCTCCCCGTCTTCATCGGCGCGGTCGTGGTCCTCTCGGTCCTCTTCCTCATGGCGGTGTTCCGCTCCGTCTGGGTGCCGCTCGTCTCGGCCGCGTTCAACCTGCTCTCGATCGGCGCGGCGTACGGCGTCGTGGTCGCGATCTTCCAGTGGCAGTGGGGCTCGAGCCTGCTCGGCATCGACGGCGAGATGCCGATCGTCTCGTTCATCCCGCTGCTCATGTTCGCGATCCTGTTCGGCCTCAGCATGGACTACAACGTCTTCCTCCAGTCGCGGATCCGCGAGGAGTACATGAAGGGCGCGGGCCCTCGGGAGAGCGTGGTGGCCGGGCTCGCGAAGGTGAGCAAGATCATCCTCGCTGCCGGTGCGATCATGACCGCGGTTTTCCTCGGCTTCGCCACCGACCCGGACCCGATCGTGAAGATCTTCGGAGTCGGCCTGGGCGCGGCGATCATGATCGACGTGCTCGTCGTGCGGATGGTCGTCGCGCCGGCGGTGATGACCCTGCTGGGCGACCGGGCCTGGTGGCTCCCGGCGTGGCTGGATCGGCTGCTGCCGCGGATCGAGCTCGAGGGCGGCGCCGCGGACGCTCCGCGCGAGCCGCGCCCGCGCGACCGCCGCCGGCCGCCGCTCACCTCCGGACAGCCGGCTCCGGCAGACGCCCATGAGGCCTAGGTCCGGCACCCGGCGGCGAGCGGACCTCGGCGTGGTGGCCGGCTACATCCACGAGCTCTCCGAGCGCCACAGGCGAGAGCGCGGCGGGCTACTACCTCGACCATCTCGTCGACGCGGTCGCCACCGCCCTGATCGGGCTCGGCCTCGGCCTCTCCCCCTGGATGCTGCTGTCGGTCGGCCTGCTGATCGTGATCGCCTATCTCGTGCTCTCGATCAACACTTACCTCGAGACCCACGCCTTCGGCGTCTTCACGCTCGGCTACGGCCGCCTCGGGCCGACCGAAATGCGCGTGTAGGGGTCTGGTGGATGCGCCGCCGGCCGCGCTCCTCGAACTTGAAGTGCTTGACGACGTTGGTCACATAGGCCTCGTCGCGCGCGATGCCGGCCGCCTCGAGCCCCTTGTCGAGCTCCCTGCCGGCCGGGCCGACGAACGGCTTTCCCGCGAGGTCCTCCTTGTCACCCGGCTGCTCGCCCACGAACATGACGCGGGCGCGCTTCAGCCCTCGCCGAACACGGTCTGCGTGGCGCCGCGCCAGAGGTGGCAGCCGCGGCAGCCGGCGGCGGCCTCGCGCAACGCGCTGAGCGTGCGCTTTTCGGGCAGGAAGGGCGTGGCGTCGCCGGGCTCGTCCACGAGCCCGGTCTACCCGGAAACGGGTAGCGTCATCTCGCATGAGCGAGCTCGTCTGCCCGAAGTGCGAGAGCCCGATGCGCAGCTACGAGCGCAGCGGGGTGACCATCGACCAGTGCACCGGCTGCCGCGGCGTCTTTCTCGACCGTGGCGAGCTCGAGCGGCTCGTGGACGCGGAGGGCAGCTTCTACGAGGAGCGCGGGTCCTCCCGGGAGGAGCCGGAGCGAGCGGAGCGCGACCACCGGGAGGAGTACGGCGGCCAACGCAAGCCCCACAAGAAGCGCAAGAAGGAATCGTTCCTGAGCGACTTCCTCGAGTTCTGACATGGCCGGGCCGCTGCTCGCCGTGGACGCCCCGTCCATGCTCTTCCGCGCGTTCTACGCGCTGCCCGAGTCGATCAAGGGCGCGGGTGACACCCCCATCAACGCCCTGCTGGGCACCGCGAACCTGGTGTTGCGGGAGGTCGAGCAGCACGATCCGCGGGCCGTGGTGCTCTGCTTCGGCCCCGATGCCGCCGACTACCGCGTGGAGCTGTTCGACGGCTACCACGCCGACCGGCCCGAGGTGCCGGAGGGTCTCGTCCCCCAGTTCGCCGACGCGCGCGCCTTCTTCGACGCATTCGGCTGGGTGGTCCATGTGCACGACTCGCTCGAGGCGGACGACCTGCTCGGCTCCTACGCGCACCGCGAGGCGGAGGGCGGCGGCCGCGCGCTGGTGATGACGGGCGACCGCGACATGTACCAGTGCGCCACCGAGCGCGTGACGATCCTCTACGTGCGCACCGGACGCCAGGGGGCGGAGGAGGTCGACCCGGCCGAGGTGAAGCGCCGCTACGGCGTGCCGCCCGAGCTCGTGCCGGACTTCATCGCCCTGCGCGGCGACCCGTCGGACGGGATCCCCGGCGCCAAGGGCATCGGCGAGAAGACCGCGGCCGACCTGCTCTCGCGCCACGGCTCGCTCGAGGCGGCGCTGGAGGGGGCGCTGCGGGAGTCGAGCGCGCGCGTGCGCGGCGCCCTGACCGACCAGCGCGACGAGCTGCTCCGCTTCCGCGAGATCGCGACGCTCCAGGAGGTGGACGTGCAGCTCCCTCCCGACCGTCCCACCGACCTCGAGGGCGCCGCCGCCGCGGCACGCGAACGCGGTATGAACCGCCTGGCGGAGCGGCTCGAGAAGGCGGCTGACGCCTGACCGCAGAGTCGGCGACCGGTCAACCCGGTGCCGCCTCGGCGGCCTCCGATCGCGCCGTCGCGCTGGCCTTCCGGCGGCTAATGCCGCTGGTCGTCCTGATGCACGTGATCGCGTATGCCGACCGGGTCAACATCGGGTTCGCCGAGACCGAGATCACGAACGACCTCGGGATCTCGTCCACCGTCTTCGGGCTGGCCGCCGGCATCTTCTTCCTGAGCTTCGTCGCGTTCGAGATCCCGAGCAACCTGCTGCTCCACCGATTCGGCGCGCGCCTCTGGCTGGGACGGATCATGATCAGCTGGGGCATCGTCGCCACGCTGACGGCGTTCGTCTGGGACGGCGCGTCCCTGGTCGTGGCGCGCATCCTCCTGGGCGTGGGCGAGGCCGGCTTCTTCCCGGGCGTGGTCTACCTGCTCGCCTGCTGGTTTCCGGAGCGCGACAAGGGCCGGGCCTTGAGCGTGTTCCTGCTCGGAATCGTGATCGCCGCGGTGATCGGGGGCCCGATCTCGGGCGCCCTGCTCGAGCTCGACGGCGTGCTCGGGCTCGAGGGCTGGCAGTGGCTGTTCATCGGGCAGGGGCTCCCGGCCGTGGCGGTGGGGTTCCATGTGCTGCGCGTCCTGCCGGGCTCGCCGGCGGAGGCGGACTGGCTGCCGCCCGGCGAGCGCGAGGCGCTCGAGCGAGAGCTGGCCGCGGAGTCGGCGGCGCGTGAGGCGCGCCAGTCATTTTCCCTGCGCGAGGCGCTCACGGACCGGCGCGTCCTAAGATGCGGCGCGGTCCTTCTCACGATCAACTTCGCCAGCTACGGCGCGATCTTCTGGGCCGCCGACATCATCGAGCGCGTCGGCGACGTGGAGGGGATCGAGCTCGGCCTGCTGGTGGGGATCCCGATGGCGCTCGGATCGACCGGACTGATCGTGATCGGTCGCCTGTCGGACCGGAGCGGCGACCGGCGCCGCTGGGTCGTGATCGGAATGCTCCTCGGCGCCGCCGGCCTCGCCGGCACCGCGCTGCTGCCGGCCGAGGCCGGCATCGTGACGCTCGGCGTGTGCGCCTTCGGCCTCCTCGGCGCGGTGCCCGCGTTGTGGGCGATACCCACATCGCTGCTCACCGGCCGGGCGATGGCGGGCGGCCTGGCGCTCGTCGGCACGATCGGCGTGAGCGGGGGCATCTTCGGCCCGATCGCGGTGGGGGTAGCGAAGGACGCGGGGTCGCTCGAGGCCGGGCTGGGCGTGTTGGCCTGCGCGTTGCTGGCGGGGGCCGCGGTGGCGACGAGGCTGCCGCTCGCGGCCACCCGGCCGCTGGTGGAGCCGAGCGCCGCGTAGGGCCACCGGCGACGACGAGAGTGCCGTTCCCGCATGCGAGCGAGCGTCTCGACATCGCGAACTACGAGACCGCCCCTGCTCGTTCATCTCGGAAGTGTCGGCGCAACCGCGCGGGTTCCTTCAGACACCCGCTCTGTTGGCGACGCGAGACTATGGCCGCGATCGCTGTCTTGCGACTGCGACGCATCCGCTCAGCCGCCCCCGCCCAGCCGCGCCTCCGCTGCCTCGGCGAGATACCGGACCATTCGTGAGACCGCCGGAATCCGCCGGCCGCGCAGCCAGGTGGCGTGGATTGAGCGATATGGGCTGGTGTCGCGCGGTGGGCGCAGGGCGATGTCGGGTCGCGGCTCGGGCATGGTCAGCTCTGATAGGAGCCCGACGCTCAGGCCGGCGGCGATCACCGCCCGGCCCACGGTGACGTCCTCGATCTCGTGGATTCGAGGCTCGAACCCGGCCTCGGCGCAGAGCTGGTCGAGCATGTCCAGGTAAGGAACCGCGTGGCCCTGCCTCGCGGGCGCGGTGAAGCGCTCCGCGGCGAGGTCCGCGAGCCGCACCTGGCGGCGACGGGCCAGCCGGTGGTTCGGGGGCAGCACCACCAGGTAGGGATCGTCGACCAGGTGGAGCTGGTCGAAGCCGTCCTCGACCGATGCACCGCCCCCGTTTGAGAAGCCCGGAATGCGCCAGACGACCGCCAGGTCGAGGTCCCCGGAGCGGATGCGCCGCAGCGCCGCGGGCTCCTCGAGCTGCTCGAAGCTGACTTCCACGTCGGGATGCTCCGCCTCGAAGCGGGCAAGCGCCGCCGGCAGGAACGAGTTGCAGGCCGACAGGAAGGCCCCGACCCGCAGCGTGCCGCCCTGCAGCCCGGCGATCGCGCGCAGCTCGTCCTCGGCCGCCGTCACGTGCCCCAGAACAGCTTCGGCGTGGCGCAGCAGCCGGGCGCCGGCGTCGGTGATGCTGACGGGGCGGGTGGCGCGGTTGACGAGCGTCAGTCCGAACTCGCGCTCGAGCGCGGCGACGTGGTGCGACACCACCGACTGGGCGTAACCGAGTTCCAGCCCGGCCGCCGAGAAGGAGCCTGTCTGCGCGACGGCGTGGAAAGCGCGCAAGCGGCGCAAGTCGTACATCTATAAACGACATACTAGTTGCGACAACATCTGTTGCGTCGATGGGGCCGCCCGGCGATGCTGGCCTCACAAGTCGACCGAGGAGATCAGATGTCAATCGCCACCCAGTCCGCCGTCCGGCTCCGGGAGATCGAGCCCGGGGACCACGAGGCCGCCGCTCGTATCACCTACGAGGCCTTCGCGGGCATCCACGACCGCCACCGCTTCCCGCGCGACTTCCCGACGCCCGACGTCGCCCGCGAGCTCGTCGCGGCCTTCGGCTCGCATCCGTCGATCTGGGGCGTGGTGGCAGAGTCCGACGGCCGGGTTGTGGGCTCGAACTTCCTCGACGAGCGCGGACCGGTCCGCGGCGTCGGACCGATCACCGTCGATCCCGACGCCCAGGCCGCCGGTGTCGGCCGGCTCCTGATGGAGGCCGTCATCGACCGGGGAGCGCGGGCCGACGGGATGCGGCTGCTGCAGGACTCGTTCAACACCGCTTCGCTGGCGCTCTACTCCTCGCTTGGCTTCAGGGTCGAGGAGTCGGTGGCGCTGATGGCCGGCACGCCGAGCGTCACGCCCCGCCGGGGTGTCGAGGTGCGGCCGATCGTGGAGGACGACATCCCGACCTGCGAGGAGCTATGCATCTTCGTGCACGGCTTCCAGCGCACACGCGAGCTCCGCGACGCGCTCGCGACGCCGGGGCTCAACCCCTACGTCGCGCTGCGCGAGGGCCGCATCGTGGCCTACGCCACCACGCTGGACGAGTTCGGCGCCGCCTACGCGGTCGCCGAGTCGGAGGACGACCTGGCCGCGCTGATCGCCGGCGCGGTGGTGCATGACGGCCCGCCGGCGTCGTTCCTGCTCCCGCTCCACCAGCACCACCTGCTGCGCTGGTGCCTCGCCGCGGGCCTGCGGATCGTCAAGCCCATGAACTACATGGTCATGGGCCGCTACCGCCGCCCCCAGGGCGCCTGGATCCCGTCGGTCCTCTACTGAGCCACCCGACCAAGAAGAAAGGACACGTCATGACCCACGCGATCGAAGGCCCTGTCGTCTGGCGCGGCGACGAGCAGTACGAGGCGACCAGGCAGAGCATGCTCTGGAACGCGCTGAAGCCAGCCCGCTTCCCCGAGGCGATCGTCAGCGCCGCCTCCGAGGCGGACGTGGTTGCGGCCGTCGAGCTGGCCCGCTCGCGCGGCCTCCAGGTGGCGGTGCGCGCCGGTGGCCACAGCTGGGTGGGGTCGCCGCTGCGCGACGGGACCCTCCTGATCGACCTCTCGGCGCTGCGCCAGCTGACCATCGACGAGACCTCGCGCACCGCCGCGGTGCAGCCGGCGGTCACGAGCTCGCAGCTGGCCGAGGCGCTGGCCGCGCGCGATCTGGCTTTTCCCGTCGGACACTGCCCGTCGGTCGGCATCAGCGGCTTCCTGCTGAGCGGCGGACTGGGCTGGAACTCCGGCGCCTGGGGCCCCGCCTGCATGAGCCTCCAGGCGATCGACGTCGTCACGCCCGCCGGCGAGCTCATCCACGCGGACGAGGATTACGACGCGGAGCTCCTCTGGGCGGCGCGCGGAGCCGGCCCGGGCTTCCCCGGCGTGGTCACCCGCTTCCACCTCGCTCTTCAGCCGCTGCCCCGGTCGATCACGACCAGCACCTACCTGTACGGGCTCTCCGAGCTCGACGCGGTGGCCGAGTGGGCTTCGGGGGTCGTGAACTCGCTGCCCCCGACCGTCGAGCTGACTCTGCTAGTCGCCCCGGCTCCCCCGGGCCCGGAGACCGGCCCCGAGGCCAGGGTGCTGATCGTCACCGCCACGGCCTTCGAGGACTCGGCCGAGGAGGCGGCCGCCGCGCTCTCGCCGCTGGAGCGCTCGCCGGTCCTGGACCGGGCGCTGGCGCGGCAGGTCAACGAGCCGTCGCCGTTCGACGTGCTCTTCCGCGACTTCGGCGGCCTCTGGCGCGAGGGGCGCCGCTACGCCTCCGACAACGTTTGGGCGAATGCCGACTTCACCGACATCCTGCCGCGCCTGCGCGCACACCTGGACGAGGCGCCGAGCCCCGAGTCGTTCGCGTTCGCGGTAGTGGGGCCCGAGCCACCCGAGGATGCGCCCCAGGAGGACCTCCCCGACATGGCGTTCTCGATGGTCGAACGCTCCTTCGTGTCCTGTTACGCGATGTGGGAAAACGAGGCCGACGACGCGGCGAACCAGCGCTGGCTCCCATCCGTCATGGCGAACCTCGAGCCGCTCGCCCTCGGGCACTACCTGGCCGAAACCGACCTCACCGCGGCCGACTCCCGGGCGGAGCGCTCTTTCGCCCAGCCCAACTGGGACCGGCTGCAAGAGCTCAGGCGCGACGTTGACTCCAGCGGGCTCTTTCCGTCCTACCTCGGACCCGACCAGCGGCAGCCGGACCAGCCTTCCTAGCCGACCTGCTCGAGAAACGAAGAGCTCGTCTGCCCGACCTCGATCGGGTGCCAGTCCGGTCGCGGAGCCGCTAGACGACCGCTTCACCACGGCGGGACACGCGCGTAGGGGAGATCGGCATCGCGCTTCCGGCGGTCGTCCAACGCAGCACTGCTGCCGTCGGAACGTCTACGGCGCAGCCGCAGGGCGCAGGGAGCCGCCGTCCCCGCCGGTAAACCGAGCGTCGTCGAGGATCGGCGAGGGCCTGAAGCCCTTGACGATCAGATAGATCGCAAACGCCGCCTCGAAGAGGAACTCGGGCACCGAGAAGAGGGCGTGCAGGCCGTCCTGCTCGTAGGCGCCGAACAGGACCGCGATCGCCGACGCGAAGATCAGCGGACCACCGATGACGCCCAGCATCGCGAGCCGTGGCGGCATCAATCCGGTGCGGTACATCATCCAGCCGAGCAGGATGCCGTTGACGCCGACGCAGAATCCCGGCCCGAACAGGAACGTCCAGTCGTGGATCGCGACCAGGGTCCGCCCGGCGATGTCGAGCGAGGTTCCGTTCGCCCCGATGGACGCGGCCAGGTCGTCGCCCAGGGTGACGACGGAGAGCAGGCTGATCGCGCCGACCCCGATGATCGTCGCCTCGATCGTGCGCGAGGCGACGTAGCTAAGCGAGAGGGTTTCGCTGTATCGCCTGAGGATCGGAAACATCACGACCGCCGTGCCGACGTTGCCGATCATCAGGAAGATTTCGAGGAGGGCGCCCAGCTTGACGCGGGTGTCGTCGCCGGCGGCGAAGATGTAGTCGGTGTCGTTGAGGATCGAGTCGTAAAGAATGAGCGCGGCGGGGATGGCCGTGAGAAACGTCAAGGCCATGAGCCAGCCGGCGATACGAGCGGTCCTTCTCTGCTGCGGCGACTGCTCCGGCAGGGAAATCGTCATGCCCGTCCTGTACGTCAGGAGCAGCGGGATTCCTCTCGCTGGCACGCGTGCGCGACCGCCCGCCGGGTCGGCACGCCGTTGGGTCGAATCGACCGCGTCTCGCTTCTGCTCCCCATGCGACTCGACACTCCACTCGCCGCGCCGGACCGGATCAACGGCGCTGCTCCTTTCGCCTGGTAGCGACGGCCTCGAACGTGAAGCGCGGAGTGTCGCAATGCGCGAGGAACGGAAGGCGCGGACCTATCCCGAAGTCCGGCGGTCGCGCGCCACCCGCTCGGCGATCTGCTTGATCGAGCTCAATCGCTCCTCCCATTCCGTAGCGAGCTCCGCCAGTGCCCGCGACGCGGCCCTGAGCTGCACGGGTCGCACGGAGTAGTTGACCTCGCGGCCGCGACGCCTGCGTTCGACGAGGCCAGCCCGATCGAGCACCGCGAGCTGCTTCGTCACCGCCTGGCGGGTGACCGGAAGGTCGCCCGCCAGCGTGGTGGCGCTCGCCTCTCCTCGGGCGAGCAGGTCGCTGAGGATGCGACGACGAGTGGGATCGGCCACCGCCGCCCAGAGCTCTGGCACGTCCGCCCCCCGGCGCCTCATCGTCGCGCCGATCCGCGCTCGAGCTCCAGGACGTACTCGCGTAGCTCGCCAAGCTCGTGCTCCCAGCCCTCGCCATGGCTCTCGGCGTCCTCGCGACGCTCGTCCTCGGGCCAGTCGAGCTTTGAGAAGCCGGTCTCGACGACGCGCAGCCGGGTGCCCTCACCGTCCACGGTCAGCGTGAATTCGACGAGGGTCGAGTTGTCCTCGCGTGCCTCAGCTTCAGCGCCACGAATCCAGCGATACGCGAAGTAGTTCGGGGGTTCGACGTTCTCGACGATCCCGCGCTCCTCCGTCAGGCCTCCCTCCTCCTTCCACGCGTGAGTGATCCGGCCGCCCGGGCGCAAGTCGATCTCGGCGGTCTCGCCGAACCAGCCGCTGACGTGGGCGGGGTGGGTGATCACCGCCCAGACCACCTCGATTGGGGCGTCGATGAGGATCTCGCGCTCGACTCGGTCCGGGACCATCTCCTGCCTTTCCTGACGCCCAACGGGCGGTTGCAATACTGTGACGACGCGCAACCAACGGTTGCACATTGTCGCCGAAAGCCTCGGGGGAAGGAGGAAGGATCGCAATGGAGATGCGGCCGACCGTCTCTCCGCAGGACCGATAGCGGCTTGTCATGGCCCACGTGGGCGGCCTGCCGCTCGAGGAGCTCGTTCCGTCGGCCGCCGGCGTCGGCGCCGGCCTGGCGCTCGCCCGGGCCTGGCTCATCGTTCGCCTGCGCCGCACGACCGGTCTAAAGGAAGAAGGAACGAAATGAAGGCACAACCGACAGTCACCCCGGAGGAATGGAACGCCGAGCGCGAGAAGCTGCTGGTCAAGGAGAAGAAGCACATGCGCGCGGGCGATGCGCTCGCGGCCGCGAGGCGGCGGATGCCGTGGCTCGCCGTCGAGAAGGAGTACGCGTTCCAGGGCCCCAACGGACCGGCGAGCTTTGCCGATCTCTTCGAGGGACGCCGCCAACTGCTCGTCTACCGGGCCTTCTACGGGCCGGACATCACCACCTACGCGAACCCGGCGAGAGGCGACAGCTATCCCGAGCGAGCCTGCGTGGGCTGCTCGATGATCGCCGACCAGGTGCCGACGCTCGCCCACCTGAACGCGCGGGACACGACACTGGCGTTCGCCAGCCGTGCACCACAGGATCACCTCAAGGTTCTCAGGGAGCGTCACGGCTGGGAGCACATTCCCTGGTACACGATCACCGACGACTGGGACAAGGACTTCGGCGTCGACGAGTGGCACGGCCACAACGTGTTCATCCGCGAGGGCGACCGGATCTACCGCACATACTTCATAGACGGGCGCGGCTCGGAAATCTTTGGCACCGTCTGGAGCCACCTCGACATGACCGCCCTCGGCCGCCAGGAGGAGTGGGAGAACTCGCCGGAAGGCTGGCCGCAGACGGACCGGGCCGGCGGATGGTGGGACTACAACGACGCCTACGCCAGGTGACCTAGATTGGAGTTGCCCCGGTTTCGACGACACTTGGACGCTTCCGGTCGCAAGCCGGGGCAACTCCTCGAGCAGCGGCCCGCCAGCGCTGCTCCTCATGCCTCGTGGCGATAGCGCGCTCCGCGTCGCTTGGCATCTGTCCGCCCTACCGCTGATCGCACAAAGCAGCAGCGAGAGAAGTCTCGAGATTCCACGATTTCGAGACTTCTGCGACGACTGGCATCGCGGCCGACACCGCGCGGGACGACGTCGCGGCGGGCAGCTCCAGACACCGCTCGTTCTCGCGCAAAGCGAACGTGCCGCGTTTCACATTAGGAACACCTTGCCGGCGACGCACGATCACGTTTTGGAGGCACTGCATCGAGCGCGAACGCGTTCCCCTCCGACGAGACTGGACGAGTTGTCCTTACCAGCGCACGTTCCGCAGGTATTCGATCGACACCGCGGCGGTGAGGTACTCGGCGTACCTCTCGCCTGGGTGCGAGAGCAGCGGCCAGTCGTGCTCGATGATGAAGTGCTTGTCGAGCCGGCGGCCGTCGCCCGCCTCGAAGACGTCCGGGAAGTCGATTGAGCCGGGGCCGGTGTCCTCCCAGTCCTGCACGTCCGGGCCGCGGTCGCGCCACGTGCGGTCCTTCACGTGGTACAGCGGGAAGCGCGCCGGGTCCTCCGAGAGGTAGTGGACCGGCGACTCGCCGCCGTAAACGATCCAGTAGATGTCGAGCTCGAACTTCACCAGGTCGGAATCCGTCTCGTCGAGCAGGATGTCGTAGGCCGCCCGGCCGTTGAAGCGGTTCGTGAACTCGAAGTCGTGGTTGTGGTAGAAGAACTGCAGGTCGTACTCGGCGGCGATCTCGCCCGCCCGGTTCAGGTGCCGGGCCAGCTGGTGCCACAGCGCCTCCTGGTCGTACGGCCCGGGCCACCACGCGAGCCCGGTGTACTTCTGGTCGAGCTTGACCGAGTCCTCGAGCGTCTGGCGGTATCCGGGCTCCCAATTGCCGGTGGCGGGAAAGCCGGGCCCGTCGTGACCGGACGGGCAGCGTAGGCCCGCGTCGCGGAGCGCCCGCCGGAACTGGTCCACGGTCAACCCATGGAGGGTGAACTTCTCGATCTCCGTGTAGCCGAGCCGGCCGAGCGTGCGGAATAGCTGCGCGGGCGTCTGGATGCCCTCGTCGATCAAGCGCCGCATCGACCACATCTGCATGCCGCGCCGGTCGCGCGGGACGCTGTCCGACGAGCTGTGCTTGTGATCCCACCCGTGGCCGAGTGCCACGTTCGGCGAGACCGCCGCGGCCGCCCCGGTTCCGATCGCCGCCCCGATGAACCCACGACGACTGACGCTCTGCTCCATCTCCACTCCTCCTTCATGGGACGTCGCAGACAGCTACCTACCCGCGCTGTTGGGGGACTAATCCCTCTCGGCCTGAGGCCGGCTCTGGTCGGGTGAAACGGTGCTGGGCACGTTCTTCGACGAGCTAGCTGCGCGGGCGCGAGCCCGACGCCGCCGTCCGAACCGGCCGCGTTTGTGACCGAATCGCAAACGTGATGCCCAGCCGACCCGAACCGGGAGCCCGCGGGGCGGTCGGTCGAGGAGCGGCTGACGTGCAGAACATAAGTCCCCACGCCCGACACGGCCCGGCTCGTCGCGAGCCAGTGCTCCCTTCGCCTGCTCGCGACAGTCTCGACGGCAGTCCAGCTGACGCTCGCACGGGACGAGGAGGAGGTGTCCGCGGGCATGCAATCGGTTCCCCTGCCGCTCCTGCTCGCGTCGAAGAGGAGCACTCTGCATGGGTGTCTGGACCTGCGAGCAGACACTCCCTTTCCCAAAGGCGCAACTGCCGCTGATCGCTCGCGCGACTCTCGCTCGAACGCTCCCGACCTCGGCCATTCCCGCCGCCCAGGCACGCCGAAGGCGATTGATCGGTCTCGGCGCGGGCGTTACGGTGCTCATCGACCCCCCGCTGAGAGGAGCATCGGATGACCCAGACGGGCGCGACGCAGGCACAGGATCTCGACCAAGCCTGGGTCGAGGAGTTTGCCGGCCGCTGGGAGGCGGCGTGGAACTCGCACGAGCCGGAGCAGTTGCTCGTGCTGATGACCGACGACATCGTGTACGACGACACTGCGTGGCCGACGACGATGCGAGGCCACGATGATGTGCGCAGGTTCCTCGCATTCGCCTGGACTGCGATGCCCGACCTGCGGTTCGAGATGGTTGAGGGACCGTACCTGGTGCCTGGTGAGCGGAAGGCGGCCTTCTACTGGAAGGGGAGCGGTACCCACACCGGGCCGCTCGATCCGCCCGGCTTCGCCGCGACCGGAAAGCGCCTCGAGTTCGAGGGCGCGGACTTCCACCAGTATCGCGACGGGCGGGTGTGCCGGCTCCGGATCGTGTTCGACATGATGGACGTGGGACGCCAGATCGGCACGCTGCCGAAGGCGGGCTCGTCGGTAGAGAAGGCGGCCGCCGCCGCGCAGCGGCTCGGGATGACGGTGCAACAGCGACTACGCCGCTGACCGGCAAAGCGCGGCAGAGCCTCGCTCCCCACGATCTGAACGCAATGTCCCGGGTCGGGGAGAGTGTCGCCGCTGGTCCCGACACGGGAACGAGCGCGGATCGGCGCGACGCCTGCGACTACAGGGTGTGCCGTGACCGGGGGCGTCTGTTTAGGCGATCGTGCGGTTGGTGAGGGCGATGGCGGTCTGGTAGGTGCGGTAGCTGTTGTAGCGGCCGTACATGTACAGCAGCTGCACTTGCCGGGTACCGGGCCGGTTGCGCGGCACGACGGGGCGCATATGGTTGCGGGCGTCGGTCGTGATCGGGGTGACATGCCAGTTGGCGCCGCCATCGGCGGTGCGCCACACCTCGATCTGGAACCGGTTGCCCTTTTTCCTGGCCAGGTAGACGATCCCGGGGTTCTCTTGGTCGAGCACGATCCCGGCCGAGTACATGATCGAGCCGTCGGGGTCGATCGACGGCCCGGCGCGCACAATCTCGCGCGCACGCCAGCGCCGGCCGTCCCAGCGGGCGTACCAGTAGCGGTGATCGGTGTAGCCGGTGGCGCGCGAGAAGCTCGCGAACACGATCCGCGGCCGTCCGTCGGCGGCGACGGCGATGTCGTGGATCCAGGAGCGCTGGCCGTGCTCCCAGGCGTTGAAGACGCGGTCGCCGTCGGTGGGGATAAAGGGAGGCTCGCCGAGCTCGGCACCGCCGGCGCGCTGCCAGCCGATCCCGGGGGTGTACTTCATGTAGAAGACGCTCGTGACGCGCTTGGCGGGGTGCGCCTGGTTGTAGGCGAGGTGGATCACGCCGTTGCGCGCCGCGTACTTGACGTAGGGCCGCTGATGGCTCTCCGGCTGGTTGTCGTCCATCAGCGTCCGGGCCGGCGCCCAGCTCTCGCCCTCGTCGACGCTGGTCGAGAAGGTGGGCAGGAAGTTGCCGCCGCGCCAGAACAAATAGAGCCTTGACTCCAGCGGCGACCAGACCGGGTTCGGATAGGTGTAGCCGTACGGCCCCGGCCGATTGGTCCCCACCGTCCGCTCCGGCCCCCACCGCTCGATCCGCCCGGCATCGCGCGTCGTGCGATGGTAGAGCGGCCTGCCGGCGTGCCTGGAGTAGAACGCAGTGATCCGCCCGTCGCGGCGCACGTAGAACGCCGGGTTGGCGTGATCGTCGCGCTGCAGCCGGGCGTGCAACGTCCGCACGACCACTTCACCGCTCTCGTTGTCGTACGAGGCCACGCGGATGTCGCCGTTTCGCGCCACCCAGCCCGACACCGTCAGATCACCGACCACCACCGCGCGCGGCTCGTTAAACCAGCACCAAGCACCACCATCCAGGCGCACCACCCGGCATTCTCGCGCAGCCGCGCCGGCGACGGACTCCGGGGTGAACCCGCGAGATACAGGGCCAGCGACCGACCGCGCTCGTAGAACGGCCGATGCCGGCACCTTGCCGAAACCATGAGCCGTGCCGGGCCCGACCTCGTCTTCCGAGACACCCCCGAACGAGGATCACAATGTCACGAACCGAGGCACCTGGGCCGCCGCCGCGGTCGCAACCACGGCGCCCAACCACCGCACCTGATAAGGGCCTGCTGAGACTGATGCTCGTCACCCAGAGCGAGAGCGGGCGCGGCGTTTGTTGACATGCCCGCGTTGACCGGCGAACCAGATGCTCGGGTCGCGGCCTCCGGTGGGTCTGCGGTCGGGCATCGAGGAATGGCGCGGGCGCGGTACGGCACTTGTCGGCTTGCTCGATTTGGCATAGGCCCGAAGCACCCCGTCGACGACCGGATCGGTGACGGAGTGGTGGCGGGCGACGGCTCCCTCACGCCGCGCGTGGCGCGTCGTCCCTATCCGCCGGTTCGTAGCGGCCCTCGCGAGTGTCGAGCCAGGCTTCGACATCGGATCTGGGCAGGACGAAGCCGTCGGGAGGGAGCGGCTCGAGCTGCGCGTCCGCAAACGCCCGCGCGAGCCGCGTCGCGGGATCGCAGCGCATTACCTCAGCCAACATCCGCCGCGCAAAGGCCAAAGCTGTTGGCCGCGGTTGGCCCCGCGAACCGGGGCGGTCGGGGTCGTCAGGGCCAAGCAACCGACGCACCCGCTTGCCGACCAGGTAAAGCTCGGGTCCGAGGACGCCCCATCGTCCGACGAATAGCTCCTCACGCGCGCGCGTCGAGCCGCGACGGTTCCGAAACCAGTGGATCACGGCGGCGAACATGATGCCTAAGGCTGCTAGCGCGGCGGCGACGGCGACCGGTACCACGGCGGTCGCGAGCCCTTCGGACAAGCCTTCGACGGCCCCACACTCACATCGCATTGACTTGGCTCCCCGCGGCACGGCCTACACCCTCGTAGCCGCTGTCTGGGTATCGACGTACCCAGCGCTGCGCCCCGACACTCATCGAGTGCCCGGGTTCCCGCTGATCAGCAGGCGGGGCCTCGGTGGCTGCGCGTCGCTCTAGCGATCCGCCAGCGGCGCCGGCGGCTGCTCGGCCTCCGCCGGGGCTGGCGGCTCAATCTCGTGGAGGAGCTTCTCCCCCTCGATGTCGAGGTTCGGCATCCGCCGGTCCATCCAGGGCGGCAGCCACCAGGCGCGCGGGTCGCGCAGGGCGAGGACGGCGGGTACGAGCGTCATCCTGACGAGGAAGGCGTCGACCAGCACACGGAAGGCGAGCGCGAAACCATCGACTTGACGACGACGTCCACAGGAGGTTGGGCGACCTGCCAGGCGATCCGATGGCCGGGGGCGCCTGCGGCCTCCGCATGCCGACTTCTGCATCGCCAGGAACGCGGTCACCTCGATCATCGAGTTCCAGAGTGTCGAGTTGGACGACCCGCGATCGTCTCCGTGGGCGCCGCCCGGGCTCCTGCTTCGCCCTGGCAAAGCGGGAGCCAACACCACGTCGGCTCCGAGGGTCCTCGACGAAGGTGCCACCCGGCACGTCGTCGCCGCACGTATCCGAACAGAATGTGGGAATGGCAATCGCGAATATGTGCGCTACCGCGATGTCGTGACTGCTATCGCAAACCTCACTCGCCGGTGATCGGACGCTTGCATGGTCGCCCCATGGCCGGCGCCCGGGCCCCCGGTAGAGTTCCGCCCGTGGCCCTGCATGCGACGACGATCCGGTTCGCGGACCGGGCGTACATGGCGATCGCTCGCGCAGCCGATTCGCAGGGGATCAGCGTCTCGCAGTACGTCCGCGAGGCGGCCCTCATCCGTGCCGTGCTCGACGAGCTGGACTCCGCCGAGGAGGCGCTCCACACCGCCCACGATCTGCTCGCCATCGCTCGCGAGGTGCGCCGCCTCGCCGAGGTCGACCCGCCCGGGCCGCCGCGGGCGAACGCCGGCCGCGGACGCTCCGGCTCAGCGAAGCTCCGGCAAGACGGCTAGCAACGCTCGACGCGGGCGAGAGGCGCCTCCGGACAGCGGCGAGTCTCGTCACCGCCGCCCCGGCCGTTGCCGTGATCGCCCGAGGAATTGCCGACCGGGCCGCAGGCCTCCTCGCTCGCACAGCCGACAGGCCCTCCGCCTTGCTCGCACTGCTCGATGCTCCTCTCGGCAGAGGCTGGCGATCTCGCACGGCGACGCAGACGAGTTGTTGACACCAGCGGTCAGGTCGCGGTAGTGTCACCGTAATCGCGGTAGCGTATACGGCATCGACTTCCCCGAGTCTACCGCTACCCAACCGGCGCCGCTGGCTCTGGCCCCGGTCTACCGATGAGGAGCTGATGATGCACGGTCTCGCGGGTCGTAACTCGGTGCACCTGATGTCGCGCCGGCGTTTGCTGCTTGCCCTGACGGCTTTCGGCGTGCTGGCCGTGTTCTCTGTGCTCGCGATAGCCGCTCCGGCGCGCGCGGACACCGTCACCGACTGGAACGCGACCGCCGCCGCGGCGCTGCAGTCGCCGGGCACGGCCATTCCACCGGCCGTCCCTGGCGCCGGCCAGGGCGCGGTCTCGACCGTGCACCTGGCGATGGTCCATGCCGCCGTCTATGACGCGGTCAACGCGATCGACGGGGGCCACGAGCCGTACGCGTCCTCGCCCGCGGCCGAGCCAGGGTATTCGCAGGACGCCGCGGTCGCGGCCGCCGCGCGCCACGTACTCCTCAACGGGGACCTCCGCTTCCCCGCTGCGCGCATTCCGGTCATCGAGACCGCCTATCAGAACACGCTCGCCGGGATCCCGCCGGGGATCCCCGACGCGGCCAAGGACGGCGGGATCGCCACGGGCGTAGCCGCCGCGAACGCCGTGCTGGCGGCGCCTGGGGGCGACAACCGCTTCGGGACGTTCAGTTTCACGGCCGGCACGCTGCCCGGCGAGTGGGTGCCGACCAGCGGCGTCTTCGACCCCGGTGCGTGGCTGAAGGACGTCACCCCGTTCGTGCTGCGTGATCCCGACCTGTTCCGCGGCCGTGGGCCGAACGCCCTCCACACCCGCGCGTACGCCGCCGAGTTCAACGAGGTCAAGGCGATCGGGCGGGCGACCGGTTCGACCAGGACGCAGGAGCAGACCGACGCGGCGAACTTCTGGGGCCAGGGCAACGCCACGGCGACGATGGCGAACATCCTGCGCTCGGTCGCGAGCACGCAGGGCGGCACGCTGGCCGACAACGCCCGAATGTTCGCCAGGGCATACGCGAACGCCGCGGACGCGCTGATCGTGACGTGGCGCAACAAGGCCCGGTACTCGTTCTGGAGGCCGATCACCGCGATCCGACAGGCCGCGAGCGACGGCAACGCCGCCACGGAGCCCGAAGTGACCTGGACCTCCCTGATCGCGGCGCCGCCCTATCCCGATCACCCGTCGGGGCTGTCGGCGTTCGGCTGCTCGATCGTGGACACGCTGCAGCACTTCTACGGCCGTGACGCCGCGACGTTCACCGGCACGAGCCCCGCGTCGACGCGTACGTTCACGACCTTCTCGCAGGTGTGCGACGACATCGTCGACGCCCGCGTGTGGTCCGGGATCCACTTCCGGTCCGCGGACGAGGAGGCCGCGAAGATCGGACGCAAGGTCGCCCACTGGGGCAACCGGCACGCCTTCCGCTGACCCGGGCACGTGGTTGCGAGCGTCTCGGTCGTCGACGGGAAGCTGCCCGCCTTGGACGAGGCTCGATCGTCTGAGTTGGGCCGTCCAGGCGCTCGCTTGGCCAGAGAGGAGCGGGAGCGCCGAGGCGCTCCCGCTGGTTGTGGTGGGGTTCTCGATCAGAGCTTCAGTCCGGCGCTGGCCGACATCATTGGCGCGCGGCGCGTCCGCACGGCCATGATGATCTCCTCGGGGTCGATCCCTTGCAGGTAGATCGAGGTGGTGCCGAGGTTGGCGTGGCCGAGCTGGCGCTGGATGATGTTCAGCGCAACGCCCTCGCGGGCGAGTTCGAGCGCGTGCGCGTGGCGCAGCTGGTGCGGCGCGAAGCGGCGCCTGACTCCGGCGCGGGCGGCGAGCCGCCGAAACTCCGAACGGACCGCGGCTCCTGACCAGGGCCGCCCGCCGGTGGGGCCATCGATCACACAGAACAGCGGCCCGACGGGCAGCTCTGCCCTTGCGTTCAGCCACGGGCGCAGTTGTGCCCAGCCCCACTCGTCCATGCCGACCTCGCGCCGATGGCCGCCCTTGCCGCTGCGTACCAGCAGCGAACCGCGCCGC
The DNA here is from genome assembly GCA_963835705.1 of uncultured Thermoleophilaceae bacterium. Classification (GTDB taxonomy): domain Bacteria; phylum Actinomycetota; class Thermoleophilia; order Solirubrobacterales; family Thermoleophilaceae; genus JACVRW01. Next base: position 292,955 of record CAWIGR010000007.1, read on the forward strand.
TCGTCGAGGTCGTGCTCGGCGAGCGCGAGCGCCTCCTGTATCCGTAGCCCGGCGCGCCACAGCACGACGATCATCGCTCGCAGGCGCGAGCCGTGATGATCGTCGGGCGTATGGCGCATCACCGCGACGATCTCCTCGACCGTGGGCGGGTCGGCCGGGTAGCGTATCCCCTTGTTGCGCGGTGGGCGGCCGGCGTGGTAGCCGGGCAGGGTCGCCGGCGAGCGGCGCCGCCCCGCCGCATCGAGCACGGGCAGCATGGTCATGGGTCCTCCTCCGATCGGACAGCAGATACCAGCGCTGCCCTACACGATCGTCGGATGCCGGGCTACCGCTTGGCTTGGGAAACCGACCGTCTGCACGAGCCCGCGGACGATGCCTCGAGACGGCCGGTGCTCGTCCGAGGCGGGAGCCGCCCCTCTCGAATCGGCGCTAGTGCATTTGCCTCCGAGCAGCAGTGCTACATGGCGGCCCGAGCGCGTTATCGCCCTGCCCCGTCGCGTACCCACCTAGGAGCACCGAATGAGCGGCACCGACGTTGCCGGTGGGCCTCCGTTGGTCCTCCGTCTGACGACCCGAGCGCGGCGCGAGCACTTCTTGACTTTCGCCCCCGGATGAGAGGAAAGTGGGTTCCACCCCAAGGGGAGCGTCCTCGGTCGAAGATCGGCCGAGAGGGGACCAGAAAGGCGGGCTCATACTCATTCCCGTAGCCCAGGCTCCGAGCGTCGGCCTCATGGCCGTCGTCGGCGCGGTGCCCGGTTCGTGAGCCCGGCGTCGCCCTGTTAGGGCGCGCCCGACCGATGGAGGTCAGCATGAGCACTGGCGAGAGCCCCGGTAGCTCGACGGAGGTCCCGGAAGTGGGGACGATCGACATGAAGCTCGAGGTCGTCGCATTGCCCGTCTCCGACGTCGACCGGGCAAAGAGCTTCTACCAGAGCCTTGGATGGCGCGTGGACGCCGACTTCGACCTCGGCGAAGGTCGCCGCGTGGTGCAGTTGACGCCCACCCACTCGGAGTGCTCCATCGCGTTCGGAAGCGGCTTTATCAAGGCCCAGCCCGGCTCCGCCGAGCGCCTGGAGCTGGTCGTCTCGGACATCGAGGCGGCGCGGGATGACCTCATCAGCCGCGGCGTAGAGGTCAGTGACTTCTTCCACTTCGGCCCCGACGGGTCCGGCCCGGGCCTGGACCCGGAGCGCCGCACCTACCAGAGCTACGCCACGTTCAGCGATCCCGACGGCAACGGCTGGCTGCTCCAGGAGGTCACGACGCGGCTTCCCGGACGGGTATGGGAGGACTGACATGGACGTCGCGTCGCTGGCAGATCTGTTGCACGAGACGGCCCTACGCCACGGCTCGTTCGAGGCGGTCGCCCCACCGCACGACTGGTGGGACTGGTACGCGGCGTACATGGACGCCCGCCAGGCGGGATCCACGCCGGATGAGGCCTCCGCGGCCGCCGGGCGCTACATGGCTGAGGCCAAGCAGATTGTTGTCTCGACCCCTTGACCCCTCGCTCCGGGTGGCGACCTCGAACGGTCGCTCGGAGAGCGCCTGGTCGAAGCGCTCCCCGACGCCTGAACTCAGGCGCGGACCAGTTCTGAGTCGGAGGCTGCCGATGGCAAGCTGTCGGCGTGCGAAGGACAGCCGGCGGCGACCTGGCGATCGGTCGCCGACACCAACCATGGGAGAAACCATGAGCACCGACGCCACCGCTGTTTCCAGTGCCCGCGAGCCGGAACTGCTCGGCCAGACCGTCGTCCTCATCGGCGGCAGCGCCGGCATCGGCCTCGAAACCGCCCGACGCGCACGCAGTGAGGGCGCCGACGTCATCCTCACCGGCCGGAATCCCGAGCGGCTCAAGCAAGCAGCGCTCGACGTCGACGCGCGGAGCACCGCCGCCTTCGACGCCAACGACGCGGCAGCGCTGAAGCAGTTCTTCGACGGCCTGCCCGACCCGATCGACCACGTGCTGGTCACGGCCGGCGGCCCCCACTACGCACCCCTGCTCGAGATGGACTCAGCCGACGTGCGCGACGCGCTCAGCGACCACGCGGTGCTGGGGCTCGAGGTCGCACGCGCCGCCCGCGGCAAGATGAGGCCCGGCGGCACGCTGCTGCTGATGGGCGGCACCGGCGGCCGGAAGATCAGTCGCGACCTCGGGATCGTCTCCGCGGCGACCGCCGTGCTGCCTCCGTTCACGGCGGCCCTCGCGCTCGCGCTCGCCCCGATTCGCGTCAACCTCATCGCCGCCGGCTTCGTCGACACCCCGCTGTCGGCATCGCTGCTCGGCGACGGACTCGACGCCAGGCGAGACGAGCTGCGCACGACGCTCCCGATCGGGCGCGTCGTCGGACCGGCCGACGTCGCCGCGCTCGCCGTTCACATCATGACCAACACCGCCCTCACCGGCGCGACCTACGACATCGACGGAGGCCAGCAATTCGTCGCGTAACCACTGGACCCGCCGCATCCACACGACCTCCCGCTCCTCGCGCATAGCGACAAGTGGGCTTCAGCGGCTTCTGTAGGCCCGGTCGGCGCGCAGGCTGAGCGACTGATGGCAGCGGCCGCCGCGCCGGGTCGGCGCTCGCAACGAGGGTCGACCGCGGCCGGCGGACACGGCTCGAGGCGAGCTCGCGCGAAGCGGCCGACGCCCCGATCAGGCTGCCCGCGCCGGTCGCTCGAGCTCGGTGCTCCCACGGGCGACCTCCGCCCCGTCGACGAGCACGATCGCGTGCCCGTTTTCGAGCTCGGCGACGGCCGCCTCGACGGCGTCGCGGGCGAGCGCGGCCCGCTGCAAGATCCGGCGGGCGCCGCGAAGGCCCGTGACCCGGGTGCGCTCGGCGTCGTCGCGCCAACTGACGATCACCACCCGGTCGCTGTCGGCGAAGGAGCCCTGGCGCTGTCGGTCGGGATCGCCGGCGAAGCTGCCGGCGCCCTGACGGCGCAGCAGCACACGGCCCGCGAAGGTCCCGACGGGGTCGTCCGGGCCGACCGGTCCGGCGAACCCGCCGACCGTTTCTCGGCGGACGTCGCGCAGCGGGCTGCCGACCAGCAACCGGAACCCGTCGGCCGGGACACCGCCGGCGCGAAGCGACTCGATCGCCCGGCGAGCGGTCGCTTCGGAGGAATGTGCGTTGTGGAGCGTTGTCATCGAAGTCCCCTTCAGTGGTTGGTCCTCCTGCGTCGCGGTGGTGGTGTCCAGCTGTGTGGTGCTCATGGTGGCTCCTTTGGGTGATTGGATTGGGTGTGGGAAGGTCGCCTTCTCAGGCGCGCTGGCCGCCGAACAGGTCGAGCAGCAGCAGGAAGACGTTGAAGATGTCGAGGAAGATGCTGGCGGCGATCAGGACGGCGGCGTCGGCGCTTCGGCGCAGCCGGTTGAAGTCGTAGATCGTGAAGGCGCCGAAGATGCCGAGCCCGGCGACGGCGTAGATGACGTTGCCGCCCGGGATCGAGACGAAGATCCCGACGATCCCGAACACGATCAGGCCCAGCAGCGACCAGAACAGCGTGCGCCCCCACGAAGAGAGGTCTCGGCGGGTGGCGTAGCCGTACGCGCCGAGTGCGGCGACGAAGGCCGCGGTGGCACCGGCCGCCTGCCACAGCGCCGACGGATCGGCGCCGGCGTAGTCGGCGATGACCGGGGCGACCGCGAGGCCGAGCAGCAGGCCCATCCCGAACAGCAGGCCGGTCGCGAGCTGCTCTCGGCCTCTCGCCGAGGCGATGTTCAGCCCGATGATCGCTGCGAAAGCGGGGATGAACAGCAGCAGCCCGGTCCCGCCGCTCAGGTCGCGGCCGAGGTAGGCGCCGAGCGCCGCGAACCCGACCGTGACGGCGACGTAGCCCATCACCTGGCCGAGCAGCTGCCCGAGCATCGCGCTCGATCGCTCCGCCGGCGAGGGCCGGGTCGTTGTAGGTGGTGTCGTATGTGCTCATGGTGTTCCTTCCAACTGTCGTTTCGCGTTAGAACCAGGGGTATGGAGCGACGGCCAGCACGAGCACGACGACCCACAGCACCACCGTCCAAGGGGTGCTGAGGCGCCGGCCTCGATCGCCGTTTCCTTGCGTGTCGGACATCTGGATCTCCTTTCAGACCTGACGAGCCTTGGTGATTGCGCCGTCAAGCATGCGCTTCGCGCGCGCACGTCGCGCCCGTGAAAAGCACTGGTCTGGCTTTGGCCCCGGCCCGGGGTTCTGGCGGTTAGGGTGGGAAGCGGCCATGGCGACTCCCAATCCCGGGCCCGGGCTCCTCGGCCGCCACAGCGAGCGCTCGGCGCTCGATCTGCTCGTCAGCAGTGTCCGCGCAGGCGAGAGCCAGACGCTCGTGCTGCGAGGCGACGCCGGCGCCGGCAAGTCAGCGCTGCTGGACTACCTGGTCGAGCGGGCGGCGGACTGCCGCATACTCCACGCGGTCGGCGTCGAGGCCGAGATGGAGCTTGCGTATGCGGGACTGCACCAGCTGTGTGCTCCGCTGTTCGACCGGCTCGAGCCGCTGCCCGCGCCGCAACGTGACGCCCTGACCACGGCGTTCGGCCTGCAGGCCGGCGAGGCTCCAGACCGGTTCCTGGTCAGCCTGGCCGTGCTGAGCCTCCTGGGCGAGGCCGCCGGGGATCGGCCGGTGATCTGCGTGGTGGACGATGCGCAGTGGCTCGACCGGGCCTCGGCGCAGGTACTCGCATTCGTCGCACGCAGGCTGCTCGCCGAATCGGTCGCGCTGGTCTTCGGGTCCAGGCAGCCCGGCCAGGACAACGTCCTGAGCGGTCTGCCGGAGCTCGTGGTCGAGGGCCTCGATTACGACGACGCGCGGGCGTTGCTCGAGTCGGTGATCGCCGGCCCGCTGGACGACCGGATCCGGGACCGCATCATCGCCGAGACGGCCGGCAACCCGCTGGCGCTGCTCGAGCTGCCGCGCGGTCGCAACCCGACGGAGCTGGCAGGCGGCTTTGGTCTCTCCGACCCGCCTCCCCTGCCTGCCCGCATCGAGGAGACCTTCGCCAGCCGGGTGGAGCGGATGCCCGCGGCGACCCAGCAAGTCCTGCTGATCGCCGCGGCCGAGCCGATCGGCGATCCCGCGCTCCTGTTCGAGGCCGCCGAGCGCATGGACCTGAATGGTCATGAGGCGTTGGCCGACGCCGAGGACTTGATCACGGTCGACAACCGCGTGCGCTTCCGCCATCCGCTCGTCCGCTCCAGCGTCTACCGGCTTGCGTCGGCGGCTGAGCGCCGTCGGGTGCATGCGGCGCTTGCCGAGTCGATCGCGCCCGGCGATGACGAGGATCGGCGGGCATGGCATCGCGCCCACGCCGCCGCGGGGCCCGACGAGGCCGTTGCGGGCGAGCTGGAAGCCTCGGCTGGCCGCGCGCAGGCTCGCGGCGGCCTTGCCGCGGCAGCGGCGTTTCTCGAGCGCGCCGTGGCGCTGACGCCGGATCCCGAGCGGCGCGCACAGCGTGCGCTCGCGGCGGCGCGCGCCGCTCACGCTGCCGGAGCAGCGGACGCCGCATCAACCCTTGTGAGGGCTGCGCGACGCGGACCGCTGGACGAGCTCGAGGACGCCCAGGGTCAACTGCTCGAGGCGCAGATCGCCTTCAGCTCCCGGCGTGGCGGCGACGCGGCCTCACTGCTCGCCGCCGCGGCCGGGCGTCTTGCGCCGCTCGAACCCGGAATGTCGCGTGCCGCGCATCTCGAGGCGATCTGGGCGGCGTGCTTCGCCATGCATCTCGCCAGTCCGAGCGGGCCGCTCGAGGTGTCCGCGGCGGCCCGCGCCTGCCCGCCGGCGACTGGGGCTCCCACTCCCTACGACCTGATGCTCGACGGGCTGGCCACGCGCTTCGTCGACGGTTTCCCCGCCGGCGCGCCGACGCTGCAGCGCGCGCTGAGCGAGTTCAGCCGCACGGAGACGGAGGGTCTCGCTGATATGGCGATGGCGTGGGTCTGGCTCGCGGTCGAGCTGTGGGACGCCGACGCCTGGTTCGAGCTGGGCACGCGGCAGGTGCAGGCCGCCCGCGACGCCGGCGCGCTCACGGTGCTTCCGCTCGCGCTCCATACGATCGCGGAATGGCATTCGCGCGCCGGCGAGCTCGCTGTCGCCGACACGCTGCTCGCCGAAGCCGACTCGATCATGGCGGCGACCGGCGACGCCCCGATGAGCCACGCGCGTCTCCGTCTGGCCGCGCTCCAGGGGAGCGACGCCGAGGCGCTGATCACCGCGAGCATCCAGGACGGGACTGAGCGTGGCGAGGGCGTCCTGGTACGGCACGCCGAGGACGCCGCGGCGACGCTGTATGCCGGCCTCGGCCGCTACGACGAGGCGCTGGCCTGGGCACGGCAAGAGGTCGAGCACAACCCCCACGCCTTCTATTTGACCGCCTTGCCGGAGCTGGTGGAGGCCGCGGTTCGCTGCGACGAGCGCGACGAGGCCCGCCGGGCGGTCGACGCGCTCTGCGAGAAGACACAGGCGAGCGGCACGGCGTGGGCGCGCGGCGTGGAGGCGCGCTCGCGCGCCCTCATCAGCGAGGGGGACGAGGCCGACGCGCTCTACCGGGAGGCGATCTCGCTGCTGGGCGAGAGCCGCCTGGGCGTCGAGTCCGCGCGCGCCCAGCTGCTCTATGGCGAGTGGCTGCGCCGCCAGAACCGCCGCGTCGATGCCCGCGAGCAACTGCGAGCGGCGCACGAGGCCTTCGCGGCGATGGGAGCGGAGCCGTTCGCGGAGCGGACTGAGCGCGAGCTGAAGGCCACCGGCGAGACGGTGCGCAAACGCAACATCGAGACGCGCGACGAGCTGACCCCGCAGGAGGCCCAGATCGCCCGCCTGGCGGCCGAGCGGTTCACGAACGCGGAGATCGGCGCCCAGCTGTTCCTCAGCCCGCGCACGGTCGAGTGGCACCTGCGCAAGGTGTTCCTGAAGCTCGCGATCAGCTCCCGCAGACAGCTCCGCTCGGCACTGCCGGACGGCCGCGCGGCGGCCGTGCCCGGCTAGGTAGGTGCCCCCTCTCGCATCTCGTTGGGCTTAAGACTGTCGTGGACGCCACCCGCTGAGCGGCGGATACTTGGCGGGCGATGTCGCAGAAGAACGTGGAACTGGCCCGTCGAGCGTATGACGCCTTCAATCGGCGCGACTGGGATGCCTTTGTCGCACTGATGGATGACGACGTGGAAATCGTGACCCGCATCGCCGCCATCGAGGGTGGCCGGCACGGCCAGGACGGAATGCGCCGCTGGTGGGAGAACATGCTCACGGCCTTCCCGGACTACGACATCGAGGTTGTCGACATGCGCGACCTCGGGGACGTGACGTTGGCGTCCCTGCGCGCTCTCGGTCACGGGGCGGGGAGTGACGTGCCGTTCGAGGACCTGCTCTGGCACGCGGGCCGGTGGCGGCGCGGGAAGTGCGTCTGGTGGCGCGCCTTCGCGACTGAGGCCGAGGCCGTCGAAGCCGTGGGCCTGCGGGAGTAGCCTATGTCGCAGGAGAACATGGACGTCGTTCGCGCGACCTTCGAAGCATTCCGAAGGCGCGACCTCGACGCCTTCCTAAGCTGCTTCGACCCCGAGGTCGAGTACAGATCGCTGGTGCTCGAAGTGGAAGGCATCTACCACGGGCACGAGGGGATGCGCTCGTGGTGGGACAGCGTGCTGACGGTATTCCCCGACTGGAACCCGCAGCTCGAGCACACACGCGACCTCGGGCAGCGAGTGCTTTCCCGCGCCCGCGCAGAGGGGCACGGGACGGGCAGCGGCATCCCCCTCGAGCGGGACATCTGGCACGTGGCGGAAATCCGCGACGGCCGCATCAAGTCGTCGGCCTTCTTCCGCACCGAGCATGAAGCCCTCGAAGCCGCCGGGCTGCGGGAGTAGGCCGGGCGGCCTGTCTTCAGCTTCTCCGATCCGCCCAACGAAAAGCGAGAGAGGGGGGTAGGTGTAGTTCCTGAGGAGCTTGGTTCATCCCGGCCCCCTTGGAGGCTGAGAGCTGCCAAGCGACTCAGTCACAAGGAGGACGCCGGACGAAGCTTCACGCTAACGCGGCGCTCAGCCTGAACAAGCGCAGGTTGCTTGCCGCAGAGAGAGCAGCGAGCTGACCGTCGAGGTTCGCGCGCCATATCTGCACGAGAACCTAGGGAGAGCGGGAGCGCCGAGCGGTCCTCCCGCTCCTCCTGGCGAAGCGGGCGCGGCTGAGAGCGCTGAGGCTCGTCCACGGCAGCCGCCTCCCGTGTGACCCCGGAGACAGGTCCGTTTCGCGCAAAGCGCAAGCTTGAGCCGCCTCAAGGAACATCACGCTCGGATCGAGTGTGTGGAAATGTCGCTTGAACTGGATGCCGATGCCGGTCCATGCGACGCGCAGTAGCGCCGCATGTCATCGAGATCCTCGGGCTCGCTTTCTGTGAAACAGCAACGAAACTCGTCCTCGACGATGCCCTCGAGGCAGATGGTGCGGCCTCTCAGGACGCCATTGAGCGACCGCCATTTCCCGACGGCGGAGATGGGTGGTCGCTTTTCCAGGCGAGCGTCGGTACTCGGCGTTCGACTAGTCGCGCCCCGCGCGCCACGGCAAACGGCGTAGTTCCTCAGCAAGGGTGTGGACCGCGGATTCTCCAAAGCGACGCGCCCACAAGTTGAGCAAGTCCTCGTTGTCCAGGAAGAACTTCCAGTCGCTGATGACCCCATGCCTCACGAACAGAAACGGCACGGGCGATGTGAATGGCCGGAAGCTCGAGTTGTATATCGCCGTCCCCTCGTTGCCCTCGTAGAAGGGCCCGAACAGGATTCCATCTTCCGCATACGATGGAACTGCAAGCTGCTGCAGGATCTCGTCAAAGACGCCTTGCGCACGATCAGCCGGCAAGTCGGCGAACACAACAACGATTGTCTTGTACTTCGTGTCGTCGCCGTCAGTAGGTTGAGCGTCCAGCAACCGTCTGATGTAACCGTTCATGAGCTCGATAACAGCTGGCACGCTCCGGTCGGCGATCTGCTCAGGAGCGAGCCAAAGCGTCTTGCGCTCCAAGGACCCGGGCACGAAGGGACAGACGGGTCCAGCGCGGCCGAGATCTTTGTGCGGCTTGGCCACGAAGGTCTTGATCCAGTCTGCGACGGCTTGAAGCGCACCCAGATCGCTTTCCGCGAGCTCCCTCGTCCTGCTGCCGTCCTCGAGATCCTCGAGGAGGAAGAGATTGCCGGCGGTCTCTGCTGGCATGAAAAACTCCCAAAGAGCGGAGGGCGATCCTACATCTTCCCCGAACCGGGGGTACGGAACGACCAAGCGCCCCGGCCGCCCAGCTCAGAGGGCAGCGCGGAGCGCGATCCGGTCCGGATGAGTGACCCCTGTGTCGCGCCTCTGTCGTCGGGCTTGGCCCGAGGAGCGATCAGAAAGCGCAGAAGAAGCCAGATCAGCGTACGGCTCCCGTGAGCTCTCGGGCTGGCGTGCCAAATCGTCCCGGGTTCCGCGCAGCGTCGCGCGTGGCTGCGATCGCTTCCGCAATGGCGTGGACGCGAAACTCCGGCCGGATACCCGCCGGCTGCTGCTGT
>CAWIGR010000008.1:0-27486 GCA_963835705.1 uncultured Thermoleophilaceae bacterium
ACAGGAACCACATGATTGACATCAATAACTTCGACGCCATCAAGATCGGACTGGCGTCGTCCAAGCAGATCCGGTCCTGGTCCTCGGGTGAGGTCACCAAGCCGGAGACCATCAACTACAGGACGCTCAAGCCCGAGAAGGACGGGCTCTTCTGCGAGCGCATCTTCGGTCCCACCAAGGACTGGGAGTGCTACTGCGGCAAGTACAAGCGCGTCCGCTACAAGGGCATCGTCTGCGAGCGCTGCGGCGTGGAGGTCACGCGCTCCAAGGTGCGCCGCGAGCGCATGGGCCACGTGGACCTGGCGGCGCCCGTCTCGCACATCTGGTTCTTCAAGGGCGTGCCGTCGCGCATCGGCTACCTGCTCGACATGGCGCCCAAGGAGCTCGAGAAGGTCCTCTACTTCGCCGCGTCGATCGTCACCTGGATCGACGACGAGGCGCGCCAGAAGGACATCCCCAAGCTCGAGAAGGAGGTCCAGAAGACGATCGACTCCTACGAGGCCGAGCGCGAGCAGCGCGTGCTCGAGCTGAAGGAGTCGCTCGAGCGCCGGATCGAGTACCTGCGGACCGGCAAGCAGACCGGGTTCTCCGACGACGACATGCTCTGGGCGGACACGCTCGACGTGAACCTCAAGAAGCTCGCCGACGACGAGCGCGAGAAGATGGAGAAGGACATCCGCAAGCAGTTCGACGCGGACATCTCCGACACCGAGGCCTACATCGAGGACGCCTCGGAGCGCATGCGCCAGGTCTGGGAGCTGTTCCAGACGATGGAGCCGAAGCAGGTGATCGCGGACGAGACGCTCTTCCGTGAGCTGAAGGACCGCTTCGGGTCGCCGTTCGGCTGGGGCGAGTACTTCCGCGGCGGCATGGGCGCCGAGTCGGTGCGCGACCTGCTCCAGCAGGTGGACCTCGACGCGGAGCGCGAGGAGCTCGAGGAGCAGGTCAAGACCGCCAAGGGCCAGAAGCAGTCGCGCGCGGTCAAGCGGCTGAAGGTCGTCTCGGCCTTCATCCACTCCGACAACCGCCCCGAGGACATGATCCTCGAGGCCGTGCCGGTGATCCCGCCCGAGCTGCGCCCGATGGTGCAGCTGGACGGCGGGCGCTTCGCCACGTCCGACCTGAACGACCTCTACCGGCGCGTGATCAACCGGAACAACCGGCTGAAGCGCCTGCTCGACCTCGGCGCGCCCGAGATCATCGTGAACAACGAGAAGCGGATGCTGCAGGAGGCCGTGGACGCGCTGTTCGACAACGGCCGCCGCGGCCGGCCCGTGACCGGGCCGGGCAACCGCCCGCTCAAGTCGCTCAGCGACATGCTGAAGGGCAAGCAGGGCCGCTTCCGCCAGAACCTGCTCGGCAAGCGCGTGGACTACTCGGGCCGCTCGGTCATCGTGGCCGGCCCCGAGCTGCGCATCCACCAGTGCGGGCTGCCCAAGCTGATGGCGCTCGAGCTGTTCAAGCCGTTCATCATGGCGCGGCTCGTCGAGCGCAAGTCGGTGCAGAACATCAAGGCGGCCAAGAAGATGGTCGACTCGATGATCCCCGAGGTCTGGGACGTGCTCGAGGAGGTCATCCAGGAGCACCCGGTGCTGCTGAACCGCGCCCCGACGCTCCACCGCCTCGGGCTCCAGGCCTTCGAGCCGGTGCTGGTCGAGGGCAAGGCGATCCAGGTCCACCCGCTCGTCTGCCACGCGTTCAACGCGGACTTCGACGGCGACCAGATGGCCGTGCACGTGCCGCTGTCCGCCGAGGCCCAGGCCGAGGCGCGGCTGCTCATGCTGTCGGCGAACAACATCCTGTCGCCGGCGCACGGCAAGCCGCTCGCCACGCCGTCGCAGGACATGGTGCTGGGCTCCTACTACCTGACCTACGGTCCGGATGCGAAGGAGCTCGAGGAGCTGCGCGAGCGCGAGAAGGCCGGCAAGTGGGACGAGAAGAAGCACGGCAAGCGGCCGCACGTGTTCCGCTCGGCGCAGGAGGCCGAGCTCTCCTACGAGGCGGGCGCGGTCCGGCTGCACGACCTGGCCGAGTACCGCCAGCGCCATCGCGAGGAGCACGTGCTCACCACGGTGGGGCGGATCATCTTCAACGAGCGCGTCGAGCGCGCGCTCGAGGATGCGCTCAGCGAGGAGTACGACCCCTCGACCTACGAGTTCGTGAACCGGCCGCTCAAGAAGCGCGACATGAGCGAGGTCATCGAGGGCCTCGTGGAGATCCACGGCCCCTACGCGACGGCACTCGTGCTCGACGCGTTCAAGGAGCTCGGGTTCCACTTCGCCACGCAGGCCGGCATCACGATCTCGAAGAACGACGTGGTGATCCCGCCCGACAAGGAGGAGATCCTCGAGCGCTACGAGGGCGAGGTCGGCGAGATCCAGGACCAGTACGACATGGGCCTGATCACCGACGAGGAGCGCAAGGCGGCGGTGACCGAGAAGTGGTCGGCGGCGACCGACGAGGTCGGCGAGGCCATGCAGCGCAACCTGGACACGCTCAACCCCATCTTCATGATGGCCAACTCCGGCGCGCGCGGATCGTTCAAGCAGATCCGCCAGCTGGCCGGCATGCGCGGCCTCATGGCGAACCCGAAGGGCGAGATCATCGAGCGTCCGATCAAGGCCAACTTCATGGAAGGCCTGACGGTGCTCGAGTACTTCATCTCGACCCACGGCGCCCGCAAGGGCCTCGCGGACACCGCGCTCCGCACCGCGGACTCGGGCTACCTCACCCGGCGGCTCGTGGACGTGGCGCAGGACGTGATCGTGCGCGAGGAGGACTGCGGCACCGGCGAGTTCATCGAGATGTCGCTGTATGAGGACGGCGGCCGGCCGAACGGCCAGCTCGAGGGTCGCTACGCGGCGCAGGACTTCAAGACGAAGCGCGGCCGCGGCCTCCTCGAGAAGGGCGTGCTGATCACGCAGGCCCACATCGACGAGATGGCCGAGGCCTACGACGACGAGCCGGCCGGCGTGCCGGTGCGCTCGGTGCTGAAGTGCCGCGCCGAGGGCGTGTGCCAGCAGTGCTACGGCAAGGCGCCCGCCACCGGCAAGGTGGTGGCGATCGGCGACGCGGTCGGCATCATCGCCGCGCAGTCGATCGGCGAGCCGGGCACGCAGCTGACGCTGCGGACCTTCCACACCGGCGGCGTCGCCGGGGCGGACATCACGCACGGTCTCCCGCGCGTGGTGGAGCTGTTCGAGGCCCGCAAGCCGAAGGGGCTGGCCGAGCTCGTCACCGTCGAGGGCACGGTGCACGTCGAGGACACCGAGAAGGGCCTCAAGGTCATCGTCACCGACACCTCAGGCGAGGAGCACTCCTACTCGTTCCCGCGCCGCACGCGCCTGCTGGTGAGCCAGGGCGACAAGGTCAAGCAGGGCGATCAGCTCAACGAGGGCTCGATCTACCCGCACGACATCCTGGCCCACGGCGGCGAGGAACAGCTCGACCGGCGCACGAGGACCGAGCAGTACCTCGTCGTCGAGGTGCAGAAGGTCTACAAGTCGCAGGGCGTGGACATCAACGACAAGCACATCGAGATCATCGTGCGGCAGATGATGAAGAAGGTCCGGGTCGACCAGAAGGGCGACACGACCTACCTGCCGGGCCAGTTCGTCGACCGCAACGAGATCATGGAGGTCAACGCCGGGCTGAAGAAGGGCAAGAATGAGCAGGCCCAGACCGAGGAGATCATCCTCGGCATCACCAAGGCCTCGCTCGCGACCGATTCCTTCCTGTCGGCGGCCTCCTTCCAGGAGACGACCAAGGTGCTCACCGACGCCGCGCTCGAGGGCAAGACCGACCGGCTGCTGGGCCTGAAGGAGAACGTGATCATCGGGAAGCTGATCCCGGCGGCCACGGGCCTCAGGCGCTACCGCCGGCTCGAGATCGAGCCGACCGAGCCGATCCGGCGGCACACGCCGGAGGAGATCGGGCTGCTCGACGAGTCGGAGCTGGCTGCCGAGCTGGGCCTGGGCGACTCGGGCGAGATCGAGGGCTTCGGCTTCGGCGACGGCGGCGACGGCGCGGACGCCTTCGGCGACCTGGCCGACCTGCCCGCCGACGGCGACGGCGACAAGAATTAGATCCGGGGGCTCACGCCCCCGGGCCCCCGCTGATGTCTGGCTGGGTCAGGTTCTCGGCCCAGGCAAGCAACATCGAGACGTGCTCGTCGGTCAGCCCGACCGACGGGCTCGTCTCCACCAGCAGCGTGGGGGCGGAGCGGCGCTCGGCCCACCTGTGGCACTCCTCGCCAAGGTTGTCGTCGATCCACGCCGCCGCGCGGCCGGTCGCGTACTCGTCCACCGCGTCCACCTTCCAGTGGGCGGAGCCGAATACGGCGCGCCCGTCGAAGGTCAGGCAGGGCAGGTCGTGGAACGGCAGCTTGAGCAGGTAGGGCAAGTGCTCGTTGGCGCGTTCCTCCCAGCCCGTGGCCCACACGAGCTCGAAGCTGTCCGCTAGGGTGACCAGACGCTGCCCGACAGCCTTGGGGATGCAGTGGGCGACCCCGTCGATCCAGTGCAGGGGACCGGGCAGCTCGCCGGTGCCTGGCGCGAATCCGAACAGGCTGATCACGCCGTCGACGTCGACGAAGAGGATTGGCTTGCTTGTTGCTTTCGTCACCAAGGTGTCAGCAGGCAGGTGCTTGGGAACACATTAGGTTGACGGCGGTTTCGCCTCTCGCTCAAGCAGGAGGCGTGCGGGCCGATAGATCGAAGTAGGCGGTTAGGGGATGGCCGCCTTCTCACCAGACTCTTCCTTCATCAGTTGACACTTCAACTAGGCATTCTTCTTTCGCTGTTCTGCGCCCTCGCGACGAACGTCGCCTTCCTGCTCAAGCACCGGGGCGCCTGCGCGGCGCCCGACGTGTCGCTCACGCGCCCGATCAGCAGCGCCGTCGGGCTGTTCCGCTCCAAGTGGTTCACGATCGGCATGCTGGTCGCGCTGGTGGCCTGGACGTTCCACGTGATGGCCTTGGCGCTCGCCCCCCTCTCGGTGGTCCAGGCGATCATCGCCGGCGGCTTGGTGTTCCTCACCGTCCTGGCGGAGCGCTGGTTCGGCTTCACCGTCGGCCTTCGCCAATGGGCCGGGGTCGGGCTCACCGCGCTGGGGCTGGTGCTGCTGGCCGTGACGCTTCCGCATCACGGCGGCGCCCACTCGGGCTACTCGGTGGCCGGGATGATCGCCTTCGAGTCGGCCCTGCTGGCGCTCGGCACCTTCCTCGTGCTGTCCAGGAAGCTCGGCTCGCACGAGCACCACGGCGTGATGCTCGGCACCGCGGCCGGCATCCTGTTCGGCGTCTCGGACGTCGCGATCAAGGCGCTCACGGGCGCGGTCGGCGATGGCGTGACCGGGCTGCTCTCGCCCTGGCTCGTCACCTGCATCGTCGCGTCGGTGATCGCCTTCTACGCCTCGGCGCGCGGTCTCCAGAAGGGCGACGCCGTTCCCGTCATCACGCTCACGAGCGCCGCCGCCAACGTCACCGCGATCAGCGGCGGCATCCTGGTGTTCGGCGACCCCATGCCGAGCGATCCCGTCGGGATCGTCGTCCAGAGCTTCGCCTTCGTGCTGGTCATCTCGGCGGCCGCTCTTACGCCGGCGCCTCTGCGCGCGGCGCGCGCGACGTCGTAGCCACCAGCTCGGCGAGGAGCTCCGGATCGTCGGACATCGGCGTGTGGCCGAGTCCCTCGAGGAGCGCAGCTCGGCGTTCGGGATCAGGCGCTCGAACCGCTTCGCCTGGCGGGGCAGGAGGAGCGGTCGCGTGTGCCTCAGAGGATCCGCACTGGTACTTCGGTGCCCTCAGGCAGCGAGGCGGAGCGGCCGAAGCCGGGGAGGTCGACGGCGAGGACGTCGAAGCTCTGCTCCAGGCGCGGGAGCATCGGCTTCCAGCCGCGCCACGTGTGGCCGTTTCCGTGGATGAGGAGGAGCGGCTCGCCGCTGCCGCCGCGGTGATGGTCGAGCTCCATGGGCCGGGAGACTATGCGCCCCGCTGCTACCATCACGCGCCGCATGCCCAGCATCAACCAGCTCGTACGCAAGGGTCGCCGCCGGCCCAAGAAGAAGGTCTCCACTCCGGGCCTCAAGTCCGGCCAGGGCCGCAAGAAGCGCATCGCGGCGCCCCAGCGGCGCGGGGTCTGCACCCGCGTCTACACGACCACGCCGAAGAAGCCGAACTCGGCGCTTCGCAAGGTCGCGCGCGTGCGCCTGACCAACGGGATGGAGGTCACCTCCTACATCCCGGGCGAGGGCCACAACCTGCAGGAGCACTCCGTGGTGCTCGTGCGCGGCGGCCGCGTCAAGGATTTGCCGGGCGTGCGCTACAAGGTCGTGCGCGGGACACTCGATGCGGCAGGCGTGTCCGACCGCAAGAAGGCTCGCTCCCAGTACGGCGCCAAGGCGAGGTAGCGATGCCGCGCCGCGCAGCAGCCCCGGAACGGCCGATCGATGCCGACCCGATGTACGGGTCGAAGCTCGTCCAGCAGCTGATCAACAAGGTGATGGTGGACGGCAAGAAGTCCACCGCCGAGAACATCGTCTACGAGGCGCTCGAGATCCTCTCCCGCCGCACGAACAACGACCCCGTGCCGGCGCTCGAAGAGTCGATCAAGATCCTCACCCCGGTGCTCGAGGTGCGCTCCCGCCGAGTCGGCGGCGCCACCTACCAGGTGCCCGTGGAGGTCCCCCAGCGCCGCGCCCGCACACTCGCGGTGCGCTGGCTGATCGAGTTCTCCCGCAACCGGCGCGAGAAGTCGATGGCCGAGCGGCTGGCCGGCGAGCTCACGGACGCGCAGTCGCAGCAGGGTGGCGCCTACAAGCGGAAGGACGACATCTTCCGCATGGCGCAGGCCAACAAGGCCTTCGCCCACTACCGCTGGTAGCAGGAGCGCGATAAGCGTCGCCTGGCGGCGTCCTCGGTCGGCCGTGTGCGGAGCACTACGGCCTCCCTGCGTCCTTGCCATGCTCGCTTCTCGCGCCCCTGCAACCAGCGGTCGCTGGTACTCGGCCGGAGCGTACGATCGTGTCATGCCCCTCTATGAGTTCGACTGCTGCGCCTGCGGCGCGCGCTTCGAGGAGGTCGTCCCGGCCGGCTGTGCGGCGCCCTGTCCGGCGTGCGGGGGCGAGCGGGTGAGCCGGGTCTTCTCGCAGATCGCGGCTTCCTCGGTGCCCGTGGGGCTGAGCGGCGGCGCGGCGCGGGACTCAGATGCGCGGCGCGCTCAGCGCGAGGCCGCGAAGAAGGAGCGCTTCGTCGCCGAACGGAAGCGAAGAAGAGGCGAGGGGCCGCCCGGCGGGTGAGCTCGAGCGCCGGTTGGTCACTTTTCCTGCCCCAGGCGGGAAAATCGACCAATCGCGGGGAAAGGGCGGACCGGGCTCCCCTCATTGCTCGCCGTTCTCCGACGTGGAGCCCCGCAGGTCCCGTCCGCGCCAAGCGCTACACGCGCGCGGGCGCGAGTAACCGGACAGCGCCGGCCGCCAGCGCCAGCGCTCCCGCCACCAGCTCGATCGCCAGGCCGGGCCCCGCGGCGGCGGTGGCGCCCTCGAAGTTGCGGCCCAGGGCGCCCGTCTCGTTCGTCTCGGGGAGGTCGACCAGCAGCGCCCAGGCCAGCACGACCACTCCGATCGCCGCCAGCGCGATCGCCGCGGGCCGCGAGCCCCCCATCCCGGCGCCCCACGCCATCACGGCGGCCAGCAGGGCCAGTAACACGAAGGAGCCCCCGTTGCGCTCGAAACCGCTCAGCTCGCAGCGGTCGGCCAGCTCGGGGCTCGTGTCCTGGATCACCTCGCAGGACCCGCTCGCCACATCGACGGAGGCGATGGTCGAGAACTCGGTCACCACCAGGAGCACGGCTGCCGCGAACCCGGCGGCCGTGACCCCGATTGCAAGCGGGCTGGCGCCCTGAAACGCCCCTCTGAGCGCCGCCAGATGCCTGCTACCATCACGGGTCGTTTCGCGGGCGGGCCCTCCCTGGCCGCGATCCCGTTCCGTCACGCGGTTATCGACCACGTGAAGGCGGGTCCAGACACTTCGATGGAGACCCCTACGACATAGAGCACTTCCGGGCGAGCACAGGACGCAGCACCGGGCCCGGACAGGGCCTTTTTTCTGCTCGGATTCAGCACCACATCAGGACAGGTCATGCCACGCAAAGTTCCACTCGAGAAGACGCGCAACATCGGGATCATGGCGCACATCGACGCCGGAAAGACGACGACCACCGAGCGCATCCTCTTCTACACCGGGCGCACCCACAAGATGGGTGAGGTCCACGAGGGCGCTGCCGTCATGGACTGGATGGAGCAGGAGCAGGAGCGAGGCATCACGATCACGTCGGCCGCCACCACCGCGTCCTGGCGCGACCACCGCATCAACATCATCGACACGCCGGGCCACGTGGACTTCACCGTCGAGGTGGAGCGCTCCCTGCGCGTGCTCGACGGCGCCGTCGCCGTCTTCGACTCGGTGGCAGGCGTGGAGCCCCAGTCGGAGACCGTCTGGCGCCAGGCCGACAAGTACCGCGTGCCGCGCATCGCGTTCATCAACAAGATGGACCGGATCGGGGCCGACTTCGCCGGCTCGGTCCAGACGATGGTCGACCGGCTCGGCGCGCATCCGGTGCCCGTACAGCTTCCGATCGGTGCCGAGGCCGACTTCACCGGGGTCGTCGACCTCGTGAACATGAAGGCGATCCTCTACAAGGACGACCTCGGCCAGGAGTGGGAGGTCACGGACATCCCCGCCGAGCTGGCCGACGCCTCCCGCGCGGCGCGCACCGAGCTGATCGAGGCGGTCGCCGAGTACGACGACGAGTTGATGGAGGACTACCTCGAGGAGAAGCCGGTCGAGCCGGCGCGGTTGATCCAGGACATCCGCAAGGCCACACTCGACATCTCGATGACCCCGGTGCTGTGCGGCTCCGCCTTCAAGAACAAGGGCGTGCAGCCGCTGCTCGACGCGGTCATCGACTACCTGCCGAGCCCCCGCGACGTGCCCGCCGTCCAGGGCTTCGAGGGGTCCCAGATCCAGGACGGCGAGGGCACCCCTACCACGCGCGACGCCTCTGACGACGCACCCTTCGCGGCGCTCGCCTCCAAGGTCATGGCCGATCCGTACGTCGGCAAGCTCACCTACTTCCGTGTCTACTCGGGCACCCTCAAGGCGGGTGGACGGGTGCTCAACTCGGTCACCGGCCGGACCGAGCGCGTGGGCCGCATCCTGATGATGCACGCCAACCATCGCGAGGAGGTGGACGAGGTCTACGCAGGCGACATCGCCGCCGGCGTCGGCCTCAAGCAGACCTCGACCGGCGACACCCTGTGCGCGCCCGACGCGCCGGTGGTGCTCGAGGCGATGACCTTCGACGACCCGGTCGTCCATCTCTCGATCGAGCCCAAGACGAAGGTCGACCAGGAGAAGCTGTCGGTCGCCCTCCAGCGGCTCGGCGAGGAGGACCCGACCTTCCGCGTGCGCAGCGACGAGGAGACCGGCCAGACCGTGATCTCCGGCATGGGCGAGCTGCACCTCGAGGTGATCGTCGACCGGCTCAAGCGCGAGTTCAGGGTCGAGGCCGCCGTGGGCCGCCCGCAGGTGGCCTATCGCGAGACCATCCGCCAGCACGTCGAGAAGGTGGAGGGCAAGTTCATCCGCCAGACCGGCGGCTCGGGCCAGTACGGCGTGGTCTACATCGACCTCGAGCCGGTGCCGGGCGAGGGTTTCGACTTCGTCAACAAGATCAAGGGCGGCGCCGTGCCGTCGGAGTTCATCCCGGCCGTCGAGAAGGGCATCGAGGAGGCGCTCGAGTCGGGCGTCAAGGCGGGCTATCCGATGGTGGACGTGCGCGCGACCCTGACCGACGGCAAGTACCACGACACCGACTCGTCGGAGATTGCCTTCAAGATCGCAGGTTCGCTGGCGCTGAAGGAGGCCGCCCGCCGGGCCAAGCCGGTGCTCCTCGAGCCGATCATGGCGGTCGAGGTGGTCACCCCCAACGACTTCATCGGCGAAGTGATCGGCGACCTCTCCAGGCGCCGCGGTCACGTCGAAGGCCAGGAGCCGCGCGGCAACGCCGTAGCGGTGAAAGGCAGCGTGCCGCTGTCGGCCATGTTCGGTTACGCCACCGACCTGCGGTCCTCGACCCAGGGGCGGGCCACGTACACGATGCAGTTCGACCGCTACGACGAGGTGCCCACGAACATCGCCGAGGAGATCGTGGAGCACCGGACCGGCGAACCGGTCGGGGCCGGGGCGTAAGGAGTATGTTTCGCAAGTTCGGCTCTGGGCCGAGGAAGACTTTGAGAAAGGGGTAGTTCGGAGTGGCGAAGGCTAAGTTCGAGCGCAACAAGCCGCACGTAAACGTCGGCACCATCGGCCATATCGACCACGGCAAGACGACGCTCACCGCGGCCATTACGAAGGTGCTTTCCGAGAAGTTCGGCGGCCAGTCGATGAGCTTCGAGGAGATCGACAACGCTCCGGAGGAGAAGGAGCGGGGGATCACGATCGCCACGTCGCACGTGGAGTACGAGACGGAGAATCGTCACTACGCACACGTGGACTGCCCGGGCCACGCCGACTACGTGAAGAACATGATCACGGGCGCCGCCCAGATGGACGGCGCGATCCTGGTGGTCTCGGCGGCCGACGGTCCCATGCCGCAGACGCGCGAGCACATCCTGCTCGCCCGCCAGGTCGGTGTGCCCTACATCGTCGTCTTCCTCAACAAGGTGGACATGGTCGACGACGAGGAGCTCCTCGAGCTGGTCGAGGTCGAGGTCCGCGAGCTGCTGTCCGAGTACGAGTTCCCGGGCGACGACATCCCGTTCGTCCTCGGCTCGGCGCTCAAGGCGCTCGACGGGGACGAGGAGCAGGTCGGGAAGATCCTGGAGCTGGCCGGGCACCTCGACTCCTACATCCCGGAGCCCGAGCGCCCGCTCGACCGCCCGTTCCTGATGCCGGTCGAGGACGTCTTCTCGATCACCGGCCGCGGCACCGTCGCGACCGGGCGCATCGAGCAGGGGATCGTGCACACCGGCGACACCGTCGAGATCGTCGGCATCCATGAGCAGACGCGCAACACCGTCGTGACGGGTGTCGAGATGTTCCGCAAGATCCTCGACGAGGGCCAGGCGGGCGACAACGTCGGCTGCCTGCTCCGTGGCGTCGGCCGCGAGGAGATCGAGCGCGGGCAGGTGCTCTGCAAGCCGGGCTCGATAACACCGCACACGAAGTTCAAGGCCCAGGTGTACTGCCTGAAGAAGGAGGAGGGTGGCCGTCACACCCCGTTCTTCAACGGCTACCGGCCGCAGTTCTACTTCCGGACGACCGACGTGACCGGGGTGGCCAACCTCCCCGAGGGCACCGAGATGGTCATGCCGGGCGACAACGTCGAGATGACCGTCGAGATGATCCAGCCGATCGCGATGGACGAGGGACTTCGCTTCGCCATCCGCGAGGGCGGGCGCACGGTCGGCTCGGGGGTGGTCACAGAGGTCGTCGAGTAACGACCTCAGACAGGAATTCCCCGGGGGCGGGCAAGAAGCTAGGCCCGCCCCCGAATCTGTCACAAGCCAATGGCGACACTCACGCAAAACAAGATCAGGATCCGGCTCAAGGCCTACGACCACTCGGCGATCGAGACGGCCGCCAAGGAGATCGTCGACACCGCCGTGCGCACCGGCGCCTCGGTGTCCGGGCCCGTGCCGCTGCCCACCGAGAAGAACGTGTACTGCGTGATCCGCTCGCCGTTCAAGGACAAGGACTCGCGGGAGCACTTCGAGATCCGCACGCACAAGCGGCTCATCGACATCCTGCAGCCCACGCCGAAGACGGTCGACTCGCTGCAGCGCCTCGACCACCTGCCGGCGGGGGTCGACATCCAGATCCAGCTGGTGTAGCGCGATGGCCGGTCTCCTTGGAAGAAAAGTGGGCATGACCCAGGTCTTCAGCCCCGAGGACGGCCGGGTCGAGCGCGTGACCGTGATCGAGGCGGGCCCCTGCTTCGTGACTGGCATCCGCCGCGCCGAGCGCGACGGCTACGACGCCGTGCAGCTCGGCTTCGGCGAGACGAGCGAGAAGCGGCTCAACAAGCCGAAGCTCGGGCTGCTGAAGAAGGCCGGCGTGGGCAACCTGCGCTACCTGCGCGAGTTTCGCGGCGAGCCGTCGGATCTCGAGGTCGGCGCCGAGGTCAAGGTGAACTCGGTCTTCGAGCCGGGTCAGCGCGTGAAGGTGTCCGGGATCTCGAAGGGCAAGGGCTTCGCCGGCACGATCAAGCGGCATAACTTCAGTCGCGGGCCGGTCTCGCACGGATCGCACAACGTGCGCGGCCCCGGCTCGATCGGCGCCTCCGCCGATCCGGCGCGCGTGTTCAAGGGCATCAAGGGCCCCGGGCAGATGGGCGCCGGCCGGGTGACCCAACGCGGGCTCGAGGTCGTGGACGTGCGCGCCGACGAGAACCTCCTGCTCGTGCGGGGGTCGGTGCCCGGCCCGAAGGGATCCGTCGTGGAGATCAGGAGCGACGCCTGATGGCGGTCGCGAAGTACATCGGCGGCAACCCCGGCTCGCTGGGCCTCGACGACGACGTCTTCGGCGAGCCCTTCCATGGGCCTCTCGTGCACGAGGCCGTGCGCGCCGAGCTGGCCGCGCGGCGGCGGGGGAGCGCATCGACGAAGACGCGCGCCGAGGTGGCCATGACGGGTGCGAAGGCATGGCGCCAGAAAGGCACCGGCCGGGCGCGCGCGGGCGCCCTGTCGACACCGCAGCGGACGGGCGGCGGCGTGGCCTTCGGGCCCAAGCCGCGCGCGTACACGGTCAAGGTCAACCGCAAGGCGCGCCGGCGGGCGCTGCGGGCGGCGCTGTCGCTGCACGCCGAGCGCGGCACGATCGCCGCGCTCGACGCCTCGACCTTCGACACGCCCTCGACGAAGGCGGCGGCCGCGACCCTCCGAGACCTCGACGGCGAGGGCAGGGTGCTGGTGGTGCTCGCCGATGGCGAGGAGACCTGCGCCAAGTCGTTTCGCAACCTGGACGGCCTGTCGGTCCTGCACGCCGAGGACGTTGGAGTGGCCGACGTGGTCGGCGCGGGACAGCTGGTGGTCTCCGACGGGGCGCTCGGCCGCCTGACCGAAAAGGCGGCGGCACGATGAACGCGCGCCAGGTGATCCTCCGACCGGTCATCTCAGAGAAGAGCTACGCCCTGCTCGCCGCCAACAAGTACACGTTCCGCGTGCACGAGAGCTCGAACAAGACCCAGGTGCGCCAGGCCGTCGAGGAGATCTTCGGCGTGCGGGTGACGGGAGTGCGCACGGCCTGGGTCAAGTCGAAGCCGAAGCGGCGCGGCTGGACCACGGGACAGCGGCGGCGCTGGAAGAAGGCCATCGTGACGCTCCATCCCGACGATTCGATCGAGCTCTTCGAGGGCCAGGAGGCGTAGCCAGCGCATGGCGATCAAGAAGCACAAGCCCACCTCGCCCGGCCGCCGCTTCGCGACCTGGCTGCAGCACGACGCCGTCACGAAGGACGAGCCCGAGAAGGCGCTCACCGAGGGGCTCACCAAGTCCGGCGGGCGCAACAAGCACGGGCGCGTGACCTCGCGCCACCGCGGCGGCGGGGCCAAGCGCCGCTACCGGAAGATCGACTTCAAGCGCCGCAAGGACGGCGTGCCGGCCAAGGTCGCCGCGATCGAGTACGACCCGAACCGCTCGGCGCACATCGCCCTGCTGCACTATGCGGACGGCGAGAAGCGCTACATCCTGGCGCCGGGCCGGATCAAGGTCGGCGACACGGTGTCCTCCGGGCCCGACGCCGACATCACGCCGGGCTGCTGCCTGCCGCTGGCCAACATCCCGACCGGCACCACCGTTCACGCCGTCGAGCTGGCTCCGGGCCGGGGCGGCCAGATTGGCCGCAGCGCCGGCACGTCGATCCAGCTCGTCGCGAAGGAGGGCAAGTACGCCACCCTGCGCCTGCCCTCGGGCGAGATGCGGATGGTGCTCACGGACTGCCGCGCCACCATCGGCGTGCTCGGGAATGCCGAGCACGAGCTGGTGGAGCTGGGCAAGGCCGGGCGTTCGCGCCACCGCGGCAAGCGCCCGCAGACGCGCGGCGTGGCGATGAACCCGGTGGACCACCCGCACGGCGGCGGCGAGGCGCACCACACGCCGGGCGGCCACCCCACCACGCCCTGGGGCGTGCCGACGCTCGGCTACCGCACGCGAAAGAAGAGGAAGTCGTCCGACCGGTACATCGTGCGCGGCCGGCGGCGCGGCAAGAAGGGGAGGCGATAGGTGTCGCGTTCGTCCAAGAAGGGCCCGTTCGTCGAGGAGCGCCTGCTGCAGCGCATCGAGGCGATGAACGAGTCCGGCAACAAGCAGATGATCAAGACCTGGTCGCGTACCTCCACGGTCTTCCCGGAGATGGTCGGGCACACGATCGCGGTGCACGACGGCCGCAAGCACGTGCCTGTCTTCATCTCGGAGACGATGGTGGGCCACAAGCTGGGCGAGTTCGCGCCGACCCGCGTGTTCCGCGGGCACGCCGGCAGCGACAGGGTGAGGATGCGGTGACTCCGCCGGACCACACCGCGCCCGAGGAGGGCTGGGACTCGCTGAAGGTTGACGAGCTGAAGGAAGAGCTCGACGCCCGCGGCCTGTCGAAGAGCGGCACCAAGGACGAGCTGGTGGCTCGCCTGGAGGAGTCCGATGCCGGGCAGGGCGACGCGGCCGCGGCCGCCGAGACGCCCGAGGTGGCCGCACAGGCGGAGGAGCCCGCCGCAGAGGCGAGCGCGGATGAGGTCGAGGAGGCCGAGGGCCCCGAGGCCGAGCGGCGAGGACGAAGCCGACGCGGACGAGGACGAAGCCGACGCGGACGAGGACGAAGCCGACGCGGACGAGGACGCCGAGGGCGAGGCAGCCGCCACGCCATCCACGCGCCGGCGCGGCTCGGTCGAGACCTCCACCGGCACCCACCGTGCCGCTCCACGCCGGCCGGATGGCGACGTCGTCGTTCGCGCCCGCTCCAAGTACGTGCGCAGCGCCCCGCGCAAGGCCCGACTCGTGATGGACCACATCCGCGGCAAGGAGGTCGAGCAGGCGCGCGCGATCCTCATCCACGCCCCCCGGGCGGTGGCGGAGGACATCCTCAAGCTGCTGAACTCGGCGGTCGCGAACGCCGAGTCGAACTACGAGCTCGGAGCGGACGAGCTGCGGGTGCTCAAGGCCTTCGTCGACGAGGGCCCCACGATCAAGCGCTTCCGCCCGCGCGCGCTCGGCCGCGCCACCCGCATCCAGAAGCGCACGAGCCACATGACCATCGAACTCACGACCACCGGAAACGGGAGGTAGCCGAATGGGCCAGAAGGTTCATCCTGAGGCGCTGCGGGTCGGCTACATCCACGACTGGAAGTCGACCTGGTTCAACGAGAAGGAGTTCTCCGACTACCTGATGGAGGACATCGCGATCCGCGATCACATCGAGAACAAGCTCGCGCACGCGGGCCTCTCGACGATCACGATCAAGAAGAACAAGAACGAGGTCGAGGTCAACATCCACACGGCCCGGCCGGGGATCGTGATCGGCAAGTCCGGATCCGAGGTGGACGCGCTCCGCAAGGAGCTCCATCGGATGACGAACAAGGCCGTCAAGGTCAACATCCTCGAGATCAAGCGTCCCGAGCTGGACGCGCGGCTCGTGGCCCAGTCGATCGCCGAGCAGCTCCAGAACCGCGTGGCCTTCCGCCGCGCCATGAAGCGCGCGCTCACCAGCGCCATGCGCTCGGGCGCCAAGGGCGTGAAGATCCAGGTCTCGGGCCGGCTCGGAGGCGCCGAGATGGCGCGTACCGAGGGCTACTCCGACGGCCGCGTGCCGCTGCACACGCTCCGCGCCGACATCGACTACGGCTTCTACGAGGCCCGCACCACCTTCGGCCGCATCGGCGTGAAGGTGTGGATCAACAAGGGCGAGATCATGCCGAAGGGCTTCGCGCAGGACCTGACCGAGCTCGAGGCACCGCAGGCCGTGGGGCCGGGCGGCGGTCGCGGCCCGGGTGGCCGCGGAGGCCCCGGAGGCGGACGCGGACCCGGCGGGCCGGGTGGTCGCGGCGGCGGACGCGGTCCGGGCGGCCGTGGCGGCCGTGGCCAGGGTGGGCCGCAGCAGGGAGGCCGGCTGTGATCACTCCTCCGAACCACGCCCGTCCTGGCTCGCTGCAAAGCATCGCCTGGCGGCGTCCTCGCTCGCTCGCGTGCCCTTCAGGCACGCGTCGCTCACTGCGTCCTTGCCGGGCTCGCTTTTCGCGGCCAGAGGCGGACGCGGCCCGAAGGAGTGATCACTGATGTTGCAGCCGAAGCGAGTCAAGTGGCGCAAGGAGCACCGGGGCCGGATGCGCGGCAATGCCAAGGGAGGCACACGGGTGGAGTTCGGTGAGTATGGGCTGAAGTCGATCGAGCGCGGCTGGGTCACCAACCGCCAGATCGAGGCCGCCCGTATCGCAATGACCCGCAAGATCAAGCGCGGCGGGAAGGTCTGGATCAACATCTTCCCGGACAAGCCGTACACGAAGAAGCCGGCCGAGACCCGCATGGGATCGGGCAAGGGCTCGCCCGAGGGATGGGTGGCCGTGGTCAAGCCCGGCCGTGTCATGTTCGAGCTGTCCGGCGTGCCGGAGCCGCTCGCCCGCGAGGCGATGCGCCTGGCCGGCCACAAGCTGCCCGTGAAGACGAAGTTCGTGGCACGCGACGGCGGTGGTGGATGAAGGCCGTCGAGGTGCATAACCTGGAGGACCCGCAGCTCGTGGAGTTCGCGGCCAACGCGCGCACGGAGGTGTTCAACCTGCGTTTCCAGCACGCGACCGGCCAGCTCGAGAACACCGCGCGGATGAAGCAGGCCAAGCAGGACCTGGCGCGGGCGTTGACCGTGGCGCGCGAGCGCGGAATCGACGTCGAGACAGAGATCCGCAGACAGAAGACCGCATGACTGAGAACGAAGAAAACGTGAACGAGGAGCAGACGCCGGACGCCGAGGCGCCCGAGGCCGGCGCCGTGGCCGAGCAGGCCGAATCGGCGCCGGACGAGGCCGCCGCCCAGGCGGCGGGCGAGGAGTCGCGCGCGGAAGAGGTCGCGGCGGAGGCGCCCGCGCCGGAGGCGGCGGAGGAGGCCCCTGCGGAGGAGCCCGCGCGAGGAGCCGCGAGGAGGCTCCCGCGGAGGAGCCCGCCGCCGAGGAAGCTCCCGCGGCGGAGGAGCCCCCGGCTGCCGAGGCGCCCGCCGCTCCAGCGGCCGCCGCGGCGCCTGCCCAGCCGGCCGAGCCCGAGGAGCGGCTTCATCCCAAGGAGCGGCGCAAGCAGGAGCGCTCCAGTCACACCGGTGAGGCCAGGCCGCCTCGCTCGCCCGAGGAGCGGGCGCAGGAGCGCCTCGAGCGCAGGCAGCGCAAGGCGCGGCACCGCCGTGCCTATCGCGAGAAGACCAGGGAGCGCCGGGGAAGCGAGCCTCGGGCCGAGGCCCCCGCGGTCGAGCCCAAGGCGAGCGGCAAGCTCAAGGTGCGCCAGGGCATCGTGGTCTCCGACAAGGCCGACAAGACGATCACCGTCCGCATCGACACCGCCCGCCGGCACCGGATGTACAAGAAGATCGTCCGCACCAGCAGCACGCTGCACGCCCACGACGAGCAGAACGAGGCGGGCATCGGCGACACGGTCCGCGTGATCGAGAGCCGTCCGCTCAGCCGGACGAAGCGCTGGCGCCTCGTCGAGGTCCTGGAGAGAGCCAGATGACGACCTCCACTCGTCTCGTCCGCGCGGAGGCCGTCCGGTGATCCAGCAGGAGTCCCGCCTCAAGGTGGCCGACAACACCGGCGCCCGCGAGGTGCTCTGCATCCGCGTGGCCGGAGGCTCCAAGCGCCGCTACGCGGGCGTGGGCGACATCATCGTCTGCACCGTCAAGCAGGCGATCCCGCACGGCTCCGTCAAGAAGGGCGAGGTCGTGAAGGCCGTGGTGGTTCGCACCAAGAAGGAGTTCGGCCGCGACGACGGCACCTACATCGCCTTCGACGAGAACGCCGTGGTGCTGCTCGACCAGGCCAACACCCCGCGCGGCACCCGCATCTTCGGCCCCGTGGCGCGCGAGCTGCGCGACCGCAACTTCATGAGGATCGTCTCCCTCGCCCCGGAGGTGCTCTGACGATGAAGATCCGCCGCGACGACACCGTCCGCATCATCGCCGGCAAGGACAAGGGCCGCAGCGGCCGCGTGCTGCGCGTGGACCCGAAGAAGGACAAGGTCTACGTGGAGGGCGCGAACATCATCAAGCGCCACACGCGCCCGCGCACGCTGCGCGACACCCAGCGCTCGCAGGAGCTCGGCGGCATCGTCGAGAAGGAGGGCCCGATCCACGTCTCCAACGTGATGCTCGTGGACATCGAGTCGAACGAGCCGACCCGCGTCGGGATCACGCGCGACGGCAACCGCCGGCGGCGCATCTCGAAGAAGACCGGCAAGGAGATCGACTGATGGAGGCGCAGACTCAGGTACCGCCGCGCATGAAGGAGCAGTACGAGAGCGAGGTCCGCGCGACCCTCAAGGAGCGGTTCGGCTACTCCTCGATGATGGAGGTGCCGCGCGTCACGAAGATCACGCTCAACATGGGCGTCGGCGAGGCCAAGCAGGACTCGAACATGCTCGATGCGGCCAGCGAGCAGCTCGCCACGATCGCGGGCCAGGCCCCGAGCGTCCGCCGCGCGCGCAAGTCGATCGCCGCCTTCAAGCTGCGCGAGGGGATGCCGGTGGGCGTGAGCGTCACGCTGCGCCGCGCACGGATGTGGGAGTTCCTCGACCGCCTGACCTCGATCTCGATTCCGCGCATCCGCGACTTCCGCGGCCTCAACCCTCGCTCCTTCGACGGGCGCGGCAACTACTCGATGGGCGTGCGCGAGCAGATCATCTTCCCGGAGATCGACTACGACGCGATCGATCAGGTGCGCGGTCTCGACGTGACGATCACCACCACGGCCAAGACCGACGAGGAGGCCTACACTCTGCTGCGCGCGCTCGGCATGCCGTTCGCGCGCGAGGGCGCACCTGGCCAGGACCTCGAGGCGGAGGCGGCGGCCGCCGAGGAGGCGCGCAAGGAGGAGGCGCGCCAGCGCGCCGAGGCCGAGCAGGCAGCGCTCGAGGCGCTCAAGGAAGAGAACCCCGAGGCGTACGAGAAGCCCGTCCGCGAGGACGAGGAAGAGGAAGAGGCCGAAGAGGCACAGGAGTAGATGGCTAAGACGTCACAGAAGGTCCGCCAGCAGCGCGGCTCCAAGTACAAGACACGCAACTACAACCGCTGTAAGCGGTGCGGTCGCCCGCGCGCCTACATCAGGAAGTTCGGCCTGTGCCGGATCTGCCTGCGCGAGATCGCCCACGAGGGCATGATCCCCGGCCTCACGAAGTCGAGCTGGTAGCCGTGCAGACCGATCCGATAGCCGACTTCCTGACCCGTATCCGCAACGGACTGCGGGCCGACCACGACGAGGTCGAGATGCCCGCCTCCTCCTTCAAGACGGAGATCGCGCGCATCCTGAAGGAGCAGGGCTACATCGACGACTACGAGACGGACACCGCCCGCGTCGGCAAGGTCCTGCGCGTGCGCCTCAAGTACACCGAGGACCGCAAGCCCGTCATCCTCGGCATCGAGCGGCTCTCGAAGCCCGGCCGGCGCCACTACGTCACGGCGGCCGACGTACCCAGGATCTACGGCGGCATGGGCACGGCGATCGTGTCGACCTCGAAGGGCGTCATGACCGGCCACGACGCGCGGCGCGAGGGCGTCGGCGGCGAGCTGGTGGCGAGAGTCTGGTAGCCGCGCCATGAGCAGAATCGGCAAGCAGCCCATCCCGGTGCCCGACGGCGTCGAGATCACGATCGAGCCGCAGCTCGTGAAGGTGAAGGGCCCCAAGGGCGAGCTCCAGGAGCGCGTGTCGCGCGACATCGGGGTGGAGCAGCAAAACGGCGAGATCGTCGTCAGCCGCCCGACCGACCGCGGCGAGCACCGCGCCCTGCACGGCCTCACGCGCAGCCTGATCGCGAACATGGTCGAGGGCGTGACCAACGGCTACGAGAAGCGCCTCGAGATCCAGGGCGTCGGCTACCGCGCGCAGCTCCAGGGCAAGAAGCTCGTGCTGGCGCTCGGCTACTCGCACCCGGTGGAGATGGACGCGCCCGAGGGGATCGACTTCGAGGTGCCGATGCCCACCCGCATCGTGGTGCGCGGGATCTCCAAGCAGGTGGTGGGCGAGGTGGCCGCCAACATTCGCAAGAAGCGCCCGCCCGAGCCCTACAAGGGCAAGGGGATCCGCTACGAGGGCGAGTACGTGGCCCGGAAGGTCGGCAAGCGCGCATGAGCCTCCAGACCAAGCCCCAGTCCCGGCTGCGCCGCCGCCGGCGTGTGCGCGCGAAGGTGCGCGGCACCGCCGATCGCCCGCGCCTGTCGGTGTTTCGCAGCAACCGCGGCATCCAGGCCCAGCTCATCGACGACGTGCAGGGCCACACCGTGGCCGCGGTCAACTGGCTGGAGGCCGACCTGAAGTCGCTCGCGCGCATGGAGCAGGCCAAGAAGGCCGGCGAGCTGCTGGCCGAGCGCGCCAAGGCGGCCGGTGTGGAGACCTGCATCTTCGACCGCGGCGGCTATCGCTACCACGGCAAGGTCAAGGCGCTCGCCGACGGCGCGCGCGAGGGCGGGCTGAAGTTCTGATGACTATCGCTCCGATCCGGGCCGAGCCCGGCTCCTCGCGCACTGCGATCGCTACGGTGAACGGTTCACATGGCCTCTAGGGACAGGACACGCGACCGCGGGCCACGCGACCGCGGCTCCGACCTGCAGGAGCGGGTCGTCGAGATCAACCGCGTCGCCAAGGTCGTCAAGGGCGGCCGGCGCTTCTCGTTCACCGCGCTTGTGGTGGTGGGCGACGAGAAGTCGCAGGTGGGCGTGGGCTACGGCAAGGCGAACGAGGTCCCGGTGGCGATCCAGAAGGGTGTCGAGCGCGCCCGCAAGGGACTCTTCAAGGTGCCGATGCACGGCTCGACGATCACCCACGAGGTTGTTGGCGTGCATTCCGCGTCCCGCGTGCTGCTCAAGCCGGCCTCGCCCGGTACCGGCGTGATCGCCGGCGGCGGCGTACGCGCGGTGCTCGAGCTGGCCGGCATCCACGACGTGCTCTCGAAGTCGCTCGGCAGCCAGAACCCGATCAACCTGGTCAAGGCGACCGTGAACGGGCTCCAGACGCTGCGCGACCCCAAGCAGGTTGCGGAGCTCCGCGGCCTGACGGTGGCCGAGGTGCTCGGGCTGGACGGCCGCGAGCCGGAGACCGACGAGGTGCCGGCAGCGGAGGAGACGCCCGCGGCGGAGGAGCCGGCCTCGGCGGAGGACACGCCCGCGCCCGAGGAAGAAGAGCCTGCCGCGGAGGCGGAGGAGACGCCCGCCTGATGGCCACGCTCCACATCACCCAGATCAAGTCCGCGAACGGGTCCAACCCGAGCCAGCGGGCCACGCTCAGGACGCTCGGCCTCGGCAAGATCGGCCGCAGCACAGAGCGCGAGGACAATCCGGCCGTGCGGGGACTGGTCGACTCCGTCAGCCATCTCGTACGGGTGACCGATGGCTGAGAACGATCGGATCGGGCTCCACTCGCTGAAGCCGGCGCGCGGCTCGCGCAAGCAGCGCAAGCGGATCGGCCGCGGCGAGGGCTCGGGCTACGGCAAGACCTCCGGCCGCGGCCACAAGGGCGCGGGCGCGCGCTCGGGCAACAAGCGGCGCGTGCGCTTCGAGGGCGGGCAGAACCCGATCCACATGCGGATGCGCAAGCTGCGCGGCCCGACGATGAAGAAGTCGATGCCGTTCGAGAAGTTCCGCACCCGCACGCAGCCGGTGAACCTGAGGGACCTCGAGGAGCGCTTCGACTCGGGCGCCGAGGTCACGCCGGACTCGCTCCGCGAGGCCGGGCTCGCCACGCGCCGCGACGTGCCGGTGAAGGTGCTCGCCGACGGCGAGCTGAACAAGCCGCTCACCGTGCACGCCCATCGCTTCTCGAAGTCGGCCCGCGAGAAGATCGAAGCCGCGGGCGGGACCTGCCAGCCGATCGAGGAGTAGCCCGGTGCTCAGGACGTTCCTGAACGCGTTCCGGGTGGCCGACATCCGGAAGAAGCTGGCCTTCACCGCGGCCATGCTCCTGCTCTACCGGGTCGGCGCGTACATCCCGGCGCCCGGCATCAACATCGAGGCGGTCGAGGACATCGCCGAGAACTTCCAGGGCTCGAACGTCCTCGGCTTCCTCAACCTGTTCAGCGGCGGCTCCCTGCAGCGCTTCGCGATCTTCGCGCTCGGGATCATGCCCTACATCACCGCCTCGATCATGCTGCAGCTGCTGACGGTGGTGATCCCGGCCCTCGACAAGCTCCGCAAGGAGGGCGAGGTCGGCCAGCAGAAGATCACGCAGTACACGCGCTACCTGACCGTCGGACTCGCATTCGGCCAGTCGATCGGCTACGTCTTCCTCTTCCGGACCTTCTCGAGCGGCGGCACCGAGGTGGTCGACAACTTCACCTTCGGCCGCGTCTTCGTGATCGTGATGACGCTCACCGCGGGCTGCGTCCTCTTGATGTGGCTCGGCGAGCTGATCACCCAGCGCGGCATCGGGAACGGCATCTCGCTGATGATCTTCGCCTCGATCGTGGCCGGGCTGCCCGACGGCATCGTCAGCTGGTGGAACAACCCCGACCAGGTCTTCAAGGTGATCATGCCGTTCATGGCGCTGGCGATCATCGCCGCCGTGGTCTTCATGCAGGAGGGCCAGCGCCGCATCCCGGTGCAGTACGCGAAGCGGGTCGTGGGCCGCCGCATGGCCGGCGGCGGGTCCACCTACCTGCCGCTGCGCGTGAACATGGCCGGCGTGATCCCGGTGATCTTCGCTGCGTCGCTGATGGCCTTCCCGCCCACGGTGGGCGAGCTCAGCCAGGCGAGCTGGGCGCAGGACTTCTCGGTCTTCTTCAACCCCAACGGCTGGGCCTATCTGCTCGGCGAGTGCTTCTTCATCATCATCTTCACCTACTTCTACACCGCGGTCACGTTCAACCCGGTGGAGCAGGCCGACAACCTGAAGAAGTACGGCGGCTTCATCCCGGGGGTGAGGCCAGGCAGACCCACGGCCGAATACCTCGACCGCATCCTCGCGCGGCTGACCTTCCCGGGCGCGCTCTACCTCGCGGCCGTCGCGGCCCTCCCGACGGTGCTGCTCAACCAGACGTCCGCGAACTTCTACTTCGGCGGCACCTCGATCTTGATCGTGGTGGGCGTGGCGCTCGACACGATGAAGCAGCTCGAGGCGCAGCTGATGATGCGGAACTACGAGGGCTTCCTGAAGTGAGCGAGCGGAACCTGGTCCTCCTCGGCCCGCCGGGGGCCGGGAAGGGGACACAGGCGGAACGCCTGGTGGACGACTTCGGCCTGCCCTACTACGCCACCGGCAACATCCTGCGCGAGGCGGTCGGGAACGGGAGCGAGCTGGGCCGCGAGGCGAAGAGCTACATGGAGCGCGGGGAGCTCGTGCCCGACCAGCTCATCTGCGGCGTGATCGCGGAGCGGCTCGACACCGGCGACGCCGACGACGGCTTCCTGCTCGACGGCTTCCCGCGCACGATCGGCCAGGCCGAGATGCTCGAGGCCGCGCTCGACGAGCGGGGCCGGCCGCTCACCGCGGCGCTGCTGATCGAGGCGCCCGACGAGGAGGTCATCCGCCGCCTGTCGGGGCGGCGCACCTGCGTGAAGTCCGGCCACGTCTACCACCTGGAGTTCGACCCGCCCAAGAACGAGGGCGTCTGCGACCAGGACGGCTCGCGCCTCGTCCAGCGCGACGACGACAAGCCGGAGACGATCCGGAAGCGCCTGTCCGAGTACCACGAACAGACGGAGCCGCTGGTCGAGTGGTACGAGGAGCGCGGTCTGCTGCGCCGCTTCGACGGAACGCGCTCGCCGGACGAGGTTCACAGCCGCATTCGTGCCACACTGGCCACGCTAGCCCTCGAAGCGGAGATCTAGGACTCGTGATCCTCCAAAAGACGCCCGACGAGATCGACAGGATGGCCGCCGCCGGCCGGATCCTCGTGCGCTGCCACGAGATCCTGCGCTCCAAGGCGCGCCCCGGCGTGACCACCGCCGAGCTGGACGAGGCGGCCGAGCGGTTCATCCGCTCGCAGGGCGCGGAGCCGGCCTTCAAGGGCTACCGGGGCTTTCCCGGCTCGATCTGCGCGTCCCCCAACTCGATGGTCGTGCACGGGATCCCGGGCTCCTACAGGCTGAACCGGGGCGACATCCTCTCGGTCGACATCGGGGTCATCTTCAACGGCTGGGTGGCCGACGCGGCGATCACCCATCCGATCGGGAACGTCACGCCGATCGCCTCGCGCCTCCTCGCGACCACGCGCGCCTCGCTGTTCGCGGCCGTGGACCAGTGCCAGGTCGGGAACCGGCTCGGGGACGTGTCGCACGCCGTCCAGACCCGCGTCGAAGCGGACGGCTTCTCCGTGATCCGGTCCCTGGTCGGCCACGGGATCGGGCGCGACATGCACGAGGACCCCCAGATCCCGAACTTCGGCGACGCGGGCACCGGCCCGGAGCTGGAGGAGGGAATGGTGCTCGCCATCGAGCCGATGGTGAACGCCGGCAGCCACCACGTCCGGATGGGCTCCGACAACTGGGCCGTGTACTCCCAGGACGGCTCGCTGGCCGCCCATTTCGAGCACACCGTCGCCATCACGGGGGACGGGCCGCGCATCCTCACGCCCTGGCACGAGGTCGTCGAGAGCGGCGTGACGGCAGCGGCGGCATCCGCCTAGCGGCTGCTACTCTTATCCGTCGGCGCGTGGCCGTCTCCTGGGCTGCCGCGCCGTCCCTCGTTTCGATACGTCCCCCGGATTCCGGAGCTATGAAGGTCCGCGCATCAGTCAAGCCCATGTGCGAGAAGTGCAAGGTCATCCGCCGCGGCGGTGCGGTCTTGGTGATCTGTCAGAACCCCCGTCACAAGCAGCGGCAGGGTTAGGTATGGCGCGAATCGCAGGCATCAACATCCCTCTCAACAAGCGCGCCGAGATCGGCCTCACCTACATCTACGGCGTCGGCCGGTCGACCTCGAACCAGGTCCTCACCGAGGTGGGAGTCGATCCCAACACCAAGGTCAAGGACCTCACCGAGGACGAGGTGCGCCAGCTGCGCGAGAAGGTCGACGACCTGCTCGTGGAGGGAGACCTCCGGCGCGAGCGCTCGCAGAACGTGAAGCGGCTGATGGAGATCGGCTCGTACAAGGGCCTGCGCCACCGGCGCGGCCTGCCGGCCAACGGCCAGCGCACCAAGACGAACGCCCGTTCACGGAAGGGTCCCAAGCGCGGGTCCGCGATGGGCGGCGGCAAGAAGAAGATCAGGAAGCACTGAGGTGAGGAGTTAGATGCCGCAGCCCCGCAGGCCGCGTGGCCGCAGGCGCGTTCGCAAGAACGTGCCCTTCGGCCAGGCGCACATCAAGACGAGCTTCAACAACACCATCGTGTCGCTGACCGACAAGGACGGCAACGTGATCGCGTGGGAGTCGGCCGGCGGCGCCGGCTTCAAGGGGTCGCGCAAGTCCACCCCGTTCGCGGCGCAGGTCACCGCCGACGCCGCGGCGCGCAAGGGGATGGAGCACGGCCTTCAGAAGGTCGAGGTGTTCGTGAAGGGCCCCGGTTCCGGCCGTGAGACGGCGATCCGGTCGCTGCAGGCCGCCGGGCTCGAGATCACCTCGATCAGGGACGTGACCCCGCAGGCACACAACGGCTGCCGGCCGCGCAAGCGAAGGAGGGTCTGAGGATGGCCCGCGACACCGGCCCCCAGTGCAAGCAGTGCCGCCGCGAGGGCCAGAAGCTGTTCCTGAAGGGGGAGCGCTGCCTGACCGACAAGTGCGGCGTCGAGCGGCGCAACTACCCGCCCGGCGACCACGGCCGTGGCCGCTCGCGCCAGTCGGAGTACAGGGTGCAGCTGCGCGAGAAGCAGAAGGCGCGCCGCTACTACGGCGTGCTCGAGAAGCAGTTCCGCAACTACTACGCCAAGGCCAGCCGGCAGCCCGGTGTGACCGGCGAGAACCTGCTGCGCCTGCTCGAGTCGCGCTTCGACAACGTGCTCGTGCGGCTCGGCTTCGCGGCCTCCAGGCGCCAGGCGCGGCAGATGATCCGCCACGGCCACTGGGCGATCAACGGCCGCCGGGTCGACATTCCCTCTTACCAGCTGCGCGACGACGACGTGATCACGATGAAGCCGAGTGCTCCCGTCGAGACCGTCGTCCGCGACGCCACCGAGCTCACCTCTGTAGTCCCGGCGTGGTTGCAGGCAGACCACGACGGGCTGACCGCGAAGGTCCTCCGCCTGCCAGAGCGGGCGGAGATCACCTCGCCGGTCCAGGAGCAGCTCATCGTCGAGCTCTACTCGAAGTAGGACCAGACTCGCACCCGCCCACGCAGGGGTGTGGGGCGAACACAAGCGAAGGAAATCCCTCTCTCATGATCGAGTTTCAGACTCCCCAAATTTCCGCCGAGAAGGTCGAAGACAACCGCGGGACCTTCACCATCGAGCCGCTGGACCGCGGCTTCGGCTACACCTTCGGCAACTCGCTTCGCCGCGTGCTGCTGTCGTCGCTGGCCGGGGCGGCGGTGACCAGCGTCCGCATCGAGGGGGTCGCGCACGAGTTCTCCACCATCAACGGGGTCAAGGAGGACGTGACCGACATCGTCCTCAACCTGAAGGAGATCGTCTGCCGCATGCACTCGGATGCGGCCGAGATCGAGGCCCCGCTCGTCGTGACCGGCCCCGGTGACGTGACCGCGGGCGACATCGACCTGCCCTCCGGCGTCGAGATCCTCAACCCCGAGGTCCGCATCGGGACGCTCGAGAAGAAGACCAAGCTCGAGATGTACCTGACGGTCGGCCACGGCCGCGGCTACTCGCCCGCGGAGGACAACAAGACACCCGACCAGCCGATCGGCGTGATCCCGATCGACTCGATCTTCTCGCCCGTGAAGCGCGTGGCGTACTCCGTCGACGCCGCCCGCGTCGGCCAGAAGACCGACTTCGACAAGCTCACGATCGACATCGAGACCGACGGCTCGCTCGACCCGCAGACGGCGCTGCGCGAGGCCGCCGAGATCCTCATCAAGTACCTGGCGATCTTCACCGACGCCGACCGCGTCGAGGCCCTGCGCGACCAGGGCGCGGCGCTCGTGGCCGGGGCCGAGGGCCTCGGCGGCGACGGCGCGGGTGCGCCGGGCGCCGGCGGGATGGACGACATCCTGATCGAGGAGCTCGAGCTGGGCGTGCGCTCGTACAACTGCCTCAAGCGCGCCGGCATCCAGACGGTCGGCGACCTGGTGCAGAAGTCCGAGTCCGAGCTGGCGGCGATCCCGAACTTCGGCCGCAAGTCGATCGAGGAGGTCAAGGAGACCCTCGACGCGCGCG
>CAWIGR010000009.1:0-70445 GCA_963835705.1 uncultured Thermoleophilaceae bacterium
GGTGGCAGGGACGGCGCCGGAGTTGGCGGCATGGAGGTTGACGCCGACCGCCGCCGAAGTACGCTTCGAATGGACGCCAAGCGCGGAGGACAGAGACGTGGATAAGGACCGTGGCGGGATCGCAGGCATATCCCTCGGAGGCATCATCGTCATCGTCGGGATCGTGCTGATGTTCGTTTGGAGCCTCTGGATCGGGCTGATCATCGTGTTAGTCGGACTGATCGCCTTCGGGGGATTCGCCCGCGGCAAGTGGTATTGACCACGGCGGAGCTTCATGCCGGAACCTGAGGAGAGCGGAACTCGCTGACGTTCTGCGTCGGTGAGTCGCCCGGTCGGCCCAGGCCCGCCGCCTTTGTTCGGCAGCGGGCCTGGAACGGACCGCTACTTGAACTGGAAGTTGGCGTTGTGTCGGATCGGCTCCGCTCCTGCGCTACGGCACAGAGCGCATTTGTCAGCGTGCCGCCCGGACGACGTCGCCGCGCGCGGTCGATGGCTGCACAGGATTCGGTGTGCTTTCGGTCCTTTAGGGGGCCTTCTGTCGGACCAGGCGTTGACAGGCGCCCCTTGGTAATCACACTTGGACGCAGCCTCGAAGGCCTGGAGAATCGGTTGGCGGTTCGTAGTTTGGGTGTCGGAGACCGTCGTGGTGGCCGCGTCGGCGGGCGCATGCTCGCCGCTCTCGCCCTCGTCGTAACCGTAGGTCTGCTGGTGTCCCCGTCCGCCATCGGAGAGCGCCGCTTCGTCCGCGTGGCCACTCACCCCCAAGCGTGGCTCCAGCCGACGGCAACCGGCAAGGCGGTCGTGACGCTCCAGAGCTGGAACGGCAAGCTCTACAGCGGCTTCGGTGACTACACCGCCAACACGGGCCCGATCGCCTTGACGCCGTTCGACCGTAGCGGCTTCCGGTCGGCGCCTGAGCTGAATGCCGATACCGAGGCCGTTTGGACCTTCAGGGTGATCGACGGGAATCTCTACATTCCCTCGACTGACCCGCG
This sequence comes from uncultured Thermoleophilaceae bacterium, assembly GCA_963835705.1. Classification (GTDB taxonomy): domain Bacteria; phylum Actinomycetota; class Thermoleophilia; order Solirubrobacterales; family Thermoleophilaceae; genus JACVRW01. The sequence goes on from CAWIGR010000009.1 coordinate 996, forward strand.
CATCAGCTCGGACTTCGCAATGGGTTCGAGCGTCGCTGGTGGCACGAGCTGGACCAACCCGACGGTCGTCGGCGCCGCGCATGTCTACGATGTCGCGAGCCTGACGGGCTCCGACCTCTGGCTCGTCGGAGCGGCCTGGGATGGCACGGCGGCGGTCTGGCGGAGCCTCGACAGAGGCGTGACCTGGAAGCGGTTGCTCTCGGTCGCGCCGATCAGCAGCGTCGCGGGGGACTTCGCCCGCTTCTATGGCGCCGCCGTCTACCAGGGCAAGCTTTATGTGCAGGCAAGGGACTACTACGGCTCTGTGCACCCGACCTCCAAGGTCTTCGACGGAACGAGCTGGTCCGATGGGCCGAGCCTCGGGACGTTCAACCACGCGGAGCTCTTTGCCGGCAGGCTGGTCTACCACGGGGGAGTGCACGCTGGATGGTCCTTCCACTTGCTCAAGGCCTTCGACGGTGTGACTACCCAGGTCGTGCTGCCATGGCTGATATATGACTTCAAGATCGCCGGCGACACGATCTACACGCTCGCCACCGATGGGCAAGTCAGGAAGAGCCGCGACCTCGTCACTTGGAACAGTCTCGCCACGGCTCCCCTCACTGCCCGGAGCATCGGCGTCTTCAAGGGGTCGGTGTATGTGGGTGGGACGGACTCGAGCCTCTACAAGCTGCGGTAGCGCTACGCCAAGACCGACCCTATGGCGCGATGGACCCTGGGGCGAACTTTCTCTTGTGCCGCCCTTGTGCTTGTAGCGGCTCATCCTTGCCGTGGCGGGCTGCGGGGAGCGGCTGTGTCCGCTACCCCGTCCCGCCGCATCCCGGCTCCGCCGCTGTGGAAGTCAACGTGGAAAGATGAACGCGCGGGGCCCGTCTCTCGAGGGGACACGAGGGCGCAGCCGCTACGCCCAGCGGGGAGTGACGGGCCCCGCCGCGGGCTCGTACCCGGCGCCCACGGCGACATGCGCGGCGCCTCAGCCCCGGCTGGCTCTCGAGCACAACACGAGCGCCGTCGGGGCGCGCCCTGCGTCGAAGTCGCGCGAGTGCGCCCGCGGCCTCTGACTAGTCGAGGGTCTTCTTGACCTTGTCGGTGGCGCGGCCGGCCTTCTTCTTGGCTGTGCCCGCTGCCGAGTCGGCGCGGCCCTTGTCCTTCAGCCGCTTGTTGTCGGTGAGACCGCCGACGCCTTCCTTCAGGCGACCCTTGGCACGATCAGTCTTGGCACCCATTGGGATAGCTCCTCTCTCTTGGCGCGCGACGCGCGGTCACGCTGTGTCAGGGGCTATGTGCCCGGGGTGTCAGGCCCGACACGCAATTGCTGCGCGCTGCATCAAGGTCCCTTGGGTGGGGTAGAAGCAACGGAGAAAGCTATTCGACGCAAAAGGGAGCCTGGATGGCTAATCACGCGCCCGGCTCTCAGGGCGTTTGTACCCTCCGCTAGTGGCGAACGCCGAGCTAAGCCACCGCGTTGGAAAGGTCGTCGCCTACCCGCCGCTCTGCGAGATGGACGCGGATCAGCCGCGAGTTCCACGAGGCGCTGCTCGACGCGAACGGCTTTGAGGATCTTCCGGGCAAGTGGCAGGCGGCGATCCTCGAGGCGGAACAGAACCGGCCGAAGCTGCGCGTCGTTACCGGCGACTGAGGTGGTCCGCGGCCGAGCGGAGAAAGTCGGCGCAGGGCCGCTCCTATCAGGCGAAAGCAGCAGCGCAGCTGATCCGATCCGTGCGGGACTGCAGTGGCGAGGCGCAGGCGTTGCGGTAGCGGCATACGCGCGGAGTCGGGGGTGGGCTACCGTCCGTCTCAGATCTTTTCGAGGGGACGCGCAATGACTACTCGCGACGCGATGGAGTTCATCAACGAGCAGGATGAGGCGACCCTTGAGCGCTTCGTCGAGCGTCTGGAGTTCCGTGGCCGGGACCCGAAGTTCGTCGGCTACCGGGACGCCTACGTCGCCAAGATGGCCCTTGCGCCGATTGCGCACGTGCTCGACCTTGGTTGCGGCACCGGCGTCGTGGCGCGAGCGCTGGCAGCGGGCGAAGGGTTCTCCGGCCGGGTGACCGGTATCGAGCAGAGTCCCGCCTCGGGTGGCTGGGTGAGGCGAACCGGGGTGCGCGGCGGCTTGGTGGCGCCGCGGGGGTTGCGCGGGAGCTGGGATCGGGTCGTCGTGGCCTTGGTGGCGCTTCGGCGGAGGCGTTGGGGGGTGTTGGTGGGCGGCGGTGGTCGTGCCCGGCGGGCGGAGATGCGCATTGGTCTTCGGCGGGGCGCGCGGAGTGCCGTCAGGCGGCGGCGGGGAGCGCGCGGAGGCGGTTGAGCGCGTTGATGTAGTCGCCGTGCCAGGGCCAGCGGGCCGGGAGGTGCAGCGTCCAGCCGCGCGCGTGGCGGGTCAGGCGACCGGGGATCTCAAGCAGCCGGCGGCGCAGCGTGCGGGCGGCGCGGACGGTCGTGTCGGGCAGGCCGAGCAGCTGCGTCCAGCGCAGCAGGTTGTGCGCCAGCGACGCCGAGCACCGTCCACGCCGCGTTGGCGTTGAAGCGCCCGGAGGGGAAGTGCGCGAAGCGCCTGGTCCTTGAGGTCTGCGATGACCTGCTCGACGACGGCGTGATCGCGGTGCTCGGCCTCGACGAGCGCGATGTCCTGATCGCGATTGGTGATGAAGCAGAAGTGGCGCCAGTCGGGCCACAGCTCGGCCTGCGGGCCGAGCAGCCGGGTGCGCCTGACGATCAGGCGCCGGCCGCCGTGGACGGTCTCGGCGATCTGCGCCTCGCCCTCGTCGGGGTAGTCGATGCTCTGCCAGGCGTCCTCGTCGATCGCCTCGACGGCGGCGCGGACGGTCTTGATCATCCGCACCCCAATCGAGTACTGCCAGCCCGCCCGCTCGAGGCGCTCGAAGACCTTGGTGTTCCAGAACCCGGAGTCCGCCCGCAACAGCTTGACGCCGCTCGCGCCGGCGCGCTCGACGCGCGCGACCAGCTCGTCTGTGAAGCGCAGCATCCCCTTCTGCGTGTTCGCCGACCCCTTCCTGAGGCGGATGTGCAGCGCCTCGCGCGTGTCGGCCCGCGTGGCGAGGATCGGGTGGTAGCCCAACAGCTGCGTGTAGCCGTAGGCGGCGCCCTGCTTGAGCCGCCCGCAGACCTCGCCGACGAAGCTGTCGACATCGATCACCAGCCGCCCGCCGCCCGGGCCGGCGCCCGCCTTCCAGGCCCGCTCGAGCGCCTGGCCGAGCAGCTTGTCGAGCTGGCGCACGTGCCCGAAGGTGAACGCGCGCAGGAACGTGCCAAGCGTGGACGGCGCGGGGATCCAGCCCCCCAGCAGCCGGCCCGTGCGACCGGCCCTGAGCACGTCACAGTCGTCGATGCTGTCGGCACCGAGCACCATCGCGTAGATCAGCGCCAGCACCTTGCGGCCCGCGTTCGCCGCCCCCGGCGGCTCGCGCCGCAGCCGAACCAGATCACCCGCCAGCGCCTCGATCCCCAGCCGCTGGGCGAGCGTCGCCACGACCATCACGCCAGCGTGCGAGACCGCTCGCTCATCGTCGAAACTCGACCTTCAATACGTCCAGTCCGACCGGCTCGTCATCGTGCACCATCAAGGTGACCCCCTGACGCAGGACGCGACCGCCCGAATCGGTCGCTTTTCCCCTGCTCAGGGGGTCATTCTTCATCCCAGACCGGACGGAACCGCCCTACACAATCGGTGGATCGAGGCTAATCGAGGTCGCACAGCGCTTGGCAGACGAGGAAGACGTCGGCGAGTCCATCGACTTCCGCGTCGGGGACGCGCACGATCTCGACGTACCCGACGCCAGCGTGGACGCCGTTGTCGCGCACACCACGATGAGTCACGTCACCGATCCGCTCACCGTCCTGAAAGAGGCGGCACGAGTCCTTCGCCCGGGTGGCGTGTTCGCCGCCTTCGACGGCGACTACGCGTCGTGGACCTTCGGCTACAGCGATCACGCGATCGCCAGCCAGATGGAGGACGCCATCCTCGCCGCCGTCGTGTCCAAACCGCGCGTAATGCGCGACATGCCCGGCCTGCTGCGTGACGCCGGACTCCAGCTGGTTGAGGTCGACGCCCACGTCTACGCCGACATCGGACAGTCCACGTTCTTCTTGGGAGCGGCCGAATCCTACGCGCCGCTCGTCGCGCGCTCCGGGCTCATCCCGGCCGCGCACGTGGAGGCTTGGATGGACGGGCTGCGCCGCGCGTCCGACGACGGCGTGTTCTTCGCCGCCTGCAACTACTACGCATACGTCGCCACGCGCTAGGACCTGCTTCCGGCAGCAAGTCGAGCCCGCTAGCGAACCACGTGAAGCCGCGCTACCGCTTCGAGGCGAGGCTGTCGCATAAAGCCGTCGGAGAAAGCGCGCAGCGCGCTCGCGGAGATGCATGCGAGAGCTGCCGTGCGGGGCGACCTTGCGACGAACCGGTTGCTCATGACGAACAAGATGGGCGATTTCGGAAGCCACCCTTAGAAACGATCCAGTGGCCTCGCCGGGGGTTTGTGCGACAGCCTCAGGCATGAGCAGCAGCGGGCGCGCCGTGGGGGAGGCCGCTCCTACAGGCGGAAGCAGCACTCGCGGACAAGGCTCCTGCCGGACACGGCACGCCACTTAGCAGGAGCCAGACCGCCGACCGCGTAGCTATACGCCAGGAATTCCGATCAGGGGAACCTTGTGAATCGCGTATTCAGCCTCGGCGGCATCGTTGCCAGCCTCATCCTCATCGCCGTTGGTGTCGGCGCGATCATCATCGGCACCGTGGGCCGAAGCGACGTCACGCAGCAAATCGAGCAGGAGAAGATCACCGGCTCACCGGACATGAGCCCCGAGGGGATACGCCCGGGCATCGAGGAGGCCAACCTCGACGTCGAGGTCCCGACCTGCGACGTCGCCGACGAGCGCATCGACAGCGGCTCCGAGGCGAAGTGCTTCGCCGAGTACCTCCGGATCCACGCCCTCGAAGGCACCGGGGGGCGGGTTTATTCCGAGATGGGTCAGTTCCTCACCGAGTCTGGCGAGGAGACGTCGGACGAAGCGGAGGCCGCAAAGGACCCGGAGACCGGTAAACCCGTCCCGAACGCCGCCCGGAACGTCTGGGTGACCGCCACGGCGCTGTCGACAGCGCTGAATACCTCGTACTTCGCCCAGCAGGTCGCGCTCTTCTCGATCGTGATGGGTATCGCACTTCTCCTGACCGGCATCGGGTTCCTCGTGCTGACACTCGGCGCCCGCAAAGCTGCCGCGAGCGCGGCGTAATGCATAAGCAGCCGGGCGTTCGACTTCGGGATGGGTATCGCGCTGCCGCTCAGAGGCAAACGCGGTAGCGCGCGCTCCCCGGCCGTGAGTGCCGCTGTCAGGCTGTCAGGCGAATGCAGCAGCGCCCGGCGATCGGGCGAACGGACCGCGCGAGTGCCGAGTTGCATGGGAAGCACCACTGGGTCCGGGCTTGGCCGCTATCGCGGAGCATGAGCACCACGCGATGAGGCGTGGCGAGCAGCCGCAGCTTCGCCTCCAGCCGCTGCCGCCGTTCGTGTCCCTCCAGCACGTCCGCGGGCGTGCGTTCCCGCTCTGCATCGCGCGCCTCGACCATAGGGTCGAGCGCTTCGACCGGCTCCGGTCGCTGTCGCGCCGCCTGATTCAGCGCCGCGTTGTGTGTGATTCGGAGTAGCCACGCGCGAAACGGTGCGTCTCCGCGAAATCCCCGAAGCCGGTGGAAGGCGCGAAGGACGCGTCCTGGCTCACGTCCTCGGCTTCGGCGGGACCGACCGTGCGGGCTGCCACGCGATAGACCACATCTCGGTGGCGCTCGACAAGCGTTTCGAAAGCCGTGAGGTCGCCCGCCACCGTGCGATCGACCAACTCCCGGTCGGGGTCCATCGCGCTGCCATTACCCACGCGGGCCAGCTCTCGACACACCCATTTCTTGGATAGGACCGAGCCCGGTCGAGCTCGGTTACAGCCCACGGCCCAGAAGTTTGTAACCCGCCGGCCGCTCGCCCTGTCTTGAAGGGTTGCAGGAGACAACCTGACGCCCACCAGGGAGGAGATCCGCAGTGCTCACAGCAGCGGTCGAGATAGTGCTAGCAGGCGAAGGCAGCAGCGAGCGGTCAAGTCTCGAGTGGGATGCCTACCGCAAGCTGGTCCGACGAGCGGGTGCAGCTCGCACGCGCGAGTCCCGCAGGATTGGGCCTGGCAACGAAGAAACATGAAGCTCGATACCGCACACGTTGCAACGACCCTGGAACTGCAACGACATCGAAAGGGAGTGAAATCAGTGTCAGCACGACGGATGGGTCTCGTCTTGAGCGTCCTGATCGGAGCCCTCCTCCTGCCTGCCCCGGCCTTGGCCCAGGACATTCCCGGCTGCTACGCCACCGGCGGCGCGGGCACCGGCGGCGTTGGCGGGTACGGCGGTGCTGGCGGCTACGGCGGTGCCGGTGGGTACGGTGGCTACAGTGGCGCTGGCGGGTACGGCGGGTACGGCGGCGCTGGCGGGTACGGTGGCTACAGCGGTGCCGGTGGGTACGGCGGTTACAGCGGTGCTGGCGGCTATGGCGGCTACAGCGGAGGCGGCGCTGGCGGCGCTGGCGGTGCTGGTGACAGCGGCGACGCCGCTGGCGGTGCTGGCTCAAACACCGGCGATGGTGGCGATGGCGGCGACGCGGCTGCTGGCGGTAACGGCGGTGACGCGGCTGCTGGCGGTAGCGGCGGCGCAGGCGCAGCTGGCGGCGCAGGCGGTGACGCGGCTGCTGGCGGTAGCGGCGGCGCAGGCGCAGGCGGCGGCGACGGTGCCGCTGGTGGCGTTGGCGGCGTCGGCGTGGGCGGTGCGGTCACGGCCAACTGCGATATCACCGTCAACGGCGGGATCACAATGACCGCTGGCGGGTCTGCAACGAGCGGCGCTGCGACGCCGGTGAGCACGACGACGGTGACCAACTTCGTCACCGTTGTCGTAGTCGTACGGGTCCGTGGCCACCGGCACGTGCGCCGCGTTCGTTGTCGCCTCCCCGCCCGAGTTGGGTCGCGAGATGCGAGCGGGCGGCAGCGCCGCCGGGCAGTTCGACGCTGCAAAGGGCGTGCGGGCCGACGATCGGAAGAGCGCCACTGGCACGTGCGCATCGTCCGGTGAGGCGCGTCGGCGCCCGGTGACGGCTCGCGGTCGCGGCGGCGACGGCGGAGCAGGACCGTACGTCGTCTGCGCTACCGCAATGAGGCAATTGCGGCACTGCTCCAAGCAGGCGAGGCTGTTGCATAAAGCCGTCTCGGAAAAGGTGCTGCGCGATCGCGGAGATGGCCACCAGAGCGGCTTGGTCTGACGACCTCGGGACGGACGCGCGTCTCGTGACGGATGCGATGGCCGATTTTGGGACCCACCCTTAGAAACGATCCAGCGGCCTCGCCGGGGGTTTGTGCGACAGCCTCAGGCGAAAGGAGCAGCGGCGCCTCGTTCCTTTGCATGGCACGCAGGAGCGAGACGTGCGTTTCGCGTGCTCTGGGTGCGACGTATGCAGCGTCGCGGCCTCGCGGATCTGAAGTACGCGCGGCTGTCGGTAGTGGGTCACTTGACCGCAACGCGGCTGCGCGGATACTTCCGCGGCGTCGAGGGCAAGCAGGCTGGTTCCGCTGGGCTCGACCCCGCCCCGTAACAACACGCGGCCACCCGGGGCGGCGTCGAAGCTGAGGTCGCCGTGCCGACGCCCGCGGTCCCGCACGAGATCGTCGGTTGTTCGATTCAGGCCGGGAGGCGATTGGGGCTGTTGCCTCACACGCGAGAGGTCGCTGGTTCGAACCCAGCCGCGCCCACTCCCCGGAAAGGCGCTGCGACCCGCGGCTTCGCTTCACGGATCACGCCGCATCGCGGTCGTCGGCGTCACCCGCGCGATCGGCGCCGGCGATTCGCAGGGCTCATGAGCCTCGACCATCCTCGATCCCTCGCCTTCAGCTCTGCCGGATACGCCGGACTGTCCGGCAACTCGAGATCCTTAAGTCGGGCGCTTCCGAGGCGTGTTGACCGCAGCCTGGCGCGTGTCCTCGAGCACCGTGAGCCTGGTCTCGTCCGCCTTCTCCCAGCGTCTCATGTACATCACCGGGTCCGGTGATATCTCGCCCGTCAGGATCATCGAGTCGGGCTCATCCCTGCTCTTGCCGTCGAGTCCCAGGGCCTTGCTCTGGCCTCGGCCGAGAAGATGGAGCCGTCTGCAGATGCTTTCGAGGCTCATGCGTGATCCAATCGATCCCCATCGCTTCGCCCGGTGCTCTTTCGACTGGCGGCCAGCGGACCTGTAGACCGGAACCGTCTTCGCCTCGCGCCCCTTCCCGTGCTCCGACGATGACGCCGCGGCGCCACCACGATCAGGGCGGCCACAACGTTCAGTGCTGCCAATCCTCGGTGCAACGGAATCGCTCCTCCGGTCATGGATGCGTGTCGCACGCATCGTCACGTTCACCGCCCGGCCCGACCACGTCGTGGTTCACGCCGTTGTGCGTAATCGTTCACAGTCCGGCGCGACGACGCCCGAGATGAGATGCTCTGGCGAATGACGACGGAGGGTTTCCTCGCGTCCCTGTCCGTCGAGGAGGCGGACGCATTTCAGGCCGCCGGTTTCCGACGCCCCTACGGAGCGAACGTCACGCTCCTACACCAGGCCGACGAGGCCGGATCGGTCATGGTCTTGCTGCGCGGCCGCGCCAAGATCGCCGTCACCGAGTCCGGCCGCGAGGCCATCTTCGGCGTTGTGGGCCCAGGTGACCTGATCGGCGAGCTCGCCGCGATCGAAAACAGCCCGCGCTCGACGACGGTTACGACGCTCGAGCGCGTGGAAGCGCTGGTCCTCTCACGCTCGGATTTCCTGGCTCTCTTGGATCGGCATCCACGCATCGCGCTGGTGATCCTGCGCATGGTTGCGCGCCGCCTGCGCTACGCGGATGCCCAGCGGACGCAGTTCGCGACGATGGATGTAGCGGGACGCCTCGCGCAGCGGCTGTTGGAGCTTTGCGAGCGCTTCGGCACTGAACGCGACCGTGGGATCGAGATCACCCTGCCACTCTCGCAGGAGGAGCTGGCCAACTGGGCCGGCGCGTCGCGCGAGGCTGTCAGCAAGGCGTTCCAGCAGCTACGCACGCTGCAGATCGTCGAGACCGGGCGCCGTCGCGTGACCGTGCTCGACTTCGCCGCGCTGCAGCGTCACGCTCAGTGGCCGGCGGAAGCCGGCCCGGTTCCGACGTCCGGCGGGCCTGCCTACACGGACGGCCCGCGTTGACCGTTCAGCGCGGCCGTGGCGCCAGCGCGCCTGTCCAGCGCGACCGCCTTCAACCCGCCCCGCCGTGGTACAGGTCGCTCCTCGTGGCCACCTGACAGCCGGGCGGGAACGGGCAATCGCTCACCGGATCCACCCGACGGCGAAGGGTGAGGTGACCGCCGGCGAGGTCAGGCGCGAGGCCATCAGGGGTTTCTCAGGCGACACGCTCCAGACCGCGACGATCGCGATGACGACGGTATACCCAGTGCGACAACATGAACCAGGTACCGGCGCTGATCGACGAACACGCCGGCTAGCGGTGTGGCGACGGTCCGCTAGGTCGCCGGGCACTGCTCCCACTCGTGCGTCCCGCCGCACCTCGCGCAGTTCTTGACGAGGACGAGCTTGCGAGCTTCGGCCTGGTGCTTGGCGCGCTGGCGTCGCGTCGCCGTCCCGAGCACCACCTTCGCCTTCTTGCCCTGCTGGACGGCGCGAGCCACGGAGGGATTCTAAGACGCTTGTCTAACCGTCGAGCGCCGCGAGGCGAGCGCCGCGAGGCGAGCGCCGCCGAGTAGCTGCGCGGGCAAAAGCGCGGGCAAACCGTTGCCCACGAGGCGATTCCATATGGGCCGATATGGGCTCGGCGGCGCTGTCTAGAGCGCTATCTGGCGCCCTAGGGCGTGGCCGTACAGAAGAAGGGCTTCTGGCCGTTCCCGAAGCCGCCGACGCCCGGCACCGGCTCCATCAGGAGCTTGCTCCGCGTGGAGCCCTCGCTGCCGCGGCGGCCGGCGTTCGGGGAGGGGGACGGCTAGGGCCGGGCCGCTACGGCGCGGCCTGGAGGATCGTCCCGAGCAGCCCCGGGAAGCGGGCCTCGAGGTCGTCGCGGCGCAGGCTGCTGAGGCGCATCGTGCCCTGCTGGCGCTGCTGGATCAGGCCGGACTCGCGCAGCACCCGGAAGTGGTGCGTGCAGGTGGACTTCGTGACGCCCACGTCGAAGCTCCCGCAGGCACGCTCCTGGCCCTCGGCCAGCCCAGCCACGATCTCGAGCCGCACCGGGTCGCTGAGCGCGTGCAGCACGGCGGGCAGGTCCAGATCGTCGCGCGCGGGGTGCGAGATCTCGTGTGCGGGTGCGGTGGACGCAGCGGTCATTGTACGAAAGACATCGAACTTTTGTTAAGGTACGACGTCCATCGTAGTAGACCCTGGAACCCAGGAGGGGCATGGCCGACACACGGGACACCGACGCGACGCGGGACTCGCGGTTCGAGCGGGGCGACGCCGCGCTGCTGGCGCAGTACATCCACGAGCTCTCGGAGCGGCATGGCCCCGTGGGTCAGGCTGCCCGCAGGGCGGGCGCCGGCAGCACCGGAGCGGCGTCCGTCAGGAGCGGCGGGGAGTCGACGGACGCCTGAGCCGCCATGGCGGCCTCACGGTGTCGGCACAGCTCGGCGTGAAGCTGTCCGGCGGGGAGGCGTCCGGCGAGGAAGGAGGCGAGCGCTCTCTGCTCTCCTTGGGTCAGCCGGCCCGCCGATGCCATTCCGTGGCTCATCACCTCGCTCGTTCTCCTTACCCTCTCGACCTCCTGCAAACCCTTACGCGCGATCAGCTGCTCCCCGGCGACCCGGACACCGTGTTCGGGTTCTTCGCCGACGCGTTCAACCTGGAGGCGATCACCCCGCCGTGGCTTCGATTCCGGGTCGCGACGCCGGGGCCGGTACGGATGGCCGCCGGCACCCTGATCGAGTACCGTCTGCGGCTTCACCGCATCCCGATCCGGTGGCTCACGCGGATCGAGGTCTGGGAGCCCGGCGCGCGCTTCGTGGACGTCCAGGTCCGCGGTCCCTACCGGGTCTGGCATCACACCCACTCGTTCGAGCCCCACGCGGGAGGCACGCTCGTGCGCGACACCGTCCGCTACGACCTCCCGCTCGGGCCGATCGGGCGCATCGCCGACGCGGCCTTCGTGCGGCGCGACCTCGAGCGCATCTTCGACTTCCGCCACGAACAGGTTGCCCGCCGCCTCGGCGACGGCACGATCTCGGCAGCCTGAGCTCCGCGTACTCTTGGTAAGCGAATGCGCACCTTCTGGAGACTGCTCGGGTTTCTCCGGCCATACCGCCGTGAGGTCCTCGTCTCCTTCGCGCTCGCCGCGGCGGCGATGGGCTCCGGAGTGCTCATCCCCTACCTCGTGGGCCACACGATCGACGAGATCAGGGGCGGGTCCGTCGACCTCTGGCCGCTCGCGGGGGCGGTGGCCGCGGCCGGCGTGCTGCGGCTGGGGTTCAGCGTGTCGCGCCGGCTGGTGGCCGGACGTGTCTCGCTCGGGGTGGAGTACGACCTGCGCAACCGGATGTACGAGCACCTGCACTCGCTGGAGCTGGGCTTCTTCGACATGCAGCAGACCGGGCAGCTCATGTCGCGCGCCACGGTCGACCTGCAGTCGGTGCGCTTCTTCCTCGGCTACGGCCTGATCTTCATCCTGCAGTCCGCGCTGACGATCCTGATCGCCGCCGGCGTCATGCTCGCCGTGGCGCCCGAGCTGGCTCTTGTCGCGCTCGCCCCCATGCCGTTCGTGATCTGGATCTCGTTCCGGTTCGGGCGCCGCAACCGGCCGGCCTCGCAGGAGGTGCAGCAGCGAATCGCCGAGCTGACCGCCGAGGCCGAGGAGAACATCGGCGGCGTGCGGGTGGTGAAGGCGTTCGCCCAGGAGGAGCGCCAGCTGCGCCGCTTCCGCCACACCGTGAGGAGGGTCTTCGACCAGTCGATGGTGTCCACGCGGCTGCGCGCCTTCTACTCGCCGTTCATCGGCTTCCTCCCCCAGCTCGGGCTGGCGGCCGTCCTGTTCGTGGGCGGACGCCAGGCAATCCGCGGCGAGATCACGATCGGCGAGTTCGTCGCCTTCTACGGCTACGTGCTGCTGCTCACTTCGCCGATGCGGATGCTCGGGATCGCGTTGGGGATGGCACAGCGTGCGGTGGCGAGCGGGCAGCGTGTGTTCGAGCTGCTCGACCGCGAGCCGCGGCTCACGGCGCCGCCCGGAGCGCCGCCGCTCCCGCCTGGGGACGGGCGCGTGGAGCTGCGCGACGTCTGCTTCGAGTACGAGGGCACCGAGCCGGTGCTACGCGGGATCGACCTCGACGTGGAGGCGGGGAAGACGGTCGCCCTCGTGGGCCCCACCGGCTCCGGCAAGACGACCCTCGTCATGCTGATCCCGCGGCTGTACGACGTGACCCGCGGGGCCGTGCTGGTGGACGGCGCGGACGTGCGTTCGGTGGATCCGGCGTCGCTGCGGCGCGAGGTGGCGGTGGTGTCCGACGACGCCTTCCTGTTCTCGGCGAGCCTGCGCGACAACATCGCCTACGCGCGCCCGTCGGCGGACGACTTCGAGGTGGTCGCGGCCGCCGAGCGCGCCGGCCTGGGCGGGCTGGTCGACGACCTCCCCGACGGTCTCGACACGCTGGTCGGCGAGCGCGGGCTGACGCTGAGCGGCGGCCAGCGCCAGCGCGTCGCGATCGCGCGCGCCCTGCTCGCGGAGCCGCGCATCCTGATCCTCGACGACGCGACGTCGAGCGTCGACGCCACCACCGAGAGCCAGATCAAGGCGGCGCTCGCCGAGGTGATGGAGGGGCGGACCACGTTCGTGATCGCGCACCGGTTGTCCACGATCGCGCTGGCCGACGAGGTCGTGGTGATCGAGGACGGCCGCGTGGCGGCGCGCGGCACGCACGAGGAGCTGCTGGACGACTCCGAGCTGTACCGCGAGATCGCCGAGAAGGGCCTGCCGGAGCAGGTGTTCCTCACGCGCGCGGAGGTGGCGAACCTGTGAGGTCGAGCCGCCTGCGCCACCTGTTCTCGCTGCTGGGCCCGTACCGCGGCCGGGTCGTCCTGATGCTGGTCTCGCTGACGGTCGCCACCGGCGCGGCGCTGGCGCCGCCGTACCTGGCCGGGCGGGCGATCGACGACGGCATCCGCGCCGGCGACACCGGCTTCCTGACCGTGATCCTGGTGCTGTTCGTGGCGGCGGCCCTGTTGAACTGGGGCGCGACCTACGCGCAGACCTACCTGATCAACTGGGTCGGGCAGCGCGCGCTGCAGGACCTGCGCATCGAGCTGTTCCAGCACCTGCAGCGGCTGTCGGTGGGGTTCTACGGGCGCAACAAGACCGGCGTGCTGATCTCCCGCATCACGAACGATGTGCAGGCGCTCGACCAGCTCGTGACCGAGGGGATCTCGACGCTGTTCTCGGCGTCTCTCACGCTGATCGGGACCGCCGTGATCCTCATGTTCATGGACGTCCAGCTCGCGCTGATCACCTTCCTCACGTTCCCGGTCCTGCTGCTCGGGAGCGTCGCGTTCCGGCTGGCGTCGGCCGGCGCCTACCGGCTCACGCGCGAGAAGATCGCGGCGGTCACGGCCTACCTGCAGGAGACGCTGTCCGGGGTCCGCGTGGTGCGGGCCTTCGGCCAGGAGCCGCGCCACAAGAGCCGCTTCGCCGAGCTGAACGACGAGCACCGCCGCGTGAACATGCGAACCGTCCACCTGAACGCCGCCTACTTCCCGTCGGTGGAGCTGCTCTCGGCGGTGGCCACGGCCGGCATCCTGCTTTACGGCGGCACCCAGGTGCTCAACGGCGACAGCTCGGTCACGATCGGCGTGCTGGCCTCGTTCGTCTTCTACCTGCAGAGCTTCTTCGACCCGATCCAGTCGCTCTCCCAGCTCTACACGACCTATCAGGCGGGCATGGCGGCGCTCGACAAGATCTTCGAGCTGCTCGACGAGGAGCCGGACCTGGCCGACAAGCCGGACGCCGCGGTGCTGCCGCGGATCCGGGGCGAGATCGAGTTCGACGACGTGACGTTCGCCTACTCGGGCGACAACCCGGCGCTCTGCGGGGTCGACCTGCACATCCCGCCGGGCCAGACGGTGGCGCTTGTGGGCGCGACGGGAGCGGGGAAGTCGACGCTCGCCAAGCTGGTGGCCCGCTTCTACGACCCTGACCACGGGCGCGTGCTGATTGACGGGCACGACCTGCGAGACGTGACCGAGCACTCGCTGCGCTCCCAGCTCGGGATCGTGCCGCAGGAGGGCTTCCTGTTCTCGGGCACGATCCGCGACAACATCGCGTTCGGTCGGCCCGACGCGAGCGACACGGAGGTGCGCGAGGCAGCCGCCGCGGTCGGCGCGCACGAGTTCATCGAGCGGCTGCCGGACGGCTACGACACGGAGGTGGGCGAGCGCGGCGGACAGCTGTCCGCCGGCCAGCGGCAGCTGGTGGCGTTCGCCCGGGCCGCCGCGGCAGACCCGCGGATCCTGATCCTCGACGAGGCGACCTCCAACGTGGACGTCCGGACCGAGTCGCAGATCGAGCGCGGCCTGCGCCGGCTGCTGGCGGGCCGGACGGCGCTGGTGATCGCCCACCGGCTGTCGACGATCCGAGGCGCCGGCCGGATCGTGGTGCTGGACCGCTCCCGGATCGTGGAACAGGGAACACACGAGGAGCTGCTCGAGGCGGACGGCGCCTACGCGGCGCTGTATCGCGACTGGGCGCGGCAGTCGGTGGCCTGAGGCCGTGTAGGTACGAAGAGTTGCCCCCCAGGGATTCGAACCCCAACTACCTCGTCCAGAGCGAGGCGTGCTGCCGTTACACCAGGGGGCAAACGGCCTCTCCACGATAGCCGACCAAGCGCCTCAAGCCGGCTTCTTCGGTCCGATCGTCAATCGCGGTAGGGACCGCCCTTTGGCCATTCGGGACGTTCGTCCATGCAGGCTTGCGGGCGGCCCCCCGCACAGATCCCAGCGTGCCCTGTTAGAGCACTGGGCTCCTGCCTTGGGTGCGGGCGTCGAAGCGCGCGTTGGGGAAGGGGTCGTCTGTTCGGTGCGCCATCGGGCGTGGATGCGTCGCATGCGCTCGCTCGGAAGCGTCTCGACACCCGCGCGCCGGGATACCGATCGAGGAGCTCGCTCGTGGCAGGCTGGGCCCGGAACCGAGGACATCTCCGGGCGCGAATCCTGAAAGCAGGGCTCAGGAGGAGGCTGCGAGCGTTGCGGGCTGGATGAATGGCGGGACAGCCCGCTGTGCCCTAGTGCGACCCGTACGACAACCGGCTCGGAACCTGCATTCTCACGATGCCACAGCCGACAAATGGCGCGAGGCCATCTGTCGAGCTGGTTATCGGCGGACAAGTCTCTGGCTCGACTAACGAGTTCACAACCTCGTCGCCCGGGCTTGACCCGCGGATCGGCCTCGTCAGACGGCCGCCAGGCGCACCCGCGCCGGCAACAGCGGCAGCACCGCTCGCTTCACGTACTCGCCTCCGGCCCGCACCAGCGCCTTTCGCACGAACGCCGGTGGCACGGCCGAGAAGCCGTACTGCTCGCGGATCTGGTCGGGCAGCAGCGCGATCGTCACGAAGTTCGCCGTCTCCACGAGCGGGCGCGCCGCCAGCGGCACCGGCGGCTCCAGCACGATCGCGCGGGCGCGCTCGCGCGCCCAGTTGGTCACGACCAGGGTGTCGCCGTCCAGCATCGAGCGCCGGTAGTCGTCGAGGTCCGCGAGCGTGCGCGGCATCTCGCTCGCTCGCAGCCCGAACAGCCGCCCCATCGTGCGGTAGTCGTCCCAGTACCGCGCCTCGTCCGCGCGTGAGACGCCGCCCACGTAGGTCCTGTACACGACCAGCCCCGAGTCCACCAGCGTGAACAGGACCCACAGCAGCAACTCCGGGTCGTCGGCCCGGTACTCGGTGCCCGCGGGGAACCGCCCGACCGGCCGGCGCAGCCGGCCGTGCACCTTCCGGTGCATGGCCCGCACGCCGCGCGCCGCCTCGTTCGCCTCCGCCCGCGAGCCGAATCCGATCGCGTGCATCACCTGCGCGGTTCGCGCAAGCCTGTCGTAGGGCTCGTCGAGGGCGCTCGAGTGCGCCAGCAGTCCCGCCACCGCCAGCGGGTGGGCCGCCTGCATCAGCAGGGCCCGCGGCCCGCTCAGCGCGAGCACCCGCTCGCGGTGCACGCGGCGCAGCATCGAGTGGTCGTCGAAGTAGCCTCGCGCGTACCCGGTGCGTGAGGACGATTGACTCACCTACGCGCCCATGTCGCAGCTCAGGCGGCCGTGGCCAGCGCCGCGCGCGCTCCCTGCACGCCCAGCCGCAGCCGGCTCTTCGCCGTGCCGAGCGGCACGCCCGAGGCGCGGGCGATCTCGGCCGTGGTCAGGCCGCGCCCGTACGCGAGCAGCACCGCGTCGCGCTGTGCCGGGGGCAGCCCGCCCACCGCCGCCAGCACCCGGTCGGCTTCGTCCCGTGTGATGGCCCGTTCGGCCGGCGAGTCGTGCGCGACCCCTCGATCGGCGTCGCGCACCGCGAGCCGGTCCACGGCCGCCGTGCCCGCGTTCCGCGAGCGCACCCTGTCCACCGCGCGGCTTCGCGCCATCATCGCCACATAGCCTGGCAGGCTGCCTCGGCGCGGATCGAACTTGGAGGGATCGCGCCAGAGCGAGGTGAATACGTCCTGGACCACGTCCTCGGCGGCGGCCGCGTCCCCCAGCACACGCTTCGCGGCGGAGAATGCAAGCTGACGGTGGGCCCGATAGGCGGAGCTGAAGTCGGCGTGGGATTCGAGCGCGTTCATGTTCCTACACATGATGTATAGCAAAAGTTCAACGCTGTGTTGACTATCGGCGAGCTCGCCGAACGCACCGGCGTCCAGCCGGGCACGCTGCGGATGTGGGAGTCGCGGCACGGCTTCCCGCGCGCCGAGCGGCTTCCGAGCGGCCACCGGCGCTACCCCGAGGGCGAGGTGGAGCGCGTGCTCGAGGTGGTGCGCCGGCGCGAGGAGGGGCTGTCGCTGGCGGCCGCCATCGACCGCGCGAGGCATGACGGCTCCCGTCCGGACGCGCCGTCGATCTTCGCCGGCCTGCGCCGCCGCCGCCCCGACCTGACGCCGTACCCGGTCCCCAAGCGCCTGCTCGTCCCGATCTCCCACGCCATCGAGGACGAGTGCTCCGCGCGCGGGGGCGGCGCCGTGCTGATCGGCTCCTTCCAGCGCGAGCGCTTCTTCCGTCAGGCGGAGCGGCGCTGGCGCGGCTTCGCGCGCACGGCCGAGCTGACCGTCGTGCTGGGCGACTTCCCGAAGCCTCGCGCCGCCCGCGACCGGCCCATCGAGATCCCCATCGACCGCAGCCACCCGCTCTCGCGCGAATGGGCGATCGTCTGCGACGGCCCCGGCGTGAGCACCTGCCTCGCCGGCTGGGAGCGGCCCGGCGGCACGGGTGCCGAGCGCGTCTTCGAGATGCTGTGGTCGGCGGAGCCGGACGCGGTGCGCGACGCCGCCCGCATCGGGATCGAGCTGGCCGCGTCGCAGTGGCCCGAGCTGCGCCAGCGCGTGCCGGCCTGGCTGGCCGAGCCCGCCGAGCCGGACGACGACGCGGTCCAGCGCGCCACCGCCCTCACCAACCGGATGCTGGCCTACATGACGGCGGCGGACTAGAGCGAGGCCGAGGTCCGTACCGAGGTCCGCGAGCGCGCCCGGGTCCGGCTCGGCGCGCGAGTAGATGAAGCGGCGCGCGTGCTCGAGGTCGTCCGAGCGGCCGACCGAGAGCGCCGCCGTCACTCGCCCCTCGTCGACGTAGAAGGCGCAGAACTCGCCCTCCTCGATCGAGCCCCGCACCACCACGTCGCCCGACCCGGGGCCCACGTACTCCATCGAGGTCCAGTCGGCGAGGTCGGAGAAGAAGTACGGGATCGCGTCGTGCTCGACGCCGCGCCCGAGCATGTTGAGCGCGGCCGTCTTGCCGTGGTTGAAGGCCACGTCCCAGTGCTCGATGCGCATGGGACGCCCATGCACCGGGCTGTCGTACTCGCACATGTCGCCGGCCGCGAACACGCCCGGGACCGAGCTCTCGAGCCCGGCCGAGCACTTCACGCCGCCGGCCTCCCCAGCTCGAGCCCGGCGGAGCGCGCCAGCGTCACGTCGGGCGTCACGCCCACGCCGATCACCACCATGTCGCAGTCGAGCTCCAGACCGCCCTTCGTCACGACCTTGCGCACCTTCCCGTCCGAGCCCTCGAAGCGCTCCACCTCGTCGCCGCCGTGGATCTCCACGCCGTGCTGCTCGAGCACGCCGTGGAAGTAGCCGCCGACCTCCTTGCCGTAGAAGCGCTCGAGCGTCACGTCCTCCTGCATCACGATCGAGCAGCTCACGCCGTGCGCGGCGGTTAGCGAGGCCGCGACCTCGGTGCCGATGTAGCTGCCCCCGATCACCACCGCCCGCTCGGCGCCCTCGGCCGCGGCCCTGATCGCGTCCGAGTTCCCGAAGGCCCGCAGGTAGTGGATGCCGTCGAGGTCGCCGCCATCGAGCCGCAGCCGGCGCACGTTCGCGCCCGTGGCCAGCAGCGCCTTGCCGAACTCGATCTCGTCCTTGGTCGAGAGCGTTGCGACCCGCTCCTGCGGATCCAGCTTCATCACGCTGGTCCGCAGCATGAGCTCGATGTCCTGCTCGCCCCACCACTCGTCGGGCCGGAACAGCGCGTCCTCGCGCGACTCCTTTGCCTGCAGGTAGCCCTTGGACAGCGGCGGGCGGTTGTAGGGAGGGTCGGGCTCACGGCCCACGAGCAGCACGGACCCCTCCGCGCCCTCCTCCCGGAGCCAGCGGGCGCAGTTGGCGGCGGCGAGGCCGCCGCCGATCAGCAGGTGATCGACCCGGCGGCGGGCCACGGCTACGCGGCCGCGCCGGAGCGGTCGCCGAAGCGCTCTGTCACGCTCGTCTCGAGGCCGACGTCCAGCACGAGCAGCACCTCGTCGCCGGCCTGGACTACCGAGTCGCCCGTCGGGACGAAGCCGCCGCCGTCGCGCAGGATCGAGATCACCAGCGAGCCGTCCGGCAGGCCGAGGTTCTTGACGGACTGCCCGGCCGCCTCCGAGCCGTCCGCCACCTCCAGCTCGATGATCTCGAGCCGCTCCTCCGGCAGGTCGAGCAGGTGGACCAGGCCGTACTTGGGCACCTCGTGCTCGATCAGGCGCAGGATGAGGTCGGTGGCGGAGATCACGGGCTTCACGCCGAGCAGCTCGAAGTGCTGGAGGTTGCGCGGGTTGTTGCAGCGCGCCACCACGCGGACCACGCCGTACTTCTCGCGCGCCACCTGGGAGATCAGGATGTTGTCCTCGTCGTCGCCGGTAACCGCCACCACGAGGTCGGCGCGCTCGATCCCGGCGCGCTCGAGCACCCACAGCTCCGAGCCGTCGCCGTACTGGGCGCTGTGCTCGAGCTCCTGCTCCACGACCGCGTAGCGGCTCTGGTCGGACTCGATCACGGTCACCTCGTGGCTCTTGTTGATCAGCTCGCGCGCGAGGTTCCAGCCCACCTTGCCGGCTCCGACGATCAGGACGTACATGGCGTTATCCGGATACCCCTTCGAAGCGAATCTGCCCGCGCACCGCCGCCTCGAGCAGCTCGATCGCCGTCTGCGTGGGACACACGGTCTGGAGGCCCTGCTCGGCGTACCAGCGCGCCCGCGCCGGATCGAGCACGCGCACCACCACGCGCTCGACCTCGAAGCGGCGCTTGGCGATCTGCGCGATGACGAGGTTGGTGTTGTCGCCGTCGGTGGAGGCGACGAAGGCGTCGGCATGCTCGATCCCGGCGGCGAGCAGCGCGTCGATCTCGAGCGCCGTGCCCTCGGTGAAGCGCCCTCCGCGCTCCTCCCAGCCGGCGGTGTGGCCCCGCTCGAGCAAGGCGATGGCCTCCGCGTCCTCGTCGAGTACGGAGACCTCGTGCCCCTCCGCCAGCATGGAGTGGGCGATTGCGCTCCCCACGCGTCCGCAGCCGACGATCAGAACGAACATTCCGCTTGCACTCTACCTGAGGCGCGTCAGGGCCTCACGCCCTCGCGGGTCCCTTCCTCGCCGGCCGGCGGCGCCGTGAGGATCACCTTGCAGGGGGCCTTCTCGACCACGTAGCGCGTGGTCTCCCCCACGAAGCGGTCACGCGCCCGCCCGCGCCCGCCGAGGATCGGCCCGCCCCGCACGCGGGTGGGCTCCTCCGCGGCCAGCACGATCGCCTCCACCCCTCGCCGGCGCGCCTCGGCCACGATCGCCTGGCCCGCGGTGCGGCCGCGCACCATCGCGGTGGCCACCTCCACGCGCTCGTACTCCTCGCCCACCTCCTTGGCGCGCGCGAGCACGCGCTTCGCCTCCCGCACGCGCTCGTCCGGCACCCTGGCGTCGATCGGGAGCGACATCGGGATCTCGAACACGTAGAGCGCCTCGAGCACGGCGCCCCCCTCCGCCTCGTCGGCCCGCTCGGCCGCCAGTCGGCCGGCGGTGCCGACGATCTCGTCGTCGAGTGGAACCCCGAACACCGGCACGAGGATGCTGCCGTACTCGGCCTCGATGCGCTCTTGGAGCGCCTCCGCCGGCACCGTGAAGCGCTGCGTGAGCGAGCGGCCCTGCGTCTTGCGGTGCGCCACGTAGAGCGTCACGCCGAGCACGACCCAAGCCGTCCCGATGATCCTTCCTCCCTCGTGCAGCAGCACCACGCTCGCCCAGGCGGCCACCGCCAGCACGAAGCCCGCCGCCGCGGGCAGCGGGATGGTCCCCGAGCCGATGCGAATCGACATCGGCATCCGAAACGCGCTCGGCCGGTCCGCCTCGCGGAAGCGCAGCACCACCACCGACAGGTGCGCCAGCGCGAACGTGATCATCGCGCCGAACGCGAACACCCCCGCCAGGAAGACGACGTCGTCGGTGAGCGCCATGCCGAACCCGATCAGCCCGGCGATCACGATCACCACGAACGGGGTCCCTCGGCTGCGGTGGAGCCGGCCGGCCAGGCTGGGGATCTGCCGGTTCGTTGCCAGCGAGTAGCCCAGCCGGGCGAGGCCGAGCATCTGCCCGTTCATGGCCACCAGCAGCAGCGTCGCCGCCCCCGCCGCGACGGTGTAACGCGCCGCGTCGCCCAGCCAGCCGGGGTCGAGCGTGGATGCCATGCCGAGCATCGGGGCCTCGATCCAGGGACCCGCCAGGGCGGTCTGGCCGTCCTCGACCGGCAGGGCCATGAGCGCCGCGAGCGACACCGCGACGAGCAGGAGCAGGGTCACCCCCGCGCCGGCGATTGCGAACCGGCGCAGCCCGCCCCGGCCTACGCGAACCTCGCCGGCCAGGCCGGAGGCCGCCTCGATGCCGATGGCGGCGACCGCGGCCACTCCCAGGGCGAAGAACGCGTCCCCCCAGGTGGGGCTCGAGCCGAGCTCGACCGAATCGGTCAGAGTGCCGGCGTCGAAGCTCTGCGCCAGACAGAGCACGGTCAGCGCCACCAGCACGGCGATGTTGAGCAGCGACAGGCGCAGGACCATGCCCAGCCGCTCCGCCGTCAGCCCGCGGATGTTCTGTCCGATCACGAAGGCGAAGCAGGCGGCGACGATCGCGACCTGCGTGGCGCCGTCGTCGGCGCCGCCCCAGATGCCCGCGACGTAGTGGGTGATGGCGATGGCGCCGATCGCCATCACGATCATGTAGTCGAGCAGGATCGCCCAGCCCGCGACGAAGCTCCAGAACTCGTTGAAGGCGTACCTCGCGATGCTCGACGCCCCGCCCCGCTCGACATGAAGCGAGCTCCCCTCGATGTAGGTGAGCAGCGTGGCGACGAGGAACAGGCCGGCGACGAGGAACACCACCGGCGTGAGCCCGAGGGCGTCCTCGGCGACCACGCCGACGGTCACGTAGAGCCCGGCCACGACCGCGCTCAGCGTGATCGCGAAGAGCGCCGGCTCGCCTAGCCCGCGCACCACCCGCGCCCCGGCGAACTCGGAGCGGCGGCGGAGCTCGTCACGGGCCCGGCCGGCGAGGGCCGGGCCGTTCCTGGCTCGCGCGTCGCTCACCGCGGCTCGCCGCGGGCGCCCCGCAGCAGCCACAGCCGGCCCGCACCGGCAAGCGCGAAGCAGGCGCCGACCACGACGCCGAGCGCCAGCACGCCCCCGCCCTGGGCAAGCGCGGATCCCATCAGCGCGAGCCCCAGGACGATCAGCAGGACACTGAGCGCCCGGATCGAGCCGAAGTAGGCGCGCTGCATGAGCCCATCGTAGTCCCGCCTCACGCGGGCACCTTCGGCTGGGCGTCCTGTGCCGAGGTGATGATCACCCGGCAGGGGCGCTCCGCCAGCACGGTCTCGAGCGTCTTGCCGAACAGCGTGGCGCCGGCCCGGCGCGGCGGCAGCCCCATCACGATCGCCCGGGCCTTGATCGTGAGCGCCTCGTCCACGATGCGCCGCCCCGTGCCGCCCGGCCTGACCTTCTCCCAGTGCCCGCTCACGCGCCGCCCGCCGCGCACCCGCGCGCGGTCGATCACCGACCTGGGCCCGTTGCTCCTCCTCCGGCATCGCGGCGTCGATCGGCAGGTTGGGCGGCACCGGCACCGTGACCAGCACGTGGATGCCGCGGCGCCGGCGCGCCGCCAGCTGGACCGCGGTCGACATCGCCTCGGACGAGTAGCGGCCCTCGTCGAACACCACCAGCACGGACTCGTACTCCACCTCGCGCTCCACGATCGGCTCCGGCAGTACGACCTTGCGGGTCTCGGTGAGGGTCAGCCCGATGCGGCGCCGGTACACCACGTAGGCGGTCATCCCGAGTGACAGCCACACCGTGCCGGCCACGAGCGTCTGGAGGTTGAGGATCGTCACCACGAGGAACGCGATGCCGGTGCCAAGGCCGCCGAGCACCGAGGCCAGCGGGATCGAGTAGCCGCGCACCGTGACGTTCAGCGGCGCCCGGTAGGGCCGCTCGCGGCCGGGCTCCTTGATCCGCAGCGCGACCACGGAGGCGTGCGCCACGGTGAAGCCGAGCATCGCCCCGAAGGCGTAGACCGTGCCGAGAAACTCCGCCTCGCCCGGCAGCATGGTCAGGCAGGCGACGCCGCCGAAGACGATGATGGCCACGTACGGAGTGCGGAACTTCGGATGCAGCTGCCGCAGCCGCTCGGGCAGCTGGCGGTACTGGCCCATCGAGTAGCTCAGCCGCGACAGCCCGATCAGGCCCGCGTTGGTGGCCACCAGCAGGATGGTGGACGCCAGCAGCCCCACGTAGATCTCCGCCGCGGGCTGCAGGTCCCCGAGCCCGAGGTTGACCACCACGCCCTGGATCGGGTTGCTCGCATAGCCGCCCTCCTCCGAGCTGAGCGCGAGGAGTGTCTGCCCGTTCTCGACCGGCATCGCGGACAGGGCCACCGCCGGGAGGGTGAGCGAGATGGCCATCACCGCGACCACGACCAAGCGCATCGCCTGCGGGACGGTGCGCCCGGAGTCGCGGGCCTCCTCGGCCATGTTCGAGATCGTGTCGATGCCCGTGAAGGCGACCATCCCGACCGGGATGGCGATCAGGAAGTCGCTCACGGTGGGCGTGGTGCCGAAGTCCACGTTCTCCACCAGCGTCTCCGGCGAGAACACCAGGAAGAAGCCGAGGATCACGAGGCCGACCTGGGTCAGGAAGTCGAGGATCGCCAGGACCACGTTCAGCCCGGCCGCCTCCTTGACCCCGACGATGTTGACGGCGCCAAGGATGAGCACCACGGCGACGCCGCAGAGGATGTCGCCCGGTGACGTCAGCAGCGGCTCCCAGATCACCCCGAGGTAGTGGGGCAGGAAGAACGCCGAGATGGCGACCGTGATGATGTAGTTGAGCATCTGGCCCCACGCCGTCAGGGCGGACCAGAACTCGTTGAAGGCCCGGCGGGCGAAGGACGACGACCCCCCGGCCTCCGGGAACATCGTGGTGGCCTCCGTGTAGGTCGCGGCCGTGCACATGAAGATCAGGCCCGCGATCAGGAACACGACCGGCGTCATGCCGAGCGCGAACACGGCCACCAGCCCGAGCGCGTAGTAGATCGAGCTGCCTACGTTCCCGTACGCGGTGCTGAAGAGGGCCCCGGTGCCGAGAACCCTCTCCAGCCCACGATGCTTCGGGCGATACTCGGCCACTCTGGCCGATCAGGCTAGACCAGGAAGGGAATCATCAAGAGGGCGACGATGTTCGCCACCTTGATCATCGGGTTGATCGCCGGCCCGGCGGTGTCCTTGTACGGGTCCCCGACCGTGTCGCCGGTGACCGATGCGGCGTGGGCCTCCGAGCCCTTGCCGCCGTACTCGCCGTCCTCGATCAGCTTCTTGGCGTTGTCCCAGGCCCCGCCGCCGGCCGTCATCGAGATCGCCGCGAAGAAGCCCACCACGATCACGCCGATCAGGAGCCCTCCGAGCGCCTCCGTTGACAGGAGGCCCACGATCACCGGGACCACGATCGGGATCAGCGCCGGCAGGATCATCTCCCGCTGCGCCGAGGCCGTGACGATGGCCACCGCCTTCGCGTAGTCGGGCTTCTCGGTGCGGTCCATGATGCCCGGCTTCTCCTTGAACTGGCGCCGCACCTCCTCGACCACGCCGGCGCCGGCCCGGCCGACGGACTCGATCGCAAGAGCCGCGAAGAGGTAGACCATCATGCCGCCGATCAACAGCCCGATCAGCACCTCGGGCTGGGAAATGCTGAAGGTGGTCACGGTCTCTCCCTCCGCCCTGGCCTCCTCGCGCAGCTCCTCGACGAAGGCGGCGAACAGAACCAGCGCGGCGAGCACGGCCGAGCCGATCGCGTAGCCCTTCGTGACCGCCTTGGTGGTGTTGCCGACCGCGTCGAGCGGGTCGGTCACGTTTCGCACCTCCTCGGGCAGGTCGGCCATCTCGGCGATGCCGCCGGCGTTGTCGGTGATCGGCCCGAAGGCGTCGAGCGCCACGATCAGGCCGGTCAGCGACAGCTGCGCCATCACGGCCACGCCGATGCCGTAGATCCCTGCCAGCTCGTTGGCGACCAGGATGCCGAGCGCCAGCAGGATCGCCGGCGCGGCGGTGGACTGGAAGCCCTGCGCCAGGCCCTGGATGATGTTCGTGGCGTGGCCGGTCTGCGAGGCGCGGGCCGTCGTGCGCACCGGCCGGAAGCGGGTCGACGTGTAGTAGTCGGTGATCACGAACAGGCCCGCCGTCACCGCGATACCGACCAGCGTGCAGAGATACAGCTCGATGCCGGACGGGGCCTCGCCCGAGCCGCCGCGCAGCAGCGCGGACACCTCCTCGTTGAAGCTGAGGTCGCCCATCATCGCGAGCGTGATCGGCAGGAAGGCGAGCGCCGCCAGGCCGCCGGACACGATCAGGCCCTGGTAGAGGGCGCGCTCGACGTTGCCGGTCTGGCTCTTGACCGCGTAGGTCCCGATGATCGAGGCGATCAGCGACACGCCGCCGATCACGAGCGGGTAGGTCGCCACGGTCCCGATCTCCTGGAAGGTCAGGACGCCCAGCAGCATCACGGCGACGGCGGTGACCGCGTAGGTCTCGAACAGGTCGGCGGCCATGCCGGCGCAATCGCCGACGTTGTCGCCCACGTTGTCGGCGATCACGGCCGGGTTGCGCGGGATCGTCCTCCGGGATGCCGGCCTCGATCTTGCCGACGAGGTCGGCGCCCACGTCGGCGGCCTTGGTGAAGATGCCGCCGCCGAGGCGCGCGAAGACCGAGATCAGCGAGCCGCCGAAGCCGAGCCCCAGGAGGGCGTCGATGGCGTCGCGCTCGTCGGTGCCGGCCAGGATCAGGATGCCGTAGTAGCCGGCCACGCCGAGCAGGGCCAGCCCGGCCACCAGCATGCCCGTCACGGCGCCGCCCTTGAAGGCCACCTCGAGCGCCTTGGAGACCCCCGAGCGGGCCGACTCGGCCACGCGGGCGTTCGCCCGCACCGAGACGTTCATGCCGATGAAGCCGGCGGCTCCCGAGAAGATGCCGCCGATCAGGAAGCCGATCGCGATCAGGATGCCGTCGGCGTCGGAGGCCTCGAGGGCGATCGCGAGCACGATCGCGAGCACCACCGCCACGCCGGCGATGATCGTGTACTGGCGCCGCAGGTAGGCGGTCGCGCCCTCCTGCACGGCCGTGGAGATGGCCTGCATCTCGGCGTTGCCGGGCGACAGCGACAGGAGCCAGCGCGAGGTCACGACGCCGTATGCGACGGCGGCGCCGGCGCAGAGGAGCGCGATGATCACGCCCCAGTCAGTCAGGAAATCCAAGGGGTATGTCCTCCGTAAGGTTCAGTCAGCGGGCGGGGGCGCTTAGTGATGCACGATCGCGCTGTCGAGCGCGGACGCGCAGAGATCGTCGGGCTGCGGTCCAACCTTCGGCACCGCCCGGAACAAGAGCGCGCGGAGTCTATCGAGGTTCTCTCGAAAAACGTCGATTACCGCTCCCGCCGACACCGGCTCGCCCCCCTCCACGCCCACGTCGTAGTCGGTCACGAGCGACACGTTCGCGTAGCAGAGCTGCAGTTCCCGGGCCAGCCAGGCCTCCGGATACTGGGTCATCCCGACCAGGTCGAACCCGCTCTCGGCATACCAGCGCGACTCCGCGCGGGTGGAGAAACGCGGGCCCTGGATGATCACGATCGTGCCCCCCTCGACCAGGGGGATGTCCTCCTGCCTGGCCGCCTCGGCGAGCGTACGGCTCAGGTCGGGGCAGTAAGGATCCGCTGCGGAGACGTGGGTCGTCTGGGGCCCGTCGTAGAAGGTGCTCTCACGGGCCTGAGTGCGGTCCACGAACTGGTCGCAGATCACGAAGGTGCCCGGCTCGATCTCCTTCCGCAGGGAGCCGCAGGCGCACGGACCGACGATCCTGCGCACGCCCACCTCGCGCATGGCCCACACGTTGGCGCGGTAGTTGATGCGGTGCGGCGGGAGCGAGTGCTCGTCGCCGTGGCGCGGCATGAACGCCACGTCCACGCCGCCCAGGTTGCCCACCCGGACCGGCGCCGAAGGCGGCCCGTAGGGGGTAGCGAGCGGCATCTCCACGACGTCGTCGAGGAAGCGGTAGAAGCCGGATCCGCCGAAGATCCCGATCACGTGCCCGGCGGGGTCCAGATCTTCGAGCGGGCCTTGGCGCGCTCCTCCGCGTCCGAGGCGCCGGGGGCCTCCGAGCCGCCCGGCTCGGCCGGTTGCCCGGGGGCCTGTGTCTCCCTCACGAAGATCATCTGCAGCTGGGAGAGTGCATCCTTGATCGGACCGATCTCCTCCTGGGGGCAGAGCGGGAGGAGCTCACGGGCGGCGTCGATCGCCTCCTTGGCCTTGGCCGGGTCCTTGTGGTCCTGCTCGGTCAGCCGGATCCCCGCCAGGTTCACGAGCGAGGCGGCGGCGCTGAGCAGCACGTCCTGCGCCTCTGGGAGTCCCGGTTGCTCGCTCACGTTCTCACCTTCTCCTCGGCGTAGGTCCGCTGGGTCTCCGCGACCTCGGCCGCGAACACCTCTTCGATCGATGCCCCCTGACTCAGCGCGCGCCGCTGGCGCTGCGCGCCGCTCTCCTCGGGCAGCGCCGGCTCGATCCCGAGCAGCTCCCGCGCCGGGGCCGTCCAGGCCAGCAGGCGGTCCGCAACCGCCGCCGCGGGGAACTCCTCACGCCGGTCCAGGTCGATCAGCTTGCCGTCGAGCCCGTGGCGGATCGCGCGCCAGAAGTTCTCCTCCACGAAGCGCGGCGCCGGGTCCTCGAACGGCACGGCGTCGTCGATGTCGAGCGCCGCCTGGGCGATGCACGCCGCGAGCAGCGCCTCCAGCGCCGTGGACTCGGCCGCGCTCGACTGGGCGTCGCAGATGCGCAGCTCCACGGTCCCGAACGAGTGATGCGGGCGGATGCTCCACCAGATCTGGGTCTGCTCGACGATCGAGCCGGTGCGCACGAGGAAGTCCACGTAGTCGGCGTACGCATCCCAGCCGCCGAACGGATCCGGGATGCCGCAGCGCGGGAAGCTCTTGGTGAAGATCTGAGACCTGACGGAGTGCAGCCCGGAGTCGCGCCCGTCGAGGAAGGGCGAGTTCGCCGACAGCGCGAGCACCAGAGGCAGCACCGGCCGGAGGCGGTCGCACACCTTCACCGCGCGGTCCGCCCCGCGGATCCCCATGTGCACGTGGAGCGAGAAGGTGTTGTTGCGCCAGGCGACGTACCGGAGCCCGTCGGCCACGCGGTGGTAGTGCTCGGTGTCGATGATCTGCTGCTCCTGCCAGGGGCTCCAGGGGTGCGTGCCGGTGGCGGCGAGCAGCATGTCGCGGTCGGCCGCCAGCCTGAACAGCCGGGCGCGCGCCTCGCGCTGGCGCTCGGCCGCGTCGGCGAAGCCCTCTCCCCTGCCGGAGCGGATCTCGATCTCCGAGCAAATCAGCTCCCCGGCCACCGCCTCCGCCAGCACCGGGTCCGAGGCGGAGGCCTCCTTCAGCTCGTCGAAGCGCTGGTCGAGCGACATCGTGGCGGGATCGAGGATCGCGAACTCCTCCTCGATTCCCACTGTGAAGTCCGTCGAGGCCTCGAACGCCTCATGGACGCGGGCCATGTCCAGCATCAGGTGAGGTAGAAGTAGAGCGCGTAGAGCAGGTCGACGGCCGGACTCGAGGTGTGCACGGTCACCTCGGGCGGCACTTGGAGCAGGGCCTCGGAGTAGTTGAAGATGATCTTCACGCCGGCGGCAACGAGGTCGTCCGCGACCCCCTGGGCCGCCTCGGTCGGCACCGCGAGCACGCCCACCACCACGTCCTCCTCGCGGATCACCCGCTCGAGCTCCTCGTACGGACGGACCACCAGGTTCTCGTTCACGTTGGTCCCGACCTTCGCCGGGTCCTTGTCGAACAGCGCCACGACGCGGAAGCCGTGGTCGGCGAAGATGTCCGACCCCGCGATCGCCTGGCCGAGGTTGCCCGCCCCGAACAGGGCGATGTTGTGCTTGCCCGTGGTGCGGAGGATCTTGCGGATCTGCGAGACGAGCGAGTCGACGTTGTAGCCCACGCCGCGCTTGCCGAACTTGCCGAAACCGGACAGGTCGCGGCGGATCTGGGTCGAGTTGACGTGCGTGTAGTCCGCCAGCTCCTGGGAGGAGATGGTCTCCCGCCCCATCTTCTTTGCCTGGGTCAGGACCTGGAGGTAGCGCGACAAGCGCGCCGCGACGCCGAGCGACAAGCGCTCCGACCCTCCGTCCTGCAACCCGGCCCCGCCCGTCATGGGCTCGCGGAAGCTCACGATTCCACTCTATCGAGCCGCTCTCGCAGGGCGTTCGGGTCGACCACGTAGTCGAACAGCTCCTCGCCGTCCACCGCGACGACCGGGATGCGCTCCCCGTAGCGGCGCTCGAGCACCGGGTCGAGGGTCACGTCCACCTCCCGCAACGCCACGTCCCGGCCGGCGAGCGCCTCCCCCACCACGGCGCGGGCGTCGTCGCAGAGGTGACAGCCGGGCTTGCCATAGAGGGTAAGTACCGGCACCCTGCCACTCTAATCGCGTGGAGCACGTGGAGCTCGTGGTCTTCGGCCTCCTGCTGGGGGTGGCCGCCCTCGCCGTCCTTGCGCGGATCGTCGGCGTGCCCTACCCGATCACGCTCGTCGCCGGCGGCTCGCTGATCGGATTCATCCCCGGCGTCCCGTCGGTGGAGCTCGATCCGGACCTCGTGCTGCTGATCTTCCTGCCGCCGCTGCTGTACGGCGCCGCCTTCTTCACGTCGCTGCGCGACCTGCGCCGCAACGCCCGCCCGATCGCGCTGCTGGCGATCCCGCTCGTCGGGGTGACGATGGTGGCCGTGGCCGTGGTCGCCCACGAGGTGATCGGCCTCGGCTGGGGCGAGTCGTTCGTGCTCGGCGCGATCGTCTCGCCGACGGACGCGGTCGCGCCCGCGGAGATCATGCGCCGCATCGGCGCTCCGCGCCGCCTGGTGACGGTCGTGGAGGGCGAGAACCTCACCAACGACTGGACGGCGCTGGTGCTTTACAGGCTCGCGGTCGCCGCTGTAGTCACAGGCTCGTTCTCGCTGGTCGAGGCGACCGGCGAGTTCCTCCTCACGGGCGTGGGCGGCCTGGTCATCGGGCTGGCCGCCGGCTGGGTCATCAGGGAGGTGCGGAGCCGGATCGACGACCCGCCCACGGAGATCACGATCTCGATCCTGAGCGGCTATGCCGCCTACATCCCGGCCGAGGAGCTGGGCTTCTCGGGCGTGATCGCGGCGGTCACCGTCGGCGTCTACATGGGCTGGCACACGCCGCAGCTGACCACGCCGATCATGCGGATCCAGGGCATGTCGGTATGGGAGATCCTGACCTTCCTGCTGAACGCGGTGCTGTTCCTGCTCGTGGGCATGCAGCTGCCGACGGTGCTCGACAACATCACGGGCTACTCGGCGGGCGACCTGATCTTCTGGGGGCTGCTGATCAGCCTCGTGGTGATCGTCGTGCGGCTGATGTGGGGCTTCACGGTGACCTACCTGATCCGCGCGATCGACCGGCGGGCGGTGCAGCGCGAGCGGCGCGCCTCCTGGGAGGAGCGCCTGGTGATCGGCTGGGCGGGCATGCGGGGCTCCGTGTCGCTCGCCGCGGCCCTGGCGCTGCCGCTCCAGACGGACGCCGGCGCGGCCTTCCCGGCCCGGGACCTGATCATCCTGATGGCCTACATCGTGATCCTGGTGACGCTGTTGGGGCAGGGCCTCACGCTCGCGCCGCTCATCGAGCGGCTCGGGGTCAGCGACGACGGCTCCGAGGAGCGCGAGGAGGTCGCGGCCCGCGTCCGCCTGGCCGAGGCCGCGCTGGCGCGGATCGAGGAGCTGACGGAGGAGGACTGGGCGCGGCCCGACACGCTCGAGCGCGTGCGCGGGCAGTACGACTACCGGCGGCGGCGCTTCGCCGCCCGCGAGGACGGGGACGGCGACCACTACGAGGAGCGCACGGGCGCGTACCAGCGGGTGATGTTCGAGCTGTTCGACGCCCAGCGCGAGACGCTGATCGGCATGCGAAACAGCGGCGACATCAGCGACGAGGTGCGCCGCCGGGTGGAGCGGGAGCTGGACCTGGAGGAGTCGCGGCTGATGAGCTGACGCGAGCCGCCGCGTCCAGCGAGAGATATTCCGGGTACGGGAGCGGCTCCTTGAAGCGCGCCGCGCCCGCGATCATCGCGGCGTTGTCGGTGCACAGCTCCACCGGCGGGACCCACACCGGCACGCCCAGCTCGGCCACGGCGGCGCGCAGCTCCGAGTTGGCCGCCACGCCGCCGCCGATGGCGAGCCGCTCGAGGCCGTGCCGGTCCAGCGCCTTCTTGGTACGGGCCACGAGCGCCTCGACGATGGCGCGCTGGTAGGAGGCGGCGAGGTCGGCGAGCGGTGGATCTGTCAGCTCCCTGAGCTTGTAGAGCAGCGACGTCTTGAGCCCGCTGAAGCTGAAGTCGAGCTCGCCCGGCGCGCTGCGCGGGAAGTCGAACGCCTCCGGATCGCCCTCGCGGGCCAGCCGGTCGACCTCCGGCCCGCCCGGATAGCCGAGGCCGAGCAGCCGGGCGCCCTTGTCGAAGGCCTCGCCGGCGGCGTCGTCGAGCGTCTGCCCGAGCACCTCGTAGGCGGCCGGGTCCTCCACGCGCGCGACGAAGGTGTGGCCGCCGCTCGCCACCAGGCACAGGTAGGGCGGCTCGATCGGCGAGTCGCCCAGCATGCTCGCGGTCACGTGGCCGTGAAGGTGGTCGACCGCAACGAGCGGGAGCCGCCGCGAGGCCGCGATCGCCTTCGCCGACGACACGCCCACGAGAAGGGCGCCGATCAGGCCCGGCCCGGTGGTCACCGCCACGGTCTCGATGTCGTCGAGCCGCGCGTGGGCCCGCTCGAGCGCATCGGCCGTGACGGCGTCCACCAGCTCGAGATGGTGGCGCGACGCGATCTCAGGCACCACGCCGCCGTAGCGGGCGTGGAGCAGCCCCTGCGAGGCGATCACGTTCGAGCGGATCGCGCCGTTTTGGTCGACCACCGCGGCGCAGGTGTCGTCGCAGCTCGTTTCGAGGGCGAGGATCACCGCCGAGCCCTAACGGCAGCGGTCACGGGGTTGTCTCTGGTGAGTGTGGGCCCTTCTGGCCACCGTATGGGGGCTTTTGAGGGCCCACACTGGTCCGTGTACGTTCACGCCGTGGCGCGGTCCGGCACCGTCCGCCACATGATGAGCGCGTCCTCGCGGTTGTCGTGGTAGTAGGCGCGGCGGCGCCCGGCGGCCCGGAAGTCGAAGCGCTCGTACAGCCGGATGGCGGAATCGTTCGAGGTGCGGACCTCGAGCGTGTACTGCTCGTTCGGCTTGTCTGCCATGTCGAACAGTCGCTCCAGCAGCGTGGTGGCGATGCCCTGCCGCAGCAGCCGGTCGTCGACCGCGATGTTCATGAGGTGCCAGACGGTGTCGTAGCGTGAGCACACCAGGTAGCCCACGATCCGGTCGTCGATCAGCGCCGCCAGGCAGATCCCTGACGGCTTCGACAGCTCGAGCACGAACATCGCGAGCGACCACGGGGTCGGGAAGGCGCGCCGCTCGATCGCGATCACCTGCGGAAGGTCCGCGTAGGTCAGGCGCCGGATGTCCAGGTCCAGGGTCACTGTGGCTTCGCGTCTGGGGCTCTGAGGTAGTCGGGGAGAACGGCCTGCGGAGCGACGCCTGGCACGCCGGCCGCGAGGCGGCAGATGTGCAGTGCGCGAACGACGTGGGAGCCCGATTCATCGGGCAGGACGCGTATCCCGGCCGCCTCGAGCACCCCTCGAAATCGTACCGAGCCGTCACCCGCCGCCACCGGCCTGACGCCGTCCGCGCGGAGTCGCTGCGCGATCGACTCGGGCGCCTCGGCGACCGGGCCCCACAGCGGCTCCTCGCCGAGGCCGTGCAGCGCCCCGAACAGCTCACCCCGCTTGGCGTCGATCAGCGGAAGCCGCAGCTCCGCATCGATCCCGGCGGCGAGCGCGGCCAGCGACGACACGGGCCGCAACTGCAGGCCGCTCGCGCTCGCCAGCGCCCGCGCGGTGGCGATGCCGATCCTCAGGCCCGTGAACGTGCCCGGCCCCACGCCGACGGCCACGGCTTCCAGGTCGGCGTAGCCGAGCCCGGCCCGCTCCATCACGGTTGCCACCGCCGGCATCAGCTCGCGCGCATGCGCGGGACGCGCCGCGAGGGCGGCCGGCTCGGGCGCGATCTCGAAGACCTCGCCGTCGTCCCGCAGGACGCAGGCGGCGCTGGCCGCGGTGGAGGTGTCGAGCCCGAGCAGGCTCACGCGATCGTGATACGGCGCCGGTCGCCGCCCAGATGCTCCAGCAGCACCCTGGCGGCCACGTGTTCGAAGGCGGGCTCGCCGGCCGGCGGCCACTCGACGAAGGCGATCCGGTCCGCCGTCAGGTAGTCCTCCAGCAGGGCCGGATCCTCGGCCGCGAGCGGGCCGAGGCGGTACAGGTCGAGGTGCGCGACCTCCGGCTCGCCGCCGAGCACGTGCCCGATGGTGAAGGTCGGGCTGGTGACGGGACCGTCGACCCCGAGCGCTCTGCAGGCGCCGCGCACGAAGGTCGTCTTGCCGCTGCCGAGCTCGCCGCTCACCAGGACCACGTCACCGGCGGCGAGCCGGCCGGCCAGGTCGGCGCCGGCGCTCTCGGTCTGCTGCGGCGAGGACGTCTCGAGCGTCATGCGTGTTCGGCTTCTAGCCGAACAGGTCCATCTGCGGCGGTGCGGGCCCCGGCTCGGCGGCGCCCACCGCGGCCGCGACGGGCGCCACAGCGCCGATCGGCACCGGCGGCGGCTCCTCGAGCAGCGCCGGGAGCTTCGCGAAGTCCCCGCGCAGCTCCTCGAGCGTTCGCGTGCTCCTCAGCGCCGCGGCGGGGTGGTAGATCGGGAGGACGCGCACGGTCCGCCCGCCGAGCTCGTGTACCTGGGGGCGCCCGTGCACGCCGGTGATGCCCCGCTGCGAGCGGGTCAGCAGCTTGGTGGCGAAGTTGCCGAGCGTGCAGATCACCTTGGGCTCGATCAGCTCGATCTTGCGATGTAGGTAGGGCTTGCACGTCTCGATCTCGTCCGGCTGCGGGTCGCGGTTGCCCGGCGGACGGCACAGCAGGACGTTCGTGATGAAGACGTCCGACCGCTGGAGCCCGACCTCCTCCAGCAGCTGGTCGAGCAGCTTGCCCGCCCGGCCCACGAAGGGCAGCCCCTGGAGGTCCTCGTGCATGCCCGGCGCCTCGCCGACGAACATCAGGTCGGCGTTCGCGTTGCCCGACCCGAACACGACCTTGGTCCTGCCCTGATGAAGCGGGCACCGCAGGCAACCCGAGGCTTCATGGAAGAGCTCGACCAAGTCCGCGCGGCGCTCCTCTGCGCTGCGTGACTGCATTGCCCAAGCCTAGGGACCAGGGGTGACGGCAACACACCCTGGGTATCCTTGGATGGCCGGCCGCTACCGGCCGTCGGAGTGGACCGGCAGGGGTATGCACCCGACCAGCGACAGCTTCACCCACGCCCGATCGGGCGAGCTTGGCGACTTCCGCCTGGGCGTCGTCGGCGCGGGCCGGCTCGGCACCGCGCTGGCCGCCGCGCTGCGCGAGGCGGGCGTACGCCTGGAGGGCCCGGCAGGCCGTGGCCAGGTGCCCCGCGGCTGCGACGCCATCGTGCTCTGCGTGCCCGACGCCGAGATCCCGGCGGCGGCCGCGACGGTGGCGGGCGCCGCGCCGCTCGTGGGGCACACCAGCGGAGCCACGCGGCTGTCGGCGCTGGAGCCGGCGGGCGGGGCGGCCTTCGGGCTGCATCCGCTGCAGACGTTCCCCGAGCCGGTTCCTTCCTCCGTCGCGGGGCGGACGCCCCCGGAGAGACGGCCCGGTCCGGCGCGATGGCCGCCTTCGCCGGAGCCGGCTGCGCCGTCGCCGGGACCACCCCCGAGGCGCTCGCCTTCGCCGGCCGGCTCGCGCGGGTGCTCGGCATGACCGCCTTCGAGATCGACGACGAGGGCCGCGCCGCCTACCACGCGGCGGCCTCGGTCGCCTCCAACTTCACCGTGACCCTGCTCGCCGCCGCCGAGCGGATCGCCGCCGGCGCCGGCCTCGCCCCGCACGAAGCGCGCGCGCTCCTGGCGCCGCTCGTGCGCCGCACCGTCGAGAGCGTCGCCGAGCTCGACCCCGAGCGCGCCCTCACGGGCCCGGTCGCGCGCGGCGACCACGTCACCGTCGAGGCGCAGCGCCGCGCTCTGGAGGACGCCGCCCCCGAGCTGCTCGAGCTCTTCGACGAGCTCGTCCGGCATACCCGCACGCTCGCCGGGCACGAGGTGACCGCGTGAGGACGGTTCGGACGGTCAGAGGGCTGCGCGAGGCGCTCGCGCCCGAGCGGCGCGCGGGCCGCAGCATCGGCCTGGTGCCGACGATGGGCGCCTTCCACGGCGGCCACCTGTCGCTGATCCGCCGCGCGCGCGAGCAGTGCGACGTGGTCGTCGTCTCCCTCTTCGTCAACCCGGCCCAGTTCGCCCCCGGCGAGGACCTCGAGGGCTACCCGCGCGACGAGGCGCGCGACGCCGAGCTTGCAGAGGCCGAGGGCGTGGACGTGCTGTTCGCGCCGCCGGCCGAGGAGGTCTATCCGCACGGGTTCGCGACGACCGTGAGAGTGGGCGACCTCACCGACGTGCTGGAGGGCGCCTCCGGCCAGCGCGGCTCCGCCCATTTCGCCGGCGTCACCACGGTGGTCGCCAAGCTCTTCAACATGGCGGCGCCGGACGTCGCCTACTTCGGCCAGAAGGATGCCCAGCAGGCGCTCGTGATCCGCAGGCTGGTGCGCGACCTCGACATGCCGTTGCGGATCGAGGTCTGCCCCACCATCCGCGATGGCGACGGGCTGGCGCTCTCGTCGCGCAACGCCTACCTCTCGGCGGACGACCGCCGGCGCGCGCTCGGACTGAGCCGCGCCCTGCGCGCGGCCGAGGCCACGGTCGAGTCCGGCCAGATCGACGCCAAGGCCGTGCTCGACGCGGCCCGCGGCGAGCTCGACGCCCATGGCATCGAGCCGGACTACCTGGAGCTCCGCTCCGCCACAGATCTCTCACCGGTCGAGCGCGTGAACGGCTCGACCCTGCTCGCCGTGGCGGCCCGGGTGGGCCGCGCGCGGCTTATCGACAACATCGTCCTTGGAGGAACGAGATGAGCCAACGTCCCATCCAGCCACCGGCCATCAGCCTGACCAAGCTCGGCGAGAAGAAGGCGCTGGGCGAGCCGATCGCGATGGTCACGGCGTACGACTACCCGAGCGCCCAGGTGGCCGAGGCGGCCGGCGTGGACGTGGTCCTCGTGGGCGACTCCGGCGCCATGACCGTGCTCGGGTACCCCTCCACGCTCCCTGTCACGCTCGACGAGCTGCTCATGCTCGCCGCCGCCGTGCGGCGCGGCCTCTCGACGCCGCTGCTGGTGGGCGACATGCCGTTCGGCTCCTACGAGGCCTCGAACGAGCTCGCGGTCTGCAACGCACAGCGCTTTGTCAAGGAGGCGGGCGTGGACGCCGTCAAGCTCGAGCGCGGCGGCAGCTCGGTGGAGCGCACCCGCGCGATCGTGGCGTCCGGAATCCCGGTGATGGGCCACGTGGGGCTCACGCCTCAGAACGCGACCGCGCTGGGCGGCTACCGCTCGCAGGGGCGCACGGCCGAGCGGGCGCTCGAGGTCATGCACGACGCCGTCGGCCTGCAGGAGGCGGGCGCCTTCTCGATCGTGTTCGAGGCCATCCCCACCCCGCTCACCCAGGTGATCATGCCGCGCATGCGGATACCCGTGATCGGGATCGGCGCCGGCGCCGCCACCGACGGGCAGGTGCTCGTCTACCACGACCTGCTCGGGATCTACACCGGGCACCTGGCGCGATTCGTCAAGCAATACGCGAACGTCCGCGAGCAGATGATCGAAGGCGTGAAGGCGTTCACGGACGACGTGCGGGCGCGCCGCTACCCCGAGCCCGAGCACGAGTACACCATGGCGCCCGACGAGCTCGAGCGGCTGCACGCGATGATCGGCGAGGGCACGGGCGAGCCGTTCACGGGCGGCCTCTCGCTCTGACTGCGGTGGCGGTCCACACCGGGCAGCTGCGCTTCTCCACCCAGGGGAACGGCGACGTGATCGACCTGACCGCGGGAGTGGAGAGCGTGCTCGAGTCCTCCGGGGTGCAGAGCGGCATGGTGTCGGTGTTCGTGCCCGGGTCGACCGCCGCGGTCACGGCGATGGAGCACGAGCCCGGCGGCGTGAAGGACCTGCGCGCGGCGCTCGAGCGGCTGGTGCCGGCCGAGGGCGACTACGAGCACAACCGCCTGAACCACGACACCAATTCGCACGCCCACATCCGGGCGGCGATCGTGGGCCCGTCGGAGACCGTGCCGGTGCGTGGCGGCCGCCTCGGGCTCGGCACCTGGCAGCAGCTCGTGCTGGTCGACTTCGACGATCGCCCGCGGCAGCGCACGGTAGTCGTGCAGGTGATCGCCTGACGCCGGCGTAATTCAGCGCTCCCCCGGCGGTTGGACGGGCGTCAACCCACTCGTTCCGAAGGGAGCCCCACATGTCTCGCATCGCTTTCCGCCGCCCGTCCGCCTCGCTGGTCATCGCCAGCCTCGCCCTGTTCGTTGCGCTCGGCGGGGTCGGCTACGCGGCCGCGACCATCGGCAGCGGCGCCGTCATCGACAACTCGCTCAAGAGCAAGGACGTCCGCAACAACGACCTGCGCGGCAAGGACGTGCGCACCAACACGCTCAAGGGCGCCGACGTCGACGAGTCGAGCCTCGCCAAGGTGCCGAGCGCGGCGAACGCCGACAGCGCCGCCACCGCCGCGCATGCCGCAGACCGCCGACAACGCGACCAACGCCGCGAACGCCGACACCGTCGGCGGGATCGGGCCGGACGCGCTGACGATCGGCCGCTCGGACCTCGGCGGCTGCGAGCCGGGCGCCGCGTTCACCAACTGCGCCTCCGTCGTTCTCCCGATGGCGCGTGCCGGCCGGGTGCTGGTGACGGCGGGCGGCCAGTGGCACAGCGACGAGCCCGCCGGCACGTCCGTCCGAGGCCTGTGCCGGATCAACCTCGACGGCGGCGCGTTCACCTCGCCCACGGAGGAGGGCTCGCTCTCGCAGCAGACCGACGGCAACCAGGAGCAGGCCCTCTCGGGGATCACGCTCGTGACCGGTGTGCTGCCGGCCGGCAACCACACGTTCACCGTCGCCTGCAGCGACGACGTCGGCGACATGGACTTCACCGACGTCCGCCTCTCCGCCGTGCTCCTCGGCTCTTCGTAGACGAGGAAGCAACTTCGGGGCATGGAATTGGTTCTTCTCGACGCCAACTCCATGCCCCGAAGGGGAGGTTTCGATGTTCCGACGTTTGTTGCCGTCGCCCGCCATGGTCGTGGCGGTCGTGGCGCTGATCATGTCGCTCGGCGGCTCCGCCTACGCCCTCGTTGTCACCGGTAAGCAGATCCGCAACAACACGGTGACCGCCAAGGACATCCGCCAGCGCTCGCTCACCGGGAACGACATCCGCAGGGACAAGCTCGGCGGCGGGACGATCAAGGAGTCCTCGCTCGGGCCGGTGGGCACGGCCTTCATCGCCCACGGCGGCGCCCGCTACGCGGTCGTGAACGGAGGCGGCCAGCTGGCCCGCGGCCGTGACATCAGCTCGGTGGCCCGCACCGGCGACGGCCGCTATCAGGTGATCTTCAACGCGGACATCCGCGGCTGCGCCTACTTCGCCACGGTCGGCGACGCGAGCGCCGCGGCCCCCCCGCAGAACAGCCAGATCAGCGTCAGCTCGCTGGGATCGAACGTGAACGGCGTCGCGGTCCGGACGGAGAACGGCAACAACGGCGCCGAGGCGGACCGCCCGTTCCATCTGATCGTCATGTGCTGATCCGCTCGGGATACTCGATCCGGCGCAGCACACGAGCGGGCACTCCCGCCGCCAGGGAGAACGGCGGGATGTCCGCCGTGACGACGCTGTTCGCGCCGACCACCGAGCGCTCCCCCACGGTCACGCCGCTGGTGATCACGACGTTCGCGCCGCACCAGACGTTGTCGCCGACCCGGGTCGGCCCCTTGCTCGAGAACCCTTGCCAGGGCACGGGCCGGTCCGGGTCGTCGAAGCGGTGATTCCCGTCGGTGACGAAGCAGCCGTTGGCGAACATGCAGTGGTCGCCGATCTCGACGAGGTCGACGGCGGCGACCATCACCCCGATGTTGAGGAACGTGCCGGAGCCGATCCGAAGGCGCGCCTCGCCGGGCGCGGTGAGCCACACGTGCGGCTCGAGCAACGTGTGCTCGCCCACCTCGAGCCGGCCCTCGCGAAAGGCCGCGAGCACGTTGCCGTGGACGGGCCAGCGGACGAAGGCGCGCCGGCGCGCGAACTCGCGGTGGATGCTGAAGCGGTTCCACGGCAGCGCGTTGACCTCGTACCAGCGCCACTTCTGCCACCAGAGGCGGGCGTTCGACACAAGCGGCAGGATTTCAGAGCGAGGAGGGGACCGCCGATTTTGACTGAAGCGATTCGCTCTAAGACCTGGACGGCGCCGAGGATCTCGCCGAACTGCTGGCAGGCAAGGAGCTGCGCCGGGCGCGCGCGGGCGAGTTCTCGGTACTGCTCCGCGCCCACTACCGCTCGCAGCGCGCCACGCTGGGCGGACCGCTTCGACCGCACCCTGGAGAGGTCCGCCCGGGAGCAGCCCACCGCTCCCGGTGACCTGCTCGGTCGGTCTGGTCGACACCACCGAAGCGGCCACCCTGATGGACGTCCGGTGCACGCCCGGCGGCGGATGGAGGTCATCCAGAAGGTGTGAACGAAGCGCGGCTCCGCCGACCGTCGCCTTCTCCGTGATCCCTCTCTGTTCTGACTTCAGGCGGACGCGGCTACGTCGCGCTCGGATCGACCAGTGTCAGTGCTTCGAAGAACCGCCTGTAGAAGCCGCGGTCCCTCGTAAGGAGCCGGTCGGCGGCGCTCGCTGCGTGCGCTCCGATCAGAAAATCGGCCATCACCCGGTCGCGAGGGCCTCCTCCATGGCGATACGCCGCCCATGCCTCGCCGGCTGCGAGTGCGGTCGGCGGGTCGAGCGCTGAGAACGTCACTCCCAGCCGCTTCAGCGCTTCCTCCGCTGCCGCCCGTCTGCGAAAGCCGCTGTGACCTCCGCCCACGCGACTTCGCAAGCCACCACGCTTCCTTCGGCGATGCAGTCACGGAGCGACTCGCGGGAGCGCTCGCCGAATGCCGGATCCGCCCCGAAGACGTCTATCAGCACGTTGGTGTCGACCGCTGTGATCAGGCGTCCGACTCGCCCCGTAGGCGATCGATCAACCTGTCGGTCCCGCCCGCGACGCCAAGGACCCCGTACAGCTCGTCCACCGCGCTGCGCGAAGCCGCCTTCCGCGCGATGGCGGCCCCACCCGGGTCATCGTCGAACTCGAGCACCTCCCCGGGGCGGATGCCGAGGCGTTCGCGAATCGGCTTCGGGATGGTGACTTGGCCCTTCTCCGAGACCCTGCTTCTCAGACGGCCAGACATACCAGTATGGTAGGAATTCCTACCTAACCAGTCAAACTACGGCGATAGTAGAGCGGACCAGTTGCCGCCGTCACGTCATGCCGCCGCCGGCACCTTCTGGCGTTTGCCGACCGGCTTTGCGCCGCGCCGCCGGCTTCACGATCTGCGCCAGGAAGCGCCCCGTGGACGACGTGTCCGCCTTCGCCGCCACCTGCTCCGGCGTTCCCTGCGCCACCAGCGCGCCGCTTGCGGCGCGCGGCCGACTTCACGACGTCCGGCAAGAAGTGCATCTCGATCCCGGACGCCTCAGGAGACCGCTCCTCAGCCTCGGCCTGTACCGATAAGTGGCTCGATGCGTCGGGCCGGGGACGCCCCGCCATATTCAGCCACCGGCATTAGCGTCTTCCGAGATCGCTCCAAGATGAGGGCCGCGGACGGACGTCTCGGCGGCCTGGTCTCGCCTCAGGGTCGATCCGCGCGGGGGTCGAGCGGGTGTGTCCAGCGGAGGCCCACGAAGCGCGCAAAGCCCCGATCCGCGGTTGCAAGCTCCGCACCTGACTCGATCGCCAGAGCCGCCAGGTATGCGTCCGGAACGAGGTTCCCCCGTACCCCCGCGTCCCGACACAAGCGCGTGAAAATACCCCAGTGCCGCGGGCCTGGCCGAACGTTGAGACACGCGGGGTCGTTGCGTAGCTGCTCCGTGAATTCGAGAGCGTCGTCCATGGACGCCGGCTGATTGAAGATCCGGGGATTCGTCGCGATCCTCAGGAATGCGCTCAACACCAGGTCGCTGGCCCCGTACGTCTGCTCGCCGCTGACGAGGTCACCAAGCCAGGAGGAGTAGCGGTCGTGGTTCGGTGACGTCTCGTCGAACGCATAGACGAGCACGTTTACGTCGCAGAGGATCACCCGCGCCGCTTATCGAGCGGAAGCTCCTCGTCCATCAGCTCGCGGATGGCGGCGTTGTCATCGAGATCGACGCCAGGTCGCAGGCCGCCGCCCCGGAAGGTCGGCAACGCCTTCGGAGCGCGGTCACGCTGACCGGCGCCACGCGCCAGCTGCTCGCGCAGGCCGTCCTCGATCAAAGACGTAAGTGTTCGGCCCTGGCGGGCGGCGGCCGCCTTGGCTTCCTTGAGCAGCTCGTCATCGAGCCTGACGGTCGTCCGCATGCGTCAAAGCATATGCGACCGGCAGCAATATGTCTGCTGAGCATCGGACCGAGCGAAGACCCGGCGCAGTGCGAGGTGTTATGCCGCCGCCGGCACCTTTTGGCGCGCGCGGCGCGGCGCTTGCGCCGCGCCGCCGGCTTCACGATCTGTGCCAGGAAGCGGCCCGTGTACGACGTGTCCGCCTTCGCGGCCACCTGCTCCGGCGTCCCCTGCGCCACCAGCGCCCCGCCCTCCTCGCCGCCCTCGGGACCGAGGTCGATGATGCGGTCGGCCGTCTTGATCACGTCCAGGTTGTGCTCGATCACGACGACCGTGTTGCCCTGCTCCACCAGCCGGTCGAGCATCTCGAGTAGGCGCTCGACGTCTGCGAAGTGGAGGCCGGTGGTGGGCTCGTCGAGGATGTAGAGCGTTCGGCCCGTTGCGATCTTCGAGAGCTCGCTCGCCAGCTTCACGCGCTGCGCCTCGCCGCCGGACAGCGTCGTGGCCGGCTGGCCGAGCCGGATGTAGTCGAGCCCGACGTCGTGGAGGGCGCGCAGGCGGCGGGCGATCTTCGGGATGTGCTGGAAGAAGTCGACGGCCTCCTCCACCGTCATGTCCAGCACGTCCGCGATCGTCCTGCCCTTGAAGCGCACGTCGAGCGTCTCGCGGTTGTAGCGCTTGCCGTGACACTGCTCGCACGGCACGTACACGTCCGGCAGGAAGTGCATCTCGATCTTGATCTGGCCGTCGCCGCGGCACACCTCGCAGCGCCCGCCCTTCACGTTGAACGAGAACCGGCCCGGCTTGTAGCCGCGCGCCCGAGCCTCCTGGGTGCGCGAGTAGAGGTCGCGGATGTGGTCGAACAGGCCGATGTAGGTGGCCGGGTTCGAGCGTGGGGTGCGCCCGATCGGCGACTGGTCGATGTTGATGATCTTGTCGATCTCCTCGAGGCCCCGCACGCGCCGGTGCGCCCCCGGACGCTGCTTCGCCCGGTGGAGCCGGTTGGCGACCGCCTTGAAGAGGATCTCGTTGACGAGCGTGGACTTGCCCGAGCCCGACACCCCGGTGACCGCGCAGAACACGCCCAGCGGGATCTTCACGTCGATGCCGCGCAGGTTGTGCTGCGACGCGCCCTCGAGCTCCACGTACCCCGAGGGGCGTCGGCGCTTCTTCGGCACCGGGATCGTGAGCTCGCCGGAGAGGTACTGGCCGGTGAGCGAGTCGGGTGAGTCGATGACCGTCTCCGGCGGCCCGTCGGCCACCAGCCAGCCGCCGTGCTCGCCGGCGCCCGGGCCCAGGTCGACGAGGTGGTCGGCCGCGCGCATCGTGCCCTCGTCGTGCTCGACCACGATCACCGTGTTGCCGAGGTCGCGCAGCCGCTCGAGCGTGGCGATCAGGCGCTCGTTGTCGCGCTGGTGCAGCCCGATCGACGGCTCGTCGAGGATGTAGAGCACGCCGACCAGCGACGAGCCGATCTGGGTGGCCAGCCGGATCCGCTGCGCCTCGCCGCCCGACAGCGTGGCCGCCGCACGCTCGAGCGACAGGTAGCCGACGCCGACGTTGTCGAGGAAGCGCAGCCGCTCGTCGATCTCGCGGAGGATCAGGCGCGCGATCTGGCGCTCCGTGTCGGACAGCTCGAGCTGCGCGAGCCACTCGATCGCCCGCTTGGCCGACATGCGCGTGAACTCGTGGATGCCGAGCCCGCCGACGGTGACGGCGAGCGACTCCGGCCGCAGCCGGGCCGCCTTGCACTCCGGGCATGGCCGGAGCGTCATGTACTCCTCGATCTTCTCGCGCGACCAGTCCGAGTCGGTCTCGCGGTAGCGGCGCTCGAGGTTCGGGACGATGCCCTCGAAGGTGGTCATGTACGAGCGCTTGCGCCCGTAGCGGTTGCGGTAGGTGACGTAGACCTTGTCGCCGTTGGTGCCGAACAGGAAGCAGCGCCGGACCTCGCTCCGTGAGGTCCTCCCAGGGGGTGTTCATGTCCACCTCCCACTTGTCCGCGATCGCCTGCGTCATCTGCTCGTAGTACTGCGACGCGCTCGTGGACCAGGGCAGGATGGCGCCGTCGTTGAGGGTCAGCGACGGGTCCGGGACGATCAGCTCGGGGTCGATCTCCATCTGCGAGCCGAGCCCGGTGCAGCGCGGGCAGGCCCCGTGCGGGGAGTTGAAGGAGAACATGCGCGGCTCGAGCTCGGGCATCGACGTGCCGCAGTGGAGGCACATGAAGCGGTCCGAGTAGGTGGTGACGTCGCCCGACTCGACCTCTTCCACGTCGACAAGTCC
Source organism: uncultured Thermoleophilaceae bacterium (assembly GCA_963835705.1). Taxonomy (GTDB): domain Bacteria; phylum Actinomycetota; class Thermoleophilia; order Solirubrobacterales; family Thermoleophilaceae; genus JACVRW01. The sequence goes on from CAWIGR010000009.1 coordinate 44,987, forward strand.
CTCGGCGCGCGCCACCGCGGTCTCGACGCTGTCGGCCAGGCGCTTGCGCAGGTCGGGGCGCATCACCAGCCGGTCGATCACGACCGAGATGTCGTGCTTGTACTTCTTGTCGAGGACGATGTCCTCCTCGAGCCGCCGCAGCTCGCCGTCGACCTTCACGCGCGTGAAGCCCTCCGAGCGCAGCTCTTCGAAGAGCTTGCCGTACTCCCCCTTGCGCCCGCGGACGACGGGCGCCATCACCATGAACTTCGTGCCCTCGGGGAGCGTCATCACCTGGTCGATGATCTGCTCGGCCGACTGGGCCTCGATCGGGCGCCCGCAGTTGTAGCAGTGGGGATGGCCCACCCTGGCCCAGAGCAGGCGCAGGTAGTCGTAGATCTCGGTGACCGTGCCCACCGTGGAGCGCGGGTTCCTGCTGGTGGTCTTCTGGTCGATCGAGATCGCCGGCGAGAGCCCCTCGATCGAGTCGACGTCGGGCTTGTCCATCTGACCGAGGAACTGGCGCGCGTAGGCGGACAGCGACTCCACGTAGCGCCGCTGCCCCTCGGCGTAGATCGTGTCGAACGCGAGGCTGGACTTGCCCGATCCGGACAGGCCCGTGATCACGATGAGGGAGTCGCGCGGCAGCCTCAGGTGGAGGTCCTTGAGGTTGTGCTCGCGGGCGCCCGAAACGACGATTTCACCGCTCTGGGTCACGCGAATAACGAGTGTAGAGCCGGTACAGGACCGAACGAGTGTTCGGACGCGCCTGGGTTGGATTTCCGGGCGTGGGACGCAGGATGATCCCGGTTCTTGCGGCTTTTTTGGCGCTGGCGGGGTGCGGCGAGGACGAGCAGGAAGGGGTGGAGCAGCGCATCGCGCGCGGCGAGCCCGATCCCGAGCACGTCCGCGAGGTCGCCCGCGACCCCTATCTCGGGACCTGCGCCGACCTGTCGGCCCAGCCGAGGTCCCCCGAGGCGTCGCGGCTCGTGATCCAGGCCGAGTTCGCGCTGGCGCAGGTGCCGTGCAGGGCGTGCTGGAGGGCAAGTACCGGGCGGCACGGAACCGCCCCGGATAGCGCCGGCGCGATAGCGTTTTCGCGCCGATGCGGTTCGGTTACACGATCCTCTACGTTCGGGACGTCGCTGCAAGCGTGGACCTGTACGAGCGCGCCTTCGGCCAGCGGCGGCGGTTCGTCCACGAGAGCGGCGACTACGCCGAGCTGGAAACCGGCACCACGATCCTCTCGCTGGCCTCGCACGAGCTCGCCGAGTCCAACTTGCCGGGCGCCTTCCGGCGCCCGGGGGACGATGGGGCCGCGACCGCCTTCGAGGTGTGCTTCGTCACGGACGACGTGGCCGGCGCATTCGACCGGGCCGTGCGCGAGGGGGCTGAGCCGGTGACCGAGCCGCAGACCAAGCCGTGGGGGCAGGACGTGGCCTACGTCCGGGACGCGGACGGCAACCTGGTGGAGCTGGCCTCGCCCGCTCGGTGACCGGTCGGGCCGGCGCTCAGCCGCCCGCCCTGGCGTACACCTCGTCGAGCAGCCCCTCGGGGTCCTCGAGCTCGAAGTTCTCGCGCAGGTAGCGGGCGGTCTCCTCACGAGGCGTGCCGTCCAGCGCCATCTTGAGGGCGAGGACGCGGGCGCCCTCGGGGGCGGCCGGGGCTGCGGGCTCCTGCGGGCTCCGCCGCGGCGCCCGGCCCCGCCAGCTCCTCCGCGCTGTCCGCCACGTCCGGCTCGCGCGCGGCCACCTCCTCCGTCTCCGCGATCGTCGGGTCGACGTCGTCCCCGGGTTCGGCTGCCGCGGGTTCGCCCGCCCCAGCAGCGCCCGTCCGCAGGGCGGCCAGGTCCTCCTTCAGCCCTGCCACCGCAGTTCGGATGCCTTCGGTCAACTCGTCGAGGCGGCGCTCCAGCTCGTCGGCGCGCTCGGTGAGGCGGCCGGCGGCCTCGCGGGTGGCCGATGCGTCCGCCTCCGCCTCGGCGCGGATCCGGGCGGCGTCCTCGCGGGCGGCCGCCTCCAGGGACACCGCGCTCTGCTCCGCCGCCTCCACGATCGCCCGCACCTGCTCGGCCGCGGCTGCCGCCGCCGAGCTGCCGGGCCTTTCCTCTCGCTCCGCCATCGCGCGGCGAAGCGTAACGCCCGTCCGCCCCGGCGGGGCCGGCGTCACTTGACCCGGAAGGCGCCCCTCATGAACGGGTGGATTCGGCAGAAGTAGGTGTAGGTGCCGCGCTTGAGGTTGCGAGGCGTCTGCCAGTCGAGTCGGCCGGTGGCCGGCGGCACGGCCGAGCCCAGCGTGCCGGACTCGAATTGCACCGGGCCGTCGGCGATCGGGTAGGCGATGCCCGTCGCGCGGTTGCAGGGTGGCTTGCAGGACGTGATCGAGTGGTAGATGGCCCTGGGGTCGTCAACGTTGCGGAACGTGATCGACTGGCCACGCTGCACGAGCGGCGGGCGCCCGGCGACTCCCGGCAGGCTCAGGTCGCCGAGCGTGAACTTGAAGTCGAGGACGTTCAGCGGCCCGTCGACCGTCATGCCGTCCGGCTTGCGTACGGGGTTCGGTAGGCCGCCCGGGCCTCCGCCGTGGTTGTTGTTCTCCGGGAGATGGCCGTGGGTCGGCGGCCCGGCGAAGTCGACGCGTCGCTTGAATGGATTGTGCCCCCGGCCCGTCTCGGCCATGTAGACGACCATGATCCCCATCGACTCCCACCACGCGGCGCGGCCGGAGTCGTAGGTGGTGGTGATCGAGAGGCGGTCGCCGCGGCGGATCTTCACGCGCCAGTCCGGCCTCGTGGCCGTCATCGCCACGTCCCATGACACCGCTCCCGCCGGCTCGAAGTAGCGGGCCTTCGAGCGGAACAGGTGCGCGCGCTCACCGCGGCCGCGGGGCGCGTTCCGCCTGCACTTCCGGCGGGCCTCCCCCTTCGGTCGCCGGTCGCAACCGGCGCTGGGGATCCGCGCACCACGTCGCCGCAGGTAGAGGTCCGTCTGCAGGCCCCCCGGATGGAGGTGACCGGCTGTGTGCACGAGCACCCCGTCGCGGTCCGCGACCCACTCGTTCCGTCGTCCGCGACCGGCGTACGGGCTTCGCGCATCGGTCGGGTACGTGTAGCGGCCGTCCGAGCCGGCGCCCTTCCTCACGTCGAACACCGGATAGAGCTTCCCGTTCTCGACGTCCATCCACACCGGGTCCACCCGGCGCATCCCGCGCGCCGCCGCCGACGTGTCCGGGATGAAGTCGATCTCGTACACCATGTAGACCTCGGTCGGCACCGGCGTGAGGTTGTGGATCATGTGGTTGAGGTTCCACACGTCCGAGGCGCGGTACCGGTAGCCGTAGCCCTTCGGAAGCTTCCCGATCGTCTTCTCCTCGCCGGCGGCGAAGAAGAGCTCGGGCCGGCCGGGCGAGGTGATGTTCGGCCGGCTGAGATTGACCCACACGCCGTGATGTAGGTGGATCACGTCGACGCCCGGCACCCGGCCGCTGGTGTAGACCAGGTCCGGTCGCATGCGGGTGATCCAGCCGTCCACCCGGGGCTTCGCGGTGATGATCCGGTTGCCGATCTCGTTCTGCCCGGGGACGACCGTGAACGGCCCGACCCGGTAGAGCATCCGCTTCGCGCCGTTCGCGGCGGACGACACCGACACGAGCTCCCCCTCCGCGGCCGTGGCGCCGGGCACGCCCAGCATCAGTAGGGCAAGCAACACGGCAAGCGCGCCTCCCGCGCGCTTCATCAAGGGCACGTCGGCAATCCTAGCTAGTTCCTGCGCCCGGTCTGCAGATTCATGCGCTGGCCTCGGCCTCGTCGAGCTCGTGGCGAAGGGCCTTGATCTCGTCCCGCAGCTTCGCCGCGTACTCGAAGCGCAGGTCGTCCGCCGCCGCGAGCATCTCCTCCTCGAGCTCCACGATCGTGCGCCGGATCTCCTCGGCCGACATGCCCTCCATGTCGCGCCGCCGCCGTCCCCGCCCCGTCGGCACCTTCGACTCCATCATCAGGAAGTCGGTGATGTCCGAGATGCCCTTCTGGATCGTGGCCGGCGTGATGCCATGCTCCTCGTTGTAGGCGACCTGGATCGCGCGGCGGCGGTCCGTCTCCTCGATCGCGCTGCGCATCGCGGCGGTCTGCTTGTCGGCGTACATGATCACCCGCCCGCGGATGTTCCGCGCGGCCCGGCCGATCGTCTGGATCAGAGAGGTCTCCCCGCGCAGGAAGCCCTCCTTGTCGGCGTCGAGGATCGCCACCAGCGACACCTCCGGCAGGTCGAGCCCCTCGCGCAGCAGGTTCACGCCCACCAGCACGTCGAACTCGCCGAGGCGCAGCTCGCGGATGATCTGGATCCTGTCGAGCGTGTCGATCTCGGAGTGCAGGTAGCGGACCTTGAAGCCGTACTCGAGCAGGTAGTCGGTCAGGTCCTCCGCCATCTTCTTGGTCAGCGTGGTGACGAGCGTGCGCTCCTCGGCCTCCACCCGCTTGCGGATCTCCTCCATCAGGTCGTCGATCTGGTTGCGGGTCTCGCGCACGTCCACTTCGGGGTCCACGACACCGGTTGGCCGCACGATCTGCTCGACGATCGAGCTCGAGTGGTTGCGCTCGAAGTCGCCCGGCGTGGCGGAGACGAAGACGACCTTGCCGGTGTGCTGGAGGAACTCGTCGAAGGTCTGCGGCCGGTTGTCCAGCGCACTCGGGAGCCGGAAGCCGTAGTCCACGAGGGTCTGCTTGCGCGAGCGGTCGCCCTCGTACATGCCGCCGATCTGCGGCACGGTCTGGTGCGACTCGTCGATGAAGACGACGAAGTCGTCCGGGAAGAAGTCGAGCAGGCAGTACGGCCGCTCGCCCGGCTGGCGACCGTCCAGGAAGCGCGAGTAGTTCTCGATGCCGTTGCAGTAGCCGAGCTCGCGCAGCATCTCCATGTCGAACTGCGTGCGCTGGCGCAGCCGGTGCGACTCGAGCAGCTTGCCCTGCTCCTCGAGCTCCTTCGTGCGGGTCTCGAGCTCGTCGCGGATCTGGCCGATCGTGACCTCGAGCGTCTCGCGGTCGGTGGCGTAGTGGGTGGCGGGCCAGATGCCGGCGTGCTCGACCTCCTGGATGATCTCGCCGGTGAGCGGGTCGAACTGCTGGACCTGCTCGATCTCGTCGCCGAAGAAGACTGCCCGGTAGGCCGTCTCGGCGTAGGCGGGGAAGACCTCGAGCGTCTCCCCGCGGACCCGGAACGTGCCGCGCCCGAGCGACGCGTCGTTGCGCGTGTACTGGTTCTCGACGAGCTTGCGGAGGGTCTCGTCGCGGTCCGTCATCTCGCCGCGCTTCAGCAGCGTGACCTGGGCGTTGTACTTCTGCGGCGAGCCGAGGCCGAAGATGCAGGAGACCGACGCGACCACGATCACGTCGCGGCGGGCGAAGAGCGCGCTGGTCGCGGAGTGCCGCAGCCGGTCGATCTCCTCGTTGACCGAGGAGTCCTTCTCGATGTAGAGATCCTGGCTCGGGACGTAGGCCTCGGGCTGGTAGTAGTCGTAGTACGAGACGAAGTACTCGACCGCGCTCTGCGGGAAGAGCTCGCGGAACTCGTTGCATAGCTGGGCGGCGAGCGTCTTGTTGTGGGCGATCACGAGCGCGGGCCGCTGGACCTGCTCGATCGTGAAAGCCATCGTGGCCGTCTTGCCCGAGCCCGTGACGCCCAGGAGCGTCTGGAAGCGGCCGTCCTCATCCCGGATCCCCTTGGCGAGGCCAGCGGTGGCCGCCGGCTGGTCGGCGACGGCCTTGTAGGCGGGGTTGACCTTGAACTCGGGCACGAACCTAATGACGTTACCGATGGCGCCGGACGGCGAGGATCTGCTCCAGCTCTCGGGCCAGTGACGCGCCGTCCGCAAGGTCGGGCCCGGTGGCCCGCACGACGTGGATGCCTTGCGCGGCAAGCGCTCTGTCGCGCCGGCGGTCCTCATGGAACGCCCGGGTGGTCCGGTGCACGGCGCCGCCGTCGAACTCGAGCACGAGCTTCGCCTCGGGCCAGTAGAAGTCGACCTCGTGGATGCCTACCCAGGTGTTGACTTGTGGCCTCGGCAGCCCGTGCTCCTCGCACATCGCGAGCACGGCGCGCTCCGCGCGATTGCGGGTGAATGGCTGCACGTCCCGGTAGGAGGCGAGGACCCTGTTGAGCTTGTGGCGTCCCTTTCGGCCGGGCACTCTTGCGAGCACTCGCTCCACCTTCCTCAGGTCGAATAGGCGCAGGACCTCCGCTTCGTGCACGGCGCTTGCCAGGCGCTCCTCGGTGAGGACGTCGGCCAGGTCGACGAGGGTGCGGGCGAGGCTGGTGACTGGGATGTTGTCGATGAGGGCGCGGTCCTCGGGGTGGATGAGGCGCGAGCGGTGCAGGATGAAGCCCTTGTGAGGCTTGCGACCGCGCGGCGCGCTGACCTCGATTGGCTGCGAGCCGCGGAGGATTCCCCATAGCCAACCGGCCGCGCGGTGACTGAGGAGGGCCTCCTCGCCGCAGGCGTAAACGGCGGCAATCAGGTGGGAGTGGTGCGTCAGGGCGGTGTGGCCTACCGCGTAGACGCCCTCGTACTGCGGCACCAGCCAGCCCGCCTCGATCCGCCTCTCGATCGCCCGCTTCGACAGTCCCGCCTCCCTTACCTGCTTCCTTTTCACGATCCCGTGATGCCGGCCGGCCTGGGCCTGAACCAGGTGGTTCGCCGAGTGTGGGCCCTTCTGGCCACCGTATGGGGGCTTTTGAGGGCCCACACTCCCAGCGTGAGGCAGCGTTCGCGCCCTATGTGCGACGTATGTGACGATTGGGTGACATGGCGGTTGTGATTGCCAGCGCGCTCGACAAGGACGTGGCGGGGGCGCCGTTGTTTCGCGGCGTCTCATTCAAGCTCGAGCGCGGCGACCGCATGACGCTTGCGGGCCGCAACGGGGCGGGCAAGACCACGCTGCTTCGGATGGTGGCCGGGCAGATCGGCGTGGACGGTGGCGAGCTCGTCTTCGAGAAGGGGGCGCGAACCGCGCTGCACGACCAGCGGCCCCCGCGCGAGGCCGAGCTGAGCCTGCGTGACTACGTCCTGGCCGGCTGCTCCGACCTCGTCGCGCTCGAGGAGCGCCTGCGGGACCTCGAGGCCGAGATGGCGGAGCGGCCCGAGGAAGCGGTGCTGAGGAGGTACGCGGCGGCCCAGACCCGCCTCGAGCACGCCGGCGGCTGGAACTGGCGTGCGCAGGCCCTCACGCCCGTTCACGGGCTCGGCTTCAAGGACGACCAGCTCGACCGCCCGCTCATGAGCTTCTCGGGCGGCGAGCTCACCCGCGCGTCGCTTGCCCGCACCCTCGCCGGCGATCCGGACCTGCTGCTCCTCGACGAGCCCACCAACCATCTCGACATCGCGTCGCTCGAGTGGCTCGAGGGCTACCTCGTCGGGCTCGACGCCGCCGTGGTCCTGGTGGCCCACGACCGCTGGTTCCTCGAAGCCGTGGGCACCTCGGTGCTCGAGCTCGAGGCCGGGCGGGCCCGCTTCTTCCCCGGCCCCTGGCACGCCTGGCGCCGCGAGCTGGCGGCGCGCGAGATCGCCCTCGGCAAGGCCATCGAGAAGCAGCAGCGCGAGATCGCACGCATGGAGCGCTTCGTCGAGCGCTTCCGCTATAAGGCGACCAAGGCGCGGCAGGCACAGTCGCGCGTCAAGCGGCTCGAGAAGATGGAGCGGATCGAGCGCGACCCGGCCGACACGCGCTCGCTCGGCTTCAGCTTCGGCACTGCGGAGCGCACCGGGCGCGTGGTGCTCGAGGCCACCGACGTCCGCCTCGAGGTCCCCGGCCGGACGCTGGTCGAGGACGGCGAGATGTGGCTCGAACGGGCCGAGCACGTCTCCCTGGTCGGCCCCAACGGCGCCGGCAAGACCACCCTCATCGAGGCCTTGGCCGGGCGCCGTCCATTGGAAGGCGGCCGGTTGCGCACCGGCCACAACGTCAACATCGGCTACCTCACCCAGCACGCCGGCGAGCTCGGCACGCGCGGCACCGCGCTCGAGGCCGCCCAGCGCGCCACCGGCCTCACCCCCAATAAGGCGCGCGCCCTCCTCGGCCGCTTCCTGTTCTCCGGGGAGGAGGCCGAGAAGCCGATGGAGGGCCTCTCCGGCGGCGAGCGGCGCCGGCTGTCGCTCGCCGTGCTGGTGGCCTCCGGCGCGAACGTGCTGATCCTCGACGAGCCCACGAACCACCTCGACCTCGACGCGCGCGAGGCGCTCGAGGACGCGCTGCAGGCCTTCGAGGGCGCCGTGCTCCTCGTCTCGCACGACCGCGCGCTGCTCGACGCGGTCGGCAGCCGCACGGTCGCCTTCGAGGACCGCCGCCTGCGCAGCTACGACGGCGGCTGGGCGGAGTACGCGCGCGTGCGCGAGGAAAGACGAGAGGCTGCAGCGGCCGCCGGGGCGGCGGCGAAGCAGGAGCGCCGTGCCGCGAGGCGGCAGCGGCGCGCGCCTGCTGCGGGGAACGGCGCCGCGCGGCAGCCGAGCGCCGGGCCGTCGAAGAACGAGCAGCGCCGGATCGCCGACCTGGAGCGCGAGGTCGAGCGGGCGGAGGCCGCCCTGCGGCGGCTCGAGGACGAGCTGGCCGACCCGGCGATGTGGAGCAGCCCGTCGCGCACCGAGCGCAACACGGCCCGGCACGAGAAGGCCAGAAGGGCGGTCGAGGAGGCCTACGCGCGCTGGGAGCAGGCGTCCCCCGACACCGCCTCCTGATCGATCAGCCGATCTGCAGCTTTCTCTTCTGGATCTTTCCCATCGCGTTGCGCGGCAGGCTGTCGACGAATCGCACCTCGCGCGGTCGCTTGTGCGGAGCCAACTGGCCGGCCACGTGGTCGATCAGCTCGCGCTCGCCGGGCGGGTCGCCGTCGCCGGCCACGACGAAGGCGACGATCCGCTCGCCCAGGTCGGTGTCGGGGGCGCCCACGACGGCGGCCTCGTCGACCGCCGGGTGGCCGAGCAGCGCCATCTCCACCTCGCCCGCGCCGACCTTGTAGCCGCCGGTCTTGATCAGGTCGGTCGAGCGCCTGCCGACGATGCGGAGGTAGCCGTCCGGCGTGCGCGTCCCGATGTCGCCGGTGAAGAACCAGCCGTCGCGCATGGCGGCGGCGGTAGCGTCCGGATCGTTCAGGTAGCCCGTGAACAGGTTCGGGCCCCGGATGGTGATCTCGCCGATCGTCTCGTCGTCCGAGACCTCGATGTCGCTGCCATCGTCGGCGACCAGCCGCAGCTCCACACCGTCGAGCGGCTCGCCCACGTACCCCGGGCGCCTCGCCCCGCTCGCTCGGACGGCCGTGTTCATCAGCGTCTCGGTCAAGCCGTACCGCTCCACGATCTGCTGCCCGGTCAGCTCGCGCACGCGCTCGAAGTCGGGGGCGGGGAGAGGCGCCGAGCCTGACACCAGCAGGCGCGGAAGGCCAAGGGCGCGCGCGAGACGAGGGTTGCCGGCGGCCTCCTCGGCGAGCCGGTGGTACATCGTCGGGACTCCGAAGACCATTGTCGCCCCGTCCTCGAGGGCACCGGCGAGCGTGGCAGGGTCGAAGCTGCCCAGGTGCCGGAGCGCACCGCCGCGCCGCAGCGGGCCCAGCAGCCCGATCACCAGGCCGTGCACGTGGAACAGCGGCAGCCCGTGGGTGAGCAGGTCACCTGCCGTCCACTCCCAGGCCTCGGCGAGGGCGTCGAGGTTGCTCGTCACAGAGCGGCGGGGCAGTATCGCGCCCTTCGGAAGCCCCGTGGTGCCGGACGTGTAGACGATGAAGGCGGGATGTTCGGCATCGAGCTCGTCGGGTGGCAGGGCTGCCTTCGCGTTCAGATCGACCTGGGCGAGTCGGGGTGGCTCCTGCACCGCGGCGAGCGCGTCTCGCGAGGCTCCGAGGAGCAGCTCGGGGCGGCTGTCCTCGAGGACGTGTCGCAGCTCGGCCTCGCCGAGCTTCGGGTTCACGGGGACCACGACCGCACCGGCCGCCAGGGCGCCAACGATCGCCACGCACGTCTCGAGTGTCGATTCCGCCCAAACGCCGACGCGCTCCGCCCCGGAGGCCTCGCGTGCGACGGCGCCGGCGGCGGCGCGCAGCCGCGCGTAGCTCAGCGACGCCTCGCCGACCTGCAGCGCAGGCTCGTCGTCGAGCTCGTGGAGCGCGGGCAGCAGCATCTCGCCCTTGGCCATCCTCCCTCCCTCAGTGGCTGAGTGACCAGCCACTCTGACCTTTAGAGGCCCAGGTCGTCCGCGTAGTTGTCGCGGTACTCGCCGCGACGCTCCTGCACGTTCTGCACGTACGCGCGCGTCTCCGGGAACGGCACGTCCCGGGCGGCGTCGAAGTCCTCCGGTCCGCCGGCCGCCTCGACCCATTCGTCCACGTTGGTCTGGCCGGCGTTGTAGGCGGCGATCGCCAGCGTCTCGTTCCCGTCGTAGTGGTCGATGAGGTAGCGCAGGAACCAGGCCCCGTAGGCGATGTTGATCTGAGGCGTGGCGAGGTCCGATTGCTTGAAGCGCACGCCGCCCGACCGCCTGGCGATGAAGTCGGCGGTCTCCGGCGTGACCTGCATCAACCCGCGGGCCCCCGCGTGCGAGGTCTGGTCGCGGAAGCGCGACTCCTCGTAGATCACCGCCGCGATCAGCGCCGCATCGAGGTCCTTCTCGAAGGCCTGCTGGCGGATGATGTCGTCGTGGCGCAGCGGGAGCGTGATCTCCCGCACTGCGTCGCCCAGCGGGCCGACGCCCGTGACGACCGCGGCCACCCCGCCGCCGAGCAGGGCAGCCGCGAGCAGGGCGGTCACGCGGCGCCGCTTGATCCGCGCGCGTGAGGGACCTCGTGCGATGGGGGCCATGCGGGAGCTCACGGCGCCTCGAGTTTGTCAAGAACCTGGGACAGGGATTGCCTCAACTCTGTCAGCGATCCGTCGTTGCGCACAGTGAAGTCCGCTCTCTCCTCCTTTTCCGCCTGCGGCAGCTGGCGCCCCGCTCGTTCGGTCACCGATGCATGCCCGCGGGCACCCGCGCGGCGCTCGCGAACGGCCTCCTCGGCCACGACCGCGATCGTGCGGTCGAACACCTCTTCCATCCCCGACTCGAACAAGAGCGGAACCTCCACAACCGCCACGCGGTCATCCGCGATCCCGGCCCGCCAGGCGGCCACCCGCTCGCCGACCCGGGGCCACAGGATGCCCTCCAGCCATGCACGGGCCTCGTCGTCGCCGAAGACCCGGGCGGCGATGGCGGATCGATCGAGCGAGCCCTTGCGCAGGACGCCCGGGCCGAGCCGGGCGACGATCTCGTCGCGCAGCTCGTCGCCCGCGAGCAGCTCGTGGACGACGGCATCGGTCGAGAGGGTGGCGGCGCCGAGCTCGCCGAGCAGGCGAAGAGCCTCGGACTTGCCGGCGCCGAGGCCGCCGGTGAGCCCCACGAACAGACCCCCACCACCCGGCCGAGCCGGGCGGTTGGGCCGCGGGGCCATGGCTACTCCGCTGGCTGCTCGGAGGGGGCTTCGGACTCGGACTCGCCGGCGGGCGCAGCGGGACCGCCGTTGCCTGCTTCGGAAGCGTCCCCGGCCGGAGCGGGCTCGTCGGTGGCGGGGGGCGAAGTCTCGCCGGGAGAGGATGCGGGCTCTTCGGGAGCGGCGGCCTCCTCGGGAGGGGCGGCCTGTTCGCGGGCGGCTGCCTCCTCGGGAGCGACGGCCTCCTCGGGAGCGACGGCCTCCTCGGGAGCGACGGCCTCCTCGGGAGCGACGGCCTCCTCGGGAGCGGCCGCGGCCTCGTCGCCCGCGGGCGCCTCGCCAGCGCCTGCGTGGGCGGTGGCGGACGCCTCCTCGGCGGCGGGCACCGGCTGCTCCAGCGGCGGCGCCTCCCCGCCGGCGGGCGCCTCGGCAGCGCCTGGCGCCTCGGCGATGGACGCCCCCTCCGCAGCGAGCGGCGGCGCCTCCTCCAGCGGCGGCGCCTCCTCGGCGGGCTCTCCGAAGCCCACGGCGGCGCGCAGGTCCTCCGCGCCGCTCACCTGCGGGCCGGCGAAGACGTCCTCGGACAGCCCGAGGTCCGGCACGTCGCCGAGCTCCTCGGTCGCCCCCTGGGCGGCGGCGCCTGCGGCGGCGGCCGACTTGATGTGCGGCAGCTGCTCGGCCACGCGCTTTACGCTCAGCGACAGCCGGCGGCGCTCCGAGTCGATCTCGAGCACCTTCACACGCACGTCCTGGCCCGGCTCGAGGATCTCGCGCGGGTTCTCGACGTGATGGTGGGCCAGCTCGGAGATGTGCACCAGCCCCTCGACCCCGTCCATGATCTCCACGAACGCGCCGAAGGTGACGACCTTGGTGACCTTGCCCTCGAGCTCGTCCCCGACGCGGTAGGTGTCGATGACCCGCTGCCACGGGTCCTCCTGGGTCTGCTTGAGGCCGAGCGAGATGCGCTGACGGTCGCGGTCGATGTCGAGCACCTTGACCGGCACCACGTCGCCGATCGCGAGGATCTCGGACGGGTGGTTCACGTGCGACCAGGACAGCTCGGAGATGTGGATCAGGCCGTCGATGCCGTCGAGGTCGACGAAGGCGCCGAAGTCAACGATGTTCGAGATCGCGCCCTCCACGATCATCCCCGGCTGGAGCCGGTCGAGGATCTGCTGGCGGACCTCCTTGCGCTCCTCCTCGAGCACCGCGCGGCGCGACAGCACCACGTTGTTGCGCGAGCGGTTCAGCTCGATGACCTTGCACTCGATCTTCGTGCCGAGGAACTCGTCGAGGTTCTGCACGCGCCGGATGTCCACGAGCGACGCGGGCAGGAACCCGCGCACGCCCAGGTCGATGATCAGGCCGCCCTTCACGACCTCGATCACGGTGCCCTCGACGGGCTCGCCGGACTCGGCGGCGCCCTCGATCTTGCGCCAGGCCTTCTCGAAGCGGGCGCGCTTCTTGGAGAGCAGCAGGCGCCCGTCCTGGTCTTCCTTGGTGAGGACCAGCGCGTCGACCTCCTCGCCCATCTCGACCTCGTCGTGCGGGTCGACGGACTTGCGGATCGACAGCTCGTTCATCGGGATGACGCCTTCGCTCTTGTAGCCGATGTCCACCAGGACCTCGTCCTGGTCGATCTGGACCACAAGGCCGGACACGACATCGCCCTCCTCGAAGGGGACGATCGTGGCGTCGTAGTTGGGAACGATCTGGCCGTCGATCTCGAGGAGTAACCCGCCCGAGCCCTCGACGGTCTTGGGTTGCGTAAGCGTCTCTGTATCCGGCACTGAGGGTTCTAGCCTAGCTACTCTCCGCGAATGCCGAGGCGAAGGACACTGCGGGGCGCCGAGCGCACCCCCCTGTCGCGCGACGCGGACGTTCTCGTCTGCGGCGCCAGCTTCGCAGGCCTCGCCGTGGCGCGGGAGCTGGCCGACAGCGGCGCGCGCGTGCTCGTGCTCGACCGCTACGAGATCGGCGAGCGCCAGACCTCCGCGTGCGGCATTCCGACCGAGTGGCTGCGCGCCATGGGCCTGATGGGCTCGCAGCGGCAGGAGTTCGGACGGCTCGTGGTCCATACCCCGCACGGCACCTTCCGGCTCGAGCTGCCGTGGACCTTCTCGACCTTCGACTATCCCGAGCTGTGCGCGCTGCTCTGGGAGCAGTCGGACGCCGACTTCGAGCCCGCCAAGGTCCACGGCCGCACCGGCGGCACCGTCCACACCGACCGCGGCGACCTGACCGCCCGGCTCGTGGTCGACGCGCTCGGGTGGCGGCGGGTGCTGGGGACCGGGTATCAGCCGCCCGAGGCCCCCCTCTCGCGCGGTCTCGAGGTTCACCCGAACGGCGCCGGCGACGAGATGGAGATCTGGATCGACCGCCGCTACGTGCCCGCCGGCTACGGCTGGAGCTTCCCGGCCGGCGACGAGCTCCGCATCGGCGTGGGCTCCTTCGATCCCCGCTTCCACGTCAAGGACACCACCGTGCTGCTGGCCGAGGATCTCGAGCGAGACCCGGTGCGCTACCAGGGCAACTGGATCCCGCACAGGCTCCGCGCCGCGACCGAGGACGGCGTCTTCTTCGTGGGCGACTCCGCCGGCCACTGCCTCCCGCTCACCGCCGAGGGGATCCGCACCGCCCTCTACTTCGGGATCGCCTGCGGGCGCGAGCTGCGCGCCGTGGTGGAGGGGCGAGCGACCACCGCCGAGGCGCTCACGCGCTACGGCGACTTCTCCGCCTCACACGAGTGGCAGTTCCGCGCGATGCTGCAAGCCCAGCGCCTCGTGCCCAGGGTGCCGCCGCGCCTGCTGGCAGGCGCGATCCGCGCGATGCAGTGGGAGCGCTTCGTGGACTGGTCCTTCGGCCACTACCTGGCGATCGCGCCGCCGCCGCCGCGGCCCGAGCGGCGCTCGTCGCGCCACAGCCCGCGCCAGGCGTGGGCCAGCCACAGCACCGCCAGCGCGAGCACCACGATGGTCAGCGGGAGCGCCTCGCCGGGCTCCACGGCGCCGAGCGCGGCGAAGAAGATGAACAGCACGACGATCGTGCCGCACAGCACCCAGAACGCGTGAGCGACCGACTCCCGGACGGGGTGCGCGTCGTGGCCGAGCATGTGCCGATCCACACTTGAATCCTAGCTCAGCCGGTGCACGCACGCGACACCGGGACCTTCACGAACTCCTCCTGGTCCGCGTGCAGCGGCGGCGGGTTCTCCTTGCACCAGGCGGCCCGGCCGCTCCCCAGCTCGACGCGCCCGCGGAACCGGTAGCCGAGCAGCAGGTCCCGGCCCCGGTAGGTCCCGCGCCCGCCGCGCTCGACCAGGCAGGTGAAGGTTGCGAAGCGCGGGTCCTCCCCGGTTCGAGTGATCCGCTCGCAGCCGGTGCGGCCGATCGGGCCGTCGAGCGTGCCGGCCCGCGCGCGCTCGAGCGCATCGGCGCGGACCTGCTCCGCGAGCGCGGGCGCGATCGGCGCCGCGGCCGGCAGCATCGCTCGCCGCGGCCGCTGTTGCTCGACGAGGGTGCGCCGGATTCGCTCGCGGTTTGCGGCGATCGCCGCCCGTTCGTTCGCCTCGTTCCGCGCGGCGTTGTCGAGCGCCGGCGGCACCTTGACCACGGCCACCACGAAAAGCCCGGCGGCAAGCGCGAGCACGATCACCCGACCCGCACGCGACAGCGAGCGCCAGCCCCGTGCGGGCAGCGTGAGGAAGCTCGGCAGCGGCGACCGGCGCTCCCCGCCCCCGGGGGCGGTCCACTCGCCCCGCTTCACGCGCGGCTCGGCCACATGGAAGAAGGTAGGGGGTGGTTACACGCGCGCGAAGGCCCGGAGCGAACCGATAACCCGGGCTTAAGACGCGGCGCCCACGCCCAGCCGCTCACGCACGGCGGCCGCGACCTCGGCGGCGGCGGGCAGCCACGCGTCCTCGAGCGTCGGGCTGTACGGAGCCGGCGTGTCGTCCGTGGCGACGATCCAGGCGTCGTCGAGCTCGTGGAGCCCCTCCGCGGCGATGATGCCGAGCAGATTGCCGGCCCAGCCGCCCACGCGCGTGCCCTCCTCCACGAGCATCACCCGGTTCGTCTTGGCGACCGACTCGAGCACGGTCTCGTGATCGAGCGGCCGCAGCGAGCGGATGTCGACCACCTCGGCGTCGATGCCGTCGCCGGCGAGCTCCTCGGCCGCCTCGACCGAGTCGCGAACGCCCCTGAGCGCCGACACGATCGTGATGTCGGTGCCCTCGCGCACCACGGCGGCCTTGCCGAGCGGCAGCGTCTCCTCGGTCGGCTCGGGCCCCTTCATCGAGTACAGGCGCTTGTGCTCGAGGAAGATGACCGGATTGTCGTCGCGGATGGCCGACTTGAGCAGGCCCTTCGCGTCGGCCGGGCTCGACGGGCCGACGATCTTGATGCCGGGGATGCCCTGGAACCACGTGGCGTGGATCTGCGAGTGCATCGCGCCGAAGCGGCCTCCCGCGCCGACGGCCGAGCGCACCACGAGCGGCACGCTCGCCTGCTCGTTCGAGACGTACCAGAACTTCGCGGACTGGTTCACGAGGCTGTCCATCGGCAGCGCCATGAAGTCGCCGAACATGATCTCGATCACCGGGCGCAGCCCGGTGACCGCCGCGCCGAAGGCCGCCCCCGCCATCGCGAGCTCCGAGATCGGCGTGTCGAAGACGCGCTCGGGACCGTGCTTCTCGCTCAGGCCCGGGGTGGTCATGAACACCCCGCCCGGCGCGGCCACGTCCTCGCCGAAGAACACCACGGAGGGGTCGCGCTCGATCTCCTCGTCGAGCGCGTCGCGAATCGCCCTGCGGAACTCGAGCTGGCTCATCCCTTGAACTCGGTGCCGCCCTCTTGCCCCGGGTCGGGATAGGGCGCCGCGAGCGCGTTCTCCACGGCGCGGTCCATCTGGGCGTCGATCTCGGCGTCCTTCGCCGCCAGGTCGTCCTCGCTCAGCCCCAGGTCCAGGAGCCGGGCACGGGCCAGGTCGAGCGGGTCGCGCGCAAGCCAGCGCTCCACCTCGTCGGGCGGGCGGTACTTGGCCGGATCGGACTTCGAGTGACCGTAGTGGCGATAGGTCTGGCACTCGAGCAGGGTCGGCCCGGTGCCTTCCCGCGCGCGGGCGACCGCTTCGAGCGCCGCCTCGCGCACGGCCCACAGGTCGTTGCCGTCCACCACCTGCGACTGCATGCCGAACGACGCGGCGCGGATCCCGATCTCGCCCCCGGCGGTGACGCTCGCCATCGGCGTGAACTCGCCGTAGAGGTTGTTCTCGCAGACGTAGACGACCGGGAGGTCGAACACCTGAGCCCAGTTGAGGCACTCGTGGAAGTACCCCTGGTTCGAGGCGCCGTCGCCGAAGAAGGCGACGGCCACCTTGCCCTGGCGCTGCGCCGAGACGGCCGCGCCCGTGGCGGCGGCGATGCTGCCGCCGACGATCCCGAAGCAGCCCACGAGCCCGTGCGCGAGATCGATCACGTTCATGGACCCCGCGCGGCCGCCGCAGACGCCCGTGGCCCGGCCGAGCATCTCGGCCGCGAGCGCCTCGGGGTCGGTTCCCTTCGCCAGCGCGTGTCCGTGGCCGCGGTAGGTCCCGGCCACCCAGTCGTCCGGGTCGAGCGCCGAGCAGACCCCCACCGGCACTGCCTCCTGGCCCGCGGACAGGTGCGTCGTGCCGTGCACCTCGCCCTTCAGGAACAGGCGATGGATCTCCTGCTCGAAGCGGCGGATGAGCCGCATCCGGCCGTATCGATCGAGGTATTCGGCGGGCGACTCGCCGGGCCGGTCCTTACGCTCCTGGGCGCGCTCGGTCTGTGTTCCGGCCATGACGGGCCACTGTAGCGCAATCGTTTGCATAGACTGGCGGGCAGTGGACGTCAGCGCGCCCACGTCAGCGAAGGCGCTCGCCCGCGAGAAGGTCAAGGGCCTGTGGATCGCGATCCCGACGCCGTTCACGGCAGACGGGCGGCACGTCGACGAGGACACGCTGGCCGGCTCGGTCGAGCACTACGTCGAGGGGCTGCGGGTGGACGGCATCTTCTGCGGCGGCGTGATGGGGGAGTTCTGGGCGCTGTCGATGGACGAGCGGAAGCGGGTGCACGAGCTCGTGGTGGAGCGGGCCGCCGGGCGCGTGCCGGTGATGGCCCAGGTGGGCCACCACGTCTTCGCGGACATGGTCGAGCTGTGCGACCACGCGACCGGCTGCGGGGTCGACTTCGGCATCGCGATGAACCCGTACTACCCGCCGAGCCCGCCGCCCGAGTCGGTGCGCGCGTGGTACGAGGCGCTGGCCGGCGCCTCCCCCCTTCCGATGTTCCTCTTCAACACGACGTACGCCGGCTACGCGCTCTCGCCCGAGCTGATCGCCGAGCTAGCGGAGCTCGACAACATCTGCGGCATCAAGAACCCCCAGGGGACGGAGCACCTGCTGCGCGTGCAGGCGCTGGCCGGCGACCGGATCGTGGTGACGGACGCGTCCGAGCGCCACTGGCTCGAGCTGCACACCGAGCACGGCTTCCAGGCGCTGATGTCCACGCCCGCGCTGGCCCTGTACCAGCGCCCGGGCGACCTGCCGATCGTGGATTACACGCGCCTTGCGGACTCGGGCGACGTGGCCGGCGCGCAGGCGCTCAGCCACCGGCTCGACCCCGCGCGCGACGCCTTCGACCTCTGGATGCGCGCGCCCTGGCTCGAACGCCGGGTGATCCCGATCGCGCAGCTGAAAGCCTGGCTCGGCCACATGGGCCTTCCGCAGGGACCCGTGCGGCCGCCGCTGGTGCCACTGGCGCGCGACGAGGAGCTCGCGCTGCGCCGCGACCTCGAGGCTGCCGACCTGACCTAACCGCGGGTCGGGGCCGGCGCCATGTCGACCTTGCCGTCGTCGCTCAGGCCGTCGCTGACCGGCACGTTCTCCGGCTCGAGCTCCAGCGACGAGCCGCGCGCCTCGAGCTCGAGCAGCGCCATGAAGTCGATGTCCTCGTAGCCGAAGCCCATCAGCGCCTGCACGACCTGCTGGGCGGCGGCCGCCACGGGCATCGGCACGCCGTGCTCCTCGGCCGCCTCGAACCCGAGCTGGAAGTCCTTGTACAGCAACGCCGGGGTGAAAGTGGGCGTGAAGTCGAGGTTCACGATCGCGGGCGACTTGTAGCGGGTGAACATCGAGCCCATGACGCTCTTGTTGAGGAACTCGAGGAACGCGGCCCGAGAGACACCGCCCTTCTCGGCGAGCACGGTGATCTCGGCGAGCGACTGGGCCACCACGCCGAGCATGAGGTTGTGGCAGATCTTGACGAGCCGGGCCACGTCGCCCTCGCCGACGTAGGTGGCGCCCGCGCCGAGGAGCTCGATGTATGGGCGGGCGGCATCCCACGCCTCGCTCGGCCCGGACACGACCAGGGTCAGCCTGCCGGCGTCGACCACGGACGGGTTGCCGCTCACCGGGGCGGCCAGCAGAGCGACGCCGCGCGCATCGGTCTCGGCCCGCACCTGTGCCGACGCCTCCGGCGAGACCGTGGAGGAGTCCACGATCGCCGACGGAGCGGCATCGGCCCTCGACAGCAGCCCGTTCTCGCCGAGGACCACGGCCTTGAAGTCCTCGGGGCCGGCGACCATCGTGAAGACGATGTCGCGGTCGGCCAGCTCCGCCGGGACGTCGACCACGGTGGCGCCCAGCTCGGCCAGCGGCTCGGCCTTTGCCCTCGTCCGGTTGTACACGGCGACGTCGCAGCCGGCCTCGAGCAGCCGCGTCGCAAGCGCGTACCCCATTCGGCCGGTCCCCACCCAGCCCAGTGTCTTGTCCTTCAAGTCGAAGTCCGGCATCGGTCTCCCTGCAAACGTTTGCAGGTACGGTACGTGAGACGCCGCCGACATGTCAAGGGGCGGAAGTTGACGCCTGAGCGCATGGCGTGCAATCGTTTGCAACATTCGATCGGCGAGGTGACGAGAAATGGCACTGCACACCTACGGAACGATGGCCGTCGACTGGGAGGAGCGGGTCCGCTTCGACCGTCTCCGCGAGGAGCGCCTGGCGCGGATCTCGTCCCTGCTCGCCGACTCGGAGCTGGGCGCGCTGCTCTGCTTCGACATGACAAACATCCGCTACATCACGGCCACCCACATCGGCACGTGGGCGCAGGACAAGCTCAACCGCTTCTGCCTCCTCCCCCAGCGCGACGAGCCGATCATGTGGGACTTCGGCTCGGCGGCCCGGCATCACCAGCTCTACAACCCGTGGCTGGGCGACGGCCGCTCGCGCGCCGGCATCTCGACGCTGCGCGGCGCGATGTCGCCGGAGTCCGGCCGCGCCGAGAACGTGGCCGAGAAGATCCGCGTGGAGCTCGAGCAGCGCGGACTGCTCGGCGAGCCGGTCGGGGTCGACGCCGTGGAGCCCGCGGTGCTGTTCGCGCTTCAGCGCGCCGGCGTGCAGGTGGTGGACGGCCAGCAGCTCATGCAAGAGGCGCGGATGATCAAGACGCAGGACGAGATCACGCTGCTGAACACGGCCTGCATGATGGTCGACGCCGCGTACGAGGAGCTCTACCGCGCGATGAGGCCGGGCATGCGCGAGAACGAGTGCGTGGGCCTGGTGAACAAGGTGCTCTACGACATGGGCTCCGAGTTCGTGGAGGGCGTGAACGCGATCTCGGGTGAGCGCTGCAGCCCCCACCCGCACGTCTACACCGACAGGACGCTCCGCCCCGGCGACCCCGCCTACTTCGACATCCTCCACAGCTTCATGGGCTACCGCACGTGCTACTACCGCACGTTCGCGGTGGCGAGCGCGTCAAAGGCCCTGGTGGACGCCTACAAGCGCTGCCGCTACTACCTCGACGCGGCGATCGACCTGATCCGGCCGGGCGTCACGACCGGCGAGGTGGTGGAGGTCTGGCCGAAGGCCGAGGAGTTCGGCTTCCCCGACGAGGAGGCCGCGTTCGCCCTCCAGTTCGGCCACGGCGTGGGCCTCGCGATCTGGGAGAAGCCGATCTTCAGCCGGCTCGTCTCGGTCGACCACCCCGAGGAGATCCAGGAGGGGATGGTGTTCGCGCTCGAGACGTTCTGGCCGTCGAGCGACGGCTGGTCGGCCGCGCGCATCGAGGAGCAGCTCGTGGTCACGGCCGACGGCTGCGAGGTGATCACGCGCTTCCCGTCCGAGGACCTCGTGATCGCCGGCAAGCCGTACTACACCGTCGGCGGCACGCTGCCGCTCGAGCGCGAGCACCAGTCGAACCGCAACACCCGCCTGGACGCCGAGGCCCGCGAGGCGCTGCCAGGCAACGGGCGCATGCCCACGGGCGATCCCGTTCGCCTATAGCCCGTGCGGGCCGCGCTGATCGAGGCGGCCGGCCGGCCGCCGGCGCCCGCGGAGGTGCCCGTGCCCCGGCGGCGGCCCGGCGAGGCGCTGGTGCGCATCCGCGCCGCCGCGCTGAACCCTGTGGAGCTGCACATCTGGAACGGCCACTTCTTCGACGGCCCGCCGCGGCCGCCGTACGTGATCGGGCTCGAGGGCGTGGGAGTGGTCGAGGAGGGCGAGCTCCTGCGGCCCGGCACGCGCGTGCGCGTGGAGTTCGTCCACCCCGGCTACGGCCGCGACGGCGCCGTGGCCGAGTACGCGGTCGCGCCCGAGGAGCCCGACTCTTCGGACCGCGCCTCGCAGGCGTCGGTCGCGCCGATCGGCGACGAGCTCGACGACGCGGCGGCGGCCGCGCTCGGCGTGCCCGTGTTCACGGCGCTCATGTGCCTCGAGCGCGCCCAGCGGGCGGGCGCCTCGCTCGACGGCGCGCACGTGCTCGTGACCGGCGCGACAGGCGCGGTGGGCCTGGTGGCGGTGCAGCTGGCCAAGCTGATGGGCGCCGCCCGCGTGGTGGCTGCGGGGCGCAGTCCGGAGCGCCTCGAGCGGGCGGTGTCGCTCGGCGCCGACGCGACGGTGGAGCTCGGCGCCGCCCAGGAGCGCGCCCCGGCGGCGGCATCCCCCGGCGACGGACGTCCGACCGCCGAGCTGCGTGACCGCTTCAGCGAGGCCGCCGCCGGGCGGCTCGACGTGGTCCTCGACCCGCTCTGGGGAGAGCCGGCGCGGGCGGCGATCGAGGCCCTGACCCGCGACGGCGTGTACGTCAGCTTCGGGCAGGCCTCCTCGCCGCTGGCCGAGCTGTCGGGCATCCCGCTGCGCAACCGCCGGGTCACGATGGTCGGCCACTCGGGCGCCTGGGCCACACCCCGGGAGCGCCAGGAGGCGCTGGCGCGCGCACACGCTCTCGGGCCGCTGACGATCGACGTCGAGGAGGTCGAGCTGGAGGAGATCGGCGACGCCTGGGAGCGGCTGTCGCGGTCCGCCGGCCGCCGGCTGGTGGTCAGGCCGTGACGACGGTTGCGACCGAGGCGTACCCGCGCTTCAGCGACGCCGAGATGGCGCGCCGGCGCGACGCGCTGGCGGCCGAGCTCGAGGCAGCGGACTGCGGTCACGCCGTGCTGTACGGGGCGAACAGGGCCGGCCCGGCGGTGGGCTGGCTCACGCGCTGGCCCGCCACGCGCGAGGCGCTGTGCGTGTTCACGCCGGGCGAGCGCGACCTGCTGCTCGTGAACTTCTACAACCACATCCCGAACGCGGAGCGGATCGCCACCGAGGCCGAGGTGCGCTGGGCGGGACCCAAGCCGATGGCATCGGCGGTCGAGGAGCTCGGGCGCCGCGGCGCCCGGGGCGGGCGCGTGGCGGTGATCGGCCCGCTCGGCTACAGGCCCTACGCGGCGCTCGCGGAGCTCGCGTCGCCGGTCCCCCTCGACGCGGCCTACACGCGCCTGCGGCTGCGGAAGTCCGCCGAGGAGCTCGACTGGCTCCGCGTCGGCTGCGGCTTCACCGACAGCGCCGTGCGCGCGGTGCACGAGCAGGCCGGGCCGGGCACCGACGAGCGCGAGCTCGGAAACCTCGCCGAGCGCGCGTACGTGGGGCGCGGGGGCACCACCCACATCCATTACTTCGGCACCGGCGGCGTCCCCGCCCAGTGGCCCGCCGCGCGAGCGCTCGAGCCGGGCGACGTGCTGAGCTGCGAGATCAGCGCCTCGTACTGGGACTACACCGGCCAGCTGCTTCGGACCTTCGCGGTCGCGGCCGACCCGGCGCCGCTGTACCGCGACCTGCACGAGGTGGCCGACGCGGCCTTCGACGCCCTGTTCGCCCAGGTGCGCCCCGGCGCGACGGCCGCCGAGCTCGTGGAGGCGTCGGCCGTGATCGGGGACGCGGGCTTCACCACGCGCGACGACCTCGTGCACGGGTTCGTGGGCGGCTACCTGCCCCCCGTGCTCGGCGACAGGAGCCGGACGCTCGAGGAGGTGCCCGACTTCTCGCTGGAGGAGGGCATGACGATCGTGATCCAGCCGAACGTGGTCACACCGGACGAGAGCGCCGGCGTGCAGACCGGAGAGCTGATCGCCGTCACGGCCGACGGCGCCGAGCGCTTGCACGACTACGAGCGCGGGCTCCTGAGGATCGGCTGACGGTGCGGATCGACTGGGACGTGCCCATCGAGATGGACGACGGCCTGGTGCTGCGCGCCGACGTCTTTCGCCCCGACGACGAGGGGCGCCACGCGGTGATCCTCTCCTACGGCCCGTACGCCAAGGGCCTCGCGTTCCAGGAGGGCTACCCGAACCAGTGGGAGCGGATGGTCTCCCAACACCCCGACGTGGAGGCCGGCTCCACCAACCGCCACCAGAACTGGGAGGTCGTGGATCCCGAGAAGTGGGTTCCGGACGGATACGCCTGCGTGCGCGTGGACTCGCGCGGCGCCGGGCGCTCGCCGGGCCGGCTCGACCCGTTCTCGCCGCGCGAGACGAGCGACCTCGCGGCCTGCGTGGAGTGGGCGGCGGATCGGCCGTGGTCGAGCGGCAAGGTCGGCCTGAACGGGATCTCGTACTACGCGATGAACCAGTGGCACGTGGCGGGGCGCGCGCCGCGCGGGCTCACGGCGATGTGCGCCTGGGAGGGCGCCTCGGACTGGTACCGCGACGCCGCCCGCCACGGCGGCATCCTCTGCACCTTCTTCGGCAACTGGTACGAGATGCAGGTCACGACGGTGCAGCACGGCCGGGGCTCGCGGGGCCCCGTGAACCCGAACACCGGCGAGGAGGCCTGCGGCCCGGAGACGCTGTCCGATCGGGAGCTCGCGGAGCGCCGGGCCGACTTCGCGGCGGACGTGGCGGCGCAGGAGCTCGACGGGGACTACCACCGCGCGCGCTCGGGCGACTGGGACCGGATCGACGTGCCGCTCCTGTCCGCGGGCAACTGGGGCGGGCACGGCCTGCACCTGCGCGGGAACGTGGAGGGCTACGTGCGCTCGGCGTCGCGGCAGAAGTGGCTCGAGCTCCACGGGCTGGAGCACTGGACGCACTTCTACACCGACTACGGGGTGCGGCTCCAGAAGCGCTTCTTCGGGCACTTCCTGAGGGGCGAGGACACGGGCTGGGAGGAGCAGCCGCGGGTGCTGCTGCAGGTGAGGCGCGCGGACGGGAGCTTCTTCGAGCGCGCGGAGCAGGAGTGGCCGATCGGGCGGACGCAGTGGACGCGGCTGTACCTGGACCCGGCGCGCCGTGCGCTGTCGGAGGCCTCGGGTGAGGGGTCCGTGGCGTACGACGCGCTCGGGGACGGGGTCACGTTCACCGGCGAGCCGCTCGAGCGCGAGGCCGAGCTCACCGGCCCCACGGCGGCCAAGCTGTTCGTGTCGTCGAGCACCGTGGACGCCGACCTCTTCGTCGTGCTGCGCGTGTTCGACCCGGACGGCGAGGAGGTGGTGTTCCAGGGAGCGATCGACCCGCACACTCCCGCGGCGCAGGGCTGGCTGCGTGCCTCGCACCGCAAGCTCGACCCTGCCCTGAGCGAGCCGTACCGCCCGTACCACTCGCACGACGAGAAGCAGCCGCTCGAGCCGGGCGAGGCGTACGAGCTCGACGTGGAGATCTGGCCGACGTCGATCGTGGTGCCCGCCGGCTACCGGATCGCGCTCACGATTCGCGGCACGGACTACGAGTACCCCAAGGCCGGCGGCGACCGCCTGACGACGTTCCGCAACGAGCTGCGAGGGTCGGGCCCGTTCCTGCACGACGACCCTGCGGACCGGCCGCCGGACGTCTTCGGCGGAGCGGTGACGGTGCACGCCGGGTCGTACCTGCTGCTGCCGTTCGTGCCGGAGGCCTCCTGAGCGTTGCGCTGGGACGTGCACAACCACGCCGTGCCGCGCGAGGCGGTGGAGCTGCTGCGCGCCGGCCGCGGCTACCCGATCACGGTCGAGGGCGACTTCATGGAGGCCGACCGGGTGCGCGCGGAGTTGACGCCGGTGTTCGTGGACCCGGCGGCGAAGCTGGAGCAGCTCGAGCAGGCCGGGCTGGAGGCGGCGGTGGTGTCGGGGTCCCCCGCCCTGTTCGCGTACGAGGCCGACGAGGATCGCGGCGCCTCGCTCTGCCGGGCGGTGAACGGCGGCCTGGCGGGCTTCTGCGGCCACTCGCCGGAGCGGCTTCGCTGGATGGCGCACGTGCCGCTGCAGGCACCGGATGCCGCCGCCGCGCTGCTGACCGAGGCCACCGCCGCGGGAGCGGTGGGGGCGCATGTGGGCACGTCGGTGGCGGGGACACCGCTGGCCGATGCCGGCCTCGACCCGTTCTGGAGGGCCGCCGAGCAGCACGACGTGACGCTGATGCTGCACCCCGCGTACAACCATCCGCACCCCGGCCTGGAGGGCTATCACCTCCAGAACGCGATCGGAAACCAGCTCGAGACGACGATCGCGGCCGAGCGCCTGATCGTGACGGGCGTGCTCGACCGCCACCCCGGGTTGCGCCTGCTGCTCGTGCACGCGGGCGGCTACCTGCCCTGGCAGGGCGGCCGCCTGCGGCACGCCGCGACGGTCCGGGCGGAGCTGGCCGGCTCCCCGCCCGACCCGTTCGCGTACTTCGGCCGGATCTTCGTGGACACCATCACCCACGACGCGGCCGCGCTCCGCTTCCTCGTGGAGCGCGCGGGCGCCGGCAACGTGGTCATGGGCACCGACCTGCCGTTCGACA
>CAWIGR010000010.1:0-171868 GCA_963835705.1 uncultured Thermoleophilaceae bacterium
GGCGACGCCGAGGAGGGCGCCGAGGAGGGCGAGCGCGCCGGCGGTGGCGGCGGTCAGCGTGCGGCGGATCCTGCTCGTGGCCCCGGTCGCCGTCAGGGTGCGGAGGTCGCCGGCGGACTCGCTGCGGATCAGCCCGACGGTCATGGCGAGGATCGCGAGCGCGAGGAGGGCGCCTGCGGCGGTGGCGATGGCGATGGGCGTCGCGGAGCTGCTCTCTCGCCGTGTCTCGATCGTCAGGCCGGCATCGGCCGCGAAGTCGCGGGCCTCGGCGACCTGCTCGCTCGTCAGGGGGCGACTGGACTCGACGAGCCAGCCGGACGGGGTCTGTTTCCAGCCGCGGCGGCGAAGACCGTCGAGCGTGATGAACGAGTCGGGCGCGAGGCCCGCTTCCCAGGTCGAAGAGCCGAAGAGCTTCCGGTTGTCGATCCTCTGGACGTTCGTGACGGCAGCTTCGGACAACTTCGGCCCCCTCCGTCGTGACGTGGGGAATGACGAGCTCGTCGGTCTGGACAGTCGGGTCCGCCAGGAAGTCCGTGCTCGGATCGACCGCGGAGGGGTCGATTCCGACGTAGGAGAGCAGGGCGGGCGTCGCGACGTAGAGGCGCGATTCGGTGACGTAGCATGTTGGCGCTTGCCGCTCGCCTACGCAGGTCACCCCCCTCCCTGACCAGCGCTTACTCCTGGGGTCATCGGTCTTCCGTGCGAGAAATTCCGTGGCAAGCACTCGTTCGCCGCTGTTGGTGATGCCGGGCCGTACGCCCCGTCGGGAGACGTTGTGGAGCGGGATCACGGCCGCGCCGTCGAGATCTGCCGCGAGTTGGCGGACTCGAGCAGCCATGCGTTCGAGTTGGGCGGGCGGCAGGGGCGTGACGTCCTGCGGATCCTGCGCCGCGCCGGTGTATACGCGGATCTGCCGGTCGGACAGGTTGGGCGGTTCGGCCGTCCGCCTGTCTCTCCTCGGCCGCCGCGACGACGACGACCGCCGCGGCGATGCCGAGGGCCAGGGTGATGGCGGCGAGTGCCGCCCCGGAGCGGGCCTGGTAGCGGGAGAGGTCCCGCAGCGCCAGGCGCACCGCGATCGGCGTGTGCCCGGCCGGCCGGGCGAAGAGGCGGATCGCCAACGGACCCAGGAGCAGCGTGCCGAGGATCGTCGCCAAGGTCCCGGCGATGATCAGCGGCGCGCTGCTTCGGCCGGAGAGCACGAGGCTGCCGATTCCCACCGCGATCAACATCGCGGCGACGATGGCCGAGTGGTGCGCGGGTTTCGGCCTGGACGGTCGCGCCGAGAGGGCGAGCGTGACGGGGACGCGGGCCACCGCTCGCCCCGGCCACCAGGCGGCGGCGGTCGCCCCGACGACGGCGACGAAGACGATCACCACCAGCAGGGTCCAGGGCAGGCTGAGCCGATCGATGCGATGGCCGAACGCGGGCTCGAGCGTCGGGGCGACCGCGAGCCAGAGTCGCGAGACCCGCGGACCGTTCCGATCAGCGCGCCGATCGCGCCGACGACCGCGCCGCCCGTCAGCAGTACGAGTCGGAGGTGCTTCTCGGTCGCGCCGATCGCGGCGAGCATGCCGAGCTGGCGCAGCCGTCGCTGCGCGATGACGGCGAAGCCGGCGGCGGCGACCAGCGTGGCCAGGAGCAGGAAGACGGTGGCAACGGAGAACATCGCCAGCGCGTCTGCCGATCGGTTGCTTTCCCGAGCGTCGGACCCCACGAAGGCGGACTCGCCCGCCTCTGCGTGCGGCTTATCCAGGAAGGCGTCGACCGAGCCGGCATCTGCGTCGACCAGAACGGTGACCTGGTCCGGTGCTCCCGCGGACGAGGGGGAGACGAGGGCGAACTCGTCGCTCAGATCGCGTGGGTTCTCGACGATGCCGACGACGGTCCGGCGGCGGCCGTCGAGGGCAAGAGTCTTCCCGAGCTCGAGGCCGAGGATCGTGGCCACGCCGTCCGTGACGGCGACCTGGCCCGGGCCTGTCGGGTAGCTGCCTCGGCGGAGCGCAAGCCGTGCGCCCCCGTACGGTCCGTGCGGGTCCTGGGCGCGGAACTCGACCTTGTCGACGCCGCCGGGCACGGCCAGCGAGCGGTGACCGATGACGTCGATCGTCCCGAAGCGTTCCTCGACAGCGGCGAGACCCGCCTGCAGCCGGCGCGGATCGGCGCCGTCGAACCGGACTAGGTGATTGGCCGAGCCGAGCTCGGCATCGTCGGCGGACTCGAGTTGTAGGCGATCGTGACGCTGGCGATCGCGGCCGCGACGCAGACGGTGAGCAGAGCGATCACCAGGATCTGCTGGCGCCACTCGCGGCGGAACAGGCGCCACGCCCAGCGCACCAGCGGGCGGCGCGCGGCGAAGCCGCCGCTGCGCGGTCCTGGCGCTGCACGGCGGTGTGCGAGCGACGTCATCGCCGGTGACCGGGCCGCGAGGAGCGACTCCGGGCCGGGCGGCGCGACCGTCTGGTCGACGACATGGCCGTCGCGCAGGAAGACGACGCGGTCGGCCCACGAGGCCAAGTGCGCCTCGTGGGTTACGACGACACCCGCGACCCGCCGCCGCGTGGCGGCCCGCAGCAGGCGCATGACTGCCTCGCCGTTGACGGAGTCGAGCGCGCCGGTGGGCTCGTCGGCGAGCAGCAGTCCGCGCTCGCCGACGATCGCCCGCGTGATCGCAACCCGCTGGCGCTCGCCGCCCGACAGCTCGTCGGCGTAGCGATCGGCGTGGTCTGCGATGTCGAGCTGCTCCATCGCCTCGAGTCCCGTCGCACGTGCGGGCTTTGCGTGGATGCCGTCGAGCTCGAGCGGCAGCGTGACGTTCTCGACCGCCGTCAGCCCTGGGAGCAGATTGAAGTCCTGGAAGACGTAGCCGATCGACCGGCGTCGCATCCTCGCCTGATCCGAGCGCGAGATGGTCGCGAGGTCGACGCCGTCGACGAGCACCTGGCCGCTGGTCGCCTGCTCGAGGCTGCCCGCGATCGTCAACAGCGTGCTCTTGCCGGAGCCGCTCGGCCCCATGATCGCGACCAGCTCGCCGCGCTCGACCGACAGATCGACGTCGCAGAGCGCCTGCACCTCCGTCGGACCGGAGCCGTAGACCTTCGACACTTGGCTCAGTTCGAGCGCGCACGTCATTGTGAGACCTCCATCGGGTCAGTTGCTTCGAGGGGCACGTCGGCCACTGCGGCTCGCGGCCGGGGCGAGGGTGGGCCGCTGCTTCAGGCGGACGTCGGCGGCATCGAGCCAGCGGACGATCGCTTCGAGCCGGAACAGCTCGGCATCGGCGACGAGCGCCAACGCCACGTCGTCCTCGTCCGCCGACGCCTTGACCTGCGTGTAGCGCTGCATCATCTCGATCACGTGCCGGCGGTGCACCTGCAGCAGCTCGTGGATGTCGATCGCGGGGAGCTGCAGCGCGACCAGCACCTTGATCACGAGCTCGTCGCGCGGGGGAGGCACGAGATCGGGCGGGGTGCGCAGCCAGTCGGCCAGCTCGCGCTCGCCCGTGGATGTGATCCGGTAGCGCTTCCGCGCACGCTCGCTCGCCCCGTCGTCGGTCTCGACGAGCCCGTCCCGCTCGAGCCGCTGGAGCGTCGTGTAGACCTGCCCAACGTTGAGCGGCCAGACCTCGCCGGTCCGGGACTCGAACTCGTTCTGCAGCCGCAGGCCGTACTTCGGCCCCTCACTCAGCAGCGCAAGGAGGGCGTGGGGGACGCTCATGAATGGCTCCGTCGGATGAACATACCGCGTACTATACTCGGTATACACGGCTAGCAAGCCCCCCTACTCACTAACGAGTACGGCGAGGAGATCCGGGGCAACTCCTGGTTGGATGGGAGGATTTCGGCGCCGCGGGCGCATCGCCTCAATCGCCTGGTCGCACGCTCGTTTCCTCGAGCCGCGCTCTCGCCTTCGCCTGCTTGCACAAGTCGAGGTCGCGCTGAGTCGAGTGCTGGTTTCCATGCGATTCGACACTCCAGTCGCCGCGGCGGACCGGATCAACGGCGCTGCTCCTTATCTGTCCAGGGACCCCGCGTCAACCGCGGCGTCCGGGTTGATTGGTTTGCGTGCTTGGGCTCGCGGTGGCGCGTGCGCGCGGGGGCGGGGGTGGTTGCGGAGGTGCGCGCGGGCGCCCAGCCTTATCTCGGTCCGCGGCCTGTTTGGGGCCGGCGACATGATGGTTGATGGGGTGATCCCGCTGGTGGCGGTGCGGCCGCTCGGTCTTTCTGGGCCGTCCAGGCTGGTGCCGTGGCGGCAGGAGCAGTCGGGGAGCCGGCCGCAAGTCATCCTCATAGCTCGGGGCGTTGCGCGCGCGCTGTCCGCCGGCGTTCTCATGCGGGCTGGAGTGCCTCCTGGCCGAGCTCGCGCAGGGTGTGGTAGGCGCGTTGGACGAGTTTGCGCGCGAGCGCGAGGCAGGCGCGGTTGCCGCCGAGCCGGTCGCTCGCCTGGAGGTAGTAGTCGCGGTCGGGGGAGCGCGGGTGGCGGGCGGCCTGCGCGGCTTCGTAGGCTGCCCAGCGCAGCGTCGCCGGCCCCTGGCGCGACAGCCGGCCGGGGGCGCGCTTTGAGTCCGACTGCGAGACGGTGATGTCGAGCCCGCTGTAACGGACCGCCTTGCGCGAGCTCGAGAAGCGGCTGGCGTCGCCGAGTTCTGCCAGGAACGCGACCGCCGTCAGCGGACCGATGCCGTAGTGGCCCTGCAGCGCCTTGGTGCCCGGCCAGCTGTTCGCGATCTGGCGCAGCTCGCGGTCGAGCGGCTCGAGCTGGACGTTGATCTGGTCGATCAATCTAAGCGCGACCTCGACCTGGCTGCGCGCCGCGTGTGGGAGCTCGAGCCCTTCGAGCCAGGCGCGCCGCCCACGCACGAGTAGGTCGCGTCGCGCCGGGTGGCCGTGGTGGAACAGCTGCGCGTGGATGCGCTGCTGCCAGCCGGTGCGTTGCTCGACCAGCGCTCGGCGCAGGCGCACGAGCGAGCGCAGCTCGAGGATCTGCTCGGGCGGGATCCACGACCGCGGCACGCGCCCCTGCTGGAGCAGCTCACGTAGATGCCTCGCGTCGGCGCGATCGGTCTTCGCGCGGCGCTTGGGTCCGCGCAACGCGCTCGTCTCCGCTGGCTCGGCCAGCTGCACCTCGGCGCCGATAGCGCGCAGCTCCTCGACCATGAAGCGCCAGCCCGTCGTCGCCTCGAGCGCGGCCTCGATCCGCTCGCCCTCGAAGCGCGACAGAAAGTGCCGGAAACTCTCACGCTCCGCCGGCCGGATCCGGCCGCGCCGCAGCTCGCCCGTCGAGCTGTCAAGCGCATCCCAGGTGATCTGCTCTCGGTGCTGATCAAATCCCATTACGATCGTCACAGGGGACCTCCTCAGGCTCCGTCGATTGACGACATCTGCGCGGATCATCCGCGTCTGAGCTGAGGGGGTCCCTGGTCATGCACTTTCGCCTGTTCGCGCTAGCGCTCGTGCCTCGATGCGATAGCGAGCGCCGCGCTCGCGCTCGCCCAGACTCCTGCGCGTCGTCCGCAGCAGCAGCGAGGTCCGTCTCGGCGCGGACTCCTGCTCGCGCGGGGGAAGCATGCGCCACGTCGTGCTGCTGGGCCTCGCGCAGGAGTCGGAGCAGCGGCGCGCCGCCGGACGCCCAGGCGCGCGGATCGAGGGCTGCGCGCGGGGCGCCGCACGCGCTCAGGCGGCGCGCGCGAGTTTCTCGAGCCGCGCGTCCGCTTCGCTTGCGGCGATCTCGCGGAGCTCGACGAGGAGGATCGCGTGTCCTTGGTGCAACTCGCCCACCGCGCGGTCGACGGCGTCGTCGTCGAGTGCGGCCCGGCGCAGGAGCAGCCGGGCTCCGCGAAGGCCGGTGATCCGCGCGCGTTCGGCGTCGCCCTTGTAGGTGACGATCACGACGCGGTCGGTGTCCGCGAACGAGCCTTGTCGCTGATGGTCGGGATCGCCGGCGAAGCTGCCGGCGCCCCGGCGACGCTGGACCACTCGGCCGCCGTAGGTGCCGATCGGGGCATCGGGCGCGACCGGCCCGGCGAACCCACCGACCGGTTCCCGGCGGATGTCGCGTGGTGCGCTGCCCAGCAGCAGGCGGATGTCGCGTTCCGCCAGCGCCCGTGGCGCGCAGTGCCTCGACCGCGCGGCGCGCCGCGACCTCGGTGGCATATGTCCTGGTGAGCGTGGTCATGGAGATCTCCTCCGTCGTGAGCCCTGTCGCCGTGTTGGCTGCGCGGATCATGCGCCCGGGCGGTTGCGGCGCATTTGCGGAGCGGTGACGGCAGTTGCAGGGCACGTCTGACGGCGGGAAGCTTGGGCGGTGGATTTCAGGGTCCTGGGACCGGTCGAGGCGCGCGCCGAGGGTCGGCCGCTCCCGGTGGCGGGCGCGCGGCAGCGGGCGCTGCTCGCGGTGCTGCTGCTGCGCGCGGGGGAGCCGGTCTCGCGTGAAGGCGTGATCGCGGACCTGTGGGGCGAGCGGCCGCCGGACGGCGCGGTCAAGACGGTGCAGGCGGTGGTCTCGCGGCTGCGACGCGCGCTCGGCGGCGAGGCGGCGCGGTTGGTCAGCAGCGCGGCCGGCTACAGGTTGCGCGTCGAGCCGGACGAGCTCGATCTCAGCCGGTTCGAGCGGCTGTGCGCGGACGGGCGGCGCGCGCTGGCGGCCGGGCGCCACGAGCGCGCGGCGGCGCGGCTACGTGCGGCGCTCGCGGAGTGGCGCGGGCCGCCGCTGGCCGACGTGTCGTTCGAGCCGTTCGCGCCACCCGAGGTCGCGCGCCTGGAGGACCTGCGCGCGGCCGCGGTCGAGGATCGCGTCGAGGCCGATCTCGCGATGGGCCGCGGTGCCGAGCTCGTGGGCGAGCTGGAGGGGCTCGTGGCGGCGGAGCCGTTGCGCGAGCGCCTGCGCGGGCAGCTCATGCTCGCGCTGTATCGGGCCGGGCGTCAAGGCGAGGCGCTGGATGCCTACCGCGACGCGGTCCGGACGCTTGACAGCGAGCTCGGGCTGCGTCCCGGACCGGAGCTCGAGCGCCTGCAGCAGGCGATCCTCGCCCACGATCCCGCGTTGCTCCGTGCACCTGCCGGCGGGGAGCCGCGCGAGCTGGAGCGTCGCCGCGCGACGGCCACGATCCTGGTCGCCGAGGTCGCGGGTTCGGCGCGCGTGGGCGACACGGACGCCGACGGCGTGCGCGCCGCGCACGACCGCCGGCTGCGCGACGTGCTGGCGGCACACGGCGCGACCGCGGTCAACGCCGTCGGGGACCGGGCCGTGGCCGCGTTCGCCTCGGCCGGCGCCGCGATCGCCTGCGGCGTGGAGATGCAGCGGGCGATCGACCGCGAGGCTCGTCGCGGCGCGGTGGCGCTGGAGCTGCGCGTCGGGGTCGCCGCGGGCGACGTCGCCTGGGCGGGCGAGGACTACTCCGGCACACCCGTGATCGAGGCGCAGAGGCTGTGCGCCGCCGCGTCGGCGGGCAGCATCCTCGTCGCCGACGCCGTGCGCCTGCTCGCCGGGTCGGGAACCGAGGCGGAGCTCGAGGACGCCGGCGAGCTGGAGCTGAGCGATCTCGCGCGTGCGGTGCACGCGTGGTCGGTCGGCTGGACCGCTCGGCGCGCCGTGACGGTCCCGTTCCCCCCATCGCTCGTGTTCGAGGGCGGCACCGCGTTCGCGGGCCGCGAGAAGGAGCTCGCCGAGCTGCGGGTGGCGTGGGCGGATGCTGTCTCGGGAAGCCGCCGCGGCGTCTTGGTCAGCGGCGAGCCGGGCATCGGCAAGACGCGGCTGGCGGCCGAGATCGCCGGGCACGCCCGCGCGCGGGAGGGCGTGGTGCTGTACGGCCGCTGCGACGACGGCCTGTCCGCGCCCGCCCAGCCGTTCGCCCAGGCGCTTGGCGCCTACGTCGCGGCCTGCCCGGTCGACGAGCTGCGCGTCGAGCTGGGCGCACGCGCAAGCGACCTGACTCAGCTGCTGCCCGAGCTCGCGGCCCGCCTGCCCGGCGGCGTCGCCGAGCCGGCTCCCGCAGAGCCGGAGATCCAGCGGCTGCGCACGCTCGAGGCCGCCACCGCGCTGCTGAACGCCGCCGGCGAGGCCGCGCCCGTGTTGCTCGTGCTCGACGACCTGCACTGGGCCGACGACCTGTCGCTGCTGCTCCTGCGCCACCTGCTGCGCGCCGATGGCGCCGCACGCGTGCTCCTGGTGGCCACCTATCGCGACACCGAGCCCGGTCGCTCGCCCCTGCTCGCCGATGTCGTGACCGGCCTGGCGCGGCGCCCGGACGTCGCCCGCCTCGAGCTCGGCCCGCTGCGCGAGCGCGACATAGCGGCGATCCTCGCCGACGCAGGGCGCGAGTCGTCACAGGCCGGCCACGTGCGGCGGGCCACCGCGGGCAACCCGTTCTTCGTCGGCGAGATGGTCCGCGCGCTCGACCACGGTCACGATCCCGGTGCAGCGCTCACCCCGCGGGTGCGCGACGTCGTGCGCTGGCGGCTTGCCCGGCTGCCCGAGCGGACTGCCGACGCGCTGGCGGTCGCGGCCGTCGCCGGCGCGGAGTTCGACGCCGACGTCCTTGCCGGCGCGATCGGCGTCGAACTCGACCAGGCGCTGGACGCGTTGGAGGCCGCCGAATCGGCGCGGCTCGTGCGGCCCGCCGGAACCCCGGATCGGTTCACGTTCGCGCACGCAGTCGTGCGCGAGACGATCGTCGCCGAGCAGCCGGGCGGACGGCGCGTGCGCCTTCACGCGCGAATCGCCCGCGCGCTCGAGCGCATCGCCGCCACGCGCCCGGTGCCGACCGGCGACCTGGCGGCGCACTTCGACGCCGCCGGAACGCTCGTCGACGCCGCGCAGACCCTCCATTATTTACGCCGGGCGGGCGACGAGGCGGCGGCGCAGCTGGCATGGGACGTCGCCGCCGAGCAGTACGAGCGCGCCGTGCGCGCGCACCGGCGACTGCCGAGCGCGACCGAGAACGAGCGGCTCGACCTCGAGCTCGCGCGCGGACGCGCCCTGTCGCTCGCCGGCGACAATCGCGCGCACGCCGTCCTGCGCGACGTCGCGGCCGCCGCCGACACCGCCGGCGACGGCGGGCGCATGGCCGAGGCGCTGCTGACGATCCGGTTCGAATACGCCGACTTCCTCGAGGAGGACGCCGAGATGGTCGCCCTGCTGCGCCGCGCGCTGGCGCTGCTGCCGCCCGGCGACAGCCCGATCAGGGCATCCCTCGAGGGGTCTCTCGCGAACGAGGCGTTCTCCAGCATGCCCGATCGCGAGCGCCGGGCAATGGTCGCCCGCGCGCTGACGATGGCGCGGCGTGTCCGCGACCCCGCGGCGCTCGCCTCGGTGCTCACCTCGCACTCGTGGATCGTGGCCGGCCCCGAGAGCGTCAACGAGCGCCTCGCGGTGGCGGACGAGCTCGTGACGGTGGGCCGCGACGCCGACCTGCCGTACGCCGAGTGCAACGGGCAGCGGGGCCGTTTCCACGCGCTCGTCGAGCTAGGCGACATCGAGGCAGCCGACGCCGCGCTGGCCGCCGCGCACGCGGCGGTGCGGACCATATGGTCGCAGTGGACCGTCGGTTTCATGGACGCGACCAGGGCGCTGCTCGGCGGGCGATTGACCGACGCGGAGTCCGCCGCAGCACGAATGCGCGAGGCGGCACGCGAAACGGGAGCCCCGCCGGCACTCGCCGAGTCCGCGTTCGTCCGGATGGTGTCGTGCATCCGCCTGATCCAGGGCCGCTTGCGCGAGCACGAGCCGGCGCGCAGCGCCATGGCACGGGACGTGACCAACCTGCCACCGACGTTCTTCGTCGCGCGAGCGCACGCGGCACGCGAGCGGGACGACCGCGAGGCAGCCCGCGAGGCCTTCGAGCGCGCGCTGGCGCTGGGCCTGCTCGAGATGCCGCGCGGTCCGACATGGACGACGACCATGACCTGGGCCGCCGACATCTGCGCCTGGCTCGACGATCGCTCGACCGCGATACGCCTGCTCGAGCTGCTGACCCCCCTCGCGGGCGTGATGACCTGGGCGTACGGCCCGATCGGGCGGGGCGTCGGCCTGCTCGAGCTGACTCTCGGACGCCGCAGCCAGGCCGAACGACGCCTGCGCGACGCCATCGCGCTGTGCGAGCGCATGGACGCCCGCGCCTTCCTCGCGATGGCCCGCCTCGACCTCGGCGCGCTGCTGCACCAGTCGATCGAGGGCCGCCGGCTGCTCGACCAGGCCCTCACCGCCGCCGACGAGCTCGGCATGACGAGCCTCGCCAAGCGGGCGCCCACCGCCCACACATAGCGACCCCGCCTCGACCACCGAAGCCCCACGACCGCCTCCCGTCCAGATCGACATGCTCGGCGGCGCGGTCGAATCCCCTTCGCGGAGTGCTGATGGCCGATCGGAAAGACGAAGCACGAATGCTTGTCGGGGTCGCGCGGCTTGCCCGGCTCCAGGCTCTTGACGACCTCGATGTCGAAGCCGGCCTTCACCGCCGCCGCCGTGCTCGCCCGGTGACCAACCTACGGCACGGCAAGTTAGGTCCTCGGCAGCACAGCCCGACGCGGCGTCGGCCCGCGACGACGACTGCTGCTTGCGGCCGGCTTGCAGCGGCCTCGGCGCGCGCCGCGTTCACGGTCGCTGCGGACGAGCCGCGAGAGCGCCGACCACGCGGAGGTGCGCTACTGCATCCCCTGACGGGAGCGGGCGTTTGGGCGGCGCGGCTCGCGATGCTCAGCCAGTCGGACTTCGGGTTATCGAGTCCAGAGTTCGTCGACGAGCAGTGGAACTGGTAGTTGCCGACTCGGCGCGAGACCAGGCGTTCAGTGTGCGGGAGCGTCGCGGAGCGGGCGCGGGGCCAGTGTTGTCCTCGACAGCGTGGGGTAGGTCGCGCGGTAGCCGCGCCGGCGCGCAATCGGCGTAAGCGCTCCGAACACAACGCGCTGAACGGCAGCCGGTGGCCTGCGGAACACGATCACGTCGGAGAACTCGGTGGCGAAGAGCGCCAGCTGGAGTGGGTGCGGCATGCCGCGCTTGTTGACGTGTCCTTCGCGGGCCAGCCCGTACAGCGTTTCGATCATGTGGACGAAGCGCTCACCCGGCGTGATCTCCACGCGCACGATCGCGTCCACGTCTCCCTCGTTCCACCAGTCGTGCCAGACGCCCGGCTCGATCTCGGCTCGCTCCCCGGCTCGCAGAACCGACTTTCGGCCGTCGCACAGCACCGTCAGCTCGCCCTCCTGGACGCTGAAGCTCTCATGCAGCGCGGGATGCACGTGCTCACCCGCCACACGCGCACCAGGCAACGCGGTCAGCTCGGCGACCGCACGACCCTCATCGTTCGACCACGGCAATTCAACGATGACGCCGCGCTCCAACGTCACCGGATTGTCCCAAACCTCGCCCGGCTCGATCGGACGGGTATCAGGCGGGGCACCCGGGTCGGGATGCGACATCCGCTCACACTACACCCGGGTCATGACTCCTGCTTCCCAAGCACGCGGGCGCCTTCGGGCTACCGCAGCTCGGCGAACGCGCGCCGGATGGAGAGCGACGCCGAGCCGTGGGCCGTCAGGCGCGTCCGCTCGTCGCCGAGGTCGTCCAGCGTGAGCTGCACGCGGTGTGTGCGCAGGATCCCGGACCGGTGGAAGGTGAGCGTCCGGCGATCGCTGGCGATCAGCGCGAAGCCGGTCCGGGCGAGGAGCGGGGCGAGCTGATGGAGGACCGCGGTCTCGACCGCCGCGAGCGGCCGGTCGACCTCGATCGTCTCTGTGAACGGCGCCACGCCGGGCATCCGCGGCGGCTTGCGCGCGGGCGCCGGGGCCGCCCCTCGCCGCGGCAGCCGGCCCGGCAGGTCATCGGTGAGCTGGGCGAGCTCCTGCAGAGTGGTCGCGGCGTAGGCGCGCTCCACCCGGCCCGGCAGCTCCTCGAGGGTCAGGCGTCCCGCGGCGCAATGCTCCTTGAGGGCCGCCACCACACGCTCGCGGTCCTCGTCCGAGGCTCGTACGGGGCCGCCGGCCGAGTCCTCCGGCAAGGGCCCGGTCAGGCCGCTTCGCGGGACCGCTCGGCCTCGCGAAGCTCGCGCAGCGCGCGCTTGCGCTCGTCGCGGCTGGTGCGCTCGAGGATCAGGACCCCGTCCAGGTGGTCCATCTCGTGCTGGATCACGCGGGCCTCGAGTCCCGAGGCCTCCACGATGCGCGGCGCGCCCTCCTCGTCGAGCGCGCGTACGCGGACGTGCACGGGGCGCTCCACGTCGACCGCGACGCCGGGGATCGACAGGCAGCCTTCCTCGCCCGCCTCGAGATCCTGGCTCGACCACTCCACCTCGGGGTTGGCGAGCGCGATCACGGGAGCGTCCGGGCCCACGCGGTAGACGAGCAGGCGCTGCGAGATGCCGAGCTGCGGCGCCGCGAGGCCCACGCCCAGGGCGTCGTTCATGATCCCGGCCATCCGGCTCACCTGCCGGCGCAGCGACTCGTCGAAGCGGTCCACCGGGATCGCACGCGACTTCAGCACGGGATCGCCGAGCTTGCGGATGAAGGACATCGCGGCGGCCCGCCGCGCCTCGACCTCGGGATCGAGCGGCGGCGGCTCGTCGTGCTCGCCACGCTCGTCGTCGGCGAGCGCCTCGGGCTTCACCTCGCCGAGCGGCTCGCGTCCCTCGAGCTCCCGGTCCTCCACGGTGCGCTCCCTCTCCTCGGCCATTCGCGCGAGTCTAGCGGCGTCGCGGGGGCCGCGTAGCGGCGCGGCGAGGGTGGCTGGGCTACTGCGGATCGACGTCGACAGCAAAGGCCACGGCCGCGCCCTCGCGGCCGGCCGCCACCGCCTCCACGGCCTCGCGCACCGCCGTTATCGCGGGCTGCCGCTCGCGCGAGCGCACCACCAGCTGCGAGCGCAGGCGGCCCTGGCGCCGAAACAGCGGGGCGGGCCCGAGCACGGGCACGCCGGCGCGCTCCACGAGCCTGCGGATCGCCTCGGCCGCCGCCTGCTCCGGCCCCGGCTCCGTCGCCGAGCACACCACCCGGATCAGGTGGCCGTAGGGCGGATACGAGAACGCCTCGCGGCGCGGCAGCTCGCCGGCCAGGAAGCCGCTGGAGTCGTGCGCTGCCGCGTGCTGCAGGGCGCGCGAATCCGGGTCGAGCGCCTGCACGATCACGCGTCCGCCGCGAGCGCCGCGGCCGCTGCGGCCGGCGAGCTGGGCCACGAGCGCGAAGGTACGCTCCTCGGCGCGGAAGTCGGGGAAGCGCAGCGTGGCGTCGGCGTCGAGCACCACGCCGAGCGTGACGTCAGGGAAGTCGTGGCCCTTGGCGACCATCTGCGTGCCGACCAGCACGCCGGCCTCAGTCTCGTCGAAGCGGCGCAGCACCGTGGCGATCCCGGCCGCCGCCGCGACGTCAGAGTCGAGCCGGAACACCGGCAGCGGCCGCACCAGCTCCTCCAGCTCGCGCTCGAGCTGCTCCGTGCCCGCCCCGTGGCGCGCCACCGAGACCGAGCCGCAGTCCGGGCAGGCCGTCGGAACGGTCTCGCGGTGGCCGCAGTGGTGACACGCCATCCGGCCCGCCGCGCGGTGCAGCACCAGCGTGACGTCGCAGGCGGGGCACTCCCAGGCCCGGCCGCACAGGCGGCAGGAGAGGAAGTTCGACCAGCCGCGCCGGTTCAGCAGCACGATCGCCTTCTCGCCGCGGCGCCGCACCCCGTCCAGCTCCTGGCGCGTGCGCTCGTGGAGGGGCCCCGCAGTGCCTGACATGCCCACCACCTCCACCGGCGGCAGCCCGCGGCCGTCGACCCGCTCCGCCAGCACGACCCGCTCGCAGCGCACGAGGCTCTCAGGCCGCGGCGTGGCGCTTCCCGCCACCAGCAGGGCGCCCTCCAGCGCGGCGCGGCGCTCCGCCACCACGCGGGCGTCGTAGCGAGGGTCGCCCTCCTGCTTGTAGGAGCCGTCGTGCTCCTCGTCGACGACGATCAGGCCGAGGTCGGTGAAGGGGGCGAACACCGCCGAGCGCGGGCCCACGCACACGCGCGCCTCGCCGCGGCGCATCCGCCACCACTCGTCGTAGCGCTCGCGCGGCGACAGCCGGGAGTGCATGACCGCCACGGCGTCGCCGAAGCGCTCCACGAACCGGCCCGCGGTCTGCGGCGTGAGGGCGATCTCCGGCACGAGCACGATCGCCGAGCGCCCCCGCTCGAGGGCGGCCGCGACGGCGCGCAGATAGACCTCGGTCTTCCCGGACCCGGTCACCCCGTGGAGGAGAAGCGGCGAGGAGGGGGCTCCCAGGCGCCCGACGATCGCCTCGAGCGCCGCCCGCTGGGCGCCCGTCGGCTCCACCGCGCCCGTCCGGGCGCCCACGCCCTCCAGCGACGGTCGCCGCGCCGGCTCGGCGGCGTTCTCCAGGCGGACGAAGCCGCGCCGCTCGAGGCTTCGCAGCGTGGAGTGGTCCGCGTCCGCGTGCCTGGCCACGGCGGCCACCGAGGCCGGGCCCGTCGCGAGCGCGTCCAGCACCGCCGCCTGGCGGCGGCCGAGCCGCGCGCTGGCGGCGATCGCGCCTCGGCCCTCGTCGGTGAGAGCGGCGCGCAGCGAGCGGCGAGGGCGGAGCGGCCGCCCTGAGCCCGTCCCGGTGCCCGGAGGCAGCACGAGCGCGAGCCCGCGGGCGGGCGTGGAGACGTACTCGCGAGCCACCCACAGGCCGAGCCCGACGAGCGGCTCCGGCACGTCGGCCTCGAGCGCGGCGAGCGGCTGCACCAGCCGCTCGGGGGGCAGGTCGCTGCGCTCCGCCAGCTCCACGACGACCCCGAGCAGCCGCCGCCGTCCGAACGGCACGACGAGCATGCTCCCCACCCCCACGCCCTCGAGCGCCCCGGCCAGCCTGTAGTCGAACGGCCCGCGCAGGGCGCGGGCAGGCGTCAGCGGCTCGACCTTGGCGATCACGCTCCCGAACGTACGCGAGCGCCCGGACGGGCCCCGACGGCCGACGATTTGTGACGATGTGCCCGTGGCGACCGACTTC
This sequence comes from uncultured Thermoleophilaceae bacterium, assembly GCA_963835705.1. Taxonomy (GTDB): domain Bacteria; phylum Actinomycetota; class Thermoleophilia; order Solirubrobacterales; family Thermoleophilaceae; genus JACVRW01. Next base: position 14,964 of record CAWIGR010000010.1, read on the forward strand.
CAGGCCGAGGGGCTGCTCGAGGGGGCGGGTGACGAGCGCGCACGCGAGGCGCGCCGCGAGCTGCTCGAGACGCTCGAGGAGGCCGGCTGCACCCTCGAACAGCTGCGCGAGGCGACCGAGCAGGGCCGGCTGGCGCTCCTGCCCATGGAGCTGGTGCTCGCCGGCGAGGGCCCGCGCCTGCGACAGGTCGACGTGACGGAGGAGACGGGCCTCGATCTCGACTTCCTGATCGAGGCTCGGCGGGCGCTCGGCCTCCCGGCCGTGGACCCCGAGGAGCCGGCGCTCACCAAGGAGGAGGTCGAGCTGGCCAAGAGCGCGGCGACGCTGCTCGAGGCGGGGATCGACCGGGAGGGATTCCTGGAGCTCACGCGTGCGATGAGCCAGTCCATGGCCGCCGTGGCGGCTGCCCTCACGTCCACGCTCGGAAACGCGCTGCTGCGCCCGGGCGACACCGAGCGCGACCTCGGCCTGCGCTACGCCGAGACGCTGCGCGAGCTGGGCCCGCTGGCCGGCCCGACCCTTACCCAGATGCTCAACCTGCGCCTGCGCGAGCAGATCCGCCAGGCCGTGGTCGGCCAGGCCGAGCTGCAGAGCGGCCGGCTACCCGACGCGCAGCAGGTGGTGGTGGGCTTCGTCGACATCGTCGGCTTCACCCGCCTCGGCGAGCAGGTGGAGCCGGACGAGCTCGGCGCAGTGGTCCGCATTTTCGAGGACCAGGTCGAGAATGCGGTGCGGTCACCCGTGCGGCTTGTCAAGACGATCGGCGACGCCGCGATGATCGCCGCGCCCGAGGCGCCGGCCGTCGTCGACACGATGCTCGAGCTGGTCGAGGCCTCGCGCGAGGACGACGACCGGCCTCTGCTGCGCGCCGGCATCGCCTCGGGGGAGGCGCTCCCGCGCGCGGGCGACCTCTACGGCCGGCCCGTGAACCTGGCCTCGCGCCTTACCTCGTTCGCCCGGCGCGGCACAGTCGTGACCTCCAAGGAGGTGCATGACGCGGCGGGCGACGGCTACGACTGGTCGCAGGTGGGCAGCCGCCGCATCAAGGGCGTGCGCGGCGACGTGGATGTGTACCGCGTGCGGTCCGCCGAAAAGCCCCGCAGCTAGGCAACGCTATCCTCGGTTCGATGCTCTCTCCTCGTGAGCGCATCCTCGACACGGCCTACGACCTCTTCAGCCACCACGGCATCCGGGCGGTCGGAGTGGACCGGATCATCGCGACATCCGGCGTGGCGAAGATGAGCCTCTACCGCCACTTTCACTCGAAGGACACACTCGTGCTCGCCTTCCTGCAGGAACGCGAGAAGCGCTGGACCTTGGAGTGGCTCCACGCCGAGGTGAGTCGCCGCGCCGAGGACGGCGCGGGGCGGCTCCTGGCGATCTTCGACGTCTTCGACGAGTGGTTCCGGCAGGCCGACTTCGAGGGCTGCTCGTTCATCAACGTCCTGCTCGAGTTCAGCGAGCTCGACCACCCGGTCCGCCAGGCCACCGTGGAGCACCTGGCCACGATCCGGGGCCTGGTGCAGGAGTTCGCCGAGCAGGCCGGCGTGGACGACCCCGAGGCCGTGGCCTGCCAGTGGCACATCCTGATGAAGGGCTCGATCGTGGCCGCCGGCGAGGGCGACCGCGAGGCCGCGCGGCGCGCGCAGGCGCTCGGCAAGCTGCTGCTCGAGCGCGAGGGCGCGCTGGCGGGAAGCTCGGCCTGAGCCTCTACGCCGGAGCGCCGCTGCGCTCCGCCAGGCCGGCGGCCTCGCGCAGGATCTGAGCCTTGTCGGTCTTCTCCCAGGTGAAGTCGTGGTCCTCGCGGCCGAAGTGGCCGTAGGCCGCGGTCTTCTGGTAGATCGGCCGGTGCAGGTTGAGGTAGTAGCGGAAGGCGCCGGGGCGCAGGTCGAACTGCTCGTCGACCAGCCGTGCGATCTCTGCGCGGCCGACCTTCTCGGTCCCGAAGGTCTCCACCATCACGGACACCGGGTGTGCCACCCCGATCGCATACGCCACCTGGAGCTCGCACCTGTCGGCCAGCCCCGCGGCAACCACGTTCTTGGCAACGTAGCGGGCCGCGTACGCGGCCGAGCGGTCCACCTTCGAGGGGTCCTTGCCGGAGAACGCTCCGCCGCCGTGGCGCGCCATCCCGCCGTAGGTGTCGACGATGATCTTGCGGCCGGTCAGGCCGGCGTCGCCGACCGGCCCGCCGATCACGAACTTGCCTGTCGGGTTGACGAGGAAGTTGCGCCCGTGGTCGTCGAGCAGCTTCTTCTCGTCGTACAGCTCGCCCGGCAAGATCGGGTGCACCACGTGCTCCCACAGGTCGGGCTTGATCAGCGTCTCGGCGTCGACCCCGTCCTTGTGCTGCGTCGAGATCAGGATCCGCTCGATCTCGATCGGGCGGCCGTTCTCGTAACGGACCGTCACCTGCGTCTTGCCGTCCGGGCCGAGGTAGGGAATGACGTCGGCGCGGCGCACCTCGGCGAGCCGGTGCGCCAGCTTGTGGGCCAGCGAGATCGGCAGCGGCATCAGCTCGCGCGTCTCGCGCGTGGCGTAGCCGAACATCATCCCCTGGTCGCCCGCCCCGGCCACGTCCAGCTCGTCGTCGTCCGCGGGGTCGGTACGCGCCTCGTAGGCCTTGTCCACGCCCTGGGCGATGTCGGGCGACTGCTCGTCGATGGCGGTGATCACCGCGCAGCTCTCGGCGTCGAAGCCGTACCTGCCGCCGGTGTAGCCGATCTTGCGGATCGTCTCCCGGGCGATCTTCGGGATGTCCACGTAGACCTCGGTCGTGATCTCGCCCGAGATCACCACCAGGCCGGTGTTCACGAGGGTCTCGCAGGCCACGCGGCCGGCGGGATCCTCGGCCATCACCGCGTCGAGCACACCGTCGGAGATCTGGTCGGCCATCTTGTCGGGATGGCCCTCGGTGACCGACTCCGAGGTGAAGAGGAATTCGTTGTCGGAAAGCTGCGGGGTCGTCATCAGGCGCGGAAGCCTAGCGTCCTCGTGAGGTCTTGAAGTCGATCACGAGCGGCACGCCGTGCAGCCGGTACCGCTCCCGCAGCCGGTTCTCGAGGAAGTAGGCGTAGTCGCGCGTGACCTGGCCGCGGTTGTTGACCTGGATCGCGAAGCGCGGCGGCCCGGTCTCGAACTGGGCCATGTAGTACATGCGCAGCCGCTTGCCGCGCACGGCGGGCGGCTCGCGCAGGGTCTGGAGGTCGCCGAGGAAGCGGTTCAGCTCGGGCGTCGGGATCGACTGCAGCGAGCGGTCGGCCAGCGAGAGCGCCTCGGCCACGAGCCGCTTCAGGCCGCGGCCGGTCTTCGCCGACACGGCCATCACCTGCGGGCGCTGGCGCAGCTTCTTCGCCACGCGCGCCTTGGCGTCCTCGAGGTCCGTCCGCGTCAGGTCCCACTTGTTGAGCGCGATCACGGTCGCGCACTTGCGCTTCATGGCCAGCTCGGCCACGCGGAAGTCCTCGCTCGTCACCCCCTCGGTCGCGTCGCAGACCACGATCGCCACCTGCGCGCGGTCGGCCGCCTGCTCCGAGCGCAGCTGGGCGTAGTACTCCACCGTTCCCGCCACCTTCGTGCGCCGCCGCAGCCCGGCGGTGTCCACCAGGACCACCTCCCGGCCGTCGAACTCGATCCGCGTGTCGATCGCGTCGCGGGTGGTGCCGGCCACGGGCGTCACGATCACGCGCTCCTCGCCCAGCAGCCGGTTGAGCAGCGACGACTTGCCCACGTTCGGACGCCCGATCAGCGCCAGGCGGGTGGCCTCGGCGGCCTCTTCGCCGGCGGCCGGCAGACGCTCGACGATCCGGTCGAGCAGGTCGCCCGTGCCGAGCCCCTGAGTGGCCGACACGGCCAGCGGGTCGCCCAGGCCGAGCCCGTAGAACTCGGACGCCAGCCCCTCCTGGGGCCCCTCGTCGACCTTGTTGGCGGCCACCAGCACCGGCACCGGGCCGCCCCGGAGCTCCCGCGCCAGCTCGGCGTCGCCCGGGCGCAGGCCCGCGCGTGCGTCCACCACCAGCACCGCCAGGTCCGCGTCCGCGAGCGCGGCCAGCGACTGGCGCCGGATCTCGTCCGCCATCTCGTGCTCCCCCGACATGTCCACGCCGCCGGTGTCCACGAGCGTGAAGCCGAGCCCGTTCCAGTCGGCGTCCACCTCCTTGCGGTCGCGCGTCACGCCGGCCTGCTCGTGCACCACGGCCTCGCGGGTGCCGGACAGGCGGTTCACCAGGGTCGACTTCCCCACGTTCGGGTAGCCGAGCACGGCGACCTTGGGGCGCCTCATGTCGCCTCCGCGGACGAGGCCGACGATCCGCTCCACCACCTCGTCCAGGGTCAGGCCCGTGGTGTCGAGCTCGACCGCCCCCGGGGCGACCGTGAGCGGCGAGTGCTCGCGCGTCGCGTCCTGCGCATCGCGGAGCGCCTGGTCGCGCAGCACGGTCTCCGCGTCGGCGCCGAGCTCGTCGGCGCGGCGGCGAGCCCGCTCCTCGGGGCTGGCGGTCAGGAAGACCTTGACCGCGGCGTCGGGCGCCACCACCGTGCCGATGTCGCGGCCCTCGGCCACCCAGTCGCCGTGCTCGAGCAGCTCGCGCTGCTTGGCGGCGAGCGCCGCGCGGACGGCGTCGTTGGTCGCCACTCGCGAGGCGGCCTCTGACACCTCGGGCGCGCGGATCGCCTCGGTCACGTCCTCGCCGTTCACGATCACCCGGTCGCCGAGGTCGAGCTCGAGCCGGCGCGCCTGCTCGGACGCCGCGCCCCCGTGCCGGAGCGTCAGCAGGCCGACGGCCCGGTACATGGCGCCCGAGTCGAGGTAGGTGAAGCCGAGCGCGTCCGAGAGCGCCCGCGCCACACTGCTCTTGCCCGCGCCGGCGGGCCCGTCGATTGCGACCACCATCAGGATGCGCGCGCTCGACGGCTCTGGCGAGGCTGGGCCATCGCGCCAAGGTATTGCACTCGACGCTTGGTAGTTCGCTCTCGCTCGCAGTACGCGGACGAACCTACCTGGCAGTTCTCGTGTCGCTTCAGTGGCCGGACGAGGAGCTTCGGCGGCCCATCCTCGCAAGTCACGACCCGTTGTCCGCTCAGCTTCATCGACCGTTTCCGCCGAAGCGACCCAAATCGGGGACACGCTGGGCGGCCGCGTGCTTTCGCTTCCGCACGGAGAGGAAGCCTTTGTGCGTCCGCTTGCGGGCTACCGCGTTTCGTCCTTTCCGGTCGTGTGGCGCTCGACCTGCGAGACGCTCGCAACCAGGCGAAAGCAGCATCCGATGAGAGGTGGCCCGAGGAACGCGCCGCAGCCTGCATGACAAGGTGACGGGAGGCACCGTCAGGACACGTAAAGTCGGTCGGCACGCCGCCCTGCGGCGGCTGCGTCGATCTCATGCGCCTCCCGGCCCTCCATCAGCTGCGCGACCCCCTGGCCTGGGGAAGCGGGCTGCAGCTCATCAAGACTGTGGCTGCGGTCGTGATCGCCTGGGTGCTGGCGGACCGGGTGCTCCATCTCTCGCAGAGCTTCCTCGCGCCTTGGGCTGCGCTGGTGACGGTCCATGCGACCGTGTTCGGGTCGCTCAAGCACGGCGTGCAGCAGGTGGGAGCCACCGTCCTCGGCGTGCTGCTCGCCTTCGTGGCCGGGACGATCTTCGGCGTCAGCGCGCTGTCCATCGGTGTCGCGGTGTTCCTAGGCCTGGCCGCCGGGGCCGTCCGCGGGCTGCGGTCTGAGTCGACGACGGCCGCGGCCACCGCGCTGGTCGTCCTGACGACGGGCTACGACGACGAGCCGGGCCTGCTGGCCGAACGGCTGCTCGGCACCGGAATCGGCATCGCGATCGGTCTCCTCGTGAATGTGCTCCTGTGGGCGCCGTTGCGCGACCGCGCCGCGGCGCATCGCGTCGGCCTCCTCGACGACGAGATCGGGGCGTTGCTGGAACGCGTGGCCGCCGACCTGGGACGCGAGTGCTCGAGCGAGGACGTGGACGGATGGGTCGAACGCACCCATCAGCTCGACGACGCCGTCGAGCAGGCCGGGCGGGTGCTGGGACAGGCACGGGAGAGCGGACGGCTCAACCCGCGCCCGGCGGCGCCGGGACGCATGCGTGCGGCCGCCGGCTTCGACGAGGTGCTCGCCAGCCTGGCGCAGGCCCTCGCGGACACCCGCAGCATGATTCGGACGATCCGTCTCGCACCCACCGCGCCGACGGCGTGGCCGCCGGGGTTCCGGGAGCCTTGGCTGGCGCTCCTCTGGCGCGCGGGCCAGGCGGTCGCGCAGGCCGATCCCGACGCGGTCAGGACCGCACGCGCCGAGCTCGACGCCTTTGCGGACAACCTCGACGTCCAGACGCTGCCGCACCACTTCTGGCCGGTCTCGGGTGCCCTGCTCATGGACCTCCGCAACATCCTGGCGGGGCTCGAGAGCGTCGCCCGCGCGCAGCCCCTGCAAGTGCCGTCGCCGTGGGCGGTGCGGCGGCGGTGAGGGCGCACTGACCACACGCTTCCGCTTGGAGGCAAACGCGGTACTCAGCGTGGCAAGTACGGTACGCCCCGCGATCAGCTCGCAGTCGTCCTCAACCATGCCTGTCGCGATAAGCGGCTGACAGCTCCGCAGCGCGCTCACTCCGGTATGAAGGTCGGATCGAGCGGCTCGCCGTAGGCACGCGCGGCCAGCGGCAAAGCCTTGGCCGGCACAGCCTCGACGTCAAGCAGCTCGGCGACGCGCGCCACAGCCGCTGCGCGCCGGCGCGAGGACGGCAGGGCGAGCGTGACGATCCGAGCGAACTCGGCCCGCATGCCACGCTGGTGCAGCTCGATGCGGCCCCACAGGACGACGGCGCCGCGCAGGACCGTCAGCCGCTCGCGCCCCCTAGGGCGTTGTGGAGTGAAGAGCGCGTAAATCCCGCATACGCAGCCGTGTGCCGGAGCCGGCTCAGGGTGAGTCGACGCCGTTCGCCACAGGCCCTGAGCTGGGCGGCAGTCGGGCAGGCACTCGGCTCGCATCGGCCCCGCGCCCCACGGCGTGCGCGCCAGTGGCGAGAGGATCTCATCCGCGATGAGCACCCACTCGCGATAGCCGATGATCGGTCCGATCGCGTCCTCGGCGACACATTGACTGGTCCGCGAATCGTGCACGCCGGGCCAATCGTACGCCCGCGCGGCGACAGTCAGCGACGTAAGCGAGATCGGACGGCTCCGAGTGACGCATCTGGTTACCGATGCGCGCGTGCACGCGGGGCGGGGATGCTCGCATTCGTCAGAGAACAGCACTCGTGGGACGGCCGTTCTCCTCCTCGTCCGGGACTGGGCGCCCGAATAGGCGACGTGCGGAGCGATCGGTGAGAGGCTGGGCGCATACCTCTCCGAGACCTGAGCGGCGCCGTGAAGCAGCGGCTTCGGCCGACGTGGATGCGCGTGCGCGGCCCCATCGTTTCGACCCTCCGGAAGCTGAGTCCACCAAAGCCGCGCAGCCGCAAGGGCTGGGCCCTCCGGATCGTGCTGGTCCTGGTCCTTACGCTGGCCATGTCGGTCGTCGCGCTGGTAGGCCTCGCGTTTCTGGCGCTCGTGTTCTTTGCGGGAGTGGTGGATGACACCTCACCTTCGGTGGACCCCCTGATCTGGGCCAACCTCCTCGCGTTCGTCACGTTCCTGTGCATCGGTTTCATCATCGGCGGATGCTTGGCCCTGTCGGCGCGGTGGCTGATCGGGCAGTGGTTCGTAAAGGCGGACGGTCCGCTCTCGCCCGGGGCACAGCCGAGATACGACCAACCCGGCCGCCTGCACTAGCGCACTCCCGATTCAAGAATCGAAGCGAGCGTCTCCTTGTCTCGGGCCACACGCGCGCGCCGGACGAGAAGAGGCGTACGCGCGGGCCCGCGGTCACAGGCCCGCTTACGTCCGCGGACACATGGCCGTGCCCCAGCGGTTGGCCTCGTCGTGGACCACGGGCGCGAGCCCAGCCCATCACCCAGCAACGGCGACCGGAGGCGGACGTCACGTGCTGCTCGCAGCGCGATCCACAACGTGTGCGAGCAGCCGATCCGCGACCTCTGCCACGGGTGCGGTAGTGCTTAGGACAAGGTCGGAGGAGCGCCGGAGAAGCGGTTCGGTGTGTGCGAGATCCGCGAGCACCTGCCTTCGCTCCGCCGGCTTCCGTCCGTACGCGTTCGAGGTTCGCGTCCTCAGCCGCATCACGAGCTCGTCTTCGGGCACCGTCAGCACGACTCGATAGTCGAACGGCATCTCGATCTGCTCTTCAGAGCACCCGGCGAAGAAGAGCAGGTCTCCATCAGGGATCTGAGCGAGCAACGACGCGACGGCATCAGCGCGCCAGCCCCACCGGCCGTCTGCACGCGGCTCGCTGAAACCGTCATCGTCGGCGTCGTAGGCCGCATAGCCTCGCCGTCGCAGCTCCTGCACAAGCGCCGACTTCCCGGATCCGGACATCCCGGTGAGCAGCACGCGCATCGCCGAAGGGTACGTGCCAGTACCGCCGCTTCCGCCTGCACAACCGCGACCACGCCGAGGTGCCACTTTCGAATTGCGCGAGGAGGGGCAGCGAGACGAACTCTCCTCACCATTTCCTTGTGCCTCTCAGTGGGAGCTGGGCCGGAACCGCGCGCCATGGCTACGGTTGCATTGGGTTAGCCGCTCCGTCAGAGTCGGCCGTCATCCACCACGAGGGTGGGACCGACCCTCGCGGGGCCCGAACCCAGAAGAGGAGTTGCGATGCCGACGGTGATTGCCTACCACGAGATCGATGACCGCGACCATTGGCTCGCCTCACCGAAGCGGGAGGGGTTTTTCGGCCCCCTCGGTATCAGCATTCGAACGTTCGTCGACCCGGAGAACCCGAGTCGCGCGGCGGTGCTCGCCGACGTTCCTGACATGGCAGCATTTCAGACCGCGATGAAGTCCCAGGAAGCCGCCGATGCGATGGCGCATGACGGCGTTCGGGCCGACACGCTGATCGTGCTGGTCGAGGCGTAGGCTCGACACCCCTGCTTTCCAGGCTCACTGCGTCATGCAGGGGCGTGGATCACGATCCGGTGAGCAGTCCGCGCAGGTCGCGCTCGAAGCCGGGGTACGACACGGCGGCCGCCTCCATCCCGGTCACCTCGACGCCTTCCGGTCGAAGCCAGGCCGGCCACCGCGCCCAGCATCGCCATCCGGTGGTCGCCCCGCGAGTCGATTGTGCCGCCGCGCAGCGGCGCACCCTCGCCGCGGACCACGAAGCCGTCGGGCGTCTCCTCGATGTCCGCGCCGAGGCCGCGCAGGCCCTCCACCACCGCGGCGATCCGGTTGGACTCCTTGAAGCGGAGCTCCTCCGCGCCGCGCACCACGGTCTCGCCGTCGGCGAACGCGCCCAGCAGCGCCACGAGCGTCAGCTCGTCGATCGCCAGCGGCACCTCCTCGGGCTCGACCACAGTGCCCTCGAGCGGCGCCGAGGCCACGTCCAGCTCGCCGACCGGCTCGTCGTCCGCCTCCGTTCCGGGTGCCTCGAGGTCGCTCAGGATCACTGCGCCCATCCGCTCGGCGATGCGCAGGAAGCCGGTGCGCGTCCAGTTGAGCGCGACGTTTCCCATCACCAAACGCGAGCCGGGCACCAGGGTGGCCGCCGCCACCAGGAAGGCCGCCGACGACGGGTCGCCGGGCACCACGATCTCGTCCAGCTCGAGCTCGTCCACCTGGGAGACCGTCGCGCCGCCGTTGTCCCGCGTGAACGGCACGCGGGCGCGGCGCAGCATGCGCTCGGTGTGGTCGCGGCTCTGCTGGGCCTCCACGACGGTGGTGGAGCCCTCGGCCAGCAGGCCGGCGATCAGAACGCAGGACTTCACCTGGGCGCTCGGCACGGGCAGCTCGTAGGTGATGCCGCGCAGGTCGGTGCCGCGCACGGTGAACGGCGGCAGGCGCCCTTCGCGCGCCTCCACGTCGGCGCCCATCTCCCGCAGCGGCTCGGCCACCCGGTCCACGGGCCGGCGCCGGATCGACTCGTCGCCGTCGAGCGTCCAGTCGCCGCCCGGCTGGCCCGCGAGCCAGCCCGGAAGCAGGCGCATCAGGGTGCCGGAGTTGCCTACGTCGAGCATCCCCCCGGTGGCCTCGAACGGGCCACGCAGGCCGACGCCGCGAACGAGCAGCGTGCCGCCCGGCTCCTCGGCCACCGCGGCGCCGAGCTTCAGCAACGCCTCGATCGTGGAGCGCGTGTCGCGGGAGTCGAGGTAGTTGCGCACCACCACCGGCTCGTCGGTCATCGCCCCGAACAGCGCGGCGCGGTGGGAGATGGACTTGTCCGGCGGCGGCACGTAGTCGCCCCGCAGCGGCGCCGCCGGGGTCGAAGCGGACGGCCGTCACTGCTCGGCGACGGGGAAGCCCAGCTCGCCGATCAGCTCCGCGGCCTGCGCCGCCTGCCCGTCGCCCGCGATCCAGAGGGTCATCGAGCCGGAGCGCATGTCTGCCGCCGGGGCCAGCGCCATGTCGACGATGTTCACCCCCGCCTTTCCGAGCGCCAGCGCCACCTGGGCGACGATACCGGGGCGGTTCGGGACCGTCAGGCGCAACTCGTGCACCGGCCCGCCAGCAAGGTCGGCCTCGAGCAGCGTGCGGCGATCCTCGCGGGCGCGGTCGTTCCAGCCCGCCACGTCGCCGCCCGAGAGCCGGTCCTCCACCGTCTCCAGCGCCTGGCGGAACGCCCTGATCTCCTCCACGATCGCGGCCTGGTTGGCGCGATAGATGTCCGCCCACATGGCCGTGTTGGCCCCGGCCACGCGGGTCATGTCGCGGAAGCTCGGGCCCACGGGAAGCGTCTCGCCGTGGGCCGCAGCCTGTGAGGCCAGGACATTCGCGAGGACGTGCGGCAGGTGGCTGAAGACGGCCACGGCGCGGTCGTGCTCGACCGGGTCGACCGCGACGGGGCGGGCGCCCACGTCCACCACGAAGCGGTGGAGCCGCTCGTAGAGCAACCCCTCAGAGTGGGGCAGCGGGCACAGGTACCAGACCGCCCCCTGGAACAGGTCCCCGCGGGCGTGCTCCACCCCGGCGGTCTCGGCGCCGGCGATGGGATGGCCCCCGACGAAGCGCCGGTCGCCGATCTCCGCAAGCAGGCTCTGCTTGGTGGAGCCGACGTCGCTCACGGCGCAGCCCGGCCCGGCGGCGGCCAGGGCCTCGCGCACCAGCGCCGGCAGCGCCCCCACGGGCGCGCAGGCGAAGCACAGGTCGGCGCCGTCCACCGCCTCGGCCACCGAGCCCGCCGCACGGTCGATCGCGCCGCGCTCGAGCGCCGCGCGCAGCCGTCCGGCATCGCGCCCGAAGCCGACCACCTCGGCGTCCTCGACGAACTCGTGGGCGGCGAGGCCGATCGACCCGCCGATCAGCCCCACGCCGAGGACGCTTATGCGCACTTACACCGCGGCAAGCTGCTTGCCGGCCAGCTCCGCGGCGGCCTCGAGCTTCCGCAGGTAGTCGGCGAACTGCTCCGCGCGGAGCGCCTGCGGGCCGTCGCAGACCGCCTCCTCCGGACAGGGGTGCACCTCCACGATCACGCCGTCCGCTCCGGCCGCCGCGGCCGCCAGCGAAAGCGGCTCCACAAGGCTGCGCCTGCCGGCCGCATGCGACGGGTCCACGATGATCGGCAGATGGGTCAGCTCGCGCAGCACGGGCACCGCCATCAGGTCGAGCGTGAAGCGGTAGCTCGGCTCGTAGGTGCGGATCCCCCGCTCGCACAGCATGACGTTGGGGTTGCCTTCCTTGAGGACGTACTCCGCCGCCATCAGGAGCTCCTCGAGCGTCGCCGACAGCCCGCGCTTCAGCAGCACCGGCACGCCCGCGCGCCCCACCTCGGTGAGCAGCGTGTAGTTCTGCATGCTGCGCGCGCCGAGCTGGATCACGTCGGCCACCTCGAGCACCGGCTCCATGTCGCGCACGTCCATCAGCTCGGTCACGATCGGCAGGCCGGTCTCCTCGCGCGCCTCCGCCAGCAGGCGCAGGCCGGCCTCGCCGAGGCCCTGGAAGGAGTACGGCGACGTGCGGGGCTTGTAGGCGCCGCCGCGCAGCAGCTGCGCGCCTCCGTCCCTGACCGCACGAGCCGAGTCGAGCATCACCTCGCGCGACTCCACGGTGCAGGGGCCGGCGATCGTCGCGAAGTGGTCGCCGCCGACCTTGCGGCCGTCGACCTCGACGACGGTCCTCTCCCCGCGGCGGTACTCGAGCGAAGCGAGCTTGTAGGGCTTCAGGATCGGCACCAGGTGGTCCACACCCGGCGCGCCGTCCAGCCCGAGATTGGCGACGTGCTCGCGGTCCCCGATCGCTCCGATCACGGTCACGAGCTCGCCCTGGGAGATGTGGGCGTGCGCGCCGACGGCTTCGACGCGCTTGACAACGGCGGCGACCTGCGCCTCCGTCGCCCCCTCTTTCATCACGATCATCATGTGAGTCCTCGTACAGCGTGGCAGATGGCAGAACGCGCGGAACGCCCCGCCGCGGCGGGGCGTCTAGGTAAATCGCCAGGTCTGCACGAGTCTCGGCACTGCCTCTCTTGTACCAGACCTAGAGCAACTCGTCCAGCGCGGCCAGGAAGCGGTCGTTCTCGCGGCGCGTGCCGTACGTGACCCGCATCCGCCCCGCCTCGCCGAGCGCCTTCCCCGCCCGGACGATCACGCCGCGCGCGGCGAGGCCGTCCACGATCTCGTCCTCGTCGCGCTCGCCCAGGGAGACCCAGGAGAAGTTCGCCTGGCTGTCGGTGGTCTCGAGGCCGCGCTCCTCGAGCTCCGATTCCACGTGCACGCGCTCGATCACGTTCTGCTCCACGCGGCGCTCGACCTCGTCCTGGTGGCCGAGCGCCTCGGCGGCGGCGGCCTGCGCGAGCGCGTTCACCGAGAACGGCTGGCGCACGCGGTCCACCGCCAGCCGGAAGGACTCGGAGCCGAGCGAGTAGCCGGCGCGCAGGCCGCAGAGCCCGTACACCTTCGAGAACGTCCGCAGCACCACGAGGTTCGGATGGCGTGCCACGAGGTCGAGCGAGTCGTCGGGGTCTTGCAGCGCGGAGAACTCGACATAGGCCTCGTCCAGGATCACCGCCAGGTGGCGCGGCAGGCCGGCCACCCAGGCGTCGATCGCGGCGGGCGGCAGCGCCGTCGCGCTCGGGTTGTTCGGGTTGCAGACGATCACCAGCCGCGTGGCCGCGGTGATCTCGCGGGCCATCGCCTCGAGGTCGTGCTCTCCGGCGTCGTTCAGGGGGACCGTGATCGCCCGGGCGCCGGACATGGCGGCCAGGTGCGGGTAGATCGAGAAGGACGGCCAGGCGTACACCACCTCCGCGCCGGGCTCGAGCATCGCCTCGGCCGCCGAGAGCAGCAGCTCGCAGGAGCCGTTGCCGACGGCGATGCGCCCGACCGGCACGCCGGTCCGCTCCGAGATGCGGCGGCGGAGGCGGGACTTCTCGGGGTCCGGATAGCGGTTCAGGGTGCGCAGCTGGGCCTCGACCGCCTCCAGCACCTGCGGGTGCGGCGGGAAGGGCGTCTCGTTGGAGGCGAGCTTGACCAGCTCGCCCTCGAACGCGTACGTCGAGGCCGCCGGGTAGACCGGGATCTGCTCGAGGCGGCGGTTGAACTCGATACTCACTGGGCCCCCTCCAGATCGCGACGCAGGGCCACGGCGTCGCGGAGGTAGACGTGACGCGGGGGGCCGTCGGCGTAGCAATGCACCATCACCCGGATCACCCTAGGGAGCGAGCCCGGAACGTCGATCTCGCGGGCGCAGAGCAGAGGCACGGCGCTCAGCCCGGCCTCCCGCGCGGCCACGGCCGGGAACTCGGCGTCGAGGTCGGCGGTGCAGGTGAAGATGCAGCTCACGAGGTCGTCCGTCGTCAGCCCGTTGCGGTCCATGACCTCGCGCACGAGCTCCTGCGTGGCGGCCAGGATCGCATCCGCCTCGTTCGCCTCGACCGTAATCGCGCCCCTGAGCGCCCGCAGTCTCACGGCGCGGGATTGTGTCAACGAGGAGAGCGTCATCGCTGCGCGCCCGGCCGAGCCGGGCGCTCGCGCAGGGCGTTGCGCATCCGCTCCACCTCGGCGTCCTTCAGCCGCCGGCTCTTCCCGGGCTCGAGGCCGCGTAGGCCGAGGGGGCCGAAGGCCACCCGCTCGAGCTCGACCACGCGGTGGCCGACCGCCTCGCACATCCGCCGGACCTGGCGCTTGCGGCCCTCGCGGATCGCGATCTCGAGCACGCCGGGGGCCACCTGCCGCACGCGCGCGGGGCGCGTCCGGCCGTCGTCGAGCTCCACTCCCTCGCGGAGCGCCTGCAGGGCGCGCGGCGACACCCGCCCCGGCCGGACCCGCGCCCGGTAGACCTTCTCGAGGCCGTAGCGCGGGTGCGTGAGCCGCTCCGCCAGCTCGCCGTCGTTCGTGAGCAGGATCAGGCCGGTCGTGTCGGCGTCGAGCCGCCCGACCGGGTAGAGCCGCCGCCGCGACCGCACGAGGCCCACGACCGTCGGGCGCCCGTGCGTGTCCCGCGCCGTGGAGACAACGCCGGCCGGCTTGTTCAGCGCGTGCACCTCGCGCGGCTCCGGCCGCACCGCCCGGCCGTCCACTGCCACGGCGCTCGACTCGTCGACGTCACGGGCAGGGTCCGTCACGACCTCGGCGCCGACCGTCACGTGGCCCTCCGCGATCAGCCGCTCGGCCGCGCGCCGCGAGGCGACCCCCGAGTGGGCCAGGTACTTGGCGAGGCGCACGCCCCGAAGCGTGGCATGGCTCAGCGATCCGAGCTCGCGCGGCCCGGCCGGCCGTTCTTGACGGCGTACATCGAGGCATCCGCCGCCGCGAGGACGTCGTCCACGGACGTCACGTCGTCCGCGAACGTCGCGAAGCCGACGCTGACCCCCACGCCGCGCCCGTCGGGCGTCCGCACCACGGCCGGGATCTCGCGCTCGAGCGCTTGGCACACCTGCCGGGCAGCCTCGGCGCCGCCGCGCGGGAGCAGCGCGGCGAACTCGTCTCCGCCCAGGCGGGCCACGATGTCGCTGCCGCGCAGCCGGGACAGCAGGGCCTCGGCGACCTCGCGCAGCACGCGGTCGCCGGCGCTGTGCCCGTGGGTGTCGTTCACGGCCTTGAAGCCGTCCAGGTCGAGGACCAGCAGCGCGCCGGTCATCCCGTAGCGCCTCCCTTCGGCCAGGTGGCGCTCGAGATCCTCCTGGAAGCGGCGCCGGCTGAACAGCCCGGTCAGGTCGTCGTGATCGGCGAGGCGACGCAGGCGCCGCTCGAGGCGGCGCCTCTCGGTCACGTCGATCCCGGTGGCGACGACGTGGCTGACCGTGCCGTCCGCAGCGGTCAGCGCCGTACAGGACCACTCGAGGAGGCGCAACCCACCGCTGCGCGTGCGCCAGTGGACCTCGACGGTCACAGGCGACTCCCCGCGCACGAGCGCGTCCAGCACACCCATCGCCGTCGACCGCTCGTCCTCCGGGACGAGGCGCTTCAGGATGTCCTCGAGGCTCAGCTCGTCGGCCGTGTAGCCGCTCAGCCGCTCGCAGGCGCGGTTCCAGCAAAGAAGCCTGCCGGTGTCGTCCACCACCATGACCAGCGACGCGGCGGCGTCGAGCACGGCATCGAGCAACTCGCCCCCCGTAAGGGGGACGGTGTCGTGCGGGGGCTCATGCATCTACAGCCTGAAACGCACCAGGGCGCCGGATGTCCCACCCTTCGCCACACTTCTCATGAATGGACCTCGTGCTGTTGAGCGAGCGGCTCGGCGCCCGCGGCGAGCCCGGCTTCCGTGCCCGGCAGGTGTGGGAGTGGGCCGCGCGGGGCGCGTCGTCCTACGAGGAGATGACGAACCTGCCGCGCGACCTGCGCGAGGCGCTCGCCGCCGAGGTCCCCTACTCCACGCTCCGCCCGGCGCGCGAGGCGCTCGCCAGGGACGGCACCCAGAAGGCGCTGTTCGAGACCGCCGACGGCAGGCCCGTCGAGGCAGTGCTGATGCGGTATCGCGACGGGCGCCGCTCGCTCTGCCTGTCCAGCCAGTCGGGCTGTCCCCTCACCTGCACGTTCTGCGCCACCGGGCGGATGCGCTTCGGGCGCAACCTCACCGCCTCGGAGATCGTGGATCAGGCGCTCCACTTCCGCCGCAAGGAGCCGGTCAACCACGCGGTCTTCATGGGGATGGGCGAGCCGCTGATGAACTTGGACGCGGTGCTCGCCGCCTGCGAGCGGCTGCCGGAAGTCGGGATCGCGACCTCCAACACGGCGATCTCCACGGTGGGCTGGCTCCCCGGCATCGATCGCATGACGCACGAGGGCCCCCCGGTGCGGCTGGCGCTGTCGCTCCACGCCGCCGACGAGGCGCTGCGGTCGGAGCTGATGCCCGTGAACGAGCGCTATCCGCTGCGCGACGTGCTCGCCGCCTGCCTGCGCTGGCACGAGCGACGCCGGCGCCAGGTGTTCGTGGAGTACCTGATGCTCGGCGGGGTGAACGACCGCTACGAGCAGGCGGTGGCGCTGGCTGCGCTGCTCCAGCCGCGCACGGCGTTCAAGGTCAACCTGATCCCGTACAACCCAACCGAGGCCGGGTTCCGCGGCTCAGGCAGGGACGCGGTCGCCGCTTTCCGCGCCGCGCTCGAGCAGCGCGGGGTCCGGACGACCGTTCGGCTGACCCGTGGGCGCGACATCGACGCAGCGTGCGGGCAGCTCGCGGCGCGCCCCGCCGTTCGCGGCAAGCCATGAGCCTCCCACGATCAGGATCAGCCCCGCCGCGGTGGTCACGCCGAAGCTCTCGTCGAGCAGGACGACCCCGTAGGCCACGCTGAACCCGGGCGCCACGTACGCGACGAGCGAGGTCGTGCGCGGGCCGTCGGTGCCCACCAGCGAGTAGAAGAGGACGAAGGCGATGCCGGTCCCGCCCACCCCGAGCGCGAGCAGCGAGCCCGAGGCCTCGAGGCTCGGCACGTGGTCCGGCACGAAGAAGAGCGCGACCGGCAGCGTCATCAGCGCGCTGGCCGCGCAGGTGGTGGCCACGGCGCCGACCGGCTGCACGTCCGGCACGCGGCGCTTCAGGAACCACGCGCCCACCGCGTACCCCGTCGTGGCGAGCACCACGAGGAGGCCGCCGACCAGCGCGGCAGTGCCGCCGGGCGCGTCCACGCCCAGCAGCAGTGCGACGCCGGCGATGCCGAGGGCCACGCCGGCGAGCGACAGCGGGGTGGCACGCTCCTCGCCCTCGAGCGCGAAGGCCAGCAGGAAGGTGAAGATCGGCGCGCCCGCCACCAGGATGCCGGTCAGCGACGAGGAGATCTCCTGCTCGCCGATCGTGATCAGCATGAACGGCCCGGTCACCTGGATCAGGCCGAGCACGAACAGCGGGGCGAGCCGCTCCCGCACGCCGGCCAGCGCACCGAGGTGGGCGGCCACGGGCAACAGCACGAGCGCCGCGAGCGCGGTGCGGGCGAACACGATGAAGGGCGGCGCCAGGTCGTCCTCGAGCGCCACCTTGATGAAGAGGTACGAGGCGCCCCACAGCGCGGCCAGCGACAGGAACATGACCCAGGAGCGGCGCGACATCCGCCCTCGAGGATGGCAGAGAACGGCCATCAGTCCAAATGAAGCTCCCTTGGGCGAGCGATAAGCTGTGCTGATGCTCGACGTCCGCCGCATGCGAGTCCTCCGAGAGGTCGCCGCGCGCGGGTCGTTCTCCGCCGCGGCCGAGGCGCTCAGCTTCACCCAGTCGGCGGTCTCCCAGCACGTCGCGGCGCTGGAGCGCGAGGCCGGCACCAAGCTCGTCGAGCGCGGGCGCAAGGGCGTGCGGCTGACCGACGCCGGGCGCGTGCTCGTGGGCCACGCCGACGCGATCCTCGCGCGCATCGACTCCGCCGAGCAGGACCTGGCCGCGCTGGCCGGTCTGCGCGGCGGTCGGCTGCGGCTGGTCTCGTTCCAGAGCGGCGGCGCCACGCTCGCCCCGCGGGCGGTGGCGGCGTTCCACGAGCGCCACCCGCAGGTGGAGCTGTCGATGCTCGAGGCGGAGCCGGACGAGGCGGGGCGGCTGCTGCGGAGCGGCGATGTGGACCTCGCGCTCGTCTACGACCACGAGTCCACGCCGGGCATGCTCGGTGCCGACCTGCTTCTGACCCACCTGCTCGACGACCGCTACGACGCGATCCTGCCCAAGGACCATGCGCTTGCCGGGCGCGCGCGGCTGTCCCTGTCGGACCTGTCGGGCGAGCCGTGGGTGGCATCGACCTCGGTGTGCGGGTGCCGGCAGATCACCGAGAGCGTCTGCCGCGACGCCGGCTTCGAGCCGCGCGTGGCCTTCGAGGCCGACGAGACGCTGGCCGCCCAGGCGCTGGTGGCGGCCGGCGTGGGTGTCACGCTGCTCCCCCAGCTCGCCCTGACGGCGCTGCACCCGGGCGTGGTGGCGCGGCGGCTGTCGAACCCGCCCGTGCGCCACATCTGGGTGGCGTGCCTGAAGGGCGCCTACGCCTCGCCCGCGAGCGACGCGATGCTGCAGACGCTGCAGGACGTCGCGGAGGAGTTCAGCGAAGCGCGCCTCGAGCTCGCGGCCGGCTAACCGGCGCCGGCCCGCTGCTCGCCCGCGCGCAGCAGGCGCTCGCGCAGCTCACCCTCCTCCTCCGGGGAGGGGTCGAACGCCGAGGGATCCGGGAGGGCGTCGAGGCCCGTAAGGCCGAACAGCTTCTCGAACAGCTCCGTGGTGCGGTAGAGCGTGGCGCCGAAGCGCGAGCGGCCCGACTCGTCGATCAGCCCGCGCTCGAGCAGGGTGCCGACCGCCGACTCGGAGGCCACCCCGCGGATGCGCGCGATCTCCGGCCGCGAGACCGGCTGCAGGTAGGAGACGATCGCCAGGCATTCGGCCTGGGCCTGGGTGAGCGGCGGAGTGCGCGGCCGCGCCAGGAGGCGCCGGGCGGCCCGCTCGGCGACGGGGTCGGTGGCGAGCGTGAAGCCCCCCGCGACCTCGCGCAGCACGACCCCGCGATAGCCCTCGGCGTAGTGCTCGCGCAGCCGCGCCAGCGCCTCGACGATCTCGCCCTCGGACACCTCCGCGGCGTCGGCGAGCCGCTCGACCGAGACGGGCTCAGCGGAGAGGAACAGCAGCGCCTCGACGGTGCGGGCGAGGTCGTTCACGAGGCTGCCTCCGCGTCGGAGCGGGCGGCCGCCGGCACCACCGTGATCGGTCCGAAGGGCACCTCCTGCTCCCACTTCGCCTCCCCCGCCTTGTAGAGCTCGAGCAGGGCGAACAGGGTGACGGCCTCGGTGAGGCGGTCGGCGCCCTGCACGGCGTCGTCGAACGAGAAGCGGCTGCGGCTCGCGAGCAGGTCGCGCAGGTGCCGCAGGCGCTGCTCGACCGACACCGCCGGCCGGCGCACGTGGGCGAGGTCGAGCGGCGGGGGCGTGCGCAGGAGGTCGCCGAGGGCGCGGGCCAGGAGCTCCGGGTCGTACGCCGCCTCCGCCGCCTCGATCGAGATGCGGCGCAGCGCCGGCGGCAGCGGCGCGGAGCGGTAGCGGTGGCCGTGCTCGGCGGCGAGGCGCGCGTGGAGGTGCTCGGCGGCGGCGCGGTAGCGGTGGTACTCGAGCATCCGGGCGAGCAGCTCCTCGGCCGCCTCGCGCGGCTCGAGGTCGAGCGCCTCCTCGTCCTCCTGCGGGAGCATCAGCCGCGACTTCAGCTCGAGCAGCGAGGCGATCAGCACGAGGAACTCGGTGGCGGCCTCCAGGTCCAGCTCCCCGGCCCGCTCGAGGTGCTCGACGTACGCCAGCACCACCTCGGCGAGGTCGACCTCGAGCAGGTCGACCTCCTCCTTGAGCACGAGCGTAAGGAGCAGGTCGAAGGGACCGTGGAAGACCTCGAGGTCGAGGTCGAGCGTCGCGAGGGACATCGCCGCCGACAGGCTAGACGGGCGGCCCGACGTCACCCCGGGCCGATGCCCATGACCTGCCGGACCTCGGTCATCGTGCCCCGGGCGATCTCGCGGGCGCGCTCGGCGCCCATCGTGAGGGTCCGTTCCAGGCCCTCCTCGTCGGCGCGCAGCTCGCGGTACCTCTCGCGCACGGGCGCCAGCATCTCGACCAGCGCCTCGCCCACCCCCGCCTTGAAGTCGCCGTAGCCCTTGCCCGCGAACTCGCGCTCGATCTCGTCCGGCGCCACCTGGCGCGTGACGGCCAGCATCTCGATCAGGTTCGAGATCCCGGGCTTGTCGGGCGCTCGCACGATCTCGGAGCCGGAGTCGGTCTGGGCCCGCTTGAGCTTGCGGCGGATGGCGTCGGCCTCGTCGTCGATGTAGATCAGGCCGGCCTCGGTGCCGTAGCTCGTCGACATCTTGGCGCCCGGCTCCTGGAGGTCCATGATGCGCGCGCCGACCTCGGGGATCACGTGGCCGGGCTCGACGAAGACCTCGCCGTAGGTGGCGTTGAAGCGACGCGCGATCTCCCGCGCCAGCTCGACGTGCTGGCGCTGGTCGTCGCCGACCGGCACCTCGTCGGCGTTGTAGAGCAGGATGTCGGCGGCCTGAAGCACCGGGTAGAGGAACAGGCTGGTGCGGACGAGCTCCCGCTCGCGCTCGGACTTCTCCTTGAACTGGTGCATGCGCTGAAGGTCGCCGTAGGGGGTGACAGAGGCGAGCAGCCAGCAGAGCTCGGAGTGCTCGCGGACGTCGGACTGGCGGAACAGGATGCAGCGCTCCGGGTCCAGCCCGGCGGCGATCATCATCGCCGTGGTGTCGAGCACGTAGCCGGGCAGCGCCTTCGGGTCGTAGGCGACGCATGTGGCGTGCAGGTCGACGATGCAGTAGATGGCGGGGTCGGCGCGCTCCTGGCCCTCCAGGTAGCCGCGGATGGCCCCGATGTAGTTGCCGACGTGCTTTCGCCCCGTCGGCTGGATGCCGGAGAAGATGCGCACGAAGCGCGGCAGTCTATGCGGGCGCGACCTGCACCGGGATGCGCTCGACCGCGTTGTTCGCGTAGCCCTTCAGGTTCCAGGCGGGTTCGAGCGGCTGGCCGTTGCCGGCGGTGTCGGTGGCGCGTGAGCAGAGCACGTGCTCGCCGGGCGTGGCGTCCCACTCGAAGCGCCAGCCGCGCCAGGCGGCGTCGCCGAGGGGCTCGTCGAGCAGGGCCGGCGCGAAGGTCGCCCCGGCGTCGGTGGAGACCTCCACCCTGTCGATCGGGCCGTGGCCCGACCACGCGCGGCCCGTGAGGGTCACGAGGCCGGGCTCGAGCGCGCGCACGCGGGTCAGGAAGTCGGGCACGCCGGGCGGGACCATCAGGGAGCGCGGCAGCATGCGGCTGACCGGCTCGCCGGGCACCCCCGCGGCGTCGTACATGCGGTAGCCCACGGCCTGCTGGTAGCCCTGGAAGGGCTCCTCCAGCAGGGTGATCCGGGCGAGCCACTTGACGTTCGTCATCCCGTACCAGCCCGGCACCACCAGCCTCAGCGGATGCCCATGCTGCGGCGGGAGCGGCCCGCCGTTCATCTCGAAGGCGAGGAGCGCGCCATCCGTGTCGGCGAGCGCCAGGGAGCGCTCGTAGGCCTGCGGCACGCCGCCCTCGACGCCACGGTCGAGCCCGGTGAAGAGGGCCTCGACGGCGGATTCGGCGATGCCCGCCTCGTCGAGGAGCGGACGCAGGGGCGTGCCGGCCCACTCGGCGGTGCCGACCGCCTCGGTGAGCCACGGCTGACTGATCGGCCGGGGCGCCAGCAGGGCGCGACCGTTGCCGGCGCACTCGAAGGTGACGGGCAGCGAGACCCGCTCGCGGGCCCGCAGGTCGTCGAGCGAGAGGCTGAGCGGGCGCTCGACGGCGCCGCCCAGCTCGAGCCGGAAGGCGTCCGCCTCGACCGCCGGGATGTCGTAGTGGATCAGCAGGTAGTGGAGGCCGGCCGGGGTGATCGGGTAGCGCAGCGCCTCGAGCGGGAGCCCGTGGTTGCGGGCCGCGAGGCGCAGCTCGGCCGGGGTGATGGCCTCCTCGGCGACGGTGCCGGTGGGGGCAGTGTCCATGACGGCGACTCTAGTACTCGAGCAATCCGCCATCGAACCCGCTGCCCATCCCGAACAGGAGGAGCATCAGCGTGAGCACCAGCGCGAGCGCGCCGGCTATCACGGCGCGCTCCTCGCCGGAGACCCACGCGTAGGCCGTCGCGACGACCCCGAGGAGGAGGGCCAGCGGGTAGAAGAAGAGAACGCTGACGAGGGCGGCGAGCACGAGCACCCAGGAGGCCTGGCGATCGCGCCGGCGCGAGAGGTCGCGCCGCTCGGGACGAATGCCGCCGATGCCGGCCATGAGGGTCGTGTGCCCGCGCCGGCGCGGGGGCGAAACTGGGCGGGGCGAGGTGGCAGCCGGGCGGAGTGTGGGCCCTCTCAGCCACCCATACGGTGGTTTTGAGGGCCCACACTCGCCAGGAAGGGCGCTCGGGAGCCCTCACCCTTGGTTGCTGCCGTTCGGACCGGCCGAAACGAAGCGCACGAAAGAGCGGAGCGCCGCGGCCCCCCTACATCGCCCCCGACCCGCTCGCGGGCGCCTTCCGCGCCCGCTCGGGGTCGCCCGGGTTCTCCTCCTCGGGGCGCCAGCGCACGACCGGGCGCTTTGCCGCGCCCGCCTCGTCCAGGCGGCGCACCGGCGTCGTGTAGGGCGCGTTTCGGGCGATCTGCGGGTCCTCGGCCGCCTCCTCGAGGATGGCGCGCACCACGTCGGCGAAGTGGTCGAGGCGTTCCTTCGTCTCGGTCTCGGTCGGCTCGATCATCAGCGCCTCCTCCACCAGCAGAGGGAAGTACACCGTCGGCGGGTGGACGCCGTGGTCGAGCAGACGCTTCGCGATGTCGAGCGTCCGGAGGTCCAGCTTCTCCTTCGCCGCGCTGCCCGACAGCACGAACTCGTGCATGCAGGTGCGGTCGAAGGCGATCGGGAGGTACTCGCCGATCCCCTCCTCTGCGAGCCGCGCCTTGAGGTAGTTGGCGTTCAGCACGGCGACCTTGGAGGCCTCCTCGAGGCCGTCGCTCCCCAGCGAGCAGATGTAGGCATACGAGCGCACGAAAACGCCGAAATTCCCCTGGAAGCCGCGTAGCTTCCCGATCGACTTGGGACGGTCGTGGTCGAGGTCGAAAACGGGCTCCGCGCCGTTGGCGCCGCCCAATCGGACGACCTGCGGCGCGGGCAGGAAGGGCTCGATCCGGTCGGAGACTGCGATCGGCCCCGCGCCCGGGCCGCCCCCGCCGTGCGGCTGCGTGAACGTCTTGTGCAGGTTGAAGTGGACGATGTCGAAGCCCATGTCGCCGGGCCTCGTTATGCCCATCACCGCGTTCAGGTTCGCCCCGTCGTAGTAGAGCGTGGCGCCGGCGCCGTGGACGATCTCGGCGATCTCCTCGATGTTGCGGTCGAACAGCCCCAGCGTGTTCGGGTTGGTGAGCATCAGGCAGGCGACCTCGTCGTCCGCCTTGGCGCGCAGGTCGTCCACGTCCACGCCGCCGTCCTCCGCGGTCCCCACCTTGACCACCTGGTAGCCGGCCATCGTCACCGTGGCGGGGTTGGTGCCGTGCGCCGTGTCGGGCGTGAGCACCTTCGTGCGCTGCTCCCCGCGGTCCTCGTGGTAGGCGCGGGTGAGCAGGAGCCCGGCGAGCTCGCCGTGGGAGCCGGCGCTCGGCTGGAGCGAGACGTGCGGGAGGCCGGCGATCTCGCCCAGCGCGCCCTGCAGCCGCCACATCAGCTCGAGCGCGCCCTGGGCGTGCTCGGGGTCCTGGAGCGGGTGGAGCCGGGCGTGGCCGGGCAGCGCCGCCACCCGCTCGTGCAGCTTCGGGTTGTGCTTCATCGTGCAGGAGCCGAGCGGGTAGAAGCCCTCGTCGAGGTGGAAGTTCTTGGAGGACAGCGTCACGTAGTGGCGCACCAGCTCGGGCTCCGAGACCTCGGGCAGCTCCGCCGGGCGCTCGCGGCGCTGTGAGGCGGGCAGCAGCTCCTCGACGGGCACCTCCGGCACGTCCACCTCCGGCGCCACGAAGGCGCGCCGGCCTTCGCGGGAGTGCTCGAAGATCGTGACCGTCTCCGCGCCGGCGCGCGGATCGCGCTCGCTCACGCGGCGATCCCCTCCCGCGCCCGCACGAGCGCCGCGAACCGGTCGATGTCCGCGCGCGTGCGGCGCTCGGTGATCGCCACCAGGAGGCCGTCCTCGAACTCGGGGTACTCACGGCCGAGCCGGAAGCCCGGATTCACGCCCTCCGCCCGGGCGCGCTCGAACAGGCCGTCCAGGTCCGGGACACGCACGGCGAACTCGCGCACCACCGGGCCGGGGTTGATTGCCTCGAGCCCGAGGGCCTCGCGGGCGTAGTGCGTGCGGCGCAGCATCAGCTCCGCGAGCTCTACGAGGCCGCGCTTCCCGAGCCAGGACAGGTACACCACGCCCGCCAGCGCGTTGAGCGCCTGCGAGGTGCAGATGTTGTGGGTGGCCTTCTCGCGGCGGATGTGCTGCTCGCGCGTCTGGAGCGTCAGCACGAAGCCACGCTTGCCGTCCACGTCCCGCGTCTCGCCGGCGATCCGCCCCGGCATCTTGCGCAGGAAGCGCTCGCCTGCCGCGAAGAACCCGAACGAGGGGCCGCCGAAGTCGAGCCGGTTGCCGAGCGTCTGCCCCTCGCCGACACAGATGTCCACGCCCTGCTCGCCGGGCGGCTTGAGGATGCCGAGCGGGAGGGGGTCGGCGGCGCAGACCACCACGGCGCCGGTGCGCCCGGCGGCCTCGGCGAGCTCGCCGAGCTCCTCCACCGTGCCGAGGAAGTTCGGCTGCTGCAGGAACACGGCCGCGGTGTCGTCGCCGACGGCGCCGGCCAGCGCATCGAGGTCGGTCGCGCCGTCGGCGGTGAGCGGCACCTCCTCCACCGTCATCCCATAGCCGGCGGCGTGCGTGCGCAGCGCCGCGCGCGAGTGCGGGTGGAGGCCGCGGCTCGTGACGAGCGTCCCGCGGCGCGTCTCGAGCTTGGCCAGGTATCCGGCCGCCGCCACGGCGCTGGGGCCCTCGTAGACCGACGCGTTCGCCACCGGCAGCCCGGTCAGCTCCGAGATCGCCGTCTGGAACTCGAACATCACCTGGAGCCCGCCCTGGGAGATCTCGGGCTGGTAGGGCGTGTAGGGGGTCAGGAACTCCGAGCGCGACAGCAGGTTGTCGACCAGCGCCGGCACGTAGTGGTCGTACATCCCGGCGCCGAGGAAGCTGACCTCGGCGTCGCAGTGGCGGTTGCGGGCGGCGAGCGCCGTCAGGTGGTCGTTCACCTCCTGCTCGGAGCGTCCCTCCGGCAGGTCGATCGGGCGCCCCAGCCGGACCGAGTCCGGGATGTCCGCGAACAGGTCGTCGAGCGACGCCGCGCCGATCGCGCCGAGCATCGCCTCGAGGTCCTGGTCGGTTACGGACGTGTACCGGCTCAAAGGAGCTCCTTGTAGGCCCCCACGTCGAGCAGCGTGTCGACCTCGCCCGGCTCGGTCAGCCTGACCTTCACGAGCCAGCCCTCGCCATAGGGGTCCTCGTTGATCTTCTCGGGCGAGTCGGCCAGCGCTTCGTTCACCTCGAGGATCTCGCCGGACAGCGGGGCGAACACGTCCGAGACCGCCTTCACGGACTCGACCTCCGCGTACGCCTGGTCCCTGGTCACCTGCGCGCCGGGCTCCGGCGGGTCGAAGAAGACCACCTCACCCAAGGCGTCCTGGGCGTACCAGGTGATCCCGAACGTGGCCTCCTCGCCGTCGATGCGCGCCCAGTCGTGCTCGGCGTGGTACTTGAGGTCCTCGGGATAGCTGGCCTCAGCCACTTGTCTCCTTCCGGTCGAACAGCGGTCTTGTCCTCACCTCGGCCTGGCGCGCCTTGCCGCGCACGTTCACCTCGATGGACGTACCCGGCTCGGCGTCCTCCAATGGCACATACGCCATTCCTATGCCGATCTCGAGGCACGGCGAAAGGCTCCCGCTGGTCACCTCGCCCTCGCCGTGAGGGGCCTTCACGGGGTTGCCCTGGCGCGGGATGCCGGGCCCGGTGAAGGCGAAGGGGACGAGCGTCCGCTCGGCCTCGACCTCCCGCAGGGCCTGCGAGCCGATGAACCCGGTATCGAGCTTGCAGCACCAGCCGAGGCCGGCCTGGATCGGGTCGCGGTCCTCGGACAGGTCGTTGCCGTAGAGGTGGAAGCAGACCTCGAGGCGGAGCGTGTCGCGCGCGCCCAGGCCGGCGGGGCGCACCCCCCGCTCGAGCAGCGCGTCCCACACGGCGCCGGCCCCGTCGGGGGGAAGCATCAGCTCGCAGCCGTCCTCGCCCGTGTAGCCGGTGCCGCAGACGAGCGCCGGGACGCCGGCGACCTCCACGTCCGCCGTGCGCATCCGGGGCGGAAGCCCGTCGCCCAGCGCCGCGCGGGCGTCGGGGCCCTGCACGGCGAGCATCGCCCAGTCGGCGTGCGCGTCCTTGACATCGACGTCGAAATCGCCCGCCTGGTCGCGGAACCAGGCGAGGTCCTTCTCGTGGTTGGCCGCGTTGGTGACCGTGAGGAAGCGATCGTCGAGCCGGTACGTGAACAGGTCGTCGAGGACCCCGCCGTCGTCGCGGCAGAGCACCGAGTACTGCGCGCCCCGCTCGGCGATCTTCGTCACGTCGTTGGACAGGACGCGCTGAAGGAACCTCTCCGCATCCGGGCCGGAGGTCTCGATCTCCCCCATGTGCGAGACGTCGAACATCCCGGCGGCGGTGCGCACCGCGACGTGCTCCTGGCGAATGCCCTCGTACTGCACGGGCATCTCCCACCCCACAAAGGGAACTAGCTTTGCGCCCGCCTGCTCGTGACGCTCGAACAGGGGTGTGCGACGCAGGGTGTTGGCGACGTGCGACAAGCCCAGGCCAAGGCTATCGCTAGCCCTGGAGGAGAGCCGACACCAGCGCCAGCGCCACCTCGGCGCGGGTGCGCAGCGACTCGGCGCTGACCCACTCCTGCGGGGTGTGGGCGCCGCCGCCGCGCGGGCCGAGGCCGTCGATCGTGAGCGGGACGGTCGCGGCCATGTGGCTGGCGTCGCTCGCGCCGCCGCGCTCGGCGCCCACGAGCGGGCGGCCCAGGCGGGCGGCCGCGCGCTCGAGCAGGCCCGCCGCCGCGGCCCGCGTGTCCATCCCGGGCCAGGCGCGCACCATGTGCGGCTCCACGCGCACGTCGCCCAGCTCGTCGGGCACCGCGGCGAGCACGGGGTCGAAGGCGGCGAGGTTGTCGGCGCGCAGGTCGCAGACGAGCTCGCCGTGGGCCGGCACAACGTTGAAGGCCTCGCCCGAGCGCATGATCGTGGGCACGGCGGTGAGCCGGTCGGGCGCGTCGGGGTCGCTGCAAGCCGCCACCCGGCGGGCCACCTCGGCCAGCGCGAGCAGGGCGCTGCGGCCCTTCTGGGGCGCCGAGCCCGAGTGGGCGGGCCGCCCGTGGGCCTCCACCCGAAGCGTCGCGGCCGCCTTGCGCTTGACGATCAGGGCCTCGCGGCCCTCGGCGTCCCGCTCGCCGGCCTCGAAGCAGAAGCAGGCGTCGAAACCGGCGAAGCGCTCAGCGTGCGCGAAGGCGGCGGTGCGCCACTCCTCGTCGTTCACCAGCAGGATCGCGGTCTCCGCGTAGAGCTCGGGGCGTGCGGCGAGCTCGCGCATCGTGCCGAGCGCGAGCGCCACGCCGCCCTTCATGTCCACGGCCCCGGAACCGGTCAGGCGGTCGCCCTCCCGGGCGAGCGGGCGATGCGCGGCGTGGGCGACCACGGTGTCGAGGTGGCCGAGCAGCAGCAGCCGCTTCTCCCCCGCCCCGCGCAGCACGCCCACCAGGTCGGGCACATGGGCGGGCGTGGAGCACTCGAGCCGCTCCACCTCGGCCTCCGGGGGCAGGAACGCGGTGCACAGGGCCACGGCCTCCTCCGCCCCGCCCACGTCGCCCGAGGGCGTGGAGACGCCAACGAGAGCTTCGAGCTCCCGCTCCGCGACCAGCGCGACCCGGGGGGCCGCGTCGATCAAGGGATCGCTCCGGTGCGGGCCGAGCCCGCCCCCTCGCGCACGGCGTCAATCCTTCAGGAAAGACGGAACGTCGATGTCGTCTTCGGTGATCTCCAGCGAGCGGCGCTGGCGGTCGTCCATCTTGACGTCGCGGCGGCGCGGCTCGGCGCGGCGGCCGGTGGAGTCCTCGGTGAAGAGCGGCGTGCGGTCGGGCCGCTCGAAGCCGGTGGCGATCACAGTCACGCGCACCCCGTCGCCCATGCCGTCGTCCACGACGGCGCCGAAGATGATGTTCGAGGTCGCGTCGGCGGCGCCCTGGATGATCTCGGCGGCCTCGTTCACCTCGAACAGGCCGAGGTCGGTGCCTCCGGTGATGTTGAGCAGGATCCCAGTGGCGCCCTCAACGGACTGCTCGAGCAGCGGGCTCGACACGGCGTTCTTCGCCGCCTCCGCGGCGCGGTTCTCGCCCGATGCCTCGCCGATGCCCATCAACGCCGACCCGGCGTCCTCCATGATCGTCCGGACGTCGGCGAAGTCGAGATTGATCAGCCCGGGGGTGGTGATCAGGTCGGTGATGCCCTGCACGCCCTGGCCGAGCACGGCGTCCGCCTCGCGGAAGGCGTCGAGGATGCTGGTGCGGCGCTCGACCACCGCCAGCAGCTTCTCGTTGGGGATCACGATCATCGTGTCCACCTGCTCGCGCAGGCGGTCGATGCCCTCCACGGCCTGGCGCATCCGCTGCGAGCCCTCGAAGTCGAACGGCTTCGTCACGACGCCCACCGTGAGCGCGCCGACCTCCTGCTTCGACACCTCGGCGATCACCGGCGCGGCGCCGGTGCCGGTGCCGCCGCCCTCGCCCGCGGTCACGAAGACCATGTCCGCGCCCTTCAGCGCCTCCTTGATCTCGTCGCGGCTCTCGTTGGCCGCGCCGTAGCCGACGTCGGGGTTTGCGCCGGCGCCAAGGCCCTTGGTGAGCTGGTCGCCGATCTGGAGCTTGATGTCGGCGTCGCACATCTGAAGCGCCTGGGCGTCGGTGTTGACAGCGATGAACTCGACCCCCTTGAGCCCCGCGTCCACCATGCGGTTCACGGCATTGGTGCCGCCTCCGCCGATGCCGACGACCTTGATGACCGCCAGGTAGCTGCCCGTATCCATGGAGGGTCCCGTTCCTCTCTGCCGCCTCAAGCTCAAGCGATCATCGAGGGTTCTCGACAGTCGCAGGGACCGCACTGTAGGGGCGATTCGCCGAAAGTGTCAACCACCCTCGCAACAAATCATGCAGCAGAAGGCTCTAGGAAGAGTCGAGGGTTGGCGAACTCTCGACCACAGGTTTAGTGTCTGCCGCAGGCTCCGGCGTGGCCCGGAATCACGGCGACGGAGCCGCCACGGCCCCTGCCCCGGTGCCCTCGGTGACCGGCGCGGCGGGCGCCGGCGCGGGCGTGACGGGCGCCGGGCTGGTCGTCGGGACCGGCGCGGTGGTGGCGGTCTGCGTGACCGTGCCCGGCGCCGGCGCGGCCGCGGTGGGCGGGACCGTGCCGGTCGCGGGCGGGAGGGTGCCCGTCGGGCCGGCGGAACCGTCGGGTCCACGGGCGGCAGCGTCCCGGCGGCCGCGGGATCGACGGCCGTGGCGGCGGCCGGGTCGGCGGAGGGCACCGCCGACGTCGCCCCCGCGGGGGCCACCGGCACGATCGTCTCCGCCGGGAGCCCGCCCGCGGCGGGCCGTCCCGGGATCCGCACGTCCACGTAGCTCGTGCCGCTCGCCTCGAGGTCGGCGAGCACCCGCGACGCGGCGGCCCACTTCGCCCGCAGGCGCGTGGTGTCGCCGAATATCACCTCGGGACCGTCCCTCAGCCGCGCAACCTGGCCGAGCCGGCCGTCCTCGCCCACCTCGCTGACGCGCCCCTTGAGGGTGGCGGGCGCGGCGCCCGCGATCGCGGCGGAGGCGAGCGCCTTGGCGTCGCGCAGGTGCTCGACGCCGAGCGCCCCCTCGACCTCCACCGTCGGCAGGCGCTTCTCCACGGGCACGCCCTGGAGGATCGTTCCGTCGGCGGCCACGGCCACCCGGCCGCCGTCGCCCACCGCGACCGCGGCGGGCATGTGCTCGACCACATGGATGCGAAGGCCATGCGGGAAGTCGGTGGTCACCTCGAGCTCGCGCACGACCGAGAAGCCGGCCACCGCCCGCTCGAGCGCCTCGTGATCGACGTGCAGGGTCGTCATCGAGCGGCTGGCGGCCGTGAGGGCCATCCGGACGCGCTCGGAGTCGGACGTGCTGAGCCCGGTCACGGTCACCTTCTCGACGGCCACGAACGAGGAGTCGCGCAGCCAGAACTGGTAGCCGGCGGCGAGCAGGAGGAGCGCGGCGGCGAGCACGAGCAGGCGGCGCTGAAGGCCCTTCGAGGCGAGGAGCCCGCGCACGCGGTCGCCCACGCGCGGCAGTCGCGGAAGCGAGCGCAGGCGGCCCCCCCAGGTGGTGGCGCCGCCGTTCACGACGACGGGCCCTCCCCGGCGGCGCCGCCGGCCTCACCCGCGTTGTCCGCCCACAGCGCCGACGCGTCCACCTCGCCCAGGAACTGCACCTCGGCCTCCAGCTCGACCCCGAAGCGCTCGCGGACGCGGCGCTTTCCCTCGGCCATCAGGGCGATCACGTCGGCCGTGGTCGCGTCGCCGGGGTTCTCGACGAAGTTGGCGTGCTTCTCGGAGAAGCGCGCCCCTCCCACGGTCAGCCCGCGGCAGCCGGCCTGATCGAGCAGCACGCCCGCGCTGCGGCCCTCGGCGCGCGGGTCGTCCGGGTTCTTGAACGTCGAGCCGAACGTCTTGATGCCCGACGGCTGCGCCGCCTTCCGCGCCGCGCGCATCTCCGCGAGCGTGGCCTTCACCGCCTCCGGCTCGGCGGGCGCCAGCGCGAAGGACGACCGTGCCACGATCTCGCGCGG
Organism: uncultured Thermoleophilaceae bacterium; assembly: GCA_963835705.1. Lineage (GTDB taxonomy): Bacteria > Actinomycetota > Thermoleophilia > Solirubrobacterales > Thermoleophilaceae > JACVRW01. Next base: position 45,833 of record CAWIGR010000010.1, read on the forward strand.
GCCGAGGTTCGAGCGCCGGTAGCTGAATCCGAGCTCGCCGGGCGTGCGGCGCCCCGTGCCTTCCGGGGTCGCGATCTCGACCCATTCGAGCACGCGCGACAGGTCCCCGCCGTACGCGTTGGCGTTCATCTTCACGGCGCCCCCGACCGTGCCGGGGATGTTCACGCCGAACTCGAGCCCGGTCAGCCCGGCGCGCGCGGCCCGCGCGGCGGCCTGCGGCAGGCGGGCGCCGCCGCCGCAGAGCAGGCGCCGGCCATCCTGCTCGATCGTGGAGAGCGAGCCGTCCAGCTTCATCGCGAGTCCTCGGAAACCGGCATCCGCTATCAGGAGATTCGATCCCGACCCCACCACTCCTACCGCGATCCCCTCACGGTCTGCCCACGCGAGCAGCTCCGCCAGGCGCTCCGGCGGTGTCGGGGCGGGCGAAGTAGTCGGCCGGACCGCCGGTGCGGATCGTGGTGAGCCGGGCGAGCCGGTAGTCGCGCTCGACTCCATCGGGCGGGGTCATCGGGCCAGCCCCCGCGCGAGGCGGTCCACGTCGCCGGCCCCCAGGGTGAGGAGAAGATCGCCCTCGCACAGCTCCGCCGCCAGCATCCGCTGGGCGTCCTCCATGCGGGGCAGCCACCAGACGGGCCGGCCGCGGGCGGCGTCGGCCGCGGCCTGGGCCACCATCAGGCCGCTGACGCCGGGGAAGTCCTCCGCCCGCTCGCGTGCGGGATAGACGTCGAGCACCGCGACGAGGTCGGCGAGCGCAAGCGCGCGGCCGAACTCGCGCGCGAGGAGCCGCGTGCGGGAATAGAGGTGGGGCTGGAAGCAGGCCACGAGCCGGCCGCCCTCGCCGCCGGCGAGCGTGCGGGCGGCCTCGAGGGTGGCGCGGACCTCGGTCGGATGGTGCGCGTAGTCGTCGAACACCAGGGCGCCCGACTCCGTGCGGCCGTGGGCCTCGAAGCGGCGGGCCGCGCCGGTGAAGGTGGCGAGCGCCGGGGCGGCCTCGGGCGGGTCCACGCCCGCCGCGCGGCAGGCGGCCAGCGCAGCGAGGGCGTTCAGCACGTTGTGGGTGCCGGGAACGCGGAGCTGCACCTCGGTTCCCTGCACGTCGAAGCGCGACCCGCCCGGGAGCAGCTCCACCCGTCCCCGCACGTCGAAGCGCACCTCCCGCCCGCGGCCCTCCAGCTCCACCCCCGGCCCGAGGATGCGCAGCTCGGCCGGTGCCGCGAACTGCGCAAACGCCTCCTCCAGCTCGGTCAGGCTCGCGTAGGTGGCGTGGTGGTCCAGCTCGATGTTCGTGACCACCGCGACGGGGCGGTCCAGCTTGAGGAACGACCGGTCCGACTCGTCGGCCTCGATCACCGCCCACCCGCCGGCGCCCCAGGCCGCGTTCGTGCCCGCCGAGCGCAGCTCGCCGCCGATCAGGAGGCCCGGGTCGCGCCCGGTCTCGCGCAGCACGTGGGCCGCCATCGACGCTGTCGTCGTCTTGCCGTGCGTGCCGCTCACCGCGATCGTGCGCTTCAGGCGCGACACCTCGCCGAGCAGGTCGCCGCGGTGGAGCACGGTCGCCCCGGAGGCGCGGGCGGTGGCCAGCTCCGGGTTGTCGTCCGGGATCGCGGTCGACACCACCAGCTCCGCCCCCAGCGGGTAGTTGGCGGCGTCGTGGCCGATCGCGGGCTCGATCCCCGCGGCGCGCAACCGCTCGCAGTAGGGCGAGTCGGCGCGGTCGGAGCCCGTCACGCGGGCGCCGAGCGCGTGCGCGACCAGCGCGAGCCCGCTCATGCCCGCCCCGCCGATGCCGACGAAGTGCAGGCTGCGGCCGGCGAACGGCGTGGCGGACTCGGTTGACATCGCCGGCTGACCTTAGTGCTCAGTCGCGGCCTGCAAGCGCCATCAGCTCGTCCGCGATCCGGTCCGCGGCGTCCGGCCTGGCCGCCGCGGCCGCGGCGTTGGCCATCTCCGCCATCCGCTGCGGCGCGCCCAGCAGCGCGGCCACCTCGCGGGCCAGCCGCGGGCCGTCCAGCTCGTGGTCGGGAACCACCACGGCGGCTCCGGCGCGCTCGGCCCAGCGAGCGTTCTTCGTCTGGTGGTCGGAGGTGGCGTGCGGGTAGGGAACGAGCACCGACGGCAGGCGGGCCACCAGGAGCTCCTGCACCCCGCCACCGGCCCGGGCCACGGCCAGGTCGGCCGCCGCCAGGGCGTCGGCAAACGGCTCGATGTACGGGTGGAGGTGGTAGTGCGGCGGCGAGCCGAGCGCCTCCAGGCGGCGCCGGAGCTCGTCGTGGTCACGCCGCCCCGAGGCGTGCAGCACGGCCCCCGGGGCGGCCGTGCCGAAGGCGTCGAGAGTCGCGTGGTTCAGGCGAAGCGCGCCCAGCGAGCCGCCGAACACCAGCACGCACGCCTCGTCCGGGCCGATGCCGAAGCGCTCGCGGGCCGCGGCGCGGTCCGCGTCGCCCGTCCCCACCGGCACGGGCCGGCCGCTCACCACCCAGCGCGACCCCTCGCGCCCCAACGGGAAGGCCAGGAAGACGCGCCGGGCGAGCGGCGCCAGCAGCCGGTTGGTCATCCCCAGATGGCTGTCCGCCTCCGTGAGCACGAGCGGGAGCCGCAGGCTGCGCGCCGCGAGCCCCACGGGCCCGGCCACATACCCCCCGCCGCCGAGCACGGCATCGGCGCCGAGGCGGCGCAGCAGCCCGCGTGCCCGCGGCACGGCAACCGCCGCCAGCAGCCCGGCGCGGAGGGCCCGAAGCGGGTTGTCGCGGTCTATCCCCTCCACCCGCAGCGGGTGGAAGGGGTACCCCGCGGCCGGGATCAGCTCGGTCTCGGCGCGCTCTCCGCCGATGAAGTCGACGTCGGCCCCGCGCGCTCGCAGGGCGTCAGCGACCGCCAGCGCGGGCACTACGTGCCCGGCCGTCCCGCCGGCCGCGATCACGATCCTGGGCATCGCGTCCTCCCTCGATCGCCTCGAGCCGCGGCCGGCTCTCGCCGCGACGCGCCCGCCCGCCCGTGGCGGCCACGTGCAGCAGCAGTCCCATCGCCCCGAGCAGCACGATCAGGTTGGTGCTCCCGTAGGAGAGGAACGGAAGCGGCACGCCGGTGAGCGGCGCCATGCCCATCACCGCGAAGAAGTTGAGCGTCGCCTGGCACAGGATCAGGGAGGTCACGCCCGCGGCGAGCAGCTTCGAGTACAGGTCGCGCGCCGCCTTGGCCGCCCGCAGGCCGGCGTAGGCGATCATCCCGTAGAGGCCGATCACGCCGAGTATCCCGATCAGGCCCAGCTCCTCGCCGATGATCGCCAGGATCATGTCCGTGTGGGCCTCGGGCAGGTAGAAGATCTTCTGCACCGACTCCCCCAGGCCCACTCCGAAGAAGCCGCCCGAGCCGATCGCAGTGAGCGCCTGGACCGCCTGGAAGCCGGAGTCGCCGGCGTCCGAGAAGGGGTCGAGGAACGAGGTGAGCCGCTCGCGCCGGTAGGGCTCGACGAGCGCGAGCAGCGTGGCCAGCACCGCGAGCACGCCGAAGATGCCGCCCAGCAGCCGCATGGGCGTGCCGGCGGCGATCAGCAGCGCGCCGAGGGCGAAGCAGATCGTCATCGCCGTTCCCATGTCCGGCTGCTTCAGCAACAGCAGGAAGGCCACGGCCACCACGATCAGCAGCGGCTTCACGAGACCGCCGAGCGTCTTGGTGGTCCGCGGCCGCGCCGCCAGCACCTGCGCCGCGTACAGCACGAGCGACACCTTGAGGAGCTCCGAGGGCTGGAACTGGAGCGGGCCGAAGCCGAGCCAGCGCGTGGCGCCGTTCACGGTCACCCCGAAGCCCGGCAGCATCACGAGGATGGTCAGGCAGAACGAGACCACCAGGAAGATCGGGGTGAGCGTGCGGATCGCGGCGAGCCCGTGCCGCGACGCCGCGTGCATCACGGCGAGCCCGATCAGGCCGAACAGGACGTAGCGCTTGAGGTAGTAGGAGGGATCGCCGCTGCCGGCGAGGAGCGATTCGGCCGAGCTCGCCGAATAGACCATCACGGCCCCGCCCGCCAGCAGGCAGAGCGTCGCGGTGTAGAGGATCGAGTACTCGACCGGTCGCTTGGCGGCCGAGGCGCGAGGCGGCGAACGCCGTGACGCGAGCGCGCGGTGCGCGCGAGCGGACGGTCTCATCCGGCCTTCCTTCGACGCGCGGGCCGCGAATCATTCAGCCGGCACCAGCGACTTGAAGCGGTCGCCGCGCTCCTCGTAGTCCCGGAACTGGTCGTAGCTCGCGCAGGCCGGCGAGAGCAGCACCACCTCGCCGGGGCGCGCCGCGGCCGAGGCCTCCCGCACGGCGGTCTCGAGGTCCCCGCAGCGCACGAGCGGCACTCCTGTGGGCTCGAGGTCTGAGGCCAGCCGCTCCGCCGCCGCCCCGATCAGGTAGCAGGCCCGGCAGCGCGCCGCCACGGGCCCCCGAAGGCCCTCGAACCCGCCGCCCTTCAGGCTGCCGCCCAGGATCGCGTGCACCCCGCCCTCGAAGGACTCGATCCCGCGCGCGGCCGCGGACACGTTGGTCGCCTTCGAGTCGTTCACGTACAGGACGCCACCCGCTTCGCCCACCTCCTCCAGCCGGTGCGGCACGCCGGCGAAGCTGCGCAGCGCGCCCGCCACCGCCGCGGCGGGGACACCCGCCGCGAGCGCCGCCGCGGACGCGCCCATGGCGTTCTCGAGGTTGTGCGGGCCGCGCAGCCGGATCTCGCCCGGCGGCAGGGGCAGGTCCGCGGGATCGCCGAACGCGATCCGCCTTGCCCCCCCCGGCAGCGCGAGGCCCGGCGGCGCCACCGCCACCTGGTCGGGCCGCTGGCGGGCGAACATGCGCAGCTTGGCGTCGCGGTAGGCCTCGAAGGTGCCGTGCCGGTCGAGGTGATCCTCGCTCAGGTTGAGGAGCAGCGCGGTGTCGGGCGCGAACTCGAGCGCGTCCTCGGCCTGGAAGCTCGACACTTCGCACACGACGGTGGCGTCCGGCTCGAGCGTGCCGACCAGCGAGGCGAGCGGCGTGCCGACGTTGCCCGCCACCGCAACCGGCCGGCCGGCCTCGCGCCAGATCGCTCCGAGCAGCTCGGCCGTGGTGGTCTTGCCGTTCGTGCCCGTCACGGCCACGAAGCGCTGCGGCAGCAGCCGCCAGGCCAGCTCGAGCTCGCCCAGCACGGGCAGCCCGCGCTCGCGCGCGGCGACGATCACAGGCGCCTCGTTCGGCACCCCGGGGCTCTTGACCACGCACGTCACGCGGTCGAGCAGGTCGACGCCGTCCACGCCGAGATGCGCTTCGAGCCCGGCCGGCACCTCCGGGGCTCCAGAGTCGGTGCCGACCACCTGCCCGTGGGCCTCCAGCATGCGCGCGGCGGCCACCCCCGACCGGGCCAGCCCGACCACGAGAAAGGGGCCGGCGGGGAGCGGGGGCCTCACGCGGTGATCGACTGCTGGTAGAGCGTGAAGCCGATCGCGGCGCAGATCGCCGCGACGATCCAGAAGCGCAGGATGATCTTGGTCTCCGACCAGGCCAGGAGCTCGAAATGATGGTGGATCGGGGCCATCAGGAACACCCGCCGCCGGAAGCGCTGGAAGGCGATCACCTGGATCGCCACCGAGAGCGCCTCGATCACGAAGATGCCGCCGATCACGATCAGGAGCACCTCGGTCTGGGTGATCACCGCCAGCCCCGCGATCGCCCCGCCCAGGCCGAGCGAGCCGGTGTCGCCCATGAACACCGAGGCCGGAAACGAGTTGAACCACAGGAAGCCCACGCAGGCCCCCACCAGGCAGGCGCATAGCAAGGCCAGATCGAGCATCACCTCGCCACGCGTGATGAAGGTCATGGCGGTGAACGCCAGGAACACGATCGCCGCGCAGCCCGCGGCCAGCCCGTCGAGCCCGTCGGTCAGGTTCACCCCGTTGGTGGCCCCGGCCAGCACGAGGAAGATCAGCACCGGATACGCCACGCCGAGGTCGACCGTGGCGTCCACGACGTGCAGGTCGAGCGTGTCCTGGTACTTGAGGTACTCGGTCACCACGAGCCAGAGCCCGATCGCCGTCAGCGCCTGCGCGACCAGCTTGGTGCGGCCCGAGATCCCGAGCGAGCGGCGCTTGCGCAGCTTGGTCATGTCGTCGGCGAAGCCGAGCGCCGCCATCGCGAGCGCCGTGCCGAGCACGGCCATGCTGGCCGCGCGGTACTCGGACAGGATCAGAAAGGGCACGCAGACCGCGAGGAAGATCGCCAGCCCGCCCATCGTGGGCGTGCCGGCCTTGCCGTGGTGCCCGGCCGGCCCCTCCTCCCGGATGTGCTGGCCGAACTCCTTCAGCCGCAGATACTCGATGAAGCGCGGACCGAGGAACATGCAGATGAGCAGGGAGGCCATGCCCCCGATGAGGACCTCGCCGAGCATGGGCCGTTAGGCCAGCACCCGCTCGAGGCCCACCGAGCGCGAGCCCTTGATCAGCACCCGGTCGCCGGGGCGGGCGAGCTCCTCGAGCAGCGCCCCCGCCTCCTCCGGGCTCGCCACCGGGTGCGTCTCGCCGTCGAAGCCCACGGTGTAGGGCAGCGCCGTCTCGCCCACGGGCACGAGCACGTCGATGCCGAGCGCCGCCGCGTGGGCGCCGATCTCGCGGTGGTAGCCCTCCGAGCCGGGACCGAGCTCGGCCATGGTGCCGAGCACGGCGATCCGACGCTCCGCGCCGCTCCCCGCGAGGTGATCAAGAGCCGCCCGCATGGACATCGGGTTGGCGTTGTAGCAGTCGTTCACCACGGTCACGCCCCCGGGCAGCTCGACCACCTCGCCGCGCAGCGAGGAGAAGCGCACCTCGACCAGGCCGCGCACCGGCACCCCCAGCGCCCGCGCGGTTGCCACCGCGGCGAGCGTGTTGAGCAGGTTGTGAGGCTCTGAGTAGGGCAGCTCGAGCCGCACGATCTCGTCGCGGGCCTCGATCTCGGCCCGGCCCTCGTCGAAGCTGAGCAGCCTGACCTGGCCGCCCGGGCCGAAGGTCCACGTGTCGAGCTCCCGCTCGCGCAGATGGGCCGCCAGGAGCGGCTCGCTTGCCGGGACCACGCAGGCGGCGCCGGGCCGCAGGTCGCGGATCAGCTCTGCCTTCGCCGCCGCCACCCGCTCCACGGTGCCGAGCAGCTCGAGGTGCACCGGGCCGACGTTCACGATCACCCCGGCGTCCGGCTCCGCCACCGCCACGAGCTCCGCGATCTGCCCCTCGCCGCGCATGGCCATCTCGAGCACCAGGGCCTCGGTGCCGCGCCGGGCCTCGAGGATCGTGAGCGGCAGGCCGATCTCGGTGTTCCAGTTCTCGCGGCTCGCGTGGGTGGCGAGCCGCGCGCCGAGCAGCGCGGCGAGGATGTCCTTGGTGGAGGTCTTGCCGGTGGAGCCGGTAACCCCGACGACCTTGGCGCCCAGCTCGTGGCGCCAGGCCCGGGCCAGCGCGTGCAGCGCCGCGAGCGGCTGGTCGACCGCGATCACGGCGGCGCCGCTGCACGCCGAGTGGCCCACCGTCCCCTCCACGGCGCCGAGCGCGGAGTCGCGGTGCTCGCGCCCCACCACGGCCCCCCAGGCGCCGGCCTCGAGCGCGGCGGCGGCATAAGCGCCGCCGTCGGCCGCGGCTCCCGGCAGGCCCACGAACAGGTCGCCCGGCTGCACCGCACGCGAGTCGATCACCGCGCGCTCAGGGCCGGCGCGCTCGGGGTCGCCGGCGGCCAGCTCGCCGCCGGCGGCTGCCGCGAGGCGCGCGGCGGAGAGGTCGATCATGGCCGCCTCACGCCCGCGCTCCGAGCCGGGCGCGAAGCGCCGCGCGGGCCTCGCTCAGGTCGTCGAACGGCTCCTTGCGGCCGTCCTCGAACTCCTGGCCCTGCTCGTGGCCCTTGCCGGCGATCACCACCACGTCCCCGGGCTCGGCCGTGTCGATCGCGAGCGCGATCGCGCGGCGCCGGTCCGGCTCGCGCTCAGCCTCCTCGCCGGCCCCCTCCATGATCGCGTCCACGATCGCCTCGGGGTCCTCGCTGCGCGGGTTGTCCGAGGTCACGACCACGCGGTCCGCCAGGCGCCGCGCCGCCGCGCCCATCAGGGGGCGCTTGCCGCGGTCGCGGTCGCCCCCCGCGCCGAACACGACGTGCAGGCGGCCGCGGGTGACCTCTCGCGCCGCCAGCAGCACGTTCTCGAGCGCCTCCGGCGTGTGGGCGTAGTCCACGAGCACGCCGAAGTCCTGCCCCTCGTCGACGGGCTCGAAGCGGCCCGGCACGCGCCCGAAGGAGGGAAGCGCGGCGGCGATCGCCTCGCCCGGCACCCCGAGCGAGCGCGCCGCCGCCACGGCGCCGAGCACGTTCTGCACGTTGAACAGCCCCGGCAGCGGCGACTCGAGCAGAAGCTCGCCGTCGGGCGTCTCGCAGCGGAAGCGCGAGCCCATCAGGTCGAACTCCACGTCGCGCGCGCGGTAATCGGCTTCGCGCTCGACGGAGAAGGTCAAGCAGTCCACCTCCGCCGCTATCCGCCGCCCGTATTCGTCGTCCACGTTCACCACCGACAAGCCGGGTTCCTCGAACAGCCGCCGCTTGGCGGCGAAGTAGGCCTCCATCGTCTCGTGGAAGTCGAGGTGGTCCTGGGTCAGGTTCGTGAAGATCCGGCAGGCGAAGCGGATGCCGGCCACCCGGCCCAGCTCGAGCGCGTGCGAGCTGACCTCCATCGCGCAGGCCCGGTCGCCGCCGTCGAGCATCGCGCGGAAGGTGGCCTGGAGGTCGATCGCCTCCGGCGTGGTGCGCTCGACCTCCTCCTCCACGCCGCCCACCACGCGCTTCACGGTGCCGAGGAGGCCGGTCTGGCGTCCGCCCGCCTCGAGCAGGTGGCGCAGCAGGAAGGCGGTCGTGGTCTTGCCGTTCGTGCCGGTCACTCCGACCACGTCGAGCTCCGCGGTCGGATCGCCGTAGAAGCGGGCCGCCGCCGGGCCCATGGCGGCGCGCACGTCGTCTACCACCACCTCCGGCACGCCCAGCCCCAGCGGCCGCTGGCAAACGAGCGCGACCGCGCCGCGGGCGACCGCGTCGGGCGCGAAGTCGTGCCCGTCGGCCCGGAAGCCCGGTACGCAGAAGAAGAGCGTCCCCGGGGTGACGCTCCGGCTCGAGTAGGCGAGCCCCGAGACCTCGACCCCGGGGGCAGCATTCCCCATCAGGTCTCGAAGGGTCATGACTGCGCGTGCAGGATACCCGGCACGTTCCTCACTTCCTCTACTGCGGCGGGATCTTCAGGTACGGGAGGGCGAACTCCATGATGCGCTCGAATGCCGGCGCCGCGACGGTGCCGCCGTAGATGTCGCCGCGCGGCTCGTCGACCATCACGGACACCAGCAGCTTCGGGTTCCGCGCAGGGGCGTAGCCGATGAACGAGGCCACGAAATCGGTCTTCGAGTAGGTGCCGTTCTCCGCCTTCTCGGCGGTGCCCGTCTTGCCGGCGAGGGTGTAGCCCTCGACCGATGCCTCGGCCGCCGTGCCGCCCGCGGCCAGCACACCCTCGAGCATCCGCGACACCTGCCGCGCCGTGCCGCGCGACAGCACGCGCTTCCCCGGCGAGCCGTCGCCGGCCACGATGTAAGGCCGCCGCTTGATCCCGTCGTTCGCGATCGCGGTGAAGGCGGAGGCCATCTGGATCGGCGTGACCGAGATGCCCTGGCCGATCGGCATGTTGCCGATCGACGAGCCGGAGTAGTCCTCCACGTCGAGCACGATGCCCTGGTTCTCGCCCGGTAGGTCGACCCCGGTCGGCTTCGAGAACCCGAACCGCCGCACCCAGCGGTCGAAGCGCTCGGCGCCGAGCTTGAGGCCGATCATCACGGTCCCCACGTTGGACGAGCGGGTCAGGATGTCGGCCGTGGTGAACGTGCCGCCCCCGCCGTCATGGGCCTCGCCGATCACGCGGTCCGCTACCTGGATCGTCGGCGGCACCTGGAACGGCGTGGTGGGCTCGATCAGGCCGTCCTCGAGCGCGCCGGCCACCGTGAAGGCCTTGAAGGTCGAGCCCGGCTCGTAGTTGAACTGGATGGCGCGGTTCTGGGTCGCGTACGCCGGCGAGCCGGCGACGTTGTTGGCGTCCACCCGCGGCCAGTTCGCGAGCGCGAGGATCGCGCCGCTGCGCGGGTCCATGACGAGCGCCGTCGCGCCGGCCGGCTGGTAGGTCTGCCCCACCTCGGACAGGACCGCCTCGACCCGCTCCTGAATCGCCGAGTCGAGCGTGAGGTGCAGGTCTTCGCCCGGCTCGGCGCGGTCGGTCTCGATCAGGCTGACCGGCTCTCCGAGGGCGTCCTTCACGAGCCGGCGGTGGCCGTCCTCGCCCGCCAGCTGCTCGTCGCGGGAGTACTCGAGCCCCGACAGGCCGGTGTTCTCGGTGCCGACCATGCCGAGCACCTGCGCGGCCAGGTGCCCCTGCGGGTAGCTGCGCTTGGGCTCGATCACGGTGTCGATGCCCTCGATCCCGAGGTCCTCGATCTTCTGGCCGAGCGAGGCGTCCATCTTGCGGCGCAGGTAGACGAACCCGGCCTCGCGGTCGCTCAGCTTCTCGAGCAGCTCCCCCTTGGTGCGGCCGACGAGCGGAGCGAGCCTGGCCGCCACCCGGCCGGGGTCGTCGATCAGGAAGGGGTGAGCGAAGACCGTGACCGCGTCCTCGGACACGGCCAGGTCCACGCCGTGGCGGTCCAGGATCGTGCCGCGCGGCGCGGGCACCTCGAGGTCCTCGATCTGCTGCTGCACCGCGCGCTCGCCGAGCGCGTCGGACTTCACCGTGCCGAGCCAGGCGGCGCGGGCCGTGGCGGCGCCGAGCAGCAACAGGAAGAGGGCGAAGAGGAGCCCGATCCGCCGCTCGACGAGCTTCACCGGATGGCGAGCGCGCGGTGCGCGCGAGCGTTTGGTCTCATTCGGGCGGTGGGGTCGTGGTCGCGGGCGGCGTGGTGGTCGTGGTGGCCGTGGCGGGCGGAGTGGTGACGATCGGCGCGGGCGTGGTCGTCTCGGTGGGCGCGATGATGCGCTTGGACGCGTTGTGCGCGTCGCGCTTCGGGTTCGACTGCAGGTAGCGGACCTCGCCCGCGGCCGGGTAGACGAGCCCGAGGACGGCCGCGGCCTCCTGGATGCGCTCGCTGCTCGCGAGGCGGGCGTAGTCGTGGCGGAGGCGGTCGTTCTGGCGCTTGATCTCGGTCGCCTTGCCAGCCATCTGCGTGATCTCGCGGTTCCTCTGGAGGAGATCGACGTTGAAGAAGACGATTCCCGCGAGCAGCACGCCGATCAGCCCGATCCAGAGCCGGCCGGTGAGGAGGGCGTCGAGCACGCGCGCGCCGCGAGGCGGCGCGGCGGTGCGCGAAGCGGGCCTCGGATGGGCGTGTCCCGAGACCCGGCGTGCCGGGGCGGTCGTGCGGCTCGGGGCCGCGTGCCGGGCGGGAGCGGGCGCGCGGGCCGTGGCCGTCCGCCCCATCAGGCGGCCTCCCCGGAGCCGAGCTTGCGCGCCGCCCGCAGACGGCCGGACTTGGCGCGCGGGTTGCTCGCCACCTCGCCCGGCGTGGGCGCCACCGCGCGACCCGTCAGCAGCTCGGCCTCGGGCTCGCGGCCGCACACGCACACGGGGAAGTCGGGCGGGCAGATGCATCCCCGGGCCCTCGCCGCCAGGAAGCGCTTCACACGCCGGTCCTCCAGCGAATGGAAGGCGATCGCCGCCATGCGACCGCCTTCCCTGAGCAGGCTCCAGGCGAGCGGGAGCGCCCGGTCGAGCGAGTCGAGCTCGCCGTTCACCGCGATCCGAACCGCCTGGAAGACGCGCTTGGCGGGGTGGCCGCCGCCGAAGCGGCGCCGCACGGCCGCGGGCAGCGCCGCCTCGATCGCCTCCACCAGCTCGCCGGTGGTCTCGATCGGCGCTGTACGCCGGCGCCTGACGATCTCGCGGGCGATGCGGCGTGCGTTCGGGTCCTCGCCGAGGCGTCGGAAGACGTGTGCCAGCTGGCGCTCATCCCACTCGTTCACCACCACGCGGGCGTCCAGCTCCTGGGCGGGGTCCATGCGCATGTCGAGCGGCGCGTCGTAGGCGTAGGAGAAGCCGCGCTCGCGAGCGTCGACCTGCATCGAGGAGATGCCGAGGTCGAGGTAGGCGATGTCGGCGGCGAGCCCCTCCTCGGCGAGCAGTGCCAGGCCGTCGGCGTAATCCATCCGCAGGAAGCGCGTCTCGCAGGCGACCTCGGCGGCCAGCTCGTCGAAGTGGCGCTGCGCGGCGGGGTCGCGGTCGATGCACACGAGCGTGCCGGTGGGGCCGAGGCGGTCCGCGACGAGGCGGGCGTGGCCGCCCGCGCCGAAGGTGCAGTCCACGGCGGTCTCGCCCGGCGCGGGCGCGGTCAGGTCGATCAGCTCGCCGGCGAGCACGGGCACGTGGAGGCGGCTCATGTCAAGAAGGATTGCCAAGGCGCTCCGTCACCTCCCCGATCTCGGCGTCGAGGGCGTGCTGCTCGTCCTGCCAGCGCTGCCGAGCCCACACCTCGAGGTGGTCGCCCACGCCGACCACCACGACCTCCTTCTCGATCCCGGCGTGTCCCAGAAGCGGCGGCGGCAGCGTCACGCGGCCGCTCGCGTCGAGGTCGATCTCGAAGGAGTTGCCTTGGAAGAAGCGGGACATCTTGCGGTACTCCAAGCCCATCGGGTTCAGCCCGCTCAGCGCGCGCTCGATGATCGCCTCGTTGGTCTCGGGTGTCCAGATCGCCACGCAGGGCTCCGGCGTCTTGGCGAGAACTGTTCCGCCCGAGAAGGCGGTGCGGAACCGAGTCGGGATGCTGAGCCGGTTCTTTGAGTCCAGCGAGTGCTCGAAGTGGCCTCGAAATGCCAACGGTCATGTCCCGCGCGAAAGGTTCAGACCGGAGTGGCGGAGTGGGAGGAGCCCCGCCACTCCGGTCGATTGCTTGCCGCCACACTACCCCACTTTCTCCCACCAAGCAACACTATTTCCCACTTTCCGTCCGAACGCCCCCACCGGGTGCCCGGAGCGCGCACTCCAGAGCCGAATCCGGCGTCTTTCGGGGCGCCGGTCGTGGCCCGTTCCTGCAATTCGCGTTGCACCCGGAAGGGCCGGATCCGCAACCCAGGTGGGGCCGGCGCTGTTGCAACGGGGGCAAGCGAACCCCGGACGGACGGGAGGTCCAAATCTCATGAAGCGCCGTCTACGCGCTCCATCCCCCGCAATGGTCGTGGCGCTGATCGCGCTGTTCGTCAGCCTGGGCGGCTCGGCTTATGCCGTCGCCACGATCGGCTCTGACGACATCATCAACGGCTCGATCCGCAACCGCGACTTCAAGGACGGCACGCTGCGCGGCCAGGAGGCCAAGCGCGACGGCTTCGGCGGCGGAGCCATCAAGGAGTCGACGCTCGGCCAGGTGCCGTCGGCCTTCGCCGCTGCTGTCGCCGAGGGTGTGCGGCACGCGGTGATCTCGAACGTCGGCGCGACCGTGCGACATCACGGCGTCACGTCGAGCGCCCAGACTGGCGAAGGCCAGTACCAGGTCGTGTTCGACCGCGACGTGCGGAACTGCGTCTACGCCGCCACGCTGGGCGACGAGTCGGCCGCCGGTGCCGGCAACGGCCAGATCTCCGTGACCTCGGCGGCGGCCAACGTCAATGGCGTGCGCGTTGTCACGCGCAACAGCGGCGGAAACAACGAGAACCGCTCGTTCCACCTGATCGTCTCCTGCTGAGGCCTTAGGGCTCCGGGGAACCCGCGAAGCCGCCCGGTCCGCGTCTCGCACCCGCGGCCGGGCGGCTTCGCTCCGTCGCCCCCGCTTCGGCGGACGCTAGATCGGAAGCGCCGCCCCACCGCCGTGCATGAGGGCGGCCACGAGCGCGGCGGCCACCAGCAGGAGCACCGAGGGCACCAGCAGGAGGGCCACCACCAGCTGGATCTTCGGGCCGGCGCGGGCGGCGTCTTCGCGGGCGCGGCGCGCAAGGGCGAAGCGGGCGTCGCGTGTCTGCGACGCCAGCGTGTCCGCCAGCGGCGCGCCGTGGCGACGTGCGCGCTCGAGCGCGGCCACCAGCGACCTGACCTCGGGGAGCGGTAGGCGCTCCATGGTCCCGGTCAGTGCCGTCTCCAGCGGCACTCCGAGCGCCACCTCCCGTCCCAGGGCGCGCCATTCGGCCGCGAGCGGCCCACGGGTGCGGGCGCCGACCTCGCGCAACGCCTTCGGCAGCGAGCTGCCCGCCTCGACGCTCACGCGCAGCAGGTCGAGCAGCGCCGGCAGCTCGGCCCGCACCCGGCGGGCGCGCTCGGCGGCGCGGCGGGCGAGCCAGGCGTCCGGAGCGAGGAAGCCGGCCACCGGCCCGGCGGCGAGGAGCGCGACGCCGAGCCTGCCGGGCGCCGCGGCCGAGAGGGCCGCCGCGACGAGGCCGCCGCCTGCCGCCGCGGCCACCTTGGCCGCCATGAGCTCCCGGGCGCCGAGGCCGCCGGGACGGCCCGCCGCGGCGATGCGGGCTTCGAGGTCGCGCGGGGCGGCCGCGGGACGGAGCCGCCCGCCGATGTGGGCGAGGGCGCGCAGGAGGCGGGGCCCCCCACCCAGCTCCCGGCCGCGACCGCGCTTCCTTCCGACGCGGCCCGCTCGGAGCATTTCGGCCAGGCCGGTCACCGCCAGAACGGCGGCAATGAAGCTGAGCACGGTCGCCCCGCTCAACTTCTCACCCTTCCCAGCCTCCTGATCAGCGCCGCCGCGACCACTTGGAGGAAGACCGCGATCCCCACCAGCCATCCCGTCAAGAACGAGCTCCACAGCCCGGCGAACCAGCCGGGGCTCGCCAGCTCCGCGAGCAGCGCGCCGCCGAGCGGGAGGAGCACCACGAGCACGCCGGTGAAGCGGGCCTGTGCCGTGGCCGCGCGCAGCTCGCCGGCGAGCCGCGCCTCCTCCTCCATCGCCCGCGCGGTCTGACGCAGAAGGCGTGCCAGGTCGCCGCCGGCGCGGCGCTGGAGGAGGCAGGCGGCCACGACCGTGTCGAGCCGGGACGACCGGACCCGCGCCCGCATGGCCTCGAGGGCGACGTCGGTGGGGGCGCCCGCCGCAAGCTCGCCGGTGGTGCGGTGCAGCTCGTGGCCGGCGGCGCCGGTCAGCGAACGGGTCGCCTCGCCGAGGGCGCCGCGGAGCGAGTGGCCCCCGGCGAGGGAGTCGGCGAGGGCGAGCGCCAGGACGGGCAGCTCGGCGTCGACCGCGTGGCGGTAGCGCTCGCGGTGGGCGCGCAACAGGCGGGCGACCGCCCACGGCCCAGCCGCGGCGAGCGCGGCACCGGCCACCGGTCCGGCCAGCAGCCAGCCGGCGCCGAGCGCGAGGGCGGCGCCCACCAGCAGGAGCCGCCGCCGCTCCACGACCCCCGGATCGCGCCCCTCCCGCCCGAGCGTGACGACGGCGTCGACGAGGCCGGCAAGCCCCCGAACCGCTCCGGCGCCTTTCGCGACGACGCCTGGGCCGAGAATGTCCCAGGCGGCGAGCGCGGCGGCGGCGCCGGCGACGGCAGCGAGGGCGGGGGTCACGGCCCTCCTGTGCCGCGGCGCTCCGCTCGTTCGTGCGCTTCGTTTCGGCCGGTCTCGACGGCAGCAATGATGGGTGCGGGCTCCCGAAGCGCCCTTGCGTGGCGAGTGTGGGCCCTTTTATGCACCGTATGGGGGCCTTTGAGGGCCCACACTCGGCTCGGCGGCCCCGTCACGGCGGTCCCTCGCGGCGGAGCAGCGCGATTCGTTCCGCCAGCCGGCCGTCGGCCGGCGGCTTCAGGGGTCCGCCGCGGCGGTAGAGCTCCCTCACCTGGCTGCCGTCGCTGGTGTGTGCCACCTCCACCACCGCATCCACCGCGCGGCTGCCGTCCGCCAGCCGGGCCTGGTGCACCACCAGGTCGATGGCGCTCGCCACCTGCTCGCGCACGGCGGCGTGCGGCAGGCCGACGCCGGCCATCAGCGCCAGCGTCTCCACACGCCGAAGCGCATCCGCCGGCGAGTTGGCGTGCACCGTGGTCAGCGAGCCGTCGTGGCCGGTGTTCAGCGCCTGCAGCATGTCGAGGCATTCCGAGCCCCGAACCTCGCCCACCACGATCCGGTCGGGCCGCATCCGCAGCGCGTTTCTCACGAGCTGGCGGATCGTCACCTCGCCGCGCCCCTCCAGGTTCGCCGGCCGGGCCTCGAGGCGGACCACGTGACGCTGGCGCAGCCGCAGCTCCGCCGCGTCCTCGATCGTCACGATCCGCTCCTCGCCGGGGATCGCGCCCGACAGCGCGTTCAGGGTCGTCGTCTTGCCGGAGCCGGTGCCTCCGCTCACCAGGATCGACGCCCGGGCCGCCACGCACACCGCCAGCAGCTCCGCCACGGCGGCGGGCAGCGTGCCCCGGGCCACCAGATCCCGCAGCGAGAAACCCTCGCGCCGGAAGCGGCGGATCGTCAGGCAGGGACCCGAGAGGGAGAGCGGCGGGATCACCACGTTCACCCGCGACCCGTCGGCCAGCCGAGCGTCGCACAGCGGCGCCGCCTCGTCGACACGACGCCCCAGCGGCGCCAGCACGCGCTCGATCGCGTGCATCAGCTCCGCCTCGCCCGCGAACTCCACCTCGGCGCGCTCGAGCCGGCCCCGGCGCTCCACGTAGACCGACCCCGGTCCGTTCACCATCACCTCGTCCACCGCCGGATCGGCGAGGAGGGGCTCCAGCGGGCCGAGCCCGGTGGCGAGCACCATGACCCGCCGGCACAGGGCGTCCCGCTCGGCCTCGGGCAGCGGAGCAGCCTCCCGCTCCACGAGCCGGCGGACGTCGCCTTCCAGGCCGTCCGGTCCGCTCTCGCCCGAGCGCGCCCGTTCCACCAGCCGCGCGCGCAGGGCATCCGCGAGCTCGTCCAGTGCCTCCATTTCCGGAGAAGGCACCGGGAGGCGCGCCTCGCCCCCAGTACCCTCGCCGCGTGGACCTCCCCCTCACAGGCGGCTGCATGTGCGGCGGCGTGCGCTACGAGATCAGCGCCCCGCCGGAGTACGCCGGCTACTGCCACTGCACGCGCTGCCAGCGCCGCACCGGCGGGGCGGCCTCCATCAGCGCCCGCCTTCGGCCCGGCTCATTCGACATCGTCGAGGGCGCCGAGCACGTCGGCGTCCACCGGCCTCCCGACGGCTTCGAGAAGGCCTTCTGCTCGCAGTGCGGCTCGGCGCTGTTCAGCCGCAACCCGGACAACCCCGACGAGATCGGCGTCCGCATGGGCACGTTCGACCGGGACCCCGGCGTGCGCCCCTCCTACCGCCAGTACGTCGCGAACGCGGCACCCTGGGAGCCCATCCCCGACGACGGCCTGCCGCGCCACCCCGCCGCGCGGCCCGCCCGCTAGGAGCCGCAGTGGACCTCACCCTCCTCCCTCTCGACCGTCCCACCGACACGCGCACCTTCGAGAAGGGCCGCTTCGAGCTCTACGAGGTCGGCCCGATGACGCTCGGGCGCGCCACATACGAACCGGGCTGGCGCTGGTCGGAGCACGTCGGCGCGGCGACCGGGGAGAGCCTGTGCCAGGTCGAGCACGTCGGCCTGGTGGTGAGCGGCCAGGCCGCCGTGAAGATGCCCGACGGCACCGAGCGGGTGATGCGCGCAGGCGAGTTCTTCTACGTCCCGCCCGGCCACGACAGCTGGGTGGTCGGGGACGAGCCCTACGTGTCGCTGCACCTCATGGGCAGCGAGGGCTACGCGTTGAAGGGGTCATGACCCTTCGCCTGCACGACTACTCGGCCTCCGGCGAACTGCTACAAGGTCCGGCTGCTCCTCGCGCAGCTCGGCCTCGCCTACGAGCGCGTCCCCGTCGACATCTTCGGCGGGGACACCCTCACCGACGACTACGCCCGCATCAACCCGGCCCGCCAGACGCCGGTGCTCGAGCGCGACGGCGCCGAGCCGCTCAGCGAGTCGGGCGCCATCCTCGTCCATCTCGCCGAGGGCACCGAGTTCCTGCCGGAGCACCCGAACGAGCGCGCCCAGGCGCTGAAATGGCTCTTCTTCGAGCAGACCGCGGTGATCCCGGGCATCGCCGGCCTCCGCTTCCGCGTCATCACGGAACGCATTCGCCCCGACGGTCGCGAGGTCGAGTGGCGCAAGGCGGTCGGCAACCTGGTCCTCCAGGTCCTGGACGAACGGCTCGAGACGAGCGACTTCCTCGCCGGAGACAGCTACTCGGTGGCGGACATCTCCGTCTATGCCTACATGCACGACCTCGATCCCTACCCGCAGAACGCTCGGGCGGGCGAGAGCCGTTCGATCTACGACTGAGGAGCGAACTTGTTCCATCCGATGTAACGCGTCTCCTAGAGGTGACCCGGGAACTGATCGAGCGGATCCCGGCGGAGTTCGAGCGGATCGCTGGTTCCCGCTCCCGGGCGAGGGCCTCGCCCCACTCCGGGCGTAGCCCGTTCGATCTGCGACTGAGCGGGGTACTCAGGACGGGCAATGCCCAAGTCGATCTGGAACGGCACGATCAGCTTCGGCCTCGCCCACGTGCCCATCAAGCTCTACTCGGCCACCGAGTCGAAGACCGTCTCCTTCCGCGAGGTGCACCTGAGCGACGGCGCGCCCATCGAACACCGGCGGATCTGCTCCGAGGAGGGCAAGGAGGTCCCCTACAAGGAGGTCGTGAAGGGCTACGAGGTGGCCGAGGACGAGTACGTCGTGCTCGAGAAGAACGAGGTGAAGGCAGCGGCCGGCGCGCGCGGCAAGGTGATCGAGATCGAGGACTTCGTGCCCGGCGACGCCATCGACCCCATCTTCGTCGAGAAGACCTACTTCGTCGGATGCCGCGACGACGGGGACGCCTACAAGGTCTTCCACGAGGCGCTGAAGGAGACCGGGCGCGTCGGGATCGGCCGCTTCACCTTCCACGACCGCGAGTACCTCGCCGCCGTCCGGCCGCTCGACGGCGTGCTCGCCCTCCACACGCTCCGCTTCCACGACGAGGTGATCGACGCCGGCGACCTCGAGGTCACGATCCCGCGCAAGGGGCCGAGCAAGCAGGAGGCCAAGATGGCCGAGCAGCTCGTGGACTCGCTGCACGAGGAGTTCGACGCGACCGACCACGAGGACACCTATCGCGAGGCCGTGCTCGACCTGATCGATCGCAAGGCCAAGGGGAAGAAGATCGAGCGAGTGGAGCTCGAGGAGCGCGAGGAGACCGACGACCTGGCCGCCGCCCTGAAGGCCAGCTTGAAGGGCAGGAAGGGGTCCTGACGTGCCGCGCCCGCTCTGGAACGGATCGCTCTCGTTCGGGCTCGTGAACGTGCCGGTCCAGCTGACCGGCGCCACACGCGACCTGGACCTCCACTTCCGCCAGCTGCACAAGCAGGACAACGCGCCGATCGAGCAGCGCCGCTTCTGCTCGCAGGACGAGGCGGAGGTCGAGTGGGAGGAGGTCGGCCGCGGCTTCGAGCTCGAAGACGGCAAGCAGGTCGTGCTGACCGACGAGGAGCTCGCGTCCGTGCAGCCGGAGAAGACGCGCACGATCGAGGTGCAGTCGTTCGTGGACCTCGAGGACGTGGACCCGATCTACTTCGACAACACCTGGTTCCTCGTCCCCGCCGGCGACAGCCAGGGCACTCGGCGCGCGTACCGGCTGCTCGTTGAGGTGATGGAGTCCACCGAGCGGGCCGCGCTCGGCCGCTTCGTGATGCGCACCAAGGAGTACCTGGTGCTGGTGCGCCCGCGCGACGGCCTGCTGTCGCTCACCACGATGCGCTTCCACGACGAGGTGCGCCCCACCGACGGGATCGCCCCCGGCGGACGCAAGCCGGCCAAGGAGAAGATCGAGCAGGCGGTGGCGGTGATCGAGTCGCTCGGCGCCGACTGGGACCCCGAGCGCTACACCGACTGCTACCGCGAACGGCTCCAGCGCGTCGTGACGCAGAAGCAGAAGGGCGAGAAGGTGAAGGCGCCCTCGGAGCCCAAGCAGCCCAAGCCGGCGCCGGACCTCATGGAGGCACTGCAGGCGACGCTCGAGCGGATGGGCTCGAGCAAGGGCGACGGCAAGGGCAAGTCGAAGGCCGGTCGCAAGAAGACGGCGGCCTAGCAGCAAGGTCCGTGCCAGCCACAGTGTGCGCGGTGCCTGCGGCTGCGACGATGAGGGCCGTGCGTCCGACCGTGCTCATCGTCGACGACCACGACGAGTTCCGGACCTCCGCCCGCGCGCTGCTCGAGGCGGAGGGGTTCGCGGTCGTCGGCGAGGCTGCGGACGGCGCAGAGGCGATCGAGGCCGTCGCCGCGCTCCGGCCCGCGGTCGTTGTGCTCGACATCCAGCTGCCGGGTCGCAACGGGCTCGCAGTGGCGGAGGTCATTGCGGCGGGCCCGGACCCGCCTGCCGTGGTGCTCGTTTCGAGCCGCGAACGCCGCGTCATACGGCCCACGCCTCGGCCAGAGCCCGGCGCGCGGGTTCATCGCCAAGAGCGAGCTCTCGGGCGCGGCGCTCGCCGGCCTGCTCGATTGAGGGCCCACATGCGGCGTTTCGGCCTCCTGGTCTGGCCGGCTGCCGTCGGACTGGGGTGGCGGCCGAGGCGGCCGCCTTCCCGTGGGACGAGCCGGGGCACTGGCTGCCCGATCTCGTCGTCGGGCTTGACCTTCATCGCCTGCGGCACCCTCGCGTGGGAGCGGCGCGGCGCACGGCGGCGCCGGCGCGCTCTCCGCCGCCACGGGCGTCACCTGGTTCCTCGGGAACTTCTCGTCAGACCTCCTCTACCTCCATCGCGGGCCACTGGTTCACCTCATCCTGGCCTACCCCGGCTGGCGCCCGCGCTCACGGCTCGACCTCGTGGCGGTCGCGGCCGGCTACGTCGGCCGCAGTCGTGACGCCGGTCTGGAGCAGCGACGTGGCGACGATCGTGCTTTCGCGCTCGCCCTCGTGGCCGTGGCCGCGCGCGGCTACGCGCGTCGCCGCTGGATCGGCCAGGCGCGAGCGGCTGACGGCGCTCGCAGGCCGCCGCCGCGCTCGGCGCGGTGCTCGCCGCCGGTGCGGTGGCGCGGCGGGCCGTTCCCGACGGCGACGCCGTCGACCCGGCGCTGCTCGCCTATGAAGCCGTGCTGGTCGCGGTCGCCGTCGGGCTGTACGTGCGCCTGCGCGGCCCGGCCGCCTCGGCCGTCGCCGACCTGGTGGTCGAACTCGGGGAGACGAGGTCGGGCACGGCTTCGCGATCGGCTCGCCCGGGCCCTCGGCGACCCGACGCTCGAGGTCGGCTACTGGTCGCCGGAGGCGGGCGCCTACCTCGACGACACGGGCGGCCGCGCTGGACCTTCCGGAACCGGACTCCGGCCGTTCGGCGACGCTCGTCGAGCGCGAGGGACGGCCGTTCGCCGTGCTGGTCCACGACGCCGCGGTGCTCCGCGACCCCGCGCTCGTCGAGGCCGTGGCGTCCGCCACGCGGCTGTCGGCCTCCAACGTCGCGCTCCAGGCCGAGGTGCAGGCGCAGGCCGGGCGAGCTGATGGCCTCGCGGCGGCGCCTGCTCGTCGCCGGCGGACGAGGAGCGGCGCCGGCTCGAGGCCCGTCTGCGCGAGGGGCCGGAGCGGCGGCTGGCCGGGCTCACCGAGGCGCTGGCCCGCGTCGCGCCCAGAGGCCGAGCGACGGCGAACACCTGGATCGCGCACGCGGCCAGCTCGCGCCGCACGCTCGACGACCTGCACGAGCTCGCACGCGGCCTGCATCCGCGCGAACTCGTCGAGGCCGGCCTGCCGCGGCGCACTCGCGTCGCTCGCCGAGCGCGCCCCGGTGCCCGTGGCGCTCGACGTGCGCGTGGAACGGCTGCCGGGCGAGCTCGAGGCGGCCGTCTACTTCGTCTGCGCCGAGGGGCTGGCCAACGTGGCGAAGTACGCCTCGGCCTCGCGCGCGCGGCTCGAGGTCGCCGCGCGCGACGGCCGCGTGACCGTCGTCGTCGCCGACGACGGCATCGGCGGCGCCGACACGACACGCGGCACTGGCCTCCAGGGACTCGCCGACCGGGTCGAGGCGCTGGGCGGCACGCTCGGCGTCGCGAGCCCGGCCGGCGGCGGAACGCGCCTCGCCGCCGAGATCCCGCTCGGCGGCGAGGCGCTGCTGACCGCCGCTACTTGGCGTCGCCGGTCCGCTGCCAGCCGCTGGCCGTCCAGACGCGCGCGTGCGGGAGCTCGCCGGGCCCGGCCTGCAGCACGGTGAACGTCAGATCGCCGTTCGCCGCCTTCTTCCACCGGTAGACGTCCGGGCGAATCGTCCGGGAACCGCGAAGACCAGCCGGTCGCCGTCGATCTCGTAGGTGCTGCAGTCCGTACGGGTTCGTCGATCGGGTTCGGCGCCTTCTGCTTCCAGCAGTACTCGCCGCCCGGCAGGGTCATCGTGTACACGCCGTGGTTCTCGTCGATCTCGCCGCGGGTCGGTAATCCCGTTGTCCTTCGGAGCTCCTTGTCGGTCGATCTTGAAGCGATACACGCCGTCGACGGCGTCTCGCCTCGGGGCCGCCGCCGGCCTTGGGCTTGGCCGCCGCAGGCGACCGGGGCGTCCGCCGAGACCGTCGTGCTCTGCTTGAGCTCGCGGATCGCCTCGATGAGCTCGCTTCGTCTGCTGCGTCGCGCTCGAGCTCGGCGTGCACCGGAGCCGTGGCCTGCTCGAGCGCCGCGAGGTCGGCTTCGCTGGCGCTGACCACCGCGCCGCCCTGCCGGCAGAACGACCTGCGCCGCCTCGGCGTCGCTCGGGCCGGACTGGATCGCCCAGTCGCGCGTCTGCGCCGCGGCCTTCGCCAGGACGCTCGCGCCGGTCCTCGTCGAGGTCGTCGTACGCCTTCGACGTTCATGACCAGCGAGTTCACCTTCGGATAGAAGGTCACGTTGCCCGTCGCCGTTCCGCCCGGGTTCAGCAGGTAGGACGAATCCAGGCCGGCGTGGATGCTTCTGGTCGGCCTCGGCGTCGTTCACGCTCGCGCCGAGCGCCTCGAACACCGCCGCGGTCGTCTTCGAGGTGGCGCGACCGGATCGTCTTGCCCGGCGTAATCATCCGGGCCGAGCAGCGGCTCTACCAGGCCGAACGGGTGGCGCATGCCCTCCGGGAACAGCGCGATTCCGACGACGCCCGCCTCGCCAAGCCCGGACATCAGGTCGCCGGCCAGGTCTCCGGAGATCGACCTCGGCCGAGCAGCTCGTCGCTCGTGACCAGGAACGGCGCGTTCAGCGCCCGGAGGCTCGTCGACGCCCTCGGTGTCCCAGGCGCGCGACGGGATCAGGCCCATGTCGAGCTCGCCGCTCGCTGACCATCCGCGCCACGCGCTGGTCCCAGTCGGGGCCGTCGCCGGCGGCATGCCAGACCGGCTTGATCCGGATCGTCACCGCCCGACAGCTTCGAGACCCGGCGGGCAAGCTCCTCGATCTGGTCCGCGGCCGGCTTGCCGGGCTCGTCGTCGGAGCCGATGCGCAGCGTGACGGGCTCGGCCGAGTCCGCCGTGGCGCTCTCCTCGTCGTTCGAACAGCCGGCGAAGACCGGGACCGCGAGCGCCGCAGCCAGAAGGGCGATCACGGGGGTCCTTGTCGCCTTCATTGTCCTCACTCCTTTGGTCGGGACTCGTTTCCCGACCGTCTCAAGTGAGGCGTCCGCCTACATCGAGGCAAGCACGGCAATTTCACGGCCGGCCGCACTGTGGCTGGCCACAGTGCTACTCGCCGCCGCCGGCGACGTCGCCGATCCGCTGCCAGGTCGGCGTGCTCCACGCCGTCGCGTTGGCGAACTCTCCAGGCGCGGCGCGCAGGAGCGTGAGCTTGAGGTCGCCCTGCGGCGTCTTCCTCCATCGGTACACGTCGGGCTCGGCGGCCGGGATAGTGAAAGACCATCCGGTTGCCGTGGATCTCGTACGTGCTCGCAATCCTCGGGGTTGTTCACCGGGTTCGGGGCCCTCTGCTTCCAGCAGTAGTCGCCACCTGAGAGGGTCATGGTGTAGATCGCCGTGGTTCTCGTCGACGTCCAGCGGGTCGGTCACTCCCGCCGCGCGCAGGTGCTCGTCGGTGATCTCGAAGCGGTACACGCCGTCGACGGCCGGGCTGTTGGTCGCCCCACCTCGCGGCGGCGCCCGGGTCGCCGCACGGCTTCGGTATCTCCACTGTGACGGTGGTGCTCTGCTTCAGCTTGCGGATGGCGCCGATCAGCTTCCTCGTCAGTTCGTCGCGCTCCAGCTCGGCGTACAGCCGGGACGTGGCCTCCTCCAGGGCGGCGATCTGCGCGTCGCTTGCGAGGACCACGGCGCCGCCGTCCTCGCAGTAGGCACGTGCGGCCTCCGCATCGCTCGGCGTGGTCTCGATCAGCCGCTCGCGCGTCCGGGCCGCGGCCTTCTCGAGGATCGCGCGCTGGCCGTCGTCGAGGTCCTCCCACACGTCGTCGCCCACCACGAGAGCGTTCGCCTTCGGGTAGAAGGTCACGTTGCCCGTGCCGGCGCCGGTCGGCTCCAGGAAATAGGCAGACTCCATGCCCGCCTGGACCTCGTCGTTCGGCTCCTGGTCGTCCGTTCGTCGCACCGAGCGCTTTCGAACATCGCGGCGGTCGTCTTCGAGGTCGGCGTGCGGATCTCCTCGCCCGCGTAGTCGTCCGGCCCGAGCAGCGGCGCCTCGAAGCCGAAGGGGTGCCGCAGGCCCTCGGGAAACAGCGCGAGCGGGACGACGCCGGCCTCGTCGAGGCCGGACATCAGATCGTCCGCAAGGTCGCCGGAGATGACCTCGGCGAACAGCTCGTCGCTCGTGATGAGGAATGGCGCGTTGAGCGCACGCAGGCTGGTGACACCCTCGGTGTCCCAGGCTCGCGCGGGGATCAGCCGCCATGTCGAGGTCACCATCGCCTGACCTTCCGTATGACGCGCTGGTCCCAGTCGGACGTCGCCCCCGGCGTCGAGGACCGCCTTGATCCGGATGTCGCCCCTCGAGAGCTCCTCGACCCGATGCGCGAGCTCCTCGATCTGGGCCTCTCCCGGCCGTCCCGGCGGATCGTCGGTTCCGACGCGCAGGGTCAGCGGACCGGCGCCGCCTCCCGCCTTGGTGCCCTCCTCGCCGCCCAGGCAGCCTGAGAGCAGAACCGTCGCCGTGACGGCGGCGACGAGCGTCGCGCGAGTGTGTCGCATGCGGGTCACCGGCCTCTGGCGATCCTCTCACGGGCCGCGTCCGCGGACATCGTGGCCAGCACGGTTCCTGCGGGCCGCAGGATTGGGGGTGACCACAGTCCCGAGACGCCGATCCCGTGCGAAGATCGGCCCGGTGGCACGGCTGGTCCTGCCGGGACTCGCGCTCGCGTACGGGGCCGCCTCGGTGGCGGTGGCGCTCGACTTCGACCCCGTCGCTCCCGACGACCTACGCCGCGACGTCCTCGGTCGCGGCGGCGGCCGACATCGCGGTCGGCCTCGGGTTGATCCTGGCCGGCCTTCTCGTCTGGTGGGAGCGGCCGCCCGGTTCGATCGGACCGGTCGCCGTGCTGCTCGGCGCCGTCTGGTTCGCTCCGGACTGGGTGGGCTGGGAGGAGGGCCCCGCCCTCGCCCGCAGCGTGGCCATGGTGGCAACGCCGTTCCTCCTGCCGCTCCTCGTACATCTCGTTCTGGCAGTCCCGGGCGGCCGGGTGGAAGGGCGCGGGGCGCGCCTCGCCCTCGCCGTCGCCTACGGCGCCGCCGCCCTCGTGGGCATCGGGCGGGCGCTGTTCCGCGATCCCTTCCTCGACCTCAGTACTGCTGGAGCAACTGCACCGACAACGTCTTCCTCGTTCACGCCGACCCCGACATCGCCCGCACGCATCGGCGACATCTGGCTCTGGGTCTCGGTCGCGGCCGGCGTCGCTGATCGCCGCCTTCGCATGCCGGCGTCTGCTGTCAGGCACGCGGCCGGGACGGGCCGCGCGTCTGGCCTGTCCTGGTGCCCGCCGCGCTCGCGGCGGTGGCGCACGCCGCCTACGCGATCGCCCTGCTGCGACGATCCCGCCGAGGACCCGGACGGCTCCGTCTTCCACGACGTCTTCCTGGCCGCGCGCGCTCGCGTTCTCCTGCCTCGCGGCGGGCCTCGCCTGGACCGTGGCGCGCCGGCGGCGGACGAGGGACGCCATCAAGCGCCTCGCCGCCGACCTCGGCGCGACCCCCGAGCCGGGATCGCTCCGTGCGGCGCTTGCCGGCTCCCTGGGCGACCCCGGCCTCGAGGTGGCCTACCGGCATGCCGGGCTCGCAGGCCTACGTGGACGCCGAGGGGCGACCGGTCCACGAACCGGCCGCGGGCGCGCGCGCGACCACTCCGATCGTTCGCAACGGCGAGCCCGTAGCGGTCGTCATCCACGACAGGGCGCTCCCGGGGGCGCAGGAGCTGGAGCGTGAGATCGGCGCAGCCGCGCGGCTGGCGGTGGACAACGAGCGGCTCCGGGCCGAGACGCTCGCCCAGCTCGAGGACCTGCGCTCGTCGCGGGCGAGGATCGTCGAGGCGGGCGACTCCGCGCGCCGCCGCATCGAGCGCGACCTGCACGACGGCGCGCAGCAGCGCCTCCTCACGCTCTCCTATGAGCTGCGGCTCGCGCGCGCGGCCGCCGAAGCCGCCGGGGACATCCGCCTGGCTGCCGAGCTCGCCGCCAGCTCCGAGGAGGTGCAGGCAGCGCTCGAGGAGCTGCGCGAGCTCGCCCACGGGATCTACCCGGTGATCCTTACCGAGGCCGGGCTCGGCCCTGCCTTGGAGACGCTGGCGGACGGCGCGCCGCTGCCCGTGGAGGTCGGGAAGCTGCCGGGCGAGCGGTTCCCGGCGGCCGTCGAGCGCGCTGCGTACGTCGCTGGTGTCGGCCGCCGTCGAGGCCGCCGCACGCGAGGGCGCGGATCACGTGACAGTGGAAGCGCAGCGGGACGGCGGCCGGCTGCTGGTCCGCGTTGGCGGTGTGGGGTCGGCGCTCTCGGTTCACCTCGCTGACCGCGTCGGCGCCCTGGGCGGGCGCATCGGCGCCGAGGGCGGCATGCTGCAGAGCGGAGATCCCGTGCGCGTAGTAGTGGCCGAAGACACAATGCTCACCCGAGAGGGCATCGTGCGGCTGCTCGAAGGCGCCGGGGTGGAGGTCCTCGCGCAGGTCGAAGACGGCGACGCACTGCTCCGAAAGGTGTCCGCGACACATCCCGACGTCGCGATCGTCGACATCAAGATGCCTCCCACGCACACGGACGAGGGTCTCGTGGCGGCCCAGCGGATCCGCGCGGACCACCCGGCGGTCGGGGTGCTCGTGCTCTCGCAGTACGTCGAGCCCGCCTACGCGATGCGCCTGCTCGAGGAGCATCCCGAGCGAGTCGGCTACCTCCTCAAGGAGCGCATATTCGACGTCGCCGTGCTGGTCGACGCGCTGAGGCGCATCGACGACGGCGAGACGGTGGTCGACCCGACGATCGTCTCGCGCCTCCTCGGGCGGCGCCGGCGCGAGGATCCGCTGGAGGATCTCACCGAGCGCGAGCGGGAGGTCCTCTCGCTCGTCGCCGAGGGACTGTCGAACCGCGCCATCGCCGCACGCCTCGTCGTGACCGAGCGCACCGTCGAGGCGCACATCAAGCAGGTCTTCATGAAGCTCGGACTGGCCCAGTCGCCCGAGCTGCACCGCCGTGTGCTGGCGGTGCTCGCGTTCCTCCGCGCCTAATCCGGGAAGCTCTCCGGCCGCTCGACCGCCCGGCGGTACAGCTCGTCGTCGATGTTGCGCCCGGTCACCACGAGCACGACCGGCCCGTCCGGGGCGTCCACCGTGTCGAGCGCCGCCAGCGCGGCCGCGGCCGAGCCCTCCACGCGCAGCCCGGCCGCCCCGAAGGCGCCCACGGCGCGGGCGATCGCCCGCTCCGACACCTCCACGAACGGCGTGCCGAGCCGCGCCAGCTCCTCCACCGCCAGCGGCACCGCCACGCGCACGGCGAGGCCGTCGGCGAACGTGCTCATGCGGTCGCACTCCACCGGGCTGCCGGCCCGCACGCTGAGCGCCATCACGGGCGCGTCGTTCGACACCACGCCCACGGCGGCGCCTCCGTCGAGCCCCCTCGCGACTCCGATCAGCAGCGCTCCGTTGCCGACCGGCACCAGCGTGAGCGCGGGCCGCTCCCCCAGCTGCTCCACGATCTCGCGCCCGATCGCGGTGTAGCCCTCGAACTGAGCCTCCTCGGCCCCGTCCTCGAAGAACGGCAGCCCCTCCGCGTCGGCCAACCCGCGCGCGGCGTCCTTCGCCTCGTCCACGTCGGCGCCGACGGGCCTCAGCTCGGCGCCGAGCTCCTCCATCAGCGCCACCTTCGCCCGGCTGACCTCCTCCGGCACGAACACGATCGCCCGCAGCCCGGTCCGCCGCGCCGCCCAGGCCGTGGCCGCGCCGTGGTTCCCGGTGGATGCCGTCACGACGCTCGACGCACCGCGCTCCCGGAAGGACTCGAGCGACGGCAACGCCCCGCGCCACTTGAACGCCCCCAGCTCGTGCCGGTCCTCCCGCTTCAGCAGCAGCCGGCGCCCTGCGGCGAGCTCGGCCGGGGCCTCCTCGAGCGGGGTCGCGGGGTCCACGCGGCGGCACACTAATCTCGCAGCCATGAGCACCGTGACCGACCCCGCACTCGAATCCGCCTCCTGGGACCTCGAACCGCTTGTCGACGCCCGGGGCGCCGACGGCGTCGAGCTGCTCCTCACCGAGGCGCGCGACCGCGCCGCCGCCTTCGCCGAGCGCCACCGCGGCCGGCTTGGCGAGCTGGACCCCGAAGCGCTCGCGGAGGCGATGCGGGAGCTGGCCGAGATCCACGACCTGGCCGGACGGGCGGCCTCCTACGCGATGCTGGACTTCACGCTCGACACCGCGGATCCGGCTCGCGGCGCGCGGGTGCAGAAGGCACGGGAGCTGGGCGCGGCGATCGAGACCCAGCTGCTCTTCTTCGATCTCGAGTGGAACAAGCTGCCCGACGAGCACGCCGAGCGGCTGCTCGAGTCGGACGGCCTGGACTTCTGCCGCCACTACCTCCGCACCATCCGGCGCTACCTGCCGCATCAGCTGAGCGAGCCGGAGGAGCGGGTGGTCACGGAGCTCGACGTGACCGGCGCCTCGGCCTTCGGCCGGCTGTTCACCGAGCAGATCTCGGCGCTCGACGTGGCGCTCCCCGGCGCGGAGGAGCGGGCCTCGCTCGAGGAGGCGCTCAGCCGCCTCCAGCACCCCGACCGCTCCACCCGCGAAGAGGCCGCCGGTGCCGTGACCGAGGCGCTCCGTCCCGGCGTGCGCACGCGCGCCTACGTGGTCAACACGCTCCTCGCCGACAAGGCGACCAAGGACCGGCTGCGGAGCTACCCGCACTGGCTGGCCTCCCGCAACCTCGCCAACGAGGCGAGCGACGAGTCCGTGGCCGCCCTGATCGAGGCGGTGGTGGGACGCTACGAGCTGGCGCGGCGCTGGTACCGGTTGAAGGCGCGGCTGCTCGGCCTCGACAAGCTCGCCTACTGGGACCGCATGGCGCCGGTGAGCGACACCGAGCAGCGCATCCCATATGACGAGGCGCGCGAGATCGTGCTCGACTGCTACCAGGGCTTCTCGCCGGAGCTCGGTGCCGCGGCCGGCGCGTTCTTCGAGAGCGGCTACATCGACGGGCCGCCGCGGCCCGGCAAGCGCGGCGGGGCGTTCTGCTCGTACACGGTGCCCTCGCGGCACCCGTACGTGATGCTCAACTACACCTCGCGCCCGTACGACGTGCTGGTGATGGCCCACGAGCTCGGCCACGGCGTGCACGCCTCGCTCGCTCGCCCACAAGGGATCTTCCAGTTCACCACGCCGCTCACGATGGCCGAGACCGCCTCGATCTTCGGCGAGACGATCGTGCTCGAGCGGCTGCTGGAGCGCGCGCCGGACGCGGCGGAGCGGCTGTCGCTCCTGGCCGGATCGCTTGACGGGGCCGTGGCCGCGGTCTTCCGCCAGGTGGCGATGAACCGGTTCGAGGACGCGATGCACACCAACCGGCGCGAGCACGGCGAGCTGTCGGCCGACCGCTTCGCCGAGCTCTGGCTCGAGACGCAGGCGGACCTCCTCGGCGACTCCGTCGAGCCGAACGATGACTATGGGGTCTGGTGGTCCTACATCCCGCACTTCGTGGACGCCCCCGGCTACGTCTACGCCTACGCCTACGGGAACCTGCTGGCGCTGTCGGTCTACCGCCGCTACGAGGAGGAGGGCGACGGCTTCGTGGACTCCTATCTCGAACTCCTGCGCGCCGGCGGGTCGCGCCCGCCGGAGGAGCTCGGCCGCATTGTCGGCGTGGACCTCACCGACCCCGGCTTCTGGAGCTCGGGCCTCGACCTGATCGAGCGCCAGCTCGGGGCCGCCGAGCGCGCCGCCGAGGAGGCCGGCCGGGCCGGATGATCGACACGGTCGAGGAGCTGATCCCGCTCCCGGTCGGCGAGGTCGCGCTCACCCGTCCGCGAGACGCCGAGGCGCTGCTCTCCGAGGAGCAGTTCGAGCAGGAGGAGTTGCTGCCGTACTGGGCGGAGCTGTGGTCGAGCGGGGTGGCGCTGGCGCACGACGTGGCGCGCCGCTCGCTGCGCGGCGCGCGCGTGCTGGAGCTGGGCTGCGGGCTGGGGCTTCCGAGCATCGCCGCCGCGCTGGCCGGCGGGCGGGTGCTCGCGACCGACTGGTCGCCCGACGCCGTGCACGCCGCGGCGGCCAACGCTCGCCGCAACGGAGCGGAGGTCGAGACGGCCGTGGTGTCGTGGGGCGCCCCGGAGCCGATCGTGGAGCGCGCGCCGTGGCGATACGTGCTCGCCTCGGACGTCCTCTATGAGGCGCGCAACGTCGACCTGCTGCTGGAGCTGCTCCCGCGCCTCGTGGACCGGACCGGAGAGGTGCTGCTCGCGGACCCGAGCCGGCGGCCGGCGGAGCGCTTCCTCGAGCGCGCGCCGGCACGCTGGGAGCTCCGTAGCACCACGAGCCCGCGCGCGGCGCGGACCCTGATCCACCGGCTGCGGCTGCGTTCCTAGCGCGGCAGCTCGGACAGCGTCCGGTACAGCTCGCGCGCGGCCGCCTCGCCGAGCCGGAGGCTCTCGAGCCGGTAGCTCTCGTTGGGCGCGTGAAAGGCGTCGTCGGGGAGCGCGAACCCGCTCACGATCGCGGGGATGCCGCGCTCCGCCAGGACCGAGAGCAGCGGCAGGGTGCCGCCCAGCCGGACGAAGGCCGGGGGCGCGCCGCACGCGCGCTCCATTGCGCCCGCGGCCAGCTGCAGCGCCGGATGCGCGGGGTCGAACAGCGCCGGGTCGGCCAGCTCCATCTCGATCGAGACCGCGGCTCCCTCGGGCGCGGCCGCGCGCAGCAGCCGCTCGAGCTCGGCCCCGATCTCCTGCGCCCGCTGGCCCGGGGCGAGCCGCACGCTGACATGCCCGCTCGCCACCGCGGGGACGATCGTGCGCGGCTCGCCGGTGGAGACCATGTTCACGTCCACCGCCGTCGCGGCGCCGGTGCGCTCGTAGAACTCCTCTCCGGCCCCGGGCCCCACCTCGTGCCCGCCGACCGCGGCGATCGCCTCGGCGCCGGCCGGGAGCCGCTCCCAGGACTCGCGCTCGTCGGGCGAGAGCGGCGCGACGCCCGCGGCGAGCTGGGGGCGCGCGCGCCCTGAGGCGTCGGGCGCCACCTCGGCGAACATCGCGAGCAGCACGTGGGCGGCGTTCAGCACGGCGCCGCCGTAGAACCCGGAATGCAGGTCTCGGGCGGCGGTGCGCACCTCGACCTTCGCCTGTACGAGACCGCGCCCGGCCACGGTGATCGCGGGCGTCCGCTCGTCCACCATGATCGTGTCGAACACGATGGCGCAGTCGGCGCGGTCCTCGCCCTCGCGAAGCCGCTTCAGCACCGAGCGGCTGCCGATCTCCTCCTCGCCCTCGACGAGGAAGCGCACGTTCACCGGCAACTCGCCGGCGCGGGCCAGCTCGCAGCCCACGTGGAGCAGGGGCAGGAAGTTGCCCTTGTCGTCGGCCGCGCCGCGGGCGTAGAGGCGCCCGTCGCGCTCGGTGGGCTCGAAGGGCGGGCTGTCCCACGCCTCCGGGGGCCCGGGCGCCTGCACGTCGTAATGCCCGTAGGACAGCACCGTGGGCGCGTCCGCGCGCGAGGAGCGGAGCTCGCCCACGGCCATCGGGTTGCCGCCACCCACTGCCACGGCCTCGGCGCGGCCGCCGGCCGCCTCGATCCGCTCGCAAACCCAGTCGCAGGCCTGCGCCAGCGCGGCGGCGTCGCCGCCGCCTGTGGAGACGGACGGGATGCGCAGCCAGTCGTCGAGCTCGTCGCGCAGGGCGGGCATGGCGGCTGCATTGTGCCGGTCCGGGGGGCCCTGCGTAGAGTCGAGCCATGCGGCGCGCCCAGCGGAAGCACCCGGCTCAGCCGGGTGCGCACCGACGGCTTTTCCCCCTTGTCGCGGCCGTCGTTCTCGTGGACACGATGTTCTTCGCGGCCGTCGCGCCGCTGCTGCCCCACTACTCGGACGAGCTCGACCTTTCGAAGACGGCCGCCGGCGTGCTCACCGCGGCCTACCCGGCGGGGACCTTCGCGGGCTCGCTGCCGGGCGGCTGGCTGGCGGCGCGCTGGGGCGTGAAGCCCACGCTGATCTGCGGGGTCGCGCTGCTGGGCGTCACGAGCCTCGTGTTCGGGTTCGCGAACCACATCGTCCTGCTCGACGCCGCGCGCTTCGTGCAGGGCGTGGGCGGCGCGTTCATGTGGGCGGCCGGGATGGCCTGGCTCGTCTCGGCGTCGCCGCCGGAGCGCCGCGGCGAGCTGATCGGGTCGGCGCTCGCCGCAGCGATCGTCGGGGTGCTGTTCGGCCCGGTGCTCGGCGGCGCCGCCACGCTCGTGGGACCCGAGGTCGTGTTCAGCGGCGTCGCGGTGGTGGCGGCGGGGCTGGCCGCCTGGGCCTGGCGGACGCCGGGGGTGGCGCCGCAGCCGAGCCCGGGCCTCGGGGCGCTCGTGGCCGCCCTGCGGCGGCGACCGGTGCTCGCCGGCTTCTGGCTGTTCACGCTGCCGGCGCTGTTCGCGGGCGCGATCGAGGTACTGGTGCCGCTGCGGCTCGACGACCTCGGCGCGAGTGGCGCCGCGATCGGCGGGATCTTCCTGTTGACCGCCGGGGTGGAGGCGGTGCTGAGCCCGATGGCGGGACGCCTGTCGGACCGGCGCGGCCGCCTCCTCCCCATCCGGGCCGGCCTGGCGGGCGCGGCCGTGATGGCGTTGCTGTTGCCGCTGCCCGGGAGCGTCGTGCTGCTCGGCGTGGTCGTCCTGTTCACCTTCGCCGCGCTCGGCGCCTTCTGGGCTCCGGCGATGGCGATGCTCTCGGACGCGTCCGAGGACGCCGGTCTCGACCTGGCGCTCGCCTTCTCGATCTCGAACCTGGCCTGGGCCGCGGGCCACTTGGTCGGCAGCGCGTTCGGAGCCGCGCTCGCCGACGCCACCTCGGACGCCGTCCCCTACGCGCTCCTGGGCGTGGCCTGCGCGACGACGCTCATCGGCGTCATCCGGCTGGGACGAGGCGCCCCCGCCGCTCGCTCGCCCGCGCCCGGCTGACGCGTCCCACTACGTGATCCGTCCCGCTACGGGCAATTCGGCCAGGGCGAGGTTCCGTCGCGCCGGTAGAGCCTCAGGGCGAGGCGATCCTGGAGCCACTCGGGTGCCCTCGCCGGGTCGCCTTCGCCGCCCATCTCCCGCCAGGTGTCCATGCTGAACTGGTACTTGCCGCGGTAGCGGCCGCCGCGCGACACCGCCGTCGGATCGCCGCCGGACTCGCATTCCGCTATCCGGTGCAGGATCCGGGGCACCGAGGTGCTCCGGATCACGCCGCTCCTGCTGAACGGGTTCAGGCCGAGCGCGCTGCGGGTCTGCGGGCCGACGATGCCGTCGACCAAAAGGCCCTTCCTGCGCTGGAAGCGCTTGACCGCGCGCTCCGTCATCGGGCCGAACACGCCGTCCGCGGTCACGCCGACGGCGGTCTGTACCTTCCGGACGGCGTCGCCGCGGTCGCCGCGCTTCACCACCACCTCGCTGGCCGCGGAGGCCCCGCCTGTGCGGTCGGCGGCCGCGATCTCGGCGGTGCACGCAAGCATGGTTCCCAGGAGTGCGAGCGCAAGCACGAGGCGGCGCACGCTCGGCGGGGTCGTGAGCCTGGGCCCCGCAACGGCATCGACAATCGATTGCAACTTCCTTGTTCCCCTTTCCGATGCCTACGGGGTGAGCTGACGGGCTCGCGCCGGAAAAGTGGCGCTACGCAGCCTTGGCGCTGCGATTCGCCCCAGCGGCCTGGTGGCCGCGAGTGGGTCCCCCGCTCCCCGCCGCCGGAACGGCGAGGACTCGGCAAACTGGTTCGACGCCCGATACCCAAGCAGATCGGCCGGCGAAACATCGACCTGGGCGCGAGCCTGCACCGCTCGGGAATAGGCTTCCGGCGATGGACCTCGGCCTCGACGGCAAGGTCGCCCTCGTCACCGGCGCCTCGCGCGGGATCGGGTTCGGCATCGCCCGCACGCTCGCGGCCGAGGGCGCGCGCGTGGCGGTCTCCTCGAGCTCGCGCGAGCGGATCGACGCCGCGGCGGCCGAGCTCGGGGCCCGCGGCTACGTCCACGACACCACCGACCTGGAGGCCGCGCCGGGGCTGGTGGAGCAGGTGGGTCGCGATCTCGGCCCCGTCGACGTGCTGGTGGCCAACACCGGCGGCCCGCCGGGCGGCGATCCGCTCGAGTTCACGGACGATCAGTGGCGCGACGCGCAGCGGGAGCTGATGCTCGGGCCCATGGCCCTGATCCAGGCGGCGCTGCCCGGGATGCGCGAGCGCGGATTCGGGCGCATCCTGAACATCTCATCGAGCGCCGCACGCGAGCCGATCCCCACTCTGATGCTCTCGAGCGCCCATCGCAGCGGGATGCTGGCCACGTTCAAGACGCTCGCCCGCAAGGTCGCCGCCGACGGCGTCACCTTCAACACGATTCTCCCGGGACGGATCGCCACGGACCGCATCAAGCACCTCTACGGCTCCATTGAGGAGGCGGAGGCGGTGGCCCGCGAGGAAGTGCCGGCGGGCCGCCTCGGCACCGTTGACGAGATCGCCGCAGCGGCCGCGTTTTTGTGCTCTGAGCAGGGAAGTTACGTGACAGGTGTCGCCCTTCTTGTGGACGGCGGCCTCACGCGCTTCACCTGATTCTCACGCCGGTCTCACGGACCTGAACGCTCTCTACCGCAACACGCTTGCGGGCGAGGGCTGGTACCGGCGCGAGTCGCGCGCCAAGCGCTGACTCAGGGATCCCGCCGGGGCGGTCCCAGCAGCTCTTGGTTCTGCTCCCACCTGGCGATCTGGCAGCCGTCCTCGAGGCTGAAGCGCACGTCTACCGGCTCGCCTCGCAGCGTGCCGCGCACGCGCGCCACACTCGGCCCGCCGTAGATCGCGGTGCAGGCCATGTTGGATGGCACCGGCGCCAGGGCCTGCACCGACAGCTGCCCGCACACTGGCGCCCCGGGGCATACCACCCTGCGTTCATGCGCCGGGCCACCCCGTCCCTCCGGCCACACCGTCACGGTCAGAGCAGTCGCGGGAGCGGGGGCTGATGGGCGGTCCTCCCCTTCCTCCCCGCCGCCGCAGCCGGCAACGAGGAGGCACGCGAGGGCGATCGCAACACGAAGCATGCCCCCCTTCTACGCGAAGGGGGGCATGTCGTCACAGATCGCCTGCTTACGCCGCGAGCGCGGCCGGCTGCGGCTCCAGCGCCAGGTCGAGCACCTCGCCGATGGTCATCACGGGGTGGAACGTCATCGCCTCGCGCACGTCCTCGGGCACGTCGTCCAGGTCGCCGCGGTTGCGCTCGGGCAGGATTACGTCGGTCAGCCCGGCCGCGTGGGCAGCCAGCACCTTCTGCTTGAGCCCCCCGATCGGCAGCACACGGCCCTGGAGCGTCACCTCGCCGGTCATGCCGACGGTGTGGCGCACCGGGCGGCCACTCAGCAGCGACGCCAGCGCGGTCGTCATCGTGATGCCCGCGCTCGGGCCGTCCTTCGGGATCGCCCCGGCCGGCACGTGCACGTGGTACTCGCGCTCGTCGAACGCGTCCTCGTCGATGCCGAGCTCGTCCGCGTGGCCGCGCACGTAGGAGAGGGCGATGCGCGCGGACTCCTTCATGACGTCGCCCAGCTGGCCTGTCAGCACCAGGCCGTCCTTGCCCTTCATGGAGGTGGCCTCGATGAAGAGCACGTCGCCGCCCGCGCCGGTCACGCTGAGGCCCGTCGCCACGCCGGGCACCGCGGTGCGCTCGGCGGCCTCCTGGAAGAAGCGCTGGCGGCCGAGGCCGTCGCGCAGCTCACGCTCGCCGATCTGGACGGGGGCCTCCACCTGGCCGGCGGCCAGCTTGGTGGCCGTCTTGCGCAGCAGGGTGCCGAGCTCACGCTCGAGGTTGCGGACGCCCGCCTCGCGGGTGTACTCGGTCACCACGGCGCGCAGCGTGGCGTCGTCTATCGACACCTCGTCCTCGCGCAGGCCGTTGCGCTCGCGCTGGCGCGGCCAGAGGTAGCCGCGCGCGATGGCCACCTTCTCGTCGGTCGTGTAGCCGTCGAAGCGGATGATCTCCATCCGGTCGAGCAGCGGCGCCGGGATCGTCTCGGCCACGTTCGCGGTTGCGATGAACACCACCTGCGAGAGGTCGAGCTCAACGTCCAGGTAGTGGTCGCGGAACGAGTGGTTCTGCGCGGGGTCGAGCACCTCGAGCAATGCGGCGCTCGGGTCGCCGCGCCAATCGGCGCCGACCTTGTCGACCTCGTCGAGCATGATCACCGGGTTCATCGTCCCGGCGTCGCGCAGGGCGCGGACCAGGCGGCCCGGCAGCGCGCCGATGTACGTGCGCCGGTGGCCGCGGATCTCGGCCTCGTCGCGCACGCCGCCGAGGGACATGCGCACGAACTCGCGGCCGGTGGCGCGGGCGATCGACTCGCCGATCGACGTCTTCCCCGTGCCGGGCGGGCCGATCAGCGTGAGGATGGCGCCGGAGCGCTTGTCCTCCTCGATGCCCCGCTCGAGCCGCAGCTTGCGCACGGCGATGTACTCGACGATGCGGTCCTTCACGTCCTCGAGGCCGGCGTGGTCGGCGTCCAGGACCTCCCGGGCGTGCACCGGGTCGAGCCGCTCCTCGGAGCGCTCGCCCCACGGCACGGCGATCAGCCAGTCGAGGTACGAGCGGATCATCGAGGCCTCGCCGCCCTGCTCGCCCATGCGCTCGAGCCGGCCCAGCTCGCGCTCGGCCTGCTCGTGGACGTGCTCGGGCATGCCCGCCTCTTCGATCTTGGTGCGGTACTCGTCGATGATCGAGGCGTCGTCGTCGCCCAGCTCCTTGCGGATCGACTCCATCTGCTTGCGCAGGAAGTACTCGCGCTGCTGCTTCTCGGCGCCGGACTGCACGTCGTCGCGGATGCGGGCGCGCACCTGCAGCTCGGTGAGCCGCTCGCGCTGCATCTTGAGCGCGAGCTCGAGCCGCTCGGTCACATCGAGGGCCTCGAGCAGCTCCACCTTCTGCTCGTAGGAGAGGTCGGGCGCGTAGCCGGAGGTGTCGGCGAGCGCGCCGGGCTCCGTGATCGAGCGGACGAACGCGGCCACGCGGCCGTCGTCGCCGCGCAGGTCGAGGATCTCCTCGACGGTCGCGCGGTACTCACGCTCGAGGTTGCGGGTGCGGCCGTCCACCGGCACGTCGTCCGGGTGCGGCTCCACCTCCACACGGAGGGCCCCGCTGGCATCGGTGCGGGCGGCGCCGATCCGCGCCCTATGGGCGCCCTCGATCGCGACCGCGCGCCCGCCGCCGGGGAGGCGCACGCGATCGATCACGTTCGCGACCGTGCCGACGCCCGCGAACTCGTCGCCCTTGCGCGGCACGAGCACCACGCGCTCTTCGTCGCCGACGTCGATCGCCAGCGTGATCGTCATGTTCGGGAAGACGACGGAGTCGTCAACCGGGACCAGCAGCAGGGTTTCCATGTGCGTCTCCATCGGGGCCTTACGTTGCGTAAGTCATTCTAGCGATGGTCAGGGCACCTGACGGCAGTGCGGGATTACTGTCCCGCCGGTACACGACCAAGGGATGAGGACATGCCGAAGAGGACCGCCGAGGCACGCTGGGACGGGTCGCTGCAGGAGGGCAACGGGACGATGCGGATGGCGAGCGGGGCCTACGAGGGGCCGTACTCCGCCCAGTCCCGCTTCCAGGAGGGAGACGGCACCAATCCCGAGGAGCTGATCGCGGCTGCGCACGCGGGCTGCTTCTCGATGGCGCTTTCCCTCGCCCTCGGCCAGGCGGGCCACGAGCTGGAGAGCGTGGAGACGACTGCCACGGTGCACATCGACAAGGCCGGCGACGGCTTCGCCATCACCCGCATCGAGCTCGACACGGAGGCGCGGGTGCCGGGCGCGAGCGACGAGGAGTTCCAGAAGGCGGCGGAGGCGGCGAAGGAGGGGTGCCCGGTGTCGCAGGCGCTGGCGGCGGTCGAGTCGATCGAGCTGCGGGCCTCGCTGGTCGAGTGAACGACCCCGACGCCGCCGCCCGCGCCGCCGCGGCGGCGGCGGCCGTGGAGCTGGTCTCGCCCGGGATGACGGTCGGGCTGGGGTCCGGGCGGGCGGTGTGGAAGGTCGTGGAGCTGCTTGGGCGCCGCGACGAGCTGCTGGGCGGGGGGATCCGCGCCGTGGCCGCCTCCTCCCGGACCGACGAGCTGGCCCGGAGCGAGGGCCTCGAGGTGGTGGAGCTGGACGGCTCGCTCGAGCTCGACCTCTCCTTGGACGGGGCGGACGAGGTGGATGGGTCGCTGCGGCTGATCAAGGGCGGCGGCGGGGCGCTGCTGCGGGAGAAGATCGTGGTGTCGGCCGCGCGCCGCTTCGTGGTGGTGGCTGAGACCCGCAAGCGGGTGGAGCGGCTGGGAGAGAGCTTCCGGCTGCCGGTGGAGGTGGTGCGGTTCGCGTGGCGCGACACGCGCCGGCGGATGGGCGCGCTGCTGCCGGACCCGTCGCTGCGGCTGGCCCAGGACGGCGAGTCCTACGTCACGGACGAGGGCCACTTCATCCTGGACTGCACGCTGCCCGGCGACTGTGATCTGTCGTCCCTCGACCGCTCGCTGAAGCAGCTGCCGGGCGTGGTGGAGCACGGCCTCTTCATCGGGCTGGCCGAGCGCGCGCTACTGGGCCGCCCGGACGGGTCGGTGGAGGTGCTGGAGCGCTGACGGCGGCAGCCGCCGCCGGCGCTCGGGCGCCCGCCGCGGTCGAGTGTCGCGCTTTGTGGCCCACATAGGGCCCCTATGCGCGACACTTCAAAGCTCTCCTTCGGTGACTGCGACAGGCCCGGTGCGCCGCCGGTCGCCGGGCGGGCGGGTCAGCAGGCGGATCTCGTGCGCGAACGCCTCGGCGGCGGTGAGATAGACGGCCTGGCGGGTCGTCACGCGCAGGGTGGCGAGCGCCGAGGGCCCGCGCGTTTCGAGCGTCCCCTGGTTGCCCAGATCCGCGCCACCAAACGGGCGGAGATCCAGCAGAGCCACGTCCTCCAGCGCCACAAACGTGCGGCCGGCGCCGTCGTGGCGCTGGGTCGAGACCAGCACGTCCACACGCGAGCCGGGCGCGGCGAGGGCGAGCCCGCCGCCGGACACGCGGACCTCGAGGACGCGCTCGCCCGGCTCGAGCGGTCCGTCTCCCGTGGCAGCGGCGCCCTGGAGCAGGCCGCTGGTGATGTAGGCGCCCGCTGCCACGGGCACCGCGGCCCGCGCCCCGGCGAGCCGCGCGGGAGCGCCGAGCGCGTCGGGCGGGACGAAGCGGGCGGGAACGCGCTTGACAGCCAGGTCGGCCGCCCGCAGCGGCTCGTCGGGCGGAATGTCGCGGCCGGCCACCACCACCCCCACCAGCGGCCCGACCTTCGCCTCCACGCTGCGCTCCCGCTCACGCACCTGCGAAGCGGCGAGCCCACCGCTCGCGACGGCGAGCGAGAGAAGGAGAAGCCCGCGCCGCCGCCGCGGCCTCATGCGGCCCGGGAGGAGCCCGCGCCGGCGGGCGACTCCCCGTCCCCCTCCACCACCGGGAGCTCCAGCTCCGCCCGCGTCTCCCCGCCGGCCGATTCCACCCTCAGCCGGCCGCCCAGCTCGCGGGCCGCGCGGTCGGCGATCGCCAGGCCCCTTCCCCGGCCGGCGCCGCGGGCGGTGCCGGCGTCGTCGAGCTCACGGGGCCGGTTGGGATTGCGGATCTCGATCCGGACCGCCCCGGCGGGCCGGCTCGTCCGGACGTCGACGCTGCCCGCTCCGTGCTCGGTGGCGTTCGCGATCAGGTTGCCGAGCACCTGTGCGAGGCGGCCGGCGTCCATCTGCGCCGCCCCAGGCGGTGTCGGCCGACCCGCTCGGCGCGAACCCCGCACAGCGGCCAGGTCCTGAAGCCCGGCGTCCATCCGGTCGAGCTGCAGCCGGACCAGCGACGCGAACGCCACCGTCGCTCCCGTTCTCGAGAGGCGCTCCGCGGCCAGGCCGATCGCGGCCGCCGCGCCGCGCAGCTCGTGCTCGGCGTCGGCGGCGAGCGAGAGCCGGCGCCGCAGCGTCACCGCGAGCCCCAGCACCAGGGCCCATCCCGCGGCGGCGAGGAGCGCCGAGATCCAGCTCACAGCGCCTCGGTCAGCTTGTAGCCCACGCCGCGCACGTTCACCACCCACGGCCGCCCCGTTCCGCGCAGCTTCTTCCGCAGCCGGCAGGCGTGCGCATCGAGTGTGCGGGTGTTGCCGATCGAGAGATAACCCCACACGTCCCGCAGCAGCTCGTGCTTGCGGTACACGCTCGTGGGCTGCTCCGCCAGCCTGTGCAGCAGCGCAAACTCCTTCGCCGACAGCTCCACCCGCCGCCCCGCGAGGCGCACCGCGCGCGTGGCCGGGTCGATCGTCAGATCGCCGACCCGCATCACCCCCTGCACCCGCCGGCCGTCGGTGCGCCGCAAGACGGCGCGGACCCGCGCCAACAGCTCCTGGTACAAAAACGGCTTGCAGAGGTGGTCGTCCGCGCCGCGCGCGAAGCTGCGCACCCGGTCGGCGTCCCCCGCCCGGCCGCTCAGGACGATCACCGGAAGGTCGGGATCGATCCGCGACGAGAGCCCGTCGGCGGCCCGCACGCGGTCGAGCAGCGCCAGGCCGCTCCCATCGTCGAGGACCAGGTCGAGCACCACCAGCGCCGGCTGGCGCACCTCGATCGCCCGCAGCCCCTCCCCCGCACCGCTCGCCCCGGCGACCCGGAAGCCGTCCGCCGCCAGGTTGTCGAGCAGGAAGGCGCGCGTGACGTCGTCGTCCTCGACGACGAGCACGGTGCCGGGGTCCTCCGAACCGCCCGTTCGGGGTTCACGCGAGTCCATCGCCCGAAGAAGCCGTGGCGCCCGCGACCTCGCCCCGGTTACGCTCCCGCGAATGCGCCTGCCGCGCTTCCTGAAGTCCCGCCCCGAGGTACACGTCGGCGCGCCCGAGTACGACGACTGGGCGCTGGTCGAGGACTACGAAGACCAGGAGACAGCGCTCGCCTTCCGCGACCGCCTGCGCGACCTCGGCATGACGGCCGAGCTGACCGCCGATCACCCGCTGGACCGCTTCGGCCGCGGCGACATCGCCCTGCGCGTGCCGGACGGCCAGTACGGCGACGCGACCGTTGCGCTCGACGGCCTCGACCTCGACTAGCGACCGCGTGCAAACCCGGTTGCAGTTAGCTCGTCGCGGAAGGAAACGGCCGTAGGATGACGACGCGCCGGGCTCGCCCGGTCATGGGGACATGGACACGGCACGACGAGGCAACTACGAGTCCGGCTCGGACTACGTGCTCGAGTACGGGGAGCTTCGCTTCACGTTCAACGAGCGGGACTTCACCGAGCGCGTGGAGCAGGCCGCGACCAAGCTCGGCTTCGTGTCCGGGACGCTCGGCGACGACGAGCGCGAGGACCTCGTGAACCTCGCCGTCAACGGCGAGGTGCCGGAGCCCCAGTCCGAGCTCGGCGACCACATCAACGAGCGCTGGGGCGAGCTGAACGGCCCCTCCGAGCGCTCGCTCGTGCACTGGATCCGCCGGCTCGTGTTCCGCGGCGCGTGGCTCGACCAGCGCGTGATGGAGGGCGAGCTCGAGGTGATCTTCGACGAGGGCACGAGCTCCTTCGGCTACGCCCAGCCGGACCGCAACTTCGAGCTGATCGAGCTCTCGCCCGAGCCGAGCTGGCGCGAGGTCGCGTACCGGCGGTGAGCGATCCGCGCGCACCCGGCCGAGCCGGGTGCTTGCGGCCCTACGCCAGCCGGTCGGCGCCCAGCGTGCCCGACTGCTCGCCCGCCACCTCACCGCCGCGCTCCAGCACCAGGCGCGTGCTCGCCCAGCGCAGGACCTCGCGGTCGTCGCCGGTGGCCGCCACGATCGTGAGCGTGCCGCCCTCCTCGGTGGCCCGGGCGGCGCCGAAGATGCGGCGCCGGACGCCGGGGGGCAGCGCGTCGAGCGCGTCGACCACCAGGGCGGCGTGCGCGCCCCGCTCCACCAGGCGCTTGGCCCGCTCCACGGCCAGCTCGGCGGCCTGGGCCTGGGCCTCCGGTGAGCGCTCGAAGCTGCCGCCGACGACGGGCTGACCGCCCTCCCGCCACGCGGCGACCTCCTCCGGCCTGACGCCCGCCAGCACGACCTGCAGGCTCAGGTCGGGGTACCGCTCGGCGAGCGTCCGGGCCACCTCGAGCAGCAGCGTGCTCGCTCCGCCGCCGGGCGGGCCGCCGACCGCGACGCGCGACCCCTTGCCGAACGGGGCCGCGTCGAACGCGGCGGGCGCCGCGAAACGCTCGCTCGGGAACACCGGCGTGAGATCGCCGAACCAGGGCCGCTGCTCGGGCGGCTCGGCGTCCGCCCCGTTGACGGTCTCCACCCGGACCAGCGACGGATGGCGCTCGTTGCGCCGCGGCGGCCGCACCGGCCCGCTCACCTCGTCGCCGGCGCGCAGCTCGCAGCGGCGGATCTGCGCGGGCGAGACGTAGACGTCCCCGCGCGACTGGCCGGCCGCGTCGAGCCGCAGGAAGCCCGAGCCGTTGGTGAGGACGTCGAGCATGCCGGTGGAGATCTCCTCGTCGGAGACCTCGTCCTCGACCTCGGGCTCCTCCTCGACGACCTCCGACTCGTCCTCGGCGGCCGGCTCCTCCTCGGCGTCGGGCTCCTCCTCCTCGGCGTCGGGCGCCTCGCCCTCTTCGGCCTCGCCCGCGAACGGGGCGGACTCGAGCGCCTCCTCCGCCGGCACCTCGTCCGGCTCACGATCGTCCTCCTCGACCTCCGCCGCGGGTTCATCGCCGCCCTGGGCGGCGAGGATCGCGCCGATCAGGTCGTCCTTCCGCTTGCTGCGGAAGCCCTCGAGCCCGAGCTCCGACGCGATTGCGTGAAGGTCGGCGAGGGGACTGGACTCGAGCTCGTTGCGCTGGAGGACGGCCATGGCCGCGGAACCCTACTTCACGTCCTCCCGGACGGCATCGAGCACGAGCTCCATAAGCCGGGCCAGCGCGAGGTCCACGTTCTCGTTGTCCACGATCGCCACCCGCTCGGACCGGGCGCGCGCCCAGAGGTGGTCCTGGACCCGCCGGATCTCGTCGAAGCTCGCCAGGTAGCGCTCGGCCGGCCGCGTGCCCGGCCGCAGCGAGAAGTGTCCGCGGTGGAGATCGGGGTCGTCGACGATCACGAGCGCCTCGACGAGGACGCAGCGTTCGCGCACGCGCGGATGCACCCCGCCCGGGACCACGTGCACACCCTCCACCACCACCGGCTTGGCCTCGGCGGCCGCTCGCTCCACGATTGCCGCGATCGCCGTGCCGACCCGCTCCGCCTGATCGCGGTAGCCCGCCACCCCGCCGGCCTCGAACGCCGAGTGGTGCACGGTCGGCATGGCCTCCACGGTGAAGAAGGCACGCAGCACCTGGCGGATCACGTCGGTGGCGATCACCCGGTTCACGCCCAGGCGGGCCGCAAGCATCGTGGCGAGCGTGGACTTGCCCACCCCGGTGGTGCCGCCGATCAGCACCACCAGCGGTCGGTCCAGCCGGTCGAGCCGGCGCCAGCCGCGGTAGCGCGCCGCCGCCAGCTCGCCCTCCTGCTCCCGCAGCACGTCCTCGGCGAGCGCATGCAGGGCGGACACGTCGATCTCGGCCTCGCCTCGCTCCCCGAGCCGGCGCTCGATCAGGCGCGCGAGCTCGAAGGAGCGCTCTTGGGACAGCGCGGTCGCCGACAGCGCCTGCGCCATCAGGCCCTTCGAGTACGGC
Source organism: uncultured Thermoleophilaceae bacterium (assembly GCA_963835705.1). Taxonomy (GTDB): domain Bacteria; phylum Actinomycetota; class Thermoleophilia; order Solirubrobacterales; family Thermoleophilaceae; genus JACVRW01. The sequence goes on from CAWIGR010000010.1 coordinate 90,066, forward strand.
AGGCCATGGCCCTTGCGGACGACGATGGTCTCCGCCTCGCGGGAGGGCGCGGGCCGGCCCGCGCCGGACCGATCTTGTTCAGGCGGCATCGTCGTAGAGCTTGACGAGCGCCTCGTCGAGGCCGTCGCCGACCGGGCGGTTGCGCACGAACACCACGCGCACGCCCTCGGAGCGCGCCCGCGCAGCGACGGTGTCGATCGCGGCGGCCTTCAGCTCGGTGAGCCACACGTCGCAGCCCTCCGCGACGGCGCGGTCGAGGTCGCCGGCCAACGCCGCGCGGCGGGCCAGGTTGGTTGAGGCCACCACCGGCTCCACCCCGTCGCACCGGGGCGCGCCGGTGGTGAAGAGCGCCACGCGCGCGCCGTCCGGGAGCGGCTCGGCCGGCTCGGGACGGAGCTCGAAGCGAATCGCGTCCGAAGGCGCTGCGGCGCCCGCGTGGGCAAGCACCAGGTCGGCGCGCAGCAGGCGGTACTCGGCGAGCGGCTCCGGCTCCCCGGGTCCGACGATGCAGACGGTGCGGTCCACCTCCACCGGGGGGATGCACGAGCCCGAGCCCTCGAACAAGATCAGGCCCGGCGCGAGCGAGGCGGCGAGCGCCGCGCCCTCCGGGACGTTCGACTCGGCCGGCGCGCCCGCCAGGCCGCCGCCCACGCGCCGGCAGCCGATGGTGCGCACGCCGGCCAGCACCGCGTCCTCGAGGTAGTCCGAGGCGGCGTGGGCGCCGCCGTCCGCGATCGCGAGCAGGTCGTCGAGCGAGGTCTGGGGCGACGCCACCACCGGCCGCGCCGGCCCTCCCCTCCCCATGCAGACGATCACCGGATCGCGCTCGCGCAGCAGCCGGGCCATGTGGCAGGCGAGCGCCGTCTTGCCGGTCCGCTTGCCGTTGGCGATCACGGCCAGCCCGGGCCCCTCGAAGCCGACGGGCTCGTAGCGCGGCGGCTCGAGGCGCAGCCCGGGAGCCTCGTAGCGCAGCCCGAGATGCAGGGCGAGAGCGGCGAGCCGCAGCTTGGCGCGCGGCGGCAGCACTGGCTCGTCGGCGAGGTCGACGACGGCGTCGGCGCCGGGCGCGAGCCGCCGCAGCGCCTCCTCGGGCTCGGTCTCGACGGGACGCCCGTAGTGGTGCTCGAGCGGTCCCGGCGCGAGCTTCTCCTCCCCGCCGCAGAAGATCACGCCGGCCAGGTCGAGCGCCGCGAGCAGCTCCCGGACCGCATCCGGATGGTGCTCGCCGTCGATCAGCGCGATGACCGGCACGCGCAGGCGACTCAGCCGTGCGCGGTCTCGCCGAGCAGCGACTGGTCCTTCTCGTACTCGTACGTGCGGGGGTCGAAGGAGAGGATCGCGTCCTGCTCGTGGAACGGGTACTTGCGGAACACCGTCACCCGCTCCGTGCTCGCCTCGATCACGTTGTAACAGGGCTTCGTCTTGCCGCGCAGGCGCGTGGTGGACACCGTTCCCGCGTTCACCACGAACAGGTTCTCGAGCCGCCAGGCGTACGGCACGTGCTTGTGGCCCGACAGCACCAGGTGCACGTCGGCGCGCTGCAGGCACTCGAGCGTGTCGCCCGCGTCGTGCACGACGTTCCGCTCGCGCCCGGTGCCCGGCACCGGCAGCAGGTGGTGGTGCAGTACGAAGATCCGGAGGAACGCCTCGTACTCCCCGAAGCGCTCCTCGATCCAGTCGTACCGGCCCCGGCCGATCAGGCCGTGGTCGAGGTCCGGCTCGGTCGAGTCGACGGCGAGGATCGAGATGCCGTCGAGGTGCAGCTCCGACTTGCGCTCGCCGAACAGCTCCTCGAAGTGCACGTAGCCGACGTTGCGGGAGTCGTGGTTGCCCGGGATCACGAGCATCCGGTCGCACGCGATCCGGTCGAGGTAGTCGCGCGCCGACTGGTACTCGGCGCGCAGCCCGTCGCCGGTCAGGTCGCCCGACACGATCACCACGTCCGGCTCCAGCTCGTTGATCTCCACGAGCGCCCGGTCGAGCAGGCTGGGCACGAAGTGCGGGGAGCCGCAATGCAGGTCGGACAGCTGCGCGATCGTGAACGGCGCTTCGTTCGGCGCCGGCCAGCCCCCGCCCTGCGGCACGGCGCTCACACCGCCTCCCGGCGCAGGTGCTCCGGGAGAGCGAGCCCGGCATCGGGCGGATGGCCGTCCAGCGCCGCGCGCACGGCGAGATAGTCGCGCACGCCGGCTACGTCGTGCACGCGCAGGATGTCGGCGCCGCCCGCCACCGCGCGGTCCACGGCGGCCAGCGTCCCGGGGTCCCGGGCGGCCGGGACACCGCCCGTCAGCGCGCCGATGAAGTCCTTGCGCGAGGCCGCCACGAGCAGCGGCCCGCCCAGCACGGCGAGCTCCGGGAGGCGGCGCAGCACCTCGATCGACTCGGCGGGGGTCTTGCCGAGGTCGATACCGGGGTCGAAGACCAGCCGGTCGCGCTCCACGCCTCGCGCCTCGGCCACGGCCGCCCGGTCCGCGAGCAGCGCGATCACGTCGGCCACCACGTCCGCGTACTCCGGGAAGCCCTTCACCTTCGGCGGCACGCGGGTGTGCGTGATCACGAGCGTGGCCCCGGCCGCCGCGCAGGCGTCCGCCACGCCGGGGTCGCTCAGCGCGCTCACGTCGTTGATCATCGCGGCACCGGCGGCCAGACCGGCGCGCGCGACCGCCGCGCGCCAGGTGTCGACCGAGACGGTCAGCCCCTCGTCCGCCAGCCGCTCGACCAGCGGCACGACGCGGGCGATCTCCTCCTCCACCGGCACGGCCGCGCGATCGGTGCGGCCCGACTCGCCGCCCACGTCCACGATCGCGGCGCCGTCCTCCACCAGCTTGTGCGCCCGGGCGAGGAGCTCGTCGAGCGGCTTGGCGCCCTGGGGGTCGGAGAACGAGTCCGGCGTCGCGTTGACGATCCCCATCAGGCGGGTCACGCCGCCTCCTCGGGGGCGGCGCCCGCTCGCAGCGGCGCCTCCTCGGTCGCGCCCGCCCACGCCGGCGGCTCGGCACCGCCGGGCACGAGCCCCTCGAGCCCCGCCACGGTGACCCAGTCGAGCAGCTCCCGGTCCACGCGCGCGTCGTCCCAGCCGAGCTCGCCGCCCATCGCGCGCGCCGCGAGCCGCGCGCCCTCTGAGCCCGGGACGGCGAGGCGCCTGGCGTCGAGCAGCCCCAGCCGGGTGCGGCGCAGCAGGGCGTCGGCGAGGGTGCGGGCCTGCTCATGGCCGGCGGCGAAGGCCGGCTCGGCGGCGATGTCGGGCAGGTCGGGGCTGATGCGGCGGGTGAGCTGGGGCGCGGCCGCGGCGAGCCGCAGCACGTCGCGCGCGGCGTGGCCGTAGCGCGCCGCGAGGTGGGCGCGGGTGTCCGCCTCCACGCCGGGCAGCTCGGGCAGGGCGGCCGGGTCCTCCGGCAGCCCGATCGGTATCTCGTCCGTGCGGCACGGTGCCTCGCGCCCCTCGCGCTCCACGATCCGGTCCACCGCCAGCTTCGCCATACGCCGCCAGGTGGTGAGCTTGCCGCCGGTGATCGTGACGAGGCCCGAGCCGGTCTCGTACAGCTCGGCCCGGCGCGAGATGTCGACCGACTTCTTCGGGTCCCCGGTCGAGATCAGCGGCCGCACGCCGGCATAGGCCGCGGCCAGGTCCCCGGGAGCGATCTCGGTCCCGAAGTACCCGTTCACCGCCTGGAGCAGGTAGGCGACGTCCTCGGCAGAGGCCGGCACGTGGTCGAGCGATCCTTCGTAGTCGTTGTCCGTGGTCCCGACCAGCGTGCGGCCGAGCCACGGCAGCACGAAGATCGTTCGCCCTCCCGGGGCGGGCACGATCACGCCGGCGTCCACCGGCAGCAGCTCGGGCGCGACGGTCACGTGCGTGCCGCGGCTCGGGCGGATGCGCGGCACCTTCTCGGCGCGCGCGCTGTCGCGCTCGTCGGGACGCAGGCGGTCGGCCCACACCCCGGTGGCGTTGATCACGTTCGCCGCGGCGACCTCGAACTCGCCGCCGCCCTCCGCGTCGCGCGCCAGCACGCCGGCGGCGCGGCCGTCACGCTCCACCAGCCCGGTGACCTCGCAGCGGTTGGCCAGCACGGCTCCGAATCGCTCCGCCTCGTCCAGCACGCTCAGCACCAGGCGGACGTCGTCGGTCTGGCAGTCATAGAAGAGATAGGCGGCGCTCGGGTCCCGCCCCGCCAGGGCGGGCGCCATCTCGACCGCCTCCGATCCCTCGACGATCCGGTGCCGGGCCGGGCTCCAGTCCTCCTCCTCGTCGCGGCCGCGACGCCATGCCATCACGTCGTACATGTTGAGGCCCACGCCGGTCAGCCGGTCGGGCCGCTTGCCCTCGAAGCTCGCCACCAGCAGCGGGAGCGGCCTGACGAGGTGCGGGGCGAGCTTCACCAGCAGCGAGCGCTCGAGCAGGGCCTCGCGGACCAGTCCGATGTCGAGGTTCTGGAGATAGCGCAGGCCGCCGTGGATCAGCTTCGAGGAACGGCTCGAGGTGCCGGCGGCGTAGTCCGCCTTCTCGAGCAGGGCGACGCTGTAGCCGCGCGACGCCGCGTCGAGCGCCACTCCGGCACCGGTGATCCCGCCGCCCACCACGACCAGGTCGAAGGACTCGCGTTCGAGGGCGGCCAGCGCGTCCGGGCGCGGGATCATGAGGCGTCAGGTTACGTAGGTGGCCGTTTACACGAGGAAGGTCACGAAATCGGGCGGCGGCAGCCGCTCGGGCGCCTCGCGCTCCTGGCGCGGGGGTCCGAGATGGAGCAGCCCGATCACGCGCTCGTCGCCGCCCACCCCGAGCGCGGCCTTCCCCTCCGGCGTGCGCAGCACCGCGGGTGTGCGCCAGTAGCCGGCCAGCCCGCGCGCGTGCGCGCCGAGCAGGACGATGTAGCTCGCCGTTGCGGCGGCGCAGAGGTCCTCCTGGTCCTGCACCGGGTCGTCGGAGACGACCTGGCTGGCCGCCACGAGCGTGGGCGCGCGGTCGAGCTTGGCCGCCGCCTCGGGGCCCGCGGCCTCCTTCAGCCGGGCGAGCGCAGCCGGCCCCAGCACGCGGAAGCGCCAGGGATTCGTGAGGTTGTGGTTCGGGGCCCAGCGGGCCAGCTCGAACAGCTCGTCGAGCGTCTCGCGCGGCACCGGCTCGGCCCCGTAGGCCTTGTGGGTGCGGCGCGTTCGGATGGCGTCTTCGACTTCCACAGCCCCGATAGTCTGGCAACGTGCCCTCCGGAACAGTGCTCGTCACCGGCGCCTCGTCAGGCATCGGCGAGGCCACCGCGCTCCATTTGAGGGAGCTCGGCTTCGACGCCGTGGCCGCCGTCCGGAAGGACGACGACGCGGAGCGGCTGTCGGCAAAGGGCGTGCGCACGGTCAGGCTCGACGTGACCGATGCCGAGTCAATCGCCGCGGCGCGCGCCGAGCTGGGCGACGGCCCGCTGGCCGGGCTCGTCAACAACGCCGGCATTGCCGTGGCGGCACCGCTCGAGTTCCTGCCGCTCGACCAGTTCCGCCACCAGCTCGAGGTCAACCTGGTCGGCCAGCTCGCGGTCACCCAGCAGTTCCTGCCGGCGCTCCGGGCCGGGCGCGGCCGGATCGTGAACGTCAGCTCGATCGGCGGGCGGGTGGCGCTGCCGCTGGTGGGCGCCTACCACGCCTCGAAGTTCGCCCTCGAGGCGGTCAGCGACACGCTGCGTCGCGAGCTCCTCTCCCAGGGAGTCGACGTCGTTGTGATCGAGCCGGGCGGGGTGAAGACGCCCATCTGGAAAAAGGGCGACGAGCTCGCCGGCGAGCTGGCCGCCGACGCGCCGCCCGAGGCCGCGCGCCTCTACGGGCGCATGGTCGAGGCGCTTCGCAAGCAGACCACGAAGATCGCCACCGAGACCGGGGTCGAGCCGCGCGAGGTGGCCGAGGCGATCGGCCACGCCCTGACCGCGAAGCGCCCGCGGGCTCGCTACCTGGTCGGCCGCGACGCGAAGGTGCGCGCCCCGGTCGCCGCTGTGCTGCCGGCCCGGGTGCTGGACCGCCTCGTGGCTCGGGCGATGGGCGGCTGAGCCGGCGCCCTGCGCGTCACGCCGCAGCCTCGGCGGGCTCCGCCTCTGCCGCTTCGGTGGAGCTTCCGGGCCGCATCACGGTCAGCACGATCACGATGGCCACGGCCACCAGCCCCGCGCCGATCAGGTACGCCAGGTGGTAGCCCGAGGTCAGCGCTTCAGCCGTGGACTCGCCCTGGGCAATCAGGCCCTCCGTGCGCTCAGTGGCGAACGTGGTCACCACCGCCAGGCCGATCGCGCCGCCCACCTGGAGCGTGGTGTTCACGAGGCCGGAGGCGAGCCCGGACTCGCTCGGCGCGACGTCCGACATCGCGAGCGTCATCAGGGCCGGGAACGCCAGGCCGGCGCCGGCGCCGAGCAGGACCATCGACGGGAGCAGGTCGGTCACGTAGGTGCCGTCGACCGGGGTGCGCGCGAACAGGAGCAGCCCGGCGCCGATGAACACGAGGCTGGGGAGCAGCGTCGCGCGAGGGCCGAAGCGCATGTTGAGGCGCTCCGAGAAGCCCAGCGACAGCGTGCCGATCACGATGGTCGTGGGCAGGAACGCGAGGCCCACCTCGAGCGCGTCGTAGCCGAGCACCCGCTGCATGTACAGCGCCCCGAGGAAGAACATCCCGAACATCCCTCCGACGAACAGGGCCTGCACCGCGTTCGCCCCCGCCACGGTGCGCGAGCGGAAGAGCCGCAGCGGCATCAGCGGGTTGGGGATCCGCGTCTGGCGGACGACGAAGGCCGCGAGAAGGGCCAGCGAGACGGCGCCGAGCCCGATCGTGTGGAGGGAGCCCCAGCCCTGGTCGCCGGCCTCGAGGATCGTGTACACGCCGAGCATCAGCGCGCCGGTGACGTAGAGCGCGCCGCGCACGTCGGCGCCCTCGCGGAAGCCGAGCCCCTCGTCCTTCTCGACCAGCCTCAGGGCGAACAGCGCCGTGGCCGCGCCGATCGGGAGGTTCACGAAGAAGATCCAGTGCCAGTTGATGGCCTCGGTCAGCACTCCGCCGAGGAGCAGCCCGATCGAGCCGCCGGCCGACGCGACGAAGCTGTACACGCCGATCGCCTTGGCCTGCTCGCGCGGCTCGCGGAACATCGTCACGATCATCCCGAGGATGACCGCCGAGGTCATCGCGCCGCCGGCGCCCTGCAGGAAGCGCGCGCCGATCAGCATCTCCTGCGTCTGAGCGACCGCGCACAGCAGCGAGGCGGCTGTGAATACGCCGAGGCCGATCAGGAACATCCGCCTGCGGCCGATCAGGTCGCCGAGGCGGCCGGCGAGCAGCAGGAGGCCGCCGAACGCGATCAGGTACGCGTTCACGACCCACGCGAGGCTCGATTGCGAGAAGCCCAGGTCGTCCTGGATGGAGGGCAGGGCCACGTTCACGATCGTGGCGTCGAGGACGATCATCAGCATCCCGGCGCAGAGCACGAGGAGCGCGGCCCAGCGCGTGCGGTCCGTGGCGGCAGTCATGACGATCGAGGATGCACGCTGCGCGGCAGCGCTTGGGTGTGGCTAGCCCGCGAGCCGGGGGGCGGTTAGCCGTACCCCGGCTGTGCCGATTCAGTCGAGCCGGTACAGCAGCGCTTCGCGCTCGCGCGTCTTGACCTGCTCGAGCGTCAGCTCCGGGTTGCGCTGATGGGCGAGCGACACCTCGGCCGAGGTGGGCAGCCCCGCCGGGTCGGGCCAGGTCGACGGGTCCCACAGCTTCGAGCGCACGAACGCCTTGGGGCAGTGGGTGTAGACCTCCTCGGCCTCGACGACGATCGCCGTCTTCGGCGGCTTCCCGACCGGGGTGATGCGCCCGAGCAGGCGGGGTTCGGCGCTCACGGCCGCCCGGCCGTTCACGCGGAGTGTGGTGTCGCGGCTCGGGATCACGAAGATGAGCCCCGCGCGGCCGCTGTCGACGATGTTCTCGAGCGTGTCGAGCCGGCGGTTGCCGGTGGCGTCCGGGATCGCCAGGTGCCCGTCGTCGAGCACGGTGACGAACCCGGGCGGCCCGCCGCGCGGGCTCACGTCGCACCGGCCCTCCCGCGAGAAGGTGGCCACGAACACGATCGGCGCCGCCGCGATCAGCCTCCGGCAGAGGTCGTCGATGCGGCCGATGTCCTTGCGGACCGCCACCTCCATTGGCGCGTTGTAGTGCTCGCGCAGCTGCTCGACCCGCTGCAGCGCGCCTTCGAAGGGGTCCTGCTCGACCATCCGAGGACTATGTCACAGCGTCGCGCGAGCCCCGAAAACGCCGGGGCACGAGGCGGCGGCGAAAGAGCGCCAGGAGTCCCACTGTCGCGGCCACCGCAGCGGCGACGAGGCCCACCGGCACGCCCTGGTCGCCCGCGTCCTCGGCCGCGCGCGCGGCGCTCGGGTCGGGCAGCGCGGTGGTGATCGTGCTCCGATCCGGCTCGATCTGCGTGTCCGGCGGTCCGGCGGCGCCGCCGGCGGGCCGCTCGCGTCGGCCTCCGCCTCGTCGGCCGGACGCGCCGGCTTCTGCGCGGCGGCCGCCTGCTTCTCGCCGCCGCCGCCGTCGTTCCCGGACGGGGGCGGCGCGGGCGCCGCCGGCGCCGCCTGAGGATCCGCGGCCGCGGCGCGGGGCCGCTTCGCGCGCGGCGCGGTGGCCACGGGGAGCGGAGCCCGCTCGAGCGCCAGCAGCGCCTGCGCGGTCACCCACACCGGCGTCTGCCGGCTCGTCGACGAGTACGCCACGCTGCCGTCACGGCGCTGCAGCCCGCGCAGGTACGCGAGCGCGCGCGAGAGCGGAGCGCCGCCCGCATTCGCGGCCACCAATCCCTGGACCGCGTACGAGGTGGACTGGGCGTTCGAGTCCCGCCCCCGGAACTGCCCGAAGCCGCCGTCGTCGTTCTGGTTCGCGCGCAGCCAGTCCGCCGCCCGCCTGGCCGCGGCGCCGCGCTTGCGCCCCACCGCCGCGAGCGCCTGCAGGGCCGCGCCGGTCATGTCGCTGTCGCTCGTCGAGGCGGGCGCCACGCCGAACCCGCCGTCCTCGTTCTGCGCGGAGGCCAGCCACGCGACCGTCGAGCCGCCGGCCGGGACGTCCGCCGCCCGCAGCGCGAGGATCCCGAAGGCCGTGTAGCTCACGAAGCCGGCGATCGACCCGTCGGCTCGGCGCCGGGCGCGAATGGCGGCCGCCAGGTCGCGGCCCCCGAACCGGCGGGGAGACAGCCCGGCCGCCTTCAGCAGCAGCACCGTGCGCTCGATCTCCCCGATGTCGCCGACCGACCGGGCGCCGCGCTGCACGTACGAGGCGAGCGAGCGGCCGCCGCGGCGCCCGATGTCGCGCGGGTTGCGGCCGGCCGCGGCGAGGCCGAGGCCCGACCAGCCGGTGTAGAGCGGGCTCGACGCCTGCCCCGGCGCGGCGCCGAAGCCGCCGTCGTCGTTCTGCGCGCGGAGCAGCCAGCGCTCGGCGCGTTCGGCGGGGGTCGCGGCGCCGGCGGCCGCCGGTAGGGCGACGAGCAGCAGGATCAGCGCCGCGCCGGCCGCCGCCGGTGCGGCCCAGCGCACCCGGAATCGGCGCCGGTAGCGGCGCAGGGCGCGGATGAAGACGGGTCCGATCAAGAGGCAGAACACCACGTTTCCGGTCGCGTGAGCGAGGTTGTAGGGCAGGGAGCTCGCCGAGAGGGCGAGATAGGTGTCGAGGTCCTGGTGCGCGGCCAGGGTGAGCTGGTACAGGTCCATCCAGGCGCCGAAGGCGAGGCCGGCGACGCCGCAGACGGCGGCGAGCAGGAGGCGCCCGGGCTCACGGTCGCGGAGCATGCGCGCCAGCAGCGCGCCTCCCACGCCCACGGCGCCCCAGCCCACCATCTGCCACGGCGTCCAGGGGCCCTGGGAGAGGAAGACGTTCGACACGAGCGCCGTCACGGCGCCCACCGCGAAGCCGGGGACAGCGCCGAGCGCGTAGCCGGCGAACAGGACGATGTCGGTGGTGGGCTTGACGTTCGGAATCGCGGCGAAGGCGAGCCGGCCCACCACGGCGAGCGCGGCGAGGGTGGCCACCAGGGCGATCACCCGCGAGGGCGGCTTGTCGCGCTCGTACCAGGCGAAGCCGGCCGCCAGGACGCACGCGAGCACGACGATCGAGGCGGCCTGCCAGGTCACCCCAGCACCTCCAAGGCGACCAGCACTCTCGCCGCCTCCTCCGGAAGCAGCGCGGCGCCGCCCGTGACCCGGGCCACCTCGGTCGAGAAATGACGGCCACCGCCAAGCACCTCGAGGGGCGGGCCGTCGCCGATCACCACCCCTTGGCCGAGCAGGACGACGCGCCCGGCGAACGAGGCGGCGAACTCGGTGTCGTGGGTCGCCACGACCACGGCCGCGCCCGCGGCGGCCAGCGCGCGGATCCGCTCGGCGAGACCGTCCTTGTGGGCGCGGTCCATGCCGCGGGTGGGCTCGTCGAGCAGCACCGCCGCGTGCTGCCCGCCGGCCAGCACCACCTCGAGGGCGAGGCGCTGGCGCTCGCCGCCGGACAGGTCGCGCGGATCGGCCTGCTCGCGCCCGGCCAGGCCGGCGGCCTCGACGCCCGCGGTTCCTGCGTCGTCGACGGCGTGCTCGTGGATGAGGTAGTCCCCGGGGGTCTGGAGCAGGAGCGCCACTTCGCCGGTCCGCTCGATCCGGCCGCGGGTGGGCTCGGCCAGGCCCTTGGCGAGGCGGAGCAGGGTGCTCTTGCCGGCCCCGTTGCGGCCCATGAGGGCAACACGCTCGCCGGGGCGGAGCTCGAGGTCGAGCCCCCGCAGGACGGTGGGCCCGTCCTCGATCTCGAACCAGAGGCCGCGCAGCGCCAGGGCCGGCGCGAGGCGGTCGTCCCGCCGCAGCAGGCGACTCAGGAAGCCGGGCGCCGGGTCGCCGTCGCCCCGCGCCCCCGCCGCTTGGGGCGCCAGGCCCGCCTCCCGCAGCCCCGCGCGGGCCTCCTTCACGGAGGCGGGCCGCCCCGGGAGCCCGGCGAGAGCGAACAGGCGGGACGCCGGGGTGGCCAGCGCCGGCATCGCCTCGGCGGCCCAGGCGAGGTACTCGCCCGGTGGCGCGTCGCACGCCACGCGGCCCTCTACCAGGGCGATCACGCGGTCCGCGGCCGGCAGGCAGCGCTCGAGCCGGTGCTCGGCCACGACCACGGCCGTGCCCCAGTCCTCGTTCAGCCTGCGCAGCAGCCACACCAGCTCGTCGCCGGCCACGGGGTCGAGCTGCGATGTCGGCTCGTCCAGCAGCAACAGCTCGGGGCCGTGGACCATCGCCGCCGCCAGCGCGACGCGCTGAAGCTCGCCGCCGGAGAGCGTGTCGGTGCGGCGCTCGAGCAGGTGTCCCACGCCCAGCGCCAGCGCCGTCTCCTCGACCGCCCGCGCCAGCGCGGCCGGCGGCTCGCCGCGGTGCTCGAGCGGCAGCTCGAGCTCGGCGCGCACGCCACCCATTACCACCTGGGTCTCGGGCTCCTGGAAGACCGTGCCGCACACCGCGGCCAGCTCACCCGGGCCGTGCTCTCGCACGTCGAGCCCGCCGACCACGAGCTCGCCGCTCGCCTCGCCGCCGTGGAAGTGCGGGACGAGCCCGCAGAGGGCGCGCAGCAGCGTCGACTTGCCCGAGCCGGACAGGCCCGCCAGGACGGTGAAGGTGCCGGGCTCGATCTCGAGCGAGATGTCGTGGAGCGACCGCCCGGGGCCGTCCGGATAGGAGTAGGAGAACCGCTCGGCGCGGACGACGGGCTCAGCCACGCGGCACCCCCATCCGCGCCGCGCGCCCCGCGAAGGGCGCCGCCCCGAGCGCCACGAACGCGGCGGCGATGGCCAGCTCGGCCGGGCCGAGCGCCAGGTCGAGCGTCGGGTAGGCCTCCATTCGCCCCGCGCCGGCGACGGCGCCCGCGATCGCCACAGCCGCCACCGCCAGCGCGGCGGCGGCGATTCGCAGGTCGTGCCGCGACCAGGGCCGCCGGGCGCGGGGCGGCCGGCCGGCGAGCGCGTAGCCCCTCACCTCGAGAGCGGCCGCCACGTCCACGGCGCGGTCGAGCGATCCGGCCAGCGCGGCCCGCACCACCGCCAGCCGGCCGGCCGGCTCGGGGCGGCAGCGGCGGGCGTCGCCCATGCGGCCGGCGTCCCGGGCAAGCACCGGGACAAGCCGCGTTGCGAGCGTGGCCGTGAGCGCCGAGCGGTAGGAGACGCGGCGGAGCGCCTTCAGCAGCTGGTCGGGATCCACGGCCGCGGACATCAGCCCGCCGAGGGCCGCGATCATCACCACGATCCGAAGGCCCATGAACCCACCCTCCGCGGCGGCCTCGAGCGTCACGTCCCAGCGCCGGCCGAGGAACTCGCCGCCCCGGACGAGAAGCGTCTCCCCGCCCTGGTAGACGAGGGCGTTGACGATCGCCACGAGGAGCGCGAACGGCAGCGCCAGCTGGAGCGACCGTCCGACCTCGCGGCCCACCCCGGCGGCCACACCGGCCACCACCACCCCGCCGAGCGCGCCGGCGAGGATCAGCGGGTGCCGGTACAGCGCCCCGGCGAGGGCGAACGCGCAGCAGAAGGCGGCCCCGACCCCCGCCCGCGCAGCGTGCAGCGCGCTCGGCCGGCTGCGATAGGTCGGGATCAGCGTCATCGGCCGATCAGGGGGAGCTTCTCCACGGTCTGCCCGGTCGCCGCGACGGCGAATGCGTCGCGCAGCCGGTCCTCCTCGAGCGCGGCGACGCCCGCGGCGAGCCCGTCCCGGTCCAGCGCCGTGACGAGCCACAGCAGCTCCTCCGCGCGCGGACGCAGCGCCGCCACCAGCCCGATGCCCTCGCCGGGCCGAACGGTGCGGGCCGGCTCGCCCTGCTCGTCGAGCAGCTCGAGCGAGCGCCCGTCCTCTTCGAAGCGAGCGAACACGCCGCTCGCCTCCGGCCCCTCCTCGAGGGTCGGCGCGCCGCGCACGATGCGAGCGCGCGGCCAGAGCGCGACCACGAGCCGCGTGACCGCCTCGGTGCCCGGCGCGCCGAGCGACGAGCCCGACGTGGGCACCCCCGCCCGGTCGAGCGCCCGCTTGGCGTCCCGGCAGGGATCCGACTCCACGTCGTCGCACTCCACCCGCACCGGGCGCCGCTCGCCCTCGGTGCCGTGCAGGAACGGCTCGGGGAACGCGCCCACGATCGCCGGCACGCGCATGGCCGCGCCCCACCTGCGGTGATCCCACTGGATTCGGTCGCCGGGCGAGAGCTCGTACTCCGCGGCCCCCGTCCCGGACTCGATGCCGTTCACGAAGAAGAACCAGTCGCTCGTGCCGGCCGGGCCGGCCCCCTCGAGCCCGTCGATCGCCTGCACGAAGCGGCCGCCGTAGCGGGTTTCGACATCGAACTCCGAGCGCAGGAGGCGCATGACGGTCTGATCCTCTCGCAGCGTGCCGATGCGGGCGGAGCCGAGCTCCTCGTGCCCGAAGTCGCGCGTCACGCTCAGCTCGGCGCCGCCCTCCTGCTCCTCACCCGCGCCGAGCCCGCAGCCGCTCGGCAGCGCGGTGGCGACCGCCAGGGCGGCGAGTAGGAGCGTGCGTCTCACGGCACCTCGACCCGCTCGGCGAACGATCTCACCAGCCCCTCCTTCTCCGCCACGGCGCGGTAGCGCCCGGCGGGCAGCGGGAGGCGGGCCTGTCCGTTCGCGTCGGTCAGGGTCGAGACGCCCCCGGCGCTCACGGTCGCCCCGGCCACGGCCACGCCGTGGGCCTCGTCGTCGTAGCCGCGCACGGTCGCCACCAGCGTGCCGGGCTCGGCCCGCCACCTGAGCTCGAGCGTGCGCTGGCAGCCCCCCTGGCGAAGCCGGCAGTAGAACCACGTGACGCGCTGGCCGGCCCGCAGCCGGCCGCGGCCGAATGGGCCGCCCGGATCGGCGGCTCCGGCCGTCGCGGCGCGACGGCCCACCTTGTAGACCCATCCGTTCTGGCCGCGGTTCCGGTCGCCGCGGATGCCCTGCACGAACAGCCCGGCGCCGTCGCGCGTCCGGCTGGAGCAGGCGCCGAAGTCGCGCAGCCTGAGGCGCCCCGGGCGGCTGCGGACGAGGGCGGCGAGCGCCGTCCGGTCGCCGGCGGCGCAGCGGCGCCCCTCCACGCGCACGCGCGTCGCGCGCGTGGAGACCGTCTCGCTCGTCGCGCTGCCGTCCCGGAAGACGACGAGTTGGCGGACCTTCGGGGCGGCCGCATCGGCGGGCGCCCCGAGGCCCATCAGAACAACGAGTGCGGCGAGCGCGATCTTGCTCACGGCCTCGGCGCCACGGCGTCGACCTCGACCGGACCGCCGCCCAGGCTGCGGATCCGCAGCACGTGGGCGCCGTCGCGCATCCGGCGGCTCGTCCAGAGGACGCGCCGGTAGCCCGAGCGTCCACGCAGGTTCAGCACCTTCCGGCGCCCGCCGACGCTCACCCGCAGCCGGCCGCCCTTCGGCAGCCGCCGGCCGATCAGCGACACCCGCCGGCCCTCGAACCGCAGCCTGGCCGTGCGCCCGGCGTCCGTAGTGCGCCTCACGGTCTTGCCCCATGCCGACGCGCGCGGCGTACGCGTCCAGCCGCGCGAGAAGTCCAGCAGCCGGCGGTCGCGGTCGTCGACGGGCATGAGGATGGTGTTCGACTCGGCCGTGCCCCTGTTGGTGGCGCGGTCGACCGCGGTCACACGGAACTGGTACGCCTTGCCGGACTCGCCGCGGAAGCGCGCCGTGGGAGTAGCGATGCGGTCGGCGATCGACCGCCATTCGCCTGCCTGGGCCTGGCTGGCCCGGATGCCGCTCCCTGTCTCGCGCACCTCGACGGCGTAGTGCGACAGGCCGGCCCCGTTCCCATCGTCGGCCTGCCACGACACGACCATCGTGCGCGACTGGCCGCGCTCGCTGGCGAGGTCCTTCCCCGGGAGGTCGACCTGGACGATCCTCGGCGCGGACTTGTCGCCCGACGTGCACGGATCGGCGCCGGGCGGATCCACACACAGCGCCAGCGAGTTGGAGCGAATCGCTCCCGGCTTCTCGGCCTTCAGCCGATACACCCCCGCATCGGCGAAGCTCAGCGCTGCTACTCCGTCACTCCCGGTGGGCGAGCCGTTCACGGTGGCGCCCGGCTGGGGGGCGCCCGATTCGCCGTCAACGACCTGCACGTTCACCGTCTCACTCGTGCGCGCGGCACCCGGCCCGCGGAGCTCCAGCGGGACCGAGGGCGGCCCGATGAACGAGATCCGCGCCCAAAGGACCTCGTCCCCCGCACCGACCTGCTTCTGACAGCCCCCCTGGTCGGAGGACTTGCGATTGATGTAGAGCGACCAAAACTCACTGTCGGGATCCGCGGTCTCGTCGCCGATGCGGGTCACGAAGAAGTCGTCGATGCCGAAGTTGCCATAGGTGCCGTCCCAACCGAACGCGCCCGTCCGGCTCGCGTCGTCGAGGGCGGCCGTAGCTACGGGCACCGGCGTCTGGTGAGCGCCGCCGTTGGTGCCGTCGCACGCCCGGGGACCGCCGCTCGACGGCGTGGTGATGACGTGGCCGTCGGTGGTCGCCGTCCCGTCGAAGATCGTCTTCGCGGCGCCCTCGACGCGAACGTTCAACGACACCGGCGCTGCTGCGGAGCTCGGCGCCCCAACTGCGGTTGCGGTAATGGCGAGGCCGATGGCGAGGCCCCGGATGCGGTTGGTCATTGGCCACCCTTTCCTCGAGGGTCGTTATGGCTCCGACCGGGACCAGGTCTCCTGGCTTCGGACTCAGCGCCGCGCCTTCCCGGAAAGCCGTCGGCTTCCCAGTGGCATCCGCGACGCATCAGCGCCCGTTCACAGTGGCGGGACCGCGCCGGCTTCGCACCGGACTTCCCTAAGCCACCGGCCGATGAACGGCGCAAGCATATCCGGACGACCTGGGCACGCCCACCCCGGTCGCTACAATCGCCCGCCGACGGGCCGCCATCGTCTAGGGGACTAGGACGCCGCCCTCTCACGGCGGAAACCGGGGTTCGAATCCCCGTGGCGGTACTCCCTCTGTGCCGCCGCCTCGTAGAGCGGAGCAGCGGGCCACTGCGCTGCAACGCTCGCTGCAACGTCGCTCGTTAAGCAGCCGCCACGGCGTCGTGCCGGCGCCAGCAGACGCCGCTCGCGGTCGCACGCGCGCGGGCTGTTGGTCCAATGGCGCTCTCGCAGAGACTTCGGCATGTCGAGGTTTCCTGTGGCCTCGCCGAGCTCCGCGCGCAGGTCGGCGCTACTCCGGCCAGCGCTCCCGATCCGGGTGCGCAGCCAAGACTCGACAAACGCGGTCTGGTCTCCCGCCGGGGACGGCCCGTCGGCTCAGGTATCAGCGACCCACTCGCAGCTCGTCGGCGATGTTTTCGACATCACGATCGGCTCTAACCTCCGGCGGCCGCTCGACTCACGTGCGGAGCGCGTGATCCGAGACGTCCCGGGAGTGGACGGGATCGAGCGCGCATTCATCAACGACATCCGGGGCGCAGAGCGAGAAGCGGTCCTGTACGGCGTCGGCGCGGACACGAACTTCGGCTACGACATCGAAGAGGGCAGGTGGCACACCCGTGCGGACGAGGAGACTGCCGCGCGAATGGTGGTTTTCGAGCGCGGATGGCGCAGGCCGACGGGATCGAGGTCGGCGACCGCGTGCAGCTCGCGACGGGGACGGGGCCGGCGAGCTTCCGCGTCATCGGCGTTGCCTCGAACATCCAGGAGAACGGCAAGGTCGCCTTCATACCGCTCGCGACCGCGCGCGAGCTGCTCGGATCACCGGACGGGGTCAACTTCATGTGGGTAACGACGACCTCGGACGATCACGACGTGATCGACCGCGCCACGACACGCATCGAGGACGACCTGACCGCCCGCGGCTACGAGGTCGGCCCCGAGATCACGTACGTGGGAGAGCGCGAGAATGTAGAGCAGAACAAGGTCCTGACCACGTCGATCGCGGTGCTCGGCTTCCTGGTGGTCGCGATCAGCATGGTCGGACTCGTGAACTCGATCACAACAAGCGTCCTGGAGCGCACGCGCGAGATCGGGATCCTCCGCTGCATCGGCGCGCGGGCGCGCGACCTGCGCCGGATATTCGCCAGCGAGGGCCTGGTGCTCGCCGCGCTCGGCTGGGTCGTTGGCGTTCCGCTCGGCTACTTGATCGAATGCGCTTTCGTGTGGCTCGCGCGCGAACTGCTCGAGGTGGAGGTGGTGGTCGTCTTCCCGCGCTCGCACGTGGCAGTCGCGCTCGTGGGCACGGTTGTGCTCGCGCTCGTGGTCATCGGGCTGCCGCTGCGCAGGGCCGTTCCCTTCAGGCCGGGCGATGCGCTCTGTTACGCCTGACAAATCTCGGTTCCGGTGAGCACGGCGACCACCACGGCGACGCGGCCGGGGACGACCGGGCTCACGGAGGCGCCGCCGCGGGCCGCCGCGAGGAGCGTGGCCCGCCGGAGCGCGGACCGGCGCGCTCGTCCGGCTCCTCACCCGCAGATTGCTCGCCTTGAGGTTAGGATCCGCCGGTCAGTCCGCTGCTCGGGGAGGATGCGATGAAGATCGTGGTCGGCTACGACGGGTCGGATCACAGCAAGCGGGCGCTGGAACGCGCCGTTGCTATTGCCGGCGATGGCGACCAGATTGTCGTCGTCGCGGCCGCCGAGCCGCGCGTTGACACCGGGATCACGGAGGGCGGTCACCTGAACCCATCTGAGGTCGAGCGGCGGCGCCGGGATCTCGAGGAGGCTCGCGCGTTCCTGTCCGAACGCAACATCGACGCCGAGACGATCTTGGGCCAGGGTGATCCGGGCTCGGTAATCGTGAATGCGGCCGACGATGCGGACCTCGTCATTGTCGGGAGCCGCGGCCTCAACACGGTCCAGCGCCTTCTGATGGGGTCGGTCAGTTCGAAGGTCGTTCATCGCGCCCCATCTGACGTCCTTGTCGTCCGCTAAGACTGGCCGGCGGGTCGGCGGGCCGCCCGGGCGCTCGCGATCGAAGCCGATAAGGAACGCCCGCGGGCTGGTCTTTGGGGAGCGGCCTGTCGTCGGGCGAGCGAGTACGCAGCTATTGCCTCCTGCTTCGGCGGAAAGGCAACAGCGCCATCGGCGCTATCGCGCTCCATGCGACTCGGCACTGAGGCGCGGGACCGGTGACGCGGGCGTGGGGATCTCGTCGTTGGTGATCCCATACGTCAGCGAACAGTTGGCGATGTGCCGCCTGGCCCGGTCGAGGTATGCGCTGATGGTTTCCCAATTGCCCGCGACCGCCACGGTGATCGGCATCGTGGTGCTCGCCCAGGTGCCGTCGCTCCAGGAGGCCTCGGCGTGGCGCTGGTCGTGGCGGGCGTGGCGGTCCACCGCGAGCCGGAGCACGCTCACGGCGGCGAGCGCCTAACGGCCGTCGACGCCTCGGCCAGCGTTGTGAACCGCAGGCCGACGCCGGCGGCGCCCGCCGCGATCAGCGGCAGCGCCTCGACCGTCGGCCGTGCGCTGGGGCGGTGGCCGTAGCGGGAGGAGTCGTGCAGGAGCACCACGGCCCCGGCCGACAGGTCGGGGATGACCAGGTCGGCGATCCGCTGCGGGGAGATCGTCTCCCAGTCCGTCCCCCAGGCCGACCAGTACACCGCCTCTAGGCCGAGTGCCAGGCACGCCTCGTAGGAGGCTTTCGAGAAGCGACCGTAAGGGGGGCGGTAGAAGCGCGGGTCGACGCCGGTGGCCTCTCGCAGCACTTGGAGGCCGCGCTCCAGGTCGTCGCGAGCCTGATCCGGCGTCAGGAGCTCGTGGGCCACGTGGCCGTAACCGTGGAGCTGAACGTCGTGGCCGCGCTCGAGGATCGCCCGGGCGATGGCGGGCTCGGCCTCCACCTGCTCGCCGACGAGGAAGAACGTGGCCCGCGCACCGGCCGCATCGAGCGCGTCGAGCACCGCCGGCGTGTCGTCTTGGTCGGGGCCGTCGTCGAAGGTCAGCGCGATCCCCTCGGCCCCGTCCCCGCGCTCCCGCCCCGGGAAGAGCCGCCAGCGTTCGAGCGTATCGACCTGCTCGCTGAAGTGCGGCATCAGCCGACCAGCTCCCCAACCGCCGCGAGCGCGTCAGCTCGCGCTCGGAAGGTGCGCCTGCAGACGAGCTTGCCGTGGCGCAGCTTCCAGAGGTCGTAGATCTCCATGTGCGAGGCGACGCCGCTGTGGCGACCCTGCGCGGACAGGCGGTAGGCGAGGAAGAAGAGATTCGGCTGCAGCTCGATCGCCTCATCCATCTGCAGCGAAAGCCCGGCCAGCGCTTCGTCGATGGCCGCTCGCCATCGGGTGACGCCCTCCCACCCGTGGAAGACGCGCTCCATGCCCGGCCAGAGCGTATGCCACTCGATCTCGGGGTCGCAGTGGGCGACGATCCGCTCGTCGTCCCGGGACTCGAACGCGTCGAAGATCGGCCGCCAGGCCGACACACCAGCCTCCTCCATCACCGCCAATTATGGCGGCGCGGGCGATCTCCCGAGCTCGAATCGGCCGGCGACGCCGCCGCTGGAGCCCGTCACCCGCCCGGCGCCGGCGGCTCGGCAAGGTGGAACGGGTACTGCACGTCCTTCCTCACCGTCACGAGGTACTTCGCTCCGGAGCGCGGGTCGGTGTGGATCTGGTGGAGCGTCTCGCCGTTCTGGTCCACCCGAGCGGTCATCGTGAGCAGGTACTACCAGAAGCGGCGTCCTCACCTGGTGTCGCCACGCCCTCCTCCTGGCAGGATTCCTGCTCTTGAGCCTTCCCGGCACCCACGAGGGAAGCTGCATGGGGCGTCGCGGACTCGCCGCTTAGCGAAAATCCGTCTCTACTAGCGCTCAGCGGAGTACCATCTTCTTAGCTGGCCCTGTGGCCAACAATTCCGGCCGGAGAGCGGTAGTAGGCCGCGCGACCAGCGCGACGGGGCAACGCACTATGAGGGCGAACGGGATCGACTACGGGGCCAGTTCTCTGGGTGGAGAAACACCGCAACTGAGGCGACCGGTTGGCGCGCTTGCTTCGATGCCGTGTGGCCGCATGGGGTGACGCGCGGCGATAGCCGGGCGAGCACTTTCGCGTGTGGTGACCGCGTCCTCCACTCCCCCCGCTCGCGCTCGGGTCGATCCCGGCAGGACCGACGTTCGCTCCTCCGCACCCGGCCAACCCCCGGTGCGACGCAACCACTGGGCGGCCGAGTCCAGTAGAGGTAGCGGAAGCAACGCACGCGCGGTAGGAGCTTTAGGCGCCTAGCGGAAGCGGTCTAGCGCCCGCCCGAAGAAGACGAACAGCGGGTGCTGAATCTCCGTCGCGCCGATTGTCACCTCGGTGCCCTCGGGCGCCATGGCGCGCACCTTCGCCGCGATCTCCTCCGCCTGCTCGTCCGTGGGCGCTCCGATGCTCACGTGCTTCCAGCGCCGCCTCACGGGCAGCCCCTCGGCGTTCAGCTTCTCCTCGAGCTCGACCGCCTCGCGGTGCCCCGGCGGGTCCACATGCACCTCGTAGTCCCACTCCCCCTCCTCGGCGGCCTCCGCCACCTGCGCGGCCTCGTGGCGGCGGCGTTCCGTCTCGCGCTGCTGCTCTGTCTGCGGTAACGGCACAGAGGCGTCGAGCCACGCCTCGGCGTCGGGATGCCAGCGGGTCACGCGCACCGTCCCGCTCACATCCTCGGCCTCGAGCAGGTCGCGGGCCACCCGCTCCGCCTCGCGCGAGGCCTGCTCGCTGGTGGCGTAGAGGAACATGTGGGGCCCGTCCCGGGTCACCGTCACGTTTCCGCCGAGACGCTTCTGCGCCTCCTCGTCAAGGTCGAGCGCGCGGATCCGCTCCGAGAACGTGGCGCCGTGCTCCTCGTCGTCGAGATCGACCTCGACACGCCACTCGTCGTTCGTCACGGGCGGCAATCTAACGGGCGCGCCTGCCAAGGCGACTCCGCCCTCTGTCCAGAACAGGGGGCGTGCTCCGTCCCACGGTGTACCGCTGCAAACGAACGTAGGATGTCGCGCGACGCTGACCGACCCACGGCACGCCCTTCGGCGAAGCCGGGCGTTGTCTCGCCGGCCTCGCCGCGATGCCCAGCGAAGGTGCGGACCCCGGCTTGTCTGGATGAGCGTCTGCGTTTGGCGTCGCTGCCCCGACCGCCGTGCCAGCGGACGGGTTCCGGCCTGGGAGCGCTGGGCGGGCGCTTGGGGGTCCGAGAGACCCGCGCCCAAATCTCAGGGGCAGCTTGGCGTAACCTGCGCGCGACCTGCGAACTCAGAGCAGCTGACGTTCTCGCAGCGCCGTCCGAACGCGATGCCGCCGCCACGGCCCGGCTTCGTCGAGCTGCCTGAGCGCCTGGCTCGCCTCCTGCTGGCGTTGTCTACACGTCCTTAGGCAGTCGTGCGCCTGGTCGAGCTCGGTGCGCAGCTCCGCGACGGTTCTGCGCAGGAGTTCGAGCTCGGAGCGCTCCTCGTCGCGCAGTTCGACGCCCCAATCCCACGCTTGACTGGTTTGAGCCATCTGAGCCATCTGGCCGGTGTTCGCCGTCCGCCGGCCAGCTCCTGCCCGAGGAGCGCATGTCCGCTCGCCCGCCGGTGTGGCGGGCCTCAGAGTCTTCTGCGTCCGGGCTCAGGCGGTTCCCCACGGGTTGTCGATCACGAAGCGCCAGGTGCCGTCTGCCTGACGTCGCAGGACGTCCGCGTTGCTTGCCGCCAGCCGCACCGGTTCGCCGTCCGGTCCGGTGCCCTCGAACGACCAGACGCCGATCACGAGGGCGAGGTCGTCCACCTCGAGCACTCGCGTCACCTCGAGGTCGAGCGTGCCGTTCATCGAGATGAAGCCGGACAGCGCTTCGCCGACGCCGGACGGGCCGTGAGCGAGGCTCCCGGGCTGAGTCGCGAAAGCCGCCTCGCTCTCGTAGAGCGGCATGAGGCTGTCGAGATCCCCGGAGTTGATTCCCGCGACGATCGACTCGAGCACCCGCTCGGGCGTAGCAGTGGAGATGCCGTCCTTGACCATCACATCTGAGCCCATCTTCGATCTCCTTTTCGAGATACAATAGTGAGTTACGAAAGATGACCATACACCCTTTCAGCCGATATGGCAATATTGACGACACGATCATGAGTCGCGAAAGTCCACCGAAGCGCAAGTACGAGCTGAAGAAGCGCGCCGAAGAGATGGCCGGAACGCGCCGGCGCATCACCGAGGCGGCGATCGAGCTGCACGGAAGCGTCGGGCCGGCCCGCACCACGCTGAGCGCGGTCGCCAAGCAAGCAGGCGTGGAACGCCGCACCCTCTACCGCCACTTCCCCAACGAAGCCGACCTCTTCGAGGCCTGCTCAACCCACTACTTCAGCGCCAACCCGTGGCCCGACCTCGCCACCTGGCGCGCCATCCGCGACCCGCAGCAACGACTCGAGCGAGCCCTCGACGAGCTCTACGCCTACTACGAGCGCACCGAACCGATGCTCAGCAACGTGCTCCGCGACGCCGAACTGGTCGACACCGCCCGCGACGCCATCGCCCCGCTGCACACATACCTCGAACAAGCCGCCGAGATCCTCACACCGGACGCCAAGCCCGCGGCCGAAGGCGACAACTCCTCAAGGCAGCACTGCGCCACGCCCTCGCCTTCACAACCTGGCACTCGCTCTCAACCAACGGCATCGGACGAGCAGACACGGCAAAGCTCACCACCGCACTCGTCGAGAGCGCAGCCACCCCACAGCGCCGCAAAGGCCTCTAGCAGCGAGGTGTCGTCCGTATCGGGGCCCGCGGGGAGGCCTCCGCCAAGGGGCCCCTCGCCCCGCCGTGTCATCGTAACCGCGTGGGGTCGAGGGTCACGGTCGTCGGGCGGCGCGTGGTGGTCGTGGCCGTCGTGGTCGTTCAGCTCGGGCTCGTGGCACGCGGCTATTGGGCCGACCACAAGGAGTTCGCCTTCCAGATGTTCCCGGAGTCGAGCACCTGGCGCGCCGAGGTGGTCCGGGTCACCGCAGACGGCCGGCGGGTGCCGGTCGAACGTCCATGGTCGGGCTACAGCTGGGACGAGATGGTGCCGAACAGAGGGTCTGGCGTACCCCTCGGTCCGCCACCATGCGGACGCCGGGCTCGCCAACCAGCTCGCGTTCCTCGACGAGGCGCTCGACTGGGTGGCACACAACACTCCGCGCGACCGCGAGACCCGTTACCTCGAGGCCAGGGTCACGTCCTGGCACAACGACGACCCGCCCCGGGTCGAACTGCTCCGGAGCGATGTCCGCGGAGGCGCAGGGTGAACGCGGCCACGGTCGGCGCGCCGCTCCGTGCCCGCGGGCTGATCGACAGGTTCGACGACCTGCTCGGCCGCGCCGTCAGCATGCGCTCCCTCGCGCTGCTGAGGGTGCTGACCGGCCCGGTCGTGCTCCTGCATCTGCACCCCCTCCTCTCCGACAGCTTGGACGGGCGGACCTACCGGGACGCCTTCCACCAGCCCTACATCGCCTGGTATCCGGAGCTGCCCGAGGCCGTGTACGTCGGACTGCTCTGGCTGGCCGCGGCGGGCGCCGTCGCCATGTCGATCGGCTTCCTCACCCGACTGGCGACGGCGACGACGTTCGGGATCGTCGCCTACAACCTCTTCCTCTCCACCACGCACTTCCACAACAACCGGGCCTACCTGGTCATCGTGCTGGGGGTGCTGGCCGTGGCGCCGTGCGGACGGGAGCTGTCCGTGGACGCGTGGCTCCGCCGCCGCCGGGGGCGGCCGGCGCTCGACCGCTCTGCCCCGGCCTGGCCGCTGTGGCTGCTCCGGTTCGAGTGCGCCGCTGTCTACGGCGCCTCCGGCCTGAGCAAGCTGGTCGATCCGGACTGGTTCGGCGGCACAGTCACCTGGCAGCGTGTCGTGCGGGCCCGCGACGAGCTGGGGGCGCTTCCGGACTGGACCGTGTCGCTCCTGACCGACCGGAGCTTCCACACCGGGAGCGGCCAAGTTCATCGTGCTGACCGAGCTGTTCATCGCGCTCGGGCTGTGGTGGCGTGGCAGCCGCTACGCGGCCGTGTGGGTCGCGATCGTGTTCCACATCTCGATCGAGGCGTCGGCATCGGTGCAGGTCTTCTCGTTCCTCGCCGTCGCCGTGCTGGTGATCTGGGCGGTGCCGTCCACCCGGGATCGGACGCTCCGCCTCGATCCGGCGGCTGCAGGCCACCGGCGCCTGGGCGCGATGGTCCGCGGGCTCGACTGGCTGGCCCGCTTCCGAGTGGAGCCGGCTCCGGCCGGTACACGGCTCGAGGTGGTGGACCGTGACGGCACCGCGATCCGCGGCGCGGCGGCCGCTGCGCTGGTGCTGAGCCGCCTGCCGCTCACCGCCTGGTTCGCGCTCCCGGCGCTGCTCCTTCCCACCGTCCGCCAGGCCCGCCTCAGGCGATGACCCTCGCCAAGCGCCTCTGGCGCGCCGGCCTCAGCCTGGCGCTGTTACTCGCCCTCGCCTTCGTGGTGCTCGCGCCCCCGGAGCACTGCCCGACGGTCACCGTCGAGGAGCTCCGGCGCTCCTCCCAGGCCGCCGTCGATTGGTTCGTCCGCAATCAGGAGGCGGACGGGGCCTGGCTGTACCTCTACGACGCCGACGACGACTCGATTCCCGCCGAGTACAACGAGGTTCGCCACGCCGGCGTGACGATGGGCCTCTACCAGGCCGCCGCGGCAGGATTGCCCGGAGCGCTCCGTTCCGCCGACCGGGGCACCGAATGGGCGCTCGACAGGCTGCTCAGACGCGATGGCTGGGCCGCGCTCGAGGGCGAGGGGCGGGTGACCACCGGAGCAACGGCGCTACTGGCCGCCGGGCTGGACATCCGCCGAGCGGCCACCGGCGACACGCGCTACGACGACGTGATCGACGAGCTCGGGCGCTTCCTGCTCGCTCAGACCGAGCCGTCGGGTGCGGTGCTCGCGTCGTATGACGCGACCAGCGGAGCGCCCGTGCCCGGCGAGTACTCGAAGTACTACACCGGGGAGGCCTACTGGGCGCTGGCCCGCCTCCACCGAACCTTCCCGGACGAGAGCTGGGGCGGAGCCGCGGATCGCATCGGCGCCTACCTGGCGACGTCACGCGACGAGGTCGAGGGTCACTGGCCGCCGATTCCCGACCACTGGGCCGCCTACGGCATGTCGGAGACCGTGGAGTTCCCCGAACGCGGCCGCCCGCCGCTCACCGAAGACGAGGTGGACTACGCGCGCCGGCAGGCGGGGCTGTTCGGCTTCCAGGCCCGGTGGCTCACCCAGTACCACGGCCCGTGGGGCGGCGTGGTCCGCGGCGGCTACGAGCCCCGTGGCGGCTGGTACGGCGTGGTGGGCGAGGCCCTCACCGGCTGGTGGCTGACCGCGCGGGAGGAGCCCCGGATGGAGGACCTGCGCGCCGCGATAGCCGAACGCGCCAGGTGCACCGCCGGTCTGGCCATCGACGAGCAATCCGACGCGCAGGAGGCCGCGGACGCCGCCCAGCCGGAGCGGGTGGAGGGCGCTTGGTTCACCGACGGCGAGACGCGCATGGACGACCAGCAACACGCCCTGGCCGGGCTGCTGCGCACCATCCCGATCGTCGAAGCGGGCGAAGGGTCGAGCTCCTCCGACCCGGGCGACAACGCGCCGTCGGGCTGGCTGTGGGCTGCCGTGCTCGTGCTGGCGCTGAACCCGGCTCGAGCCGCGTTCGGGGTTCCTCGCGCCGGGCGGCCGCCGCGGACCGCGGCCCGAGTGGCCGCCGTCGGCGGGGCGATCGGCGGGCTTGGCGTGTGCGCTGCCGCGGCTGCCGGAGGGCCGCTGCTCGAGGCGCTCGACGTCAGCGAGTCATCGTTCCGCCTCGCCGCCGGAGTGGTCGCCGTACTGGCCGGTATCGGCGACCTGTTCCGGCGACCACCCGCGCCCGACCCGGCGCTCTCGGGCTGGCGCGCCGCGCTGATCCCGGTCGCGGTCCCGCTGGTGGCCCGCCCCGCCCTGGTGGTGATAGCGCTGGGCGCAGGCGCAGACCGAGGCGTCCTCGTGAGCGCAGGCGCGGTGGCCGTGGCCGTCGCGCTGCTGGTCGGGCTCACGGCAGGGTGGCCGACGGAGGGTCCCCGAGGCCGGGCGCTCAGGTGGGCGGGGCGCCTGCTGGGCGTGGCGCTCGTGGCGGGCGGGGTCCTTCTCGCGATCGATGGGGTGCTGGACGTCTAGGACGCCGCTCGTGCCGGCGATTCCACGCCTCGAAGGCGAGAAGCACCACGGCGGGTGGCACCGTGCCCGGCAGGGAGTCGACTACGAGGAAGAGCTGGTTCCAGGCCTCCGCCGCCACCAGCGTGGCCACCGCAGCGAGCGCCTGGGGGCGCCGCTCGGCGGCGAGGATGCCTCCGACCAGCCCGGCCACGAAGTAGTCGCCGTAGTCGGTGGAGATGTCCCCGACGTCGGCCACCTGCAGCCGCGGCAGGCCCTCGGCGGGCGCGGCGGCGTTGAAGGCGGCGTTCTGCTCCCCCCACAGGTCGCCGAATATGAACACGGCGTCGATCACGGCCATCGCCACGACGCCCACCTTCAACCATCCGAGCGGCGCTCCGCCGGCGAGCAGCCTGCCCACGGTCACACACGAGCCGACGATCATCAGCAGCCTGGCGGCCCGGCCGAGCGGATCGTCAGGCGCGACGAGGGCAGCAGCCAGCAGCGGCACGATCGCCAGCGCGAGCCAGGGACGGGCGCCGTGCGCCGCCCAGCCGAGCGCGAGCGCGCATCCGACCGGCACGAGCAGGAAGGCGATCCATGTCAAGGCGTCCGCGCTCGCGCTGGCAGCGGCGATCGCGACGACGCTCACCACCACCGACAGGGGCGCCACGAGCGCCCAGCCACGGCCCCCCAGCCGCAGCAGGAACGCGGGAATGCCGGCCGCGGGCAGCGCGACGCAGAGCGCCTGCGCCGCGTCGAGCACGAACGTGTCGAGGTCGAACCACATCCGTCCCTGCAGGGTGGCAGCCCCACCGGTCGCGCTACGGTGCGTGGACCGCGCGCGCTGCCGCCGTCCTCTGCAGTCCTCCGCCCTGTTACTTTTCGCGCCTTGGAGATCCCCCGCTCAATCGCGCTGTTTGCCGTCGCCGCCGTTGCGGAGATCGGCGGCGCGTGGCTCATCTGGCAGGCCGTCCGGGCGGGCCGGCCCTGGCATTGGGCGGCGCTCGGCGGGCTCGCGCTCGTTGCCTACGGGTTCGTCGCGACGGGCCAGCCTGAGAGCCACTTCGGGCGTGTGCTCGCGGCGTACGGAGGGGTGTTCGTCGCGGGCTCGCTCGCGTGGGGGGTCGCGTTCGACGGCTTCCGGCCGGACCGGTACGACCTCATCGGCGCCGGCATCTGCCTCGTCGGCGTGGCCGTGATCATGTACGCGCCGCGCTGATGGACACGGCTCTCGCGGAGTTCCGGTAACGGGACGTTCACCGGGCTTTCACCGGCGAATAACGGGCCTGGCGCCGCGTCATCCGACACTGATGACGGGATGGACACCGCGGGCCGTCTTCTCTTCGTCGCGCTCGTCACCAGCTACCTGCTCGTGCGCGTCTTCGCCGGGCCTGCCACGCCGGTCGAGCTGGTGGTCTACGGCATGACCGCCGCGTTCGGGCTGGAGTACCTCGTGGCCTCCTGGCGCGGGCTCTGGCGCCCGGGCTAGGGCTCTTTCATACTCCCCGGGGGTGCGCTAAATTCGAGAGGCCTTGGACGCGCCCCGTACCGACATTCTGAGGGCCTCCCCGCGGATGTTCGAGTCAGACGCCCTCGACCGGCTCTCGCGCGTGCACCCGCTCGTCCCGCTCGTCATCTTCGTGCCCGTCATCGGCGCCCTGTTCGTGGTGGGCGCCCGACAGCTCACGACGGCGGGCACGCTCGGCCTGCTCATGGCCGGCTGGCTCTTCTGGACGCTGACCGAGTACTGGCTGCACCGGCTCGTGTTCCACTTCGAGCCCGAGGAGGGCCCCGGCGCGCGCCTCCACTGGATCATCCACGGCGTCCACCACGACCACCCGAACGACCCGCTGCGCCTGGTGATGCCTCCGTCCGTGAGCGTGCCGCTCGCGGCGGCGTTCTACGGCCTCTTCGTGCTCGCCATGGGCAACCCCGCGGCGAACGTCTTCGCCGCCGGCTTCCTGTTCGGCTACCTGGTGTACGACATGACCCACTACCACGTGCACCACCACCGCCCGAGCTCCCGTCTCGGCAAGCTGATGCGCGAGCTGCACATGCGCCACCACTTCCAGGACGACACGCGCGGATTCGGAGTCAGCGCGCCGTTCTGGGACTACGTGTTCGGGACGCCGCTGAAGCGCGGCAGGTAGCAGCTAGCAGTCGCAGTCGTCCGCGCGATCGATGGAGCAGCGGTCGCTGCGGGCGCTGTCCGCGGCGTGAGCCCCTCCAGCGGCGAGCCCGTGCAGCAGCCTTCACCGCGCCAGGCCTCGAGGCCTTCCTTGACCGCGACACCGGCGATCAGCAGCCCGACCGCCGGGTCGAGCCACCAGGCGCCGGCCAGGGCGTTCCCGAGCAGTCCGAGCAACAGTGCGCCGGCCAGGTACGCACAGAGCATGTTCTGACGGCCCTCGCCTTTGGTGGCCGCCGAGCCGAGCTGCTCGGCCAGGCGCTGCTTTGCGATCCCGAGTATCGGCATGATGATCACGCTGCTCGCCGCCAGGCCGATGCCGATCCAGCTGACGTCGGGGTGCTCGGCGGTGACGAGCGCCTTGACTGCCTCAAAGCCCACGTAGGGCGCCAATACGAAGAACTGGATCGCGACCAGCTTCTGGGCCCGGTCCTCGGCGCCCTGGGAGAACACGCGATGGCCGGTGAAGCGCCAGATGATGATCACGCTTGCCACGCCTTCGACGACCGAGTCGAGGCCGAAGCCGATCAGCGCGATCGATCCGGCGAGGAAGCCGGCGAGCAGTGCCACCGCGCCTTCCAGCGTCATCCAGGCGAGCGACAGCCACGACAGCAGCTTCACCCGGCCCGCGAGCCGCGCATAGCGAGCGCGGTCGAAGGTCGGCGCGGTCGGCGACGCGACAGGCAGCGACGTGGTCACCCGACCGCCTCAACCGGGGCAGCGAGCACGGAGTCCAGCAGGGCGCGACCCGTTTCAGTCAGCGAGTACATGACCATCTTGCCGTCCCGCCTGGAACGCACGATGCCGGCTCCTCTGAGCATGCGGACGTGGTGGGACACGAGCTTGTCGGAGCGCTCCACCACCCAGCTGAGGTCGCAGACGCACAACTCCTCGCCTTCGCGGAGCGCCGCGGCGATCAGCAGGCGCGTCGGATCGCCGAGGGCCTTGGCGCCCGCGGCGGCAAGCTCCACGCCCCGCGGGTCCGGGCGTGCGCGACGGAGCCGCTCGGCCTTCTCCAAGTCGAGGCACAGCAGGTCGCAGAAGTCAGCAGACATTCCAACAATCTAATGTCTGTGCGAATGAAGTACCAGGGCTCGTCGGCCGGGCATCCTTGCGGATCTGAGACCGGCGCCGAGTGCGGGGTGAGAGGATTCGACGGTAGTGGGCCTGACAATGCAGAAGCCCCACCGAAGCGGGGCTTCCGAAGGTGCGGCTGAGAGGATTCGAACCTCCACGGGCTTTCGCCCACCGCCTCCTGAGGACGACGTGTCTACCGTTCCACCACAGCCGCCTGAGGGGGTCAAGCGTAGCGGCTGGTCAAGCCTTGATCCCGACGTGTTCGAGCATCAGCGCGACACTCGCTCGGCGATAGATGCGAACGCGCCTTACGTACCTGCGGTACTCGACGCCACCCTGGTCGCACGCGTCGGTGAAGAGCCCCAGGATGTCAGCCGAGTGGTTCGTGAAGTCGTATGACACGTACTCATAGGGGCCGGTCCGGTTGACGAACACGCAGCCGTCCGACCGGATCAGACCCCGCAAGAACGGCCACGGCTGTCGTTCGACGATTGCGCGCTGCCATTCCTCCAGCTCGATCCGGCGGTTGTGCTTCCTGCCCGGACCGTGCTGCGGAAACAAGCAGGCGAGGTGCGTGCCGTACAGGCTGATGATCGTCGTGGTGCCCTTCATGCTCCGGTTCAGGCCCACGCTCGCCTCGGGAAAGCATCGTCGGAGGAGGGCTCTGGCCTCGGAGATGATCTGGGAGTAGCGCGTATCGAGGAACAATCTGAAGCGGTCGCTCCGCCCGGTCCGCACGATATGGCCGTCTCCCAGATAGAGGCCGAGGAGCTCGGCGTAGTCCACCTCCGAGAAGACGATCCGCCGCCGTGAGGCGCGCCAGCAGCGAGGACAGATGCCGGCATGGCCCGCCGGCTTATATGTCGGCCGGCGCCAGTCCCGAACCGTCGTTCGCGGAATCCCAAGGCGACGCGCGACCTCACAGTCGTTCAACCCGGCCGCGATCAACGCGAGAGCCTCATGGCGAACGGAGCTCGGGTGCACGAACATATGTTCGCATGAAGCTCGGACGCCTCCCCCTTCGGTCCTAGGACCAATTGACGCCGCTGGCGGCGCCACCGCCGGAATAGAGTGCAGGGCCGCGAACCGAAGAAAGGAAACGCAGATGGCCTACGAGGTACCGCCCCTTCCCTACGACTACGCCGCCCTCGAGCCTCACATCGACGAGGCCACCATGCGGGTCCATCACGACAAGCATCATCAGGCGTACGTCGACAAGGCCAATGGCGCGCTCGAGGGCACCGAGTGGGCCGACAAGCCCATCGAGGAGGTCGTCGCGAACCTCTCTCAGCTCCCGGACGACAAGCGCGGCCCGGTTCGCAACAACGGCGGCGGCCACCTGAACCACAACCTGTTCTGGGAGTCCATGTCGCCCGACGGGGGCGGTCAGCCCGACGGGGATCTCGCACAGGCGATCGACGACGCCTTCGGCTCGTTCGACGACTTCAAGGGCAAGGTGAAGGACGCCGGCGTGGGCCAGTTCGGCTCGGGCTGGGCCTGGCTCGTGCACGACGGCTCCGGCCTCGCCGTGGTCTCCACGCCCAACCAGGACAACCCGATCACCGACGGCAAGACGCCTCTCCTCGGCGTCGACGTGTGGGAGCACGCCTACTACCTGAAGTACCAGAACAAGCGGCCGGACTACATCGACGCCTGGTGGAACACCGTCGATTGGGCGAAGGTCGCCGAGCGGTACGCAGCCGTCGCGTAAAGGCCCACACACCCGGGCCGTTTCCCCTCACCGGCACCGGGAACGCCAGAAGGGAGAGCTTTTTTCGAGAGTCCGAAAGGGAGGAAGAAACCATGCCTTGGACCGAATTGAAGCCGCGCCGCTGGCCGGCCTTCGACAAGCAGCTCGAGGGGATCTCCAAGGAGACGATGGAGGACCACTTCAAGCTGTACGAGGGCTACGCCAAGAAGGCGAACGAGTGCCGCGGGATCCTCAACGAGTTCGACTACTCGGAGATCGAGGGCAACCAGGTCTATTCACCGCTGCGGGCCGTGTCGGTGGACTACACCTTCGCGCTGCTCGGCTTCAAGAACCACGACCTCTACTTCGGCCACCTCGGTGGCGACGGCGGCGAGCCCGAGGGCCGCTTCGCGGAGCTGGCCGAGCAGGAGTTCAACGGCGTCGACAAGTGGCAGGAGTCCGTCAAGAAGGCCGCCAGCGCGGCGCGCGGCTGGGTGATGGTCGGCTACGACCTGAACGACGGGTCGCTGTTCAACTACATCATGGACACCCAGAACCTCTGGGCCGTCTACAACATGTGCCCCGTGCTCGCGATCGACGTGTACGAGCACGCCTACGTCCGCGACTTCGGCGCCACGCCGGACGGCCGGAAGAAGTACGTCGGGGCGTTCTTCGAGAACCTCGACTGGGACCACGTAAACCGTCAGCTGGCGCAGGCCGAGGCGGCCCGCGAGGGCGCGCAGCGGATCGCCGCCGACGAGCAGGTGCCGGTCGCGCACTGACCCGTCGCCGATAGACGTCCCACCACGAGCGCCCGGCACCCCCCGCCGGGCGCTCGCCTGTGGGGCCTATGACGCCGTGAAGCGCACGATCTGCTCGGCGATCTTCTCGCCGCGATCCTCCTGGAGGAAGTGCGCCGCTCCCTCGATCCGCACCTGCTCGCCGGCGCCCGGGATCATGTTGGAGAAGGCCTCCCCCGCGCGCGGGTAGGGGAAGACCGGGTCGGAGTCGGAGAAGGCGACCAGTGTCGGCTTCTCCCAGCGCGACAGCTCGTCCGCCACCGCGCGCATCTCCGCGGCGCCCACCGCCTCGTCCGAGGTCGGCACGATCAGCGGGAACTGCGCCGCCCCCGCCTTCGACTCGGCGTTCGGGTCGGGCGCCTCGTAGGCGGCCCCCACCTCCGGGGCGAGCTCGGTCGTCGTGGCGCTCTGCAGCACGAAGCCGACCGGCAGGTCCGGGGTGGAGGCGTCGTACCGGGGCAGCCCCTCGAAGCGCTCGTCCGGGGTCCGGAAGACGTCGGCCATGGGCGCGGACCCTATCCTTGAACGCCGTGAACTGGGTCGGGCACGCGCACGCCACACTCGAGCGCGACGGCTACCGGCTGAGCGCCCCCCGCTCCGCCGTGGTCGAGACGCTCGCCGACCTCGGCTGCTCGGTCACGGCGAGGGAGATCGCCGACCGCCTGCGCGAGCGCGGCTCCGACGTGGGCGTCGCGTCGATCTACCGCACGCTGGAGCTGCTCGACAAGCTGCGGCTGGCCCGGCGCGTGGACGCCGCCGAAGGGGTGGCCCGGTACGAGCCGATCGAGCCGACCGGCGAGCACCACCATCACATGGTCTGTGGCAGCTGCGGCGAGGTGCGGGCCTTCGAGGACACCGAGCTGGAGCGCGCGATCGAGCGGCTCTCGAGCCGGGTGGACTACGCCGTCGACACGCACGACGTGACCCTGCGCGGCGAGTGCCCGGCCTGCCGGGCCGGCGCCTAGCGAGCGCAGCTCACGCGCCCGCCGGACATGCCCTCGGCGAGGGCGTCGGCGTTGGCGCGCATGGCGGCGAGGTAGGTTTCGGCGCCCGACCCCTCGCCGCCGAGGCTGTCGGTCCAGAGCTCGCGGCCCACCTCGGCGCCTGACTCGCGCGAGATCGCCCGTTCGAGGCGCTGCGACACGCCGGCCTCCGGGAAGATGGCCGCCACCCCCTCGTCCTCGATCTGCTCGACGAGCGCGTCCACGTCCTGCGCCGACGGCTGGGCCTGTGTCGACAGCGAGGGGATCACAGAGCCGATCACGTCCACGTCGTAGCGCCGGGCGAAGTAGCCGAGCGAATCGTGGGTGGTCACGAGCTTGCGCCGCTCGGGCGGGATCCGGTCCATGCAACGCTCGATTTCGTCATCGAGCGCGCGCAGCTCACTGATGTACCCGCCCGCCCCCCGCTCGTACGCGCGGCGGCGGCCCGGATCCGCCTCGGCCAGCGCGGCGCGGATCGCCTCCACAGCGAGGATCGCGTTGCGCGGGTCCTGCCACCAGTGGGGGTCGTCGCCGATCGCCCTGACCGAGTCGAGCAGAGTGAGCTCCGCGGCGTCGGCGCCGGCGCTCTCGATCAGGTCGTCGAGCCATTCGTCCAGGTCGCCGCCCGACTTGACGACCAGCTCGGCCTCGGCGAGGGCAACGGCGTCGCTGGGCCTGGGCTCGTGGCCGTGCGGGTCCGCGTCGGCCGGGACCAGCGTCTCGAGCTGGACGCGCTGCCCGCCCACGTTGCGCACGAGGTCGCCGACGATCGTGGTCGTGGCGACGGCCTCTACCTCGCCGGTCCCCGTTCCATCCTGGCCGTCGGAGTCGCCGCAGCCTGTTGCGGCGAACGGCAGGAGGAGCAGGAGGAGCGCGAGGGACCGCATGGACCGGCCGCAGGATACTGAAGTGAGAATGATTCTCAGTCAGGCCCGGCGCGCCGTTCACAACTGCCGACCCGGGCAAACTGCGCGCCCGTGGACGCGCTCGAGCTGACCCTCTTCTGCATCTGGTGCTTCGCGGTGGCCGTGGCGGGCGGCGCGGTGGGGCTGGTGCTGGGCAACATCCGGCTGCCCGCCGTGCTGCTGGTGGCCTCCTCCCCGGCCGCCGGCGCCGGCGCGAACATCGGCATCTCGGGCATAGCGGCGTTCGCCGCCGCGGCGGCGCACATCCGCGCCGGGCGGATCAACTGGCGCCTGTTCGCCTGGATGGCTCCGCCCTCGATGGCGGGAGCGGTCGCAGGTGGCCTCGTTTCGGGAGCGATCCCCGACACCGCGCTGCTGATCGTGATCGGGGTGACGCTCCTCTACTTCGGCGTCGATCTTCTACGGAAGGAGGGGCGGCGCGACGGCACGGGCCAGGAGCGGCCCGCGGGAGAATCGCGGCGCGCGCCGGACGACGATCTCGACCTCCGCGCGGCCGTGGTCTCTGGAGCCCTGATCGGACTGCTCGGCGGCCTCGTCGGCCTCATCCTCGGCGCCCTGCGGATGCCGGCGCTGCTGCGCTGGGTGGGCGAGCTGCCTCACCGCGCGGTGGGCACGAACCTCGCGGTGGGGTTCTGGGTGGGCGTGGCCGGAGTGGCGGGGCACCTGCCCGGCGGGGTCGACTGGACCGCCCTCGGCGCCGGCGGCGTGGCGTCGGTGCCGGGAGCGCTGCTGGGCGCGCGGCTTACCGGCCGGATGAGCGAGCGGCAGCTGCTGCGGGCGATCGGCGCAGTGCTCGTAGTCGCTGGAGCGGCGACACTCGTTCAGGCGCCGTAGTGGCGGCGATGGCGAGCGCCCGGCGGTACTCGGTGATCGACCAGCGGTCCGGGATGTCACATTCGACCGGCGACAGGCCCTGCTCTCGAACCCGTTCCGCCATGCCACCATCGCTGAGCATCCTGCTCCTCCGTTTCGTCCCCTTGCCCGGCTACATAGCTGTACCCATCCCGGGCTAAGGCGAACCTCCCCTTCTAGCTGTCGCTCGCCTCGTAGGCCCTGGCCGACACGAGCTCCCGCACCTGCTCGTCGGTGAGCTGCATGTCGGGGTGGTCCTGCTCGACGTGCGCGCGCGTCGCCTTGAAGAGGTCTTCGTCGTTGCCGGCCTGGAGCGTCTGGCCGCAATCGCAGTCGATCACCCTCATGGATCGAAGGTACCCCTTCACAGCCCGTTCACGCAATGTCCATGAGTCGGTGACAAAACCCCTGCAAATCCCCCCTACCTTGCGGCCATGCCACTGGCCGAGCGCCGCCACCTGCTCCCCGGAGCGGCCGCCTTCGCGGCCGCTCTTCTCGTAGCGCTGCTCGGCCTGGACGCGGACGCCGAGGCGCCCACCGCAAAGAAGCGCGAGCGGTTCGTGGAGCTGCAGCTGCTCGGCGTGAACGACCTCCACGGCCACCTCGAGCCGCCCGAGCCGGGACTCGGCGGCGCGGCGTGGCTGGGCGCCTGGCTCGACCGCGCCGCCGCCTCGCACCCCGGCCGCACCATCCGCGTGCACGCGGGCGACATGATTGGCGCCTCGCCGCTCGTCTCCAGCCACTTCCAGGACGAGCCGACGATCGAGGCAACGAACCGGATGGAGCTCGACGTCGGCACGCTCGGCAACCACGAATTCGACGAGGGCGGCCCCGAGGCGCTGCGCCTCGTGCAGCGGGCGCGATACCCCTACATCGCCGCCAACACGGTCACGCGCGCCGGGGGCGAGCTGATCCTGCCGCCCTACGAGGTCGTCGAGCGGGACGGCGTGAAGGTCGGCTTCATCGGCGTCACGACGATCGACACGCCCTCGTTCCTGCTGTCCGAGTTCGCGCGCGAGTATCGCTGGCTCGACCTCTCCGATTCGGTCAACCGCTGGGTGCCGGAGCTGCGCGGCCAGGGGGTCGAGGCCATCGTGGTGCTGGCGCACGCCGGGGCCTTCCACAGGGGCCCCGAGGCGGCGGCCGGCGAGATCGTCGATGAGGCCCGCGAGATGGACGACGCCGTCGACGCCATCGTGGCCGGTCACACCCACTCGCGGCTCAACGTCGAGGTGGACGGCAAGGTGGTGGTCGAGGCGTTCTCCTACGGCGTGGCATTCGACCGCGTGCGCATGACCGTCGACCGCCGCAGCGGGGACGTGGTCGAGGCGGCGGGCAGGGTCCTCCCCACGCGCCACGACGGGATCGAGCCGGACCCCGACCTGGCCGAGCTGGTGGATACCTACGCCGACCGCGTGGCGCCGCTCGCCGACCGCGTGGTGGGCCAGCTGCCGCAGGACCTCGACAAGCCCGCGCTCGACCAGCTCGCGGCCGACGCGCAGCGCGCCTTCGCCGGCGCCGACCTCGCGGTGATGAACCCCGGCAACACCCGCCGCCCGGACCTGGAGGCCGGGCCGGTCACCTACGCCGAGGCGTTCGAGGTGCACGCTTACGAGCACCCGGTCTGGCGCCTGCGCATGCGCGGCGCGGACCTGACCGCGACGATCGCCGCACAGCCCAAGCTGCTGGTGTCAGGGCCTCGCGACCTCGACCCGGACGCGGTCTACACCGTCGCGGCGAACGGGATCGTGGCCGAGCGGCCCCCCTTCGCCGGCGCGGTCGAGCGCGAGCTCGTCGGCACCGACCTGGAGGCGCTGGTGGCCTGGCTCGGCGAGCAGCGCTAGTCGGCACTAATCGCCGCCGCCCAGCCGCTCCGGGCTCGCCAGCAGGAAGACGCCGCACACGATGAAGGCGAGCAGCAGCGCGACCCCTCCCGCGATCGTGACCGTGTGGTCGAACGGAAACAGCAGTCCCGCGCCGAGCACGAAGCAGGCGATCGTGGCGGCGGTCAGGCGGCTCACGGGCGGGGCTCCTCCTCGTAGGCGAGCTTCCCGCTGAGGGCGAGCCGGAACAGCCATACGAGCGCCGGCGCCAGCAGCGCCATGCCGAGCGCCGCGGCGATCAGCAGCGCCGCCAGGGAGGCATCGGACGCGGCCGCCTCCTCCACCGTGAGGCCGGGCGGAAGCAGGTAGGGCTCCTGCGCCAGCGCCCACCCCGCGACGATCGCCCCGACGGCGCCTGCCGCGGTGTAGCGGGCCAGCTCGAAGCGCTCCCGCCATTCGAGCCCGAGGGTGACGAGGCCGGCCGCGGCCGAGACGAGCACGCAGGCGAGCCCGGCGCCGGACACGAGCCCGTCGTAGAGGTCCGGAGCGTCGGAGCTCGCCACGGCCAGCCCGGCGATCGCCAGCGCCCCGGCGACCACGCCCGAGCCCAGCGCGCGCCGGCGGAAGGCGCTCACGAGCTCGGGGCGCCCGGCGCGCCGGGAGTCCGCCCCGAGGAACACCGCGGCCAGGTGGGCACCGGTCGCCACGGCCAGCACCCCGACGAGGATCGGCAGGGCCCCGGTCCAGCTCCGCCACTCGTCGCCCGCGGCGTTGCCGACCGGCACCTCGCCGGCGGCGATCGCGCCCGCCGCGGCGCCGAGGAAGAACGGCGTGAGCACCGACGACAGGGCGAATGTGGCGCCGAGCGCCCGGGCCTCCCCGATCGTCGCGGCCTCCCCCTTCAGGGCGAACGCGCCGCCGCGCAGGACGATCCCGAGGGCGGCCAGGAAGAGCGGGATCGCGAGCGTGGACATGATCGACCCGAACGCCTCCGGAAACGCGGTCCACAGCACCACCAGCAGGAAGATCAGCCAGACGTGATTGGCCTCCCACACCGGCGACATCCCCCGCTTGATCATCGCCCGCAGCGGCGCGCCGCGCTCGGCGCCGCCCGCGGTGAGGTCCCAGAAGCCGGCGCCGAAGTCGGCGCCGCCCAGCACGACGTAGGCCGTCAGCCCGACCAGCATGAGCGCCGCGGCGAGCTCAGGGAGCATGGAAGGGCTGCCTCCCCAGCCGCCGCAGCATCACGAGCGCGATCGCGATCAGCCCGGCGTAGACGATCGCGAGCGCCGCGAAGCCGATCGGGATCCCGCCCGCGCCGGTCACCGCCTCCTCGGTGCGCATCACCTCGTACACGACCCAGGGCTGGCGGCCCACCTCGGTAGTGACCCAGCCCGCGATCAGTGCGACCACCGAGAGCGGCCCCGCCGCCACGACCGCCCGGTGGAACCAGGGCGAGCCCGGCACCCGTCCACGCCGCCACCACGTCCACACGAACCAGGCGCCGAGAGCAGCCAGCGCGGTGCCGATCGCGACCATCGCCCGGAACGAGAGCTTCACGATCGCCACGGGCGGCCGGTCGTCCTCGGGCACGCTGTCGAGCCCCTGGACCGTCGCATTGGGGTCGTGGAAGGCGAGCAGCGCCAGCAGCTTCGGGATCTCGATCCCGCCGGCGAGGTCGAAGCCCGCTCCCTTCGTGGTCTCATCGAGCCCCTCGAAGGCGGCGAGCTTGACGGGCTGGCGCTCGGCCACCGTGCGCGCCGCCCAGTCGCCCACCAGCAGCTGCGCGGGAGTGGTGAGCGCGGCGAAGCTGAGGGCGACCACGAGGCCCACGCGGTGGCGCCGGTCGCGCCGCCCGCGCAGCCAGGCGTGGGCGTACACGCCCGCCACCAGGAAGCCCGCCACGATGAAGCCGGCCAGGTACATGTGCACGAGCTCGTGCCAGAGGTTGTCGTTGAAGAGAGCCTTGAGCGGCTCCACGTCCACCACCTCGCCGTTCTCGATCCGGAAGCCGGTCGGGTTGTTCATCCACCCGTTCACCGAGATCACCATCAGCGAGCCCGAGATGCCGGCCAGCACGATCGGCACGCCCGCGGCGAGGTGCACGCGGTCGGGCAGGCGATCCCAGCCGTACACGTAGATCGCAATGAAGATCGCCTCCATGAAGAACGAGAACCCCTCGATGCCGAACGCGAGCCCGAACACCTCGCCGAACGTGGCCATGAACTCGGGCCACAGGAGCCCCATCTCGAACGAGAGGATCGTGCCGGTCACGACGCCGACCGCGAACAGGATCAGCATCGCCTTGGACCAGCGCTTGGCGAGCCCCTTGTAGAGCGGGTCGCCCGTCCGCAGCCACAGCCCCTCGAGGAACAGGACCATCGCGGGGAAGGCGATGCCGAAGCACACCAGCGGGATGTGCACCATGAACGACATGGCCTGCATCTGGCGGGCCTGGAGGAGGTACTCCTGTTCGACCGGGCCGCCGAGCGCGCCGTCGATCATGACCCCGCAGGGTACGCTCGCCTCGGGTGGACCGGCTGTGGGACGACATCACCGCTGCGTACGACCGGGAGATACAGGTGCCCGGCAAGGAGCTCCACTTCCTCATCCTGATCGCCTTCGTCTGCTCGTTCGGCTTCATCCGCGGCAGCGCGCACATGATCCGGGCGCAGGTGTCCTGGTGGCCGGGCAACGTCGAGACGAAGGGCGGCACCCACATCCATCACATGGTCTGGGGGATCCTGCTGCTGCTCGTGATGGGCTACATCGGCCTCGCGTTCGATCCGCCCAGCCCCTGGGTGGAGCTCGTGGCGATCGCGTTCGGCATCGGCATGGGCCTGACCATGGACGAGTTCGCCCTCTGGCTCAATCTCCAGGACGTCTACTGGGCGGCGAAGGGACGGCAGTCGATCGACGCCGTGATCGTGACCACCACGCTCCTGGCGATCGCGGTGCTCGGGCTGCAGTTCTGGATCGACGTCTGGGACGCCGTGGC
Organism: uncultured Thermoleophilaceae bacterium; assembly: GCA_963835705.1. Taxonomy (GTDB): domain Bacteria; phylum Actinomycetota; class Thermoleophilia; order Solirubrobacterales; family Thermoleophilaceae; genus JACVRW01. The sequence continues at coordinate 129,478 of CAWIGR010000010.1, forward strand.
GGTGATGCTCGGTCTCGACCGCGGAAACGCCTGGATCGCCATACCGGTGCACGTCGCCGGCGTGGCCGCGGCGGTGGTCTGCTTCCGCCGCGGCCGCAAGCTGGCGGGGCTGTTCGGCCTGTTCGTGCCGCTGGTGGCGCTCATCGGGGCGGTTGCCCCGAGCCGGTTACCGGCGCGTTCCAGCGCGTGATCACCCGCGTCTCGCGCTCGTAGCCGAGCGCCGACAGCGTGCCGGTGTCGAGCTTGAAGAGCGCCCCCGCCTCGGGGCCCAGCCCCAGCCAGCGGGCGGTCAGCACGCGGAGCACGTGGCCATGGGCGAACAGCGCGGCGTCGCCCTCGGCTCCCGCCAGCGACGCGATAACCCGGTCGGCGCGCCGCCCCACATCGGCCGCGGTCTCCCCACCCGGGCAGCCGTCTCGCCACAGGTACCAGTCCGGCCGGCGCTCGCGGATCTCGGCCGTGGTGATCCCCTCGTACTCGCCGTAGTCCCACTCGCGCAGGTCGTCGGTCAGCTCGGCCTGGTCGCCCAGCCCCGCGAGACGGCAGGTTTCGAGAGCGCGGCTCAGCGGGCTCGAGAGCACCCGAGCGAAGCTGCGCCCGGCCAGCGAGTCGCGCAGCACGACGGCCTCGCGCCGGCCGATGTCGGTCAGCGGGGTGTCCGTCAGCCCCGTGTGCTTGCGGTCGCGGCTCCATTCGGTCTCCCCATGGCGGGCCAGCAGGATCTCCATGCGGCGCACCGTAGCGCGGGGCTTGCGCGCGGGCGTCTGTCCGGGCAGCGGGCCACGACCTGGGTGCTCCACTTCGGCGGATAGCTGCGGCGCAGGCTCAGCGGCCGGCGAGCGCCTCGGCGCCGGCCGCGATCGCGGCGACCACCTCGGCGGCAGGCGACTCCGTGGCCAGGGCGGCCGCCTGGCCCGACCACATCGCCTGGAACTGCGGGCCGGCGGCCTCCGAGGCGGACAGCGGGGCGGTGAGGGACAACTGCGCGGGATAGGGCAGCACTCCGCTCAGCTCCTGCGTCATCCGGTTTCGCAGCGCGCGCGCCGGACGGCCGGATACCGCCCGAGTCAGGATGGTGGCGTCCGCCTGGGCTGCGCGGAGGGCCTCGCGGTAGACGGGCGAGATGCCGCTCTCGGGGCAGGGCAGGAAGGCGGTCCCGATCTGGGCGGCGCCCGCGCCCAAGGCCAGCACGGCGGCCAGCCCGCGGCCGTCGGCGATCCCGCCGGCGGCGATCACCGGCACGCCGACCGCGTCCACCACCTGTGGAACGAGGGCGATGGTGCCCACCGGCCCGTCGTCGCCCTCGACCAGGAAGCTGCCGCGGTGGCCGCCGGCCTCAGCGCCCTGGGCGACCACGGCGTCGGCGCCGTGCTCCTCGAGATAGCTCGCCTCCGCGACCGTGGTGGCCGAGCCCAGCACGATCATGCCCGCCTCGTGGATGGCGTCGACGGCGTCCCGCGGCGGCAGGCCGAAGTGGAACGAGACCACCGGCGGCCGGAGCTCGAGGAGGGCCTCCAGCCGCGCCTGGTCGAACTCGACGGAGGGCGTGCTCGGCTGGGGCGGCTCGCCAAGCCCGAGCTCGTCGTAGAGCGGGCTGAAGTACTCGCGCGCCCGCTCGGCGAGGTCGCCACTCACCTCGGGCGGTTCGTGGCAGAAGAAATTGAGCTGGAACGGGCGCTCCGTCCGCTCGCGCAGCTCGGCGGTCTCCCGGCGCAGCTCGTCGACCGGCAGCATCGAGGAGCCGAGCGCCCCGAGCCCGCCCGCCTCGCTCACCGCGGCGGCGAGGGCCGGGGTGGCGGCACTCGCCATCGGTGCCTGGAGGATCGGGTGCTCGATGCCGAGCAGCTCGGTGACGGGGGTCCGGGCCACTGCAATATCGACCCTACCGATGCGAATGCATCGGGATTGCGCGGGTAGGCGAAAAACATGGCCCACACGATCGACGAACAGCTGATCAAGCACCTCACCGACGTGCACTCGATCGAGGAACAGGCGCTGCAGCAGATGCGGGTCGCCCCCCGGCTGGCCCGTGATCCGGAGCTGGCGCAGGCGTTCCGAGAGCACATAGCCGAGACCGAGGAGCACGAACGGCGCGTACGCGCGCGCCTCGAGGCGCGCGGCGCCGACCCGTCCAAGGTCAAGGACCTGGTCGCGCGCGCCGGAGGCGTCGGCATGGTCCTGTTCGCGCGCTCGCAGCCCGACACGCCGGGCAAGCTGACCGCGCACGCCTTCGCCTACGAGCACATGGAGCTGGCCGCCTACGATCTGCTGGCGCTGGTGGCCGAACGCGCCGACGACCAGGAGACCGTCGATACGGCGCGCTCCATCCGCGAGCAGGAGGCCGCGATGGGCGAGCGGCTCGCAACCCGCTTCGACCGCGCGGTCGACGCATCCCTCCGCGAAGTGGGGCCGGACGATCTCGGCGAGCAGCTCAACAAGTACCTCGCCGACGCGCATGCGATCGAGGCACAGGCGGTCCAACTCCTCTCGCTCGGTCCGGACATCGCGGGCGAGTTCGGGTTGGCGGGCGTGCTGTCCATGCACCTCGAGGAGACGCGCGCCCAGCAGGAGGCCGTGCGCGAGCGCATGCGCGCGCGCGGCGGGCGGCCGTCCCGCTTCAAGGACATCGCCCTGCGCGGCGGCGGGGTCAACCTGGGCGGGTTCTTCGCCGCACAGCCCGACACGCCGGCCAAGCTGGCCGGATTCGCATACGCCTTCGAGCACCTCGAGATCGCGTCGTACGAGCAGCTGAAGCGGGTGGCCCAGCGAGCTGGCGACGACGAGACGGTCGCGCTGGCGGAGTGGATCCTGCCGCAGGAGCGCGCCGCCGCCGAGGCGGTGCGAGCCCAGTTCGAGCCGGCCGTGGACGCGTCATTGAGGTCGCTGGAAGTGGGCGCTTGAGCGACGCTCAGGACAGCGGCCGGTCCCCGATCCAGTAGCGCGGGCCCGGCCCCAGGCCGGCGGCGCGGTCGCCCGGGTTGGCGAGCTGGCAGCGGTCGAGCGACAGGCAGCCGCAGCCGATGCACTCGGTCAGGCCCAGCTTGAGGCGCTCGAGCTCGGCGATGCGGTTGTCGATCCGACCGGTCCACCCGCTCGACAGCCGCGCCCAGTCGCGGCGCGTCGGGGCGCGGTTCTCGGGCAGCTTCGTGAGCTCGGTGCCGATCTCCTCGAGCGTGAGGCCCACGCGCTGGGCGAAGACGATGAACGCGATGCGCCGCAGCACGGGTCGCGCATAGCGGCGGTGACCCGAGCCGGCACGCTCGGAGCTGATCAGGCCCCGTTCCTCGTAGAAGCGCAGGGCCGAGGCGGCAACGCCGCTGCGGCGCGAGACCTCGCCGATGGTGAGCAGCTCCGCCATTGACTTCAAGCTTACTTGAACTTGTAACCTGTTCTCCATGACCGTGACAGCACCCGTCCAGATCCCAGGCATCCAGGCCTCGGCCCCGCAGCCGCTCCCCTTCGCCCCGTCGCTGCAGGTGCGCGCCTTCGTGCTCGAGCGCGAGCAGGGCAACCTGCTCGTCTACAGCACGGAGACGCTCGACGACCCCGAGGGCGTGTCGCGCTGGTACCTGAACCACAGTCACGAGGCGATGTTCGTCTCAGACGCCCTGACAGCCCCGCTGTTCGTCCACCAGCTCGAGCGGTCGGCGGTGGAGCCTCAGGCGCACGTGCGCGCGACCTTCTCGCGGCGGCACACCCTCGATGACGACTTCGAGGCGATCCCCATCCCCGGGCACACCCCGGGGGCCACCGCCTATCTCTGGGACAGCGGCGAGCACCGCCTGCTCTTCACCGGCGACACGATCTTCCTGCGCGACGGCGAGTGGGTCGCGGCCGTGCTGGACTCGAGCGACCGCGACGCCTACCTGGAGAGCCTGGCGCTCATCAAGGAGCTCGACTTCGATGTGCTGGTGCCGTGGGCCACCACGGCAGGAGAACCGTGGTATGCGGTGACCGGCCGCGCGGATGCGCGACGGCGGATCGACGCGATCATCGACCGCGTGCGCGCCGGCGGCTCCGGCTGAGGCCTGGCGCGCGCGCCGCGGGCATGGGCGCAACGCACTACGGCGAGACGAGCGCGCGAAGGAGCTGCTTCAAACGGCGCCGGTCGCCCGGCGGGAGCGGAGCGAGGAACTCGGCCTCCGCCTGCTCGGTGGCCTCACCCGCACGCGCCAGCACCCGGCGGCCCTTCGCAGTCGCCTGCAGCGAGTAGGCGCGGCGATCGGAGGGATCGCGGCGCCGTTCCACGTAGCCCGCGCGCTCGAGCTCGTCCACCACCGCCACCATCGTCGTGCGGTCGATCCCCTGCTTCGCGCCGAGGCTCTGCTGAGAGAGCGGCCCCACCTGCACGAGCAGGATGAGCGCGCCGAACCCCTTGCCGCTCAGGCCCAGCGGGGCCAGCCCTTGCTCCGCGATGGCGCGGTGCGCCAGATGAGCTCGGCCGAGTAGATATCCAAGTTGATCAGCTATACTGATGTTCAGTACTGCTGACGATACCAGGAGGAGCAGTCATGCCCACCGTGAACGTCCGGTACATCGTCGACGACGTGGACGCCGCTATCGCCTTCTACGGCGAACGGCTCGGCTTCGACGTGGACCTGCACCCCGCCCCCGGCTTCGCGATCCTGTCGCGCGGCGACCTGCGTTTGATGGTGAACGCCACGGGCGGCGGCGGAGGTGCCGCCGAGCCCATGCCCGACGGGCGCGTGCCCGAGCCGGGCGGTTGGAACCGCATCCAGCTCGAAGTGGAGGACCTCGACGGAGAGGTGGACGCCCTGCGCGAGGCGGGCGCGGAGTTTCGCAACGAGATCGTGACCGGGCGAGGCGGCAAGCAGATCCTGGTCGAGGATCCCTCCGGCAACCCAATCGAGCTCTTCCAGGCCGCCTGAGACGGCGCGGGGGTTCAGTCGCCGGTGGGCGCGACCCCTTCCGCCTCGACCATCAGGATCGCGGTGCGGCTCGGTCCCGGTGGTGCTCGCGGCGTGCGGCGCGGCGAGGAATGTGACTCCTCCGTTTCGTTGCCCATACAACTGACGTCGGCGCCGCCAGAATCGTGAGATGCCACGCTGGGCCACCACAGCCGTTTTCTTCGTGAACGGCGCCGCCATCGGAACATGGGTCGCCCAGATCCCCTGGATCCAGGAGCGCTTCGAGCTGTCGGAGAGCTCGATGGGCCTGGTGATCGCCGGGATGTCGCTGGCCGTGGTCGCGGCCTTCCCGATCGCCGGGCAGGCGGTGGTGAAACACGGCTCGGAGCGGATGGTCCGGATGGGCGGAGTCGCCACCGCGCTCGCGGTGAACCTCCCCGTCCTCGCCCCGGAACCGGCGCTGGTGGCCGCCGGCCTGTTCGTGCTGGGCGCGTCCAGCGCGACGATGGACGTATCGATGAACAGCCACGGCGTGGGCGTCGAACGCTGCCTGGAGCGGCCCATCATGTCCTCGCTGCACGCCGGCTGGGCCTTCGGCGGGATGGCGGGAGCGTCGTTCGCGGCGCTGCTGGCCGCCCTCGACGTGGATCCGCGCATGACCGTGGGCCTCGCTTCGGCGTTCATGCTGGTGGCGCTCGCCGCAAGCGCCCGGCGAATCGGACCGGGCTCGGAGGCAGAGGGCGAGCGGGCCCCGCGGTTCACGCTTCCCTCACGCGGCGTCGCTTTGCTGGCGGTCCTGTGCCTGCTGGTGATGCTCACCGAGGGGGCGATGGCCGACTGGGGCGGGCTCTACCTGAGCCAGGAGCTCGGCACCGCGACGGGCGTCGCGGCGCTCGCGTTCGCGTTCTTCACCGCCGGGATGACGGTCGGGCGCCTGTTCGGCGACTGGATCACCCGCCAGGCGGGTCCGGTGACGCTGCTCCGCTGGGGCGCGCTGCTCACGGGGATCCCGCTCGCGGCCATGCTGCTGATCGCCGAGCCGGCCGCGGCGCTCGCCGGCCTGTTCGTGATCGGCCTGGGCGTGGCGAACGGGGTGCCGCTCATGTTCAGCGCAGCGGGCCGGCAGCCCGACACGGCGCCCGGGCCGGCGATCGCGGCGGTGTCCTCGATGGGATCGCTCGGGTTCCTCGCCGGTCCGCCGTTGATCGGCTTCCTCGCGGGCGCGACGTCGCTTCCCTGGGCGTTGGGGTCGCTCACCCTGGGCGCCGCGGCGGTGTTCGGGCTGGCCCGCCGGGCGGCCGGCGAGCGGCGAGCGGCGGCGGTGTAGGGGAGAATCGCCACCGTGGAGTTGCTGCTCGCGTTCCTCGGCGTCGCCGTTCTCGTGATCGTGACGCCCGGCCCTGACACGGCCATGACGATCCGCGGCACGCTGCTGGGCGGGCGGCGGGCGGGCTTGATGACCGCGACCGGCGTCGTGACAGGGCAGGCGTGCTGGACGCTCGCGGCGAGCGCCGGCATCACGGCGCTCCTCGTGGCATCGGAGCCTGCCTTCCTGGCGGTGAAGGTCGCCGGCGCGGCCTACCTGGTGTACCTGGGACTGCAGGCGCTGGTCAGCGCGATCCGCGGGCACTCGACGCCGTTGGACGGGGATGCCGCGGGCACGCGACGCCTGCCAGCCGCGACGGCCTACCGACAGGGCCTGATCAGCGACCTCGGGAATCCGAAGATGGCCGCGTTCTTCACGAGCCTGCTGCCCCAGTTCGGCACCACGGACGCGGGACCGTCGTTCTGGCTGATGCTGGCGCTCGGCCTCCTCTTCTGCCTGCTGACCTGGCTGTGGCTGGTGCTCTACGCCACGGCGATCCACCGGCTGGGCGCCGTCCTACGGCGCTCGCGCGTGCGCCGGAGCATCGAGGCGGTGACCGGAACAGTGCTGGTGGCGCTCGGCCTGCGGCTCGCGACCGAGCAGCACCGGGCCTAGCGGCACGTGAGAGTTCGCTTAGGTAGCTTGACCCAAACGGGGGAGCGGGCGTAACTTCGGAGTACGACCCCCTCCAGGCGCCGGCACCACTCACGGCAGGTACATCTCTTCACGTCCGCTTGGACCGAGCGACGCGAACTGGTTCTCGAACTCGGCTCGGCGGTATGGGTGAAGCTGCCTATCGAGACAGACGGCGCCTGGGACCGCGGCTGGGACGCCTACTACCTCTTCGTCGACGATGACGGCGATCCCACGCTGGCCGAGCTGCGCATCCTGCCGCGCACGCGCAGCCGGACGGCCGAGCGCGAGCTGCATCGGAAGCTCAAGCGAGACGCCGGCAGTCAACGGATCCCGCTCTCCCCGCTGACCGCGATGGCGCTGCGCAGCGTCTGCCCGACCGACGCCGAGCACTATCTGAGCGTGCATGCCGGTATGAGCGATCCCACGGCCGACAGCCCCGCGCGCTTCGCCGAACCGGCACCCGGAGGGCACCGGCGCTTCCGAAGGAAGCACGGCGCGGGCCGGGTGTACGCCGCGGGGATGCGCCCGGACCCCGATGTGCACTACGCCGCCTTCGCGCAGCTCTACGTGGACCTGGTCCGGCGAGGCAGCCGTTCCCCGATTGCGGACATCGCGGCCGCCAACCCGCGCTGGACACGCGCGTACGTGCGCGATCAGATCTACCTCGCGCGCGAGAAGGGCTTCCTCACACCGGAGCGCTACGGGCGCGCCGACGGTGATCTGACATTGAAGGCGCGTCGGGTGCTCCACGGCGGGGCCAAGCCCGCGGTGCCGAAAAGACGGGGCTAGGCAAGATCGCCTCGGCGAGAGCCCGCTGCCGGGCGGATCAACCTCTCGCGGCGTCGGCGATCTCACCCATCCGGTGGAGGACCACCTCCTCGGCTCGCTGGGTGATGGTCCGCCCCACCGACGAAGACGACCTCGTTTACGAGACCGCCGAGCGTGGCCGCCCCAAGCTCGAGCAGCTGGACGCTCATCGCCCGGATCGGGCCGATCTCAGACTCTCCGCGAGCAGTCTCGCGGCGAGCGAGCGAACTCGGCCATCGCCGATCCGGAGCGCGTCGATGAGGGCTAAGCGCTCCGCCAACGCCGGATCACGCCGCGCGACCTCCGGGGCTCTTTCGTGCAGGGGCTCTAGCGACAGGCCGCGGGCATCGCCGCGCGCATCCGGCCATACCGGAGGCGGCTCGTCCAGCGGCGCAAGCTCCTCATCCAGGGGTGGCGCCGCCCAGGCGTCGGGACGCCACGGCTCATCCCGCCCTGGCGAGCGGGAAACAGATACTTGACTCCGTGCACAAGGAACTCCTCGGCGTCGAGCGGTTCACGCGCCGACGCTCGACGTCTATGAGGCGCGCTTCGCCAAGCCGCTTCAACGCGCGGTGAACACCGGCCGGATCGAGCCCGATCGGCTCCCCGATCGACCGCACCGTCCGTGACGCGCTCTGTCGGGTTTGACTGTTATCGGGGCGACTGGATTTGAACCAGCGACCGTTCGGCCCCCAGCCGGCAAGCGAACCGCGTCTATGCGTCCCTCCGCGTCTCCGACGTCCTGGTCGTCGGTGCCGGCGAAGTCCCTGGACGCATAGGACGATGCAGTCGGTACCAGGGCGGGTACCACGAGCGCCTCGCTCGCAAAGCTAGGGGAGCTCATGGATCGTGTGCAGGTTGGGGTCGACAGCGGCCTGCGCCAGCGCGATGACATGGGGGTCGTGCGTGAGGGCGATCACTTGGGTGCGTTTCACGCTCCCCTCGCTCCTCGGCGGGGCCACCGGCGCGGTGCTGCGGCTCGTGCTGCCGGACGCCGCCTTCGAGGCGATCGTCCCGGCGTTCATCGGCTAGCACTCGTCGCCGTGGTGCTGCAGCCGCGGCTCGACCGGCCGGTGGCCGAGCACCGGCCGCGCCCGGACGCGGAGGGGCACGGGCTCCCGCGCGCCGGCGTGTACGTCGCGGGCGTCTACGGCGGCTACTTCGGCGCGGCTCAGGGCATCCTGCTGCTCGGGATCCTCGGCCTCTCGCTCCCGGACGACCCCCAGCGTCTGAACGCGCTGAAGAACGTGCTCGCGGGAGTGGTCAACGGCGTCGCGGCGCTGGTCTTCATCGCGGTAGCCAACGTCGTGCGGGGCGCGGCTGCGCTGATCGCGGTCGGGTCCGTCCTGGGGGCGCAGCTTGCGGCCCGCTACGGCAGCCGGCTGTCACCGCAGGCGCTGCGGCTGGTCTTCGTCATCGTCGGAATCGCGGCGATCGTCCAGCTGGTCACATAGCGAGCCGCCAGAGTCTCCTCGCGGTCACGCCCGTGTCCGGGAAGTCCGTGAACACGCCGTCTACGCCGAGGTCAAAGAACGCGCGCATCTCGGCGATCGGGCTCGCATAGGACCCGCTCGGGAAGGCGTCGTCGCGGAACGTCCACGTATGGATCTGGAGCCCGTGCGCATGTGCGCGCTGGACCAGATCCGTGGAGTGGATGCCGCCCTGGGGGTCCTGCCACTGGATGTACGGCTTCCACGGGCCTATGCCGTCGGCATAGGTCTTGATCTCCGCCAGCCCGGCGTTGGTCGCGAAGTGGGCGTACAGGTCGTTCCGCGGCGGAGTCTGGACCTCCCAGTCGTACGGCCTGTCCGATGGGGACACGTACTGGAGCGTCCCGTCGGGGTTGACGTCCCAGGCGTCCACGAGCTGGACGAGCTTGACTTTCGTCATCGTGTTCAGCTGCTTGAGGTTCGCCTGCTCGAACGACTGGATGAACACCGGCGCGTTCTTGCGGTCGAGGCCGTTGCGGCGCAGCGCCCTGACGAGCGGGCGCTCGAGCGCGAGCCCGAGCCCTTGGTGTAGCGTCGGGTGCTTCGTCTCGGGGTAGATCCCAACCTGGCGGTGCAGTCGCTGCGACGACCGCTTCGCGAGCCTGATGACCTCCTGGAGGGTCGGGATCTCGAACTTCCCGTCGAACTCGTCGTTGCGGCCACGAGTCTGGATGGCACGCAGTGTCTTGAGCTCGGCGAGCGTGAAGTCGAAGACGAAGAACCCCTCCTCAGCGTGGCCGTCGACCACCACGGTCTTCTTCCGGCTGGCGAACCCCGGATGGTCAGCAACGTTTGTCGTCGCGATGATGTTCGGCTCGTGCCGGGCGACCAGGACGCCGTCCTTCGTCGAGACGAGGTCCGGCTCGATGTAGTCCGCGCCCTGCTCGATAGCAAGGGCGTACGACTGGAGCGTGTGCTCCGGCAGGTAGCCGCTCGCGCCGCGGTGGCCAATGATCAGCGGCTTCTTCGCCGCCTTCGGGTGCGCCCTTTGGTCCTGGCTCTGCTTTCCTTGGCCGCGCGTCTTCGGCGTGGCCGACGTGGCGGCGGGAACCGCGATCGCTACGAGCGCGAGCACAGCAAGGACGATGCGAATCCAGCGGGCGCGAGTCATCATCAGCGGAACCTAACCGATGGCTTGCCGCACGTCGAGGTCGCGCGGTGGCCCCTACTGCAGCAGGCCGAGCGCCCACCGCGCCACGATGACACGGTCGGTGGGAGTCGGGGCGACTGGATTTGAACCAGCGACCGTTCGGCCCCCAGCCGAATGCGCTACCAGACTGCGCCACGCCCCGAGGTGCGTCGATCTTAGCTTGCCTAGGCCGGGTGCGCGGCGCGCGTCAATCAGCTACTGGTCGGTGAGGATCCGGGCCTACGTCGCCCCCGGGACCGGCCTCAGGACTCCCACCGACCAGTGCTGACAGTCGGTCCGCGGCACCGCCGTGGACCTGGGTTCACCACCCATCTCGATGGCGTTGGCTCTCCCGACGCCAGAGCTTCGCGTGGCCGGCTCAGGCACAGCGTCCATGTGCGAGTCACCGTAGTCTCCGGAGATTCGGGCGCGAGGTCCCCGTGATGTCAATCCCACATGAAGCGAGAATTAGCTGGACGTGAGACTTCTCTCACACGCTTCGCACACTTGGGCGAGCTTCACCGTCTCGCGCGGCGGCGGTACGCTCAAACGGTGCAGGTGCGCGTCCGCCTCGGCACTGGGCTGACCCGGTTCTCACGGACCCGGGCACCGGCCCTGACGGTCGAGCTGGACGACGGCGCGACCGTCGACGACCTCTTCGCTCGCCTGCGCGACTCCGAGCCGGAGCTCGCCCCGGCGCTGCGCTCGGCGCTGCCGATGATCGACGGCTCGCATGCCGAGCGCCGGCGCCGGCTCGAGGATCGCGAAGAGGTCGCACTGCTGCTCCCGGTCTCCGGTGGTTGACCGGCCCCGAACCCGTCCGACAGGAGGACTTCCCATGGCCATCCAGCAGCCCCCGGCGCGCACAGGCGAGGCCCGCCAGACGATCCTCGTCGACACCTTCACCGACGGCCTGCTCGGACCGGACGTCCCGATGCTCGGCCCGGTGGCCGACGGCGGCCACATCGTGTGGAACTCCACGCCGGGCTGCTGGGGCCCGATGATCACTCCCTCGATCCGCGGCGGGCACGAGGTGTGCCAGCCGGTCGCCGTGGAGGGCGCCCAGCCCGGCGACGCCGTGGCGATCCGCGTCAAGGACATCGAGGTCACCTCGCTCGCCACCTCGTCCGGCAACGACCAGCCCATGGAGGGCCGCTTCAACGGCGATCCCTACTGCGCGCCGGTCTGCCCCGAGTGCGGCACCGAGTGGCCCGAGACGCGGGTCGAGGGGATCGGCCCGGAGTCGGTGCGCTGCGCGAGCTGCGGCGCCGACTGCACGCCGTTCACCTTCACCAACGGCTACACGATCGTCTTCGACGAGCTGCGCTCGATGGGCGTGACCGTCCCGCGCGAGGCCGCCGAGAGCTTCGCCCGGGAGGCCGCCCGCTACGCCGCGCTGCCGGACAGCTCGACCCAGAACCCGATCCTCGGATTCGCGCCCCACGACATCGTCGCGCTGGCCACCCGCATGCGGCCGTTTATGGGGCAGCTCGGCACCTCGCCCTCCACCACGATCCCCGATTCCCACAACGCCGGCGACTTCGGCTCGTTCCTGGTCGGCGCGCCGCACCGCTTCGCGCTGGATGCGCAGGAGCTCCAGCGCCACAAGACCGACGGCCACATGGACGTCGACGCCGTGCGCGCCGGCGCGATCCTGGTCTGCCCCGTGAAGCTGGAGGGAGCGGGCGTCTACCTCGGCGACATGCACGCGCTCCAAGGCGACGGGGAGATCGCCGGGCACACCTGCGACACGTCCGGCACCGTCACCCTGCAGGTCGAGGTGATGAAGGGGCTCGGGATCGACGGGCCGGTCCTGTTCCCGCTCGAGGAGGACCTGCCGTTCCTCGCGAAGCCGCTGAGCGGCCCCGAGCGCGAGCGCGCGCTGGCGCTGGCCCGCCGGCACGGCATGGATGCGCTCGAGGAGTCCCAGCCGATCTCAGTGATCGGCACCGGGCCCGACCTCAACTCGGCCACCGACAACGGGCTCGCCCGCGCGGCGGAGCTGCTCGACATGACGGTCCCGGAGGTGATGAACCGGGCCACGATCGCCGGCGCCATCGAGATCGGCCGCCACCCGGGCGTCGTGCAGGTGACCTTCCGCGCCCCGGCCGAGCGGCTCGAGTCCCGCGGCCTGCTCGGCTACGCGGAGGAGCAGTACGGATAGGTCCAGGGCCCGGTATATCCTCGGCCCGACCGTCCGCAACTAGGGAACGGGGACTCGCATGCTTCGGAGCCACAGGCTCATCGCCCTGGCGCTGGTCGTTGCCGCTCTGGCCGTAATGGCCGCCTGCGGCTCCGACGACGATGACGACGGAGGTGGCGGGCGAGGCCGCCACGACCGAGCAGGCCAACGCGTGCGCGAAGGACCAGCTCGCCCTGAAAAACGCCCGGCAGCTGACCGTCGGCACCGACAAGCCGGCGTTCCCGCCCTACTTCGTCGACGACGACCCCACCAACGGCAAGGGGTTCGAGAGCGCCGTGGCCTACGCGGTCGCGGACGAGCTCGGGTTCGCGAAGGACGAGGTCGAGTGGACCGTGGTGCCGTTCAACGCGTCCTACGCGCCGGGGCCGAAGGACTTCGACTTCGACATCAACCAGATCTCGATCACGCCGCAGCGCGGGAAGGTGGTCGACTTCTCGAGCCCGTACTACACGGCGCCGCAGGCAGTGGTCACGCCCAAGAACTCCGAGTTCGCGAACGCGCAGACGTTCGCCGACCTGGAGGGCGCCACGGTCGGCGTGCAGGTCGGCACCACCAGCCTCGACGCGGTGACGGAGGTGATGCAGCCGGCGGAGGAGCCGAAGGTCTTCAACGACTCCAATGACGTCGTCACGGCGCTGAAGCAGGGCCAGGTCGACGCGGTCGTCGTGGACCTCCCCACCGCCTTCTACGTGACCGCCGCGCAGGTGCCGAACTCGAAGATCGTCGGCCAGTTCAGCGCGCCGGGCGGCGACTCGTTCGGGCTCCTGCTCGAGAAGGACTCGGAGCTGACCGAGTGCGTGGACCAGGCGATCGCCGCACTCGAGGAGAGCGGCCAGCTCGAGCAGATCACCAACAAGTGGATGGGCGCAGCGGCGGGCGCGCCGGAGCTGCGCTGAGCGCCGATCGTCGCGCCGTACGCGAAGCCGCCCGCCGCCGGCGGGCTCAGCGCGGCGCGGCGATCTCGGCCTTCTCGACCGTCGTCGTGCTCGGCGCGCTCGCGGCGCTGATCCTGACGAGCAAGGGCTGGCCGACCGTCCGCGACACGTTCTTCTCTTGGAGCGCGTTCAAAGACGCCTTCCCCGACGTGCTCGACGGCTTCTGGCTCGACATCCAGATCTTCCTGGTCGTGGAAGTGGCCGTGCTGGTGCTCGGCCTCGTGGTGGCGGTGTTGCGCTCCACTCGCAGCCCGGCCCTCTTCCCCGTGCGCATGCTCGGGGCGACCTACACGGACCTGTTCCGCGGCATCCCGACCATCCTGTGCGTGTACCTGATCGGGTTCGGTATCCCCGCGCTCGAGCTGTCGGGTCTGCCCACCGACCCGGTCGTGCTGGGCGGGATCGCTTTGACCCTCTCGTACTCGGCCTACGTCGCGGAGGTGTACCGGGCCGGGATCAACTCGATACATCCGAGCCAGCGGTCTGCGGCCCTGGCGCTCGGGCTCACGCCGGGACAGTCCACCCGCTTCGTCGTGCTGCCGCAGGCGGTGCGGCGGGTGGTGCCGCCGCTTCTGAACGACTTCATCGCCCTGCAGAAGGACGTGGCGCTGGTGTCGATCCTCGGGCCGCTCGAGGCCTTCCGGGTGGCCCAGATCGAGGCGTCCTCCACGTTCAACTACACGCCGCTGGTGGCGGCGGCCTTCCTCTACCTGCTGGTGACCGTGCCGATGGCACGCATCGTCGACCGGATGCAGGCGCGGACTCAGCTGCGCCGCGGTGGGGTGGCGCCCGCGTGACTGTTCCCGTCCTCGAGCTGCAGGGCGTGACGAAGGCCTATGGGGATGTGGCCGTCCTGCGCGGAATCGACCTCGCGGTGAACGAGCACCAGGCGATCGCGCTGATCGGGGCGTCCGGCTCCGGCAAGTCGACGCTGCTGCGCTGCGTGGACCTGCTCGAGGAGATCGACGACGGCGACGTGCTGCTCGACGGCGCGGTGATCACCGACCCCTCGGTCGACCCGGTGCCGGTCCGGCGGCGGCTGGGGCTCGTGTTCCAGTCGTTCAATCTGTTCCCCCACCTGACCGTGCTCGACAACGTCGTGCTCGGACCAGCCCGGGCGCAGGGCAAGGGACGCCCGGAGGCCGTGGACACGGCGCGCCAGCTGCTGGAGCGGTTCGGGCTCGGGCAGCGCGCCTCGGACTATCCCGACCGCCTCTCGGGCGGCCAGCAGCAGCGCGTTGCGATCGTGCGCGCCCTGGCCACCCGCCCGCGCGCGCTGCTGCTCGACGAAATCACGAGCGCGCTGGATCCGGAGCTGGTCGGCGAGGTGCTCGCGCTCGTCCGCGAGCTGAAGGACGAGGGGATGACGATGCTGATCGCGACCCACGAGATGAGCTTCGCGCGCGACGTGGCCGACGAGGTCTGCTTCCTGCACGACGGTCGCATCCTCGAGCGCGGCGAGCCGGGCCGGGTGCTATCGGCGCCGGTGCAGCCGGAGACGCAGCGATTCCTGCGGCGGCTGCTGGAGGCCGGCAGGGTCTGAGCCCTGAGCCGGGGAAAACCGATAGCGAAGCCGGACGCGAGATCGAGCGGCCGCGTCGACTACTGAACCGCACTAGAATCGGTCTTCGCGCGGGCGTGGTGTAACGGCTGCACTAGACCCTTCCAAGGTCTCGGTACCGGTTCGAGTCCGGTCGCCCGCTTCCACCGCAGCCGTTGCGGCGTGCGTTAGGACGGCTCGGAGCGATCCTCTTCGCCGAGCGGTCCGCCGCCTGTGGCAGTTGGCGCAGACCACTTCGCATTTCGCGATCTCGTCGAGGATGCTCTGCCAGCTTCGGTACGGCAGTGCTTGCGCCACGTCGAACGACTTGTCGCCAAGGTGGTCGACTCGAGGACCACAGCATCGCGCTCGCCGCAATCGGTGCAGGGATGCGTGCGGAAGTACTCGATGGGATAGGTCGTCCGCTCGAGAGCGAGCAGCTGCTTTCGCCGCCGGGCCTGGAATCTTAGCTTCCCAGCCAGCGTTTCGGATTCTCGACCATCATCTGATCGAGTTGCTCGTCCGTCATCCCGCGCTCCCTGAGCTCGGGGATGACACGCTCGAACAGAAACGTCATCGACCAGTCCGGCACCTCGTTCGCCTTCAGGTACTCCTGGACCTCGAGCGGGAACCAGTCGATCGTGCAGCAGTAGTCCTGGGACAGGAACATGCGGTCCGCGTGGCCTTGCTCGAGCAGGGCCAGGACGGTCTTCTGGCGCTGCTCGGTGGGCAGGAATAAGTCGAGCCCGTAGCGGTCCATTCCGATCCAGCAGCCGGTGTCCAGCAGGCGCTCGATGTAGTCGAGATCGTCGGTGTCGCCGGTGTGGGCGACCTGCACCTTCGTTGGGTCGACTCCCTCCTCCTCGAAGATGCGCATCTGCTCGAGCCCGGTGCCGCTGGCCGGGCGCGAGTGGGCCATTATCGGCCGGCCGGTCTGGATCGACGCGCGTGCCGCGGCGCGGTGGATCTTCTCGACGTTCGGCGTCACGCCCGGCTCGTCCGCGGCGCACTTGATGAAAGCCGCCTTGATGCCCGTGCCCTGGATCCCGTGCTCGATCTCGTGGACGAAGATGGCCGCGACGGCGTCCTCGTCGCGGTGGAGGAGGAACTGCGGGAGGTGGTCGTAGGTGTAGACGCCCGTTGCGAGCGCGACCTGCAGCCCGCTCTCGTCCGCCACGCGCTTGCTGAAGGCGGCGTCGCGGTAGAGGAACATGGCGCTCGGCTCGACGACGGTCTTGACCCCGTGTCCCTTGACCCCGTTCGCTTCGTGCATCGCGGCTTCCCACTCCCGCTGCTCGTCGTAGAGATGGGGGAACTGGAAGCGGCCCGCCTCGTCGACGGTCCGGAAGTGCTCGTGGATCAGCGTGACGCCGAGCTCCTCGGCGTCGACGGGCCCGTTCACGGTCTCGACTGTCGGCATGCAGGTTCCTTCCCGGTGGCGTGCGGGGCGGAAGCTACCTGCGGGTACTCGGGCTCGCGGTTTAGGCGTAGCGCGGCTGCTCGCCACGCTCCCCGCGGGCGTCGAGCACGGCGCCGAGCAGCACCCCGCCGGCCGTGACGAGGAGGGCGATGATCAACCGCACCACCCAGGCGCCGTCGATGCCTTGCTGAAGCGCCGCGCCCAGGGCGAGCACGAGCGGGAACAGAAGCGGAAGCCACTTCCACTTCCCGGACGCGGCGTAGCCGAAGCCGAGGCCGGCGATGAAGAAGAGGACGTAGGCGGCGATCCCCACGGGCCGATCATTCCCAGCGGGCGAACCTGCGAATCACGGAACGGTCGAAAGCGGGGCAGCCAGGACTCGAACCTGGAACCACCGGTTTTGGAGACCGGGGCTCTGCCAATTGAGCTACTGCCCCTCGGCAGCCGATTCTAGGTGCAAGCGGGCGGCGCGATGTCGTCTGGTTCTGGTGGGAACATATGTTCCCTCTCGATTCGGATGGAGATGGTTTTCAGACGTGGGGGGCGGCGGGCGACTCGCGTCGCGATGGAGGTTCCGCGATGTGTCGATCCCGCTCCGGCGGTGGCCGGGTAGTCCGCGACGGCTGGTATGGGAAGCCGCCGCCCGGCGCCAGCGTTGGCTGTGCAGCCGGCCACGGTGATCGGCCGCATCGCTTCACGCCGACGCTGACGCGCCAGCAGCCGCGCTGGCGGCGCCGCTGGGTTCTGCTTGAGTGCTCGACGCGGGTCGAGGTGTGGAGGGCCAGGCGGGCGCGCGGCGCTACCGTTCGCCGCCGCGAGGTCGGCGAGGCGCTGGCGCTGGTGGCGCGCGGGCGACCTATCGCGACGCCGCGTTCGCCGCCGCCGCCAGGCGACCGCTGCCCGCCGCGCGCTGAGCGGCCGGGCCGGCGCCGCGACGTGCGCGCGACGGCAGCTGGTCGCACTGGGTCGACGTCTTCAGCGAGCCGCTGTGCGCGGGCTGCTGCCGAGCGGTGGCCGGAGGTGCTGGTCATCGATAGCGCCGAGCTGCAGGTCAGAGCGCCCGCCGCGCCAAGCTTCCCGTGATCGCGCGGTCGGGCGCGACCCCGCCCCCAAGGACGCTGTCGACCGCTGCGGGTCTGGCGCTCGAGGCCAGCCGGTCGCGCTGCTGCTTCGAGCGCTTCTGCGCGCGCTCCGCGGCCGGCCGCGAGTGGTGATCAGCGACATGGACAACGCGACGCGGCTCGGCCTGACACACGCCTTCGCCGACCACGGCGGCGGGCTGCCGGACATGCGCATCGGCGAGTGGCACCTCGGCCGCGCGCTGCGCCGCCGCATCCCAGACGACATGGCCGCCGATCCCGCCACTCGGTCACGCAGCGCCTCGGACCCGCCTTCTACGCGCCCGCGCGCTGGCGGGCGTTCGTCGACGCCGTCGAAAGCGACACCGAGCCCGAACGCACGGCCCGCTCACCGGGCTGCTGCGCTGGATCGACGACCACGGAGCGCGCGTGGACATCAGGCGGCCACGCGCGACCCGCGCGTCCCGAACTCGACCTCACCCGTCGAGGCACCGTTGGCCGAGGTCAAGCGCCGGCTCGAGCACCGCGCCGGCGTCCTCACCAACCTCGCCCGCATGACAAGCTGCTCGCGCTCATGGCGCTCGACCTACGCGGCGAAACCGACCGCCGCGGTGGGCCGACCGGCTGCGCGAACGGACCTACCTCGGCGGCGGCCACGCCGCCCAGCAACGCCCCCACGACGACCCCAGGGGCATCGCCTCGCTCACCGCCTAGAGCCGCCCCCGACCATCTCCATCCGAATCGAGAGGGAACATATGTTCGTAATGCCGCGCCGCTCCAAGACTGAGTTTGCCTCCGTACTGACCCTCATGGAGATAGGCCATGGCGATTACGCGATTGCCCGCCTCACAGGCGTGCCCCGAAGCACCGTGGCCGGGTGGCGTCGTGGGCAGGGGATCTCCCGCCATCTACGTGAGGCGACAGCACGGCCGGGCTGGCGGCCACAGTGCCCAGCCGCCTATTCGTACCTGCTCGGGGCGTATCTCGGAGACGGCCACGTCGCCGTGTTCTCAACGCGTTCCGCATCGCTGATCATCACGCTCGACTCGAGGTATCCGGCGATCATCGCGGAGGTTCACGGGGCAGTAGCGGCCGTTTTTCCAGGCGTGGGCGTCCACGAGTTCTTGCGCATGGAGGGCAGCGTCACTGCCGTGCAGGCGAATCACCCGGCACTCCCATTTGCGTTCCCCCAGCATGGACCAGGCAAGAAGCACACGCGCAGAATCCTCCTGTCGGAGTGGCAACGCGAGCTCACCCACGCCTACCCGAAGGAGCTCCTGCGGGGCCTCATCCACTCGGACGGGTGCAGGACCATCAACCGCTTCACGACGAAGCTACCTAGCGGACGGATCGCCGAGTACAAGTATCCGCGCTACTTCTTCTCGAATCTCTCCGAAGGCATCCGGGCCATCTTCTGCGAGCACTGCGATCTGCTCGGCATCCGGTGGACTCAGTCGAACCCACGCAACATCTCGGTGTCCCATCGGAAGAGCGTTGCGCGCCTCGACGAGTTCGTCGGTCCGAAGGGATGAGGGACGACCTCAGGTGCGGGCGGAGGGACTCGAACCCCCACGGCCTTTCGGCCACCAGGACCTAAACCTGGCGCGTATTCCAGTTCCGCCACGCCCGCGTGACACCGGCGCAAGCCGGTCAGACACAGGGTATTGTCACCTCGATGGCCGACACGGTCCTGATCCATCCGAACCGTGACAAGGCTGAGTCCAAGGCCACCAGGGCGGGGGTGATCCTTCTCCTCCTTGTGAGCGCGGCGCTCGTTCTCGTGATCACGCTCGGTGGTTGGTCCCAGCTTCAGGGCGCTCAGCCCGTCTCGTTCGCCTACGTGATCGTCCTTGTCGTGATGGCGTTCTTCGTCGCGCGCTGGAACCGGGGCGTCCTTCCGGTCGCCGCCGCGCTCGCCATCCTGTTCGCCGTCGTCGCGGCCGTCGCCGGTCCCGCCTGGTTCGAACGCGACAAGGCCGGCTTCGACGACCCGACGCTCGAGCCGGCCATCCTCGGCCTCTTGACGATCATCCTCGTCCCGGTACAGCTCCTGCTGATCGCCTTCGCATTGCGCGGCTTCCAGCAGCAGTGGAACGTGGAGATCGAGGTGACTCGCGACGAGGCCGAGCGCTACCGGCGCGGTGACCGCGAGCCGGGTCAGGTCCAACCCGCGTAACGGCCGCCATACGGCGGCTTACGATTAGTGTCGGCCCGGGTGATGGAAGGGAAGACATGGGGTCCTCAAAAGGCCCTGCCCGCAAGGGCGTGTGGGTTCGAATCCCACCCCGGGCACATGTAGGCCTCGATGGACCTCCGCGCTGAGATCGATGCCCTCGTCGACGTCGGCCGGCGGTCGCCTGGCAGTGATGCCGAGCGGCGCGCCGCCGCTCATCTGAAGCAGCGGCTCGAGGGCATCGGGCGCGGTGCCGGGCTCGAGTCGTTCGAGGTGTGGCCCGCCTGGCCGCTCGGCTACGCGATCCTCGCCGGCCTCGCGGTCCTCGGCAGCGTCCTGTCGGTCTCGCTGCCGGCGCTCGGCGCCGCCCTGGTACTGGTCGGCGTCCTCCTCACCTTCCTCGAGGCCTGCCTCCTCCTCCCCACCGTCCGCCGCCTGCTCGGCCGGCGCGCGTCCCAGAACGTCGTCTCCTGGGGCGACTTCGAGAAGCCCGGGCGGCTCGTGCTCGTCGCCCATTACGACGCCGGGCGCGGCGGCATCGCCCTCGGCCAGAAGGCCGAGGCCCGGCGGGCAGCGTTAGGGAAGCTCATCCGCCGCCCCATCGGCCCGCTCGAGCCGCTCTTCTGGGCCCAGCTCGCCGTGCTCGTCTGCTGCGTCCTCCGCCTGGCGAGCCTGAGCGGCCTCCTACTCACCGTCGTCCAGTTCATCCCGACGGTGCTGCTGATCGTCGCCGTCGCCCTGCTGCTCGACATCGCCCTCTCCCCCACCACCGGCGGCGAGAACGACAACGCCACGGGCACGGCCCTCGCGCTCCGCCTGGCCGAGCGCTTCGGCGGCGGACAGCTCGACCACTTCGACGTGCACGTGATCCTCACCGGCGGCCAGAAGGCCGTCGCCGCCGGCTCGCGCGCCTTCTTCAAGCGCCACAGGCGCCACCTCGACCCCGGGCGCACGGTCATCCTCAACCTCGACGCCGTCGGCTCGGGCACCGTCCGGTACACCAGCCGCGAAGGGCCGCTCGTCGCGATCAAGTCACATCCCCAGCTCGTCCAGCTTTGCCAGCACGATCGCCGAGGACGACGACGAGGAGAACGCCTTCGGCGCCCGCCCGATCACGAACCGCTCGCCCAGCGACGGCTACGCCGCCCGCTCGGCCGGGCTGCCCGCGATCACGATCAGCTGCCGCGGCCGGCTCGACTACGTGCCCGCGCGCCTGGACGCGGAGGCGATCGAGCGCGCCGAGGGCTTCTGCGCCGAGCTGATCCGGCGCCTCGACGCCGAGTTGGGGCCCGACCTGGCGGCCCAGTCCGAGGAGACGGTGCTCAGCGAGGCTGAGGACTGAGCTCGCCCGCGCGCTCGACGAACCAGTCGAGCGCCTCCGGGTTTGCCAGCGAATCGCGACTCGCCGCCCGCTCCGGGTCGCCGCCCAGCAGGATCTTCTTCACCGGCACCTCGAGCTTCTTGTTCGAGAGGGTGCGCGGCACCTCGGCGATCTGGTGGATCGCGTCCGGCACGTGCCGCGGCGAGCAGTGCTCGCGCAGGCGCTTCCGCAGGGTGTCGACCAGTGACGAGTCGAGCGACACGCCGTCGCGCAGCACGACGAACAGCAGCATCTGCTCCTCCACGTCCACCACGAGCGAGTCCAGCACCTCGTCGATCCCCTCCACCGCGGAGTAGATCTCGCTCGTGCCCATCCGAACCCCGCCGCGGTTGATCGTCGAGTCCGAGCGCCCGTAGATCACGGCCGTCCCGCGCGAGGTGATCTTGATCCAGTCGCCGTGGCGCCAGATGCCCGGATACATGTCGAAGTAGCTCGAGCGGTAGCGCTCGCCCTCCGGGTCGCCCCACAGGAACAGCGGCATCGACGGCATCGGCTCAGTGATCACGAGCTCCCCGACCTCGTCCACCAGCGCGCGGCCATCCTCGTCCCACGCCTCGACCGCCGCGCCGAGGCAGCGCGCCTGCAGCTCCCCGGCGTAGACCGGCAGCACCGGGGCGGCGCCCACGAACGCGGTGCACAGGTCGGTGCCGCCGCTCGTGGAGAAGAGCCAGACGTCGCCCAGCTTGTCGTACACCCACTCGAAGCCCTCGACCGGCAGCGGCGAGCCGGTCGAGCCCACGCTCCGCAGCGCGGGCATCGACGGCGGTGAGACGCCCGCCTTCATGCTCGCGCCGACGAAGCCGGCGCTCGTGCCGAAGCACGTGATGCCCGCCTCGGCGGCGAAGTCCCACATCCGGTGAGGATCGGGCTGGCCGTCGTAGAGCACGATCGCCGACCCGGACAGCAACCCCCCGACCAGGAAGTTCCACATCATCCAGCCCGTGGTGGTGAACCAGAAGAAGCGGTCGCCCGGCCCCAGGTCGCTGTGCAGGTTCGCCTTCTTCAGGTGCTCGAGCAGGATGCCGCCCTGCCCCTGCACGATCGCCTTCGGCAGCCCCGTGGTGCCGGACGAGTAGAGCACCCACAGCGGGTGGTCGAACGGCACCTGCTCGAAAACCAGCTCGGCCGGCTCGCTCAGCAGCGCCTCCCAGCCCGACGGCACCAGCACCGTGTGCTCGAGCGACGGGATCGCCGCCTCGATCTCCCGCACGCGCGGCCGGCGGTCGAAGTCGCGCGCCCCCGTAGCGGTAGCCCTCGGTGGCGATCAGCACCTTCGGCTCGATCTGCTTGAAGCGGTCGACCACCGTGGGCGTGCCGAACTCCGGCGCGCAGCTCGACCAGATCGCGCCGATGCTCGCGCAGGCCAGGAACGCCACCACCGTCTCGGGCACGTTCGGCATGTACGCGACCACCCGGTCGCCGCGCTCGACGCCGAGGCGTCGTAGCCCGGCCGCGCAGCGCGCCGCCTGGTCGCGCAACTCGTCCCAGGTCATCGAGGCGAGCGGCGCCGACTCCGAGGCACTCACGATCGCGGTCTCGCCGGGCCGCGCCATGCCGAGCAGGTACTCGGCGTAGTTCAGCCGCACCTCGGGGAACCACACCGCGCCCGGCATCTCATCGCGCGCCAGTACCGGCCCGCTGCGAGGGCCGAGCGAATACTCATCCCAGATCGACGCCCAGAAGCCGTCCAGATCGTCGACCGACCAGCGCCAGAGCTCGTCATACGACGAGAACCCGCGGGCCTCCATGAACGCGCCCATCTTCGACGGTCCGCTCGGCTCCCAGAGGAGGTCTCCCTCACGCATCGAGGGGCGATTCTATGGCCGGGCGAACTCCGTCCAGGTCTCGCCGTCCACGCGCCCGACGTCCTCCCACAAACGAGACCTAAACCGGCGTGACCGGATTGCGCTTCGCGGGCCAGCTCCGGTCCCGCGAGGCGTAGGCGGCGAAGCGCCGGATCAGCTCCTGACGCAGGTCGCCGGGCTGGATCACGGCGTCGATCACGAGCTCCGAGGCCAGGTGGAGGATGTCGATCTCCTCGCTGTACTCGGCCCTCAGCTCCTCCGTGCGCCGTGCGCGCTCGGCGGGATCCTCGATCGCCTGGAGCTGGTTGTAGAAGACCGCGTTGATCGCCGCCTGCGGCCCCATCACCGCGATCTTGGCGCCCGGCAGCGCGACGCAGGCGTCGGGGTCGAAGGCCGGGCCGGCCATCGCGTACAGGCCGGCGCCGTACGCCTTGCGAACGATCACCGAGAGCTTCGGGACCGTGGCTTCCGACACCGCCGAGATCATCTTGGCGCCCGCGCGGATGATGCCCTGGCGCTCGACCTGGGTGCCGATCATGAAGCCGGGCACGTCCGCCAGGAAGACCAGCGGGACGTTGAAGGCGTTGCAGGTCCAGATGAAGCGCGCCGCCTTGTCGGCCGAGTCCACGAACAGCACTCCGCCGCGCTGCTTGGGCTGGTTCGCGACGACCCCGATCGCCCGGCCGTCGAGGCGCGCATAGCCCACGATCAGCTCCTTGGCCCAGCGCTTCTGGACCTCGAGGAACGAGTCGGCGTCCACAAGCCCGGCGATCAGCTCGCGCATGTCGAAGGGCTTGTTCTCGTCGGCGGGGATCTCGGGCAGCTCGCCGGCCGGTTCCGCCGGCGGCGCGGTGGGCGGATCCGAGCGCCAGTTCTCGGGGAAGTAGGACAGGTAGCGCACCGCGAGGTCGATCCCCTCCTCGTCCGACCCCACCAGGAAGTGGCCGCAGCCGGAGACGCCGGTATGCATTCGCGCCCCGCCCATCTCCTCGAGCGTCACCTTCTCGCCGATCACCATCTCGGCCATCCGCGGCGAGCCGAGGTACATGGAGGCGTTGCCGTCTCGCATCACGGTCACGTCGCAGAAGGCGGGGATGTAGGCGCCGCCGGCCGCGCTGGGGCCGAACAGGACGCAGACCTGGGGCACCACGCCGGACAGCTTCACCTCGGTGTGGAAGATGCGCCCGGCGCCGCGCCGGCCGGGGAACATCTGCACCTGGTCGGTGATCCGCGCGCCGGCCGAGTCGACCAGGTAGACCATCGGCACCAGGTGCTCCAGGGCCTGCTCCTGGATCCGGATGATCTTCTCGACCGTCTTGGGGCCCCAGGAGCCGGCCTTGACGGTGGGGTCGTTCGCCATCAGCGCGACCGGGCGGCCACCCACCTGCGCCATGCCGGTGACCACGCCGTCGGCCCCGAAGCCGTCCTGCTCCCAGTTGGCGAGGAGGGCGTCCTCCACGAACGTGCCGCCGTCCACGAGCCGGGCGATGCGCTCGCGCACGGGGAGCTTGCCCTGCTCCGCCGACTTGTGGTGGTGGCGCTGCGGGCCGCCGCCGCGCGCCCGCTCGAGGGCCTGCTTCAGGTCCGACATCCAGGGAAATCTACTGGCGGACGGCGCGCAGCTGGGAGCGCACCCAGCGCCGGATCATCACGTGGCGCACGCTCATCAGGGCTGCCCCCAGGACGGCCCCGACGGCGGCCAGCCCGATCGGGGCGAACGGCGTGGTGCCCACGGCGATCAGGCCTATCCCGGCGCCCGCCTCGGCGCCGATGATCGCCGCGACGACCTCGCGCCGCGCCGGCCTGCGTGGATCCGGACCCTGCATGCAGAAGGCCTTCTACCCGGGAGCGTCACATCCTCTCCTCTGGGCGAGGACGTTCAGGGCCGGCGGTGCCTGAAGGCGCCGAAACGGCCGGCTGACCCACCGCGGGGTGGGCCAGCTCGGCCGTCACGGCAACAATGAGCGCCGGGGTCAGCCAAGCCGCAACCCC
This sequence comes from uncultured Thermoleophilaceae bacterium, assembly GCA_963835705.1. Lineage (GTDB taxonomy): Bacteria > Actinomycetota > Thermoleophilia > Solirubrobacterales > Thermoleophilaceae > JACVRW01. The sequence continues at coordinate 154,302 of CAWIGR010000010.1, forward strand.
CATTGCGTCGGCACCGGTGCTCATTCACTCGCAGTCGTTTGAGGGAGGTTCGGGGTTCGGGCATTGGCTTGCCGTAGCTAATTAGGCCACTTTCGCGGACGCCCCACAAGGGCCGAGAGGCCCCTCTTGCGTTCATCTTCGTGAACGCCCCGAGCGCAATCGGCGGCGAGGGTATGAGACTTTCATGAGGAGAGCATGAGAGCTCTTTAATCGGCGGTTCACCTACCCCTCACCCTCGGGCACCAGGCTGCCGAGGAGCTCAAGTGAGGAATCCGATCCGCAACGAGACGTCGTTGGTGCTGGTGGTCGCCGTGATCTTCAGCGGGGTCGCGATTCCCGTGCTGAGCGGGTTCCTCGAGCCATCGCAGCCGCCGGCCGTGGCGGCCGTCCAGATCGGAGACCCGCGCGACGGAGCCTCGCGTGACGACGGCGCTCCCGCCGCGGAGCCTCAGAGCAGGAAGATCAGGCCGGCTTCGAACCGCATCGAGCGCGGCGAGCCCGCGAAGTCCCGCGCCCGCGAGCGTCCCGCGCCCGCGCCCGCGCCGCCCGCCCCGCCGCCGGACGACGACCTCGCCGAGGACGACGACGACGGCGAGGCGGACTGAGCGCGCTCAGACGAGGCCCTCGCGGACCGCGCGCACCGCCGCCTGCACCCGGTTGTCGACGCCCAGCTTCGCGAGGATGTGGGAGACGTGGTCACGGGCCGTGCGGGCGTCGATCGAGAGACCCTCGCCGATCTTCTCGTTCGACCTGCCCTCGACCACGAGCCTCAGCACCTCCCGCTCGCGATTCGAGAGCGACACGGGGACCTCGCCGAGTCCCCCCTCGCGCTCGCGGATCTTGCGCAGGAGCATCGCGCCGATCCGAGGCGAGAAGAGCGACTCGCCTCGCGCCGCCGCCCCGATTCCCGCCACCACGTCCTCGACGGGCCCGTCCTTGAGCAAGTAGCCGGTCGCGCCCGCGCGCAGGACGCTTGTCACGTCGTCCTCGCTTGTCGACACCGCCAGGACGAGCACGCGGTGCGGCGGCGAACACGAGGTGAGCCGGCGCGTGACCTCCGCGCCCGACAGCCCGGGCAAATTCAGGTCGAGCAAGACCACGTCCGGCGCCCTGCGTTCCACCGCCCTCAGCGCCGCCCAGCCGTTGCCGGCCTCGCCGACGACGTCGACACCGGACTCGGTGAGCATCTTCGCGAGTGCCTGCCGGTAGAAGGGATGGTCGTCCGCGACGACCACTCGGTGATTCGACATGCCCCGCACGGTTCCATCAGGGCATGAGCGAACCATGAGCGCTGTCTGAGAATGGACTTATCCGAAGGTGATGACGAGCCTGATCGCCGATCGCGCCGCCGCGCGCGGAAAGAGTGACAGCGATCGGCACGGGTACCCCGTCCCCGATGACCATCCGGAAACGAGCCCGACTTGCGACAACCGTCCTGGCCTCCTCCATCGTCCTCGGACTCGCCGCCTGCGGCGAGGACGACGTCGAGCGAAACGTCGAGGAGGGCGCCAAGGAGGCCAAGGAGGCAGGCCGCGACGCCGGAAAGGCCGGCGAAGATGCTGCGCGAGAGGCGGAGAAGGCCGGCGAGGACGCGAAGCGCGAGATCGAGGAGTAGCGCCCGAGCCTAAGCCGGCCTACGCGCTCTTGGCGTCGAGCAGCTGCAGCAGCTCGTGCGCGGCGAGCTCGATCTCCTTGTGACGCCACTCCGCCGCCCGGTAGTGGCAGGCGATCAGGCCCATCCGGTGGATGCGCCTGAAGTCGCCGTAGACGAACGCGTAGCGGGCCTTCGTGTGGTCCGCCGCCCCTTCGGTGAGCCCGAGGTGCCACTCGGCGTACTCGTCCCAGGAATGTGACTCGAGGAAGGCGTTCTCGGCGTCGGCGCGGGGCTGGACGCTCCCCCACTCGCTCTGGAGGACGTACTGCCGGGCTTCGATCAGCTCCCGTGCACGCGCGACCCCGCGGTCGTTGACTGAGTAGGAGGCCATGACGGAATCCTGACTACTCTGGCGACATGAGCGCCCCCGGCGACCTCGCCGCCCGCGCGCGAGCCTTTCACCGCGAGCTGCAGGCCGCCGTGTGCGACGTGTTCGAGCCGTGGGAGTTCGGCACGGTAGTGCGGGCGACGCGCTTCCCGAGCTACTTCGACTTCAACGTCGTCCGGGTCGAGGAGGATCCGGGGATGGGCGTCGACGCCCTGGTGGCGTTCGCGGACGAGGCGCTCGCCGGGCTCCCCCACCGCCGCATCGACTTCGAGCGCACCGACGTCGCGGAACCGCTCCGGGCCGGCTTCAAGGCGCGCGGCTGGGAGAGCGAGCGCCTGGTCTGGATGCGCCACGAGGCCGCCGGCCCGGCCGGGCCGCCGGGTGAAATCGCCCTCGAGGAGGTGCCCTACGAGGCCGTCCACGGCCTGCGCGTGGCCTGGCTCGCGGAGGACTTCCCGGACCTTCAACCCGGTTCCTACTTCGCGGAGGCACACGAGGTCTCCCGGTTCCTCGGCGCCAGGGTCTTCGCGGTCCTGGAGGCGGGCGACCCGGTGGCCTACGCCCAGCTCGACTACATCGGCCGGTCGGCCGAGGTGGCCCAGGTCTACGTGCGCGCCGACCGCCGCGGCCGTGGGCTCGGCACCGCGGTGACCCGCGCCGCGATGGACGCCGTAGGGGACGCCGACGAGCTCTGGATCGTCGGCGACGACGAGGGCCGGCCGAAGAACCTGTACGCACGCCTCGGCTTCAGGCCGGCCTGGACCGCGGTGGAGCTGCTGCGGCTGCCCGATTCTCGCGGGCCGCGTGTCGGGCGCGGCCCGGTACGTTTCGCCGAATGAGGGAGCTCACGCTGGTCGAGCCACGACGTCTGGAGTGGGCGGACGTCGACGAGCCCGAGCGCCGGGGCGACCGCGACGCGCTCGTGCGCCCAATCGCCGTCGCCACGTGCGATCTCGACGCGATGATCATCGCGGGCCGCACGCCCTACCAGCCGCCGATCGCGGTCGGGCACGAGTGCGTCGCCGAGGTCCTCGAGCCCGCGGAGGGAGGGCTCGGGCGGGGCACGCTCGTGAGCGTGCCATTCCAGATCTCGTGCGGCGACTGCGCGCGCTGCCGCCGGGGGCTGACCGGCAACTGCGAAAGCGTGCAGTTCCTGTCGATGTACGGCTTCGGCGCCGCAGGCGGCGACTGGGGCGGCTTCCTGTCCGATGTCGTCCGCGTCCCGTTCGCCGACCACATGCTCGCCCCGCTGCCCGGCGGCGTGTCGGCGGAGGCCGCCGCGAGCGTGTCCGACAACATCTCGGACGGCTGGCGGCTGGTCGCGCCCGGGCTCGAGCAGTGGCCGGGCGGCGAGGTGCTCGTGGCCGGCGGGTCGCCGAGCGTGGGGCTGTACGGGGTCCAGGTCGCGGTCGCGCTGGGGGCCGCTCGTGTCGTCTATTGCGACGTGCAGGAAGAGCGGCTGCGCAAGGCCGAGGACCTCGGCGCTGAGGTCGTGGAGGGCTACCCGGAGCGCCTGGGACCGTTTCCCGTCACGGCGATGGTGGCAGCGGACCCGGCCGCCCTGGCCCTCGCCGCGCGCTCCACGGCCCCCGACGGGATCTGCACGTGCGCCGGCATCGTGTTCCAGCCGGAGACGCCCATCCCGCTGCTCGAGATGTACACCAAGATCACGACCTTCCACACCGGCCGGGTGCACGCGCGCTCCACCATGCCGCATGTGTTCGAGCTGATGGCCGACGGCAGGCTGCGGCCCGAGGCCGTGACCGACCGGGTGCTCGGGTGGGACCAGGCGCCGGAGGCCCTCGCAGACAACCTAGGCAAGCTTGTCTTCGGCCGTTCTCGCTAGCGGGGCGTCACTTCCCAGCCGCACGGCCTCGAGTGCCTGCTCCCAGCTCGTCACGTACTCGAAGCGCACGATCAGCCCGTCCTCGAAGAAGGTGATCTGGTGGTACAGCTCGTTGTCGAGCTCCAGGCCGCTGCCCTTGCCCCGCGCGCGGTGGCGCAGCCGGACCGCCACGCGGTCCCCGCCGTCCACCGTCTCCTGCGGGAGAAGCTGCAACTCGTCGAAGGTCTCGTCCAGGCCCTCCCAGAAACGCACGATCTGCGCCGGGCCCTGGCAGGAGTCGAAGCTCTGGTGCTCGGGCAGCACCCAATCGACCTGAGGGTGGAAGTCCTTTACCGCGGCGTCGAAGTCCCGGCGGTTGTAGGCCGCGATGAAGGCCTGGGTCTTGTCGACGTTCTGGTGCGACATCGCCCACGCAGTATGCCGGTGTCAGTAGCCCGCGTGGATGTGGTCGGCGTGATCGGCGAGCGCGAACGACGGCCCGCCGAGCTCGAAGAGTGAGATCAGTTCGCTCGGCTGGAGCCCCACTCGATCGAGACGGTGCGCGGCATGGGCTACCGTCTGATCACCTAGCTGGACCCAGGCGTACTCGCAGGCCGGCGCCCCCTTTTCCGCGGAGGCGCCAGCCTGGAGGCAACCTCAAGCGCCGATGGCGCCGTGACCGCGAGTCAGCGGGCGTCGGCGCACGACCAGTCCGGCGGCGAGGAGCACCATCATTAGGCCAGCCCCCGTCGCCGCGCCAATCGCCGCTGACGGCATGTCGAACCCGGCCGCCGGAGACCTCTCGTCCACGATCGGCTGCGGCGCCTGGGTCGGCCCGTCCGCGACCTGGCCGGCCGCGCGCAGCTCCTCGTACTCCTTGCCGGCGGGAACCGCGATCGAGGACGGGGGCGGTGGTGCGCTCGGCGAGGCGCTCGCGTCACCTGACGCGCCGGGCCAGAATTGCTCGACGGGACGCGCGGACGCGGCAGGCGCGCAGAGCGCGCTCGCGAGGGCCGCTCCGGCCAGTGCCGTTGCCGCCGCCCTCTTGATTCCCACTGATTCCATCTCTCTGCTCCTTCTTGCGGCGACCGCCCCATGCGGTCGATCGAGAGCAGAGTGCTCCGGGCCGCTAATCAGGCGGTCACGATCCGCTCATTGCCGCTAACCGGCGGTCAATCGTCCGAGCAGACCGACTGATAGGGCCGCGCAGGAAGCGCGTCATCCCACTCGTCCGCGGTGAGGTCGCGTCCGGCGACGACGCAGGCGTGGCGCTTCCAGGCCTGCGCGGAGACGTCCAGGCTGAGGCCCTCTCGATGCCTCCGCTCGCCGCGGCGATCAGCGTGCCGTCGGCGTGAGAGAAATCTCAGCCACCTCCAAGCCTGGTCTTACGGCGGCTGGGATGCTTGGGGAGATGAACCGGATCCTCATCGCAGAGGACGAGCCCCGGCTGGCGGCCTTCCTCGAGAAGGGGCTGCGCGCCCAGGGCTTCGCCACCAAGGTCGTCTCGGACGGCGGTGCCGCGAGCGCGATCGCGCACGACGACGAGTTCGACCTGCTGGTGCTCGACCTCGGCTTGCCCGGCAAGTCAGGCGCCGACGTCCTGCGGGACCTGCGGCTGTCGGGCCAGCGCATGCCGGTCCTGATCCTGACCGCGCGCGACGACATCGACACCACGGTGGCGGGCCTGGAGGGCGGCGCCGACGACTACGTGACGAAGCCGTTCCGCTTCGAGGAGCTGCTCGCTCGGATCCGGGCGGGCCTGCGCGAGCAGCCACAGCCTGAGCGGACGGTGCTCGAGGCGGCGGGCGTGACGCTCGACATGAGGGCCAGACGAGCCGGCGTGGAGGGCAGGACGATCGAGCTCTCGGCGCGCGAGTACACGATGCTCGAGGTGCTGATGCGCCACGCCGGCCAGGTGCTGAGCCGCGAGCAGCTGCTTTCGCACGTCTGGGGCTACGACCACGATCCGGGCTCGAACGTGGTGGACGTCTACATCGGCTACCTGCGCAAGAAGCTCGGGCCGGACGTGATCGAGACGGCCCGCGGCATGGGGTACCGGCTCCGCTCCTAGCGCAGTTCGACCGCCACCGGCGCGTCGCCCGAGTAGTCGTAGAACCCGCGGCCGGACTTGCGCCCGTACCAGCCCGCCGAGAGCATCTTGCGGAGCGTGGGCGGGCGCGCGAAGCGGCGCTCGCGGAACTCGTCGAAGAGCACGTCGCAGATGGCGCCGAGCGTGTCGAGCCCGACGAAGTCCGCCAGGGTCAGCGGCCCCATCGGGTGCCCCGCGCCGGCCTTCATCGCCTGGTCGATCTCGTCGATCGAGCCCACGCCCTCCTCGTACGCGCGGATCGCGTCGAGCATGTACGGCACCAGCAGGCGGTTGACGATGAAGCCGGCCTTGTCCTTCGTGGGGATCGCGAGCTTGCCGAGCGAGTCGGCGAACCGCCTGCCGATCTCGAACGCCTCGTCGGACGTGGTGACGGCGCGGACCACCTCGACCAGCTTCATCACCTGCGGCGGGTTGAAGAAATGCAGTCCGAGGAAGCGCTCGGGCCGGCCCGTGACCACGGCCTGGTCGATCACCGCCAGCGACGAGGTGTTGGTGGCGAACACCGCCTCCGGCGCGGCGACCGCCTCGACCTCGCGCCACATCTCGCGCTTGACGTCGAGGCCCTCGGTGATCGCCTCCACGACCAGATCACAACCGGCCAGGTCGCCGTAGTCGAGCGTGCCCTGGATGCGGCCGCGCACGGCGTCGGCGTCGGACTGCTCGAGCTTGCCGCGCTCCACCGCGCGAGCGAGCTGTGTCTCGATCTTCCCGAGGCCGCGGTCGAGCGCCGCCTGGTCGATCTCGCGCACCACGACGTCGTAGCCGGCCTGCGCGGTTACCTGCGCGATGCCGTGCCCCATCAGGCCGCAGCCGACCACTCCCACCCTCCGGATCTCCATTAGGGTGGGCAGCCTATATGGCGCTTCTGGCCACAGAGGACCGCGGCGGCGTCCGCCATCTGGTCCTCAATCGCCCCGACAAGCGCAACGCGCTGAGCGGCGAGCTGATCCGGGAGCTGGGCGCCGCGATCGAGGAGGCGGCGGCCGACGACGAGGTGCGGGTGGTGGTGCTGCGCGGCGAGGGCGCCATTTTCTCGTCGGGCATGGACCTGAACGACCTGCGCGCCCTCTCGGAGGACCCGGCGCGGCTGCGGGACTACCGGCGGCCGATCCTGTCCTGGTGGAACCTGCTCGAGGAGATGCCGAAGCCGACCATCTGCCAGATCCACGGCGCGGTGCTCGGCGGGGCGTTCGAGCTCGCGCTCGCCTGCGACTTCCGCACGATGGCCGAGGACGCCGTGGCGGGGATCATGGAGGTGCGCATCGGGCTGCTGCCCGACGTGGGCGGCTGCTCGCGGCTGCCGGCGGTGGTCGGGCTCGGCAACGCCAAGGAGCTGATCATGACCGGCAAGGTCATCGACGGCCGCGAGGCGCACCGGATCGGGTTCGCCAACCGGATCGCCCCGGCCGAGGCGCTGGGCGAGGCCACGGAAGCGTTCACCGCGGAGCTGCTCGCCTGCGCGCCGCGCGCCGTTGGGCTGGCGAAGCGCGTGATCGACGCCGCGGCCAAGCCCGCTCTGGCGCTGACGCTCGAGCAGGAGGTGGCCGCCCAGGAGGCGCTGGCGGCGAGCGAGGACTTCGTCGAGGGGGCCCGGGCCTTCTTCGAGAAGCGGGACCCGGACTTCGCGGGGCGGTAAACCGCGCGCAGCCAGGTGCAGCGGGGGTCCGGGGCCGCGAGCCCCCGGTTCTCATCCCCAAATGCAACGAGCCCGGATGCCGTGGTCCGGGCCCGTCGCCGATAGGCCGAGGCTGGGTCGGGGGAACCCACTATGTGCCGAAAACCGGCCTCGGCGGCTTCGATTGGGTGATACCCGGTCCGAAAAAAGTAAACCCTCATGCAGGAATGTGCCTGCGCGTGAGGCGAGCCGCGTACGCGAAGGCGAGGGCCGCGGCCACGCAGAGCGCCCCTGAGGCGGCCCAGGCCGCGGAGTAGCCGTACTCGGCCGATACCAGGCCATAGGCGGCCGGGCCCGCGGCGGCGCCGACGTAGATGCCCGTCTGCGTGACCCCCGTTGCGGCCCCCGGCGTGTCGCGGTTCAGGTCGACCACGGCGAGGTTGAAGAGCCCGGGCCAGCCCCAGCCGAGCGCGAACGCCACGAACACGCCGGCCACGAACAGCGCCGCCTCGGCCGTCGCCAGCAGCGCGAAGCCGAGCGAGCCCGACACCAATAGCGCCACGACCGCCGCGAAGCCGTAGTCGCGCCTGCGGTCGGCCCGCTCGCCGAGCGCGACGCGGGAGAGCAGGCTCACGCCGCTCCCGGCGGCCGCCAGCAGGCCGGCCATGCCCTCGGCGATGCCGATGTCCACGGCAGACGCCACCAGGTAGGCCCCGAGCGAGTTCGGCCCGGCGCTGGCGAGGGCTGCCCCCACCGCGGTCACGATCAGGGCACGGCTGGGGCGCGGCGCCGGGTCGCGCGGCGGCACCGGCGCGAAGCCGGCCGCGCTGCGCCGCACCACCACCGCCACCGCCAGCGCTCCCGCGGCGCATATGGCGAACGTCGGGCGCCACCCGAGCGGAAGCGCGAGGAGCGGGAGCGTCAGTCCGCTGACCAGCACAGCGGCCGGAATGGCCGCCTGCTTGATGCCGAAGGCGAGGCCCTGGCGGGCGAGCGGCACCTGGTCGGCCATGAACAGGTTGATCGCGGGCTGCGTGACCGCATTCGCCAGGCCGGCCACGGCCAGAAGGGCTAGCAGCACGGCCAGCGACTGCGCCAGCAGGCCGGCGAGCAGGAGGCAGGCGGCGCTCGCGACCACACAGGCGCGAATCGAGCGCAGCGCGCCCAGCCGCTCGGCGAGCCGCCCACCCGGGCCGGCGCCCACGGCGCCGGCGGCGAAGAACACCGTGACGCCGGCGGCCACGGCGGCGACGCTCACGTCGAGGTCGGCGCGGATCTGGAGCGCGAGGGCGCCGACGAGGAAGCCGGGCAGCACGGTCGCAGCCCCGGCGGCGATCGCCAGGGCTGCAGGGCGCGCCAGGGACCGGCCAGGTGCCAGTCGGGGAGTCCGCTCCCTGCGCAGCCGGCCGAGCCGGCTGCTTCGGCCCTCGGGGGCGTGAGCCCCCGGATCGCTTATGCCAGGCCCACCAGGTTCGCCATCGTTATCACGCCGACCACGCATAGGACCGCGCCGATGATGTCGAAGACGAGCCCGGCCTTGAGCATCCGCGTGATCGGCAGCAGGCCCGACGAGTAGACGATCGCGTTCGGCGGGGTCGAAACCGGGAGCATGAAGCCGAAGTTCGCGGCGAAGATCGCGGCGAGCGCCGGGATCGTCGGGTTGAGGTCCGAGGCCGACGCGATCGAGATCGCGATCGGCACCATGATGGCCGCGCTGGCGGTGTTGCTCGTGGTCTCCGACACAAGCACCGAGAGCACCACGATGACGATCGTCACGCCCACCAGGCTCGAGACGCCGAGCGAGTCGGAGATCGACTCGCCGAACACCGCCGCTAGCCCGGTCTCCGAGAGCAGCGTGCCTAGCACGAGCCCGCCACCGAACAGAATCACCGTGCCCCAGTCGATCTGGGCCGCCTGGTTCCAGTTGATGGTGAACTTGCGCCGCGCCCAGTCCACCGGCAGCACGAACAGCGCGGCCGCCGCAAGGATCGCCACGATGCCCTCGTTCGAGGCCTCGCTGACCTCGGTGTACGCCGTGGAGTCGTCCCCGGCGACGAGGCCGACCAGGCCGGGCAGGAACCAGCCGATCAGCGCGAAGGCGAGCACGAGCAGGCAGTTCTTCTCGCCGCGGGTCATCCGGCCGAGCTTGGCGCGCTCCTCCGCGACGTACTCCTCGACGCCCGAGACGTGCTTCACCTCGGGGCGGTTCATTCCCACGGTGACGACGATCACCGCCACGAACATCACGATCACGATCGGGAGCGCCATCACGAACCACTCGAAGAACGTGATCGGCTCGCCGGTCTCCGCCTCGAGCAGCTCGCGCCCGATCAGGTTCGGCGGGCTGCCGATCGGCAGCAGGAGGCCGCCTACGGTGATGCCGTAGGTGATCACGAGCATCAGCGCGGCCCCGAAGCGCAGGCGCTCCGGATTGCGGTCGCCCTCCGCCTGCGCGGCGACCATGCCGCCTACCACGCCCATCACTCCGAGCGCGATCGGCAGCATCATGGCCGCGCCGGCCGTGTTCGACATCACCGGCGATGTGAGCGCCCCGATCAGCCCGAAGGCCAGGATGATGCGGTAGGTCGAGCCGCCCACCGAGCGCATGGACAGCACTTTGAAGGCGAGCCGGCGGTGCAGCCCGTGCACCACCATCGCCTGGGCGATGATGAAGCTCCCGATGAACAGGAAGACGGTGTCGTCGGTGAACAGGCCGAACACCACGTCCACGGAGCTGTCGCCCTCGGGCGGCGGCGGGGTGGCCTCGAGCAGCGCGCACAGCACCACGCCGAGCAGCGCCGTCACCGGGATCGGGACCGCCTCGGTGAGCCACCAGACGACCACGAAGGCAAGGATGGCCGCGAGCCGGTGCTGGTTCCCGTCCAGGTCGAACGGGATCAGCAGCATCACGGCGAGCACGATCGGCCCGAGGAACAGGCCGACCGTCCGCCGGCGGCGCTCGAAGCGCTGCTCGGCTTCCGACAGGCGCCCCTCCTGCTCGTCGAGCGTCCTGTAGGTGCGGCGTGGGGTCAGGCCGTCGCCGTCGGGATCGCCGTCTCGGGCATTACGATCCTCGCGGCGCTCCTCGCGCTGCCCGGTCTCCATCTCCATTGGGGGCCTCCTCCTCCTCCTCCTCGGAAGCTCCCTACCCAGCTACCCCCTATGCCAGTCCACGGGCCCGGCGGTCAGCACGTGGCTGCCGAGCGGACGACCGAGTACCCGCTGGGCCTCGCGGGCGCATTCCACGAGCCGCTCGAGGTCGATTCCGGTCTCGTAGCCCATCTCGTGCAGCATCGAGACGAGATCCTCGCTGGCGATGTTGCCGGTGGCGCCGGCCGGCACGGGGCAGCCGCCCAGCTCGCCGAAGGAGGACTCGAACGAGCGCACCCCCGCGCCAAGCGCGGCGACGACGTTCGCCAGGCCCTGCCCCCGCGTGTTGTGGAAGTGCGCGGTGAGCTCGGCCCCGAGCTCGAGCCCGTCGAAGAACCGCGCCACCTGCGCCGGATTGGCCATCCCGGTCGTGTCGCCGAAGCCGATCTCCTCGCAGCCGACCTCCACCAGCCGCCGCGCGATCGACAGCACCCGCTCGCGCGGCACGTCGCCCTCATATGGGCAGCCGAACGCGACCGAGATCACGGCCTCGCAGCGCAGCCCCTCGGCCCGGGCGCGCTCGACCACCCGCTCGAGCCCGGCCAGGGACTCCTCGATCGACCGGTTCACGTTCTTGCGGTTGTGCGTCTCCGAGGCGGACAGGAACAGGTTCACCTCGTCGAAACCGTCCCTCACCTCGAGCGCGTTGTCGAGCCCGCGCTCGTTCGGGATCAGCACCGTCACCGACACGTCGTCCGGGATCTCCGCCGTGCGCAGCACCTCCGCCCCGTCGGCGAGCTGGGGGATCACGTCGGCGCGCACGAAGCTCGTGACCTCGAGCCGCGGCACGCCGGTGCGGGCGAGCATCTCGACGAGGCGAACCTTGTCGGCGGTCGCGATCACCTCGGGCTCGTTCTGGAACCCGTCGCGAGGGCCGACCTCGCGGATGCTCACCTGCTCCGCCGCCACGCTCAGATTCTGGCAAGGCCCCCGCTCACGCCGAGCGCCTGACCGGTCACGTAGGAGGCGTCGTCGGAGGCGAGGAAGGCGATCGTGGCGGCCACCTCGTCGGGCTGGCCGAGGCGGCGCAGGCTGGTCGACTCGATCATGGTCTTGACAAGGCGCTTGCCGATGTCGCCCAGCTGGTCGGGGGCGCCCATGAGCAGCGGCGTGTCGATGGGGCCGGGCGCCACCGCGTTGCACGTAATCCCGTAGCGGCCGTTCTCGACCGCGATCGCCTTGGTGAAGCCGATCACGCCCGCCTTCGCGGCGGAGTACACGGCCGACCCGCTCGAGCCGACCCTGCCGGCCTCGGAAGAGGTGTTGACGATCCGGCCGCGGCGGCGCTCCTGCATGCCCGGCAGCACCGCGTGGGTCATCGCGATCACGCCGCGCAGGTTCACGGCGAGCACGCCGTCCCAGAGCGCCGGATCGGTGTCCGTGAACCAGCTCCACTCGTCGTAGCCGGCGTTGTTGACGAGCACGTCGATCGGGCCGAGGTCGGACTCGGCCCCCCGCACCGCGGCCGCGATCGCGTCCTCGGAGCGAACGTCCAGCTCATAGGCGGCCCCGCCGACCTCGTCGGCCACCCGCTCGGCGCCCTCGCGGTCCAGGTCGGTCACGGCCACGCGCGCGCCCTCGGCGGCGAGCCGGCGGCAGGTGGCGGCCCCGATGCCCGACGCGCCGCCGGTGACAAGTGCTGTGCGTTCCGCGAGGCGCAAGGCGCGGTGAGCCTACCCATAGGATGGCTCCGCGTGCCCGTCCGCGTCGGTTACAAGGCCTCCGCCGAGCAGTTCGACCCCGCCACCCTGCTCGAGTTCGCGGTCGAGGCGGAGCGCGCCGGGCTCGAGATTGTCGCAACCTCCGACCACTTCCAGCCCTGGGTCCACCACGGCGGGCACTCACCCGCCGCCCTGCCGTGGCTGGGGGCGGCCGCCGCGCGCACCTCCTCCGCCACGCTCGGTACCAGCGTCCTGACCCCGACCTTGCGGTACCACCCGTCGATCGTCGCGCAGGCGTTCGCCACGCTCGGCTGCCTCGCCCCAGGCCGCGTCTTCCTGGGCGTGGGCACCGGGGAGGCGATGAACGAGACCCCGGTCACCGGCGGGGAGTTCCCGGGCCGCAAGGAGCGGCGCCAGCGGCTGGCCGAGGCGATCGAGCTGACCCGGCTGCTGTGGCGAGAGGAGCGCGTGGACTTCGAGGGCCGCTTCTACCGCACCGAGCGGGCCACCATCTACGACCGGCCCGACGAGCCGGTGCCGATCTACGTGGCCGCCTCCGGCCCGCTCGCCGCGAAGCTGGCCGGGCGGGCCGGCGACGGGTTCATCTGCACGAGCGGCAAAGAACCGGAGCTCTACGAGGAGCTGCTCGGCAAGGTGGCGGAGGGCGCCGGGGAGGCGGGGCGCGACCCCGGCGCGATCAGGCGCATGATCGAGATCAAGGTGTCCTACGACCGCGACCCCGAGCGCGCGCTCGAGAACACCCACTTCTGGGCCGCGCTGGGGCTCGATCCCGAGCAGAAGGAGGGGATCGAGGATCCGCTCGAGATGGAGCGCGTGGCGCGCGCGAACCTGGATCAGGCGCCGCGCCGCTTCATCTGCTCGGACGATCCCGAGGAGGTCGTGGAGAAGATCCGGGTCTACACGGAGCTCGGCTTCGACGAGCTGCTGCTGCACGCCCCGGGCCACGACCAGCGCCGCTTCTTCGAGCAGTTCGGCGAGGACGTGCTGCCGCGCCTGCGGGATAGGCTCTAGCCCCATGGACTCGCTCTCCGGACGCACCATCCTCATGTCCGGCGGCAGCCGCGGCATCGGCCTTGCGATCGCCGTGCGCGCCGCACGCGACGGGGCCCGCGTGGCGCTGATCGCCAAGACCGCCGAGCCCCACCCGAAGCTGCCCGGCACGATCTACACCGCGGCGGAGGAGATCGAGGCCGCCGGCGGCGAGGCGCTGCCGATCGTGGGCGACATCCGCGACGCCGAGGCGGTGGAGGCGGCAGTCGCGCAGGCCGTCGAGCGCTTCGGCGGGATCGACGTGGTGGTGAACAACGCGAGCGCGATCAACCTCGCGCCCATGCGCGACCTGCCCGTGAAGCGCTTCGACCTGATGCAGCAGATCAACTCGCGCGGCACGTTCGTGGTCACACGCGCGTGCCTGCCGCACCTGCGCGAGTCCTCGCACGCGCACGTGCTCACCCTGTCGCCGCCGCTGTCGGCCGACCCGCGCTGGCTCGCCGGCCACAGCGCCTACACGCTCTCGAAGATGGGGATGACGATGATCACGCTCGGGGTCGCGGCCGACGAGGCCGAGGCGGGCATCGGGGCGAACTGCCTCTGGCCGCGCACGATCATCGCCACCGCCGCGGTCCAGAACCTGCTGGGCGGCGACGAGGCGATGAGGCGCGCGCGGACGCCCGAGATCGTCGCCGACGCGGCCCACGCGATCCTGGTGCGCGACCCGCGCTCCTGCACCGGCAACTCGTTCATCGACGACGAGGTGCTTGCCGAGGCGGGCATCAGCGACCTCGACCGATACTCCGCCGCCGAGGACACCGACCTGTCGCTCGACATCTTCGTGGACGGGTGGCCGGAGGGCGTGCCGGCCTGAGCGATGTGGTGCTCCTCTCCGGAGGCACCGGAGGGGCGAAGCTCGCGCGAGGGCTGCTCGACGTCTGCGATCAGCTGACGGTCGTGGCCAACACGGGCGACGACGTGGAGGTGCACGGCGTGCACGTCTCGCCCGACCCCGACCTCGTGACCTACTGGCTGGCGGATCAGGTCGATCCACGCGGATGGGGCCTGCGGGGGGACACCTCTTCCGTGATGGACGCCCTGCGGGCCGCCGGGCGACCCGTCTGGTTCCACCTCGGCGACCGCGACCTGGCGATGTGCCTGATCCGTACCGCCTCGCTGCGGGCGGGCCGGCGGCTGACGGAGGCCCACGCCGAGGTGGTCGATGTGATGGGCGTATCGGCCCGCGTGCTGCCGATGTCGGACCAGCCGGTGATGACCCACGTGCGGCACGGCGGGCGCGTGTGGCCGTTCCAGGAATACATGATCGTGGCGGGGGCGCCCCCGCCGGTGGAGGACGTCTCGTTGGAGGGGGTCGAGCGGGCGCGCCCCAGCGACGAGGTGCTCATGGCCGTGGCCTCGTGCGACCTGGTGGTGATCGGTCCCTCGAACCCGGTCATCTCGATCGGCCCGATCCTGGCGCTGCCCGGGATGCGTGAGGCGCTGGCGGGAGCGCCGGCGCCGGTGGTGGCTGTGAGCCCGTTCCTGGGCGGGCGCTCCTTGAAGGGGCCGACGGAGCACTTCTGCGCGTGGGCCGGCGTCGAAACGAGCGCCGGTGGGATCGCGCGGGCGTACTCCCGGGTGATCGACGCGGTCGTGGCGGACGAGCCGGTGGACGGGCTGCCCTGTCTCGTGACCGGCACGCTGATGGACAGCGAGGAGGCGCGGCGGCGCGTGGCTGTGGAGGTCCTGGAGTTCGGGCTCGATCTCGACCGTTGACGGTACGCTCGCGGCTCCTGGCTTTCCCTCGCCACTGATGCGCACCCTCGCGATCCTCCCCGTGAAGAGCTTCGGCGCCGCCAAGCAGCGCCTCGCCCCGGCGCTCGGGGCCGAGTCGCGGCAGGCGCTCGCGCAGGCGATGTTCGCCGACGTCCTGACCTCGCTGCGGCGGGTGAGGGGGGTGGACTCCGTGGCCGTGGTGACCGCCGACCCGGACGCCGCCGCGGCTGCGCGGAGCGAGCGCGCCCTTGTGCTGAGCGACACCGCGGAGGCCGGTCAGTCGGCGGCCGCCGCGATCGGGATCGCCTACGCGACGGCCGAGGGCTTCGAGCGCGTGCTGCTCGTGCCCGGCGACACCCCGCTGCTGGATCCCGAGGAGGTGGCGCACCTCCTGCGGGAGGGCCGCTCGGTGTCGATCGTGCCGGACCGGCACCGGACCGGCACCAACGCGCTTGTGCTCGCCCCGCCCGACGCGATCGCGCCCGCGTTCGGGCCGGGGAGCCTGGAGCGGCACGTGGCCGCGGCGGCGGCCGCGGGCGTGGCCTCCCCCGTCGCCGAGCTGCCGTCGCTGATGCACGACGTGGACACCGGCGACGACCTGTCCGCGCTGATGGCGGCGCTGGCGAAGCGGCGCGGGTCCGCGCCCTGCACCCGGGCAGCGCTGCGCAGGCTGGAGCGCGGCGGGCGCCGGCCGGCCGTGCCGGCCTGAGCGCCGTCGCGGCGCCCGCCGGCGAGTGTGGGCCCTTTCATGCCCCCTATACGGTGCATCTGAGGGCCCACACTCCCTCCGTGTGGCCGGACTTGGCCGCCATGCGGTGGCCTCGACGGCCCACGCCTCTTCGGCGCCCGCTTAGCCTTCCCCGGAGTGGCCCTCCTTGCTCGCGCGCTCCCTCCCCTCCCCGACCTCCGGCCCGGCGACGACCTCGTCGCGCTCCTCGCCGACGCCGCTCCCGAGGACCTTGCCGACGGAGACGTGCTCGTGGTCGCGCACAAGGTGGTGTCGAAGGCCGAGGGCCGGGTCCGCTCGCTCGACGAGATCGAGCCCGGTGAACGGGCTCGCGCCCTCGCCGCTGAGCACGGCAAGGACCCGCGCCTCGTGCAGGCGGTCCTGGACGAGGCCGTTGAGGTCGTGCGTGCACGAGACGGGGTCCTCGTCTGCGAGACCCGCCACGGCTTCGTCTGCGCCAACGCCGGCGTGGACCAGTCGAACGCGTCGCATCCGGGAGAGGTGGTGCTCCTGCCCGAAGACCCGGACGCCTCGGCGCGCCGCCTGCGCGAGGGGCTGGCGGCGGCTCTCGGCCGGCGGCCGGCGGTGGTGGTCAGCGATTCGTTCGGCCGCGCCTGGCGTCTCGGTCAGACCGACGTGGCGATCGGCGCCGCCGGCCTCGTGCCGCTCGACCAGTGGATCGGGCGCCCGGACGCCTACGGGCGCGGGCTGCGGGCCACGTCGATCGGGATCGCGGACGCCGTCGCGGCCGCCGCGGACCTGGCCCGAACGAAGATCTCGCGCCAGCCCGCCGTCCTGATCCGAGGCCTGGAGCGCTACGTCACAGCCGAGGACGGACCGGGGGCGGCGGCGCTGCGGCGCCCGCGCGAGCAGGACCTGTTTCGCTGAGGCGCGGCGGGCTCAGGCCCGCGCGCCCCTGGGCTTCCGGAACGGGCCCGTGATCTCGTAGATCGCGCCCGGGCCGGGCGCGAGCTCGCTCTGCGAGAACGCCCGCTGCGATGCCACGTACATGCGGGAGCCGCTCGGGTCGAAGGTCGCGCCGGTCAGCTCGGAGCCGCGGTGCTGCGGCCCCGTGATCGACAGGAAGCGCGCCACCGTGCGGTCCGGCGCGACCACCCCCATGTCGATCTCCTCGGTCGCGATGTCCTCGCACACGAACACCTCTCCCGCCCGCGACCCCGTCATCTGGTCCACGCGCAGCAGCGGCGCGCTGCGCGACGCGAGCCCGTCGTAGGCCACCCGGATGCGGTGGGCGCGGGTGTCGTAGGCGTGAACGCGGTGGTCGGCGGTGGTGGACACGTAGAGGGTCCCGCCGTCCAGCCAGAGCCCCTCGCCGCGCTTGAAGCGCGTGCTGCCGCGTACCTGACGCCGCGTCCGCTCCCGCGCCGCACCCGAGTCGGGCACCTCGACCCACTCCACCCTGCCGCCGCGCCGCACCCGCGCGATCTCGAGGAGACCGCGCGCGAGGCTGGGCCAGCGCGCCGGCGTGAACCTGTAGAGGCCGCCGTCCACCAGGTCCTCGGTCAGGTAGACCCGCTTGCCGTGCGGGTCCACGGCCGCCGCCTCGTGCTTGAAGATGCCCATCGCCGGTCGCGGAACCGCCCGCCGGCGCCCGGACGGATCGCACTCCCACACCAGGCCGTCCTCCACCTCCTCGCAGGAGAGCCACGTGCCCCAGGGAGTTCCGCCGCCCGAGCAATTGAGCACGGT
>CAWIGR010000011.1:0-179213 GCA_963835705.1 uncultured Thermoleophilaceae bacterium
GGCGCGCGATAGGGCGATTGCCTCCCGCGCTTCCAGGCTCTCGGTCGGCTTGCGCGTGCCGAACTGATCAACGTTGCTACCAGCGAGCGCTCTAGCTTAGCGCTTCGGCTTTGGCAGCACCATCCTGCCCTGTGAAGCAATGCCACCCCACTTGGCGGACCAAACTACTTCCGAGGTGGAGGGTCGCTCGGTATCTCCCTGACCCCGGGCACCCTGCAGCGCAAACAGGGCGCCTTGGGGATCGGCACATCGCGCGATCCAGCAACCATCAGGCAATTCGATCGGACCCTGGAGGATCCGGCCTCCGCCACTATTGACGCGCTTGGCGGCCGCGCCGATGTCGTCGACATTAAAGTAATAGAGCCAACACGGCTGCGGCACGCTCGGAAGCTTGGTGAGCATGCCACCGATCGTCTGCCCGCCCGCCGAAAACAACTGATACACGTCTGCCGGATCGGCTTCACCGGTGTCCTTCTGCCAGCCGAAAAGCTCGCCGTAAAAATCAAAGATTTTGTTCCGGTCTTCAGCCAGCAACTCGTGCCAGCCCACGCGCCCCAACTCGTCCAGCCCGCTGGGTTGCCGTTGGCCATACGTCAGTCCGGTGACTAGCGCAAAAGTCGCCTTTTGCGGATCGGCGATCACTGAAACTCGGCCGATATTGCTGTCCGTTGGCGGCAGCAAGACAGCGCCTCCAAGATGCCTGATCTGTGAGGTCGTCGCATCCATGTCATCGACGGCGACGTAGCCGACCCATCTCGGAGTTGCCCCCAATCGCCGGCCCTCTTCCGGGAGATCCATAAGCCCGCCTACCGAAACGTCGCCGGCAGTAAGCACCGTGTAGGCCAGTTCCGGAGTCGACGCATCCTTCGCACCCCAGCCGACGACCTCGCCATAAAAGGCGCATGCGGCCTCCACGTCTGTGGTCAGGAGCTCATACCAGGCGAAGCGTGCGGGCTGATTGACCAAGCAATTCTCCGTTCAAGCCTGGAGACGATTGCGCACTGCACCAAGTCGAACGCGTTGCAATCTGCGCCGCGGGCGCGAACCGTTCTTGCAATGGGCGAAAATGCGACGACATCGTTCATCAAGATGAATGCAATCTGACCGAGCGTCATTACATTTTCGTGTGTGCATGAATCTTGCCTGCCTCATTTTGTCAGCGTAGGATTGGTCCTCACGGAGATCCTTCTTGAAACGATTGGAGGATGCGACCATGCCTCGGGTGAAGCAAGCTTCGAAAAAGAAGCGAGTAACCAGAACCGCAGTGCCGGCGTTGGGAGCCGCGGGATTAACTTTTTCACTAGCAGGAAGCGCATACGCAGCGGCTGTACCGACGGCTGACGTTCAGAGGCCGAATTTCGCACCTGGCATGATGATCACGCTCGGTGAAGAGGAAATTGCCGACGTCAGCCTCGCTACCTTCCGTCTCTTCGACGACGAAGAAAATGTACTTAGCGGCGTGCAGCTGGCCCGCGGATGCGGTGGCTGCCGCGGATGTGGTGGCGCCCGCGGATGCGGTGGCTTCCGCGGATGCGGTGGTTGTCGCGGCTGCGGAGGATGCAGAGCCTGCCGATGCGGCGTCGGCTGTGGCGGCTGTGGTGGCTGCGGCGTTGGTTGGATAGGGGTAGGCGTGCCAGGGGCAGGCATAGCATGTGCAGGTTGCTGCGCATCCTGGGGCCGGTGCCGCTTGTGCTAGGCAACGACGCTTGCTGATTGTGTATCGACAAGCCACGATTTCATTGGCCGGGCTGGCGATCGACCCGGCCAATTTCTTGTTTTCGTTGCACCGTCCGCCTACTTTGCCGTGCGCTGACGATCTGAAATGACAGGCAACAAAATCCGCGTGCTGACCCGATGACAGCCAATCGCAAGAGCCGCGTTGCGACGAAGACCCGCAAAGACATTTTGCGATTCGCGCCGAACTTCACCGCCTATGTACTTCCTCCCGATGTGGTCTGCCTCTATTCCGAGGATCGCAAGTTCTTCCTGCATGGCGAGCTGTATTGTGCGGTGGCCACGGCGATCGGAAAAAATGGAAAGGCTGCGCCAGAGATCGTTCGCCAGCTTTCGAAGAGCTTTCCGACCGACAAGATTGAGGAAGCGATCAAGCGGCTGCTCGAGCGCCGATACGTCGTTACAGGAGCATCGCACGCATTCGATGGCGCCGTCGCTGGATATTGGGCGAGCCTCGGGCTGCCTCTCGAGGTCGCGGAGCAGAATCTCCGTAATTGCCCCGTGCGGGTCGAAGCGATCGACGTCAAAGGCGCCAAGGAACTTGCCGCGGCCTTGAGCAAACTCGGCGTTCAGATCGCCAAGCGTTCGCCCAAGCTCACGATCACGTTGGTGAACGACTATCTTGACCGGCGGCTGGCCGAGATGAACCGGGAACGCGTGGCCGACAAGACGCCCTGGCTGCTGGTGCAGCCGTCCGGCGTGTTTCCGCTGGTGGGCCCCGTGTTCAGACCGGGCGAGGGCGCCTGCTGGAACTGTCTGTTCGATCGCATGATCCGCAACCGGGAGATCAAGGGGTTTCTCGACCGCGGACCGGCGCAGGCGGTCGCCGTATCGCCCCTGGTCAACGACACCGTTGGACACACCGCATTTCACTTCGCTGCCGTCGAAATCACGAAAGCGATTGCCTCAGGCTTTCGCACCGATCTGCGCGACCATATTGCGAGCCTCGATCTGACTGGTGCGGTCATCGCCAAGCACTTTGTCGTGCGGCGCCCGCAATGTCCCATCTGCGGCAGCAAGAAGCTGCAGAGTCCACGCCGGGCGGCGACGTCAATCGAGATCGCCGAAGGCAGCAAGCTCATCATGACCAGCGGTGGATATCGCACCGTGACCTCTCGGGCCACCGTGGCGCGCTTCCGCAAGCATGTAAGCCCGCTGACCGGCGTGGTTACGCGGCTCGAGCGGATCGAGGTCGATCTGCCGATGAACACCAATTTTTTCGCCCATCACAATTTCTCTGCGCCGGCCCAAAGCGTCGATCAGCTCAGGTCCGGACTGAGCGGCGGCAGCTTCGGCAAAGGCTCGACGGCCGAGCAGGGCGAGGCCAGTGCGCTGATGGAGGCGATCGAGCGCTATTCGGGCATTTTCCAGGGTGACGAGATCAGGACGGCGCGCCGCTTTACCGATTTCGCTCCCGGCGACGCCCTTCACCCCAATGACGTCCAGCTTTTCAGCGAAACGCAGTTTCAAAACAGGCATGCCCAGCAGCCGGACGATTCACATCCGGTTCCTGAGCCGTTCGATCCCTCGACCAGGACCGAGTGGTCGCCGGTCTGGTCGTTGCGCGACAAGCGTTTCAAATATTTGCCGACCGGTCTGCTCTACTTCTTCTATGGCGGTTTCCATACCGACTCCAACGGTTGCGCGGCCGGCAATACCCGCGAGGAAGCCATCGTTCAGGGCTTCCTCGAACTGATCGAGCGCGATGCCTACGCCATCTGGTGGTACAACCGGCTGCAGCGTGCCGAGGTCGACCTCAAGCAATTCGACGATTCCTATGTCCGGGATCTGCAAGCCCAGTTTGCTGATGCCGGGCGCCGGCTGTGGGTGCTCGACGTCACCAGCGATCTCGGCATTCCCACTTACGTGGCGATCATGCACTGGATGCAGAACGGCCACGAGAATATCGAGTTCGGTTCCGGCGCGCATTTCGATCGCCGCATAGCCTTGCTGCGCTCCCTTACCGAGCTGACCCAATTCATGTCGATTGGCATGATGAGCGGCGGCAGCGGCGAGAAGCCGACGCTTGACGGTGTCAAGCCGCTGCGGCTGGAAGATTATCCATTCCTGATCCCGAGCGACAATCCGATCGTCCCGTCGGCGCCAAGTCTTGAGGTTCGCGACAATACGCGCGACCAGGTCAATGCCTGCGTCGAGATCGCCACGCGAGCGGGATACGATTTCCTCGTGCTCGACCAGACGCGGCCCGACGTCGAGGTCCCCGTCGTTCGGGTGCTCGTTCCAGGCCTGCGGCATTTCTATCGCCGCTTCGCACCGGGCCGGCTTTACGATATTCCGCTGAAGCTTGGATTATTGGATCGCCCGCGGCTGGAAAACGAACTCACGCCGTTCCTGCCGCACACTTGAAAGGCTGGTCTCGTGCGCGCTTCCCGGAAAAAGCCGACCAGGAAGATCGCGCCCGTCATCGCCGCCCGATTGAACGGTCATTTCTCCCTGCAGATGCAGGCGGACGGAAGCATCACCGCCTTCGTGGACGGCTATTCGATCAATCTGGGACAGTTGAGCTCGGCCGCGATGGATCGCGCGCGGAATTTGACCGACGGCCTGCCGCTCGCGTCCTTTGCCGGCAAGAGCGCCATCGCGAGGGAAGTCGACGTCCTGGCGCATCGACTGGCGCGGCACGGGCTGCTCGAATATCGCCTGTCCTTTCCGCGTGACGAGCAGGTCCTCGTGGTCATCGAGCCCCAGGTCCCTGAGTACTGGCCGCAACGCGCAAGGCTCGGTGAGGGGGACACCGTCGTGTTGTCGCGCTTTGCCAATATGCGCCGGCGTGGCAACGAGATGGTACTGGAATCGCCGCGCGCAGGCGCGCTGTTTCAAATTGGCGATCCCGCCATTGCCGCCACCCTCGCTGCGCTGTCGCGGCCTCAGAAGATCAGCAGGCTTCGCCGCCACGCGGCCGCCTTCAACCTCGATCTGCTCGAACTGCTGCTGGATAGCCAGTTCCTGATCAAGCTCAATGCGAACAGCGGCGACGGCCTTCGGGTGAATGAAGGCGACGGCAATCTTGTTCTCTGGGATTTCCATGATCTGGTGTTTCACACGCGGAGCACGGAGGGCCGACAGGCCAATCCGGTTGGCAGCACCTTCGCCTATGCAAGCGTTGTTTCACCGCTGCCCGCGGTGCGTCCGCCTTGGCCCGGCAAGAAGATCGACCTGCGCAAATTCTTCACCTCGGATCCGGTCTCGCCCTTCGCAAAGCTGTTGCGCGAACGCCAGTCAGTCCGAGATTTCGATGACAAGCATCCGGTCACACTCGCCGAGCTTGCGCGCTTTCTCGACACCACGGCCCGCGTCCTGTCGGAATGGAAGAGCGGCGCGAATTTTGACGGGGGCCCCGAGGTCACCTACAGCACAAGGCCCTATCCATCGGCGGGCAGCGCGTACGAACTGGAATTGTATCTGGCGGTCTCGAACTGCGAGGGGCTTGCGCGCGGGCTTTACCACTACGACGCGGGCGGGCACGCGCTTGTAGCGATCGGCGCCTCCGCCCAGCAACTCCAGGCGCTTTCGGCGGCGGCCGAGTTTGCCATGGACGCGCCCGGTCCGCCGCAGGTCCTGATCACGATCGCCGCGCGTTTTGGGCGGATCTCCTGGAAATACAGCTCAATCGCATACTCGCTGATCCTGAAGGATGTCGGCAGCATGATCCAGACGTTTTACCTGGCGGCGACCGATATGGGCCTTGGTGGCTGCGCCATCGGCACGAGCAACATCGATATGTTTGCAAAAATGACGGGGCTCGAATTCCATGTAGAGGGCCCGGTCGGTCAATTCGCGCTCGGACGCGGCAGGATGCCGGAGGCCCCACGCTAAAGCACGACGATGTGGCCTGGGGATTACCGTCGAACGCTATCTCCGTCTCGTCCCTGGGGCACACCCGCTGCAGCGTAGTCTGCGAGAACGACGCGCTAACGCGGCAAACGTGGATCTGCCGCCAAGCTCTAGTAAACGGAAGAGAAACTGGAACGAGCAACACGCTCACGATTGCCACAACGATAGTGAACGGCGCACCTATTTTCACGAAATCGCCGAAACTATATTGTCCGGGTCCCACGACCAGCGTGTTCACCGGCGAGGAGATCGGCGTCATGAAAGCGGTTGACGCGGCCAGAGCGACGATCATCGCGAACGGATAGGGCGAGGCTCCGAGCTCCTTGGCGATTGCCAGCGCCACGGGCGCCATCAGTACGGCCGTGGCCGTATTGGAAATGAACAAGCCCAGCCCCGCCGTGATCACGAACAAGGTCGCCAACATGAGACGCGGCGCGGCGCCTCCGACCAGGCCGACCACGGCGTCGGCAGCGAGGTCAACTCCTCCCGTCCGCTGCAAGGCCAACGAGAACGGCAACATGCCGACTATCAGGATGAGGGTCTTCCAATTGATAGAGCGGTAGGCGCTGTTGAAATCGACGCAGCCCAAAAACCCCATCAGCAAGCAACCAATCAGCGCGGCTTGAACATTCGGCACCAAGCCACTGATCATCAGCGCGACCACCAGCCCGAGCACCGCGAGTGCATGCGGGGCTCGCCGCGCCGCGGGAAGGACTTCCTCCAGTTCTGCCGGCATGTTCAGTACGACCACGTCGTCCATATGGGACTGGAGATCCTGAATGTCGGACCAGAAGCCGATCAGAAGGAGGATATCTCCGATCTTTAGCCTTTCATCCAGCAGGTCGTGCAACCACTTTGCTGCCGTGCCGCAACCCGATGACGGTGAGGTCGTATTCGGAGCGAATCCGGCTTCGCGCACGGTTTGGCCGATCAGCCTGGATTCGGCCGGCAGGATGACCTCCGCCGCGCCAATCTCCTGAGCAAGATCGACGAAGTAGTTCCGGTCCGCTGAGCGGAAGCGGCTCGAGCTTCAGGGAATTCCACAGCGCGTTGCGCCCTCGTTCGAGGTGTGGACATCGGCGAGCAGGACATCGCCAGCCTGCAATTCCGTCTGCGCGGTCGGGCGGAGATCTTGGCCGCAAACCCCGTCCCGCGCTCGATGGCGAGAAGGTTCACGCCCGCGGAACGAAGCGACAATTCGTCAAGGCGTTTTCCGACAAGCGGCGAATCGGAACTTACGCGCGCGCGCTTTTCGCGTTCGGCGAGGCTGTATCGCTCGATCCAGCGGAGGCTTGGGCGACCGTGCGCCGCAGCCGGCGGCTGTATTGCTAGGCCAGCAGGTTGCGCGCGAAAAGCATATAGACGATGCCGAGTGCGAGCAGCGGCAGCCCGAACGGGGAAAAGCTGAAAAAACCAAATCCCTGCGCACCTGTCGGATCAGTTCGGCATTCACCACCAGGTTGGGCGCCGTTGCCACCAGTGTCAGCATCCCGCTGATTAGCGCCGAGAAACTCAGAGGCATCATAAGCCGGCTCGGCGACATGCCGCGATTTTGCGAGATGCGCAGCACCACCGGGATGTGATGGCGACAACAGCGGTTGAGCTCATCAAGGAGCCGAGGCCGCCTACGGCCGCCATCAGCAGGATGAGCAAGCGGTTCTCGCTGCCGCCGGCCTTCGCGTCGAGCCAATCGCCGAGCCGTCGTGCGGAAAGAGGTCCTCCACGAGGCCTTCGCCGATTACGAATAGCGCGGCGATGAGTATGATCGACGGATCGGCAAACCCTGCCAGCGCCTCGTTCATGGTAATAATACCGGTGAACGGCATCGCCACCATCACGAACAGCGCGACCGCGTCCATGCGGGGCCGGTTGATGACGAACATCACAATGGCGGCCGCGGGCTCCAGCCCGGACGAGGCCTCCGCGGCCGCCGGGCGCTACATGGCCGACGTAAAACACGTCGTCGTCTCACCCGCTTGACGTTCCACACCAGTCGCTGAGCCGGGGACCCGCCCTCACCCGAAGGGTCTCCGGCTCAGATGCTTGATCGGAAAAGCCATGACCACTGAAGCCGCCTCAGCCTTCACCGCGCGCGAGCCGGCGCTGCTCGGCCAGACCGTCGTCGTGCTCGGCGGCAGCGCCGGGATCGGCCTCGAGACCGCCCGCCGCGCCCGGCGCGAGGGCGCCGACGTCGTCCTAACCGGGCGCAACCCCGATCGGCTCGCCCAGGCGGCGCGCGACGTCGGGGCGCGCGGGAGCGCCGCGTTCGACGCCAACGACGCGGCCGCGGTGAAGCGGTTCTTCGACGATCTGCCGGGGCCGGTGGATCACGTCTTGGTCGCGGCCTACACGAACCGGTTCTACGGACCCATGCTCGAGCAGCCCTCCGAACGGGTCGGCCGAGCGGTCAGCGAGCGCGTGGTACAGGTGCTCGAGATCGCGCGCAACGCGGCTCCGAGGATGCGCCCGGGGGGGACGCTGCTGTTCACGGGCGGCAGCTCCCGGAAGTTCCATCGCTCCATCGGAATCTCCCCAGCTGTCTTCTCGCTGCTGCCGGCATTCACCGCGGCGCTCGCGGTCGAGCTCGCTCCGGTCCGCGTCAACCTGATCGAGGCCGGCTTCGTCGACACCACGCTGGCGGCGTCGTTCTTCAACGGCGACGATGCGGCACTCGAGGCCAGGCGCGAGGAGCTGCGCGCCACGCTGCCCGTCCGCCGGGTAATCGCACCGGCCGACCTCGCCGCGATGGCCGTCCACGTCATGACGAACACCGCCGTCACCGGCGCGACGTTCGACGTCGACGGCGGCCAGCGGCTCATCGACTGACCGCTCTCGAGCAGCGCCGACTACGGCTGACCGCCGACCGCCCGCGTGAGTCGGCCGTCCGCCCAGGCCAGCTCGTCGTCCGAGCAGGTCGTTGGGTCGTCGGGGGTGAAGTCGCGCTCGTCGCGCGCGCCAACAGCCGTCTACGCGCAAGAACGTGCCGTTTGCAGGAACCGCCGGCCCACGGCCGCAGCAGGCGTAACCTCGACCTTCTGCAGCGCCTGCAGAATGTCCGCGGTTCGGTCGAACGGAATTCGCCTCCAATTTCGCCTGTTTTCAGATCGGGCGCTGTGGCCGGTCGCAGCGAGTCCTCAGACAATCCTCGGGAACTCAGACGCTCCGGCGAACTGGGTGCGGCGGAAAAGGGTAACCGTTCAGTCCTGGGTCAGGTGAGCGCGGGCAGTGGATCGCCGCGGCTGTGGGCGGTGAGCAGTTGGGTTAGGAAGTCGAACAGCGAGCGTCTCTGTTGGCGGCAGGTCGCGGCGGCGGAGAGCGCACGCTCGGCGAACCGTTCGCCGTCGTCGGAGCGGGTGGCGTGCGAGAGTTTTCGGTGGATGACCGGGCCGCGCAGCGCGCGCTCGGCGGGGTTGTTGGTCGGCTCGACGGCGGGGTGGCTGGTGAAGGTCCAGAGCGCGGGCCAGACCTTGAGCAGGTTGTTGGCAAAGCGGCGGTGCAGCCGCGTGCGCTTGCTCTTGCCACCGGCGTCTTCGAGCAGCGTGCGCAGATCTGACTGGATCGGCGCCAGGTCGGCTTGGAGGCGTGCGCGGTCGTGGTGCTCGTGCTGGTAGGCGCGCCACGCGGCGAACACGCGGCCGGTCAGCTCGAGTCCGCGCTCGCCGAAGGTCTGCTGCTCGGCGAGTCCTTCGCTGTGGCGACGAAAGTCGCGCTGCAGGTGCGACCAGCAGACCTGCCGCTGGTGCGGATCGAGGTGCTCGTAACCGGGCCAGCGGTCGGACACGATGATCCCCGAGAACGCGCCGATCAGCTCGTCGAACTGCTCGCGGTTGCAGTGCTCGGCGATCTGAAAAAGCGACGCGCCTGCGGTGGTCGCGGCCCACAGCGCACGCGAATCGCCGGCGGTCCGCCAGCCGGTCTCGTCGACGTGCAGCGCGGCCTGGCCGAGGACCCAGTCCCGCAGCCCGTCATAGGGGCCGGCGAGCGCGTCTGAGGCGTGCCGGCAGATCGCGTCCACGCTGCCGGTGCACAGCCGAGCGCCGAACAGCTCGGCCGCGAGCTCGCTGGCCGCGCGGCGCGAGATCCGGTTGCGCGCGGTCAACGTCACGATCGCCGCCCGCAGCCGGGGCCCGAACGCCGAGGACCCGATCCCAGCCGGCAACGCGGCCGTCGTCTCGGCACGGCAGTCCGGGCAACGCAGCCGCTGCGTGCGATGCTCGACCAACAGCACGCTGATCGGCGGCAGCTCCGCCAGCTGGTGGCGCCCGAACCGGCCATCCGGCCGGCGCTCAGCCTCGCTGAACTCGTGACCACAACCGCGGCAGCTGTCCGGGTAGTGCTCGACGATCTGATCGACCTGATCCTCCGGCGCGAGCTTGCGGCCCGCGCCTCGATGGCCCTCCTGCGCGCCCGCCTTGCGCTCGGCGCCCTCCTCGGCCAACAACTCCTTCGCCCTCGCGCGCGCGTCCGCCCGCCGCTGCTGGCGCGTCTTGGGCGGATCCTGCGACGGCGGCGCCGAGCTCGTGCGCGAGTCCCGCCGCGCCTCAGACTCCAGCCGACGGACACGCTCCTCGAGCCGCTCACCAGCAGCAGCCAGCCGCTCGACCGCGGCGGCCAACTCCAGAATGACCTCCACACAACGCTCACGCCCGCTGTCGTAGATCGCCTCCGCCTCGGCACGGTCCACACCGACAAATTCGGCGACAGACCGACGGACTCCTGGTTATGTAGCCCAGGACTGAACGGTTACGAAAAGGCCTCATTTTGCAGGACTTTTTCTAGGAGCGGCTGAAGGGATTCGAACCCTCGACCTTCTGCATGGCAAGCAGTAGCTCCGGCCCCCTGAGATCGCCCGAAATGCCTGTAAATCGAGAAGATATCTGGCGGCCCGACTGCAGGATGGATTCCAAGAATTACGCCGAAATCGCAGGGGTTTAGACAATGAACGGACAATGAAGAGCGAGCTGAGCTCCCGTTGGCCAGCCGATGCGACGCGCGGGTCGCGCCTCTCCGTCGCCTAGCCTCTCGGTCCGCATCTGACAACCCCCGCGGCATGCGACTGCCGAGTCGTGTCACCGCGGGAAGTGCGAAGCGCATTGTTTGATTTCTGGCGGTGTCAACGCTCGACCGCGGACTCCTCGTCCTCCACATCTCCTGCTTCCCGCGCGATTTCCTGTAGCTCCAGTAGGAGAGAGACGACCAGCATCATCCCGCTGAGGGCATTGACCGGTCGGTATTGCGGCCTCTCTACGCGGTGAAGCCTCGCATTGCGGTTGACGTCCGAGCGCACTGGCAAGCCTGTTGCCGGTCGTTGTTCTTCGAGGACCTTCGCGACGGCGTCAAGCACGGCAGCAACGCGTAGATCGTGGATGCCGGCCTCGTCGACGACCTCGCGGAAGCGCTCCTGCGCGTTTCGAAGTCGGTTGTAGCCAAGGTGTGCATGGATCGTCATCCCCAGCGTGGCTGCGGTCAGGGCCTGCGATGCACGGTGGTATCCGCTCCGGTAACTGAGCAGGCTCTCGGTCGTCGGACGCGACGAGGTACCAGCTCGGCTTGCTGCGCCAGGCCGGCTCGCTGACGGCGCGGTTGAGCGCCTCGACGCCCCAGGGTTTGGTTAGCTGCGCCGTGCCATAGACCCGGCTATGGCGGGGGAGCGGCGGGGTTGGCTGCGGCCTGCGTCAGCGACGTGGTGAAGAAGCGCTGCACCGTGTCGAGTGGCTGGGTGCTTTGGTTTGCTCGGCTCAAGATGAGGGCGCCCTCGAGAGCTGCGAGGAGTACGGAGGCGTCGTCCTCTGCGGTTGACTCCTGGACGCCGAATTTGACCAAGGCGGCGTGTATCGAGTCACGCCACTGATCGAGGAGGGCGCGAGCCTCTTGCCGTAGCCGGTCGTCTCCGCTGGCATCTACGACGGTCGCGGCGAGGGGACATCCCATCGTGAAGTTGCTTTCGACGAGCACTTGGCGCCAGGGGGCGAAAATTGCGTCGATCGCATCGGCCGGCGTGGCCGCCTCGCTGAGCCCTGACTCGGTGTCGTCTAGCACCTCGGCGCCGGCCAGTTTGAGGGCCTCGGTGATGAGCTGCGTCTTCCCGCCCGGGAAGTAGCGCTGGAGGGACCCGCGAGGGCCGTCGGCGTGGGCAACGATCTGGCGAAGGCCGACGCCGTGAACACCGCGCTCGCGAACTAGCGCGGCCGCGCTGCGCACGATGCGGTCACGGGCCGGCTGCTGCTCGCCGCTTCTCTTCGTCCGCGATGTCTCTTGCCGGGCGTCCATGAGGACAGCGTATCTGGGTGCGATGACGGTCGTCATCGGAGTCTGCTATCGTCCGCCGCACTCTCTCGATGACAGTCGTCATCGGCTGCTTTTCAACCCGGTCGATTCAGCACCCAAAGGAGCGCACCATTGAGCGAGGAAAGCGATCTGGAGACAACAACGATGAAGGCAGCAGGGTATTCGCCCATCGCTCCGCTCTTTCGAGTCTGCGACGGGCTGCGGATTCGGTTTGCTGACAACAAAGCGGACTCGTCGGCAGTGACCGTGTTGATGTTGAGCCCGTGGCCGGAGAGCCTCTGGGCGTTCCGAAGGATCTGGGACCGAGTGTCGGGGGCGGCGCGCGTGGTCGCGATCGACCTGCCGGGCTTTGGCCACTCAGACGGTCGCCCGGAGCTGATCGCACCGGATGCGATGGGCACGTTCCTTGCGCGCCTCATCGACGAATGGGGCCTGGGCGCGCCGCACGTGGTCGGTCCGGACGTGGGCACCGCCGCCGCGTTGTTCTTGGCGGCCAACGCTCCAGACCGCGTCACGAGCTTGACCATCGGTGGAGGCGCGGTGCGTGCTCCCATCGATGCCGGCGGCGCGCTCAAGGATGTCATCGAGGCCCCGAGCCTCGACGTCGTCCGACAGCTGGACGCCCGAACCAACATCGGGTTCGCCGTCGAGCCCGCGGCCGGTGCCGATAGCGAGCCCGACGTCCATGAGGACTACGTCAGCGCGTACGACCTCGGGCGCTTTGCCGAGTCCGCTCGCTTTGTCCGCCACTACCCCGAGCAGAACCCGGTGCTGCGCGGTCTGTTGCCTTCGATCACCACGCCGGCTCAGATCATCGCCGGACGCGAGGACGACTTGGTGCCGTGGTCCAACAACGAGTACCTCGCCGACCTGCTGCCCAACAGCGAGATCCACCCACTGGATGCCGGCCACTTCGCGTGGGAGCAGGCGTCCGATGAGTACGGCCGTCTCATCGTCGAGTGGGTCACCGGCGGCTTCCAGCGGCTCGGTGGCGCGGTAACGGCCTGAGACCTCCGATGCGGGGAAGAACTAGTTGAACTCAGGGGCTGGTTCCGCGGCGTGGAAGACCGCAGCTCGAGCGGGTGACGACCCGCTCTGCGTCGCGCGCCCGCGAGACCCGGGCCCTCATGCCGCGATCCTATGAGTGAGTACGCTCATCCTGTGGCAACGCCTGACAGCCCGATGCTGTCGGACTCGCAGCTCGCGACCCTGGCTGAGCTCGGTGACGAGCACACGGCCGATGTGAGCGACGTGCTCTACCGCGTCGGCGATCAGCGATACCCGTTCATCGCCATCGTCGAAGGCGAGGTGGCGATCGTCGACGCGAGCCGGCCAGGAGATCATCCGCCACGGCCCATCCAGGTTCCTCGGCGAGCTGAACCTGCTCTCGGGACAGACCGTCTTCGTCACTGCGGTCGTCACCCAGCCCTTGCGCTACATCGCCGTCGACCGCGACGTGATGCGCGAGCTGCTGTTCGACGACGGGCCGCTGAGCGACCTCGTCCTGTCCACGTTCATCGCCAGGCGAGAGGCGCTCCAGACGGTGGAGGGCCTGGGCCTGCAGATCGTTGGCCCGCGCTCGTCCGACGCGACGATGCGGATGCTCGACTTCGCGCGCAGCAACCGCCTGCCGTTCACCTGGCACGACGAGCTGCCTGCGGAGGGCGAAGCTCCCCTCGTGCGCCTGCCTGGTGGCGCGGAGCTGCGGGCGCCCTCGCGGGGGCAGGTGTTGCGCGCGATCGGGATCGGCCGCGAGCTCGCGCCGCGAGAAGAGGTCGACCTGCTGGTCGTAGGCGGGGGCCCGGCGGGACTCGGCGCAGCCGTATACGGCGCCTCGGAGGGACTCGACACGCTCGTCATCGAGAGCACCGTGCTCGGCGGGCAGGCAGGCTCCTCGCGCAGGATCGAGAACTACCTCGGCTTCCCCGCCGGCATCACCGGCACCGAGCTCGCCAGCCGCGCTGTCACCCAGGCGCGCAAGTTCGGAGCGCGGCCGGCGACGCCCTACCGGGCGATCGCGCTCGAGCCCGGCGACGGGCGCCACGTCGTGCGCCTCGAGGAGGACCACGAGATCGCGGCACGCGCCGTGATCCTCGCCACCGGCGCGGAATACCGGCGTCTCCCCGTCGACGGTCTCGCCGATTACGAGGGGCTCAGCGTCTTCTACGCCGCCGGGCCTCCGGAGGCGCAGCTGTGCGGCGCCTCGCGCGCGGGCGTCGTGGGCGGCGGCAACTCGGCCGGCCAGGCCGCCGTCTGGCTCGCGCGCGGCGGCGCGCTCGTGACGCTGATGCACCGCCGCGCAGATCTGCGCGAGACGATGTCGGATTACCTCGTGCGAGAGCTCGAGCGCTACGGCGTCGCGGTGCGCGACCGCAGCGAGATCGCGGCGCTGCACGGCGCGGACGGGCATCTCGATGCCGTCACCCTCGCGAGCGGCGAGCGCGTGCCGTTCTCGTTCCTGTTCCTATTCCTCGGCGCCCGGCCGTGCACCGAATGGCTTGGCGACGCCGTGGACCGCGACGAGAACGGCTTCATCCTGACCGGTGCGGACGCGCATGCCGAGCACCTGCTCGAGACGAGCGTGCCCGGCATCTTCGCGGCCGGCGACGTGCGCTCAGGCTCGACCAAGCGCTGCGCGACCGCGGTGGGCGAGGGCGCGATGGCCGTGCAGTTCGTCCACGAGCATCTCCGCGCGTCGGCGGATGTCCGAACACCGGCGATCTGACCGGCGGCTCCAGCCTCTCTCCGAGGAGATCCGGGCGACCTTCAGGTCGCTGCGCTGACCTTGCGGTAGCTGCCGTTGCGGAACTCGTCGACGAGTCCCGAATGGGACGGCTTCCAACCGAGCTCGGCGCGCGCCCTGCCGGCGTCGGTGGCCTGATCCAGGAGCAGGACCTCGGCGAAGTAGTCACCCAACCGCGCCCTGGCCTCGGCTCGCAGGACCGTGGCCAGCAAGGCCGCCGAGGCACGGTTTGAGGCTCTGTAGAGCCTGATCGGAGAGCGGCTGAAGGGATTCGAACCCTCGACCTTCTGCATGGCAAGCAGAACGCGGCGGACGGGTATGGCCCACAACGTGCCTGCAACAGGCGGTTTCTAGCGCGTCCGCGACGAGCCCGGGTGTTCGGAATTTCACGCCGATTTGCGGCGTTTTGAGGACTGATTGAGGACTGGGCAGCACCGCCACGTCATCGCGACCTCGTGTCTCGCTCCTCAGCGCCGCGGCGCCTTCGGGCTCACAGCATTCGGGGGACGCGACCCGGTGCCCTGCCGGGGCTGGGAAACCGCGTGGAGCACACGCGACGGCTGTCGCCGGCCCTAGCCGGCGTCGAACTCGTCGGCGAAATCCCAGATCCGGATGTGGTCGGGCTCGAGCCGGACGATGACGTCCGCGCCTCGGCGGGCCTCCGCGTCAGCCTCGGCTTCCTCATCGCCGTACCTGGCCACGATGCGGCGCGTGGTTTCGGTGACGCCGTCGTCGATGAACTGTGCCGAGCCTCGGACCTCGACGCCACGCAGCGGCGCTTCGGACTCGGCCACCAAGATCGTCGCTCTGGGGTCGCGCCGCAGATGCCGAGCCTTCACATTCTGCGTCTCGATCACCACGTTGAATGCGCCCTCGCGCCATTCGTGGTAGACGGGAGAGAGCAAAACGGTTCCGTCGACCCTGAGGGTGGCCAACACCGCCACCCGCGGCTCGTCGAGGAAGGTGCCCAAGTCCTCAACGGACAGGTTCGTCCGCATGGGCCCAGCGTATCGGTGTGCACGTTGATACACCAAGCGGCGCCTGGCGCCCTCGACGAGCGAGCGTGCCGCGGGTGCGGGCGTGCCCTAGTCCGGCTCGGGTACGTCACGCCTCGTCCGCAGCGTTCGGGCGAACGCGAAGGACCAGATCGCGATCAGGATCAGGTCAAGCAGCGCCGCGAGCAGCCAGGGCGCGGGGCGGGCCCAGCCGATCGCCAGCGCGGCCACGGCGCCGAGCAGCAACGCCACCGCGAGCGGGCGGTATAGGGCAGCGAGCCTCCGGTAATCGACGAGTGTGACGATCGTCGCCACGAGCGCGATCAGCAACGCCGAGACCGAGCCGGTCAGCAGCCAGCTCGAGGGCTCGGGCGTGCGGGCGTCAGCGGCGTGCTCGATCAGGCTCACCATGCCGGCGCCCGCTGCCGCCACCGCGAGCGCGATCGGGAGTTGGCTGTAGAGCCACAGCGCGAGCGACCCCGCGTCCTGCCGCGGCAGTCGCCGCCCGACGTAGTCGAAGTAGGTCCACCAGAAGCCGAAGGCGATGCTGAGCCCGAGGACGCCCGTCGCGACCGTGCGGAAGTCGAGGTCCTCGACCGCCAGCATCCCGTCGACGACGCCGAGGACCACCTCGCCGAGGACGATGATGATGAACAGTCCGTAGCGCTCCGCCATCGAGTCGGTGGCCCGAATCCCAAGCGAGTCGCTGGGCGAACGCAGCAGGTACACGACGACGAGCGCGATCGAGCCGACGACGACGGCGGCCCAGACGGCCAGTCGCGTGTCGTCCTCCATCCCCGCGCTGACGAGCAGCGCTCCGATCGATATCGCGAGCCCGGCGAGGTATCGACGAGCCCCTGGACGGTACGCGGGTCCGTCGGTCCGGTACACGGAGGCCCACTGCCAGACAAGGACCGCGAGCAGGATCGCGTACGTGATTGCGAACGACTCCCCGTCGGTGGTTGCCGCGTGCCCGGTGAAGACGGCAAGGACGGTGAGGATCCCCATCTGCAGGAAGATGAAGGAGCGGTTGCGACCGTCCTCGCGGCCGTGCAGTTCGTGAAACTCGGTGCCGTTGAACCAGCCGATCCAGATCAGCCCGAAGACGACGGCGAAATCGAGCACGCCTGACCACGAGATGTCCTCGGCCAGCGTGTGCGCCAGCTGGCCGATCAGCACCACGTAGACGAGGTCGTAGAAGAGCTCGAGGAAGCTGACCCTGCGGTCCTCGATCACCTCGCCGTGAGGCCGGGGTGGCCGCAGGAACCAGCGACGTAGCCCCGCGCGCAGCGTCACGGGTGGACCGGCGTCCGCTCCCGTCCGCTCGCTCATCCCGCGTGCCTCCTTCGATAGCTTCGCGGGCGAAACATCTGCATGCGTGTGCCCCGCGCTCTGCGGAAGCGCGGGGCACATCTCCCAGCCGTTCTGGCTGCTTCGATTACACGGCGCTCGGGAGGGCCGAGGTTGCCTCGACGGCCTGAAGGATGAGCTGTGTCGCGGCCTCGGGCTGCGACAGGAACGAGACGTGAGAGGCCGGCACCTCCACGATCGTCGCGTTCGCGCGCTCGGCCATGAACCGCTGCAGCGCCGGCGGGATCGCCTTGTCCTCGGTACCGAGCAGGTACCAGCACGGCAGCGTCTTCCACGCCGGCGGGCCCGACGGCCCGCCGAGCGCGGCTGCGGCGAACGGCCGCTGCGCCGCGGCCATGACGGCCGCCGTGGCGGGGTCGACGTCGCCGGCGAAGGCCTCGCGGAATGCCTCGGGGCAAGGTAGAGGTCGGCGCCCTCGCTGCCGTCCGGGCCGGTGAACGGCACGGGTCTGACCGAGGGCCCGACGAGGCTGCCCTCGAACCTCTCGAGGAGCTCCTGCTGGCTTTCGCCCTCGTCGGTCATCCATCCGTTGAGGCAGACCAGCGCCTTGACCTGGTCGTTGCCCGTCGCGGCGTTCGAGATGACGATGCCGCCGTATGAGTGACCGACGAGCACGATCGGCCCCTCGATCGTCTTCAGGAACTCAGCGAGGTACTTCGAGTCGCTTGCCACGTCGCGCAGCGGGTTCGCAAAACCGATGGCGCGGTGGCCCTGGTCCTGCAGCGCGCGAATGACGCGGTCGAAGCCCGTGGTATCTGCCCAGGCGCCGTGCACCAGGACGATTGTCGGCGTGTCGGTTGATTGAGTCATGCCCTTCTTCCTTGCCGGGTGATTGCGAACACGGGGCTTACGGACCCGGGCGGCGCGCGCGCACATACCTGCCGCCGGGGCCGGCACTGCGCAAGCGGGGGCGGGGCGGGGGTCGCGAGAACCCGACCTTCCTGGTCGCGGCCTCGCCCGACTACGAGCGAGGGCACTCCCGTCGGGTAGAGCCCACTCTCCTCCCGTGCAGGGCGAGAGTCAAGGTACCGAGAGACGCTGCGGCGGCAGCGTGATCGCTCCCGTTTCGAATGCTCGTTGATGGCAGCGCGCCATTCGTCGACAAGCCGCACGGTCGGGCTCTCAATCCTCTGCGGGGACGCAGAAGGTCGTAGGTGCTGGTCGCTAGGAATCGCCTGCAAGGGCGCAGCTTCTGACCGGTGCCAACATCCACTACGGGCAACGATTGTCTAATCATTGTCTGATGACGCAGACGCACCAGCCGACTGCTCGAACGAAAAAGACCTGCAAACGCAGGCCTTTTCAGAAGCGGCTGAAGGGATTCGAACCCTCGACCTTCTGCATGGCAAGCAGACGCTCTAGCCAACTGAGCTACAGCCGCAGAGGAGGGTGAGTATAGCCGCGGGTTCCGGGTCCGGTCAGGCCTCGGGGAGGCCTTCCACGTCCAGCTCGAACCAGGCCAGGCTGCCGCCGCTACCGAGCTCCTGGCGGCCCCACCCGTCTGCCAGACGGTCCACGACCATGAGGCCGAAGCCGCCGGTCTCGGCCTCGAGGCGGTCGCGCGAGACGCCGTCCTTCGAGCCCGGGTCGTAGACCTCTACCCGCACCCGCTTCGGGGTCGAGGCGAGCCGCACCTGGATGGTCTCGTGCGCGCCGGCGCCCCCATGCTGTATCGCGTTCGTCACGAGCTCGCTCAAGAGAAGCGCGAGGCGCTGCCTCATGATGCGCGGCACCCCGACCTTGGACGACAGCACCGAGCGCCGCGCGACGCCGGCCGCGCGTTTGCCCCCCGGCACGGTGAACGAGACGATCTTTGCGTTCTTGATGGCCACCCTGTCAGGTGCAGTCTGACCGAAACGGGGCGGCAAGTCAGCCCCCGCCGGTGAATGGGCCCTCGCTACGCTTGTCACCCCTCCTGGCGCCGTGGCGGAGTGGCTACGCAGCGGCCTGCAAAGCCGTGCACACGGGTTCGATTCTCGTCGGCGCCTCTCGGTCGATTCCAGGTTCTGATCCCAGAACCGATGCGTACAGGGGCCGAGCGCCGCTGCGCCGCCGTGTGAGCTTCAGTCGTCGTCGTCCTTGTCGTCGCGGTCGTCCTTTGTGTATGGACATGGTCTTGGAACGGGCCCCTGCGTGCAGTGGAGCGGACAGTTCCGGATCACCTTTTCCGATCGGAGCCCGTGCGATTTGGTGCGTTCGGGCGCCGTGGCAGCGGCGGCCTATACGTTCCGGTCGGGTCGCCGTGGGGAGGAGTTCCCGTGCTCCGAGACCTCGCGCCGCCGCCACTCGATCGCTCCGCGATCGGGGGCGCAACCATGGTGCTCGTGCTGCTCCTCCTCGCGGTCGTCCCTGCGGCGGCGGAGGCGCGGACCATCACGCTCGATGGCGTCGTCACCGGACCGCCCACCGCGAGCCGTGGCTCGGTGACCGTCCCGCTCGAGCTGACCAGGCGGGCAGGGCGTGCGGTGAACCTCGGTACGCGGAGGGTGTTCGTGCGCCTGCGCCCCCGGGCGCGGCTGCGGCTGTCCGGCACGGGCGCGACCGGCGCCTCCCGGCTCTCCCCGAGGGGTCTTATCGCCGGCGATCGCGTTAAGGGCGTGACGTCTGTCTCGAGGCGGGCGCGCCGGCGGCTCCGATGGCACGCCCGGCCCGAGCTGAACCTGAAGCGCGCGAGAGTGATTCGGCCCGCGCCTCCCGGCCCCGGACCTCCGCGCGCTCTCGGCCTCCCGGCCGGCGGAGCACCGGCCGGCGCGTTTTCGGGCGGCTCCGCACCCCCGAGCCCTTCGACCGAGCTGCTGGGACAGACCGTGGCGCACCTTCAGGCGGAGACGACCGCGCTGGCGGCGCG
The DNA here is from genome assembly GCA_963835705.1 of uncultured Thermoleophilaceae bacterium. Classification (GTDB taxonomy): domain Bacteria; phylum Actinomycetota; class Thermoleophilia; order Solirubrobacterales; family Thermoleophilaceae; genus JACVRW01. The sequence goes on from CAWIGR010000011.1 coordinate 19,835, forward strand.
GGCCGCCGAGCTCGCGCCACTCCCGCAGCAGATCGACGCGCAACGCCCGCGGCTCGAGAGCCTCAAGACCGGCCTCGAGGGGGTCACAACCGCCTTCGACTCGCTGAAGAACGCCCTGGAGGGGCTCGAGGGGTCTGGCCGAGGTGGGCGCGGCAGTAGCCGGCCTCGAGAGCGGCTTCGGAGGACTCCAGGCGACGACCAGTGCGCTCGTGCCGACGGCCGAGGCCATCGAGACCGAGGCACCCGGGCTCGAGACGAGCGTCGGCGGGCTCTGCTCGCTGGTGCCTACGACCTGTCCCTAGAGGAGGCTGAACCCGCTCACCCCCGCGCGCGCAGCGCCTCCAGCCCAAGCCCCTCGGGTCCGTGCAGCGCCAGCATCGTCTCCTCGGTTCCGGCTGGGCGCTCCCGGTCGGTCAGCGACACCAGGATCATCGTCACGAACGCCACCGGCACCGACAGCACCGCCGGCTGGGCCAGCAGCGCGCCGAGCGTCGTGGGGGAGGGCTCCGCCACCAGCGTCGCAACGATCCCGCTGCTCGCCACCAGGCCGCCGGCGGCCATTCCCGCGATCGCTCCCCTGGCGGTCAGGCCGCGCCACCAGATCCCCAGCAGGAACAGCGGGCAGAAGGTGCTTGCGGCGAGCGCGAACGCCCAGCCCACCAGCACGCTGATGTCGAGCCCTCGCGCGGCGAGGGCGATCAGCGCGGGCACGACCATGGCGAGCACCGCCGCCCAGCGGAAGCGCCGCATCCGCTCGACCGGGTGCTCGCCCCCGGGACGCCCTCGACGCACGTCGTGCGACAGCGTCCCGGCCATCGACACCAGCAGGCCTGACGACGTGGACGTGAACGCCGCGAACGCCCCGGCCGCCGTCAGCGCGGCCAGAAGCTCGCCGCCGAGCCCCGGCCACGCCGCCTCGGGCAGCTCGAGCACCACCGTGTCGGTCTCCCCGCTCACGTAGAGCTCCGGCGTCAGCGCCCGCCCCAGGGCCGCGTACACCGCGGGGAACAGGTAGAAGACGCCGAGCAGGCCCAGCACGCGCACCGTCGTCCGCCGGGCCGCCGGCCCGTCCGGGTTCGTGTAGAAGCGGACCAGGATGTGGGGCAGACCCATCGTCCCGAGGAAGGTCGCCAGCAGCAGCGAGTAGACGAACACCGGCGACGCCGGGCCCGAGCGCTCCACCGGCTCGGCCCACTCGCTGCCCGTCTCGATCGATCCCCCGTCCGCGATTGGCACCGCCGTCCCCGGCGGCAGCTCGAGCCGCCCCGCGGGCAGCGTCCGCTCCGCGCCCGCGGGGGCCCTAAACGACCGCCCGTCGAGCGAATACGAGGCCGCCTCCGGGAACTCCACCTCCTGCGGCGAGTCGAGCTGCACCACCAGCCCGTCGGCGGGCGCCCGCGGCAGCTCTCGCCCGAACAGCGCCGCCCGCTCCGGCAGCCCGCCGAGGTGGATCAGCAGGAGGCAGGCCGGCAGCGCGATCCCGAACGTCTTGACCCAGTACTGGTACGCCTGCACGTAGGTCACGCCGCGCATGCCGCCCAGCGCGACGGTCAGCGCCACCAGCGCCGCCACCGCCACCACGCCCACCCAGTACGGCGTGCCGGCAACGCTTCCGATCGTCAGCCCGGCGCCCTTCAGCTGGGGGACGAGGTAGAAGCCCCCGATCGTGAGCACCACCGCCGCGGCTACCAGCCGCACCCGCGGCGAGGACAGCCGCGCCTCCGCGAAGTCCGGGATCGTGTACGAGCCGAAGCGCCGCAGCGGAGCGGCCACGAACAGCAGGAGCGCCAGGTAGCCCGCCGCGAAGCCGAGCGGCAGCCACAGCACGCTGGCGCCCAGCTTCATCCCCAGCCCGGCGATGCCGAGGAACGAGGCCGCTGACAGGTACTCGCCGGAGATCGCCGCCGCGTTCCACCACGGCGTGACGGCGCGCGAGGCCACGTACAGGTCGGACGTGGTCCGCACGAGCCGTACGCCCCAGATCCCGAGCCCGATGGCCCCGGCGGCCACGGCCACCACCGCGACCGCCGCGATCATTCCCGCGAGACGACGTCGCGGAAGGCCTCGTCGAGCGCGTCCGCCCGGCGCTGGTAGAGCAGGCCGATCACCACGATCAGCGGAAACAGCGGGACCACCAGGATCACCACCGGGAGCGGCACGCCGAAGGCCTCGATCTCCTGTAGCCCGGGGAACAGCAGGAACAGCAGCGGCAGCGAGCCCACCAGCCCGCCGAACGCGCCCAGGGCGAGCAGCGACAGCCCGAGCTGAGCCCGGATCAGCCGGCCGAGGTAGACGTCGCCGTGGGGCGTGCCCTCAGCCAGCTCCTCGCGCGGGGTGCGCGGCCGTCGGGCCGCGCCGTTCACGTCACGAGCTCCTTGCGCAGCTCCGCGACCTTGCGCCTGGCGACGGGGATCTCACGGCCGTCGGAGAAGGCGAGCGTGGCCGTGCCGTTCAGGCGCGGGCGCACCTCCACCGCGCGCCGCAGGTTCGCCACGTAGCCGCGGTGCACCTGCACGAACCCGTGCGGGCGCCAGCGGCGCGCCAGGTCGGACACGCGGCCGCGCATCAGGAAGCGCTCCTCGTCGCAGATCACGCGCACGTAGTCGCCGTCGGCCTGCAGGAACAGGATCGACTCGCGCGGCACCAGGCGAGTGCCGCCGCGCAAGGTGGGGAGGGGGACGACGTCGCCGGAGCCACGCGCCTCGGCCTCCCCGCGCGCCTCCCGCACCCGGCTGAGCGCCTCCGCGAGCCGCCGCCGGCTGACCGGCTTCATCAGGTAGTCGAGCGCCTTCAGCTCGAACGCACCCACCGCGCCCGTCTCGTACGCGCTCACGAACACCACGGCCGGCGGCGTCTGGAAGCGCCTCAGCACGCGCGCCAGCTCGAGCCCGTCGATGCCCGGCATCCGCACGTCGAGGAAGACCGCGTCGAACGGCCGCTCAGCGAGCGTGCGGAGCGCCTCCTGTCCGCCGGCGGCGGTGCGCACCTCGCCCGTCTCCGACAGCGCGCGCAGCTGCAGCGCCAAGTCGGCGAGGGCAGGCCCCTCGTCGTCGACGACGAGCACGTCGAGGCCCTGTTCGCTCACGCCGCGCGTACCCCCGGGTGCGACTTGGGCACCGTCAGGCGCACCTCGGTCCCCTCGCCCGGCGCGGACTCGATCCTCAGGCCGTAGCCGGGGCCGAAGCTCGACTCGAGCCGGCGGTGCACGTTCTGGACGCCGACCCCGTCGGCGAGCCCGGCCAGGGCCGCGCGGGCCGAATCGTCGGACATGCCCGCGCCGTCGTCGCGCACGCTCACGAGCGCGTCGGCGCCGAGGTCCTGCCCCATGATCTCGATGGTCACGCCGCCGCCGGCGCCCTCGATCCCGTGGCGCACGGCGTTCTCCACCAGCGGCTGCAGCGACAGCACCGGCACCACCGCCGGCAGGATCTCGGGGGCGACCGCGAGCCGCACCGTCAGCCGGTCGCCGAAGCGGGCCCGCTCGAGGTTCAGGTACTTCTCGACGTAGTGGAGCTCGTCGGCGAGCGTCACGTACGGGCGCTCCCGGCGGAACGCGTAGCGAGTGAACTCGGCGAAGTCGGTCAGCAGCTCACGCGCCTCCTCGGGCCGCGAGTGGATGTAGCCCGCCACGGCGGCCAACGCGTTGTAGACGAAGTGCGGCGAGATCTGTGCGCGAAGCGCGCGCAGCTCGGCCTGGGCGAGCCGCTCCTCCTGCTCCTCGACCGCGGCCAGCTCGAGCTGCGCGGACACAAGCTCGGCGGCGTCGCCCACCACCCGCGTGTCCTCGGGCCGGATCCGGCGCCCGCGGGCGTAGAAGGCCGCGAGCGAGCCCACCCGCTCGCCGCGCACGGTCAGGGGCGCCACGACCGCGCCGCCCAGGTGGAGCTTCGGCAGCTCGAGCCGCGGGTCCACGTGCACCCTGTCGTCGGGCCCCTCCTCGATCAGCTCCCCGAGCGGGGCGCCGGCCAGCGAGCGAATCGCCCCGGGCCCGTCGAGCGCCAGCAGCGACTCGCGGTCGGCGAGCGCGAGCGCCGTGCTCTGGGTCAGGGCGCGCAGGTGCGGCACCGCCTTCGCGGCCGTGCTCTGCGCCAGCCCGCGGCGCAGGTGCGGCAGGGTCGCCGTGGCGGCGTGGAGCGCGGCGCGCATCGCCTGGCCCTCATCGCTAACCACCCGGCCCGGAGACGCGATGAAGCGAGACGCGGCCCAGATCGAGGCCGCGACGACCGCTCCGAATACGACTCCGAGTGCTATCTCCAACTCTGCTCCCCAGCGCCCTTATTCCCCCAAAGGGGTCACATCACGCCGAACGGATGCCGTTCGTCGCGGGAAAGGCGCCGCCCGCCGCAGGCCCGCGCCGGTGGGCGAACGCGGCGTTATCCCCGCCTGCGGCCGGGGGACCGCCCCCTCAGGACCTCTACGAGGGGAGTGAGACATGGCATCGACGGAGGCACGGACGGCCGGCGGCTCGGACCACCATCCCGAGATCGACTGGGAGGCCGCCGAGCGGTCGCCCGAGTTTCGGGAGCTGATCAAGAAGAAGCGGGCCTTCGTGGTCCCCGCGACCATTTTCTTCCTGGCCTGGTACTTCGGATTCGTCATCCTGGCGGGCTACGCGCCCGACTTCATGGGCAGGGAGTTCATCACCGACGGCATCACGGTCGGCTATGCGCTTGCCCTGACTCAGTTCGTGATGGTCTGGGGGCTCGGCTGGTGGTACCTGCGCAAGGCCGACCGCGTCTTCGACCCGCTCGCCGAGCGCGCGGCCGAGGTCGCGCTGGCAGCCGGCGAGAGCCGTGCGGCCGCAGGGCGCTTCGAGCGCACGGGCGCGGAAGACCCGGCTGAGACGGATGAGGAGGCGCGGCGATGACCTTCTTCGCAGCGGACGTCAATGAGCTTGCACTCGGAATCTTCGCGCTCGTAGTCGCGATCACGCTGTTCGTCACGTACTTCGCGTCAAAGCGGGTGTCGAACGCGACCGACTTCTGGGCGGCGGGCCGCGGCCTAACCGGGGTCCAGAACGGGTTCGCGATCGCCGGGGACTACATGTCCGCGGCGTCCTTTCTCGGTATCGCCGGGCTGATCTTCCTGTTCGGCTTCGACGGATTCCTGTACTCGGTCGGCTTCCTGGTGGCGTTCCTCACCGTGCTGTTCCTGCTCGGCGAGCGGATGCGCAACTCGGGCAAGTACACGATCGCCGACGTGCTGTCGTTCCGGATGAAGCAGCGGCCGGCCCGCGCTGCCGCGGCGCTCGGCACGCTGGCCGTGGCCGGCTTCTACCTGATCGCCCAGATGGTCGGCGCCGGCGTGCTGATCAACGCGCTGGTGGGCATCGGCTTCGAGCTGGCGGTGATCATCACCGGGGCCTTCATGATCATCTACATCGTGGCCGGCGGCATGCTCGCCACGAGCTGGGTCCAGATCATCAAGGCGGTCCTGTTGATGACCGCCACGACGGTGCTGACGCTGTTCGTGCTGGGCGAGGTGGGCTGGAACCCGGTCGACCTCTTCCGCGATGCGCGAGCCGAGTCGCCCGAGGGCGAGTCCTATCTCCAGCCGGGCCTGTTCCTGTCGAGCCCGATCGACACCGTCTCGCTCGGCATCGCGCTCGTGCTCGGCACGGCGGGGCTGCCGCACATCCTGATGCGCTTCTTCACCGTCCCCGACGCCAAGGCGGCGCGCTCCTCGGTGATGTGGGCCGTGGTCCTGATCGGCGCGTTCTACGTCATGACGACGGCGCTCGGCTTCGGCGCGCGCGCGATCCTCGGCGAGGGCGCCACCGAGGCCGTGGGCACCGGCGGCAACCTGGCCGCTCCGCTGCTTGCCGAAGAGGTGGGTGGCGGCGCCGGCACCGTTGGAGGGGACCTGTTCCTCGCGATCATCGCGGCGGTGGCGTTCGCCACGATCCTCGCGGTGGTGGCCGGCCTCGTGATCTCGGCCTCGGGAGCAGTCGCCCACGACGTGTGGTCGAACATCGTGCGCCGCGGCCAGGACTCCGAGAAGGAGGAGGTCTGGGTTGCGAAGATCGCCGCCTTCGCGATCGGCGCGATCGCCATCACTATCGCCGTGATCGGCGGCGAGGGCCTGAACGTGTCGTTCATGGTCGGCCTCGCCTTCGCCGTGGCGGCGAGCGCGATCTTCCCGGCGCTGCTGCTCGCCCTGACCTGGCGCAGGTTCAACACGACCGGCGCCGTGACCGGCGTCCTGATCGGGGTATTCACCTCGATCGCGCTGGTGATCATCAGCCCGACGGTGTGGCCCGGACCCGACGGCGAGGGCGGCCTGTTCTCGTGGTACGACCTGGCGAACCCGGGGATCATCTCGGTCCCGCTGGGCTTCATCGGCTGCTGGCTGGGCACCGTCCTGACGCGCGAGGAGATCGCCGAGCGCAGCTTCGACGAGCTGTACGTGCGCTCGGAGACCGGGCTCGGCGCCGAGACCGGCACCGGCCTGACCCTGACCGGTCGCAAGGGCGCGCCCCGGACGGCCGCGACGGCTGCCAGCACCACCACGATTCCACACCCGTAGTCCCTCGGGAGGAGGCGGGCGCCCGGGTTCCATGGCCCGGGCGCCCGATACTTCGCGCCGGTCCCCTTGCCCGTGTCCCCGCGCCTGCCATCGGGTAGAAAGCGAGATATGGAAGCCACCACCAAGCCCTCCAGCGAACAGGTCGAGAAGGAGCTCGGAGAGCTCCTCGACCAGGAGACGTTCGACTCCCCCGCGGGGTTCCGCGAGAAGGCCCTGATCGCCGACACGTCGGTGCACGAGGAGGCGGCGCGCGACCCGGAGGCGTGGTGGGCCGAGCAGGCCGAGGCACTCGACTGGTTCGAGAAGTGGGACACCGTGCTCGACGAGTCGGAGGCCCCGTTCTACAAGTGGTTCACGGGCGGCAAGCTGAACGCCTCGCACAACGCGCTCGACCGCCACGTGGAGGCGGGCCGGGGCGACAAGGTCGCCTTCCACTGGCGCGGGGAGGAGGGCGAGGAGCGCGATGTCACCTACGCCGAGCTGCTGCGCGACGTCAAGCGGCTGGCAAACGTGCTGAAGGAGCGGGGCATCCAGCCCGGCGACGTGGTCGGGATCTACCTCCCGATGATCCCCGAGGTGGCGGTGGCGATGCTGGCCTGCGCGCGGATCGGCGCGCCCCACAACGTCGTGTTCGGGGGCTTCTCGCCCGACGCCGTGAAGGAGCGGATGGAGTTCTCCGAGGCCAAGGCTCTCATCACGGTCGACCAGGCGCGCCGCAAGGGCAAGGCGGCCGACATCAAGCCGGCCGTGGACGCCTTCCTCGACGAGGTGCCCTCGATCGAGACCGTGGTCGTGGTGCGCAACACCGGAGTCGACGTGGACATGCAGGAGGGCCGCGACGTCTTCTACGACGAGGCGATCGAGGCGGCGTCGGAGGACAGCCCGGCGGAGCCGCTCGACGCCGAGCACCCGCTCTTCGTGCTCTACACGTCGGGCTCCACCGCCAAGCCCAAGGGCATCCTGCATACCACCGGCGGCTACCTCACCGGCGTGGCGTGGACCACGAAGCACATCTTCGACCTGAAGCCCGACGAGGACGTGTACTGGTGCTCGGCCGACGTCGGCTGGGTGACCGGGCACTCGTACATCGTCTACGGGCCGCTCATGAACGGCATGACCTCGGTCATGTACGAGGGAGCGCCGGACTACCCCGCGAAGGACATCTGGTGGGAGCTCTGCGAGCGCTACGGCGTGACCTTCTTCTACACGGCGCCGACGGCGATCCGGGCGTGCATGAAGTGGGGCGTGGAGGAGCCCAACAAGCACGATCTGTCGAAGCTGCGGCTGCTCGGAACGGTGGGTGAGCCGATCAACCCGAAGGCGTGGCTGTGGTACTGGAAGGTGATCGGCGGGGAGCGTTGCCCGATCGTGGACACCTGGTGGCAGACGGAGACTGGCCACATCATGATCTCGCCGCTGCCCGGCGTGACGTCTGCGAAGCCGGGCTCCGCGACCCTGCCGCTGCCCGGCATCGCGGCGGCCGTGCTCGACGAGGAGGGCAACGAGGTGGAGAACGGGGAGCAGGGCCTGCTGGCTCTCCAGCGCCCGTGGCCGGGGATGCTGCGCACCCTCTTCAAGGATCCGGAGCGCTTCAAGGAGACCTACTTCTCGAAGTGGGACGAGACCCGCTACTACGTCGGCGACGCGGCGCGGAAGGACGAGGACGGCTACATCTGGGTGATCGGCCGCGCCGACGACGCCGTCAACGTGTCCGGCCACCTGCTCTCGACGGCGGAGGTGGAGTCGGCGATCGTGTCGCACCCGAAGGTGGCCGAGGCGGCGGTGATCGGCATGAGCGACGAGGACACCGGCCAGGCGATCTGCGCGTTCGTGATCCTCGAGGGCGACCGGGATGAGGGGGACGAGGAGCTCGAGGGCCAGATCCGGGAGCGCGTGGGCCAGCGAATCGGTAAGTTCGCGCGGCCGAAGCGCATCATCTGGACCGCGGACGTGCCGAAGACCCGCTCGGGCAAGATCATGCGGCGGCTGCTTCGCGACATCGCGGAGGGCCGCGAGCTGGGTGACGTGACGACGCTGCGCGAGCCGGGGGTCATGAAGGACCTCGAGGCCAAGTTCGCCGACACCGAGGGCTAGTCTCGGCCCCATGCGCTACCTGATCACCGGCGGAGCCGGGTACATCGGCTCGCGGCTCGTGGACCTCCTGTCCCGGCGCGAGGACACCGAGCAGATCGTGATTTGCGACCTCGCGCCGCCAGCGTCCTACCGGCCCAAGACGCAGTTCGAGCGCGTGGACGTGCGCGACCGCGATGCCGTGCGCGCGACTCTGGAGCGCTCCGGCGCGGACGCCCTGATCCACCTCGCCTTCATCCTCAACCCCTCGCACGACGAGCAGCTCATGTACGACGTGGACGTGAACGGCGCGCACAACGTGCTGGAGGCCGCCGCCGCTGCCGGCACGCAGCAGGTGCTCGTGGCCTCGTCCTCGACCGCCTACGGGGCGTTCCCGGACAACCCGGTGCCGCTCACCGAGGACGATCCCGTCCGCGGCGTGCCGGGCTTCCCGTACGCCCGGCACAAGACCGAGTCGGATCGGCTCTGCCAGCTCTGGGCCGCTGCGCACCCCGATCGCGTGATGACGATCGTGCGGCCGTGCATCGTGTTCGGCCCGAGCGTCGACAACTACATCGTGCGGCTGTGGACCAAGGTGCCCTTCACGCCCGACGCGGGGCACCTCGACAGCCCGATCCAGTTTGTCCACGAGGACGACGTGGTGGAGGCGATGTCCGAGCTGCTGCTCGGCCGGCACGCGGGCGCGTTCAACGTGGCGGGCGACGGGCTGATGACGCTGCGCGAGTGCGCGGAGATCGTCGGCCTGCCGATCCGGAAGATGCCGCTGCGCGCCTACCGCGGGTTGGCCCGCACGATGTGGGCCGCCCGCCTGTCGGAGGCGCCGCCCGGGCAGATCGAGTTCGCGCTCCACCCGTGGGTGGTCTCGAGCGAGAAGCTGAAGCAGACGACGGGGTGGAGCCCCCGCCGCACGAGCCGCGAGACCTTCGAGATCACGATGCGCACGCACGGCAAGCTGGCGCCGGCGGGAGAGCCCGCCAAGGATCCGGACTACGTGACGTTCGCCGGGTAGGGCCTGCCGGCGTCCCCGCGGGAGTAGTCGCAGACTCCCGTCGGGAAGATCTGCCTCAGCCTGGCTCGCTCGGACGCGTCAGCATCGACTCCTCCTCAGCGAGTCCAGCGGGACGACGGCACTCTACAACGCCCCTCTGAGAGCAAGGCGGACCACTGCTACGCTGGCTCCTGACCGACCTCCCGGGCCGTTAGCTCAGCTGGGAGAGCGCCGGCTCGACAAGCCGGAGGTCACTGGTTCGAGCCCAGTACGGCCCACCTCCCGATCAGGCCCGCACCGCTCCGCACAGCCCCGCAAACCGCATAGCCAAGCGCAGGATGCGGGGCCTTGCGGGGCGGTGCGAGGCACAGTCCCGACGCAATCCCGACGCAGACGAGCAAGGTGCGTCGGGATGTGATGCCGGTCCCCAACGCCGGGACAATGCCCGCATGGGCACTCTCGCGCCGACGCTGACCGAAGGTGGCCGTGTGATGCGGCGGATCGCGACCGGCGCGCGCATCGAGGGACGGCGGCGCGTCACGGAAGTCCATGACGAGCCTTTCGCCTGTCGCCTCGTGCCGCAGGAGAGCCGCGAGGTTCGGGACGAGCAGGGCGGGGTGCGGCTGGTGCAGCGGGCGTCGCTCGTGTGCGACACGGACGAGATCCGGGCGAGCGACGAGGTTGAGGTCACGGAGCGGGTGGCGGGTCATGGGCGCTGGCGGACCTGCTTCAAGACCAAGCGCGAGCGCGACGAGGCGGTGATGCGCCGCCGGATCGAGATCGAGTCCGAGCAGGAAGAGCAGGCGAGGCCGCTGGCTGAGCGCCTGACCTGCGCCGCCTACGCCGACGAGTACATCGCCCGCATGGAGTCGGGCGCGCTGCTGACCAAGGGCGGGCGGCGCTACAAGGACTCGTCGCTCGACACAACGCGGTCGCAGCTAGGGCACTTCAAACGCGAGTACGGCGCGCGCCCGCTGGCGTGGCTCGACACCGACGAGGCGTGCTACGCGGCGGCACGGTGGGCACCGGGCATCCCGGCCGGGTGCGTGCAGACCACGGTGATCCTCGTCAACCGCGCAGTGACCGAGAGGCTGCTCACCTACAACCCGTTCAAGGGCCTCGGGCGGCGGGTCGAGGGGCGCGCGAACGAGGCCCCGCCGACCGAGCAGGAGTTCGCCGCACTGCTGGCCGCCTGCGACGTGCTGGGGGACTACGGGCCACGCTTCCGGGCGATGCTCGCGTTCGCGGCTCACTCGCTGCTGCGCCCGGGCGAGTTGATGGCGATCGGCTGGACCGACATCGACCTGCCCGCCAACCGGGGCAGGGTCGAGCGGCGTCTCTACCGGGGCCGGATCGACCTGCCGAAGAGCAACAAGGGGCGCACGTTCGCACTGACGCCGCCCGCCCGCGACGCGCTGCTCACCCTGCCCGAGCGGGCCGGGCTGGTCTTCCGCAACAAGACGGGCGGCCAGTTGACGCAGCCGACGCTCACGGCGTACTGGAAGGAGGTCAAGGCGCGCGCGGGCCTCGACTTCGACTGGTACATGTGCTCGAAGCACTACGGCTGCTGGTACATGAAGGTGAAGCTCGGGCTGCCCAACCACGTCATCGCCGCGCAGGCGGGCTGGGCCGAGAAGTCGGTCGAGAAGATGGTCGCCACCTACACGCACTCGGAGGTCGGCGCGCTCGACGCCATCGACGCCGCGTGGGGCACCGTGCCCGACGCAATCCCGACCTAGGCACAGACGATTCCGCCGCAGCAAGCGACGTTGACGAGGTTCTGTCCACCGTTCTAGGTTGGACAGGCGGCGCAACGAGAGGCCTACGCATAGATGGAGGTCAGTAATGCGCAAGAAGTCATTGCTTGCGGTCGCGGTCAGTGCAGCGGCGCTCGCGGGTGTGAGTGCCGCTCCCGCTTTCGCGGGTGAGATAACGGGCCCTCCGGGCACTCCGGGCGTAGCGGGTTCCGCTTCGGGCCACCGCACCCCGGCGGTCACGAATGCCCGCTCGGGATGCGCGGCCAACGGTCTGAACGACATGAACCCGGACCAGGGTCAGATTGACCTGATCGTCCAGAATTACGGCGCGAACAAGAAGCTGGGCCTCGATCCCGCAGTGTTCGGGTTCCCGGGCCGCGACTGCAACCCGAACCGGGCCGGCTGACACCGACGCGAGCGCGGTCGCGCTAGCTGTTCCGTCGCCAGGCCGAGGCGTGACTGGTGGTGACCGACGCAATCCCGACGCAAGAGGCGACCGATCCCGCTCGCTGAGCGGGGCTGAACCAGTACGGCCCATACAAGAATGCCCCGCAGATGGCGGAGTTTTCACCGGGGTTGAGGTCGGCGACGTCGTGCAAGACGCGGTAGGGCGCGCTGTCGTCGGTCCCGATCGCCTGCCAGTCGGCATCTTGGCGTGTGCGGGCGAGGAAGGTGACCTCGTAGAACGAGTCGCCGTCCACGTGGGCCGCGACCTCGACGCGGTTGCGGTGCGGGCCGGCCGCAGCGTGAGCGAGGAAGGCGGCGCGGAAGGGCTCCCGGGCAGCCGCTCGACCGCTCTGTAGACGACGTCCGACAGCGGCGGAACCGATACCGTCAGTCGGCGCTGAGCGTCGGTCTGCAGACCCTCGGTCCGTGGCTACACGGGGCGTGGGGTAAGGACCTCCTGGAAATCGAGCGGGTCGCTCCCGCGGGCGTGCGCGGGGTCGCCGGACGTGTGCGCAATTGTCGACGCCCGGTGGACGTCGGTCACGCCTTGGCGAAGAGGAGCATCACGGCGCTGGCGCCGCGAGCGTGCGCGAGCGGAGGAGGCGCAGTGGCAGGAGCGGCGCCGGATGGCACGACCGATCACCGCGAAAATCGCGAGCAGGGCCGCCGCGCCGGTCGAAGATGAGGATCGTCTGCGGGCTGCCCCGGCCGGCGTCGGGGGCTTCGACGAGCGCGTATGCGCTTGATGGCGGGCCGCCGCGAGTCCATGTGTCAAGAGCACAGCAGGGCTACAGGCGAGAAAGATTGCACGGCCTTCAATCGTTGATATCGTGTGAATGCTGTGCGACCAGGGCGTCGCCTCATCCTTTCGCTCGCCGCCGCAGCGATGCTCATGGCGCTGGCCGGGCCATCCGGTGCGGAGGCCGCCACGTATCCGCTGGGCTTCGCGGAGACGACTGTCTTCTCGGGCCTGACAAACCCGAGCGCGGTTCGCTTCGCCTCGGACGGCCGCGTCTTCGTTGCCGAGAAGAGCGGCCTCATCAAGGTCTTCGACTCGCTCGCCGATCCGCAGCCGGATGTGTTCGCGGATCTGAGGACGCAGGTTCACAACTTCTGGGACCGCGGTCTGCTGGGGCTCGCCCTCGATCCGGACTTCCCGGCACAGCCGTACGTCTACGTGCTCTACACCCACGACGCGGCGATCGGCGGGACCGCGCCCCGCTGGGGGACGCCTGGTGGGACCTCGGACGGCTGCCCCACGCCGCCCGGTGCGACGGCGGACGGTTGTGTCGTCAGCGGCCGACTGTCGCGCCTGACGGCAGCCGGAAACGCGATGACCGGCAGCGAGAACGTCCTGATCGAGGACTGGTGCCAGCAGTACCCCAGCCATTCGACCGGCTCGCTCGACTTCGGGCCCGGCGGTGCGCTCTACGTGACAGGCGGTGACGGCGCGAGCTTCAACTTCACCGATTACGGACAGGACGGCGCCCCGCTGAACCCGTGCGGTGATCCGCCTGGAGGGGTCGGCGCGGTACTCACGCCCCCGACCGCCGAGGGCGGCGCGCTGCGGAGCCAGGATCTGCGCACGACGACCGACCCCACCAGCCTCGACGGTGCGCTGCTGCGCGTCGATCCAGACACCGGCGCAGCGCTTCCGGACAACCCGAACTTCGGCTCGAACGATTTGAACGCGCGCCGCATTGTGGCCTACGGGCTGCGCAACCCGTTCCGGTTTGGCGTGCGGCCGGGAACCGGCGAGATCTGGATTGGCGACGTGGGCTGGAACGTTTGGGAGGAGATCAACCGCATCCAGAATCCCACGGCGGCGGTGACGAATCTCGGCTGGCCCTGCTACGAGGGCACCGGGCGCCAGAGCGGCTACGACTCGGCGAACCTGTCGATCTGCGAGAACCTGTACCTAGCCGGCGCGGGGGCGGTGCAGGCCCCGCTGTTCGCGTGGAACCATGGCGCGCTCGTCGTGCCGGGCGAGACCTGCCCGACCGGGAGCTCCTCGGCGGCCGGGATCGCGTTCGGTTCGGCGACGGGGAGCTACCCGAGCGAGTACCGAGGCGCGCTGTTCTTCGCCGACTACTCGCGCGACTGCATCTGGGCGATGCTTCCCGGCGCGGATGGAGTGCCGGATCCGGCGCGCATCCGCACTTTCGCCGCGGGGGCGGCCAATCCGGTCCAGCTGCAGATCGGTCCGGGCGGCGATCTCTTCTATGCGGACTTCGACGGGGGGACGATCCGGCGTGTGAGCTTTACGCCGGCGAACAACCCGCCCACCGCGGCCGCAACGGCAAATCCGACCACCGGCTCGGCGCCGCTCACGGTTCACTTCGACGGCTCCGGATCGAGCGACCCCGATCAGGGCGACACGCTCAGCTACGCCTGGGACCTCGACGGCGACGGCCAGTACGACGACTCGAACGTGGCCGCGCCGAGCTACACCTACACGACCCAGGGCGTCTACACCGCAAGCCTGCGCGTGACCGACCGCCAGGCCGCGTCGAGCACCGCGGCGGTCACCATCAACGTGGGGAACACGCCCCCGACCGCCACGATCACCGCCCCGGCGGCGGGCACGACCTGGAAGGTCGGAGACCGGATCAACTTCCTCGGCGGCGCGACCGACGCGCAAGACGGACCGCTGCCGGGATCCGCGCTGTCGTGGGCGCTGATCATGCACCACTGCCCGTCGAACTGCCACCAGCACCCGCTGCAGACCTTCAGCGGGCCAGGCGGCGGGCCAAACGACTTCTTCGTCACTCCGGACCACGAGTACCCGTCCTATCTGGAGCTACGGCTGACGGCGACGGACTCGGGCGGCCTCACCGACGTGGAGTCGGTCCGCCTTGATCCGCGGACCGTCCCGCTGACGCTCAATTCGAGTCCGAGCGGCTTCTCGCTCGTGTTCAACAGCTCCCAGGCCGTGGCGCCGTTTACCCGCACCGTGATCCAGGGCTCGCGCAACTCGATCTCGGCCCTCTCCCCGCAGACGAAGGCGAAGAAGTCGTGGCTGTTCAAATCGTGGTCAGACCTAGGTGCGCAGAGCCATGACGTGATCGCGAACAGCTCGGCGACGTACACCGCGACGTTCAAGCAGCGTTAGAAGCCGAGCAGCGCACAAGGCGTACGGTGCCACGGCGGAAGAAGCTGTTCGCGATCGGCGCGCTGGAGGCGTCGCCGCTGGAGGTCTTGCTGAAGTGTGAGCCGGAGCTCCCCACAATACGAGGTTGAACGGTGGGTAGCGCGGCCCGCCCGGGGGCCGTCAAGCCCACCGCTTCGCGGGCTCAGGTACTGCAAAGAGCTCAACGTCGCCGCGCAGCTCGACGAGGTGGGTGGCGTCGTCCATCTCGTCGTCGATTATCTGGAACGCGCGGTGCTCTGAGCGCTGGTCGGGTGCCAGGTCCCTGGCTTCGTGCGGCGGGCGCTGGTGAGAGGAGGCGACTGCGGCTAGCGCCTCCTCGCGCGAGTGGTAAATCGAGAGCCTCTGGTCAAGGCCAGTGAGCTCAAAGACCTTCGCGACGCCTTCGCCCGGGGCACGAGACTGATCGAACCGTCCGCCGGACCCGACTTCCCCATGCAAGGCGCAGGAGCGGGCGCGCAGGTCACACGGTACGCCCACGTTCCCGGAGTTGTTCGTGCACGACGAGCGCGGCCATCTCGTCATTGACGGGCGCGGCGAGTACGTGCCGAACGGCATCCCGCGCCGAGAGCTGCCGCCGCTGCCCGACTTCCACGCGCTGCGCCACAGCGCGGCCATGGACTGCGACGACGCGGAGGAGACGCGCGACCTGCTCCGTCACAAGAACTCAAACGTGACCAGGGCGGTGTACCGGGCGCACTTCGGCGACCGGCGGCGCGAGCTGCTGCGCGCGAGGATGGAGGCGCGCCACGGGAGCACCGTCGCCGCCGACCCGCAGGCAGACCGCTCGGGCGGCGAGGTCGTGCCGCTCGACCGGGCGAACTGAGGGCGCGATCTATGGAAGCGCTATGGAAGCGACAGACCGCAGCAGGCGGCAGCAGGGCGCAGTAGCGGCGCTCCCCGATCCCGCTCGTGGAGCGGGATAGCGGCCGAGCGCAGCCGACGGCAGCAGCCGGCCCACGCTCGACAAGCCGGAGGTCACTGGTTCGAGCCCAGTACGGCCCATCAGGATTCGCGCCTCGTACCGCTCCCGGTTCAGACCCTAGATCCCGCGTCATACCCGCCGGCAGGTCAGCGAGATGTCAGCGAAACGTCAGCGGGTCGTGCTCTGATTCAGGAACTCCAGATCCCGTTGCCACCGGCAAGGAGAGACAGCAGCATGTACCTCGACACCAAACAGCGTTCGGCGAGTATCGAGACTTGGTGGTGGGTCGCCGCCGGGGTGTGGGTCGCGGGGCTGGTCGTCGTGGTGGCGGCGTGCCTGGCGGCGGCGGCCGGATGATCCTTGAGGGGTGAAGATGCGCTGGTTCTGGTGGGACCCGCACCCCTCGCAGCGGCCAACTTCTTCACGTTAGGGAAACCGCAGGAGACCCTGGACGCGACCCCTGCGAGCGGCAGATACTAGGCACCCATGTCGCAGGAACAACGTGGACCTTGTGCGCACGGTCTTCAGCCACTACAACGAGACCGGCGACCTCCCCTGGGAGCTGATTGACTCCAACATCCTCTACGTTCATAGACCCGCCTGCCTGGCTGGCGGGGACCTATCGTGGGCACGCGGGACTCAAGGATGCAATTACACGTACGGCGGAGGTGTTCGACGAGTTCCGGTTCGAGTTTGACGAATTTCTGCCTGCAGGCGATTCGGTAGTCGGCCTCGGCGCTATTCGCGTGCGCGGGTCGCTGAGCGGTGCGAGCGGGTTGCAGAAAAGCGCCTCAGTTTCCCAAGTGCGTGACGGACGCATCGTGGCGGTGAGGATCTACCTCGACCGAGACGAAGCCCTCCGAGCCGTGGGGCTCGGGGAGTAGACGATGTCGCAGCAGGACGTACTGCTCGCACAGAACGCGGTCGCGGCCTTCAACCGCAGGGACGTAGCGAGCCTGGTTGAGATGATCACGGACGACTTCGAGTGGGTGACGTGGACCGGGACGGTGGAGCCCACGGCCTACCACGGGGCCGAGGGGCTCACGAGCTACTTCCGGGACGCCGACGTCTGGGAGCTCCTCAACCTGGAGGTCCGCGAGTTCCGCGACCTGGGTGACGGCGTGCTTGTGGTTGGAACGTTCCACGCGCGAGGAGGCGGCAGCGGCGTGGAGATCCATGCGCCGTACTACTCCGCGTTCTTCACGAGTGGCGGAAAGCTGGCGCGGGTTCTCAGCTTCCAAACCGAGGACGAGGCCCTCGCAGCCGTGGGGCTGCGGAAGTAGGGCGCGCGCGGTCCCGCGACATCCCCCTACTCCCGCAGTCCAACAGCCTCGAGCGCCGCGGCACGGTCCAGGTAGTAGTCGGCTTCGACCACGAGCCCGTCTCGCAGCCGGTGCACCACCGCGAACGACTGGGTGTAGGGCGCCGCGGTCGTCGGGTCCTGGCCGATGTTGCTGACGCAGGCCACGAGGCGGCCGTCGCCCAGGTCGAGCAGGTCGTCGATGCGCACCTCGATCGGTCCTACCAGCGCGACCAGGCTCTGCATCCGCTCGAGCGCGGCGGCGCGACCCCTGTAGACCCCGGCGTCTGGCCAGCCGGGCCCCTCCCGGTAGACGGCGTCCTCGGCCCAGAACTGTTCGATCACAGCCGCCGGGCCGGACGTGTTCCATACCTCGTAAGCGCGCCGAACCTTGGCGACGTCCTCCTGCGACATGACCACCAAGTATCCCGCCGCGGAGGCCGCCGCGCCATTCGTCTGGACGCGAACACCGCGGGCGGCGGATACTTGCGGGCGATGTCGCAGGACAACGTGGAGATCGTTCGAGCGTCGTGGGAGGCGTGGGGTCGAGGGGACATGGACGCGCTTTTCGAGTTCTACGACCCCGAGGTCGAGTGGGACACGACCCACTCCAACATCCCGGACATGGGTGTGTTCCACGGCCATGACGGTGTGCGGGACTTCTTTCGCCAGTGGCGGGCGTTCTTCGCCGAGTACTACGCCGAGCCGGAGCAGTTCATCGGAGCCGACGAGAGCGTGATCGTCCGGGTCAGGCAGGGAGGCCGTGGGAGGGCCAGCACGGTCGGCGTCGAGATGCCGTCCTATTGGCAGGTCTACTGGCTTCGCGACGGCCGGGCGGTTCGTGTCGAGATCCACCGGGACGAGGCCCAGGCCTTCGAAGCTGCCGGCCTACGTACATAGGGGGCGGGCGAAGGCACCGCACGATGCGCCGAGCCACTACCGCCCGGTCCGCTTCTTCGCGCCGCCCTTCGCGCTCCGTCCGCGACCGCGGGCGCGAGCCGCCTTGCCCTTGGCGCCGCTCTTCTTGTTGCCAGTCAGCTTCGACCACATCTCCAGGATGCGCCCGGCCACCCTGTCGACGAACCCCTCGGCCTTGTCGCGTGATCCCGATTTCATCGCCGGCTCCTTCCGCCTCGTGCTTGGGAACTCAGCCAGCCTGATGCCCGGGGGACGGCCGTCGCACTCGACTTCGCCGACAGCGCGCCCGTCATGGTTTCGCGGAGCCGCTCCGGGCAGGCGCAGGTATGGCCACGAGCCAGACCGACAACAACCACCGTGAACGGGATCGCGAGAGCGAGCGCTATCGCCGGGCCGCGATTGATGCCCTGGGCCAGTTGGAGTGGTGCATCGACTATCTCCACAAGGTGCGGAAGCCGCAGATCGCGCGAGCGATTTCGCGGAACCGCAACCGGATCATCGAGCGCGCCGGGCTCTAGGCCGCGACAGCCCTCACTCGCCGAGCGCCTCAGCGCCCGAGCAGCGCCTCGAACCGCTCGCGGCTTCGCTCCAGGTCCTGCCTGTCGGGCTCCGGGTTGCCGCGCGGGCGCGTGTTGCGCCATATGGGGAGCGGCTCGGTCGCCGGCTGCGGCCGGCCTGTGCGGGGCGCCGTCTCCTGGCGGGCTGGACGGCGGGCGGGCTTGGACGGCATCTGCGCGAATCCTTCTTCCGGGGTTCGAGTCCTCTCTCACTGCGAGCGTTCCGGGACGGGCCTGGGCGAAACGTCCGATAGCGTGCAACGGGTGCTGGGCCTGCTGTACGACGTCCACGGCAACCTGCCCGCGCTGGAAGCCGTGCTCGCGGACTGCCCGGCCGAGCGCTTCCTCCTCGGCGGCGACTACGCCACCTTCGGCGCCTGGCCCGTGGAGACTGTCGGCCGCCTGCGCGAGCTCGACGCGGAGTGGATCCGAGGCAACGTCGACCGCTGGCTGACCGAAGCGCCCGACGCCCCCGAGCCGGTGGTGCCGCTGATCGAGCGCTCCCGCGAAATGGCCGGCCCGGAGCTGTGCCGGGAGCTTGCGGCGCTGCCCGAGACGACCGCTCGCGGGGGCACGCTCTTCTGCCACGCGTCGCCGATGTCCGACATGGACAGCTTCCTCCCCGACCCGCAGGAATCGGACGCCGAGCTTCTGATGGGGGTCGAGGCCGAGCGCGTGGTCTTCGGGCATACCCACCTCCAGTTCGAGCGCCCCGGCCCCGGCGGCATCGAGCTCGTGAACCCGGGGAGCGTGGGCATGCCGCTCGACGGCGACCACCGGGCCGCGTACGCGCTCCTCCACGACGACGGCGCGATCGAGCTGCGGCGGGTCGAGTACGACTGGCGCGCCTCGGTGAGCGCCGTGCGCGAGAAGGTCGGGGACCTTCCCGCAGACCGCATCGAACAGGCACGTTTCGACGTCCGGTGATGCTACGGTCAGGCGCGGTGCGCCTGTCCAGCGTCATCGCGCCGCGCGACCGCGAGTTCTTCGATCTGTTCGAGGAGGCGGGCGGCAACATCCTGCGCGCCACCGGTCTGCTCGATGAGATGCTTCGCGATTTCCCCGAGAAGAGCGAGCTCGCACGCGACATCCTCATCTGCGAGCAGGACGGCGACCGGATCACGCACGACATCATCCAGCGCCTCAACCAGACCTTCGTCACCCCGATCGACCGCGAGGACATCTACGAGATGGCCTCCGCGCTCGACGACGTGGTCGACTACACCGAAGAGGTGGCGGACTACCTCGGGCTCTACAAGATCGAGGCGCCGATGGCGCAGGCCCAGGAGCTGGCGAAGATCCTCCACGCGTGCGGGCGCCAGATCTCCGAGGCGATGCCGAGGCTGCGGGGCTTCAAGGACATCTCGCACTACACCGTCGAGATCAACCGGCTCGAGAACGACGGCGACCGCGTCACGCGCGAGGCGATCGCCTCTCTGTTCGACAACGGCATCGACCCAATGGTCGTGATCCGCTGGAAGGACATCTTCGAGCGCCTCGAAGAGGCGATCGACGCCACCGAGCACGTGGCGAACATCCTCGAGGGCATCGCCATCAAGAACTCCTGAGCCTGGGTAACCGTCCCTGATGGAGGGCGAGCTCCTCACGGTCATAATCGTCGTCGCGACCGCGCTCGCGTTCGACTTCACGAACGGCTTTCACGACACGGCCAACGTGGTGGCCACCTCCATCTCCACCCGCGCGATGGCGCCCCGCATCGCGGTCGGCTACGCCGCGATCCTGAACTTCGTCGGCGCGTTCATCTCGCTCGAAGTGGCCGCCACGGTGGCGAGCGACGTGGTCGATCCGGGCTCGATCAGCCTGCTGGTCGTGTTCGGCGGCCTGGTCGGGGCGATCGCCTGGAACCTCGTCACGTGGTACTTCGGCCTCCCGTCCAGCTCGTCTCACGCCCTGATCGGCGGGATCGTCGGGGCGATGCTGGTGGCCGAGGGGCCGGACGCGGTCTTCTTCGGCGAGGGGATCGTGGGGAAGGTGATGATCCCGGCGCTGGTGGCGCCGACGCTCGCGTTCGTGGTGGGCGGCGTGTCGATCCTGGTTCTGTACCGGATCGTGGGCAGGCTTCGCCCGGCGCCCGTGACGAGCGGCTTCCGCGCCGGGCAGGTCGTGTCCGGCGGGCTCCTCGCGCTCGCGCACGGCACCAACGACGCCCAGAAGACGATGGGCGTGATCGCGCTCGCGCTCGTCGCCTACGGCTCGCTGCCGGCGGGCGACCCGACGCCTCCGTTCTGGGTGATCGTCTCCGCCGCCACGGCTATCGCGCTCGGCACCTACGCCGGCGGCTGGCGGATCATCAAGACGATGGGCAGCCGCATCCACAAGATGGACTCGGCCCAGGGCTTCGCCGCGCAGGGGGCGGGCGCGGCGGTGATCCTCGCGTCGACTCGCACGGCGGCTTTCCGCTCTCGACCACGCACACGATCTCGGGAGCGGTCATCGGCTCGGGCGCCGCCAAGCGGCTCTCGGCGGTGCGCTGGGGCGTGGCCGGCAACATCGTCGCCGCCTGGGTGCTCACGCTGCCGGCGGCGGCGGGGATCGGCGCCCTGACCTACGGGGTCACGCGCCTGTTCGGGACCGGCGCGGCCGGCCCGGTGATCGTGTCGGTGCTGATCCTGGCCGGCTCGGCCTTCCTGTTTTCGAAGCGCGCCCAGCAGAACGTGTCCGTGACGGCGGCGTCCGAGGCATGAGCTTCGCGTCGATCGTCGACTGGGACGCGCTGCTCACGGTGATGTGGGCGTCCGTCGCGGCCGGCATCGGGGTGACGGCCGCCTACGGGATCGTGATCCTGGGCACCACGCGCGCAGTCGAGCTCAGCCGCAAGGGGCGCGCCGGCGAGGCCCTGCTGTTCGGCGCGGTGGGGGCCGTCGGAATCGTGACGGTGATCGCGGCGATCGCGTTCGGGATCGTCGTGCTCAGCGAGTAGCCGACTCCGCCAGCCGTTCGATCTCGTCGTCGCTGTTCCAAGCGCCGGTCGAGGCCCGCACGTAAGGGGTGCGGGGGAGGTTCCGGACCACGAAACCCTCGCCGCGCAGGCGAGCCACCTCGGCCTCCGGATCAGGGTGGCGCCAGGACACGAGCGTGGAGTCACCGCGCGGCGCCGCTCGGCCATCCAGCCGCTCCGCAAGGCGCGCGGCCAGCTCGCGCGCGCGCGCGTGAACCGCGTCGAGCCCGGGGCGCTCCAGCACGTCCAGCGCGGCGAGCGCCCAGTCCACGTGGTGAGGGGCCGGGAAGCCGATGCTGAAGCGGCGCGCGTCCGGGTGGAGCGAGAGGTCGAACGGTGTCGAGCTGTCCGCCAGCACGCCGTAGTTCGGCCAGGGGGAGGGCAGCTCCCGAGCCAGCTCGCCGCGCGCGTACAAGTAGCCGATCCCGTTTGGGCCGCAGAGCCACTTCTGGCCCGAGGCGGCGTAGAAGTGGCAGCCGAGCTCGGCCACCGTGGTGGGCACGGCGCCGAGTCCCTGTGCGCCGTCGAGGAGGACGAGGGCGCCCGTGCCCGCCAGCCCCGCGGAGTCCACCAGCGCGCCGGTCTTCCACGACACGTGCGAGCACGCCACGAGTCGGGTCTCGGGCCGGACCTCGCCGGCCAGCTCGGCGAACGGGACCATCCGCACGGAGACGCCGCGCCGGTCGCGCAGCGCGGCGAGAGGGGCGAGCACGCCCGGGTGCTCCTCGTCGCTCGTGAGGACGTCGTCTGCGCGGCCGAGGTCAAGCGCGTTCAGCACCGCGTTCACGCCGTCGGTGGTCGAGCCCGTCAGCGCGAGCTCGGCGGGCTCGCAGCCGAGCAGGGCGGCGATCCGCGACCGCAGGTGGTCGATGCGAGCCGCGTTCTCCTCGAAGTGGGCCTTGTCGCCGCGGCCCTCGGTCGCTTGCCAGCGAAGCGACTCGTCCACGGCGTCGAGCGCCGCCTGCGGCACGGGGCCGTTGGACCCCGCGTTCAGGTACGCGAGGCGCTCGAGCACGGGGAACTGGGCGCGCAGGTCGTCCACGGCGGCCGGAGCTTAGTGCTGCCCGCCCTAGTATCCGCGCCGTGATCATCGAACGATCGATGCAGGACGACTGGCTGTCCAACACCTACCTGGTAGGTGACGAGGAGGGCGGGACCGCCGTCGTCATCGACGCGGGCGGGCCCTGCGCGCCGCTCGTGGAGGCCGCGGAGCGCATGGGCCTCGACGTGCGGATGCTGCTGCTCACGCACCACCATCACGACCACGTCGCGGAGGCGTCCGCCTGGAAGGGCGCCGAGGTGCTGGCTCACCCCGTGGAGGCGGAGCTGCTGGACGGGGTCAACCGCACGATCGAGCCGGGCGACACGCTCGAGGCCGGCGGCCTCGTGATCGAGACGCTGCACACGCCCGGCCACACCGCCGGGATGCTCAACTTCGTCGTCAACGGGAGCGATGTCTTCACCGGCGACACCCTCTTCAAGGGCTCCGTGGGAGGCGTGCGCGCGCCGGGCTCGACGAGCTTCGCCGACCTCCGCCACTCGATCATGGACGTGCTGATGGAGCTGCCGCACGAGACCACGGTGCGCCCCGGTCACACCGAGCCCACCACGATCGCTGACGAGTGGGAGCGGAACGCGTTCATCCGCCTCTGGCGCGGCCTCGACGAGGAGGGCGAGGAGCCTTGCACGGTCGGCGGCGAGGCGGCGACGCTCGTGCTCTGGGCGCCCGACTACGACGGTGGGCACAAGGCCTGGGTGCGCTGGCCCGACGGCCGCGACGACATCGTGGGCGGCAGCCAGGTCTCCCGCGGGTAAGGGCGGCCCGTGCAGGACGACGTCCGCCGCGCGCTGCTCGAGCGGCTGATCGACCACGCCGCGCTGTTCCCGCCCGCGAGCATGGACATGGACGACGCGCTCGCGGAGGACCGGTCCGCGCGGGCGAGCCCCTACGACTGGATGCTGGACCGCTTCGTGTGCCCGGCCTCGCGGCTCGGCGAGCTCGACGGGCTGGACGCGCCGGTGAGCGTGGTGCTCGACGGCTCGCTTGAGTCGCCTGCGGCGGCGATCGAGCTGAAGCTGGCCAAGCCCGCTGAGGCCGCGGATGCCGTCGGCCGTTTGCGGGAGCTCGCCCCGGAGGTCTACTGCGAGCTGCCGCTCGACCGGCTGCCCGCCGGGATCGAGGCGGTCGCCGCCGCGGGCGGGCGTGTGAAGCTGCGCTGCGGGGGCGAGGCGGTGCCGTCCGTCGATCAGGTGGCCGCGGTGCTCGTGGGCTGCCACGAGGCCGGAGTGGTCATGAAGGCCACGGCCGGGCTCCATCATCCCCTGCGAAGGGGCTCGGAGCACGGGTTCCTGAACCTCCTATGCGCGGCGGTGCGGGCTCACGACGGAGCCGGGGACGTGCGCGAGCTCCTCGAGGAGGAGTCGCTCGACGCCCTCCCGCTGTCGTCCCTCACGGCCGAGCAGGTGCGCTCGACGCGCGAGCGACTGTTCAAGGGCTTCGGCTCGTGCTCGTGGCGCGAGCCCGTCGAGGACCTGCGGGCGCTGGGCGTGCTGTCATGACGCTCGCCTACGGGGTGCTGCGAGAGGGCGGCGTCTGCGCCAGGGTGGACGGCCGGGTGGTGGACCTGTCCGGGCTGGATCCCGTCTTCGCCGCCTCCTCCCTGAACGGCTTCATGGCGCGCGGGCCCGACTTCTGGCAGGACACCGCGGGGCGCGTCGAGCGCGGCTATCAGCTGCCCTCAGCCTCGCTGAGGATGCCCTTCGAGGTGGCCGACTACGTCGACTTCTACTCCTCGCTCGAGCACGCCACGAACCTCGGCCGGATGTTCCGGCCGGACTCCGAGCCGCTGCTGCCGAACTGGCGCCACCTGCCGGTCGGATACCACGGCCGCGCCGGGACGGTCGTGCCGAGCGGCACGCCGGTCCGGCGGCCCTGCGGCCAGCGCCGGCCCCCCGGTGCCGGCGCCCCGTCGTTCGGGCCGAGCGTGCGACTCGACATCGAGCTCGAGGCCGGCTTCGTGATCGGCACGCCGAGCCGGATCGGGGAGCCGGTGCCGGTCGAGCGGGCGCTCGACCACGTCTTCGGCATGGTGCTCGTGAACGACTGGTCCGCGCGCGACATCCAGGCCTGGGAGTACCAGCCGCTCGGGCCGTTCCTGGGCAAGTCGTTCGCAACGTCCGTGTCGCAGTGGGTGGTGCCGCTGTCGGAGCTGTCCGGCCGCCGCGTGCGGGCGTCCGAACCGCAATCGCCGGAGCCGTTGCCGTACCTGCGCGAGGAGCCGTGGGCGTATGACATCCCGCTGGAGGTGGAGCTGAACGGCACGGTGATCGCCCGGTCGAACACCCGCCACCTGTACTGGTCGGTCGCCCAGCAGATCGCGCACCTCACCGCGAACGGGGCCTCGCTCCGCACGGGCGACCTGCTCGCCACGGGCACGATCTCCGGCCCCGCACAGGAGGAGCGGGGGAGCCTGATCGAGCTGTCGTGGAACGGCGAGGAGCCGATCGAGCTGCCCGACGGGTCCACGCGCACGTTCCTCGAGGACGGCGACGAGGTGGTGCTGCGCGGCGAGCCGCTGGGGGAGGTGCGGGGGCGGATCGAGCCGTCAAGCCATGGCGTGAAGGCCGATCTCCGCGCCGGGTGAACGCTCGCGGCCGAGTGCCGCGGTGAGCGCGGCCGTGGACGTCACGCCCAGCTTGGCCATCGCGGCCACGGGCGCCACGGCGCCGCCTCTCCGGATCAGGAGGCTGGAGCGTCTGACCCCCTCGAGCACGCGCTGAGCGGCGACGTTCGGGTCGCGTATTGATCCCGCCCGAAGGTGTGCTCGCGGGCTCCCAGCTCGTCGCCGACCATGGTCTACGGTTCGATCCGCGACAGCGTGTCGTCGCCGGTATTGGCGACCCAGGCGACACCGCTGTTGTCAACCGCCACGTCACTCGGCTTCTTCCCCACCCCGTAGCGACCCAGCTCCTCGGACGGGTTGTGAGCGTCCAGCCGAATCACCTCCTCGTCAGCCTCGTTCACGACCCAAACGTTGCGTTGATCGACCGCAATACCCTCGGGTAGCTCTCCAACGCGGAAGCTGTCCTGGCTCGTGGGGTTTCGTAAGTCGATGCGAGTGATGTAACCGTCGTCACGATTCGTGACCCAAAGCGACCGCCCGTGTACCGCGGCGTCATCGGAGCGGTAGGCGATCGGAACCCGCGTGGTCCCGCCGTCACTCAGCCCGATCCGGGTGATGACGTTCGTCGTCGAACTCGTTGCCCAAACTGCACCGCCCGCCACCTTCACGTCTTCCGGACGATTCCCGACCGTGAAGCTGCGGACCTGCATCCTGCTCTGCGGGTCGATCTGCACGACCCGACCCGGCGTGCTGAATAACGTAACCCACACGCTTCCGGCGCCCACCGCCACGCCGCTCGGCTTCGCATCACCGCCGATCTCGATGGGTTCGTAGTCGTCAGTCAGGAGCTCCACCCGGATGATGCGATTCCTTACGACATCAGCCACCCATAGGTAGCCCGCGCCGATCGCCAGTGCCGAGGGAGTGGTCGGTCCCAGGTCGATCCGGTTTACTTCAGCGCGGCCCGCGAGGTCGACCTTGGAGAGATCGCCGCCGAGCTTATTGCTCGTCCAGAGGGTGTTCCCCTGCGCGCCGAGATCGATCGGATCGAGCCCGACGTCAACCGTTTCACCACTGCCATCCCGGGCGTCAGTGGCTTCACCACCGCCATTCGGGCCGTCGCTACCGTCGGGCTGTCCGTCGCCTCCATCCCGGGTGGCCGCCAGCACGACGATCACGGCTCCGAGCGCGATCAGCGGCAGACCGGCGCCTTTCGAGTTGACCATCAGGCCGAGGAACCGCAGCTCTCCACCCGGACGGTCAGGGAAGCGGAGGAGCACTAGAACTCCAAGGGCCACGAGGCAAGAGCCGAGCGCGGCGAGCAGGAGCACGCCGAGAGTGTCGCAGTCTGTCAACGGTCATGCTCGATTCGGCGCGCGTCGGTATGCCATCTCGGCGGCACCGATTCACTACGAGAGCCGGCGTCTCGATGTCGCCGCTACGGCCGCGCTGGTCGCGGAGGCGCGAGCGTCCGTGGTTCGGGCCACGTCAGCTGCACTGGACGAGATCGCAGCCGCGCTGCCCGCGCTGGTCGTCTCGATCTCGCTGCGAGCCTGGCCGCTCGACTTCCCCGACGACATCTCCGTGCAACGTCGCGCGCCATTCGAGGCGCGGGCCGACGCCATCATGTATCGCAAGGAGCTCTCCGAGCTCGCACATGCTCGTGACTGGGAAGTCCACCTCTATGACGCCAAGTCAGTGGTAGGTCAGGCGGTCAGCATGCTGGCTGAGCGTGCCGACGAGGTCCTGCAGGGACCCCGGGCAACGATGGGACCACCCTGGACGAAGGACCATCCGGTCGCGCTCGCCGCGACGATCGGCGGCCCCTCGCCCGCCCGCTCGTAGGCAATCCGAAGCCCCTCGACCTGGGTCTCGACGCGGCTCGCGCCGCCTACATCCGCCGCGCGGCCCGCACGGCCCGCGCCTGCTCGGCGTCCATCCACATCTCCCAGCGGCCGGACGCCGAGCGGCGGTCGTCCAGGAAGCGGTAGGGGCGCCGGCCGTCGAACTCGGTGTGGCGTAGGTGCGAGACACCGCCGAGGACGGACGCGATCCGGCGGCGCGGCCAGCCCATCGCGTCCTCGATCTGCGGGAAGGGGCGAGGCAGGTCGGGCGCCTCCGAGAGCGCGTCGAGCAGGTCGCGCATGAGGTCGCTGCAGCGGTCGTGGAAGCGGGCGATCTCGCCGGCCTCCGTCATGGCGTTCTGCGGCGCGTGCTGGTCGAGTTCGGGCGTGCTCAACGCGCGGGGCACCCGGGTCACGCTAGCGCCGCGGCGCTCGCCGGTACCGTGCAGTGCCGATGAAGGTCTCCCTCCCCGACGGCACCCAGCTCGAGCTCGACGAGGGCGCCAGCGGCGCCGACGCCGCGCGCGCCATCGGCGAGGGGCTTGCCCGGGCCGCCCTCGGGATCAGGGTGGACGGCGAGCTTCAAGATCTCGGCGCGCGCCTGAGGCCCGGCGCCAACATCGAGATCGTCACGTCCAGGGACGACGAGGGGCTCTGGCTCCTTCGCCACGACGCCGCCCACGTGCTCGCCACCGCGGTCATGGAGCTCTACCCGGGGGTGAAGATCTCGATCGGCCCCCCGATCGAGGACGGCTTCTACTACGACTTCGACTTCCCCGACGGCGCGAAGCTCACCGAGGACGATTTCGAACGCGTCGAGCAGAAGATGCGCGAGCACATCGGCGCGGACGAGCAGTTCGAGCGCTCCGAGGTCTCAGTGAACGAGGCCGTAGAGCGGTTCAAGTCCGAGGGCCAGGACTACAAGGTCGAGCTGATCGAGGACCTCGTCCGGGACCAAGGCGTCGAGACCGTCTCGCTGTACCGCAACGGCCCCTTCACCGACCTGTGCCGTGGGCCGCACGGGCCCGGCACGAAGCGGATCAAGGCCATGAAGCTGACCAGCGTCGCGGGCGCCTACTGGCGCGGCGACGCGTCGAAGTCCATGCTCACCCGCGTCTACGGCACGGCCTTCGCGAGCAAGGACGAGCTGAAAGAGCATCTGGAGCGGGTCGAGCAGGCCCGCGAGCGCGACCACCGCAAGCTCGGCCGCGAGCTGTCGCTGTTCATGCTGTCCGACCTCTCGCCGGGCTCGCCCTTCTGGCTCCCCAAGGGCACGCACATCTGGAACGAGCTCACCAAGCTGTGGCGCACCACCAACGTGGAGCGCGGCTACCAGGAGGTCCGCACGCCGATCCTGTTCGACCAGGAGCTGTGGAAGCAGTCGGGCCACTGGCACGTGTACCGCGACAACATGTACTTCACGGACGTGGAGGAGCGGCCCATGGGCCTCAAGCCCATGAACTGCCCGGGCCACTGCCAGATCTACAAGCGCGAGCTGCGCTCCTACCGCGACCTGCCGCTGCGCCTCGCCGAGCAGGGCCTCGTCCACCGCCACGAGCCGAGCGGCACGCTTCACGGCCTCCTCAGGGTGCGCCACATCACCCAGGACGACGCACACGTGTTCTGCACGGAGGAGCAGATCGAGGAGGAGGCGATGCGCTGCCTCGACTTCGGGTTCTACATCTACGAGCAATTCGGCCTGGAGCCCCGCCTCGAGCTGTCGACCCGGCCCGAGAAGCGGGTGGGCACCGACGAGATGTGGGACAAGGCCGAGGCGGCGCTGGCCCGCACGCTCGAGAAGAACGGGCTGGAGTACGACCTGAACGAGGGCGACGGCGCGTTCTACGGCCCGAAGATCGACGCCCACATCACGGACGCGATCGGCCGCTCGTGGCAGCTCGGCACCGTCCAGCTCGACTACTACATGCCCGAGCAGTTCGAGCTCACCTACACGGGCGCGGACAACGCAGAGCACCGGCCGGTGATGATCCACCGCGCCCTGATGGGCTCGTTCGAGCGCTTCATCGGCATCCTGATCGAGCACCACGCGGGCGAGTTCCCGCTCTGGCTGGCGCCGGTGCAGGCCATCGTCCTCCCGATCGCCGACCGCCACCTGGACTACGCGCGCGAGACCGCCGCCACGCTGCGAGAGGCCGGCCTGCGGGTCGAGGTGGACGAGCGCTCCGAGTCTGTCGGCAAGAAGATCCGCGAGGCCGAGGTGACGAAGGTGCCCTACATGCTCGTGGTGGGAGACAAGGAGCAGGAGGCGGGCGCGGTGGCAGTGCGGCGCCACCGGGAGGGCGATCGGGGCGCGGAGCAGGTTGGGGAGTTCGCGCGCCGGATTGCGGACGAGATCGCCGAGAGACGCTAGTATCGGCCTCTGATGACGTGCCTCCACATCCGCGCGCTTTGACAGCAGGGCGCAGCCTCTTCACCTAGTGCCGATCCCTCGCAAGTTCGATCGGCGCCCTCCGGATCGCGACGAGACACGGATCAACGAGCGGATCCGCGTACCTCAGGTACGTCTCATCGGCGAGGACGGCAACCAGATCGGGGTCGTCGACACTCAACAGGCGCTCCGCTACGCGCAGGAGCGCGACCTCGACCTGGTCGAGGTGGCGCCCGACTCCCGCCCGCCGGTCACGCGCGTGCTCGACTACTCGAAGTACAAGTACGAGCAGGAGCAGAAGGCGAAGGCCGCGCGGCGCCACCAGAAGCAGGTGAACGTCCGCGAGATCAAGCTGCGGCCGAAGATCGCGAACAACGACTACAACACCAAGAAGAACCACGTGGTCCGCTTCCTCAAGGGAGAGGACCGCGTGAAGGTCACGATCATGTTTCGCGGCCGCGAGCAGACCCACCCCGAGCGCGGCGAGGCGCTCCTGATGCGGCTGGCCGAGGACGTATCCGAGCTCGGCCAGATCGAGCAGCATCCCCAGCAGGACGGGCGCAACATGACCATGCTCCTGGCGCCCCACAAGAAGCGGCCGTCGCAGGCCGAGCCCGCGGCCGCCGGCTAGCCAGGGGGCGGCCGCGCCGGCCGCCGGCCGCCGGCACGGCCAGGCCGGCCGTCACTGCTGAAACGGCGAGCAATGAGGGGGTCATCGGCGGGTGGCGCACAGCGCGCGATGCGGGTCCAGGGCCCCGACTGTCACGGATTGTGGCCCGTATAGGGCCACTATGCGCGACACTTCATCCCGCCGGCTGCCGGCCAGGCATCAGCGGGGGTCCGGGCGTGAGCCCCCGGTTCGCGTCTTTCCGTCTGCTTCAATAGGCGGTCGTCATGCCGAAGATGAAGACCCACTCCGGCGCCAAGAAGCGCTTTCGCAAGACGGGCACTGGCAAGCTGCGCGCGCGCCACTCCTTCACCAGCCACTTCACCGGCAAGAAGAGCTCCAAGCGCATGCGGCGCCTGGGCCGCCCGGTCGAGGTCGCGAAGCCCGACCGCAAGCGCGTCACGGAGCTGTTGCACAAGTGAGCCGGGTCAAGCGTTCAGTTCACTCGCGCAAGAAGCGCCGCGCCACGCTCGAGCGGACCAAGGGCTACCGCGGCCAGGCGTCGAAGAGCTACAAGCGCGCCAAGGAGGCCCTGCTCAAGGCCGACTCCTACGCCTACCGTGACCGTCGCAACCGCAAGCGCGACTTCCGGCGGCTGTGGATCATCCGCATCAACGCGGCCGCCCGGCAGGAGGGTATGTCGTACAGCCAGTTCATGCACGGCCTGAAGCAGGCCGGCATCGAGGTCGACCGCAAGGTGCTGGCCGACATCGCCGTGCGCGACCCGGAGACCTTCCGGCGGTTTGCCGACCGGGCCCGGGAGGCCGTGGCTGCGTAACAACGCGAACCACGGACCGAATCTCTCCCGGGCGCCCGCTGAGGCGCCCGTTTTCGTTCCATGATCCGATCCCCTGACAACGACCGGCTGAAGACGATTCGCAAGCTCCGGCAGAAGCGCTGGCGCGAGAAGCTCGGCCTGTTCGCGGCCGAGGGCGAGGATCTGATCGAGGCGGCCGAGCGCGCGGGCTGGGACGCGGAGTTCGTGCTCCGCTCGGGCGAGGACGTGGAGCCGGAGCTGCTCGACGCCGTGAGCAGCCTGGGCTCCGGGAGCAGGGTGATCGGCGTTTACACCCGCCGCTGGGCCGAGCTCCACCGCTCCGGCGCGGGCCAGCCCGCGCCCTCGCGCACGGCGGCGGGCGACGTGCTGGTGTACCTGCACCGCGTGGAGGACCCCGGGAACGTGGGCGCGATCGTCCGCTCGGCGCACGCGCTGGCGGACGCCACGGTGGTGCTCGGCCCCGGCTGCGCGGACCCGTTTTCGCCCAAGGCCGTGCGGGCGAGCATGGGCTCGATCTTCGCGCGACCCCCGGCGCGGGCGTCCCACGAGGCGCTGCAAGGGCACCGCCTCGCGCTCGATTCGGGCAGCGGGCAGGCGCTGGGGGAGGTCGAGCTCGCGGACGGCCCGGTGGTGGTGTGCCTGGGCGCCGAGCGCGAGGGCCTGCCCGCCGAGGTGCTCGACGCGGCCGACGCCGTCGCCCGCATCCCGCTTCGGCCGGGCGGTCCGGACTCGCTGAACGTCGCCATGGCGGCCACGGTCGCCCTGTACGAGGTGGAACGTAGGATGCGCGGCCATGCCTGAGCTCGCACAGCTCCGCACGGAGGCCGAGTCCGCCATCGGAGCGGCCGGCTCCGCCGCCGAGCTCGAGGAGCTGCGCGTGCGCTACCTCGGCCGCAAGTCCGACCTGACAGCGACGCTGCGCTCCATCGGCGAGCTGCCGCCCGACCAGCGCGGCCCGGTCGGCAAGCGGGCCAACGAGGTGCGGCGCGCGCTCGAGGCGCTGCTGGAGCGGCGTACCGCGGAGCTCGAGGCGGAGGAGCTCGACCGGCGCCTGGCGGAGGACCGCGTGGACGTGACGATGCCGGGCGACCCGCCGCTGCCGCCCGGCCACCTGCACCTGGTGTCCCAGATCAGGCGCCGGATGGAGGACATCTTCACCGGGCTCGGGTTCTCCGTCGTGGAGGGCCCCGAGATCGAGTACGAGTACTACAACTTCACCGCGCTCAACCACCCGCCCGAGCACCCGGCGCGGGCGCCGCACGACACCTTCTACTTCGCCGAGCGCGTGCTGCTCCGCACGCACACGTCGCCGATGCAGATACGCGCGATGGAGCTGCAGGAGCCGCCCATCTACATCGTGGTGCCCGGCCGCGTGTACCGCCCGGACACGCCCGACGCCACCCACGTGCCGATGTTCCACCAGCTCGAGGGGCTCGCCATCGACGAGGACATCACGCTCGCCGACCTGCAGGGCTGCCTGCTCCAGTTCGCGCGCCAGATGTTCGGCGAGGCCACCGAGGTCCGGCTGCGCCCCGGCTACTTCCCTTTCACCGAGCCGAGCGTGGAGGTGGACGTGTCCTGCTTCCGCTGCGGTGGCACGGGGTTCGAGGGCTCGCAGCGCTGCGGCACGTGCAAGGGGGAGGGCTGGATCGAGATCCTCGGCTCGGGGATGGTCGACCCAAACGTGCTCGACTACGTGGCCGGCAAGGGCTACGACAACGAGCGCGTGCAGGGCTTCGCCTGGGGGATGGGGATCGAGCGCATCGCGATGCTCGTGCACCAGGTGCCGGACCTGCGGATGCTGTACGAGAACGACCTGCGTCTGCTCGAGCAGTTCGGAGCCGGGCCATGAGGGTGCCGCTTCGCTGGCTGCGCTCGTACTGCGACCCCGGGGTGCCGGCCCAGGAGGTGGCCGACGTCCTGACGATGTCCGGCCTGAAGATGGAGCGCCTGCACCGCACCGGCGTGGGCGACGTGTCGGCCTTCCTGGTCGGCCGCGTGCTCGAGTCCGAGCGGCACCCGAACGCCGACCGGCTGACGGTGTGCCGGGTGGACGTGGGCCGCGACGAGCCCCAGACGATCGTGTGCGGCGCGCCCAACGTGGCCGCCGGGCAGACGGTGGCGGTGGCTCTGCCCGGGGCGGTGATGCCCGACGGCGCGACGCTCGGCGAGGCGAAGCTACGCGGGGTGAAGTCGAGCGGGATGATCCTGGCCGAGGACGAGGTCGGGATCGGGGAGGACCACGAGGGCATCATGGTCCTGCCCGGCGATCTTCAGGTCGGCGGTCCGCTGGCCGAGCACCTGCCGATCGCCGACGACGTGATCGAGATCGAGATCACGCCCAACCGGCCCGACGCGATGGGCGTGTACGGCGTGGCGCGCGACCTGCACGCCGCCACGGCCGCTCCACTGGCCGAGGACCCCACGGCGGCGGACGCCGAACCGCACGGCGAGGACACCGCGGACGACCGAATCGAGATCGAGATCGACCCCGAGATCTGCCTGCGCTTCACCGCGCGCGTGTTCGAGGACGTGAAGATCGGCCCCTCGCCGCTGTGGCTGAAGCAGCGGCTGATGGCGGCCGGGCAGCGACCGATCATGAACGTGGTCGACATCACCAACTACGTGATGCTGACCTGCTCGCAGCCGCTGCACGCCTTCGACCTCGACAAGGTGCGGGGCGCGCGGATCGACGTTCGCCGCGCGCGCGAGGGCGAGACGATGGTCACGCTGGACGACGTGGAGCGGAGCTTCAGCGCGGAGGCGGCGCTGGTCTGCGACGGCGAGGGACCGAGCGGGATCGCCGGGATCATGGGCGGCCAGATCTCCGAGGTTTCGGAGGGCACGACGCGCGTGTTGATGGAGGCGGCCACCTGGGTGGGGCCGAACATCATGCGGACGTCGAAGGCGCTCGGGCTGCGCACCGAGGCGTCGGCGCGCTTCGAGAAGCAGCTCCACCCCGAGCTCGCGATGGCCGGGCAGCGACTGGCCGCGCGGCTGATGGTGGAGCTGTGCGGAGCCCGGATGGCGCCCGGGACCGTGGACGTGTATCCGGCGCCGGCGCAGCCGCGGGTGGCGCCGCTGCGCCACTCGCGCATGGAGAAGCTGCTCGGCGAGCGGATCGACCCGCACACGGCCGGCGGGATCCTGAAGCGGCTCGGGTTCGCGGAGGCAGCGGCGGCGGAGGGAGCCGCCCCCGCAGCGGCGGTGCCCGCGGCGGAGCGCTGGCGCGTTCCGCCCTGGCGCGACAGCGACGTCCAGCGCGAGGCCGACCTCATCGAGGAGGTCGCGCGCATCCACGGGCTCGACAAGCTGCCCACCACACTGCCGGCGCGGCGAAACGCGGTCGGCCGGCTGACCCGCAGCCAGCGCCTGCGCCGGCGGCTGGGGGACCTGCTGCGCGACCGCGGCCTGAGCGAGTGCGTGTCGTACAGCTTCACCTCGCCGGCGGCGATCGAGCGCCTGCGGCTAAGCGGCGTCCCGCTGCTGCGGCTCGACAATCCGCTTACCGAGGACCACAGCGTCATGCGGCCGCTGTTGCTTCCCGGCCTGCTGGACGCCGCCCGCCACAACGCCGCCCACGGCCGTCCGGGGGTCCGGCTGTTCGAGTCCGCGCACGTGTACCGGCCCTCGGAGCCGCTCGACACCGCCCCGGCGCAGGCGCCCGGCGGCCGGCTTCCGGCGCTCGAACGGCATCACCTGGCGGTACTGATCACCGAGGCGGCCCCGGGCGGCTGGCGCAGCGAGCGCCGGCCGGCCGACTTCTTCGCGGCGCGCGCGCTGCTCGAGGCCGTGCTCGAGGTGGCACGCCTGGACTGGTTCGCGGAGGAGGGCGGCCGGCCGTTCCTGCACCCGGGCCGCGCGGCCTCGATCGTGGCCCGCGACAGCGAGCGCAAGCTCGGCTGGCTAGGGGAGCTGCACCCGCTGGTGGCGCGCGAGTGGGACGTGCCCGGGCCGGTGGCCGGCTTCGAGCTGGACGTGGAGGCGATGCTGGAGGTCACGGCCGGCCGGCAGGACGTCTACCGCGACGTGACGAGCTTCCCCGCCGTGCTGCAGGACATCGCCGTGGTGGTGCCCGTCGCGGTGTCGGCCGCCGAGCTCGAGGACGCGGTGCGCGCGGGCGGCGGCGAGCTGCTCACGGGCGTGGAGGTGTTCGACCTCTACCGCGGCGAGCAGGCCGGCGAGGGCAACAAGTCGCTGGCGCTGCGGCTCGAGTTCAGGGCTCCGGACCGCACGCTGACCGACGAGGAGGTGTCGCGGCGGCGCGAGGCGATCGAGCGCGAGCTGGAGGGCATCGGGGGGCGGCTGCGTGCATAGGGCAGCCGTCATCGGCGCCGCCGGCTTCGGCGGCGCGGTCGCCGCCGCGATCCTCCGGCGCCACCCCTCGATCGAGCTCACCGTGGTCACCGCGCGCTCGGACGCCGGCCGGCGCCACGACGAGATCTACCCCGCCTACCGGGTCCCGCTCGAGCTGGAGACGTTCGACCCGGACGAGATCGCCGAGCGGGCCGACTCGGCGCTCGTCGCCTATCCGCACAAGGCCGCAGCGCCTGCCGTGAGGGCGCTGCGCGAGCGCGGGCTCAAGGTGGTGGACCTGTCCGCCGACTTCCGGCTGGACCAGGCGGCCTACGAGAACTGGTACCAGCCCCACGAGGCGCCCGAGCTGCTCGCCGAGTCCGTCTATGGGCTGCCCGAGGCGCACCGCGAGGAGATCCGCCAAGCGGAGCTCGTCGCGGGCCCCGGCTGCAACTCGACCGCCGCGATCCTCGCGCTGCTCCCGCTGAAGGGCCGGCTCGAGGAGGCCGTGGTGGACATCAAGACCGGCGTGTCGGGCGCCGGGCGCGAGGCAACCGAGGAGACGCACTTCGTGTCCGCCACCGACAACGTCAACCCCTACAAGACGGAGGGCCACCGGCACGTGGCCGAGCTCCAACAGGAGCTGCCCGGCGTGCGCTTCTCCTTCGTGCCGCACCTGCTCCCGATCGACCAGGGCCTGATGGCGTCCTGCTACGCCACGCCCACCGAGCCGCTTACCCGCGACGGCGTGCGGGAGCTGTACGCCTCGGCCTACGCCGACGAGCCGTTCGTGGAGCTGATCGACGCGCCACCGCACACCCGCGACGTGCGCTTCACGAACCGAGCCACCGTGTACGTGACGGTGGCCGGCGACCGCGTCCTCTCCTTCTGCGCGATCGACAACCTCTGGAAGGGCGCCGCCGGGCAGGCGGTGCAGGACCTCAACCTGATGCTGGGCCTGCCGGAGACGGAGGGGCTCGAGTGAGCGGGACGCACACGGCGAGCTTCTTCCGCTCACGCTGGGTGGAGGCCCCCGCGCACGCCCGCGAGCTGGAGCCGAAGGCCTTGCCCGCCGGATTCCGCGCGGCGGGCGTGGCCGCGGGCATCAAGCCCGAGGGCCTCGACGTCGGCGTACTGGTCTCCGACGAGCCGGACACCGTCTCCGCCGCCCGATTCACCACCAACGCCCGCGTGGGGGCACCCGTGATCGTGTCGCGCGCGGCCGACGTCGGCCGCCTGCGCGCCGTGGCTGCGAACAGCGGCTGCTCCAACGTGGGCGACGGCCGGCGCGGCCTCGAGACCGCCGAGGCCATGCAGTCGGCGGCGGCGGAGCAGCTGGGCGTGGAGCCCGGCCACGTGGGCGTGGCATCCACGGGCGTGATCGGCCACGAGCTGCCGCGCGAACGGGTGCTGTCAGGGGTGCGCGAGGCGTGTGCCGCCCTTGAAGGCGATGCCGGCTCGTTCTCCGAGTCGATCCTGACAAGCGACAGCGGCCCCAAGCGCGCCTGCCTCGAGGTGGAGCTCGAGGGCGGCCGGGTGCGGCTGGCCGCCCAGGCGAAGGGCGCCGGGATGATCGAGCCGCGCTTCGCGACGATGTTCTGCTTCATCCAGACCGACGCAGCACTCGAGCAGGAGACGCTCGACCTGCTCACCGGCGTTTGCGTCAAGCGCTCGTTCGACCGCATCTCCGTCGACGGGCAGCTCTCCACCAGCGACACGGTGTTCGCGCTCGCGAACGGGGCCTCCGGGGTCGCGGCGGAGCCCGAGGGCGGCGACGAGCTGCGGCTCGGCGAGGCGATGGACGCGCTGCTGCGCCAGCTCGCGCTCGAGATCGTGGCCGACGGCGAGGGCGCGAGGCGGGTGGGGCGGATCGTGGTGAACGGGCGGCCCGACGCCGTGGAGCCGGTGGCGCGCTCGATCGCCAACTCGCCGCTGGTGAAGGCGGCCCTGCACGGCGGGGACCCCAACTTTGGGCGCCTCCTTCAAGCGGCCGGGCAGGCCTGGCCTCCCGGCGAGCCGTTCGTCGCGGATCTCGAGATCGAAGGGCACCAGGTGGTGTCGGCGGGGGACGCGGTGGAGCCGGCCCCGGCCGAGCTGGTCAGCGGGCAGGAGGTCGAGTACGTGCTCACCATGCCCGGCGAGGGCGGCGAGACCGAGGTCTTCTTCAGCGACCTCAGCCCGGACTACGTGAGCTACAACGCCGACTACACGTCATGAGAGACGTAGCAACCCTCCTCGAGGCGCTGCCTTACATCCGGGACTTCCACGGCAAGACGGTGGTGATCAAGTACGGCGGCGCCGCGATGACGGACCCCGAGCTGAAGGAGGAGTTCGCCCGCGACGTGGTGCTGCTCAAGTACGTGGGCATGAACCCCGTCGTGGTGCACGGCGGCGGTCCGGACATCACGCGCTACATGGAGCGGCTCGGCATGGAGGTCCGATTCGTCGACGGTCTGCGCGTGTCCGACGAGGCCACGGTCGAGGTGGCGAAGATGGTCCTGGTCGGCAAGCAGAACAAGGACATCGTGCTGCGCCTGGGCCGCCACGGCCAGCCGGCCGTGGGCCTGTGCGGCGACGACGGGCTGCTGTTCACCGTGCGCAAGCAGCTCGCCGCGGGCGAGACCGACATCGGGTTCGTGGGACAGATCGAGCGCGTGGACGCGGGCGTGCTGCTGCACATTGCGGAGGACTACATCCCCGTGATTGCCTCCGTGGGGGCGGACACGGAGGGCAACTCCTACAACGTCAACGCCGACGCCGCGGCCGCCGCGGTCGCCGAGGC
This sequence comes from uncultured Thermoleophilaceae bacterium, assembly GCA_963835705.1. Classification (GTDB taxonomy): domain Bacteria; phylum Actinomycetota; class Thermoleophilia; order Solirubrobacterales; family Thermoleophilaceae; genus JACVRW01. Next base: position 57,829 of record CAWIGR010000011.1, read on the forward strand.
GCTCGGCGCGTTCAAGGTGGTCTTCCTCACCGACGTGGAGGGCTGGCGCGCCGACCCGGAGGACCCGTCCAGCCGCATCTCCGAGGCCACCGCCGCCGAGGTGCGCGCGCGGCTGAGGGGGGTGGGCGGCGGCATGCGCCCCAAGCTCGAGGCCTGCCTGCACGCGCTGTCGGCCGGCGTGGACAACGCGCACATCGTCGACGGCCGCGAGCCGCACTCGCTGCTGCTCGAGCTGTTCACGGACGAGGGCAGCGGCACGAAGCTGTGGCCCTAGCGTGACGCTCGCGGAGCTCCAGCAGCTCGAGCGCGAGGCCGTGATGGGCACGTACGCGCGCAACCCGGTCGAGTTCGTGCGCGGCGAGGGCACGCGGCTCTGGGACGACGAGGGCAACGAGTACCTCGACTTCCTGGCCGGCATCTCCGTCGTGCAGCTGGGGCACTGCCACCAGGCGGTGGTGGAGGCGGTGCGCGAGCAGGCCGGCCGGCTCATGCACGTGGGCAACCTGTTCTACACCGAGCCGGCTATGCGGCTCGCGAAGCGGCTCTCCGACGTCTCGCTGGGCGGCAAGGTCTTCCTCTGCAACTCGGGCGCCGAGGCGATCGAGTGCGCGATCAAGCTCGCCCGCCGGCGCCGCCCGGGCGGCGGCTTCGTCGTGCTCGAGGGCGGCTTTCACGGCCGCACGATGGGGGCGCTATCGGCCACGCCGCAGGAGACCAAGCAGGCGCCGTTCGCCCCGCTCGTGCCGGGGTTCAGCGCGGTGCCGCGCGAGGGGCCGCCGCTTCCGCTCGTGGACGCGGTGAGCGACCGCACGGCGGCGATCATCATCGAGCCCGTCCAGGGCGAGGGCGGCATCCACCCGATCCACCCGCAGATGCTCGCCGCGGCCCGGGACGCCTGCGAGGAGACGGGGGCCCTGCTGATCTTCGACGAGATCCAGTGCGGGATGGGCCGCACCGGCTGGATGTGGGCCTGGGAGGACGCGGGCGTGGAGCCGGACGTGATGACGGTCGCCAAGGGCCTCGGCGGCGGCCTTCCGATCGGGGCCTGCGTGACGAGCCCCGCGCTCGCCGACGTCCTGCAGCCGGGCGACCACGGCTCCACCTTCGCGGGCGGCCCCGTGGTGGCCGCCGCGGCGAACGCCGTGCTCGACACGATCGACGACGAGGCCTTCCTGGACGCGGTCGCCGCGAAGGGCGCTCGGATGGCGGGCGGCCTGCGGGAGCTCGGCCTCGACGTGCGGGGTCTCGGGCTGATGCTCGCATTCGCGTGCGCGGACGGGCCGGCGCTCGCCCGCCGGCTGCTGCTCGAGCAGCGCCTCGTGGTGAATGCCACCGGCCCCGACACCGTGCGCCTCCTGCCGCCGCTCACCGTGAGCGAGGACGAGATCGACGAGGCGGTGCGCCGGATCGGCGCCGTGGCGTCGGCGTAGCGCACACCAGTAGGCTGATCCGCCCGTGTCCGAGCCCCGCCGCACCCTCATAAAGACGGCCTCCTACGAGGCCGATCCGTCCGAGGTCGGCCGGGTCCTGCTGCTCTACTCGGGCGGGCTCGACACGAGCGTGATGCTCAAGTGGATCCAGGACGAGTACGAGGCCGAGGTGGTCGCGCTCACCGTCAATCTGGGCCAGCCGGGGGAGGACTACGAGGTGGTAAAGGGCAAGGCGCTCAACCTCGGCGCGCTGGACTGCCACGTCGTCGACGCCCGCGAGGAGTTCGCCCACGAGTACGTGCTGCCCGCGATCAAGGCCAACGCCCTCTACGGCGGCGGCTACCCCCTGTTCACGGCGCTCGGCCGGCCGCTGATCGCCAAGCTGGCCGTCGAGTACGCGCGCAGCGCCGGCTGCGACACGATCGCCCACGGCTGCACCGGCAAGGGCAACGACCAGGTGCGGATCGAGTCGACCGTGGTCGCGCTCGATCCGTCGATGAAGATCATCGCCCCGGTGCGCGGCTGGCAGATGGGCCGGGAGGAGGAGATCGCCTACGCGCGCGAGCACGGGATCCCGGTCAAGGGCGGCACGGAGACGCCGCCCTACTCGATCGACGACAACCTCTGGGGCCGCTCCTCGGAGGGCGGCCCGATCGAGGACATCGAGGAGCCGCCGCGCGACGACGTGTTCCAGCTCGTGACCAGGCCAGAGGAGGCGCCCGACGAGCCGGAGGACGTGCGGATCGAGTTCGAGCGGGGCGTGCCGGTGGCGCTGAACGGCGAGCGGCTCGGCCTCGTGGAGCTGCTCGAGCGGGCCGGAGAGATCGGCGCCCGGCACGGCGCCGGGATCGTGGACCACATCGAGGACCGCATCGTCGGGCTGAAGGTGCGCGACCTCTACGAGGTGCCCGCCGCGGCGCTGATCCTGACAGCCCACAAGGAGCTCGAGAAGCTGGTAAGCACGATCCACCAGAACACGTTCAAGCCGCACCTGGACGACCACTGGGCCTACATCGTCTACGCGGGCCTCTGGTACGAGCCGCTCCTGTCGGACCTGAACGCGCTGATGGACGCCGTGAACGAGCAGGTGACCGGAGAGATCACCGTGCGGCTCTACAAGGGCAGCGTCCGGCCCGTTTCCCGGCGCTCGCCGAACGCGCTGTACGACCCGGCGCTGGCCGGCTTCGGAGAGTCCGGCGGGCTCTTCTCGCAGCAGGCGAGCCCCGGCTTCATCGAGCTCTGGTCACTTCAGTCTCGAATGGCGTACAACGTGCGCACCCGGGGAAAGAAGACCTGATGAAGATCAAGGGCTACACCATGCTGGGCTGGCTCACCTGGCAGGGCATCAAGACCGTGGCCAAGCGCAAGGCGTCCCAGGACAAGGTCAAGCTGGGCGCGGCTGCAACAGTCGCGGCGGTGCTCGTGGCCGGGCTGGCCGCGGCCAAGGCGGCGTCGGACTCGAGCTGACCGAAGCGCGTGTTCCGCGGCGTCGAGGACCCGTGCTCGTCGAAGCGGAGCCGTCGGGCACGTAGCGCGGTGGCTGTTCGGGCGCTCGTCTTCGACGTCTTCGGGACTCTCGTGGACTGGCGCTCGGGGGTCGCGGAGGCGTTTCGCGCGAGCGGGGTCCCGGGCGATCCCGCGGAGCTGGCCGACGACTGGCGCGGGCGCTACCGGCCGATCCTGGCCGAGGTGAACGAGGGCTCGCGGCCGTGGGGGAACTTCGACGAGCTTCACCTCGCGACGCTCGGCGAGCTGCTCTCGGAGCGGGGCATCGACCTCGCGGTCGAGGAGCAACTACGGCTGGTGGGAGCCTGGCGCCGCCTGGACCCGTGGCCGGACGTAAGCCCGGGCCTCGAGGCGCTGCGCCAGCGCCACGTCGTCGCCACGCTGTCCAACGGCCACGTGGCCCTGCTCGTCGATATCGCGCGCCACGCCGACCTGCGCTTCGACTGCGTGCTCTCGGCCGAGCTGGCCCAGGCCTACAAGCCGGCGCCCGACGCCTACCGCACCGCCGCCCGGCTGCTGGGCGTGGAGCCCGCCGAGCTCATGTTGGTGGCCACTCACGGGTGGGACCTCGAGGGCGCGCGCGAGGCCGGGCTGCGGACGGCCTTCGTGGAGCGGCCGCTTGAGTTCGGGCCCGGCTCCGCCGCCCAGCCGGAACCCGATGCGGACGAGTCGGTCGCCGACCTGCTGGAGCTGGCCGGGCGGCTGCCGGAAAGGACCTCATGACAGCAGACCCTTCGCAGGTCGTATCCAGCGACGGGACTCCGATCGCCGTCTGGCGAAGTGGCGAGGGCCCGCCGCTGGTGCTGATCCACGGCGGCGCGGCCGACCACAGCCGCTGGGCCCCGGTGCTTCCGGCGCTCGAGGAGCGCTTCACCGTGATCGCGATCGACCGTCGCGGCCGCGGGCGCAGCGGAGATGCGAGCGGCTACGCGTTCGAGCGCGAGTTCGAGGACGTCGTGGCGGTGGTCGAGTCGGCGGGTGAAGCGGTGACCGTGCTGGGCCACTCCCTCGGGGGGATGTGCGCAATCGAGGCGGCCCTGCTGACCGACAGAATCCGTCGGCTCGTCCTGTACGAGCCGCCGATGGGGTTCCTGGTGTCTCCGCCCCGCGTCGTCGATCGCCTGCAGGCGCTGCTTGAGGCGGGGAGGCGCGACGAGCTGCTGGCCTTCTTCATGCAGGAGGTCGCCGGCCTTCCTCCCGACCAGGTGGAGTTGCTGCGCTCCCTGCCGGCCTGGGAGGCGCGGCTCGACGCCGCCGGCACGATTCCGAGGGAGGAGCGCGCGAGCCGCGAGTACCGCTTCGATCCGGCTCGCTTCCGGAATCTCGACGTGCCGACGCTCTTTCTCCAGGGCGGCGACAGCCCCGACCCCTTCAAGGTCGCCGCCGAGGCGGTGCGGGCGGCGCTGCCGGACTGCCGGGTCGTGGTCATGCCGGGGCAGCGACATGCCGCGATGGACACGGGCACCGACCTCTTCACCTCGGAAGTGCTGAGCTTCCTGGCGGAGGGGAGACAGATCAGCGACCAGGAGGGCTCATGACATCGAAGGCGGACTTCACCGACGAGGAATGGACGCAGCTCAAGCGGGCGCCGTTCCTGGCCGGGATGGCGATCTCGCTTGCCGACCCCGGCGGCCCGATCGAGGTGGTCAAGGAGACCGGGGCGACGCTGAAGGCGGTGCTTGGCGCCGCCGAGGAGGGCGGCCGGGGTGAGCTCGTGGACGCGGTCGCGCGCGACGTCGCGGAGGACGCGCAGCAGCGCAAGAGCCCGGTCGCCGGATTCAAGCCGGGGAAGGGCGCGAACGCCGGCGTCGAGCTCCTCGACGAGCTCCGCGAAGTCGACCGCCTCGTCGCCGAGAAGGGAACGCAGGAGGACGCCGCCGCGATGCGCGAGTGGCTGCTGGAGGCCGCGCAGGAGGCGGCGAACGCGGCGAAGGAAGGGGGCTTCATGGGCTTCCGCGCCGAGCGCGTGAGCGAAGGCGAGCAGCGGATGCTCGACAGCCTCAGCGAGGTGCTCGGGGGCCGCTCGGCCTGACGCCCGCCCGAGGGGCGAGGATCGCCTCGAGGGGCTGCGTGTTGACGACGTCTGCGGCCGTGGCCCAGCCGCGCCGCGCCGTGGCGACCGAGAGCGCCATGTTGCCGAGCCCTCGCACCGAGTGGGCGTCGGTGGAGCAGACGATCTGCACCCCGGCGCGGAGCGCGTCGCGCACGTGCTCGCCGCTCAGGTCGAGGCGGTCGGGGAGCCCGTTGACCTCGAGCGCGACCCCTTCCTCGAGCGCGACCTCGAACACCCGCTCGAGGTCGAGGGCGTTCTCTGGCCGCCGGTTGATGTAGCGGCCCTTGGGATGGCTGAGGCAGCGCACGTACGGGTTGCGCAGCGCCTCCTCCACGCGCTTTGTCATCTCGCGGCGGGGCATCCGCTGCCCGCCGTGAACGCTCGCCTGCACCCACTCGAGCTCCGCGAGCACGTCGTCGGGGAGGTCCAGCCGCCCGTCGGGCAGGATGTCGCACTCGATCCCGCGCAGGACGCGGAACGGCGCGAGCAGCTCGTTGGCGGCGGCGATCTCCTCGGCCTGGCGGCGGACGTCTCGCGGCGTGAGCCCCTGCACGGCCCCCACGGCGGGTGTGTGGTCGCAGATCGCGAGGTAGTCGTAGCCGCGCTCGCGGGCGGCGCGCGCCATGCCCTCCACGCTCGTCCGCCCGTCCGACCAGGTGGTGTGGGAGTGCAGGTCGCCGCGGATGTCGTCCAGCCCGAGCAGGGCCGGCGGCTCGCCCCGGAACGGCTCCTCGCGCAGCTCCGGCGGGCACCACGGCAGGCCCAGCTCGCGGAAGACCGCCTCCTCCTCGGGGGCGTCCGGGAGCGGCTCGAGCGCCGTGACGTAGGCGGCCGAGCCCGTCGCCCGAACGAGAGCGGTGCCGAACCGGTCGGGCTCGGTGATCGTGAGCTCGATCGGCACGCCCTCGACCGTCACACCCACTGCACGCCGCTCGTCCTGCTCCGCGAGCGCGACGACTTGGGGCAGCTCGGCGAAGCGCGCCAGCACCGAGGGCGGATCCGACGCGGCGCAGACGACCGCGAGCTGCTCGCAGGAGTCGCGCCAGCGGCGCACGTCGCCCGCCGCCTCGCCGTCGAGGGCGGCCGCCACACCTCCCACCAGCTCAATGGCCCGGTGGAGCAGGAGCCCTTGCCGCGGCCGTAGCTCGCCCTCCCGGCTGAGCGCCTCCAGGAGCTGTGCCTCGGTCTTGGGCCCAATGCCGGGCACGCTCCGCAGCCGGCCCGCCGCGGCCGCCTCCCGAAGCTCGTCGGCGGTGCGGATATCGAGCGCCCGGGCTAGCTCGACCGAGCGCTTGGCGCCGAGCCCGAGGTAGCGCCCGAGCCCGACCAGGTCCGGTGTCACCTCCCGCTCGAGCTCCGCCAGCTCGGCGATCTCGCCGGTCTCGACGAGCTCGATTAGCCGCGCCTCGATGCCCCGGCCCACACCGCGAAGCTCGCGCGCCCGGCCGGCCCGCACCAGCTCCGCGACCGGGACGGCCGCCGGACGGATCGTCTCGGCGGCGCGGCGGTAGGCGCGGATCGTGTGCGCGTTCGCGTCGACGAGCTCGAGCAGCGACGCGAACGCGTCGAGGCGATCGGCGATCTGGGCGTTCTCCACTCCCACCTACTGCGACGGCGTCGCGGTAGCGCCGCGCTCGCGCACCCACTGGCCGACCAGGCCGCGGAAGTGCCCTATGAACCGCTCGTGCTCGTGGGCGGGGTAGCCCGCGCGGACGGTGTCGACAAGCAGGCGGTCGAACTCCGCGGAGGTGATCCAGTCGAGCACCAGCTCGTCGACGTGCGCCAGCCGGCTGTCGCAGAAGTCGCGGTAGCGGTCGACCTCGAAGTACGCGTCGGCCAGCTCCCGGTAGGCCGCGAGCTTCTCGGCGTAGGAGAGATCCTCGCGGTCGCCGATCTCGAAGTAGCGGCGGGTGTCGAGATCGAGCCGCGGGCGGCGGCCCGTGACGACGCAGAACACGCACCACTTCAGCAGCGCGCTCATCGCCCACGGGAAGTAGTAGTGCAGGCTTGTGAGCGCCACGTCGGGCGACGCGTTGGCGTAGTCGATCGGATAGGCGTCGCTGCCGCGGACGAGCGTCTCGCAGGAGTTGAACTCCCAGCGAAAGAACGCGTTGATGAGGCGGCTGATCGTGAGCACCTCGTCGCCGACCTCGGGTGAGAGGAAGTCGTGGGTGACGGCGTAGCGGTCGTGCATCGGCAGCTCCGGCCGGAAGTGCATGACCATCGTCTCGGCGCCGATCGACAGCGACCGCGCGAACACCTGGTAGCCCTCGATCGAGGCTTGGAGGTGCATCAGCCGCTGGCCCGAGGCGTCGTAGGCACGGTGCAGCTCGTCGCTGTCGCGGATTTGGCTCACGCCGACCCACTGACCGCCGTCGTAGGGCTTCATGAACAGCGGGTAGCCCACGGACGCGGCGATCTCGTCGAGGTCGAACGGAAGGTTGTACTTGGCCGCGGTGTAGGCGAAGCGCGCGTTGTCCGGCGGGTTCTTGTGCGGGACAAGCACGGTGCGCGGCACCTTGATCCCCAGCCGCAGCATTGCGCAGTAGGCGGCGTGCTTTTCCATCGACTGGAAGGTGAACGGGCTGTTCAGCAGGTAGACGTCGTCCATCAGGGCGACCTTCTTCAGCCACTCGCGCGGCAGGAAGTACCAGTAGGCGAGCCGGTCGACGACGAGGTCGTAGCGCGGCTTGTCGCGCAGGTCGAACGGCTCCATCGTGATCCGCTCCGTGGTCACGCGGTGGCGCCCGCCGGAGGCGTCGGCGATCGGGCCCAGTCGCGAGATGAGCGTCTCGAACGCGGTCGGCCAGTCCTCCTCGGTCCCGAGCAGCAGCCCGATGAGGTGGTCGCTCCGGTCCATTCAGCAGAACCGTGGCAGATGATGCGCCAGCTGGGCGCGCCAGGAGGGCCAGTCGTGCGCGACGTCGTGGCCCCAGAGGTCCAGCTCGTGCGGAATGCCCTTGTCGGACAGCAGGCCGGCCATGCGCCTCGTGCTCTCGAGCGAGCCCGTGGTGTCCTCCCACTGCCCCTGGCCGCAGACGAGCAGGAGGCTCACCCGGCCGCGCAGCCAGTCCAGGTGGTCGCCGTCCATTTGCGCCAGGTAGTCCATCGGATTGTTGAAGTAGGCGGCGTCGCCGCGCTCGCCCCAGGCGTCCCAGGTGGCGGGGTCGTAGTTGCCGGACAGCCCGAGCGCGAGCGGGAAGAGGTCGGCTCGCTTGAGCGCGAGGTTCACCGCGTGGTAGGCGCCGAGGCTGACCCCGACGGTGGCGATCTCCTGCGGGCCGCCGCAGTCGGCGTGGATCCAGGGCACGACCTCGTCCACGATCCACGACTCGTAGCGAGCGTGCTCGCGGGCCCGTGCCTCGAGCGGGAGGGCGGTGTTGGACCAGGTGGCGGAGTCGAACGAGTCCACGCAGTACAGCTTCACGCGGCCGCTGTCGACCAGGCCGGCCACGGCCGCGATCATGCCTCGGTTCTCGTACTCCCACGGCCCGCCGCGCTCGGCCGGGAACGCCAGCACGGGCCGGCCCCAGTGGCCGTAGGCCACGAGCGCGCCGCTTGCGCCGATGGCGCTCGCCCACACCTCGGCGTGCCGGCCGGTCACCATGCCCGCGCGAGAAGGCGGGTCAGATGCGGGTCGAAAGCGTCGCGCCAGGCCGTGTAGTTGTGCAGGTCGGGCCCCTCGTGAAGCGAGGCGGAATAGCCCTGCGCGGTCAGCGCGCGCGCCATCAGCCGGTTGTTTTGGACGTTCTCCTCGGCCGACCCGCAGGTCATGGCGACCGGCACGGGGTCGGGGTGCGTCCCCAGGAGCGTCGCGCGCACGAAGCGGACGATCCGCTGGTAGCGCGGAAAGCGCGCCTCGTGGGCGTCGAAGCGCGGCGTGAAGAAGCTGCCGGACTGGAGGAACAGGGCCTCGAGCACGCCCGGATGGCGCCGGTGGACGTGCAGCATCGCGAGCGCGCCGAGGCTCGTGCCCATGCCCGCCGGGGCGCCGCGGACCGCGACGGCAGCGCGGATCGCGGGCAGGACGTCGCGGACCAGGGCGGCCGCGTAGCGCGCCGATGCGGAGTACCACTCGTCGCGCTCACCCGGGTCGAGCAGCGCGACCCGGTGCCTTGGCAGCTCTCCTGAGCGGATCGCGACCGCGGCGAAGCGGGTCAGCGCGGCGAGCTCGTCGTACTCGGGGCCGTCGTGCGCGGCGAGGAGGGGCAGCGGCTCCGCCGGATCCGCTTCCGCGGGGCTCCAGACGCGCACCCGCACCTCCGCGCCGAGGCCGCGCCCGCGCACGGCCAGCTCCTCGGTCTCTCCCGGCACGCCCTCGTCCCCGAGCCAGCGAGGCGGGGTGTAGCCGGGCAGCAACAGGACCGACTTCTCGCCGAACGCGCCCGGCGCACGGTGCGGGTTGCCGGGGTCGCAGAGACGCTCGCTGCCGCCGTCGCGGTGCACGACCTCGAGCTCGTACTCGAGCCTCGCCAGCGGCGGAGGAGCGAGCTCCAGCCGCCATTCGCCGTTGTGGCGGGCATACGCGCGTCCCCCGTTCGGCAAAGGCAGGTCGGAGCAGAGCCGCACGGCGGCGTAACGCTCGTCGGGGTCGGCGAGGCGAAGGAGCACGGCGTAATCATGGCGCGCCACCATGCACGCACCGTGGCCGGTCTACATCGCCGTGGCGGCCGCGCTGGCGCTGGTCATGTTCCTGGCGCTCGCGGCGCTGGCGCGGCGAGCCTCGCCGCGCCCGGCCTGAGGCGAGCGGACGCTACCCCGGCACCCCGAGCTCGGCCTTCTTTGCCTCCACGTCGATGCCGTGCAGCCGCGCGAGGTTCTCACCGAGGATCTTGCGCTTGGCCTGCTCGGTTAGGGGCGGGTAGCCGTGCTCCTCCACGAGGTCTCGCGGCAGCTCGAAGTTCCAGAACTCCTCGAGCGCCCATTGCGGGTGCCAGATCGGCGACTCGCCGCCGTAGATGATCTTGTCCTCGCCGCACCACCACAGCATCTTCCCGAGCGTCTGGGCGAAGACGCGCGGCTGGCGGGCGATGAAGTTCACCGTGGCGGCGATCGACGCGTAGAGGTTGGGGTAGCGCACGATCTGCCACAGCACCTCGTCCAGCCACGGCAGGCCCACGTGGAAGATCACGAAGTTGATGTCCGGGAAGTTGGCGGCGGCCCCGTCCATGTCGAACGTGCGGGTGTGCTCGACGGGCTGCGGGCCGAGCGGCACGCCCTTGTGCACGCCGATCAGGTTCACGCCGAGCTCCTGCGCCTTCTCGAAGGCCGGGTACGCCACGCGCGGGTCGTCCATGCGCCACGGGAACGGCTGGCCGTAGTCGTAGCGCACGTTGTAGAACTTGAACGCCTTCGCGCCGTACTCCTTGACCTGGACCTCCATCAGGTCGAGCGCCTTCTTGCCCTCGAGCGGGTTGACCGAGCCCCAGAACACGGCGCGGTCCGGGTGCTTCGTGGCCATCTCCGCGCACTTCTCCCAGGGCGACAGGCCGTCGTGGAAGAGGTCGGTGAGCGGCAGCGGCTGCGCCGCGATCATGTCCGTGTCGGAGCCCTCGATGACCATCTCGTAGATCTCGTCGACGCTCCACTCGCGGAAGAACTCCTCGCGCGAGAGCACGTTCTCGCCCTCCTTCGTGAGGAGCGTGTGGAAGGCGTAGAGGTGCTCGTCGAACATCTCGCCGGGCGGGCCCAGCGCGTTCTGCTTGTCGAAGTTGAAGACGTGGCAGACGCAGTCGAAGACGAAGGTGGGCACCTTCCGCTCCCGCGTGCCGGCCGGCTGGATCTGGGTCTCGGTCGTGGTCATCGATCTACGCTCCTTCGCTCTGCGCGAGCCGCCGCTCGCGGTAGGGCATCAACTCTTCGAGCGGCATGGCGAGCTTGTCGCGGGCCGAGGGGGAGAGCCGCTCCATCGTCCAGACCGGCTCCCACACCACCTGGACGTCGACCGACTCCACGCCGGGTAGGCGCTGCAGCCGGTCCGGTATCGCCTGGGACATGTTGGCCACGAACGGGCACATCCCGGTGGTGGGCACCAGGTCGACGCGCACGTGCGATCCCTCCACGTGCACCTCCTCGACGACCCCCATGTCCACGATGCTGATGCCGCGATCGGCACAGCACGGGTCGTAGACGTCGTGCAGCGCTTCGAAGAGCTCTGCACGACCGGCTTGTAGGGGACTGCTCAATGTTCCCTCCCGGGGTCGTCGCTGACATCCATCGCGAGCCGGAAGCCGGTGGTGGGGGTCGCGCGCTTCGGGTCCGCGGCGAGGGCGCGAGACGCCCGCATCCCCCAGGCGTGGTCGAGCCACGAGCCGCCCCGCACCGTCCTCCAGCCGTCCTCTTGCAAGTCGGTCACCCACTCCCACACGTTGCCGGCCAGCTGCTCGGCCCCGGTGGGGCCGGCGCCGTCCGGATGCGCCGTGACCGGCGCGGTCCAGCCGCAGGCGGCTTCGGCGCAGGCGCAGCGTTCCGGGTCGAACACGTCGCCCCACGGCCACGTTCGTGCCTCGGAGCCGCGCGCGCAGGCCTCCCATTCGTCGCCCGTCGGCAGCCGGACCGGCCGGCCGAGCTCCGCCGCGGCCCACTGGCAGAAGGCCATGGCGTCGTCGAACGAGAGGTCGGTCACCGGATGGTCTTCCAGGGCCGGCGCCTCCAGCCGGGCCGCGAGGGCCGGGCCCGGCCGCCGGCTGTCCGCCTCGAAGAACGTGCGCGCGTGGGCGTTGACCACGGGCCAGCGGCCGATCACCACCCGCTCGAGCGTGACCACGCGCTCGTCGTCGGCCTCGCCGAGCCGGTAGGCGCCTGCCGGCACCTCCACGAAGGCGCCGAGCGCCGGCATGACGGCCTCAGGCTGGCCGATCCTCACCGCGACCGCATCGCCCACACCGTGGCTCGTGATCCACCTCGCTTCGCCGAACCGGGAGCGCGGAGCGTAGCCCCTGGCCGCAGAACGTGGCAACTCCCGGCGCCGTTCGGGGCGCGCAGCGCGTCGACCTCGCCGCCGGCAAGCTGATCGTTCTCGCCACGGCTGTCGCGCCGGCCGCGGGGCCGTCAGACGGCCGCGGTTGGCGCGGGCAAGCGAAAGCTGCGAAACGGGCACGATTGGTCGATTTTGCTCCCTATGGGGTGCCAAATCGACCAATCGGCGAGAGAGGCGGTCGTTGCGCGTTGCGCGATCTGCGAAAGCCGGGGCGCGGCCGGCATTAGCTTCCTTCTCGGCCGATTCCACCGTGGCTCATCAGGGAACGGAGCCTCCCCCGAAACACCTTCAGTGTCGGATAGTCCAAGACGACCAGGTCGCCTGCTTTAGGCTGGGTCTTGCCGACGGCTCGGAGGCGGTTTGCCGCGAGCACGTCGACGCGCCGGGCGCCGTGCGCGTAAGCGTTTCTGACGACCGCGACTTCAACTGCGCCGGCAACGCCCTCGTTGAGCGAGTCCCACGTCGAACTGGTCGTGGCGAGCAGCCGCGTGCCCCAATCCTCGATTCCGCCGAAGTCACGCGCGTCGCCGCGGAGGCGCTCGGCTGCGGCGGTCTCCGCGAGCGCGTAGCTGTGTATCAGCACCGAGGCGAAGAGCGTCTCTTCGTCGCGTACCGCGGCCAGATGCTGCGTCAGGGCGACCTTGTAGATGCCGTGCGTCGTTGCGGCCGAGAGCCTGACGTCCTCCGCCGAACGCAGTTCGAGCGACGCCCAGAGGTTGCGCTCTCGGGCGAAGGCGAGGCGCGCACTCTCAAGAAAACGGGTCAGGCGTCCCCACTCGCTCCAAATCGCAGCCACTCCGGGGCTGTCATGTACGGCCGAGGGCGCGGCGGCGACCGGCTTCACACCTTGCCCATCGGCCAGCGTTGGGCATCCCTTTACCACCACGGATCGCGATGCTGACCGCGAGGCCATGGCCTGCAAGGAGCACGCCGCGCCCGAGTGTCGCTTCGCGCGAATCGGAGCGGTCCTGCTGTTTCGTGCCATCAACCTCTGCCGCGAGGTGGTGGCGTCGACGCTGGCGAGGTCGCCGCGGCAAGCGCTGTTTTCTTCGGGCTGCGACCGGCGGCTGGCTGTGGCTGCATTTGCACGTGCCGCGGCAATGAGCCAGCATCGGCTACCCGAGCCCCGGACGGAGGAGAAGCAGGTGGCACGTACACCGCAGGAGGTCTTCCAGCACCACGCGGAGGCGCTCGGTGCTGAGGACATCGATGCGATCGTCAGTGACTATGCCGATGACGCGATCTTCATCACCCCGGAGGGCGTGATCCGCGGTAAGGATGGGGTGCGCGGGGCGTTCGAGAAGCTGACCTCGGAGCTGCCGGGCGCCAGTTGGGAGCTTCCGACGCAGCTCTACGAGGACGACATCCTGTTGCTCGAGTGGAAGGCGACGTCTTCGGAGTCGAAGGTCGAGGACGGGATCGACACGTTCGTCTTCTCCGACGGGCTGATCCGCGTCCAGACCCTCCGCTACACCCTGCAGCGCACATGAGATAGCTCTCCGCAAGTCCGGTCGTGCGTCGGCGCTCGCACGGACCCGTTGACACGACCTGGCGGGAGGCGTTCAATGCGACTGGGCTCGAACGGAGGAGGACCCATGCACATCAGACCGCGCTTCGTGGAGCGTCGACGCCAGCAGCGTCGGGAACTCAGAGAGGCGAAACGCCGTCACGAGATGGAGAAGCAGGCCGCGCGACGGACGGCGCTCCGAAGCCGCGACGAGCACACCGGCGGCTACGGAGATCCAACCTATCCCGGTCCCTGAGGGCTCAGGCGTCGATCGGCACGTGGCCCGGCTGCTCGGCCACGCGGTCGAGCCAAGCGCCGATGGCGGGATACCGCGTCAGGTCGAACCCGCCCTCGCCCGCCACGTGGGTGTAGGCGTAGAGCGAGACGTCGGCGATCGTGAAGCGCTCGCCGACAAGGAACGCGCGGCCGGAGAGGTGGCCTTCCATCGCGTCGAGCGCCTTGTAGCCCGCGCGCCGCTTTGCCTCGACCTCCGCGTCCGCGGGAGGGGCGCCCGAGTAGGCGACCCAGAAGCGCACCACGGCGATGTTCGGCTCGTGGCTGTACTGCTCGAAGAACAGCCACTGGAGCACCTGGGCGCGCTCATATGGATCGCCGGGCAGGTACGGCGTCCCTTCTGCGAAGTGGAAGAGGATCGCGCCCGACTCCGCCAGCGGACGGCCGTCGTCGAGCATCAGGGTCGGCACCCGCAGCGCCGGGTTGAGGTCCCCGAGCAGCTCCGCGCGGTTCGAGCGGTCCACCACGTCCACCTCGCGCCGCTCGTACTCCACGCCGAGGTGGGCGAACAGCAGCCGCACCTTGTAACAGTTGCCGGAGACCTGGGAGTTGTAGAGCAGCACCGCCGTAGTTTCGCCGGATTCCGCATCTAGCGGTTTCTCGGCGCCGGCCCGGCCGAGTCGTCGGACCCCGGACGTATTCTCAGGACTCCGGTGAGCTTCGCCCATCTCCACGTCCACTCCGAGTACTCGGTGCTCGACGGCGCCTGCCGCATCGACGCCCTGGCGGAGCGAGCCGCAGCCTTCGGGCAGCCCGCGCTGGGGCTCACCGACCACGGCGTGATGAACGGCGCCGTCGAGCACTACAAGGCGTGCCGCAAGCACGGCATCAAGCCCGTGCTCGGCCTCGAGGCCTACTTCGTGGACGACCGCAGGACCGAGGCCGTGAGGTACGAGCGCAACCACCTGACGCTGCTCGCGGGAACCGACGAGGGCTTTCGCAACCTCGTCAAGCTGAGCTCCGCGGGGTTCCTCGAGGGCTACAAGCGGGGCAAGGCGAACGTCGACCTCGAGCTGCTGTCGCGCTACGCGGGCGGCGTGATCGCCCTGACCGGCTGCCTCCAGTCGCGCTTCTGCCGGCGTCTGGTCGACGACACCGCGTCGGAGGCCCGGGCGCATGTGGACCAGCTGCTTCAGGTGTTCGGCGCGGACAACGTCTACTTCGAGGTCCAGAAGAACGGCGTCGCCGCGCAGGACAAGGCGAACGAGGGAATCGTGCGGGTGGCGCGCGAGGTGGGCAGGCCGCTCGTCGCCACGGGGGACGTGCACTACCTGCGCCGCGAGGACCACGACAACCACAGGGCGCTGCTGTGCGTGCAGACCAAGAGCACGCTCGACGCGCCGAAGCTGTCGTTCGACACGAACGAGTTCTATTTGAAGGACTCGGCCGAGATGGCTCGGGCCTTCGCCGAGTGGCCCGAGTCGATCGCGACGTCGCTCGAGATCGCAGAGCGCTGCGAGGTCGAGATCGAGCTGGGGAAGATGCTGATCCCGAGCTTCCCGACACCCGGCGACGAGCCGGACGCGAGCTACCTGCGGCGGCTGGCGAACGAGGGGCTGCGGGCGCGCTACGGAGACCCCGCGCCGGCCGAGGCGGTCGAGCGGCTCGAGATGGAGCTGGAAGTGATCGAGAAGATGGGCTTCTCGGCCTACTTCCTGATCGTCTGGGACTTCGTGAAGTACGCGAAGGACAGCGGCATCTCGGTCGGCCCGGGGCGCGGCTCGGCGGCCGGATCGCTCGTCTCGTACTGCCTCGACATCACGGAGGTCGACCCGCTCGCCTACGGGCTGCTGTTCGAGCGCTTCCTCAACCCGGAGCGCGTCTCGATGCCCGACATCGACATCGACTTCTCGGTGAAGGGCCGCGCCCGGGTGATGCGCTACGTCGAGGACAAGTACGGCAAGGACTCGGTGGCGCAGATCGTCACGTTCGGCAAGATGCTGCCGCGCAACGCCACGCGCGACGCCGCGCGGGTACTCGGGCTCGACTACGGCGCGGGGGACAGGCTCGCCAAGCTGATCCCCGAGCCGGTGATGGGCCGCTCGCTCTCCTTCGAGAAGTACCTCGAGCAGGAGCCCGACCTGCGCCGCGCCTACGACACCGAGCCCGAGGCGCGCTCGATCATCGACACCGCCAGGGGCCTCGAGGGCATCGTCCGCAACGCGGGCATCCACGCGGCCGCGGTGGTGATCGCCGACCGGCCGCTCACGGACATCGTGCCGGTGCAGCTGATGGAGGACCGCGGCGTGGCCGGGACGAACGGCGAGCGTGCCTACAAGGTCGTCACGCAGTACTCGATGAAGCCGATCGAGGAGATCGGCCTGCTCAAGATGGACTTCCTCGGCCTGCGCAACCTCGACGTGATCGAGGACTGCCTGGCGATCATCGAGGAGTCCACGGGCGAGCGGCCCGACATGGCGACCCTGCCGCTCGACGACCCGCCCACCTACGAGATGATGGCCCGCGGGGACTCGATCGGCGTGTTCCAGTTCGAGTCCGAGGGCATGCGCGAGGCGCTCAGGAAGGTGCGGCCGACGGAGTTCGAGGACCTGGTCGCCCTGAACGCGCTCTACCGGCCGGGCGCCATGCGCCACATCGACACCTACGCGCGCAACAAGCGCAACCCCGACGCCATCTCCTACATCGACGAGCGCCTGCGGCCGATCACCGAGGCGACCTACGGGGTGATCCTCTACCAGGAGCAGTCGATGCAGATCGCCAAGTCGGTTGCCGGCTTCTCGGGCGCGGAGGCGGACGACCTCCGCAAGGCGATCGGCAAGAAGAACCGCGAGGCGATGGCGGCGCTGCGCGAGCGCTTCTTCGAGGGCGCGCGCGCGACCGGCACGGCCGAGAGCGTCATCAGCGAGCTCTGGGCCGTGAACGAGGCGGCCGCTGACTACTCGTTCAACCGGCTCCCACGCCGCCTGTTACGGGCTGGTGGGCTACCGCACGGCCTGGCTCAAGGCCAACTACCCGGCCGAGTACATGGCCGCGCTGATCTCCTCGGTCATGTCCACCAAGGACAAGGTGCCGTTCTTCGTGGCCCAGTGCGAGGACATGGGGATCGAGGTGCTGCCGCCCGACGTGAACATGTCGGGGCACGACTTCAAGGTCGTGGAGGGCAACATCCGCTTCGGGCTCGACGCCGTGAAGGGCCTCGGCCACCAGGCGGTCGAGGCGATCGTGCGCGAGCGCGAGAAGGAGGGCCCGTTCACCTCGATCTGGGACTTCTGCCGCCGGGTGGACTGCCAGTCGGTGAACAAGCGCTGCGTCGAGTCGCTCGTCAAGTGCGGGGCGATGGACTCGCTGCCCGGCACCCGGCGCGGCCAGTTCGAGGTGCTCCAGCAGGCCCAGGCCGCCGGCGTGCAGGCCCAGCAGGACGCCCAGCTCGGGCAGGGCTCGTTCTTCGACTTCGGCGACTCGAGCCCGGGCGCGCTGGCGCACCACGACCCGCCGGTTCCCGCGCTGCCCGACGAGCGCAAGCAGCTGAACGAGTGGGAGAAGGAGACGCTCGGGCTGTTCCTGTCGAGCCACCCGCTCAAGGAGGTGCGGCAGGCCCTGCGGGCGAAGGTCGAGTGCGGGGTCGCCGACCTGGCGGGCAAGAAGGACGGCGAGTGGGTCACCGTCGGCGGCATGATCGCCGAGTGCAAGCGGATCCGCACCAAGAAGGGCGACCCGATGATGTTCGCCACGCTCGACGACCTCGAGGGCCAGGTGGAGCTGCTCGTCTTCAACTCCTCCTACGCCGCGAATGCCGACAAGGTGGACCTCGACAAGATCGTGATCGTGCGCGGGCGCGTTGACCACAAGGAGGCGGGGGAGACCAAGCTCGTCGCCCAGGAGGTCACGCCGTTCGAGCCGAGCGAGGAGGAGATCCGCCTGGCCGCGGAGCAGGCGGTCGTGGAGGCAGTCGTGCGGCGCCTCACGCTCGAGGTGTCGCCCGGCGTGTCCGGCGGCTTCCTCGAAGACCTGAAGGAGGTCGTGGGACACCACCCGGGCGACCACGAGCTCCTGCTGACCGTCGGACAGCGGCGCCTCGTGCTGGGACCCGAGTTCAGGGTGTCCGCATCGAGCGCCTGCCGCTCGGAGCTGTCCGGCCTGCAGGGCGCCGCGCGCGTCGTCGCCTGAGACAGGTCATCTCTCCTACACTGACCGCGTGGCGCCCCTCCAGACACGCACCGCGGCCGAGCTTCACGAGTGCCGCCAGTGCTGTTCCTTCTGCGATCGGGTCGTCCATCCCTCCGGCTGCATCTCGTCGGGCTGCCAGTACCTCTACCTCTATGACGACGAGGACACGGGCCGCCGCTTCATGGGCTGCATGAACAAGGTGTTCCGCGGCGAGATCGACGTCGAGATGTTCGAGCAGGCCGAGCGGACGCGGCACGGCTTCGGCGGCGTGAAGATGACCGGCGTGCCGCTGCCCCAGTGCCGCGCCAGCGTGGAGCGCGCCTACGACGGCTACACCGAGGCCTTCGACTGCGTGAACCCGGGCTTCTTCCGCAAGCCCACGTCGGACGACGCCGAACGCGGCTTTCGACCTGCGCGACAACCTCTAGAGGGCGCTCAGCAGCGCCGCGATAGCGGCGAAGGGCATCAGGCTGAGCAGTGTGCCGGCGATGCCGAGCGCCTCGCCGGCAGCGGCCGTGCCCCCGCCTCCGGAGCGGCGCGCCGCCCGCCCGAGCGCCCAGGCGGTGATCGCCATCGGCAGCGTGAAGAAGAAGAGGAAGCCGAACGAGAAGAAGAAGAGGCAGAGGGTCACGATGCCGAGCACAAGCGGGGCGGTGCCCGAACGGCTCTTCGCCGGACGCGCAGGTGCCAGGCGGCGTCGCGGGTGCGACGGGCAGGGCGCGCAGCGCCTGCCAGAGGTCGGCGGCAAAGCGGGCGCGGCAGGCCTCACCAACCCGCTGCTCGAACTCATCCGCCGTCAGGCGCCCGGAAAGCCAGTGCCCGCGCAGCAGGCCGACCGTGTACTCACGTTCGTGGTCCGATACGAGGAGCGCAGACACCTGCCCCGATGTTAATGCCCGTGCTACGGTCGGTGTGACTTCGCTGCATCACAACGGCGTATGGACTTCCGGCTCCTTGGCCCCCTGGAGGTGTGCGAGCAGGACCGCGGGCTCGCGCTCGGCGGGGTTAAGCAACGCTCGCTGCTGGCCGTGCTGCTCCTTCAGGCGAACGAAGTCGTCTCGACCGACCGCCTGATCGACCAGTTGTGGGGCGCCACTCCGCCCGCGACGGCCTCGAAGGGCATCCAGGTCCATGTGTCGAGGCTCCGCAAGACGCTGGGCGAGGGGCGCCTGGACACCAGCGCTCCGGGCTACGTCCTCCGCGTCGCGCCTGCGGAGCTCGACCTGGCGCGCTTCGAGCAGCTTGCGGCCGAGGCGAGGAGGATTCCGCCCGACGGCGCGGCGCGCAAGCTACGCGAGGCGCTCTCGCTCTGGCGCGGCCCGGCGCTTTCGGACCTGGCCTACGAGCCGTTCGCCCAGGTCGAGATCGCTCGGCTCGAGGAGATGCGCCTGGCCGTCCTGGAGCAGCGGATCGAGGCCGATCTTGCTCTCGGGCGTCACGCCGAGCTGATCGCCGAGCTCGAGAGGCTCGTCAGCCGCCACCCACTCAGGGAGCGACTGCGTGGCCAGCTGATGCTGGCGCTCTACCGCTCGGCACGGCAGGCCGAGGCGCTCGACGCCTACCGCGCGGCTCGGCACAAGCTCTCGGAGGAGCTGGGACTCGAGCCGAGCGAGGAGCTGAGGCGCTTGGAGGAGGCGATCCTGCGCCAGGACCCTGCGCTCGAGTTGGCAGGCCAGGAGGACCAGGCGCGGCGCGGGCACGAGGGGGCCCCGTCCGACGGCGCCCGGCCGGCCGCGCCAGTGCTCGACCGAGCGCTCCTAGTCGCGCCCCGGGCGCTGTCTGGCCTCGACGCCCTGCTTCGTCTCGCCGACCCGCTCGCGGGTTCAAAGCCCGCACGCGAGCTGATCGTCGCCGGCGTGGTGCCCGCCACCGAGCTCCACAGCGCGACGGCCGCCCTCGCTGCGCGCCGCGACGAGCTTCTCGCCGCCGGCCGGGTCGCCCGCATCGCCGCCTTCTCGTCGCCCAGCCGCGGCGAGGACGTCGCGCGCCTGGCGGCCCAGGAGAACGTCGATCTTCTGCTCATGGACGCCGGCCCGTCTCCGCTGGACGGTGACGCCGCCCTCGTCCTCGAGCAGGCGCCGTGCGACGTCGCCCTGCTCGTGGACAGCGGCGGCTCGCTGCGCGACGGTCCGGTGCTGGTCCCGTTCGGCGCGGGCGCGCACGACTGGGCGGCACTCGAGCTGGGCGCCTGGGTCGCGCGCGCGGTCGACGCTCCGCTCCGGCTGATCGGGGCGGCCGACCGCAAGGAGCGCGGGCGCGACGCCAGCCGCCTGCTTGCCGACGCGTCGCTGATCGTCCAGCGCACTGCGGGGATCCTCGCCGAGCCGTACCTGGCGAACCCCGGCCGACGCGGGATCGCCGCCGTGGCCGAGGGCGCCGGGCTGCTGGTGGTAGGGCTCTCCGACCGCTGGCGCAAGGAGGGGCTCGGCCGCGCGCGCAGCGAGCTCGCGGCCGCTCCACCCGCGCCCACGGTGTTCGTCCGGCGCGGGACCCGGCCCGGGGGCCTTGCCCCGGGCGAGACCCGCACCCGCTTCGGGTGGTCGCTGACCGGGGTGAGGGCGTGATCGCGGTCTCTCGCATCGAGGACGGCGATCTCCGCTTCGAGACGGCGATCACGCCGCCCGCCGAGCCGCTCGCGCGCAGGTAACCGGCAGGGCGTTTACCGGCTGTTACCGCGCGACACCTTGCGCTGCAACCCACCGGCCCGAAGGTTGTCGCGTCCCGGCCGCACAGGGCGGCCACCGAACAGGAGGCCACAATGTTTCGACGCAACACCATCCTCACCACCGCGGCCCTGATGACGGCGTTCGCGGCGCCGGCGTCCGCAGCGCCCTGGGAGGACATGCACTCGCCGGTCGCGCAGGACGCCGCCAACGACGCGGAGCCATACGTGCTCGAGCGCGGCTACGGCTCGCCCGACGCGGCCGACGCTGCGCGCGATGTGCCTGCCGTGACGCATGCGGGCCCCGGCCCCTACACCGACTCGCAGCGCAAGCTGGTCGAGTCGCCCGAGGTGCAGCAGATGGTGCACCGCACCGCCGGCGAGATCAGCGCGAGCTCCCCGGTCGTCACGGTCAGCGCGCCCTCCGGCGGCTTCGACTGGGGCGATGCCGGCATCGGCGCGGCCGGGATGGTGGCGCTGTTCAGCATCGCCGCCGGGTCGGCCCTGCTCCTGGCGAGCCGCAGGCGCCGGGACGGATTTGGGGTGGCGGCTCACTGATCAGGCCGCTCGCTGAATCCTGTCGATACGAGGGGCGGCGCCGAGCGCCGCCCCTCGTCATCTTTCCAGTCCCCGATTCGGGTGATACGGTCGGTTTGGACTCGCCCCCGCGGAGCGCAGGATGACCGCAGCGTTCAGCCCCGGCACCACCTTTGCCGGCTATCGGGTCGAGTCGCTGCTCGGCCGCGGCGGAATGGGCGTGGTCTACCGGGCCCGGGACGTCTCGCTCGACCGGCCGGTGGCGCTCAAGCTGATCGCGCCGGAGCTGGCCGAGGACGAGCGATTCCGGGCCCGCTTCCTGCGTGAGTCGCGGCTCGCCGCGTCGCTCGACCACCCGAACGTCGTGCCGATCCACGAGGCCGGCGAACGCGACGGCCAGCTGTACCTGGCGATGCGCTACGTGGAGGGGAGCGATCTGAGGACGCTGCTCGACCGCGAGGGGAAGCTCTCGCCCGAACGCGCTCTGGGGGTGCTGGCCAAGATCGCCGACGCTGGACGCCGCGCACAGGCGCGGGCTGGTCCACCGGGACGTGAAGCCCGGAAACGTGCTGCGCGTGAAGAACGGCATCCTCGGCAGCTTCGAGTTCGACGCGAACGGCGACACGACCTCCGGCGCGGTGACCATGTATCGCATCGAGAAGGGCAAGCCGCGCGTGCACGCGGTGATCACTCCTCCCGCCGAGCTGGTCGGCCGGCGGTAGGCGGCCGCGCGTTTACCGGCTGTTACCGATCGTCACCCCGCGCTGAAACCGTGCGGGCGGAAGCTACGTCGCGAATCCGGCCACACCGTAGCCGGCACCTAAGGAGGAAAGAATGC
Source organism: uncultured Thermoleophilaceae bacterium (assembly GCA_963835705.1). Classification (GTDB taxonomy): domain Bacteria; phylum Actinomycetota; class Thermoleophilia; order Solirubrobacterales; family Thermoleophilaceae; genus JACVRW01. Next base: position 79,763 of record CAWIGR010000011.1, read on the forward strand.
TTCGACGTAGCAACATCCTCACCGCCGCGGCCCTCGCGCTGTGCTGCGCGCTCGCGCCGGCCGCCGCGGCCGACCCCTTCACGGACTCGGAGCGCAAGCTGGTCGAGGAGTACCAGGCCCAGCAGTCGGTCGGCGGGCCGGGCCCGTTCACGGACGCGGAGCGCAAGCTGGTCGAGGAGTACCAGGCCCAGCAGTCGGTCGGCGCGCCCGGCCCCTACACCGACTCGGAGCGCGAGCTGGTCGAGTCGCCCGAGGTGCAGCAGATGGTGAACCGAATCGGCGGCGAGCTCAGCGCGAGTTCCCCGGTCGTTTCGGTCAGCGCGCCTTCTGGCGGCTTCGACTGGGACGACGCCGGCATCGGCGCTGCCGGGATGGTGGCGCTGTTCAGCATCGCGGCCGGATCGGCGTTGCTGATCGCAGGACGCCGGCGCCGCCACGGCGCCAAGGTCGCGACGCACTGAGTCAGGCCGAGTGTCGACCAGGGACGGTCACCTCGAGAGGGGCGGCGCCGGTGGCGCCGCCCCTCGCGCGCTTTCGCATCCCCCAAACCGGTGATACGGTCGGCGGGGACTCGTAGATACAAGAGATGAAGGCAACGTTCACCCCCGGGACGCCCTTCGCCGGCTATCGGGTGGACTCGCTCGTCGGTCGCGGCGGGATGGGAGTGGTCTATCGGGCCACGGACCTCTCGTTGGACCGGCCGGTTGCGCTGAAGCTGGTTGCGCCGGAGCTGACTGAGGACGATCACTTCCGCGCGCGCTTCCTGCGCGAGCCGCGGCTTGCCGCGTCGCTTGACCATCCCAACGTGATCCCGATCTACGAGGCGGGCGAGCACGACGGTCAGCTCTACCTGGCGATGCGCTTCGTGGAGGGGAGCGACCTGAGGAGCGTGCTCGAGCGCGAGGGCAGGCTGACGCCGGCGCGCACGGTGGATGTTCTGCGCCAGGTGGCCGGGGCACTTGACGCCGCCCACCGCCGCGCGCTGGTGCACCGCGACGTGAAGCCCGCCAACGTGCTCATCGACGAGAGCGGGCACGCCTACCTCACGGACTTCGGGATCACCAAGCAGCTCGGCGGCGAGTCGACCGACACCGGCCGCTTGGTCGGGACGCTCGACTACTTGGCGCCGGAGCAGATCCGCGGCGACCCCGTCGACGGCCGCACCGACGTCTACGCGCTCGGCTGCCTGCTGTACGAGTGCCTGTCCGGCGAGCCGCCGTTCCGGCGCGCGACCGAGGCCGAGACACTGTGGGCCCACATCCAGGAAGAGCCCCCGTCGCTCAAAGGGCACGCCGCGCTCGACCCGGTGCTGCGAAAGGCGCTCGCCAAGGACCGCGAGGACCGCTTCAAGACCTGCGCCGAGCTGATCGAGGCAGCCGCGCCGGCGCTCGGGATCCGCCCGCCCCGGGCGCCGCTCGCGCCGGCCGTGCTGCGGCGCCGAGGCCGGCGCCTCCTGGCCGCCGGCCTGCTCCTGCTGGCAGCGGTCATGGCCGCGGCGATCGTGGCGCTCACCGGGGGCGACGACCCCGGCGCCGAGCCGCTCGGAAACGGGGTGGCCGCGATCGACCCAGCGAACGGCGACGTCGCCTCGTTCACCGAGTTGCCGACGGCCCCAGGCAACGTCGCCGTGGGCGACGGCGCCGTCTGGGTGCTCAACAACGAGGAGCGGAGCGTCTCCCGAATCGATCCCGAGACGAACGAGATCACCGACACGTTCGAGACGGCAGGCGTGCCGAGCGAGCTCGCGGTCGGCGAGGGCGCGTTGTGGATCGGGAACGCCGGGGGCAAGGGGGAGACCAACGTCATGGTCAGCGTCTCGCGCATGGATCCCGATTCGGGCCGGATCACGCGAACCGCGCGGCTGCGCGGCGAGGGGGTCGCTTACCCGGTCGCGGGCACGCCCCGGCTCGCGGTGGGCGCCGGGGCGGTCTGGGCGATCAACCCGGAAGGAAGCGTGGCCCGAATCGACCCGGCGAGCGGAAGGGTTGTGCAGACAATCGAGGCAAAGGGCGGCGCCTGGACCATCGCGGCCGGCGACGAGGGGGTCTGGTACCTCGGCCTCGACGACCCGCCGGCAGTCTCGAAGATCGATCCCCGCACGAACCGGGTCACCCAGACGGTCGCCGTGGGCGCCAACTCGCTGCGCGGGGTTGCGGTGGGCGCCGGCTCGGTGTGGGCGGCCGCGAACGAGGAGGGCGTGATCTGGCGCATTGAGCCGGGGCCCAGGCCGATCACGAGGACGATCGAAGTGGGGAGCGGGGTGAGCTTCGTCGCCTTCGGCGAAGGGAGCGTCTGGGGCGGGAACTACGTGGACGGCACGATCGCCCGGATCGATCCACGTGCCAACAGGGTTACCGATAGGACCCCTGTGGGCGCACCCCAGGCGCTGGCGGCGGGCGCCGGCGCCGGGTGGGTCAGCGTGGCGGGGGAGGCGACGGAGGGCGCCCTCACGGAGTCGGCGTGCGGCGAAGTCGAGTCGGGCGGCGGCGCCCCGGACGTCCTGATCGCGTCCGACCTCCCGCTGCAAGGACCGTTCAGCTCAGACCCGCGGGCGGGCGAGGACGCGATCCGGCACGTGCTCGCACAGCGCGGCTTCCAGGCGGGCGAGCACACCGTCGGCTACCAGTCGTGCGACGTCTCCACCCCGCAGACCGGCGGATTCGAGTTCCGCAAGTGCGCCGCCAACGCGTCGGCGTACGCGCACGCGGAGCAGCTCGTCGCGGTGATCGGCCCCTGGTCCTCGTTCTGCGCCGAGGTCGAGCTCCCAATCATCAACCGCGCGCCCGGCGGACCGCCGGCGGTGGTCAGCTTCTCCGCCACCCAGTCCGGGCTGACGCGAGGCGGCCCGCTCGCGCGGCCCGGCGGGCTCGGGACGCCGGGCGAGCCGCAGGTGTACTACCCCACCGGGGTGCGGAACTTCGCACGGCTAGTGCCTCGGGAGGACCTGCAGGGCGTGGCCAACGCGATGCTCGCGAAGGAGCTCGGGATCGAGCGGGTCTACATCGTCCACGAACCCGCGCCGCCGGAGGACAGGATCGAATGGGCGGATCCATTCCGACGGGCTGCCCGCCGGCTCGGCATCGCGGTCGTGGGCTACGACACGTACAACCCCGAGGCGAGGAGCTACGAAGCGCTCGCCGCTCGGGTCGCCGGCTCCGGCGCCCAGGGCGTGTTCCTGGTCGGCGACGTGTTCGACGGCGCGGACCGGGTGCTGAAGGCCCTGCGCGCCCGCCTGGGCGACGGCGTCCCGATCATGGGCATCGGCGACAGGCTCGGCCCGATCCCGGAGCTCGTGAAGCGCGCCGGGGCCGCGGCGCGCGGGCTGTACGTGACCTCCACGGACGTGCCCGCCGGCGCACGTAAGAAGGGCGCCGAGGCGCGGCGCATCGCCCGCGACCTCGGCACGCTCGACGCCCCCGTCGCCTACCAGCTCCCCGCCGCGCAGGTCACCGAGGTGGTGCTCGACGCGATCGCCCGCTCCGACGGCACGCGTGAGTCGGTGCTCGAGGAGCTGCGCGGCACCGAGGTAAAGGACGGGATCCTCGGCGACTTCCGCCTCGACCGCAACGGCGACATCACGCCCGGCCAGATTCCCGTCTTCCGCGTGACCGGCGCGACCCCCGCGGACGTCAACGTCTTCGAGTACTTCCAGGGCGCGACCATCGACCGGGTGCTGACGGTGCCGTCGAGCCTCACCGACTGACCGTGAAGACCGGCACGACCTTCGCGGGCTATCGCGTGGATTCGTTGGTCGGTCGCGGCGGGATGGGTGTGGTGTACCGGGCCACGGATTTGTCGCTGGAGCGGCCGGTGGCGCTGAAGCTGATCGCGCCGGAGCTGGCCGAGGACGAGCGCTTTCGGGCGCGTTTCCTGCGCGAGCCCCGGCTGGCGGCGTCGCTCGACCATCCGAACGTGATTCCGATCTACGAGGCGGGCGAGCACGACGGCCAGCTCTATCTGGCGATGCGGTTCGTCGAGGGGAGCGACCTGGGCAGCGTGCTCGAGCGCGAGCGCAAGCTTTCGCCCGAGCGGGCGCTGGCGGTGTTGGCCCAGGTGGCGGGCGCGCTGGACGCGGCGCACCGGCGCGCGCTGGTGCATCGCGACGTGAAGCCCGCCAACGTGCTGATCGACGAGGACGGGCACGCCTACCTGACCGACTTCGGCATCACCAAGCAGCTCGGCGGCGAGGCGACGGACACCGGCCGGGTGGTCGGCACGCTCGACTACCTGGCGCCGGAGCAGATCCGGGGCGACCCGGTCGACGGCCGCACGGACTGCTACGCGTTGGGCTGTGTGCTGTACGAGTGCCTGGCCGGCCGGCCGCCATTCCGTCGCGACACCGAGGCGGAGACGCTGTGGGCGCACATGCAGGAGCCGCCCGCGCCGCTGCGCGGCCAGCCGCGGCTCGACCCGGTGCTGCGCAAGGCGCTCGCAAAGAACCGCGAGGAGCGCTACCGGAGCTGCGCCGAGCTGGTCGAGGCCGCCGCGCCGGCGCTCGGACTACAGGCGCCCCGGCGCCCGCTCGCATCCGCCACGCTCCGGCGCCGCGGGCGGCGCCTGCTCGCCGCGGGCCTGTTGTTGCTCGTGGCGGTCATTGGACTGGCGGTCGTCGCCCTCACGGGCGGCGACGACATCGATGCCGAGCCGCTCGGGAACGGAGTGGCCGCGATCGACCCCGCGGACGGTGACGTCACGTCCTTCACCGAGTCGCGCACGCCGCCGGGCAACGTCGCCGTGGGCGAGGGCGCGGTCTGGGCCCTGAACAACGAGGAGCGGACCGTGTCTCGCATCGACCCGGAGACGAAGGAGGTCTCGGAGACGTTCGACACGCCCAGTGTGCCGAGTGAGCTCGCGGCCGGCGCGGGGGCGCTATGGATCGGGAACGCGGGCGGCGGAGATTTCAGCAACGCCACGGTCAGCGTGTCCCGGCTCGATCCCGACTCGGGCCGTGTCACGCACACCGTGCGGCTCCGCGGCCGCGAGGGCGTGTATCCCGTGGCGGGCGCGCCCCGGCTTGCGGTGGGCGCCGGTGCCGTGTGGGCGGCCAACCCCGACGGGAGCGTGTCGCGCATCGATCCCGAGAGCGGACGGCTCGTCGCCACCATCGAGGCCCCGTCAGGCGCGTGGACGATCGCCGCCGGCCGGGAGGGAGTCTGGTTCCTCGCCTTCGAGGACGATCCGCTCGCGGTCCGACGGATCGACCCGCGCACGAACCGCGTCGCGGAGACGATCCCGATCGCCGCGAGCGGCCTGCTGGGAGTGACCGTCGGGGCCGGCTCGGTGTGGGCGGCCGCCGAGGACGAGGGCCTTCTCTGGCGGATCGAGCCGGGGCCGAGGCCGATCACCAAGTCGATCGACGTCGGGAAGGGCGCGAGTCTAGTCGCCTTCGGCGACGGAGCGGTCTGGACGGGCAACTACGTCGACGGAGCGGTCTCCCGGATCGATCCGGGCACGAACACCGTGACTTCGAGAACGTCGATCGGCACCCCACAGGCTCTGGCCGCCGGTGCCGGCGCGGCCTGGGTAAGCGTGGCGGGCGGGACGACCGAGGGAGCCCTCACCGCAGCGGGCTGCGGAGAGGTCGCCTCGGGCGGGGCGACTCCGGACGTCCTGATCGCCTCGGACTTCCCGCTCCAGGGTCCCACCAGCGTCGACCCACGGGCGCAGGAGGGCGCAATCCGCGTCGCGCTCGAGCGGCGCGGATTCAGGGCCGGCGACTACACGGTCGGCTACCAGTCATGCGACCCCTCCACCCCGCAAACCGGCGGCTTCGAGTTTCGCAAGTGCGCCGCCAACGCCTCCGCCTTCGCACGCGCGGAGCAGCTGGTGGCCGTGGTGGGCCCCTATTCCTCGTACTGTGGCGCGGTTCAGCTCCCGATCCTCAACCGCGCTCCGGGTGGCCCGCTCGCGATCGTAAGCCCGATAGCCACGCACTCGGGGCTCACCCGCGGCGGCCGGCTCGACGAGGTCGGGGGGGAGCCAGGCATCTACTACCCGACGGGCGTGCGCAACTTCGCCCGGGTCGTTCCTCGCGAGGACCTCCAGGGAGTGGCGCAGGCCATGCTCGCCAAGGAGCTCGGGCTCAGGCGGGTCTTCCTGCTCTACGAACAGGATGGGATCGGAGGGAGCCCGAGGATCACTTACACGGACCCGTTCAGCAGGGCCGCCGGTCGCTTGGATGTCGGAGTCGCCGGCTCCGCGGTCTTCGATCCCGAGGCAAAGAGCTATGACGCGCTCGCGCAGAGGGTCGCTCGCTCCGGCGCCCAGGGCGTCTTCGTGGGTGGCTTCGCCGGCGCGGAGATGGCAGCTCGGCTGGTGAAGGCGCTGCGCGCCCGCATGGGCCAGAGTGCGGTGATCATGGCCACCGAGCCGCTCGGCCCGGTCCCGGACCTGCTGGAGCTCGCCGGGCCGGCCGCGCACGGTCTCTACATGAGCGCCCTGGACGTCCCACCCGCCGCCCGCGAGGGGAGCCCGGCGGGGCGGAGCTTTGCGCGCGACTTCGGGACGTTTGACGACCCGGTCCAGGGTGTTCTGACGGCGGCGCAGGCGACCGACGTCGTGCTGGACGCGATCGCACGCTCCGACGGGACGCGAGCCTCGGTGCTCCAGGAGCTTCGCACCGTGGAGGTGGAGGACGGCCTCCTGGGCGACTTCCGGCTCGATCGCCACGGGGACATCACTCCGGCCCAGATCCCGATCTTCCGCGTGAGTGGCCGCGCGCCGCCGAACGCTCGTGTGTTCGACTCGTTCCGCGGATCCGTCGTCGACCGCGTCATGACGGTGCCGAAAAGCCTGTCGGGCTGACGATGAGGACCGGCACGACATTCGCCGGCTATCGGGTGGAGTCGTTGGTCGGCCGCGGTGGGATGGGCGTGGTGTACCGGGCGACGGATTTGTCGCTGGAGCGGCCGGTGGCGCTGAAGCTGATCGCGCCGGAGCTGGCAGAGGACGAGCGGTTTCGGGCGCGCTTCCTGCGCGAGCCGCGGTTGGCGGCGTCGCTGGATCACCCCAACGTGATCCCGATCTACGAGGCGGGCGAGCACGAGGGGCAGCTCTACCTGGCGATGCGATTTGTCGAGGGCAGCGATCTCGGAACGGTGCTCGAGCGCGAGGGCAAGCTCGCGCCCGAGCGGGCGGTTGGGGTGTTGGCCCAGGTGGCGGGGGCGCTGGACGCGGCGCACCGGCGCGCACTGGTGCATCGCGACGTGAAGCCGGCCAACGTGATGATCGACGCGGACGGCCATGTCTACTTGACCGATTTCGGGATCACGAAGCAGCTTGGCGGCGCGTCGACGGACACGGGCCGGGTGGTCGGCACGCTGGACTATCTGGCGCCGGAGCAGATCCGCGGCGACCCGGTCGACGGCCGCACCGATGTGTACGCATTGGGCTGTGTGCTGTACGAGTGCCTGGCGGGCAACCCGCCGTTTCGGCGCGAGACGGAGGCCGAGACGCTGTGGGCGCACATGCAGGGGGAGCCCGCGCCGCTGCGCCGCCACCCCCGGCTCGACCCGGTGCTGGCCAAGGTGCTCGCCAAGGACCGCGACGACCGCTACAGGACCTGCGCCGAGCTGATCGAGGCCGCGGCCGCGGCGCTCGGCCTCGGCGTGCCGAGCCGAGCCCGCCGCCGCAGGCGACTGTCGGGCGCCGCGCTGCGCCGCCCGCGCACCATCGTCGCCGCCGGCCTCTTCCTCATGGCCGCCACGATCGCCGCCGCCATCGTCGCGCTCACCGGAAGCGGAGAGGCCCAAGTAGAGGCGCTCGGCACCGGGGTCGCCGCGATCGACCCCGACAAGGGCCAGGTCGTCTCGCTCACGAAATCCAAGACGCTGCCGGTCAGCGTCGCCGCTGGCGAGGGCGCGGTCTGGGTCGTGAAGGACGGGGAGGACAGGGTCTCGCGTATCGACCCGGAGTCGAAGGAGGTGACCGATTCGATTGACACGCCCGGCACGCCGACCCAGCTCGCGACCGGTTCCGGAGCGCTCTGGGTGGGGAAGCGCGGCGGCCGCTTCGTCTACACCACGGTCGCCATCTCCCGGGTCGACCCCCGCTCGGGCAGGGTGACGCGAACCCTGAAGCTGCCCGACACGACGGGCGGCGATGTCTTCGCGTCTCCCGACTCGGGCTTCGCGCAGATAGCCGTCGGAGCCGGCGCGGTCTGGGCGCGGAATCCCGACAGCACGATCTCGCGCATCGATCCCGAGACCGGTGAGCACGTCAAGACGATCGACGCGGCGGCGTCGACGATCGCCGCCGGCAAGGAGGGCGTCTGGTTCGTTCCCTGGGACCAGCCGTCGGTCAAGCGGATCGACCCGCGCACGAACCGGGTCGTGGAGACGATCCCGATCGGTGCAAATTCCCTGCCTGCCATCGCCGTGGGCGCCGGATCGGTCTGGGCGACGGCAGAGAGCGAGGGCCTCGTGCATCGGATCATCCCGGGTCGGCGCCAGCTCACGAGGACGATCGACGTCGGCAAGGGCGTGAGCTACGTCGCCTTCGGCGACGGGGCGGTCTGGACGGCCAACTACATCAACGGGACGGTCTCCCGTATCGATCCGGCCACGAACACCGTGAGCTCGCCGGTCTCCGTCGGCGTGCCGCAGGCGCTCGCCGTGGGTGAGGGCTCGGCGTGGGTGAGCGTGGCCGGCGCCGCTGGAGAGGGGCGCCTGCCGGCGTTCGCTTGCGGCGAGGTGGTCTCGGGCGGCCGGAGCCCGGATGTCCTGGTCGCGTCCGATCTCCCCCTTCGGGGCCCGCAGAGCGCCGGGCCGCGCGCGATGGCGGACGCGATCCGCCACGTGGTCGAGCGGCACGGCTTCAGAGCCGGCGGCCATTCCGTCGGCTACGCATCGTGCGACGACTCCACCGCCCAGAGCGGCACCTTCGAGGTCCGCAAGTGCGTCGCCAACGCGAACGCCTACACCTACGCGAAGGACCCCGTGGCGGTGATCGGCCCGCACAACTCGGGTTGCGCCGAGGCTCAGATCCCGATCCTCAACCGAGCCCCGAGCGGCCCGCTGGCGATTGTCAGCCCGTCGAACTCGCATCCCGGGCTGACCCAGGCGGCCCCGGTCGACGTGCCGCCCTTCGTCCCTGGCCAGCCCGAGGTCTTCTACCCGACCGGCGAACGGAGCTACGCCAGGGTCAACCCGACCGACGACCTCCAGGGCGCGGCGCTTGCCCTGCTCGCCAAGCGGCTCGGCCTGGGGAGCGTCTACTTCATCCACGACGGTGGCTACTTCGAGGCGCTGCTCCGCCGCTCCTTCCCCCGCACCGCCCGGCGGGTCGGCCTGCGGGTCGCCGGCACAGATGCCTTCGACCCGGAGGCGAGCAGCTACGGCGCTCTCGCCGACAAGGTCGCGCAGTCCGGCGCGCAGGGCGTCGTGCTCGGCGCCTTCGCCCCCTACGGCGGCGGCCGCGTGCTGAAGGCCCTGCGTGCCCGCCTCGGTCCTCTCGTGCCGATCATGGCGAGCGATGGATTCATCCCGATTATCCAAGCCCTCGAAGAAGCCGGCCGCGCCGCACGCGGCCTGTACGTCACGACCACCGGGGTGCCGGCCGCGTCGCCCGGTCTCACGCCCGCGGCGAGGCGCGTCGCGCGCGAGCTCGGCCCGGTAGCCAACGAGCGATTCGCGCTCCAAGCCGCGCAGGCAGCGGAGGTCGTGCTGGCGGCGATCGCGCGCTCCGACGGGACGCGGGCCTCGGTGCTCCGGGAGCTCCAGGCCACCCGGGTGCGGGGCGGCATCCTCGGCACGTTCCGCTTCGACCGCAACGGGGACATCACGCCGGCCAAGCTCCCGGTCCTGCGCGTGACCGGCACCACGCCCCCAGGCGAGCAACTGCCGGCCGACTACCGCGGCGCGACGGTTGAGCGCGTAGTGACCGTGCCCAGGGGACCGGCGGACTGAGCGGGTCCGCCGGCGGCAAGCTACCCGACCCCGTCGGCAGCGCGACCACCCCAGTTGAGGAGGTGTACTCGTTTGGGGTAGCATGGAACCATGCTTCGACGTCGGCTTGGCGCGCTCGCCGCGGCGTGCGCTCTCTGCACCGCCGTGGCCACAGCAAGCGTCCCCTCGGCACTCGCCGCCGATCCCGGCAGGTGGGTCGAGAGCGGCCAAAAGACCACTTCGGTCAGCTACTGGCAGGGGATAACGTTCGACGCGAGCGCGCGAAGCTTCTACTTCGACGGCGTCAGCACGGGCCTGTACAGGACGACTGCATCCCTGGCCCGGACCGGGGGAGTCGGCAACGTGATCCCGTCGAGCGTCAAGAGCGCGGAGGGCTACAACCACCTCGGTGACCTCAGCTTCGACTCCGCCGAGGGCGGCCGGCTGCTGCTCCCGCTCGAGTGCTACTACCCGGGCCAGCCCAACGGCGGCAACACCTGCCAGACCGGCTCGATCGCGGTGGCGAACCCGGCCACGCTCGCTTGGCGCTACTACGTCAAGCTGGATCCCGCCTTCATCAAGAAGGCGATGTGGGCGGAAGTCTCGCCGGACGGGCGCTGGGTCTGGACCTCCAGCGGCGCGAGCCTGCTCGCCTACAACGCGGCGGAGGTGAACCCCGACAACGCCGCCCCGGCCGGCCCCAAGCTCGTTCCGAAGCGGCTGACCGGTGTGCTCCCCGCCTCGGGCGTCTCCGGCGCCACCTTCTACGGCGGACGACTGTTCCTGGCGCTGAACCGCGGGACGTACTTCGAGGTCGTGTCCTACGGCATCGACACAACCGGCCCCGACCCCGTCCTGCTCGACGGGCCGAGGCGCGAGATCGAGCGGACGAAGTCGAGCTCGCTCTACGAGACGGAAGGGCTGGCCACGGCGAGCGCGCTCAACGGCGAGCTGCACTGGCAGATCCAACCGCAGACCCCCTTCTACGGACGGATCATCTCCTTCCGGGCGGCGAGCACGCTCCGCTAGCTCGCACGCCGCTTCCGCGCCCGCAGCCCGTTCCGGCGCAGCTCCTTCATCCTGTCGATGTCCTCCTTGGCCGCCGCCTTGCCCTCCACGCCGGGCCCCTCGAACAGGACCGGCAGGCCCTCGAAGCGCGGCTCCGACAGGAAGGCCGCGCAGCCGCGCGGGCCGAGCTCGCCGTCGCCGGGCGGTGCGTGGCGGTCGCGGTTCGAGCCGAGCGGGGTCTGCGAGTCGTTCATGTGGAGGCAGCGCAGCCGGTCGAGGCTCGCGGTCGAGTCGAAGCGGTCGATCACCTCGGTGAGCTTGTCGGCCGTAGCGATGTCGAAGCCGGAGGCGAGCATGTGGCAGGAGTCGAGGCACAGGCCGATGCGCTTGCGCCGGCCGCACAGCTTCACCAGCCGGTCGAGCTCCTCGAACGAGCGGCCGAGCGTGTCGCCGGCGCCCGCCGTGTTCTCGAACAGGAGCGGGCAGCGCTCGGACTCGTCGAGCGCGTGCTTCACCAGCTCCGCCACGCGCGGCAGTGCCTCCTCGTTCGGCTCCCCTTTGGCGGAGCCGGGGTGGAGCACCACGCCGTCCGCCCCGATCTCGTCCCCCGTCCTGAGCGTGTGGATCAGGGAGTCTGCGGACTTCTTCCTGAGCTCGGCATCAGTCGAGGCGGGGTTGATCAGGTAGATCGCGTGGATCACCACCGACTCGACGGGGCCGTCGGCCATAAGCGCCCGGAAAGCGTCCACGTCATCGGGCTTCCAGCGCGTGGGGCGCCACGCGCGGGGCGACTGGCCCCAGACCTGCATCGCCGCGCAGCCGCGCTCGACGGCCCGCTCGTGCGCCTGCACCAGACCGCCTGCCGTGGAAACATGGGCGCCGATGAGCATGAGGGTGAGATTCGCGCCGTCCCCGACCGGCGTGCTGCACATCGGCGGCGCGAGGACGGCACTGTACAACTGGCTTCTCGCGCGCGGACAGGGCGGGACCTTCGTGCTGCGCATCGAGGACACCGACCGCGAGCGCTCCACGCCCGAGAACGTCGGGCAGATCCTCGAGGCGCTGCGCTGGCTCGAGCTCGACTGGGACGAGGGCCCGCTGTCCCAGTGGGAGCGGCGCGAGCGCCATGGGGCGGCCGTGGATCAGCTGCTCGAGTCCGGACAGGCCTACGAGGACGAGGGCGCGGTGCGCTTCCGGGTGCCCGCCGAGGGCGAGATCAGCTTCAACGACGCGGTCCTCGGCGACGTCACCAATCCCTACTCGGCCATCAAGGACTTCGTCATCCGGCGCTCGGACGGCAGCCCGCTCTACAACCTCGCGGTGGCGGTCGACGACCGCGACATGGGCATCACCCACGTCGTGCGCGGGCAGGACCACGTATCGAACACGCCGCGACAGCTGATGCTGCTGAGGGCCCTGGAAGCCGAGCCACCGGTCTACGCGCACATCCCGCTCCTGCACGGCCCCGACGGGAAGAAGCTCTCCAAGCGCCACGGCGCCGCCTCCGTTCAGGAGCTGGCGGACGCCGGCTACCTGCCCGAGGCGGTGCGCAACTACGTGTCGCTGCTCGGCTGGGGCTACGACGAGAGCACCACCTTCATGACGACCGAGGAGCTCGTGGAGCGCTTCTCGCTCGAGCGGGTGTCGAAGAACCCGGCGGTATTCGACGAGCAGAAGCTCCGCTGGATGAACGGCCGCTACCTGCGCGAGCTCGACACGGCTGAGCTCGGGCGGAGGCTCGAGCAGCAGTACGGGCGCGCGGTACCCGCCGAGGCGGTGGCGATCAGCCAGGAGAAGATGCAGACGCTCTCCGACTTCTGGCCGCTCGCCGGCTTCCTCGTCGAGCGCCGGGAGATCGACCCGAAGGCATGGGACAGGGTGATGCGGGACGGCGGGCCCGAGCGGCTGCGCGCCGCGCGAGACGCGCTCGAGGCCGCCGAGCCGTTCGACACCGAGACGGTCGAGCGCGCCCTGCGGGGGGTGGTGGAGCGGCTGGACGTGAAGCCGAAGGAGGTCTTCCAGCCGGTGCGCGTGGCGATCAGCGGGACCACCGTCTCGCCGGGGATATTCGAGTCCGTGGCGGCCCTCGGAAGGGACGAGACGCTCGCCCGGATCGACGCCGCGCTGCGCCACGCCGCAAGCGGATGAACCCACCCTAAACCTTGGCACGGCGCCTGCCGATAGCCATGGTGACGATGAACGCTGCCGCGACGATAGGCGCTCCCTCGCAGGAAACGGTTGGCCGCACGGGCCAGGGCCACGGCCGCCGTCTCACCGCCGCCTTCGAGGCCCTCGAGGCCTTCCCGGCGCTCGCCGAGTCGCGCAACCGCGTCCTGCGGGTCGTGCGCGAGAACCACTCGTCGGTGGGCGAGGTGGTGGCCGCCGTGGAGTCCGACGTCGCGCTCGTGATCACCGTGCTGCGGATCGCCAACCGCAACGGGCAGCGCAAGCAGGGCAAGATCGCCAGCATCCCCGAGGGCGTCGAGATCCTGTCGCCCGAGGGCGTCGAGACGCTCGCCGCCCGCACCGCCACATTCGACTTCTTCGAGCGCACGCCGGGCTGGGACGTCATGCCCGAGCGCTTCCGCCTGCACGCCGTTGCCACGCAGGCCGCCGCCGACAGGCTCGCCCGCGAGCTCGAGTACGAGGATCGCGACGAGCTGCTCGTGTCGGCGCTCCTGCACGACATCGGCAAGCTCGTGCTCGGCCACGCCTACCCGGGCTATCCGTCACAGATCCACGGGCCCGCCCGCACACCCGAGGAGCGCCTGCACCGCGAGCGCCTCGAGCTCGGCGTGGACCACGCCCTCGTCGGAGGCGTGCTCGCCCGCCGCTGGGGCCTGCCCGGCCGTCTGGCGATGGCGATCGAGCGCCACCACGCCGACGACGCCGACGGCGAGGCCGCCATGGTCCGCCTGGCCGACATGCTGGCCCACTACGGGCACGCGCAGCCGGTCAACCCGAAGGCGCTGCTGCAGGCCGCGCGCGCCTGTGACCTCTCCACCAGCCAGCTGCGCGAGGTCATGTACGAGCTGCCGCAGGGCAACGGCAACGCCAAGCGCAACGTGGACCCCTGCCCGCTGTCGTCCCGCGAGGTCGACGTGCTGAAGCGCCTCGCCGAGGGCAAGGTCTACAAGCAGATCGCGCACGAGCTGGGGCTGTCGACGAGCACGGTGCGCACGCACCTCCACAACACCTACGCGAAGCTCGGCGCCGTGGACCGCGCGCAGGCGGTCCTGATCGCCACCGCGCGCGGCTGGCTCTAGGCCTCGAGCCCGGGGATCTCCCCGTTGCGGAAGGCGTCCACGAACAGCCGGTGGTCCTCCCGCACCTGCTCGCCGTAGTCGGCCCCGAACTCCGCCAGCTCTCCCACGAAATCGTCGTCGAGGACCGCGTGGATCGCCTCCTCGGTCTCGAACTCGACGAGCTCCTCCGCGCTGCCGGCGTCCGACACGCAGTGGATCTTGGCCGTGGCCTGCCCCAGGCAGCGCAGCAGCGGCAGCATCTCGTCGGGCTCGCTGACGTGGTCCCAGTCGAGGTCGGCCTCGTAGGGCGAGATCTCCTGCACCACCTGCCCCGTGCCGCGGAGCTCGCACCAGCCGAGCCAGGGGTCGGCGTGAGCCTGGAGCGCGCGCTGTGAGATCGCTGTGCGGTGGCCGGGGTGCTCGAAGTACTCGGTGATGCGCTCGTCGTCCACCACCCGGCTCGGGGCCGCGACGTTGCCCTGCTTCATCGACAGCACCACGTCGTTCTCGAGCGCCTGCGAGCGGCCCTCGACCAGCAGGTTGTAGGCGGGCAGCCCGGCGCTGCCGATCCCGAAGCCGACCCGGCCGACCACGTCCTTGACCTCGTAGGAGACCGAGTGCTGGCGCTTCTGCTCGGGGATCGTGTCGAGGTAGCGCCCGTACGCGTCGAGCACCTCCTCGCGCTCATCGTCGTCAAGCCGGCGCACCCCCGGGCCGTCCTTGAACGCGCGCTCGTCGTCCCGGATTGCCGTGGTCCGCTCGAGCATCTGCCAGCGGCTCTTGAGCCTCGCCTCCACCAGCACGGCATGCAGCGCGCCCTCGGTGTTGTCGAGGGTGAGCCGGAACTCCTCGTCGGCCTCGCCGTGATGGAAAGTCCCCACCTGCTCGGCGTAGGCGCTGCCGTAGGCCTCGAGCAGCTCGCGGATCGTGTCGTCGGAGAGCGCCTTTGTGAAGCCGAGCAGCGCCACGCTGCCGGCCATGCGCTTCAGGTCCCAGGTGAAGTGGCCCAGGTACGCCTCGTCGAAGTCGTTGACGTCGAACACGATGACGCCCGCGTCGTTCAGGTAGGTGCCGTAGTTCTCGGCGTGGAGGTCTCCCTGGATCCACACGCGGCCGGTGCGCTCGTCCGCGTAGCGGTCCTCCTGCTCGGCCACGTCGGCGTAGAACAGGCAGGCGCTGCCGCGATAGAACGAGAACGGGTCCTGGGCCATCTTCCGGAACTTGCGCTTGAAGGCGCGCGGGTCGGCGTCGATCAGGTCCTCGAAGGCGTCAACGAGGACGTCGACGATCTGCTTGGCGCGGTCAGGCACGCACGGCCCCGATCGTCAGCAGAGCGCTCCGCACAGCGGCGTCCACCACGTCTTCGGGGCTGATCTCGAACAGGGCGGGCACGCCGTGGCCGGCCTGGCGCACGCCCACCCGGATGCGCGCCAGGTGGAGGATTCCGAGCGTCTGGGTCCAGAGCACGTTGGCCATGTAGTCGGGGTCCGACAGCTCGAACGAGCCCGCCTCCTTGCCGGCGCGAAGCACGCCGGCCACCTGGTCGAGGCAGCGGGCGATCCCCTGGCCGAGGCGGAGCCAGACCGACTCGGACACGGCCTCGCGCAGTTCGCTGGCTGGGCGCTGCATCAGCGAGAGCGAGCAGTCGAGGAAGGCCGGGTAGCGCTCGCAAAATCCGGCGTAGGCGCGCAAGCAGCCCTGGGCCTGGGCCGTGGGGGAGGCCTCGGCGGCGATCGCCCGCTGGAGCAGCGGCGCCAGCTCGTCCAGGTAGTGGGTGGCGGTGAGCACGTGCAGCTCCTCCTTCGAGGAGAACTGGCGGTAGATCAGGCCCCGCGCGATCCCGACCGAGTTGGCGATCTGCTCGATCGACGCCTCCTGCACGCCCCGCTCGTCGAACAACGCCCGGGTGGCCTCCACCAGCTCGCGCTCCCTTATGCGCCGCAACGGAATGGGTGAGTGGGCCGGCACGGCTTGGGGAGTCTAGAGCGGCCGCGCCGCCTCGTGAGAACGGGTGTGAGACGGGCATTCTCAGGTATCGCTAGGGTGCCGCGGCGTGGCCGAGCGCGGAGCGGTCCCGAAGGTCCCGGTGGTGCGGCGAAAGGCGCTCCACGCGGTGCGCGCGCTGTTCACGCCGCTGGTGCCGGACGACTACCTCGAGTTGATAAATCCGCTCTGGTCCACCCAGGAGCTGCGCGGGCGGATCGAGCACATCCGCCCCGAGTCGGGAAACGCGGCCACGATCGTGATCCGCCCGGGATACGACTGGGAAGGCCACGACCCGGGGCAGTATCTGCGGGTCGGCGTGGTGGTGGACGGGGTCCACCACTGGCGCGCCTACTCGCTCACGTCGGACCCGGACCGCCCGGACGGCTGCATCAGCATCACCCCGAAGCTCGTGGACGCCGGCAAGGTCTCCCCGCTTCTCGTGCACAAGGCGCGGCCCGGGATGATCGTGCGGCTGGGGGGTGTCGAGGGCAGCTTCGTCCTGCCCGATCCGCTGCCCGAGCGGATGCTGTTCATCAGCGCCGGCAGCGGCATCACCCCGATCATGAGCATGTTGCGCTCGCTGCACGGCCGCGACGCGCTGCCGGACGTCGTCCACCTGCACTCGGCGCGAACCGCCGACGAGGTGATCTTCGGCGAGGACCTGCACGCGATCGCCGATCGCCACGACGGCTTCCGGCTCCACCTCCAGTGCACGGGCGAGCAGGGGCGGATGGGACCGCAGGACCTGGACCGGCTCTGCCCGGACTGGCGCGAGCGCTCCACATTTGCGAGCGGCCCGGGCGACCTGTTGGACGCCCTGCTCGAGCACTTCGAGCGCGAGGGCGACCCCGAGCGGCTCTTCATGGAGCGCTTCCAGCCGAAGCTGGCCCTCGCCGAGGAGGGCGAGGGCGGCACGATCCGCTTCCTCGCGAGCGACACGGAGACCGAGGCCGAGGGGGGCACCCCGATCCTGGTGGCCGGCGAGGAGGCCGGGCTCGAGCTGCCGTTCGGCTGCCGCGAGGGCATCTGCCACACCTGCATCGGGAAGCTCTGCTCGGGGCGGGTGCGCGATCTGCGCAACGGCAAGCTGTACGGCGAGGAGGGCGAGATGGTGAGGACCTGCATCAACGCGCCCGAGGGCGCCGTGGAAATCGACCTGTGACAGCGAGGAGAACGACGTGACGACAGACACCGCCGAGAGCCCGCTCGCCCGGCTGACCCCGGAGCAGCTCGAGGAGCTCGGGCGCGAGTTCGACGCGATCCACGACGAGGTCTACGGCGACCTCGGGGACCGCGACCGCCGCTACATCACCAGCATGATCGAGATGCACCGGCGGCTCGCGGTACTGGGCCGCGTGCTGCTCCTCGGGGCCCGCTTCAAGCCCACCTGGATCGCCGGCACCACCTCGCTGTCGCTGGCCAAGATCCTCGAGAACATGGAGATCGGCCACAACGTCCTGCACGGACAGTGGGACTGGATGAACGACCCCCAGATCCACTCCTCGACCTGGGACTGGGACACCGCCTCCACCGCCGAGGCGTGGAAGCACTCCCACAACTACATCCACCACACGTACACGAACATCCGCGGCAAGGACAAGGACCTCGGCTACGAGATCATGCGGATCGACCCGCACCAGCGGTGGCACCCGGTCTACCTGCTGCAACCGTTCTACAACGTGCTGCTGATGCTGTTCTTCGAGTGGGGCGTGGCCCTGCACGACCTCGACCTCGAGGCGATCCGCTCCGGCGAGAAGCCGATGTCCCAGGTGACGAAGGAGCTGAAGGGGATCGCCGGCAAGGCGCGCAGCCAGGTGATCAAGGACTACGTGGCGTGGCCGCTCGTGAGCGCCCTGTTCATGGGCGCCGTCGAGACGGCGGTGGAGTTGGGGCGGGGGGGTTCGGCGCCCGCCACGCTGCGCGAACGGGCGGCGCGCCGGCTGCCGCGGCGCAGGCGCTCCGCGGCGGAGCAGGCCGGCGAGCTGGCGCTGTCGGCGGCTCGCCATGGCGCCCGCTCGTTCCGCGCCACGGTCCTCGCAAACGTCACGGCGAACATGGTGCGCAACGTATGGGCCCACAGCATCATCTTCTGTGGGCACTTCCCCGACCAGACCTACACCTTCAGCGCGGCCGAGGTCGAGGACGAGAGCCGCGGCGCGTGGTACGTGCGCCAGCTTGTCGGGGCGGCCAACATCGAGGGCGGCCCGTTCTTCCATGTGGCGAGCGGCAACCTCGGCTATCAGGTCGAGCATCACCTGTTCCCCGACATGCCGAGCACCCGCTACGCCGAGATCGCCCCGCGCGTGAAGGCGATCTGCGAGCGCTACGAGCTGCCCTACAACGGCGGGCCGCTACTCCAGCAGTTGACGATGGTGCACCGGACGATCCTGCGCCTGGCCTTCCCCGGCGGGAAGCCGCGACCGAAGCCCGGGCCGTACCAGAACCCGCAGGGCCGGTCGGACCTGGGAGCGAACGGGGACGGTCGCGTGGAGGCCGAGCCGAGAACTACGGGGCCGGACGACTCCGGGCCGGAGCAGCGCGACGAGGGCGTGCGGGTGTCGATGCCGGACCGCGGCAGCGACGGCGCGGATTCGTAGAGGGGCTCGCTAGCCCACGACCGGAAGCGTGCGCTCCTTGTCGAGCTTGTCGAGCGCGCGCTGCATGGTGCCCGTGACGAGCTCGTAGGCGTCGTCCACGTCCGGGTTCGAGCCGAGCCGCTTTCGCAGGTCGATCTTCGGCAACACCCGCACGGTGATCTTCGCGGGCAGCGGGATGCGGCCGGGCAGGTCCATGACGGTCACGCCGTAGGGAGGGCCGATCTGGGCGGGGAACACCTTGACCCGGAGCAGCCTGTCGAGCTGCAGCAGGTCGGCGATCCGGCGCCCCTGGCCGAGGAAGAGGGCCGTCTCCTGGCCGCCGATGGCCACCACCGGGACGATCGGCGTGCGGTGCTCGAGCGCAAGCCTCACGAAGCCGGTGCGGCCGGCGAAGTCGATCTTGGCCGACTCCCAGCTCGGCCGGTATGTCTCGTGGTCGCCGCCGGGGTAGACGAGCAGCGCCGCCTCGAGGTCGAGCGCGCGCTCCATGTTCGCGGGCGATGCCGGGACGGTGCCGTAGCGGGACAGGCTGGCTCGCACGCCGGGGATCGCGAACACTAGGTCGTGGGCCAGCTGGTGGAAGCGGCGCAGCGGGCCGAAGTGGTCGTAGAAGGCTTGCGCGAAGACGAACGTGTCCGAGATCAGCGTGCCGCCGGAGTGATTGCCCACCAGCAGGACGGGGCCCTCGCTGGGGATGTTGCGCAGGTCGCGCACCTCCGCGCGGTGGTAGACGTCGGCGAACACGCGAAGCGCCGGGAGGGTCTTGCGGATGTAGTCCGGGTCCCACGCGTCGAAGGGGTCGGCCTCCCGGTTGCCGTTCGCCCCGTCGCGCGGGTCGAGGAACCTGGCAAGGTCGCCCAGCATGGCCGCGTTCATGCGCGCGTAGCCGGCGCCGGCGCCCAGGACCCGCTCGACGATGCTCTCCCGCGTCATCGAGGGCGGTATACCCGGTGCGTCGGGCCGGCTACCGGGCCAGCTGCGACAGCGGCGCCCTGACGAGCACTCGCGTCCCGAGCTCAGAGCTCTCGATCTCGAGGCTCCCGTCCAGCAGCTCGGCGCGCTCGCGCATGCTCGCTATCCCGAGGTGGCCCGGTTCGGGGATGCCCATCGCATCGTTCTCGTCGAACCCGTGACCGTTGTCCGTGACGCGCAGCTCGACCTCGGAGCCCACCGTGCGCAGCGAGATCGACACCGTCTCCGCGCCCGAGTGGCGGCCGGCGTTGGCCACCGCCTCCTGGGCGATGCGGAACAGGCCGCCGGCCATCTCGGACGGAAGCTCGATCCGCTCGATCGTCAGCATCACCTCGAAGCGGTAGCGGCGCTTCCAGACCGAAAGGCAGTTCTCGATCGCGGTTTCGAAGGCGAGCTCCTCGAACGCGTAGGGGCCGAGGTCGACGATCTCGTCGCGGAGCGCCCGGATGTTCCGCTCCGCCAGCTGGCGGGCGTCGTCCAACAGAAAGGCCGCATCCTCGCGCCGGCCCTCCTCAGCCGCCTTCCGGGCGGAGCCGAGGATCATGTCGAGCCCGATCAGCTCCTGGACTGGACCGTCGTGGATCGCCTCGGCCACCCGGCGGCGCACCTGGGTCTCGGCCTCGATCGTGCGGCGCGACAGGCTGCGCGCCCGCAGCCGGCTGGCCGACTCGGCGGTGCGCAGGCTCCCCACGACCGCGCCGGACGCGCCGGCCGACAGCACGAAGACGATCTCGTAGAACACGAGCACCTCGCCATCCAGCGGGGTGTCGCCGCGCAGCGCGGTGGCGGCGACGAGGGCGAGCGAGCCCGCCAGCGCGATGGCGAGCCCGCGCCGCTCGCCCTGGAAGTGGGCGTGGGCGGCGAGCACGAACAGCGCGGTGAACCGGGTGGCGCCGTAGGCCTCGGGCACCACCAGCTCGATCACCACCAGCACTGCGATGTCGCCGGCGGCGACCAGCGGGTGGAGCGTGGCCTCCGGGTTGCGGCGGGCCATGATCACGAGGGCGAGCGTCCACGGGATCCCCAGGCCGGCCACCACCGCGATCCCGCGCCCGCCGTACGGGAAGCCGAGCACGACGAGCGCCACGAGTGCGGCGAGCGCAACCGCGAGGCGGGCGACGGCGAAGACCACCAGTGGCTGCGCGGACTCGATCGGCAGCCGGCGCAGCATCAGGTCGCCACCCGCCGCCGGGCGGTCACGGCGAACGCCGTCGCGGCCGCGCCGGCGCTGTCGATCGCCCAGTCGACCGGCGTGCCGTGACGGTCGTCGACGAACGACTGGTGGAGCTCGTCGGTCGCCGCGTACAGGCTCGAGATGACGAAGGCCACGAGTGCCGCTCGCCTGTCCGGCATGCCCGTGCGAAGCAGCCGCCACCAGAGGAAGCAGAGCAGCGCGTACTCCCCGAAGTGGACCAGCTTGCGGCCGACCGCGTCGATCCAGCCGAGCCCCGAGTCGAGGCTCGGCTGAGCCGAGAAGTAGAAGATCAGCCCCATCAGGAGGAGCGGTGGAAGCCACAGATCGGGGCGCCTGAGCAGGGCCATCCGCATACCGTAGAGTGGATTTCGGTGCTGATGATCACGACCAAGTCGCCCTACGCGGTGCGCGCGCTGGCGGAGCTGGCACGCCGGGGCGACGCCACGCCCGTGCCGATCGGCGAGATCGCACGCGCGCGCGACATCCCGGTGCAGTTCCTCGAGGGGCTGTTCGCGACCCTGCGTCGGGCCGGGATCCTGCAGTCCCAGCGGGGCGTGAAGGGCGGCTACAGCTTCGCCCGGGAGCCCGCCGAGATCACCGTGCTCGAGCTGGTCGAGCTGCTCGAGGGAGAGCTCGGCGCGGACGCGCGGTCGAACGGCGCGGTGTGGGCGGAGGCGGTGGAGGCCGTCAAGTCCGTGCTGAGCGGAACGACGATCGCCGACGTGTCGGAGCGCGAGGCGCAGGAGACGGGCGCGCCGATGTACTACATCTAGAAGCGGGGTAGACGCAGAGCCGGATTTGGCTTTCTAGAGCGATTTCGACCCCTGGGGCACCCCCTGAAACCCCTGGGAATCCGGGTTGGACTGCACCGCAACTGCACTGTCGACCCCGCTCTCCCTCGCCCGGAAGGTGATCCCACCGATTGCCAGAACCCGATCGTCACTTACCTCGCGCATCTCGTCGACCCACGGTTCGAACGCGCGAAGTTCTCCTCAATCTCGGCGAGCCAGGCTCGCAGCCCACCGTGTCCTCGGTAAGGAGTCCCGCTGAAGCCACCAAACCGCGAGTACAGCTCGATGTCCGGAGCGGCGTTTCTCCTGCGACATCGCCCGCCCAGTATCCGCTCCTGGCCAGTGTTTCGGGGCTACTGCGCCTTGCGGCTGGGGGTCAACGTTTCATCGCTTGCCCGCTCCTGGACGCTGCGCTCGAGCTCTGCCAGGGATGCCAGTGCTGCACCCCGCGGATGCCGAACGATTCGTACGACCTGGCGAAAACCACCGCACCGACAGCGAGCCGCAGAAGACCCGCTGGGGAAGGCCGGGCCTTCGCTGTGAGAGCCGCAGCCCTGGCAGACAATGTGTGCGATAGCTGGCATGGTGGGCCGCCTCCAAACCGCCAATTTCCGGAGTGCGGGAGCCACACTCGTGAGGAGGCAGGGAATCCCCGCAATTTCCGCCTTTACCGGCCACAAAAGCGGAGGGGGGCGGTCGAGTGCCTCCGCGATCCGAAAGACCGCCTTTGATGGCAACGCACAAGGGTCCCCGCCCGTACCGAGAGGCTACGGCTGGTCGGGTTCGAGCAGAAAGACCAGGACCGAAGTGTTCGCAACGGCGTTGTGGTTGCCGAGCATCGCCACGACCTTCCTGCCGACGACCTCTTCGGTCGCGGCGCAGAATTCGTCGGCGGCCATCTGGCGCACTCGGCGGCGCAGAAGCTCCACGGAGTCCACCTCCCCGCCGGCAACGAGCGACCGCTCGACTCGGTTTGCGCGCGCCCGAGAATGACGAGCGCGTAGTCGCGTCCGATGTATGC
Organism: uncultured Thermoleophilaceae bacterium; assembly: GCA_963835705.1. Lineage (GTDB taxonomy): Bacteria > Actinomycetota > Thermoleophilia > Solirubrobacterales > Thermoleophilaceae > JACVRW01. The sequence goes on from CAWIGR010000011.1 coordinate 102,462, forward strand.
CCTTGCCTCGGTCGGGCCGCGCCCAAAGCGGTCGCGGTACCGCTGCACGATGGTTGTGGCGAGTCGCCCCCTGACCTCGGTCATGGCCTGGCGGGTGCGTAGTCCGATGGGTCCGGGACGGAAGACTATTACGAAGGCGGCCCGCGGTCCCCATCCGGGTCCCCCGGGCCGCCACTCATCGCCTCCCAGAGACGTGGAACGCGGATACCCGGCCCGCGTGGCCACACCCAGGCTGATGGGCCGTGCGTTACTTGACCCAGCCCTGCCGGATAGATCGCCGGGTACTCCGAGGGGGGGAGGTGAGGGTCGATGACGGCCTGCTCCCTCTTCCAAGACCGCCGGGTGGACCACCGCGTAAGGAACTTATGCCCGCGCTAGAGCCCACGCGCGCATGCAGACGCGGGGCAAGCCGGAGACGGGCGCGCGACACGGCTACGGCGCAAATGTAAGTACGGGGCTGCCTCAACGCTAGAAGCCGTCAGAAGGTCTTCTAGGGAGGCAGCCTTTCCGGCGCGTTGCACCAACTCGGGGCCGAAAGTAACCCATAGTGCGAAGCGTTTCTTGGATGTGCATGTGGTGTCGGGCAAAGATCGCCCGGGCACAGGAAGCGTTCACTGCACGTGGCGATCGACAGTGGTATCGGGCCTTGTGGGGCTGATGCTTTTGATCGCCAGCGAACGGGAGGCGGCGGCCTCTGAGGTGCGCGCTCGGTGGCCGCTCGACGAGGGGTCCGGACAGATGGCCGGTGACGCGTCCGGGCGGGGCTACCATGCCCGGCTCGGCCGCCTCGCCGGAGCGGATTCGAACGACCCGGAGTGGGTGCCGGGCCGCTTCGGCAGCGCCCTTCGGTTTGCCGGCGACCGAAGCCGGTTCGCCCAAATCGTGCAGGCCCCCACGCTGTCGCCTGGCTCAATCACGGTGGAGGCGTGGATCCGCCGCCTCGGCACCCCGGGCGCTTTTCGCTATGTGCTCTCGAACGGAGACCAGGGCTGTGACTTCTCGTCGTTCGGCCTGTACTCGGGCGCCGGGAGCGGGCTCGCCTTCTACGTGAGCGGCCCAGGCGGCTACGTCGTGTCGCCCGCCGCCGCGCCGGGCGAGGTGTGGGACGGTGGCTGGCACTACGCGGCCGGGACGTACAACGGACGGCACGTCCGCCTATATCTAGACGGAGTCGAGGTCGGTCACGGCACCCCGACCGGACTGGCGATCCACTACGGCCTCGGGAGCGCGGGGGCGTTCATCGGCACCTATCGCGGCGGGTGCGAGTTGCCCTTCACCGGCGACGTGGACGAACTCGCGATCCGCGACCGCGCGCTCGGCTCCGCGGAGATCGCCGCGCTGGCGAGGGAGAGCGGTGGGCGGCCCGCGCCGCCCCAGGTGCCGCCCTTGTCCGGACCGCCGGCGACGAGCCGGAAGAGGCCGGCTCGCCGCGGCTGCTTCGCTGTGCGCGTCAGTCCCGGCCGGGTCGTCGCCCGGCGCCGGACGCGGCTGCGCATCGTGGTCCGGCGCCGCGGGCGTGCGGCGCCGGGGGTGCGGGTGACGGTGCGCGGGCTCGGTGTGCGCAACTCGGCGCGGACCAGGCGGAGGGGACGTGCCCGGCTCGTGGTGCGCTCGAAGCGGAGCGGCCGGCTCCGCGTGACCGTTCGCGGGCAGCCCGGCGGCTGCGCCGTGCACATGTTGAGGGTGCGCCCGCGCCGCTAGACGAGGCACCTGCCGTCCCGCTGGACGCTGTTTGACGCCCGAGGAGTTGTACGGCGATTTCAATCCGAGACTGAACGCCTGGCCGCGCCAGTCCTGAAGCACGCGTGCCTCCATATCGAGGCCATGCCTCAGACAGATCGCGGCGAGGGCTTCCGCAGCACTCGCCACGCCGGGCCCGGGAGCGCACTGAGAGCAGCGAGCGCAAGCTGGGCTTCGCTGGCCGATAGCTGCCGCTCGGTGCAGAGTCTCGCGTGCCAGCGGGAGGCGACGCGGTCGAACCGGGCGGGCTCAAGATCGCGGGCCAGGAGAAGCAACGCGAGCGCATCCGCGAGCTGCACCTTCGGCAACTCTGCGGCCATCGTCCAGGCCAGCATGAAGTTCTGCCCCTTGAGGGCGCGCTTGAACTGTGAGTAGACGCTGCCCTGCGCTGACCCTTCCCAAGAGGACCTAGGCCGGGCGCGGACCTCGTGTCCACGGCCGCAGCCGGCGGTGCCGTATGGACTCCTTGCAGAGCTACTTCCGCACCCCTACGGCTTCGAGGGCTTCTTCCATTGTCTGGAACACCGTCAGCCGCACGATCTTGCCTTCGCGGAAGGTCCAAACGTGAGCGGCCTTGGCCGTCGTTTCGACTCCGCTTTGCCTGCCGACCCCCACCAAACGAACAGAAGCGACGACCCGATCTCCTGCGTCGATGAGGTCCTGGGGCTCCATCCGCCTGGATGCCCACTGCTCCCAAATGAGCCTCAGGAACTCCTGGACTCCTTCATGGCCGCGAAAGACAATGGGGTCAAAGGTCCGCCGCGACAGGTCATAAACGATTTCCGAGTCGAGAACGCTGTAGTCCACCTCGCCACTACGGTTGAAGTGCTCGTAGCCACGCCGCACTATCTCCACGTTTTCCTGCGCCATCGGCCCCGCCGAGTATCGCCTGGATCGCGACCGGGGGCGGCCGCTGTTGGACCTTCCATGGGAGGGCCCGCCGAAGGGCACCCGCCTCGGGCATCACAGCCATCTCTCGGCAGACCAGCTCAACATTCCACGCAAGCGAGGCGCGGGCCGGCGTTTCCGGTCCGCGTGCCGGGTAGCGGGACTACATGGCGGACGACAACGGATATGAGCGAGAGCTCGCCCAGTACGAGAAGCAGCTGGCCCAATACCTGCAGGAGAAGATCAAGCCGGGCCTGAGCAGCAGCGCGATCCCCCTGGTGGCGCGCTCCATCGCGAAGGAGATCGTGCGGCGCGAGCCGCCGGAGGCTCCTGAGGCGCCGGAAGCCGCGAGCGGTCCCGACGGCGAGGCGCCGGACGCTGGGGCGGAGCCGCCGGACTTCGAGGCCGAGATGCGCGAGCTTCAGGCCGAGCTCGGCGAGGAATGGGTCCTGCGCTTCTCCGTGCAAGGCGACGACGCATGGTTTACCGCCGAGAGGCCGGCCGACGCGCAACGCGTGGAAGCCCCGGACGCCCAGGGCCTCCTGCCGATCGTCGAGGCGATCAAGGAGGGTGGGGGCCGGAGCCGCTGAGCTCCACCGTCAGTCCGCCGGCGGGCTCGACCGGCCGGCCCTCGAGCAGACATGACATGCGTTCGCACGCCCGCCGTGCGAAGCGCACCTGCTGGCGCCGGCCGAAGACCCGGAAGCCCAGCCGGATGATCGGGTTCGGTATGCGGGCGGCGCGTGACACAACGTTGATCCGGAACTCCACCTCGCCGCTGTCGAGCCACTTCCAGACCTGATAGTCCATCTGGCCCATCTCGAGGTGGCCCTGCAGGGTCCGGTAGCTCCAGCCCCATACCCGCACGCTGCTCCCCTCCGCATGGCAGGTCTCGTCGACCACTCCCTCCACGCGCACCCCGCAGCGGAAGCGAAGGCCGAGGAAGCGCACCTCCAGCAGCATCTCGCGGCCCTCCAGCGGCGAGTCGGGAGCGTAGATCGCCCGCACGATCCCCGGGTCGGCGAACTCGTAGTCGAGCATCAGCTCCCGCGCTCGCTCCCAGGTCCCGCCCGGCACCGGAGGGCCGGCCGGCTCGGGCGGGAGGGGCTCGAGGTACTGGTCCACGTTCCAGCCGGCCTCGCGGGTCATGGCGTCGCGGCGCTCGCGGTCGAAGTTCAGGCGCTTGTCGTGCAGCGCGCGCAGCGCCTCGAGCGCGCGCGGGTCGCCCAGCCGGCCCTCAGGAGGCATCCGGAGTCTTCTCGATGCGGCGGGTGTGGATTCGCAGGCCGCCGTCGCGCTCGCCGCCCGACAGCTCGATCACCCGCTCGAGGAAGGAAGTCCACATGTGGAACTGGATCTCCTTCGACATGCGCAGCCGGTCATACAGGAGGTCCGACAGCCTGTCGGCGCTGCGGGCCCAGGACTCGATCCGGAATTGCAGCCGACCGTCGTCGCGCTCGGCGCTGAAGGCGATCTGCCCCGCCTCGAGGTGGCCCGCGAGCGTGGCGAAGCGAAAGCAGGTGGGCGTGCGCTCGACCACGCGCACGGGGCCGTCCCAGGGCCCCGGCATGCGCACGACGTACTCGTCGCCCACGCGCATCTCGCCCTCCTCGCCATGCACCTTTTTGAACGTGGCGAACTCGCTCGGGGCGGCCCGGTCGGGATCGGCGGCCAGCCGGGCCACGAGCGCCTCCGGTCCGAGCTCCGCGTTGGCGATCCGCGCGATGTAGCGGCGGTGGAACAGCGGCCCGGCACCGTCACCCACGCGCTGGATCTCCTCGCGGCTGACGCCGGCGGGGAGGGGCGGCGGGGCGTCGTCCGGCCACGACCCCTCCTCCTCGCGGCGGTACAGGGGGGTGGTCCGCCAGAGGTAGCGCCAGGAGGTGAGCGTCACGCCGACCGGCCAGCGGGTGGCGGTGGTGAGACGCCGGATGAGTGAGGGTCTGCGGGGCATCCTCGGGTAGTACGCGGGTACCCGTCACCAATGGTCACAAGAGCCCTCACCAGCGTCGGATTGCGCGCGTGGCAAATGCACGCGAGCTCGTTCGGCTCCATCTATCTCTGTATCGCCCTGTGGATTCGCGCCAAGACCGTGGACCAGGAGGAGCGCGGCAACGCCGAGCGGCGCGCGCTGTTCGTGGGCCTGTGGCCGCCGATGTTCTGGCTCATCGGCGACGCGCTCCAGGCCGAGGAGCGAATGGCCGGGCGCCTGCCGGGTAGACGGCGAGCATGGAGAATCCCGAGTCGCTAGAGAACGACGAGCGAAACGAGAAGGCCGCGGCCGACCCGGAGCCCAAGAAGCAGGAGCCCGAGCAGGACGAGACCGACAGCACGACCTTCGACACCGATCAGCATTCCGACGCGCCGGGGCCCACCGGCACCGGCTGACGGGGCGGGAGAGTGCGGCACGCTCCGGCGGCTACAGTCGAGGGCGTGAGCGTTCGGCCCCTGCCACGGGCGATTCCCGACAACCTCGCCGACATCGTCGGCAACACGCCGATGGTCCGGTTCACGCGCGTGGCGCCCGACTGCGGCGCCGAGCTGATCGGCAAGCTCGAGGCCTACAACCCCGCGGGCAGCGTCAAGGACAGGATCGGCGTGGCGATGATCGCCGCCGCCGAGGCGGAGGGGAGGATCGAGCCGGGACGGAACACGATCGTCGAGTCCACCTCCGGCAACACCGGCATCGCGCTCGCGTTCGTGTGCGCGGCGAAGGGCTACGACCTCGTCATCACCATGCCTCAGGGCATGAGCCGGGAGCGCGAGAAGCTGCTGCGGCTGTACGGCGCGGAGGTGGTCTGGGTCGAGTCGATGGGCGGCATGAACGAGGCCGTCGAGGAGGCCAGGCGGATCTGCCGCGAGCGGGGCGACTGCTACGTGCCGAACCAGTTCTCGAACCCCGCCAACCCGGAGATCCACCGCCGCACCACCGCCGAGGAGATCTGGCGCGACACCGACGGATCGGTCGACGTGCTCGTGGCGTCGTGCGGCACCGGCGGCACGATCACCGGCTGCGGCGAGCGGCTGAAGGAGCGCAACCCGGCGCTGCACGTGGTGGCGGTGGAGCCGAGCTCCTCCCCGGTGCTCTCGGGCGGCCGGCCCGGGCCGCACAAGATCGACGGAATCGGCCCCGGCTTCGTCCCGGACGTGCTGAACCGCGAGGTGATCGACGAGATCGTCCCCGTCGACGATGAGGACGCCATCGAGACCGCTCGCCTGTGCGCGCTCCGCGAGGGCGTGAACGCGGGGATCTCGGCCGGTTCCGCGGTCTGGGCCGCCGCACAGGTCGGGTCGCGGCCCGAGATGCGCGGCCAGCGGATCGTGGTGATCTTGCCGGACTCCGGCGACCGTTACGTGAGCACGCCGTTCTTCGTCCCGTGATCGGCATGTCCACACTCGCCCGCGTCGCGCGCGAGCTGCGCGAGGACCTGACGGCGGCGCAGGAGCGCGATCCCGCCGCGCGCAGCGTCGGCAGTGCCGAGATCCTCCTCACCTATGGCGGCGTGCAGGCGATCCTGGCCCACCGCGTCTCGCACGCCCTGCACGATGCGGGCGTGCCCCTGGCGCCCCGGATGCTCGCCAACTTGATGAAGGTGGTCACCGGCGTGGAGATCCACCCGGCGGCGCGGATCGGGCGCGGATTCTTCATCGACCACGGCGCCGGCGTGGTGGTCGGCGAGACGGCCGAGGTGGGGGACGACGTGACGGTGTACCAGGGCGTGACGCTCGGCGGGACCGGGTTCGCACGCGGCAAGCGCCACCCCACCGTGGGAGACGAGGTGATGATCGGCTCGGGCGCCAAGCTGCTGGGGCCGATCGAGGTGGGCGACCGCTCGAAGATCGGCGCCAACTCGGTCGTGATCCACGACGTGCCGCCGAACTGCACGGTGGTGGGCAACCCGGGCCACCCGGTGCGGGTGGACGGAAAGAAGCCGGAGGGCCCCGACGCCGACTGGATCCACCTGCCCGACCCTGTGGCGGACGCGATCGCCGGCCTGGTCAACCGGATCGCCCAGCTCGAGGAGCTGGTGGCCGAGCAGACCGGTCGCAAGCCGGAGGGCGGCGAGGTGCGGCCGCTGAAGCGCCGCGGCGGGCCCGACTCAGCGGGCGGGTAACACCGGGGTCACCAGAGGTTTACGTCGCCGGGGCACGGGGAGCTTTCCTGGCGGCATGAAACTTTCCAGATTTCCCACACTTCTCATGTTGGTGTTTGCGCTCGGCGCGGGCACGCTGGCGAGCGTGTCGTTCGCGGACGACGACGATCGTGACCGCGGCCGCAAGGCGTCGTCGCGCCACGACGATCGCCCCCTCGTGGTCGCCCACCGCGGCGCCTCCGGGTACCGGCCCGAGCACACCCTCGCCGCCTACGAGCTGGGCGCGCGGATGGGCGCGGACTACATCGAGCCCGACCTGGTCATCACGAAGGACGGCGTGCTCGTGGCGCGCCACGAGAACGAGATCTCCCAGACGACGGACGTGGCCGACCACCCCGAGTTCGTCCGCCGGCGCAAGACCAAGACCATCGAGCGTGGCCTTACCCTGACGGGCTGGTTCACCGAGGACTTCACGCTCGCGGAGCTGAAGACGCTGCGGGCGAAGGAGCGCATCCCCGGCACGCGCCAGGAGAACACGATCTACAACGGCCGCTATCAGGTGCCGACGTTCCAGGAGGTCATCGACCTGGCCCGACGGCTGTCGCGGGAGCTGGACCGCGAGATCGGCATCTACCCCGAGACGAAGCACCCCACCTACTTCCAGGGGATCGGCTTGCCGCTCGAGCGGCCGCTGGTGGCTACGCTGCGGCGGAACGGGCTCGACGACCGCCGCGACAAGGTGTTCGTGCAGTCGTTCGAGACCGGCAACCTGAGGGAGCTCGACGACAGGATCGACACGCCGCTGGTGCAGCTGTTCGGGGCGGCCGGGGCGAGGCCCGTGGGCGACACCCGCACCTACGGCGAGCTGGCCACCGACGCCGGCCTGCGCGACGTGGCGCGCTACGCGGACGGCGTTGGACCGTCGAAGAACTACATCGTGCCGAGGGACGCGGCAGGCAACTCGCTCCCGCCGACCGACTTCGTTCAGCGGGCGCACCGCGCCGGGCTGGTGGTCCACCCCTACACGTTCCGGAACGAGAACGAGTTCCTGCCGCTCGAGCTGCGCTCGAGTCCGGTGCCGTCGGACTACGGCGACGCCTTCAGCGAGTACGAGCAGTTCTACGAGCTGGGCGTGGACGGGCTGTTCTCGGACAACCCCGACACGGCCGTGGAGGCGCGTTCGGCTCAGTAATAGACGCCGCGGGTGCGGTGCCGGGGTACCCGTTTGTACTCCGGCGCCTGCCCGCGGTTCCAGAAGCGGATGTCGAGCACGCGCGGCGGGAGGCCGGTGCGCTCGGTGAGCAGCTCGCACGCGTGCAGGGCGCAGGCGCGGATCTCCCGCTCCTCGCGTCCCGGCGGCAGGAGCCGCTCGGCGTCGATGTGGGCCGCGAGGTCCGGGTCGTAGCGGAGCACGCCGTCCACACGCAGCACGTGCGGCACCAGGTTGTCGGCGAAGATCGTGAGCCGGTCGAGGTCGTGGAAGCTCGCCAGGCCGGCCAGGGCGAGATCGCTCGGGACGATCTGGGCGCGCTTGTAGAAGCCGCGGTCGTCGAAGAAGCGCATGCCGCGGGCGAGCATCGAGGCGAGGCGCTCGGCGGAGCCGTCCGCCTCGGCGATCAGGTCGAGTGCCGTGCGGCCGCCGAGGAAGCGGCCCAGGTCCCGCAGGGCCTCGGCATAGAGGCGCATCAGCGGATGGCCCGGCTCCTGGCCGAGCACGCTCGCCAGCTCGGCGGGTTGGAGCGCGCGCAGCTCCTCGTCGGACCACGGCCCGTGGGCGCGGAAGCGGTCGGCGAGCGCCCAGGCCACCGTGAAGTAGCCCGAGCGGCCGGGCCGCTTGCGGAGCGTCGGGAACCAGCCCGAGCCGAAGTTGACGGCGTCGAGGGTCAGGAGGTAGGCGGCCACGTCCTCGCGGCTGCCCTCCAGGTAGTGCGCCTCCGGGTCGAGCGCGGGCGGGTCGGCCCGCGCGGGCGGTCGCGCCGCGTCGAGGTCGATCGAGACGAAGCGCGCGGTCCGCGCGATCTCGCGGCAGAAGGAGCGCACCTCGTGGAGGAGACCCATGCCCCTCTTCCTACACTGCCCCGCGTGTCCGCGGCGTTCGAATGCCACCGGCTCGGTAAGCGGTACGGGGCGACGCTCGCGCTTGGCGGGGTGGATCTGGAGGTCCAGCCGGGCGAGCTCGTCGGCCTGCTGGGCCCCAACGGGGCGGGCAAGTCGACGCTCGTGAAGATCGCCTGCGGCCTGGTGCGCCCCACGGACGGCGAGGCCCGGGTGACCGGCGAGCCCGCCGGGTCGGCCGCCGCGCGGGCCAGGCTCGGCTACCTCGCCGAGCTGTTTCGCTTCCCGGGCTGGCTGCGCGCCGACGAGCTGCTCCAGCTCCACCAGCGGCTGGCCGGCTCGAGCGGCGGGCCGCCCGAGCGCGGCGCGCTGCTCGAGCTGGTGGGCCTGGGGGAGGCGGGCGGGGTGAAGGTCGAGGCGATGTCGAAGGGCATGCAGCAGCGGCTCGGCATCGCGCAGGCGCTGGTGGGCTCGCCGCGGCTGTTGATGCTCGACGAGCCGACGAGCGCGCTCGACCCGGTGGGCCGGCGGATCGTGCGCGACCTGCTGGTCGAGCTGAAGCGGCGCGGTGTCGCCGTGCTGCTGAACTCCCACCTGCTGAGCGAGGTGGAGCGGGTCTGCGACCGCGTGGCGATCCTGGTGGCCGGGCGGATCGTCGCGCAAGGGTCGCCGGGCGAGCTGGCCCAGGCGCGCGGCGTGGAGATCGACGTGGACGGCGGCACGCGGACCTTCCCCGACGCCGTGCGGGAGGAGGTGCCGGAGCTCGTGGCCGGGCTGGTGGCGGCGGGCGAGCGCGTGTACGGCGTGCGGGTGCTGTCCTCGACGCTCGAGGACACCTACCTGGAGGCGGTGGCGGGGTCGTGAGCGGAGCGCTGACGATCGCCGGCGTACGCGCTGCGGGAGTCGACCCGCCGGCGCGTGTTCGCGGTCGTGCTCCTGCTGACCCTCGCGTTCCTGGGGCTATACGCCGTGGGGACCGAGGCGGCGTTCGACTCCGTCGCCGAGGTCAGCGGCGAGCGCGCCCCGGTCGACGACAAGGTGCTGACGGGGTCCACGCTGCTCGGCCTCGCCATGTTCACGACGCTGTTCCTCGGCTGCGTGCTGGCCGTGTTCCTCACGCTGGGCGCGGTGCGCGGCGACGCCGAGCGCGGGCTGCTTCAGCCGCTCGTGGTGCGGCCGGTGGGACGCACGGAGCTGCTCTTAGGCCGCTTCCTGGCCGCGGCCGGAGTGTGCGCCGCGTATGTCGCGGCGGTCTACACGGCGGCGATGCTGATCACCGCGGCCGCCGGAGGCTGGTGGCCCGACCATCCGGTCAGCCCGGGCATCGGCCTCGTGGCGGGCGTGGTGCTGATCGCGGCGATCGCGCTGCTCGGCTCGATCTTCCTGTCTGCCACGGCCAACGGCATCGCCGTGTTCATGGCGTTCGGCGCCGGGCTGGCGGCCGGCCTGCTGGGCCAGATCGGGGATGCGCTCAGCGTCGAGACGCTCGAGAACGTCGCCGAGGTGGCTTCGTGGCTGCTGCCGTTCGAGGCGCTGTACCAGGCGGGCCTGAACGCGCTGACCGAGGACGTGCGCGGCGCGACGGGCGTGATCGTCCGCCTCGGACCGTTCGGCGGCGCGCAGGAGGGCGGGGCGCTGCTGTGGCTCTGGAGCGCGGCGTACCTGGCGCTGGTGGGGCTCGCAGCCCGGGTCGGGTTCGCGCGGCGCGACCTGTAGGGCCGCTGAGGGGGGTGGGTAATTCCAATGCTCGTATGCGGTACTGGGATTACCCACCCCCCTGATCGCGGCTAGCTTTCCTGCCCTGAGGGGCCGCCGCCGCCCCATCTATCCTCGCGAGGGTGAGCGCACCGGTCGCCACCGAGGCCCTGCTTGAGGGGCTGAACGAGCCTCAGCGCGAGGCCGTCCTGCACGGCGAGGGGCCCCTGCTGATCCTGGCTGGCGCCGGCTCGGGCAAGACGCGCGTGCTGACGCACCGGATCGCGCACCTGGTGGGAACGGGCCAGGCTGCCGCGGGCGAGATCCTCGCGATCACGTTCACCAACAAGGCCGCCCAGGAGATGCGCGAGCGGGTGGAGGGGCTCGTGGGAGGCCGGGCGCGGGCGATGTGGGTGATGACGTTCCACTCGGCCTGCGCGCGCATGCTTCGCGCGGACGCCGAGCGGCTCGGCTACACGCGCGGGTTCACGATCTACGACGAGCAGGACTCGCTGCGGCTGGTCAAGAACTGCATCGAGGAGCTCGACATCGACCCGAAGCGCTTCGCGCCGCGCGGGATCCGCAACCAGATCTCGGAGGCGAAGAACGCGCTCCTGGACGCCGAGGCCTATCGGCTGAAGGTGGGGAGCTTCTTCGAGCAGACCGCCGCCGACGTGTACGACCTGTACGAGCCGCGCCTGCACGCCGCGAACGCGATGGACTTCGACGACCTGCTGTTCCGCTGCGTGAACCTGTTCGAGCTCTTCCCCGACGTGCGCGACCGCTACCGCCGCTCGTTCAGGCACGTGCTGGTGGACGAGTACCAGGACACGAACCGCGCCCAGTACCGCTGGCTGCAGCTGCTGTGCGAGGAGCACCGGAACCTGTGCGTGGTGGGCGATGACGACCAGTGCCTGGTGGCCGGCACGCAGGTGACGATGGCTGATGGCACGACGAAGGCGATCGAAGAGGTCCGCGAGGGGGAGATGGTCCTCTCGAGCTACGGCAGCGGCGACCTGCGCCCGGCCCGGGTGGTGCGCACACACAGGACGCGCGCTTCGGAGGGCGTGGTCGTGACGACACGCGGCGGCCGCCGCGTGGTGAGCACGCCCGAGCACGTCCACTTCGCGGCGAGCCGGCAAGGCTGGCCCGAGCAATGGCGCAACGCCCGCACAGCGGTCTCTTTGGCGCCCCCAGGGCCGCCCTCGCCGGCACTTCGGGACCCGACCGACACTCTCGTCGAGCTTCATCGACTCGGGGTCCCGGCCGTCTCCGTGCGGCCCGGCATGGTCGTGTTCGCGGAGGACGGGACCGATGACATCGTCGATAGGGCCGAGCGGGTCCACCTCGACGCCGCCGTGTACGACTTGGACATCGAGATCACGCACAACTTCATCGCCGGCGGCCTTCTCACCCACAACTCGATCTACGCGTTTCGCGGAGCCGACATTCGGAACGTGCTCGACTTCGAGCAGGCGTTTCCGGACGCGACCGTCATCAAGCTCGAGCAGAACTACCGCTCCACCCAGACCATCCTCTCGCGCGGCCAACGGCGTCATCGCCAACAACCGCTCGCGCAAGGAGAAGACGCTCTGGTCGGATCTCGGCGAGGGGGATCCGGTCCACGTCCGCGAGCTCGACGACGAGCATGCCGAGGCGCGCTTCGTGGTGTCGGAGGTCGAGCGGCTCGTCGACGAGGGCGGCTCGCGCGACGACATCGCCGTCTTCTACCGGACCCACGCCCAGAGCCGCGTCCTCGAGGACATGCTCGTGCGCTACGGCGTCCCGTACCAGGTCCTCGGTGGCCCGCGCTTCTACGACCGCGCCGAGATCAAGGACGCTCTCGCCTACCTGACGCTGCTCGTCAACCAGGCCGATGCCGTCGCGTTCGGGCGCATCGTCAACTCGCCCCGGCGCGGCATCGGCCAGACGTCGCAGGGGCGGATCGCGGGGTACGCGAACACGATCGGCGAGTCGATCTGGGACGTCGCCGCCGTGCCCGAGCAGGTGCCGGGCCTCGGCGCGGCCGCCATCAAGGCCGTCGGACGCTTCATGTCGGTCATGGAGCGGCTGCAGGAGCGCTACGACGGCGGCGCGCCGGTGGGCGACCTCCTCGCCGAGACGCTCGAGGAGACCGGTTACATCGAGGCGCTGAAGGCGGAGCGGACCGTCGAGTCGCAGGTGCGGGTAGAGAACCTCGAGGAGCTCGTGGGCGTCGCGCGCGAGTACGACGCCAGGGAGGAGGAACCCTCGGTCGACGCGTTCCTCCAGCAGGTCGCGCTCGTGTCCGAGCAGGACAAGCTCCAGGACGAGCAGGGCCTCGTCACGCTGATGACGCTCCACAACGCCAAGGGGCTCGAGTTCGGCACCGTCTTCCTGATCGGCCTCGAGGACGGCGTGTTCCCGCACTCGCGCTCGATCGAGTCGGGCGACCTCGAGGAGGAGCGCCGGCTCGCCTACGTGGGGATGACTCGGGCGAAGCGCGAGCTCTACCTCACCTTCGCCCGCACCCGCGCGCTGTTCGGCAACCGCGACTGGAACCTGCGCAGCCGCTTCGTGGACGAGGTGCCGATCGAGCTGACCGACCGCGAGCCCGGCGCGCCGACCGGGCCGGCGGCCGCCTCGACCTGGGGGGGCGGAGCGCCCGGGGCGCCGGAGCCGCGCGCGCCCGGTGCCACGTTCGCGCTCGGGGAGGACGTGGTGCACGCCAACTTCGGCGAGGGCGTGGTGGTGGGCGTCGAGCCCGGCGGCCTGGTGGTGGTGCGCTTCGCGGAGGACGGCAGCGAGCGCAAGCTGATGGCGGACTACGCGCCGCTGAAGAAGCGATGAGCGCCCGGATCGTCGACGGCAAGGCGGTCGCGGCGCGGATCCGTGAGGAGGTCGCGCGCGAGATCGCGGACCTCGACGTGACCCCCGGCCTCGCCACCGTGCTGGTCGGCGACGACCCGGCCTCGGCCGTCTATGTGCGCATGAAGCGCGAGGACTCCGCCCAGGCTGGCATCGAGTCGTTCCACCACGAGCCGGGCGGCGACATCTCCTCGGAGGACCTCGCCGCGCTGCTGCGCGACCTGAACTCCGACGAGCGGGTGCACGGCATCCTGCTCCAGCTGCCGCTTCCCGACCACCTCGCCCAGGACGAGTTCATCTCGCTGATCGACCCGGCCAAGGACGTGGACGGCCTCACCTCCGTCAACGCCGGCCTGCTCATGCAGGATCGCGACGAGGCGATGGTGCCCTGCACGCCCGCGGGCGTGATGGAGCTGCTGCGCGAGGCGGGCGCCGAGCTCGAGGGCGCCCGCGCGGTGGTGCTCGGCCGCTCGATCCTCGTGGGCAAGCCGCTCGTGCAGCTGCTGCTGGGGGCGAACGCGACGGTGACCCACTGCCACTCGCGCACGCGCGACCTTCCCGCGGTCTGCCGGGAGGCGGACGTGCTGATCGCGGCGGTGGGGTCGCCGGGGCTGGTGACCGCCGACATGGTCCACGAGGGCGCGATCGTGATCGACGTGGGCACGAACCGCACCGACGACGGCCTCGTCGGCGACGTGGACTTCGAGGCCGTGCGCGGGAAGGCCGGCGCGATCACGCCGGTGCCCGGCGGGGTGGGGCCGATGACCCGCGCGATGCTGCTCGTGAACACGCTGCGCGCGGCGCGCCGTGGTACGGCTACCCGTACCTCGGGAGGCGGGTAAACCCCACTGGTCCAGACCAGCTCGGGGTGGCAATCTGCATCGCGAGCTTGGACGTAGCGTCCCGGTCGGGGCGCTGGCAAACACCGCTCCAAGCCAGAGACGAAGGGCCAGGCCATCCCCCGCGGCGGCCCTCGTCGAGTCCGGTCCGCTCGCTCCCGGTGCCCCCTCGCGCCGGGGGCGGCGGCACCGACCCGCATCGCATCCGACGCGGCGCCTCGGCGCCCCGCCCGGCGCTACGCTGCCCGCGCATGGATCTGAGAAGGCTCAGAGCCGGCGAGTGGATCGCGGCCCTCGCCGGGGTGGCCCTGCTCGTCTCCCTGTTCCTGCCCTGGTACGGGGCCGGTGCGGGGGACGCGAGCGGGTGGGAGGCGCTCGCCGTGGTCGACGTCGCCCTGGCCCTCGTGGCCGCGTCCGGCGTCAGTCTGCTCGTGGTCACCGGCTCACAGCGCGTGCCGGCGGTGCCGGTGGCGCTGGCCTCCCTGGTCGCGCTGGTCGGCCTGATCGGCCTGGTGCTCGTGCTGGTGCGGCTGGCCAACCTGCCGGACGGCTTCGACGGCCGCGAGCCCGGTGTGTGGCTGGGCCTGGTGGCGGCGATCGGCATCGTCGCCGGCAGCGCGGTGGCCATGCGCGACGAGCGGCTCTCGCCGCCCGGGCGCCACACCGACCTGACGGGCCGGCCGACATCGCCCCCGCGTGAGATCGAGCCGCTCCCGGCTCCGCGCCCGGAATGACCTTCGCGCGCCTGCGCGCGGCCGACTGGGTCGCCTTCCTGGCGGCGCTCGGCCTGCTGTTCGCCACCGCGGCCGACTGGTACAGCACCAAGGGCGGCCAGCAGGCGCGCGAGTTCGAGCAGGGAGCCCCGGCGCGGGGGGAGGGAGCCGAGCTGGCCGACGACGCCGCCGCCACGGCCGAGGGCGAGGAGCGCAACGCGTGGCAGGCGGACGCCGCGATCGACCGCGCCATCCTCGTGGGCCTGCTCGGCACCGCGGCGCTCGCGATCTTAGCCGCGTTCGCGCGCGCCGCGGGCCGTCGCTACGAGCGCGGCCTCAGCCCGACGGCCTGGGCCGGCCTGGCGGCGGCGCTCACGGCGCTGCTGGTGGTCTACCGGGTGATCCAGGAACCCGGCTTCGACGAGGTGACCACCATCCAGTTCGGCGCGCCGCTCGCGCTGGGCGTGCTCGGGGTGATCGCGTTCGCCTGCGCGGCGTCGGTGCGCGCCGAGGACGAGGGAAGGGAGTTCCGCGAGGTGACGCCGGCCGCGTGAGCCTCGCCGCCCGGCGCTCCTACAATCGGCGGCCATGATCGAGCGCGAACAGATCCTCCACGTCGCCCGGCTCGCGCGCCTACGGCTCAGCGACGAGCAGCTCGAGCGCATGCCCGCCGAGCTGTCCAAGATCCTCGAGCACGTGGAGCGTATGAACATGCTGGAGCTCGAGGGAGTCGAGCCCACGTCGCACGTGGTCGAGCTCCAGAACGTGCTGCGCCAGGACGTCCCGCGCCCCAGCCTCCCGCGCGAGAAGGCGCTCCAGGGCGCCCCCGACGTGGCAGGCGGCGGCTTCCGCGTGCCCAGCCCGGGGGCGGCGTGAGCGAGCTGCTCGCCCAGAGCGCCGCCCGCCAGGCCGAGCGCATCAGCGCCGGCGAGGTGTCGGGCGAGGAGGTGTTCGAGTTCTGGCGCGGGCGTGCGCAGGCCGACGAGCTCGGCTCATACCTGTGGGTCGCGGACGAGGACGGCGGCGGGGGCGAGTTGCCGCCGGTCGCGGTGAAGGACCTCTTCTGCGTCGAGGGGGTGCCGAGCTCCGCAGGGTCGCGCATCCTCGAGGGCTACCTGCCCGTCTACACGGCCACGAGCGTGCGCAACCTCCAGGCGGCGGGCGCGAAGGTGCTCGGCAAGACCAACCAGGACGAGTTCGCCATGGGCTCCTCCAACGAGAACTCCGGCTTCGGGCCGGTGCGCAACCCATGGGACCGCGAGCGCGTCCCCGGCGGCTCGAGCGGCGGCAGCGCCGCGGCTGTGGCGGCCGGCACGGCCCCCTGGGCGATCGGCACCGACACCGGCGGCTCGATCCGCCAGCCGGCCTCGCTCTGCGGGATAGTCGGCCTCAAACCCACCTACGGCGCGGTGAGCCGCTACGGAATGATCGCCTTCGCCTCATCGCTCGACCAGTGCGGGCCCCTCACCCGCGACGTGACCGACGCCGCCCTGATGCTGCGCGCGCTCGAGGGCCGCGACCCCTGCGACTCCACCTCGATCGGGCTCCCTGACGAGGTCGAGCTGCCGAGCGCCGAGCGGCTCGACGGGCTCCGGTTCGGCTCGTGGGGCCTCGAGGAGGAAGGCCTCGACCCCGGCGTCGCCGACGTCTGCCGCCGTACGCTCGGCCGGATCGAGGAGCTCGGCGGCACGGTCGTGGACGTCGACCTGCCGAGCGCCCGCCACGGCATCTCCGCCTACTACGTGATCGCCCCCGCCGAGGCGAGCGCCAACCTGGCCCGCTACGACGGCGTGCGCTACGCCTATCGCACCGGGGACTACGGCGACCTCCTCTCGATGTACGAGCGCACACGCGACGAGGGCTTCGGGGCCGAGGTAAAGCGCCGCATCATGATCGGCACGTACGCGCTCTCCTCGGGCTACTACGAGGCGTACTACGGCAAGGCCCAGCAGGTACGCACCAAGATCGTGGAGGACTTCCAGGCCGCCTTCCAGGAGGTCGACTTCGTCGTGACGCCCACCTCGCCGACGGTCGCGTTCAAGCTCGGCGAGCGCACCGCCGACCCGCTCGCCATGTACCTGTCGGACTACTTCACAGTGCCGATGTCGCTGGCGGGAACGCCGGCGGTGTCGATTCCCTGCGGGCTGTCCGAGGGCCTGCCGGTGGGGTTCCAGATCGCCGGGCCCGCCTTCTCGGAAGGGCGCATCCTGGATGCCGCGCATGCGCTCGAGAAGGCGATCGGGTTCGAGGGGGTGCCGGTGGGATGAGCGTGCGCGAGTACGAGACCGTCATCGGGGTCGAGATCCATGTGCAGCTCGCCACCCGGACGAAGATGTTCTGCGGCTGCGCGCTCTCTTTCGGCGAGGAGCCCAACACCCGCACCTGCCCCATCTGCCTGGCACACCCGGGCGTGCTTCCCGTGACCAACGCCGAGGCCGTGCACTACGCGCTGATGATCGGCATGGCGCTCGGCTGCGACATCGCCCCGCGCTCCATCTTCCACCGCAAGAACTACTTCTATCCCGACAGCCCGAAGGCGTACCAGATCAGTCAGTACGACATCCCGCTCTGCACGGGCGGCCATCTCGGCGACGTGCGCATCCACCGCGTCCACCTCGAGGAGGACGCCGCCAAGCTGGTGCACGCCGGCAGCTCCGGCAGGATCCACGGGGCCGAGTCGAGCGTCGTCGACTTCAACCGCGGCGGCACCCCGCTGGTGGAGATCGTCACCGAGCCCGACCTGCGGTCGGCCGCCGAGGCCGCGGAGTTCGGGCGGCTGCTCCAGGCCACGCTGCGGCGCATGGGCGTCTCCGACGTGAACATGGAGGAGGGCTCGCTGCGGATGGACGCGAACGTGTCGATCCGCCCGGCCGGCGAGGCCACGCTCGGCACCAAGACCGAGCTGAAGAACATGAACTCGTTCCGCTTCCTCGAGCGCGGCATCGACGCCGAGGTCCGCAGGCAGGAGGCGATCGTGGCCGAGGGCGGCGAGGTGGAGCAGGAGACGCTCCACTACGACCCCCAGTCGGGGAGCCTCAGCTCGCTGCGCTCGAAGGAGGAGGCGCACGACTACCGCTACTTCCCCGAGCCCGACCTGGTGCCGCTCGTGCCCACGGAGGAGATGCTCGAGCGGGCGCGCGCGGCGCTGCCAGAGCTGCCGGCGGCGCGCGCCGAGCGGCTCGAGCGCGAGCTCGGGCTGTCGGGTGACGCGGCGAAGCTGCTCGCGTTCCGCTCGGAGCTCGGCGACTTCTACGAGGCGGCGCTGTCGACTGACGGCGCTGACCCCCGCACGCTCGCCAACTGGACCACCAACGAGCTGACCGCGCGCATCGGGGATGCCGACCCGGCCGGCACGAAGCTGGATCCCGGCGCGTTCGCCCGGCTGGTGGGGATGGTGGCCGCGAAGGAGGTCTCGGCCTCGGCGGGCAAGGAGGTGCTCGACGTGCTTGTGGCCGAGGGCGGCGACCCCGCGGCGGTGGTCGAGTCGAAGGGCCTCGGCCGCGCGGGCGAGGACGAGCTGGGAACGATCGTCGACCAGGCCATCGCCGACAACGGCGACGCGGTCGAGAAGTACAAGGCCGGCAAGACCGCCGCCATCGGCGCGATCGTCGGCGCGGTGATGCGCGAGACGAAGGGCCGCGCCGACGGCGGCGAGGTCCAGCGGCTGATCCGGGAACGACTCGGGGACTAGCGGCGCCGCCGCCCGCGGCCGCGCCGGCTCGTTGTGCCGCCGCTCATGAAGCCGCGCACGAAGCCCGTCGCGCGGCTGGCGAGGCCGCCTCCGGTGCTCGCGCCGCGGCGGCCCGATCCGCCGAGCATCCCGGTCACGCGGCTCACCAGTGACCCGGCGCCGCCCGGCTTCGAGCGGCCGCCGCCGCGTCCGCGTCCGGCTCGACGTGCTCTCGTTCTCGCTGACATCTGAGTCTCCTTCTGTGGGGGCGTGCTTTCGCGCATCTACCCGGGAAGTGGAATCGCATGCAGGCGTATCCTTGGCCGCCCACGAGCATTGAGGAGGAGGGCATGGCACGACTGATTCGGATGGACGGCACGGGGCACACCACCCTCGCGGAATGGACCGCGGCTGATGACCGGGCCTTCGCCGAGGCGGTCGAGGAGTTTCGCTCTCAGACGGAGCTCGGCTGGATCGGCACAGTTCCGGACGGACCGCGTAAGGCGACGCACGTGCGCGAGCTGCCGCGCGAGGCCGACCTCGTGATCATGCGGCGGCCGATCGCGGGCGGCTAGCGGCTTCCGTGGCAGTTGGGCAGGCCCTACCGGAGCTCGCCGCGGTCCCGTGGCGCACGCGCACGGACGCGCACTGGCTGCGGCGCTGGGGCCGCATCTGGCAGGCCTGGACGCTGCTGTACAGCGTGCCGTTCGTGATCGCGGGCGTCGGCATGTTGTGGCTCGAGCCGCTCGCCGCGCCGGTCACCTTGGCGGCGTTCGCGCACGCCTGGATCATCCCCGAGCTGTACGCCTTCCGCGGCGCGAGCGTCGTGCGCCCGAAGGGGCCGCGCAACGAGGCGGCGGAACCGACGGCGCAGGGCCTGCTCGCGGACCTGCTCGGGCATGACGAGCGCGAGCTTCAGAGGGCCACAGGGCTCGCGCTGGAGCGCGGCGAGCTGGGTGTCTGGCTCGTCGGCGAGGCAGGCGCGCTGCTCGCGACGCCGAAGGGGCGGCGCGTGCACTGCTACTGCGTCCGGACCAGCGAGCCCGAGCTGCCGCCCTCGGACCGCGTCGCGCACCTGCTGCTCGCGCTGCGCGTGGACGAGGCCGGCTTCGCCACCGTGGCGAACCACGCCTTCGCGGGGGCGCCCTGGCGGGTGCGGCGCCGCCTCCCGGCGCGGATGCGCCCGGCCCTCGACGAGGCGCGGCGGGCCGCCCGGTCTTAGTGGCGTCCGACGTCGTCATCGCCGGCGGCGGCTTCGGCGGGCTCTACGCCGCCCGCCGCCTGGAGCGCAGGCTCCCGCGCCACAGCGCCCGCATCCTGCTCGTCACCGACGTCAACTTCCTCCTCTACACCCCGCTGCTCCCCGGGGCCGCGGCGGGGTCGCTCGAGCCCCGCCACGTGGTCGTGCCGCTGCGCGAGGAGCTCGACTGGACCGACATCCGGCTCGGCAGGCTGGCCGGAGCCGACCTGGACTCGGGCGAGGTGCACGTCCACACGGTCGACGGCCGTGAGGAGACGCTGCGCTACGACCAGCTGATCCTCACGCCCGGCTCGGTCTCGCGTGAGCTGCCGGTGCCCGGGCTGGCCGACAACGCGCTCGGCTTCAAGTCGCTCGCCGACGCGATCGCCCTCCGGAACCGGCTCCTGCTGAACATGGAGATCGCCGAGTCGCTCCCGGACGAGGCGGCGCGCGGCGAGTACCTCACGGTCGTGTTCGTCGGCGCCGGCTACGCCGGGCTCGAGGGCATCGCCGAGCTGCAGGACTACGCGGCGGACGTGATCGACCGCTACCCGCGCTGCCGCATGGCCGGCACGCGTTTCGTGCTGGTCGAGGCGACGGACCGCGTGATGCAGGAGATCCCGGCGCCCCTCGCCGAGTTCGCCACGCGAGAGCTGCGCGGGCGCGGAATGGAGATCCGCACCAACACGACCTTGAAGGGGATGGACGAGCGCTCGGCGACGCTGTCCACCGGGGAGCGCATCCCGACGCGCATGCTGTGCTGGACGGCCGGCGTGAAGCCGGCGCCGGTGGTGCGCAAGCTCGGGCTGCCGCTGAGCGAGCAGGGGCGGATCGAGGTGGACGCGACCATGAGGGTGGCGGGCCGCGACAACGTCTGGGCGATCGGCGATGCGGCCGCCGTGCCGGACCCGGCCAAGCGCCGCAAGTCGCCCAGCCCGCCCACGTGCCAGCACGCCATCCGCCAGGGCCGCCGGGTGGCCGAGAACGTGGCCGCCACGCTTCGCGGCCGCCGGCCGAAGCCGTTCCGCTACCGGACGCTGGGGGTGTTCGTGGACATGGGCCGGCACAAGGCGGTGGCGACCGTGCTCGGCGTCCGCCTTCGCGGCTTTCCCGCCTGGTTCGCCGCGCGCACCTACCATCTGATGATGATGCCGGGCGTTGCACGGAAGGTGCGCCTCGGCCTCGACTGGGGCGTCGGGCTCTTCTTCGGCCGGGGCTCCGCGGAGCTGGGCCAGCTCGGCCATCCCGCCGCGCTTCGCGAGCCGGGCGGCGAGTCATGAGCGTCCTGTCGTTCCGCGAGGGCGGCCCGGCGGACCTGCGGGCCACGTTCGAGCTCGGCGAGGCGGCCTGGGACGAGTCGCGCCGGCACCGCGGCCTCCTGCCGCCGGACCACCGGCGCGACCCTGAGGATCTGCAGGAGGCGTGGGAGCGCGAGCGCCCGCTGCTCGAGTTCATCGCAGCCCAGCCGGACGGCTGCTACGTGATCTGCGAGGACGGCGACGAGATGGTGGGCTACGCGCGCGCGGCCCGCTTCGGCGCCATGGACGAGCTGACCGAGCTGTGGGTGGCGCCATCCCACGCCGGCCGCGGCGTCGGCCGGGCGCTGCTCGAGCGCTGCTGGCCCGAGTCGCCCACCCCCGAGCTCGGGCGGGTGGTGCTCGGACTCGGCCGGCCGGCGGACCTCAGCCTCTACACCGAGTTCGGGGTGATGCCGGTGACCGGGCACTGGCACATGCGCCACCGCGCCGACCGCTACATGGAGCGCCGCTCGCTCGAACTGGACGCCGCCGAGCCCGCCGTGCACGCGCTGACCCCGGAGCGAGCCGTGGCGGAGTGGAAGCGGCTCGAGCCGTCGGCGATCGGCCACGAGCGCCCCCGGCTGCACGAGTTCTTCGGCCGCACCCGCACGTGCCTGGCCATGATGGACAGCGAGCGCGGCGAGGCGGCGGCGCTCTGCTGGGTCAGCCCGGACGGGGAGATCGGGCCGGCCGTGGGAGAGGAGGCCGAGCACCTGGTGCCGGTGGTGCTGGCGGCGCTCGACCGGGTGGCGAAGCAGCAGGAGCCGGAGACGTTCGGCGTCTTCTGCACCACCGACTCCTGGTGGCTGCTCGACCGCCTGCGGCGGCTCGGCTTCCAGGTCTGGTGGCCGAGCTGGGTGATGTGCTCGGTGCCGCTTCCGGGGCTCGACCGGTACCTGGCCACCAGGCCCCCGCGCTTGCTTTGACCCTCTGCCACACTTGGGGCATGGGACAACTGGCCTCTGATGTCGGCCGCAAGCTCATCGCGATCGCGGTGCTCCTGGTGGCCGCCTACATCCTCTTCAAGATGGTGATCGGGGTCGTCGCGGCCGTTGCGTGGATCGTGGTGCTGGTGCTGGCGGTGATCGCCGCGATCTGGGCGTTCGGCGTGCTTCGCACCTAGCGCCCTTGGAGTTCGTCGTACTTGCCTTCTTCTGCGGCCTCTCGGCGGGGGTGATCGGCAAGCTCAAGGGCAGCTCGTTCTGGATCTGGTTCCTCGTGGGAGCGGCGCTCCCCCTGATCGGGACGCTGGCGGCCGTCCTCTACCGCAACGAGCGCGAGGAGCCCGTGCGCCGGTGCCCGGAGTGCAACAACGTCGTCCCGCTGCACGACCAGGTCTGCATGCGCTGCGGCCGTGACCTGGAGTGGCCTGAGGAGGCGGGCGCGGTCGTAAGCGAACCTTCATAGACCACTCGGGGAAGGCGTAGCACTCGGATTCGCGGGGACTCAAGGGGTTCAACACGTTCCGGCGGATATATCGCCGCAATGTGTTGGACCCCCCTTCCTTGCCCGCAGGCTTCCGCCGCTGGTCGTGGTGTGCTGGAGGCGCCACGGCCGCGGCTGGCGCCGAGCGCCTGACCGCTCTGTAGCCCGAAAAACCGCTGTTACACTGGCCTTTCCTGGCCCGGCCAGCCTGGCCATCATCCGGAAAGGAGCATGCTCGTCATGCGCGCCGTTGACGCCATCATGGAATGCCTCAAAGCCGAGGGCGTCGAGCACGTATTCGGGATCCCTGGCGGCGCCAATCTCCCCACCTACGACGCCCTCTACGACGCCGGCATCCGCCACGTGCAGTGCCGGCACGAGCAGGGCGCGGGCCACGCGGCCGAGGGCTACGCCAAGGCCTCCGGCCGGGTCGGCGTGACGCTCGCCACGAGCGGCCCCGGCGCCACGAACCTGGTCACCTGCATCGCGGACGCCGTGATGGACAGCGTGCCCACCGTGTTCCTCACGGGACAGGTGCGGACCGAGCTGATCGGCACGGACGGCTTCCAGGAGGCAGACATCTCCGGCATCACGATGCCGATCGTCAAGCACTCGATCCTGATCCAGGACCCGCGCGACATCCCGAAGGCGATCCACGAGGCGTTCCACGTGGCCTCCACGGGCCGCCCCGGGCCGGTGCTGGTGGACGTGCCCCAGGACCTGTCGCGCGCCGACATCCCCTACGAGCCGGTCACCAAGGTGAACCTTCCGGGCTACCAGCCCACCACGGAGGGGAACGCCAAGCAGGTCAGGCTCGCGGCCAAGGCGCTCGCCAACTCGCGCCGCCCGGTGATCTACGGCGGCGGTGGGATCGTCAACGCCGAGGCCGCGCACGAGTTCCGCGACCTGTGCCTGTCGGACAAGCTGCCGGTGACCTGCACGCTCATGGGCCTGGGCGCGTTCCCGGCCGACCACGAGCAGTGGCTAGGGATGCTCGGCATGCACGGCACCCGCACGGCCAACTACGCGATGGACGAGGCGGACCTGATCGTGGCGGTGGGCGCCCGCTTCGACGACCGCGTGACGGGCAAGCTGTCCGAGTTCGCGCCGCGGGCGAAGTTCATCCACATCGACATCGACCCGGCGGAGATCTCGAAGAACGTGCCCGCCCACATCCCGATCGTGGGCGACGCCGCCAACATCCTGCCCAAGCTCACGGCCGAGTACCGCGCGCTGGAGACGGACCCGGGGCGGCTGGAGGGCTGGTGGCAGCGCATCCGCGGCTGGCAGGAGAAGCACCCGCTGCGCTACGACGAGAGCGCCGACTCGGAGATCAAGCCGCAGTTCATGGTCGAGGCCATGTTCGAGGCCACCGGCGGCGACGCCATCGTCACCTCCGACGTGGGCCAGCACCAGATGTGGGCCGCGCAGTACTACGGCTTTACGCGCCCGCGCCAGTGGATCAACTCGGGCGGCCTCGGCACGATGGGCTTCGGGCTGCCCTCGGCGATGGGGGCGAAGGTCGCCTGCCCCGACCAGGACGTGGTCTGCCTCGCCGGCGACGGCTCGCTGATCATGAACGTGCAGGAGCTCGCCACCTGCGTGACCGAGCAGGTGCCGGTGAAGGTGTTCCTGATGAACAACGGCTACCTCGGCATGGTGCGCCAGTGGCAGGAGCTGTTCTGGGACAAGCGCTACTCGTCGGTCGAGATGGGGGCGAGCCCGGACTGGGTCAAGCTGGCCGAGGCCTTCGGCGCCAAGGGCATGCTGGTGAGCGACAAGGGCGAGCTGAAGGACGCCTTCCGCGAGGCGCTCGCCGAGGACGGCCCGGTGCTCGTGGACGTGCGCGTGACCAAGGAGGAGAACTGCTACCCGATGATCCCCGCAGGGCAGCCCGCGCGGGACATGGTGGGCTGAGGCATGGGTGAGCCGGGCACCAAGGAGGTCCTGCGGCTCGAGGACCTGGAGGCGAGCGGCGGGATCCGCACCGGCCGCAAGCACGTCCTGTCGATCCTCGTGGAGAACAAGCCAGGCGTGCTTGCCCGCATAGCGGGCCTGTTCGCCCGGCGCGGCTTCAACATCGACTCGCTGGCGGTGGGGGCGACCGACGACACCTCGATCTCCCGCATCACGCTGACGGTGGACGGCGCCGCACACCCGATCGACCAGGTCACGAAGCAGCTGCACAAGCTGGTGCACGTGATCAAGATCCGCGACCTGGAGCCGGCGGAGACGGTGGCCCGGGAGCTGGCCCTGTTCAAGGTCTCGTGCCAGGACGGCGACTCGCGCGCGCAGGTCATGCAGTTCATCGACATCTTCCGCGGAAAGACGGTGGACGTATCGAAGCGCTCCGTGACCGTCGAGGTGACAGGCAACGACGACAAGATCGAGGCCTTCGAGCAGATGGTGCGCCCGTTCGGGTTGATCGAGATGGTCAGGACGGGCGAGATCGCGGTGTCACGGGGGCGCGGCGCGACGTAGCAGGCTCAGGGGTGGGTAGTTTCAGTACCGCATACGAGCACTAGAACTACCCACCCACCTGATTTTCACCTGACAGGAGCGGCGCTCGAGCGGCTGCGCTCCCGTGTCACGGCTGCCCTCGAACGGGCGCGCCGACAGCGCGCACGGGCGCTGGCCGCGGTCACCGTGCCGGTCGACCCCGGGCTCGACCTCTCTGCTGCCGTTCTCGCGGCCTGCAGAGCCGACGACCGCTGGTTCTGCTTCGAGCAACCGGACCGCGACGGCTTCGTCCTCGCCGGCCTCGGGCAGGCGGCGCTGCTCGAAGCGCGCGGGCCCGACCGGTTCAGCGAGGTGGCCGCCGCGGCGCGTGCACTCGGGCGCGGAGCGCTGACGGACGGCCTGGATGGCGCGCCCATGGGGTCAGGCCCCGTCTTCGTGGGCGGGTTCGCCTTCGCCGAGAACGGCGGCGCCTCGCCGGAATGGTCGCCGCTCACGCCCGCCGCGCTCGTGCTGCCCGAGGTCTCCCTCGCCCGCCATCGCGGAGAGGCGCGCATGACGGTCACGGTCGCGGTCGACGGAGACGAGTCGCTCGAGGCGCTGCTCGACCGCGTCGACGGGCGCCTGGCCGCCCTCGCTCCCGCGGCCATGCCCCTGCTGGACCCCGACCCGGTCGAGCGGGCACGAGTGGTCAGCGCGGCGCCACCCGCCCATTACGAGCAGGCCGTCGAGCGCGCGGTCGAGCGCATCCGCTCCGGTGCGCTGGAGAAGGTCGTGCTCGCGCGGGAGGTCCGCGTGCACGCCGCTCGCGACCACGATGCCGGCGCCGTGCTCGGTGCGCTCCGCCAGGTCTTCCCGGCCTGCTTCTGCTGGTGCGTCGGCACGCCGGAGCTCGCTTTCGTGGGGGCCAGCCCGGAGCTGCTGGTACGCCGCGACGGCGCGCGCGCCCAGAGCGTCGCGCTCGCCGGCACCACCCGCCGGAGCGCCGATCCGGCCGTGGACGACCACCTCGGCGAACAGTTGGCGCGCAACCCCAAGGAGCGCGAGGAGCAGGCCATCGTGGCGCGCCGCATCGAGCGCACGCTCGAGCCCGTGAGCGTCTGGGTGGCCGTGGCAGACCAGCCGGTGCTGGTGAAGGTCCACAACGTCCAGCACCTGGCCACGCCGATCCGGGCCCAGCTGGCGGACCCCGTGCCGGCGGTGGAGCTGGCCGGACGCCTGATGCCGACACCCGCCGTGGGGGGAGAGCCGCGCGAGGCAGCCATGCCCCTGATCCCAGCGCTAGAGGGGCTCGACCGGGGCTGGTACGCGGGCGCCGTGGGGTGGACCGACCTCGCGGAGGACGGGGAGTTCTGCGTCGCCCTCCGCTGCGCCCTGCTGCGGGGCCCGCTCGCCCACCTGTATGCCGGCTGCGGGATCGTGCGCGATTCGGTGCCCGCCGAGGAGCTGGCCGAGACGGAGGTAAAGCTCCAGGCGCTGCTGCCATTACTGGCTTGAGCGGCGGTATCCAGGGGGGTAAAGGATTCTCGTGAGTAGCGCGGGAGGTGGCTGGGCCGCGCCAGAATGGCAATCCGTAGATGGCGGGGCGGGTCGTCGCGGTCGGGGTGGTCTTGGTCGCGGTGGCGGTGGTCGCGTGGCTTCTGTTCGCGGGCGACGGCGGCTATCGCGTCACGGCCCAGTTCGTCAACGCCGGCCAGCTGGTCAACGGGAACGAGGTCCGAGTGGCCGGCAACGCCGTGGGCAGCGTCGAGGAGATCGACGTCGGCCAGAACGGCCAGGCCGAGGTCAGCTTCACGGTCGACGGGGACTACGCGCCCCTGCGCCGCGGGACCAGGGCCATCGTCAAGCAGACCTCGCTGTCGGGGATCGCGAACCGCTACATCGACCTCCACCTCGGTCCCGACGGGGGCGAGGAGATCGAGGACGGCGGGCAGATCGACGCCGACCAGACCGAGACCGCCATCGAGATCGACCAGGTCTTCGCGCTCTTCGACGAGGAGACGCGCGGCGCGCTGCAGGACTTCGTCAAGGGACAGGCCGACACGCTGCGCGGTCGCGGCCCGGAGCTGCGACGCGGGATCCACTACCTGAATCCCGCCCTCTCGACCGGCAGCCGCCTGTTCGAGGAGCTGACCGAGGACGAGGCGCTGCTCGAGAGGTTCCTCGTCGACTCGGCCGCGCTCGTCAACACGCTCGCGAGCCGCCGCGACGACCTCGCCGGGGTCGTCTCGAACCTCAACTCCACCTTCGGCGCGCTCGGCAGCCAGCAGGACGCCCTCGCAGAGTCGATCGAGCGGCTGCCGCCGTTCATGCGCCGCGCCAACACGACCTTCGTGAACCTGCGCTCGGCGCTCGACGACGTGGACCCGCTGGTCGACGCATCCAAGCCCGTCGCGCGGCGGCTCGAGCCTTTCCTCGAGCAGGCGCGGTTCTTCGCCCGCGACGCCGAGCCCACCTTCCGCGACCTCTCGCGCACGATCCGCCGGCCCGGCAGCCCCAACGACCTGGTCGAGCTGCTCAGGAGCTTCCCGCCGCTGACGCGGGTGGCGATGGACACGCGCTCGATCAACGGCGCCCCCCGGCGCGGCGCCTTCCCGGAGACCGCCGACGCCCTGCAGGCTGCTGCACCGACGCTCGCCTTCAGCCGGCCCTACACGCCGGACTTCGTGGGCTGGCTCGACGACTTCTCCACCACCGGCGCGTACGACGCGCTGGGCGGCTTCTCGCGCGCCTGGATCAACTTCTCCGAGATCCTCTACGGCGCCGGGCCGAAGACCGGGCAGTTCCGGCGCTGCCCGGGCGCCAACGAGTTGCCGGCCTCGGACGGCACCAATGTCTTCTCGGCGGGCCAGGCGGCCGCGCTCGACTGCGATCCCGGCCAGAGGTCGGTCGGGCCCGTGAGGCGCGCGGTCGTGATCATCGCGGTGCTGGCCGTGTGCGGCGCGGCGCTGGCACTCGGCGCATCGGAGGACGAGGGGTCGAAGGGGAAGACCTACGAGATCGTCTTCGACAACGCCTTCGGGCTGACCGAGGGCGGGGACTTCAAGATCGCCGGCGTCCGCGCCGGCAGCACGAGCAGCTTCAAGATCACGGGCCAGGAGCGTCCGCTGGCCGTGGTGAAGGCGGAGGTGACCCAGCCCGGCTTCGCCGACCTGCGCGAGGACGCCCGCTGCGAGATCCGCCCGCAGTCGCTCATCGGCGAGTACTTCGTGGACTGCCAGCCGGGCGCCTCGGAGCGCAAGCTCCCCGACGGCGGGCGCGTGCCCGTCGAGCAGACCACCTCCACGATCCCGATCGACCTCGTCAACAGCATCGTGAGGCGCCCCTACCGCGAGCGCCTGCGCCTGATCGTGGGCGAGCTCGGCACCGGGCTGGCCGGGCGCCCGGAGGACCTCAGCGAGGCGCTGCGCCGGGCGCATCCGGGTCTGCGCGAGACCAGCGAGACGCTCCAGATCCTCGGCCGCCAGACCGACACGATCGAGACGTTCATCGCCGACGCCGACCGCGTGATCGGCGAGCTCGAGGCGCGCAAGGAGGACGTCAGCCGCTTCGTGCGCGAGGCCGGCCGCACCGCGGAGATCTCGGCGTCGCGCCGCACGGAGCTGGCGGAGACGTTCCGACGCCTGCCCGCGTTCCTTACCGAGCTCGAGCCGTACATGGGGCAGCTCGCCGACCTGACGAACGCCCAGACACCGCTCCTGCGCGACCTGCAGGCCGCCTCGGGCGAGCTCGACACCTTCCTCACCCGCCTCCGCCCGTTCGCCGAGGCCGGGACGCCCGCGCTGGAGGCGCTGGGCGATGCCTCGGTGGTGGGACGCCGGGCCGTGATCGCGAGCCAGGAGGAGATTCGCGAGCTGCGGCGCCTCGCTCGCGACTTCCCGGGCCTGGCCAAGCCGCTCCGCCAGCTGCTCCAGACGATCGACGACCGCTCGCGCGCGGTCGAGCCGGACCCGCGCGCAGCCGCCACCGACCCGCCCCCCGGAGACAAGACGCACATCTCCGGCGGGCGCGCCGGCTTCACCGGCATGGAGGCGATCTGGAACTACTTCTACTGGCAGACGCTCACCACGAACGCCCTCGACGACGTGGGCAAGGTGCTGCGCCTGAGCGTGATCGTCAACGAGTGCACGCCCTACCTCACCAACCCGAGCGACGACGAGCTCGAGGCCTGCAACCAGTTCCTCGGCCCGAACCAGCCGGGTGTGACGACGCCCGACCCGACTGAGGGCGCCACTCCCGCCGCTGCCTCGGCCGCCTCCGCACCGCCCGCCGCCGCCTCGACCGCCAGGGCGCCCGCTCCCGCCCCGCGCCCGGCCGCCCCGAGCCGGCCCGCCCCGACCACCGAGCCCGCCGGCACCGGCGCCACCGACGGCCTCCTCGACTACCTGCTCAGCGAATGAGGACCGGCCGCCGACAGCTCGCCGCGAGCCCCGTGCTGATCGGGGCGGTGACCCTGCTGGTCGCCATCGTCGCGGTCTTCATCTCCTACAGCGCGAACCAGGGGCTGCCCTTCGTGCCCACCTACCAGCTCAACGTCGAAATGCCCAACGGCGCCAAGCTGGTGCCGGGCAACGAGGTGCGCGCCGGCGGCTTCCGGGTGGGGATGGTCGAGGAGATCACCAGCGTCAGGCGGCGGGTGGACGGGGAGGTGCGCTCGATCGCGCAGCTCGACCTGAAGCTCGACTCCCAGATCGAGCCCCTCTCGGTGGACAGCCGTTTCGGCGTGCGCCCCCGCTCCGCGCTCGGGCTCAAGTACGTGGAGGTCCAGCCGGGCCGGTCTGAGCGCACCTTCGAGGACGGGGCCACGGTGCCGGTGCGAAACGCCGGAGAGATCACCCCCGAGCTCGAGGACGTGCTCTCGACCTTCCAGCCGGAGACCCGCGGCGACTCCCAGGCCGCGCTCGAGGGCTTCGGCGACGCCTTCGCCGGGCGCGGGACCGCCCTGAACATCGCGATCCGCGAGCTCAACCCCTTCCTTCAGCACCTGCTGCCGGTGATGGAAAACCTCTCCGATCCCGACACCGAGCTGCGCAACCTCTTCCCGGCGCTGGGCGCCGCGGCCGCCGAGGCGGCGCCGGTGGCCGCCGTGCAGGCACGGCTGTTCGGCCAGATGGCCGACACGTTCGCCGCGATGAGCCGCGATCCGGATGCGCTGCGCGAGACGATCGAGGAGAGCCCGCCGACGCTCGCCGCGGCCACCGCCTCGTTCCGAGTGCAGACGCCCTTCCTGGCCCGCTTCGCAGATGTCTCGCGGCGGCTCCAGCCGGGAGCGGAGGAGCTGAACCGCGCCCTGCCGCTCCTCAACGACGCGGTCCAGGCCGGAGTCCCGGCCTTCCGCCAGACGCCGGAGCTGAGCGAGCGGACCGAGCAACTGTTCGTGGCGCTCGAGGACCTGGTGGAGAACCCGAACACGCTGATCGCGCTGCGCGACCTGCGCATTGCGGTGCAGGGCGGGCGCCCGGCGATGGAGTTCTTCGCGCCGTACCAGACGGTCTGCAACTACCTGGTCTACTTCCTCAACCCGCTCGGGACGCACCAGTCGGTGGCGGTGCAGGGCGGCACGAGCCAGCGCATCCTGGCCAAGCTCGCCGACGCCCTCCAGCCGAACACGCTGGCATCCACGGAGTCGGTGCGCCCCGTCGACGTGCCGACCGACCAGGACCCGCAGGCCTCCAACGAGCAGAGCCTCCACACGCAGTACGCCGGCCCCGCCGTGGACTCTCAGGGCCGGGCCAACTGCGGCAGCGGCCAGACCGGCTACATGAACCGGCTCGTCACGGACCCGCGCTGGCCGCCGGACAGCTCCGCGGGCGGCTTCGTCGGCGGAGGCAGCCACGTGGTGCTCGACCCGCGCGTGCCGGGCGGCCCCGCGGGCGGCACGTTCAAGGCGCGCGAGCTCGGCATCGACGGGCTGGAGGACGTGCCCTGATGAGCGCCTTCAAGGCAGGAGTCCTCGCGCTCGTCCTGATCGTGGTGGCGGCGTACTTCGGCGTCACGAAGGCGAACCCGTTCGCCAACCCGTTCGAGCTCAAGGCGGTCGTCCGCGACGCCCAGAACCTGAAGCAGGGGGCCCCGGTGCGGATCGCGGGGGTCGAGGTGGGGCGGGTCACGAAGGTCAAGCCGGCCGACGAGGACACGCCCGCAGCCCAGGTGACGATGGAGCTGCGCGACGACGCGCTGCCCGTACACGAGGACGCGGCGATGCAGATCCGCTCGCGCATCCTGCTCGAGGGGAACTTCTTCGTGGACCTGGAGCCCGGCACGCCGCACGCGGGGAACTTCGAATCGGGCGAGACGATCCCGATCACGCGCACCACCGCGTCGGTCACGCTGCCGGACATCCTCTCGGTGCTGCAGTCGGACGTCCGCGCCGATCTGCAGACGCTCCTGCGGGAGTACGGGACGGAGGCGCTCTCGAAGGGCGGCTCGGAGGCTCTCAACCGCGCCATCCCCTCGTTCGAGCCGGCGTACCGCTACAGCGCGCTGACCAACGACGCGCTGCTCGGCATGGAGCCGGAGCGGGACATCCAGCGGCTGATGAGGGGCCAGCGGCGCGTGTTCTCGGCGTTGGCGGACGACCCGGCGACATTGCGCGAGCTGGTGACCGATCTCAACACGACGGCCCGTGCTCTCGCGAGCCAGGACACCGCGCTCGCCGCGTCGGTCCCCGCCCTGCGCGACACGCTGCGCACCGGCCAGCCGGCGCTGGCGGAGCTGAACGCGGCGCTGCCTACGCTGCGGGTTTTCTCGCGCGAGGCCCTGCCCGGCGTGCGCTCGTCGGTGGCCACCCTCGATGCCGCGATCCCGTGGATGGTTCAGGCACGCGGGCTGGTCCAGGAGGACGAGCTGAAGGGCCTGGCGGCCGACCTGCGCCAGGCCGTGCCGCCGCTCGCGCGCCTCAACCAGCGGCTGATCCCGTTCCTCGGCCAACTGCGGGCGGTCTCCTCGTGCACGAACCGGGTGCTCGTGCCGTTCTTCGAGTCGGAGATCCCCAGCGTCGAGGAGGGCAACTCGGGGCATCTGGTGCGCGAGCAGGTCAACCGCAGCTTCGTCGGTCTCGCCGGCGAGAGCCGCAACAACGACGCGAACACGCCCGTCTTCCACATCCAGGGCGTGGCTCCGTTCAAGCTCACCGTCGGGCAGGTCGAGCCCGCGCCGCCGCCCGACCCGACCATCCCGCCACCGCACCGGCCCGACGTGCCCTGCGAGACACAGGAGCCGCCGAACCTGCAGGCGCCGGCCGGTTCGGCGCTCGACCCGCAGTACACGCAGGTGACCGCCGCGGGCGAGGGCCCGCAGGCCGCGTCCGCGAGCGCCTCCGCGGCGCGCAGCGTGAGCGCGCGGATCAACCGCTTCGTGCGCAGCGACGACTTCGCCGAGCTGGTGGAGCGCATGCGCCAGCGCAAGCGGGAGGAGCGGCGCCCGTGAGGACCGCGATCCGCAAGCACCTGTTCGACTTCCTCGCGGTCATCGGGCTGTTCGTGCTCGCCCTGGCCGTGGCGGTGTACATCCTCAGCCAGCAGGACTTCCGCTTCCCCCTCGTGGAGGCGACGCCCAAGCGGATCGCGGTCGAGCTCGAGAACGCGCAGGCCGTGCAGCCCGGCCAGGGTCAGACCGTGCGCGTGGCCGGGGTGGAGGTGGGCCGCATCGCCGACGTCCAGGTCGAGGAGGGCGTGGCGGTCGTCCAGCTCGAGATCAAGCCGGACTACGAGGACCTGATCCGCGAGGACGCGACCGCGCTGCTGAGGCCCAAGACCGCGCTGAAGGACATGTTCGTCGAGGTCAGCCCCGGGTCCGGCCGGGTGCTCCCGGAGGACGGGCGCATCTCGGTGGCGAACACGCTGCCGGACATCGACCCGGACGAGATCTACGAGGCGCTCGACGCGGACACGCGGCCCTACCTGAGGCTGCTCGTGTCGGGGGCGGGCAAGGGCCTCGCGGGGCGCGGCCAGGACCTGCGCGAGGTGTTCCGGCGCTTCGAGCCCCTGCACCGCGACCTGGCCCGCGTCATGGAGGCGACCGCGAGCCGCCGCGACGCCCTCAAGCGCCTGATTCACCGCTACGGCCTGTTGATGACGCACGTCGGCCGCCGCCCGGAGCAGCTCAAGCGGCTGGTGTCCGCCTCGGGCGCCGTGTTCGACGCCCTGGCGAGCGAGGACCAGAACATCTCGGCCTCGGTGGCGCGCCTGCCCGGCGCGCTGCGCGCCTCGGAGGCTGCGCTGAGCGAGGTGCGCGAGTTCGCTCCGGTGCTGCGCTCGTCGCTCGAGTCGCTGCGCTCGCCGATCCGCAAGCTGGACGAGACGAACGCGGCGGTCACACCGTTCCTGCGGGACACCACGCCGATCCTGCGTGACGAGATCCGGCCCTTCGTGCGCGCCGCGCGGCCGTTCACCGACGACCTGCGGCTCGCCGCCCAGGGCGTCTCGAAGGCCACGCCCGACCTGACCACCAGCTTCGAGCAGCTCAACCGCTTCTTCAACATGGGCGCCTACAACCCGAACGGCGCCGAGGGGCTCGGGGGCAGGTCGGTGGCCGACCAGCGCAGCCGTCAGGAGGGCTTCCTGTACTGGCTCGCCTGGACCGCGCAGAACGGGACCTCGCTGTTCTCCACCGCCGACGGGCAGGGCCCGTGGCGCCGCGTGACGATCTGCAACGTCCCGGCGGCGGTGCTCGCCTCGATCATCGAAAGGGTGGTGGGGGAGGTCGGCGCGAGCAACCCCGCCCTCCTGCAGGGCCTGCTCGCCGACCTCGCCGGCCAGGGCAACGCCATCGATCAGCTGCTGGCCACCGGGTTCGGGTCCTGCAACTTCAACGCCCTGCCGCCCGCGCCCCCGGGCGGCCTCGGCCCGATCCTCCCCGACGGGCTGCCGTCCCTCCCGAGCCTGCCCAGCTTGCCCGGCTCGCCCCGCCCGCCCTCCCACCCGTCCCGGCGCTCCCATGAACAAGAACCCCCCGACAGCCGCACGGATCGCCGCGATGGTGCTGTTCACCCTCTCGGTGTTCGGGCTGCTGATGTTCCTGTGGGCGTCGTTCGGCGGCACGCTGCCGCTGAAGCCCCAGGGCTATCGGTTCAAGGCGGCGTTCCCCGAGGCCTCGCTGCTGGTGGTGGAGGCCGACGTGCGCATGGCGGGGGTGAACGTCGGCAAGGTCAAGCAGAAGGAGCTCGGCCCCGGCGGGCGCACCACCCTCGCCGAGATCGAGATCGACAACCGCTTCGCGCCGATCAGGGAGGACACGCGCGCGGTCCTGCGCCAGAAGAGCCTGCTGGGCGAGACCTACGTCGAGCTCACGCCCGGCAGCTCGGACGCCGAGGACCTCGACGAAGGCGCCACTCTGCCCGGCCGCAACGTGCAGGAGACCGTCGAGCTCGACGAGGTGTTCGAGGCCTTCGACCCCGAGACGCGCAAGCACTTCCAGGAGTGGATGCACGAGGCGGGGGTGGTGTCGAGCGACCAGTTCTCCCAGGACCTCGGCGACTCGCTCGGCAACGCCGCGCCCTTCTTCGAGGACGGGGTGGACCTGCTGCGCCCGCTGGACGAGCAGGAGGTGGCGCTGCGCCAGGTGGTGCGCGACACCGGCCGGGTCTTCGAGGCGATCACGCGTGAGGACGGCGACCTGCGCGGGCTGATCGTGAACGGCGAGGACACCTTCTCGGCGCTGGCCTCGCGCGACGACGCGCTGGCCGAGACCTTCCAGGTGTTCCCGACCTTCCTGCGCGAGACGCGCGCGACCGTGACCCGGCTCGAGCAGTTCGCCCGCAACACCGATCCGCTGGTGCGCGATCTGCGCGCGCCGGCCGACGACCTCGCGCCGACGCTGCGCGACCTGGCCGACCTCTCCCCGGACCTCGAGAAGCTCTTCCGCGACATCGATCCCCTGGTGGAGGCGTCCGAGACCGGCGTCCCCGCCGCCGAGCGCTTCCTCCGGGGCGCCGAGCCAGTGCTCGAGAGCACGCACGTCTTCATGCGCGAGCTCAACCCGATCCTGTCCTATCTCTCCTACGCCCGCACGATCGTCGCCCAGTTCCTGTCGGTCGGCGGCAGCGCTCTGGGCGGGACCGGCGAGGGCGGGTACCTGAACCCGGGCCAGGGCGAGCACTACCTGCCGCAGATCGCCATCATCGACGGCCGCTCGTTCCAGCGCCGCCCCGACCGGCCCGAGTGGGAGCGAGCGAACGCCTACGTGACTCCCAACGCCTACGACCGTGCCACCCCGCTCGGCGTGATCGAGAGCTTCGACTGCGCCCCGACCGGGGGCGAGCAGCGAAACCCGGCGGGCTCGGGCGAAACCGCCGAGCCGCCCTGCTTCGTGGCACCGCCGCACCTGTACCAGGACGACAAGTTCCCGCGGCTGGGACGCGGCCAGGCGCCCTTCACTCCGGCCCCGGTGGGCCGGGAGGGCAACGCGCCGGCCACGCCGTAGCGTTTTCACGGCAGCCGCAGCGGGCACCAGGGCCTTCAGGACGACCAGGGAGGCAGCATGTTCGAGCGGTTCAAGAGGAAGTCTGCGACCCAAGAGGAGCGGGGTGGAGTTGCGACCGCGGAGCGGGAACCCGCGACCAGAGCGGACTCACGCGCCACCGCGGACACCCGCACGGCGTCCGACCGGCCGCGCTTCGGCCGCGAGCGCGGAGCGGACGCCGACACCGCCCGCGATGTGCGGGCGCGCCAGCGCGAGGAGTTCGGCGGCATCAACTGGGGCTCGGCGTTCTTCGGGTGGCTCGTGGCGGTCGGCATGGCCGCGATCCTGCTGGGCCTCCTGAGCGCCGCCGGCGCCGCCTTCGGGCTGAGCGAGGTGAGCGACACGGAGGCCGAGGCGAACGCCGACACGATCGGCATCGCCGGCGGGATCCTGCTGATCCTGGTGCTGGCGGCGGCCTACTACTGCGGCGGATACGTGAGCGGGCGCATGTCCCGGTTCGACGGCGGCCGCCAGGGCCTCGCCGTCTGGGCCATCGGCCTGGCCGTGACCATCGTGCTGGCGGTGGCCGGCGCGCTGTTCGGCGCGGAGTACAACGTGCTCGAGCGGCTGAGCCTGCCGCGCATCCCGGTCGAAGAGGGTTCGCTGACCGCCGGCGCCGCGATCGCGCTCGTGGCGGTGGTGGTGGCCACGCTCGTCGCCGCGATGGGCGGCGGCAAGACGGGCGAGCGCTTCCACCACAAGGTGGACCGCGCGGGCTACAGGGCCTGAGCCACCCGCTCGACCAGCTCCCGGTGCAGGCGCACGTTCGCGCGCCTGTCGGTGCGCACGACCCTCACCTCGGGGAACAGGGACTCGATGTCCACGCCGGCCGGGGTGGCGATGTGGCGCTCGTACAGCTCGGCGTCGGCGTGCTGCGCGACCGGCAGGAAGTCGAAGATCGCCCCCCCGCCGTTGTCGAGGCAGAGGATGTCGAGCTGGGCGCCGGCGCGGCGGGCGGCCATGAGGCCGCCCACGTCGTGCAGCAGCGCCAGCTCGCCGGTGAGCAGCCAGGTCGGCGCGCCGCTCGCGAGGGCGGCGCCGGCGGCCGATGAGACCACCC
Source organism: uncultured Thermoleophilaceae bacterium (assembly GCA_963835705.1). Classification (GTDB taxonomy): domain Bacteria; phylum Actinomycetota; class Thermoleophilia; order Solirubrobacterales; family Thermoleophilaceae; genus JACVRW01. The sequence continues at coordinate 138,944 of CAWIGR010000011.1, forward strand.
CGTCGATGCCGTTGGCGCCGCGGTTCGCCAGGAAGCGCAGCCGCTTCGGCGACTGGGGGAAGCACGCCTCGACGTCGCGCACCGGCATCGACGAGCTGAGCCAGACGATCGCTCCGTCGGGCAGCTCCGGCTCGAGCCCCGCGAGCACCTTCGGCTCGAAGCCGCCGGGCGCCGCGGCGAGGGCGGGGGGGACCTTGGCGTCGGCCTCGCGCCAGGCGGCGAGCCAGCCGGGGTCCCGCTCGGCGCTGCGCATCTCGATCGCGGCCGCCAGCGCGTCGAGCGCGGGCTCCGCGGCCGCGTGCAGCATCAGCTCGGCGCGGCGCGTCGGCTCGTGCCAGGCGGCGTGCGGGTCGAGCACCACCTGGGCCGCTTCGGACGCCCACCCGCGGAGCGGCTTGGAGGTCGGCATGTCGCCCACCCGCAGCACCATCTCCGGGGCGTGGCGGGTCGCGAAGTCGCCCGCGCGCAGCAGCACGTCGTAGTGGGCCACCACGTGCGAGCGGTCGTGGTCGCCGCAGCGCACGCCGGAGGTGGGCTCCGCCAGCAGCGGCCAGCCGCACTGCGCCGCGAGGCGCGCGGCGGGCTCGGCCACGGGCTCGGCCGCGGGACCGCACACGATCGCCCCGCGCGGGGTCGAGGCGATGCGCGCGGCGAGGGCATGCACGTCATCCGCGTGCGGGGCGCTGGCGTGCTCGCGCAGCTCGGTCCAAGGGCGCCCGTCCGGGCGGCCCTGCCAGTCGGCCGCGTCGAGCTCCTCCCGCTCGGGGGCGAGCGGGTCGCGCAGCGGGAAGTTGAGGTGGACGGGGCCCGGCCGGCCACCGGCCGCGGTCCACCAGGCGCGGCAGGCGAGCGCCCGGTGGTGGATCGCCGTCTCGCGGCCGGGCTCGTGCGTGCCGACCTCCACGAACCACTTGGCGGCGCTCCCGTACAGCTTGATCTGGTCGATCGACTGGCCCGCGCCGACCTCGCGCAGCTCGGGCGGACGGTCGGCGGTGAGCACGAGGAGCGGCACGCGCGCCTCGAAGGCCTCGACAACGGCGGGGTGGAGGTTGGCGGCGGCGGTGCCCGACGTGCAGGTCAGCGCCACCGGGCGCCCGCTCGCCTTGGCCATGCCGAGCGCGAGGAAGCCGGCCGCGCGCTCGTCGATCACGGACACCGCCTCGATTCCGGCCTGGGCCGCGAGCGTGAGCGCGAGCGGCGCGTTGCGCGACCCCGGGCAGGTCACGGCGTGGCGCATGCCGCAGCGGACCAGCTCGTCGGCGAAGGCCTGGAGCGGGGCGTAGGTCCGGTTGATCGGCATCATGCGCGAGCGATGGTGCTCTTCATCCCGGGCTTCATGCAGCGTGGCCACGCCTGGAGGCCGGTCGCGGAGCTCCTGCCGGAACGCTATCCGAGCACGCTGCTCGACCATCGCGAGCACTCGCTCGAGGGCCGCCTGGCCGAGATCGCGGCCGCGGCGGAGGAGGGCGCTCTGCTGGTGGGCTACTCGCTCGGCGGGCGGCTGGCGCTGCGCGCCGCGGTGCGCGACCCGGGCCGCTACGCCGGCGTGGTCACCGTCGGCGCCACCGCGGGCCTCGACGAGCCCTCGCTGCGGAGCGCCCGCGCCGAGGCCGACGACCGGCTGGCCGCCTGGATGGAGGCCGCGCCGATCGGCGACGTCGTGTCGATCTGGGAGCGTCAGCCGCTGTTCGCGGACCAGTCGGAGGCCCTGATCGAGGAGCAGCGCCCGGGCCGCCTGAGCCACGATCCGGCGGAGCTGGCCATGCTGCTGCGCACGGCCGGCCAGGGCGTGCTCGAGCCGGTCTGGCACGAGCTCCTCACGCTGGACCTGCCGGTGCTGGCGATCGCCGGCGCCCGCGACGAGGGCTACGTGGCGGCGGCGCAGCGGATCGCGGACGTGGCCCCGCGCGGGCGCGCGGCGATCGTGGAGGACGCCGGCCACGCCGCGCAGCTGCAGCGGCCCGAGCGGGTCGCGGAGCTCATCGCGGCGTTTCTGAACCCTTAGGGCCCCCGTCGCGTATCACCGGATTGCACCCGTACGACGGAGGTGAGGGATGAGGCAGAGGCGTATCCAGCTGGCTGCCGCGGTCGCCGTGGTGGCGATCGCGAGCGTGGTGGCGACTGCGGCTGTCGCCGGCGGCGGCAAGCGAGATCCGCGAGGAGCTGTCGGGCTACGAGGAGGTCCCCGCCGTATCAACCGCGGCGGAGGGCAAGTTCAAAGCGGAGGTGCGCGGCGACGAGATCCGATGGGAGCTCCGCTACGAGGATCTCGAGGGCGACGTGACGCAGGGCCACATCCACTTCGGGCAGCGCGACGTGAACGGCGGCATCAGCGTGTGGCTGTGCGGCAACCCCGACCCGGCGAACAACGTCAACCCGCCCCCGGGCACGCAGCTGTGTCCGACCGATCCGGCGAAGATCAGCGGGACGGCCACGGCAGCCAATGTCGTCGGTCCTGCCGGACAGGGAATTGCGGCCGGGCAGTTCGACGAGCTCCTGGACGCGATCAGGGCCGGCGTCACCTACGCCAACGTCCACAGCACGTCGTTCCGCGGCGGTGAGATCCGCGCTCAGCTGAACGACGACCGCGACGACGACTAGAGGGCGAGCTCTTCGACAACCACGTCCGCAAGCGCCCCGGGCTCGGCGTTGACCCCGAGCCCGGGGCCCGGCGGCACCTTCAGCGTCCCGTTCCGGGGCGCCGGCAGCGCGCGGGCGATCGGGGCGTCGAACAGCTCGAGCGTGGCCAGCCCGCAGGCCAGCTTCACGTCCTCGGAGGCGGCGAGCTGGAGGGCGGCGGCGATGCCCCAGGGTCCGTCGAGCGTGCTCGACAGGAACGCGCCCAGCCCGTTCGTGCGGGCGAGGGTGAGCGCCTCGCGGGCGGCGTTGAAGCCGCCGGCGCCCGCGACCTTCACGTTCACGACGTCGCAGGCCTCCAGCTCCACGGCGCGCGTCAGGGAGCGCGGCGTGCGCACCGACTCGTCGGCCGCGATCGGCGTCGACACGCGCCCGCGCACCGCGCGCAGCTCGTCGAGCGAGCGGCAGGGCTGCTCCACGAACTCGAGGTCGTGGTCCTCGATCGTGCGGATGCACGACACGGCCTGCTCGACCGACCAGGCGCGGTTGGCGTCCACCCGCAGCGCCGGCCAGGGGCCCACCGCCTCGCGCACCGCCGCCACCCGCTCGGCGTCGTCCGGCAGCCCGACCTTCACCTTGAAGCAGGCGTACCCCGCGCGCAGCCCCTCGCGCGCCCGCGCCGCCACCTCCTCCGGCGGCCCCGCCGGCAGGGTCATGTTCACGGGCAGCGCGTCGCGCACCGGGTCGGCCAGCGGGCGGCCCTCCTGACGCGCCTCGAGGTCGAGCCGCGCGATCTCCTCGGCCGCTCGCGCCTGCGGCGGCCGGCGCCCGCCGCCGCCGCTCAGCGCGGCGATCGCGCGCTCGAGCGGCACGCCGTCGTACGGCTCGAACGGCGCGGCCTCGCCCCAGCCGACCGTGCCGTCGCCTCCCTCGAGGCGGAGCAGCAGCAGCTCGCGCTCGCTCACCACGCCCCCGGACGTCACGAACGGCTGCCGGAACGGGATCGCGAGGCGTAGCAGGGTTCGCTTCACGACAGCAGCACGCCGGCGGCCAGCAGGAGGGAGAAGACCGCGAGCAACCGGCCGGTGGCCGCCAGCGCGCCGTTCAGGGCGGGGCCGTCGGTGCGGGTCGACACGGTCTCGATCAGCGGCGGGGCGAGCGGCAGGGCGGCGAGCGTGAGCAGCAGCCAGGCGCTCAGCCCGCCGAACGCCCAGGTGGCGGGCGGTGCCGCGAACGCCGCGATCACCATGCCGGTGAACAGGAGCCGGGCGCGGTCGCGGCCGAGCTTGACCGCTAGCGTGCGCTTGCCGGCACGGCGGTCGGTGTCGATGTCGCGCACGTTGTTCACCACGAGGATCGACGCCGCCAGCAGGCCGACGGGCACGGCGAGCGCGAACGCCTCCCAGCGCAGCTCCTCGGCCTGCACGTAGTAGGACCCCGCCACGGCCACCAGCCCGAAGAAGACGAACACGAACAGCTCGCCGAGGCCCTCGTAGCCGTAGGGGCGCGGCCCGCCGGTGTAGAGCACCCCCGCCAGGATCGACGCCGCGCCCACCACCAGCAGCTCCCAGCCGGCCTCGGCGGCCAGGTAGAGGCCAGCCGCCACGGCGATCCCGAACGCCACATAGGTGCCCACGAGCACCCGCTTCGGCGGCATCAGCCCGCCGGCGGTCACGCGCACCGGGCCGAGCCGGTCCTCGGTGTCGGCGCCCCGGCGGGCGTCCGAATAGTCGTTCGACAGGTTCGTCCCGATCTGGATGAACACGCTGCCCACGAGCGCCGCGAGGAAGGGGAGAACGCTGAACTCGTCCTCCGTCGCGGCGAGGGACGTGCCCACGAGCACGGGCGTGATCGCCGCCGGCAGCGTGCGCGGGCGGGAGGCGAGCAGCCACAGCCTGAGCGTCCCGCGCGGCGCCGCCGCGCGCCCCGTGAGCCCGCTCACGGCCGCTTCGGAAACTTGCCGAAATCCGGGCGCCGCTTCTCCTTGTAGGCCTCGCGTCCCTCGCGCGCCTCCTCGCTCGCGTAGAAGAGGAGGTTGGTGTCGTGGGCGAGCTGCTGGACGCCGGCCATGCCGTCCTCGGCGGCGTTGAAGCTCGCCTTGAGCAGCCGCAGCGCGAAGGGGGAGAGCTGGAGCATCTCGCGGCACCAGGCGACGGTTTCCTCCTCGAGCCGCTCGAGCGGGACGACCGTGTTCACGAGCCCCATCTCGAGCGCCTCCTCGGCGTCGTACTGGCGGCACAGGAACCAGATCTCCTTGGCCTTCTTCTGCCCGACCTGGGCGGCGAGCAGGCTGGCGCCGTAGCCGCCGTCGAAGCTCCCGACCTGCGGGCCGGTCTGGCCGAAGCGGGCGTTGTCGGCGGCGATGGTGAGGTCGCAGACCACGTGCAGCACGTGGCCGCCGCCGATCGCGTAGCCGGCGACCATGGCCACGATGGGCTTGGGCGTGCGCCGCATCTGCACGTGGAGGTCGGTCACGTGGAAGCGACCGACCTGGGCGCCGCCGGCCACGTAGCCGGTGTCGCCGCGCACGCGCTGGTCGCCGCCGGAGCAGAACGCGAGCGGCCCCTCGCCCGTGAGGACGATCACGCCGACCTCGGTGTCCTCGCGTGCGCGCTCGAGGGCGTCCGAGATCTCGATCAGGGTCTCGGGGCGGAAGGCGTTGCGCACCTCCGGCCGGGCGATGGTGATCTTGGCGATGCCGTCCGCCAGCTCGTAGCGGATGTCCTCGTATTCGCCGCCCCCGGGCCGCCAGTCGGCCCCGGACCGGATCTGGCCCTCCGTCGCGCTCATCCGGCGGGAACGATAGTGCTCGGCCTCGCCTGCGGCGGCAATGAGGAGGGGGGTCCGTCACGTTGCGGCGGATATGTCGCCGCAACGTGTTGAGCCCCCGGCTGGCGAGGGGTTAGGGGAGAGTCAAGCCCTGAGCGTTCCGTCCCTGATCCGCGCATCGAGGAGGCCGGCCGCCTCGTCGGGGCTCTCGGCGTCGACATCCACGGCGTGCCGCTCCAGAGCGCCCAGGTCGGCGAAGTCACGCCAGAGGCGCTCGACCACCGCCGGGTCGGCGAGCGGCTGCGACGAGCGGCCCGCCGCCCTCGAGAGGCACGACCTCCAGCGGCGCTCTGAGCACGGCATACGCGACCGGCCGGCCGGCCTCTCGCACCGCATCGCGCAAGGGCTCGAAGAAGTACCGGGGAGGACGATCCCGTCGACGATCGTGAAGTAGCCCGCCGTCGCGTAGGCGGCCGCCGCCCGCGACGATCCGCATGACGACCTCGTTCTGCTCGCGGGACTCCGGCCTCCACGGCTCGACGAGCCGGACCGGATGAAGTGGAAGAAGTAGTCCGACTCGAGGTGGACCGCCCGCTCCGAGCGCTCGGCGAGCATCCGCGCCGCAGTGGTCTTCCCCGCACCCGGCGGTCCGGTGAGGATCAGGACCGGCAGGGGTGGGTAGTCCTGATGCCGCATAGCGGAACCGAAACTACCCACCCCCCTACGATCCGGGGCTTGGACGACTGGCTGACCAGCGCTGCCCGGTCGCGCCCCGATCACCCGGCGGTCGTTGCGGAGGGCGAGTCGGTGACGTACGCGGAGCTCGAACGGCGCGCGACACGCGTGGCCCGGGCGCTGGCGGCCCAGCGGCGTCGAGCCCGGCGACCGAGTGCGCGTCTCGCATCCGCCCGGCATCGCGTTCGCCGAGCTGCTGCACGGGGTGCCGCGCCTCGGGGCGGTGTTCGTGCCGGTCACCCCGGCCCACCCTCCCCAGCCGGCGGTTGGCCCGACCCAGGCCGACGTCCGGCTTCGCAGCGTCCATGATCCGGGGGAGGTCCACACCGTGATCCACACCTCGGGCACCACCGGCGAGCCCAAGCCGGTCGAGCTCACCTTCGCCAACCACGCGGCCAGCGCGGCCGCCTCCGCGGACGCCCTCGGCGTCGACCCGGACGACCGCTGGCTCTGCCCGCTGCCGCTCCACCACGTCGGCGGGCTGTGCGTGCTCGTCCGCTGCGCCGTCAACCACACCACCGCCGTCATCCACCAGCGCTTCGAGGCCGAGCGCGTCAAGCGGGTGCTGGAGGCCGGCGAGGTCACGCTCGCCTCGCTCGTCCCCACGATGCTCGTCCGCCTCCGCGAAGCGGGCCTGCGGAGCGCGCCGAACCTGCGCGCCCTCGTCCTCGGCGGCGGGCCCATCCCCGCCGGCCTGCTCGACTGGGCGGCGGAGAGCGGGATCCCCGTCACGCCGGTCTACGGCATGACGGAGACCTGCTCGCAGGTCGTGGCCGGCAGCCCGGGCCGGCCGCTCGCGGGCGTTGAGCTCGAGATCGGCGCCGGCAGCGAGATCCTCGTGCGCGGCCCGATGGTGGCGCCGGGGGAGCCCGCGTCCGACGGCTGGCTTCACACCGGCGACCTCGGCCGCCTCGACGAGAACGGCAGGCTCCACGTGGAGGGCCGCCTGAAGGAGCTGATCGTGACCGGCGGCGAGAACGTCGCGCCGCTCGAGGTCGAGCAGGCCCTGCTCGCCCACCCGGCTGTGGCGGACGCGGCCGTGGCCGGGCGCCCCGACCCGGAATGGGGCGAGGCGATCGCAGCGTTCGTGGTACCGAGCGCCCGGATCGATCCGGAGGATCTGAAGACGTGGTGCCGCGAGCGCCTGGCGCCGCACAAGGTGCCGAAGCGGGTGGAGCTCGTGGAGTCGCTTCCGCGCAGCCCGGGCGGGAAGCTGCTGAGGGCCCGCCTTGCCAACTAGAGTGCGCGCCCCATGATCTACGACAAGGACGCCGATCTCTCGAAGCTCAACGGCAAGAGCGTGGCCATCCTGGGCTACGGCTCCCAGGGCCACGCCCACGCGCTCAACCTGAAGGACTCCGGCGTGGACGTGGTTGTCGGGCTGCGCGAGGGCTCCTCGTCGGTCGAGAAGGCCAGGGCCGACGGCGTGCGGGTGGAGTCGATCGCCGACGCCGCCAGCGAGGGCGATCTGGTGATGATCCTGCTGCCGGACGAGAAGCAGGCCGAGGTCTTCGAGGCCGAGATCCGCGACGGGATCGCGCCCGGGAACCTGCTCATGTTCGCCCACGGCTTCTCGATCCACTACGGGCAGATCGACCCGGGGCCGGAAGTGGGCGTGGGCATGGTCGCCCCGAAGGGCCCGGGCCACCTCGTCCGGCGCCAGTACGTCGAGCGCAACGGCGTGCCCGGGCTGATCGCGATCCACCGCGACCCCGCCCGCGACGCGCGGGACCTCGTGCTCGCCTACGCCAAGGGCATCGGCTGCACCCGCGCCGGGGTGATCGAGACGACCTTCAAGGACGAGACCGAGACGGACCTGTTCGGCGAGCAGGCCGTGCTGTGCGGCGGCGTCACCGAGCTTGTGCGGGCGGGCTACGAGACGCTCGTGGACGCGGGATACGACCCCCGGCTCGCCTACTTCGAATGCCTCCACGAGCTCAAGCTGATCGTCGACCTGATGTACGAGAAGGGGATCAGCGGGATGCGCTACTCGATCTCGAACACCGCGGAGTACGGCGACCTCACGCGCGGCTCCCGGATCGTCGGCGAGCCCACGCGGGCGGCCATGCAGGAGATCCTCGCCGAGATCCAGTCCGGCGACTTCGCGCGCGAGTGGATCGCCGAGAACAAGGCGGGCCAGGAGAGCTTCCAGCGCATGCGCGCCGAGCAGAAGGACCATCAGATCGAGCGCGAGGGCAAGGAGCTGCGCTCGATGATGGACTGGATCGACACGGAGTTCTGACGTGGAGGAGGCGAGCCGTCAGTTCCTGCCGCCCCAGCCGGCCGGTCCGGAGCCCGAGCTCGGCGCGCGGCCCGCTTCGCCGCCGCCCCCGCCGCCGTCGTACTCGCCGCCCGCCGGGGCGGCCCCGCCGCAGTACCAGCAGGCCTTGGGCTACGCGCAGCAGCCCGCCCAGCCCGACAACGGCCCGGCTGTGGCCGGGTTCGTGCTCTCGCTCGTCTCCTTGGGCCTCCTCCTCTTCACCTTCGGCCTGTCGAGCCTGATCTCCGCGAGCTGCGCGATCCTCGGCATCGTCTTCTCCCGCAAGGGCAAGAAGAAGGTGCAGGCGGGTGAGACGACCAAGAACGCCGGCATCGCCCAGGCAGGCTTCATCATCAGCATCGTCTCCCTGTGCCTGTCCGTGATCGCCACCGCAGCCTGGGCGGCCGTGCTGGTCGACGACGACGCACGCAGGGACCTCGAGCGCGAGTTCGACAACTCCGAGACCATCCGCGCGGTCGTGCGGGTGGCCGTCGCGCTCTTGACCTAGGCTGAGCCCCATGGCCGACCCCTTCGTGAAGCAGTACCTCATGACCGCCGGCCCCACGCCGCTGCCGCCGGCGGTGTCGCAGGCGATGGCTCAGCCGATGCTCTACCACCGCGCGCCCGCCTTCGTGCCGGTCTACGCGCGCGCCCTCGAGCGCCTCAAGCTCGTGTTCCAGACCACCGGGGACGTGCTCCTCTTCGCCAGCTCCGGCAGCGGCGCCCTGGAGTCCGCGGTCGCGAACCTGGTGCGCCCGGGCGAGCCGGCTCTGGTGGCGAGCTGCGGCAAGTTCGGCGAGCGGTGGGCCGAGCTCTGCGACGCCTACGGCGCCGAGACGATCCACTGGGAGACCGAGTGGGGGCTCAAGGTGGAACCGTCCGAGCTCGACCGCCGCCTCGCGGAGAACGAGGGGGTGGAGGTCGTGTTCGTCACGGCGTCGGAGACCTCCACCGGCGTCATGAACGACGTCAGGGAGCTGACCGACGTGGCCCACCGGCACGGTGCGCTGATCGCGGTCGACGCCGTCTCGGCCATGGGCGCGGTGCCCCTGCCCCAGGACGAATGGGGCGTGGACGTGGTGGTGTCGGGTTCCCAGAAGGCCCTGATGTCGCCGCCCGGCCTCGCGTTCGCCAGCCCGAACGAGGCGGCGCTCGAGCGCGCCGCGTCGGTGCCCGGGCGGCGCCACTACTTCGACTGGGGGCCGGCCGTCGCCGGCCAGCGCAAGCAGCCGCCGGACAGCCCGTTCACGCCGGCCGTCGGCCTGGTCCAGGCGCTCGACGTGGCGCTCGGGTTAATCGAGGAGGAGGGGCTCGAGGCGGTGTACGAGCGCCACCGGCTGCTCGGGCGCGCCACGCGGGAGGCGGCCCGCGCGCTCGACCTCGACCTGCTCGGCGAAGCGGACGAGAACGCCAACGTCGTGACCGCGATCAGGCTGCCCGACACGATCGACGGGGCCGCCGTCCCCAAGACCATGCGCGACCGCTACGGCGTGACGATCGCGGGCGGGCAGGGACGCCTCAAGGGCCGGATCGCCCGCATCGCCCACTGCGGCTACTTCGGCGCCTTCGACGTGATCGTCACGATGGCCGCCTTCGAGATGACCCTGCGCGGGCTCGGCCACGAGGTCGACCTGGGCACCGGCGTGGCCGCCGCCCAGCGCGTGTTCCTGGATGCGGGCGTGCCGGCTCCATCCGCCGTCTGACGTGAGGGTCCTGGTCAAGGAGAAGATCGGCGAGTCCGGCGTGCAGCTCCTGCGCGACGCCGGCCTCGACGTCGAGCTGGGCGCCGAGTGGGACGCGAGCGAGCTCGAGCGCCGGATCGGCGAGTTCGACGGCATCCTGATCCGCTCGGCCACCACGCTGAGCGAGGACCTGATCGAGCGGGCGGAGCGCCTGAAGGTCGTCGGCCGGGCCGGGGTGGGGGTGGACAACGTCGACGTGGAGGCCGCCACCAAGCGCGGCGTGGTGGTGGCCAACGCCCCGCAGTCGAACGTGATCACCGCCGCCGAGCACACCCTCGCGATGCTCCTGGCTCTCGCCCGCAAGGTCCCGCAGGCCCACGGCTCGCTCACCGCCGGCGCCTGGGAGCGATCCAAGTTCAGCGGCGTCGAGCTGTACGAGAAGACGCTGGGCGTGCTCGGCTTCGGCCGCATCGGGCAGCTCGTCGCCCAGCGGGCGCTCGGCTTCGGCATGCACGTGCTGGCCTTCGACGCCTACGTCGGCGAGGAGCGCTTCAGGGAGCTGGGCGTGGAGCGCGCCCGCACCTCCGAGGATCTCTACGCCCGCGCCGACTTCATCACGATCCACCTGCCGGTCACCTCCGAGACCGAGAACTGGCTCGACGGCGAGGCCTTCGCGAAGATGAAGGACGGCGTGCGGATCGTGAACGTGGCGCGCGGCAAGCTGCTGGTGGAGGACGACCTGCGCGCCGCGCTGGACTCGGGCAAGGTGGCCGGAGCCGCGCTCGACGTGTTCCGGCAGGAGCCCGCGACCTCGCATCCCCTGTTCGGCTATCCCGACGTGGTGGTGACCCCGCACCTCGGCGCCTCGACCGCCGAGGCCACCGACCGCGCCGGCTACCAGGCCGCCGAGCAGGTTGTGGCGGCGCTAACCGGGGGCGTGGTCACCAGCGCGGTCAACGTGCCCGCCATAGCGCCGGAGGACCTGGAGGCGCTCGGCCCGTTCCTGCCGCTCGCGCGCAACCTCGGCCGGATAGCGGTGGCGCTGGGGGAAGGCACTTCGGTGGACGGCATCGAGGTCGAGTACCTCGGGCGCATCGCCGACCGCGACACGCGCCTGCTCACGGTCCAGGTGCTCAAGGGTGCCCTGACCGGCCACATCGAGGAGGACGTGAACGACGTGAACGCGACCCCGCTCGCCAAGGAGCGTGGCATCGTGGTCAGCGAGACCAGCGCCAGCCATGCCCGCGACTTCACCGACCTGGTCCGCGTGACGGTGGTGAGCGGCGGGCAGCGCAACCGGGTGGTGGGCACAACGCTCGGGCGCGCGCATCGCCCTCACCTCCTCGAGGCCTGGGGGTCGCGCTTCAACGTCCAGCTCGAGCCCAACCTGGCCGTCTTCCGCTACATCGATCAGCCCGGCATGATCGGCCGGGTGGGCACGAGCTTCGGCGAGGCGGGCATCAACATCAGCGCGGCCGCCGTTGGCCGCCGGCCCGACGCCGATCGCGTCGGCGGGGCCCAGACCATGCTGGTCACGACCGACTCCCCGGCCCCCCCGGAGGTGGTGGACCGCATCGTCGCGAGCGACGGCTTCGAGGCCGGCAGGACCATCAGCATCCCCTAGTCGCTCGGACGGCCGAGCGTGTCCGCCACCTGCTCGCGCCCGCGGTAGAGGCGGCTCATGATCGTGCCCTGGTTGGTGCCGAGCGCGCGAGCCGCCTCCTTGTAGCTGAGGCCGGCCAGGTCCACGGCCGCGACCGTCTCCCGGAAGGGCTCGGGCAGGCCCGCCACCGCGGCCAGCACCTCGCGCGATTCCACCACGTCCTCCGGGGCCGCGCCGCCGCGGCCCGCCGCGGGCCCGATCTCCTCGGGGAGCTCGGTGGTGCGCGGGCGCCGTCCCTCGGCGCGGTGCCGCGAGTAGAAGGTGTTTCGCAGCACGCGGATGAGGTAGCCGAGGTCGTCGTCGGAGCGCAGCAGCCGCGGCTTGCGCAGCACCTGGAGGTAGGTCTCCTGGACCAGGTCGTCGGCGTCGGAGGCCGATCCGCACAGGCCGAGCGCCGCGCGGTAGAGGCGATCGAGGTGGTCGCCAAGCCGCTCGGGATCGAGCTGCCTCGAGGGGGCGTCGCCGGCGATGCGCGAAACGTACCCTAGAAGCCGACGGCGCCCTTGCCCTTCCAGGCGGCGAGGTCGAACAGCACGTCCGCCTCCACGCCGGAGCCGGACAGCACGCACGTGGTGCCGCCCCGGAGCCAGGTCACGATCACGCGTCCGTCGGCCGTCATGCCGTGCAGGACGGTGCCCTCGCGGGCTGCCCTGCGCGCCTCCTCGGGCGGGTCGATCGGCTCGCCCGAGATGATCGTGTAGCCGATGCGGCGGCCGTCCTTCTCGTAGAAGACCGTCACGGCGCGGCGGCCGTCGAGCTCGTCGACGCGCCGGCCGGTCGCCCGCCAGCCGAACTCCTTGGCCCAGGCGGGGAAGGCGAGGCCGGCCGCCTGGGCGTCGAGCAGCTTGGGCTTGGCGGGATCGGGGCCGGGAGCCGGGGCCGCCGCGGGCTGCTCGGCCAGCTCGGCCGCCTCGACTACCGTCGGCCCGCCGGCGCCGCCGGGCAGGACGAGCGCGAGGATCAGGGCGAAGGCGGCGCCCGCGGCGAGCCCGCCGGCGAGCGGCAGCGAGAACGGGCTTCGGCGCCGCTCTCGCTCGGGCTCGACGCGCGCCCGCAGCCAGGCCGGCGCACGTTCGTCCACGGAGCGCAGCGCCCCCACCGCACGGCGCTGCTTCTCGAACCGCCCCGCCAGCTCGGGCGAGCGGCCGATCTCGGCCAGCAGCTGTGCGCGCCGGCGCCCGCTCAAGGTGCCGTCGGCGAGCGCCGTCAGCTCGGCAAGGCGGTCGTCGTCCCCGGAAGTCATCTACAAGGGAGACGCCCGGCGGGGCGCGGCTATTCCCTACGACCCGAGCGCGGCGCGCAGATCGTCCACGAGGTCCTCCGCGGCCTCGACACCACAGGACAGCCGCACCAGGTCGGGCGGCACCGCCGCAGCGGAGTCCTCCACCGACTGGTGCGTCATCGCCTGGGGCACCTCGATCAGCGATTCCACTCCACCCAGCGACTCGGCCAGCGTGAAGATCTCCGTGGCGCCTGCGATGCGCGTGGCCTCCGGGTGCCGAAACGACACCATCCCGCCGAAGCCGGGCCAGCGCACGTCCTCGACCCCTTCGGCGCCGCCCAGGAACTCGCTCACGGCGCGCCCGTTGTCGGTGTGGGCCGCCACGCGAAGGTGCAGCGTGCGCAGGCCGCGGTGCACGAGAAAGCAGTCGAACGGCCCCGGCACGGCGCCGATCGCGTTCTGCACGAAGCGCACCCCGTCGTGCAGGCCGGGGTCGCTCACCACCACGGCGCCTCCCACCACGTCGGAGTGGCCGCCCAGGTACTTGGTGGCCGAGTGCACCACCGCGTCGGCGCCGAGCTCGAGCGGACGCTGCACCGCGGGCGTGGCGAAGGTGTTGTCCACCGCCACCAGCGCGCGACCGCTCCGCTCGACGACCGCCTCCACGTCCACCACGTTCAGCAGCGGGTTGGTGGGGGTCTCGACCCAGATCAGCGTCGTCTCGTCGCGGATCGCCCGCTCCAGCGCGCCCAGATCGGTCTGGTCGACCATGTCATAGGCGATGCCGAAGCGGGCCAGCACCTTGTCCACGAGCCGGTAGGTGCCGCCGTAGAGGTCGCTCGGCAGGATCAGATGGTCGCCCGCGTTGCAGTGCGCGGTGAGCAGCGCGTGCGTGGCCGCCATCCCGCTCGAGAAGCACGACCCGAGGCCGCCCTCGAGCTCGCCGATCGCCCGCTCGAGCGCCGCGCGTGTGGGGTTGGCCGAGCGCGCGTAGTCGTAGTCCTCCACGTACTCGCCCGGCGCCGGCTGCACGTAGGTGGAGGTCTGGTGGATCGGCGGGATGACCGAGCCGTAGGACGGCTCGGGGTCGAGCCCGGCGTGGACGGCCCGGGTGGCGAAACTGACGCTCGCTCACCTGGCGAGCGACTCGAGCAGGTCGGCGCGCGTGAGGATGCCGGCGGCGCGACCGTCCATCGTCACGAGCACGGCCTCGCGCTTGTCGGCGAGCAGCTCCACGGCCTCGCGCACGGCGTCCTCGGCCGAGACGGCGGGGAAGGGCGCCTCCATCACCTCGACGATGTCGGCACCGAGCAGGGCCGGGTCGTCCATCACGTGCCGCAAGAGGCCGCGCTCGCTTACCGACCCGACCACCGAGTGCGGGTCGTGTCCGGACACCACCGGGAGCTGCGAGACGCGGTGCTCGTGCAGGAGGGCCACGGCGTCGCGCCCCTTTGCGTGCGTCTCGACCGTGAGGAGCGGCGGGATCTCGCCCTCCTCGTGCTTGCGCAGCAGCACGTCGCCGACCGTCTGCTCCTCGTCGCGCTCCAGGAAGCCGTACTGGCGCATCCAGGCGTCGTTGAAGACCTTCGAGAGATAGGAGCGACCGCCGTCGGGCAGGATCACGGCGACCATGGCGGACGGGTCGTCCACCTCGCGCGCCACCTGGTAGGCCGCGTACAGCGCGAGGCCGCACGAGCCGCCGGCGAGGATGCCCTCGCACTCGGCCAGCTTGCGCGTCCACAGGAACGAGTCCTTGTCGGAGACCGTCACGTAGCGGTCGACGATCGACGGGTCGTATGTCTCGGGCCAGAAGTCCTCGCCCACCCCTTCGACCAGGTAGGGCTTGACCTCGTCGTTCGAGTAGATCGAGCCCACGGGGTCGGCTCCGATGATCTCGACGGCGGGGTTCTGCTCGCGCAGGTAGCGCCCCACCCCGGTGATGGTGCCGCCCGTGCCGACTCCGGCCACGAAGTGGGTGATCTGCCCGCCCGACTGGCGCCACAGCTCAGGGCCGGTGGTGCGGTAGTGGGCCTCCGGGTTGGCCATGTTGCGGTACTGGTTGGGCTGGAAGGCGCCGGGGATCTCCTCGGTCAGCCGGTCGGCCACGCGGTAGTAGGACTCGGGCGAGTCGGGCGGCACGTCGGTGGGGGCCACCACCACCTCCGCGCCGTAGGCGCGCAGCAGGTCGATCTTCTCCTTGGACATCTTGTCCGGCATCACCGCGATCACCCGGTAGCCCTTGAGCGAGGCCGCCATGGCGAGCCCGGCGCCCGTGTTGCCGCTGGTGGGCTCGATGATCGTGCCGCCCGGCTTGAGCTTGCCGTCGCGCTCGGCGGCCTCGACCAGGGCGAGCGCCGCGCGGTCCTTGATCGAGCCACCTGGGTTGAGCGCCTCGATCTTCGCCACCAGCTGGGTCTTCAGCGACCTCCCGAGGCGCGAGAGACGGACGAGCGGGGTCTCCCCGACCGCGTCGAGGATCGAGTCCTTGATGTCGGTCGCGGGACCGCGAGCGCGCGGCGCGCGCGAGCCCTCGATGTCTCCGGCCGCCGTCTTCATGGCCTGTTCCACGATATACCGTGCCCTCCGTATGAGGGTGCTCCTCGTCGTGGCTGTGCTCCTCTGCGCCGCCCAGGGCGCCCACGCCGCGACCGGACGACCGGCTGCGAGCGGATCGTGTTGGGCTGGCCGGACTGACCGTGTACGCTTTCCTCTCCATGTCGCGCTTGGCCGACCTGCGACTTCTCCTTCTCCTCCCCCTTCGGGGGGAATAACGCGTGGCGGCCGCCAGCCGCAAGCTCAAGGGGAATCAGGTAGGGCCGACGAACAGGAACTGACGACGACATGGACCGCGACGAGAAGGACCGAGTAAAGATCTTCGACACCACCCTGCGCGACGGGGAGCAGTCGCCGGGGATCTCGCTGGGGAAGCAGGAGAAGCTCGAGATCGCGCACCAGCTGGCGCGGCTCGGCGTGGACGTGATCGAGGCGGGCTTCCCGATCACCTCGCCGGGCGACTTCGAGGCGGTCCAGGCGATCGCCCGTGAGGTTCACGGTCCGGTCATCTGCGGCCTCGCGCGCACGGGCAAGCAGGACATCGACGCCGCCTGGAACGCGATCAGGGACTCCGAGCGGCCGCGCATCCACACCTTCATCGCCACCAGCGACATCCACATCGAGCGCAAGCTCCAGACCACGCGCGAGGACGTGAAGGGCCAGGCCCGCGCCGCCGTGGCGCACGCGAAGCAGTACACCGACGACGTGGAGTTCTCGCCCGAGGACGGCTCGCGCTCGGACGTGGACTTCATGGCCGAGGTGGTCCAGATCGCGCTCGACGAGGGCGCCACCACGATCAACGTGCCGGACACCGTGGGCTACACGATGCCCGACGAGTACGCGGAGATGTGGCGCCGGCTGTACGAGCTCGTCCCCGACCTGGCCGGGGTGACGACGTCGGTGCACTGCCACAACGACCTCGGTCTCGCGGTCTCGAACTCCTTCGCGGGCGTCATGGCCGGGGCGCGCCAGGTGGAAGGCGCCGTCAACGGCATCGGCGAGCGCGCCGGCAACGCGTCGGTCGAGGAGATCGTGATGCTGCTGCACACGCGCGAGTCGAGCGTGGGCGTGTGGACGGGCGTGAACACGCGTGAGATCGCGCGGACCTCGCGACTGGTGTCGCGCCTGACCGGCTACCCGGTGCAGCCCAACAAGGCCATCGTGGGCCGCAACGCCTTCGCGCACGAGGCCGGCATCCACCAGGACGGCGTCCTGAAGGAGCGCACCACCTACGAGATCATGGACGCCACCACGATCGGCCTCGAGCAGAACTCGATCGTGCTCGGCAAGCACTCGGGGCGCCACGCGCTGCGCAAGGCGCTCGAGGAGCTCGGCTTCCAGGTGGACGGCGCGGCGCTGAACACCGCCTTCAAGCGCTTCAAGGAGCTGGCGGACAAGAAGAAGAAGGTCACCGCGCTCGACCTCGAGGCGATCGTCTCCGACGAGATGAAGCAGGCGCCGGCGGCGTTCGCGATCGAGTCGTTCGAGGTCGAGGCCTCGAACGTGCGGGCCCCGCTCGCCAAGGTCACCGTCCGCATGCCGGACGGCACGGTGGAGTCCGGCTCGTTCACGGGCGACGGCCCGGTGGACGCCTTCTTCAGCGCGATCAACGCGGCCACGGGCCACGACGCGCGGCTCAAGGAGTACCACGTGTCGGCCGTGACCGGCGGGCGCGACGCGCTGGGCGAGGTGAACGTGCTGCTCGAGCTGGGCGGGCGCCTGGCCTCCGGCGCCGGCGTGTCCACGGACATCCTCGAGGCGTCGGGCAAGGCCTACCTGCGGGCGCTGTCGAACGCGCTGTCGGACGACGCCGTGGCGGAGGCCGAGCGGCTGCTCGAGCGCGACGCGCGCAAGACGCCGACGCCCTAACGCGCCCTAGCGCCCGGGGCAGCTCGTGTCGACCGTCCTCGTGCGGGAGGCCGTGTTGCCCTGCGTGTCCGTGACGGTCGCCGTGACCGTGTGCATCCGGTTGGGGTCGAGAGGGTGGCCCGGGCTGTGGCCGTGGCAGGTGTTCCACCGGTTCTTGCCGTTGTTGGCGCACTGCCACGGCGGGCTCGTCTGCGCGTCGAGCACGTTCGCCTCGTTGCCGTTCACGACGAAGCGCGCATTCTTGACCCGGTAGTCGGACTCGGCCCGGACCACGCACTGCTCGGCGAACTTGTCGCCCGGCGGCGGCGGCGTGTACTCGAAGGACGTGACCCTCAGGAGCGGCGAGTCGAAGTAGCCGGTGGCCGCCAGGGCCGTGCCGACCACCACGAGCGTGGCGAGCACTCCCGCCACGAATCCGGCCCGGCCCCGGTAGCGAAAGGCCAGGCGGCGCAGGCGCGCCCTCGTGCGCTTCGCGTGCCCTGCGGGGCCGCCGCCCTCGTGCAACGCGCGCTCGAGGACGGTGACCAGCCGGCCGAGGTCGTAGTCCCAGCGCTGGTCGCTCAGCTCCACCGACTGGCGCCGTACGAGCGGATGCAGGGCGTCCGGGAGGTCCTCCGCGTTGGGCATCTCCGCGTCCTGCACGAGCGCGGGGACGAGCAGGACCTTCCGGTCGAGCGCCGCCTCGATCTCGAGACGGTGGATGTCGGTCGGATCGTCGATGCGCCGCTGGCCGCGCGCGTCCGTGACGGTCAGCCATTGGTCGCCGATGAGCGCCACGAGGGCGCCGCAGCCGCCCACCGCCTCGTCGATGGTCTCTGCGAAGTCCACGCCCGGCTCCATGCTCAGGTCCATGAAGACCCGTTCCGCGCCGAAGTGCTCGCAGAGCCCGTCGTAGAGCCGTCCCGCGTGTCCAGCCGTCTCCCGACGCCGGTAGCTGATGAAGATCTTCGCGGTATCGGCGCCCTTGCGCCGCTCCGTGCGTCCCTCGGTGCGAGCCTCGGTCTGGCCGGCCATCGGTTGCTGCCTTCTACGCCTGCCGGCGCGAGGAGTCAACCCTTAGCGAGGCCCTCCGCCACAATGGCGCGCGTGGCGGAGGGCTTCACTTCCGACGACTTCACCTGGCGCGACGGCGAGCGCGTCGTCCGCTTCGGGCCGAACGTCGCCTCCGAGGCGCCGGACCTGCTGGAGCGGAACGGCTTCGAGCGCTTCGCGCTGCTCACCACCGAGCGGGCCGTGAAGAGTGCGCAGAGCCTCGCCGCGAGCGCGTCCGGCGTCGTGCACGTGCCCGCGGGAAAGGTGGACGAGGTCTCCGCCGTCCTGCTCGGCGAGCTGTCGGCCGGCCTCCCGCTCGTCGCTCTCGGCGGCGGACGCGTGGTCGACACGGCGAAGGCGCTGGCCGGCGCCACCGGCGTCCGCTGCGCGGCGCTGCCAACCACCCTCTCGGGCGCGGAGATGACGCCGTTTCACCGCCTGCCGGCCGGTGTCGAGGGAGCGCGGATGGTGCGGCCCGCGCTCGTCATCGCCGACCCGGACCTGATGGCGAGCGCACCGGCGACGCGCCTCGCCGCCACCGCCATGAACGCGCTCGCCCACGCGATGGAGGCGCTCTACACGCCGTTTCGCTCCCCGGTCACCGACCTCGCGGCGCTGCGGGCCGCCACGCTGCTCGCGAACGGGGTGACGCGCGAGCCGCCGGTGCGAAGCGAGCTCGCCCTGGGCGCTCTGCTGGCCGGGTGGGCGTCCGGCTCGACCGGCATCGCGTTCCATCACGCGGTCTGTCAAACGGTCGTCCGCACGGCGGGATCGCCGCACGCCGAGACGAACGCCGTGGTGCTGCCCCACTCCGCGCGGCTGATGGCCGGCCGGGCGCCCGGCCCGCTGAGCGAGCTGGCCCGCGCGCTCGGCGACCGGAGCGGCGACCCGGAGGCCGCGGCCGGCGACATCGCTCGCATCGCGGCTCGCTGCGGCCATACCCGCCTCGCCACGCTCGGCGTGACCGAGGAGCACCTGCCCGCGGCGGCCGCGGCCGCCGTCGCCCATCCGGCGGTCGCGCTTACGCCCGATCCGCCAGGCGAGGCGGAGCTGCTGGGGCTGCTGCGAGCGGCCCTGTAGCGGTCTCGGCAGTCGGCCGCCAGCTTCTGCTGCTGGCGCTCCTTCGTGATCAGCACGACGTTCCAGGCCAGGCCCAGCCGGCGCATCGCGCGGATCACCCAGCCGCCCGGGTCCACCTCCCACCAGCGCAGCCCGTGGAGAGCAGAGCGGGGGAAGGCGTGGTGGTTGTGGTGCCACGACTCGCCGAAGGAGGGGAGGGCGAGCCAGAACACGTTGGTCGACTGGTCCTCGGTCGTGAAGCGCCGCCGGCCGAAGAAGTGGCAGATCGAGTTGATCGAGAACGTGACGTGGTGGACCAGGAAGATGCGCACCAGCCCGGCCCAGAACAGCGCCGTGAGCCCGCCCGCCAGCTCGCCGGAGATGAGCCAGCCGAGGCCGAAGGGGATCGCCAGGCCCAGCACCACCAGGGGAGGGAAGAGCACGTGCACCACCCGCATGCCGCGGTCCTCGAGCAGGTCGGGCGCGTGCTTCTCGGCGCCCTCGGCCGTGGGATGGTCGAACAGCCAGCCGACATGCGCGTGCCAGAGGCCCTTGAGCGTGCCCGCGAAGCCGTCGCCGTGCCCGTGCGGGCTGTGCGGATCGCCGTCGCCGTCGGCGAAGGCGTGGTGCCGGCGGTGGTCGGACACCCATCCGATCACCGGGCCCTCCACCGCCATCGACCCGCACGCGGCGAACAGGTACTCGATCGGCTTGTAGGTCTGGAAGGCGCGGTGGGTCAGCAGGCGGTGGAACCCGACCGTGATGCCGATGGTGCTCACGCCGTACATGGCGGCGAACAGGACCAGGTCCGTCCAGCCCACGAGCTCGTTCCAGAGCATCGGTATGGCAGCGATGAAGGCCACGAACGGGAGCACGACCGCGGCGACGTTGACATTGCGATGTAAGCGCGTCACGGGTCTGGAGGCTACGACGGAGAAGGGGCGCTCGTTCCGAGCTTTGCCCACGTTCGAGCGCGAGGTTCTTGTAGGTTTCCCGCAAATGCCGCCTGCGATCAGCGACCTCCTGGAAGCGGGCCGCGCCCGCGCGAAAGACGCCTTCGCCGAGCGCATGCCGCGCGGCTTCGGCACGCCGTCGCCGGACGGCTCCGACGCCGGCGCGGGGCGTGTGGCCGACGCCGGGCGCCCGCTCGGCGACCGGCCGTGGGAGTCGCTGCCGCCCGAGGTGGCGCGGGCGCTGCGCCCCGAGCTGCCGGCGCTCGCCGATGAGATCGTGGCCGCGGTGAGCGACGGGGTGCCGGACTACGCCCGGCCGCTCGAGGGCGAGTTCGGCCGCGCGCTCCGAGCGGGTGTGGAGGACGCGCTGGGCCAGTTCGTGGCGGCGATGGAGGATCCGGAGGCGGCGCGCGCCACCGGCCGCGAGACGTACGTGAACCTCGGCCGCGGCGAGATGCGCGCGGGCCGCGGCCTCGACGCGCTGCTCGCCGCCTATCGGATCGGCGCCCGCGTCGCCTGGCGCCGGCTGGCCGCGGCCGGCGAGCGGGCGGGCCTGCCGCCGGCCACGCTGTATTCGCTCGCCGAGGCGATCTTCGCCTACATCGACGAGCTGTCGGCCGACTCGATCGAGGGCTACGCGCGCGAGCAGGCGGCCGCGGCGGGCGCCCTCCAGCGCCGCCGTCAGCGCCTCGCGACGCTGCTCGTCCAGGAGCCGCCCGCCCCGCCCACGGCCGTGGAGGCCGCCGCCGCCGACGCCGGCTGGCCTCTGCCGCGCGCGCTCGCCGCCCTCGCGGTGGAGGGGGAGGAGGCGGATCGGCTCGCGGTACGGCTGGGGCCCGAGGCGCTGGTGGCGCCGCTGCCGTCCCTGACCCTCGTCGTGCTGCCCGATCCGGCCGCCCCGGGGCGCCGCCGTGAGCTGGCCGCCGCGCTGCGCGGCCGCCGCGCGGCGCTCGGCCACGTGACGCCCTGGCAGGAGGCGGGGCTCAGCTTCGCCCGCGCCCACCGGGTGCTGGAGCTCGTGGGGGAGGGGGCGGTGGCGCCGCCGGGCCCGCTGGCCGTGGCCGAGGAGCACCAGCTCGAGCTGGTGCTGGGCGGCGACCGCCGCCTGGCGCGCGACCTCGCCCAGCGGGCGCTCGCGCCGCTCGAGGGCGAGACCGAGCTCTCACGCGAACGGCTCGGCTCCACGCTCGAGGCCTGGCTGCGGTACCGCGGCCGCACGGAGGAGGTGGCGCGCGCGCTGCACGTGCATCCCCAGACGGTGCGCTACCGGCTGGCCCGACTGCGCGAGCTGTTCGGAGAGCGCCTCGACGCGCCCGACGGGCGGTTCGAGCTCGAGCTGGCGCTGCGCGCGCGCAGGCTCGTGGCAGCCGGCCCGTCCCCGGCGGGATAGGATCGCCTGAGCATGGCCGACCAGCCCCTTGCCGGCAGGGTCGCCGCGATCACCGGCGCCTCCTCGGGGATAGGCGAGGCAACCGCTCTCGCGCTGTCGGCCGCGGGTGCCGCCGTCGCGCTGGGAGCCCGGCGCCGCGACCGGCTCGAGGAGCTGGCCGGCCGGCTCGACGGGCCTTGCTCGGTGCACGAGGTGGACGTCACCGACGAGGCACAGGCGCGCGGGTTCGTCGAGGCCGCGCACGGCGAGCATGGCGGCCTCCACGCGCTGGTGAACAACGCCGGCGTGATGCTGCTCGGCCCGGTGGACGACGCTCCCACGGCCGAATGGCGCCAGATGCTCGAGGTGAACCTCTGGGGCCTCCTGATCTGCACCCACGCGGCGCTGCCGCTGATCGCCGACAGCGGCGGAGGGGACATCGTCAACGTCTCCTCGGTGGCCGGGCGCCGCGCCGAGGCCGGCGCCGCCGTCTACAACATGACCAAGTTCGGGGTGCACGCCTTCTCCGAGGCGCTGCGCCAGGAGGCGCTCCACGCCGACATTCGCGTGACGGTCGTTGCGCCGGGCTTCGTCGAGACGGAGCTGCAGGCCCACAACGTGAACCCGATGGTGCGGCAGACCCTCGAGCGCGCCCGCGAGCAGATCGGCGAGGTGCTGCGGGCCGAGGACATCGCAGACGCGATCCGCTACGCCGTCACCCGCCCTCCGCACGTGGGCGTGAACGAAGTGGTGGTGCGGCCCAGGAACCAGCGCCGCTGACGCGCGCGCCCCGCCAGTAGCATACAACTGTCCGTGATAACGTACGGAGCATGGCAGCCAACGGCCATCCCTTCGGGACTCGGATTCGCCGGCTGCGCGAGGGCATGGACCTCTCGCTGCGCGACCTGGCGGACCGGAGCGGCGTGTCGGCGCCGATGCTGTCCCAGGTCGAGCGCGGCGAGACCAGCCCGACCCTGGCGGTGGCCGAGCGCATCGCCGGCGGCCTCGAGCTGACGCTGTCGCAGCTGCTGCGCCTCGACGAGACCGACGGGGTGAACGTCGTGCGCGCCGGCGAGCGCATGCGGGTCGGCGCCGGCGGCCACCGCTACGAGGTGCTGACCCCTGCGCTCCCAGGCCTGCGCGCCGAGGTCTCGCTCCACACGCTCGCCCAGGGCGGCGCCACGGGCGAGCCGGACGATCCCCCGATGCACGAGCCGGGGAGCCGCGAGACGGCCGTGGTCGTGGAGGGCTCGCTGCGTTTCGTGTGCGCGGGGGTGCAGCACGACCTGGGCGAGGGTGACGCGGTCACCTTCGACGCGGACATCCCGCACCACTTCGAGAACCCGGGGCGGGACCAGGCCAGCTTCTACGCGATCGTCGCCGCCGGGCTCAGGAGGAGCTGACGTGGCACGATCTCTCTTCGACAAGATCTGGGACGCGCACGAGGTCGCCGAGAGCCTGCTCTACATCGACCTCCACCTGGTGCACGAGGTGACCTCCCCGCAGGCCTTCGAGGCGCTGCGCCTCGAAGGGCGGGAGGTGCGCCGGCGCGACCGCACGCTCGCGACCGCGGACCACAACGTCCCCACGGACGGCTCCACCGCCGCGGCGGAAATCCGCGACCGGCTCTCGCGCGTCCAGGTGGAGACGCTCGAGCGCAACTGCCGGGAGTTCGGGGTGCCGCTGTACTCGATCGGCTCGGCACGCCAGGGCATCGTCCACGTGATCGGGCCGGAGCTGGGGGTGACCCAGCCGGGGATGACGATCGTCTGCGGCGACTCTCACACCTCCACGCACGGCGCCTTCGGTGCGCTCGCCTTCGGGATCGGCACGAGCGAGGTGGAGCACGTCCTGGCCACTCAGACCCTCCAGCAGCGTAAGCCGAGGTCGATGCGGATCACGTACCTGGGCGAGCTCGGCTACGGCGTCACGGCCAAGGACCTGATCCTCGGCACGATCGGCCGGATCGGGGTGGACGGCGGCGCCGGCCACGTGATCGAGTACGCCGGGCCGGCCATCGAGCGCCTCTCGATGGAGGGGCGGATGACCGTCTGCAACATGTCGATCGAGGCCGGCGGCCGCGCCGGGATGATCGCGCCCGACGACACCACGTTCGAGTGGGTCGCCGGGCGGGAGGCGGCGCCGGATCCGCTGCCGCTCGACGAGTGGCGCGCGCTCCGCACCGACGAGGGCGCCGGATTCGACGCGGAGGTCGAGATCGACGCCTCGGAGCTGTCGCCGCAGGTCACCTGGGGCACCAATCCGGGCATGGTCACCGACGTGACGGCGGCCGTGCCGGAGCCGCGCGACGAGGGCGAGGAGCGCGCGCTCGAGTACATGGCGCTCGACGCCGGCACGCCCATGCGGGAGATCGGGCTCGACCGGGTGTTCATCGGCTCGTGCACGAACTCGCGCATCGGCGACCTGCGCGAGGCTGCGGAGGTGGTGCGCGGCCGGCGCGTGGCAGCGTCGGTCGAGGCGATGGTGGTGCCCGGGTCCCAGCAGGTGAAGGCGCAGGCCGAGGCCGAGGGCCTCGACGAGGTGTTCCGCGCGGCCGGCTTCGACTGGCGCTCGGCCGGGTGCTCGATGTGCCTCGGCATGAACCCCGACATCGCGGCGCCGGGCGAGCGCGTTGCCTCCACCTCGAACCGCAACTTCGAGGGACGTCAGGGCCGCGGCGCGCGGTCGCACTTGGTCAGCCCCAAGATGGCTGCGGCGGCGGCCATCGAGGGCCGCTTCGTGGACATCAGGAGGTGGGAGTGATGGAGCCCGTGCGAGTCGTGGAGGGGGCCGTGTCCGTGCTCGACCGCACGGACGTGGACACCGACCAGATCATCCCCAAGCAGTTCCTCAAGCGGGTGGAGCGCACCGGGTTCGGCGAGTTCCTCTTCCACGACTGGGCCAAGCAGCCCGGGTGGGACCTGCCGAGCAACCCGATCCTCGCGACGGGGCGCAACTTCGGCAGCGGGTCGTCGCGCGAGCACGCGCCCTGGGCCTTGCAGGACTACGGCTTCCAGGCGATCGTCGCGCCCAGCTTCGCCGACATCTTCTTCAACAACTGCACGAAGATCGGGCTGCTGCCGGTGGTGCTCCCCGAGACCGACGTGAAGGAGCTGATGGCCGCCGGGCACGCCCGCATCGACCTGGAGGAGCAGGAGGCCTCGTTCGGCGGGCGGCAGGTGCCGTTCGAGATCGACCCCGAGACCGCCCGGCGCCTGCTCGAGGGCCTCGACGACATCGGCGTGACGCTCCAGCACGCCGAGGCGATCGAGCGCTACGAGGCGAAGCACGAGCGAAGCGGGCCGGTCACCACCTCCCTGGCATGAGCCGGGACTGGGACGCCGCCACCTACCACCGGGTGTCGGGTCCCCAGGTGGAGTGGGCGGCGGCGCTGCTCGACCGGCTCGACCTGCGCGGCGACGAGACCGTGCTGGACGCCGGCTGCGGCTCCGGCCGGGTCACGGCGATGCTGCTCGAGCGGCTGCCGCACGGACACGTGGTGGCGGTGGACCAGGCGCCCTCGATGGTGGAGCACGCGCGCGAGGCGCTAGCCCGCCACCGCGCCACGGTGTTCCAGGCCGAGCTCACGGAGCTGCAGCTGGAGGAGCCCGTGGACGCCGTGTTCTCGAACGCCGTCTTCCACTGGATCGCCGACCACGACCGGCTCTTCGAACGCCTCCACGCCGCCCTGCGGGCAGGCGGGCGGATGGTCGCGCAGTGCGGGGGAGAGGGGAACGTGGAGCGCTTCCACCGCGCGGCCCGCGAGGCGGCGGCCGAGGAGCCGTTCGCGAGCCACCTCGCCGGCTGGGCCGGACCCTGGAACTTCTTGGGACCGGACGCGACCGCCCGGCGCCTCGAGCGGGCCGGCTTCGAGGCGGTCGAGACATGGCTCGAGCCCTACCCCATGGTGCCCGACGATCCGGGCGACTACCTGCGCACGGTGTGCCTCGGCTACCACCTCGAGCAGCTCCCCGAGGAGCTCCGCGACCGCTACGTGGAGGCCGTGCTCGAGCGCTCGGACCGGGAGCTCGACTACGTGCGGCTGAACGTCACGGCGCGGCGCCCCTGAACGGGCGGCGGCCCCGGGGGTCCCGAGGCCGCCGTTCGAGGTTGCAAGCCCCCCTTTGCGCTAGGGCATGCTCTCCATCTGGACGCAGAGCTCCAGGGGATTCGCCCCCGGGTACTCCTGGGCGAACCCGATCGGGTCCTCCATCTGCTCGATCTGGCATTCCGCCCTGACCCCGGGCAGCTCCGGGAAGCCGGTCCCCGGGAGGCCGGGCACCGCGGGGAGGCCGGGCAGCGCGGGCAGCCCGCCCAGCCCGCCACCGGCGCGCCGCCGGGCGAGCTTGCGGGCCTTGATCTTCACGCACCTGCTGAACGCGCGTCTGTTCTGGGCGCCCACGCCGTACTTCAGCTTGAACTTCTGGTGTCTGGCCCGAGTCAGGCCGCGCTCGTCGGCGCAGGACGATCTGGCCTTGAGCTTGTCGGCCCGAGTCGGCGCGGCGGCGGCGCTCGCGGCGGCCGGGAGCGTAAAGGCCACGGCCACGGCGGCTACGAGGGCGATCAGAGCCGTCCGGAGGCCCGCGGCCGGCGCAGTACGAGTTTGAAGCATGGGGCGCACCCCTTCCGGCGGCGAACCCGGCGGGGACGCTACACGGGCGAAGCGGCGCGGCCAGCCGGGTGTCGAGAGCGCACGGAGTCCGGCGGCGAAAAGCGGACGGAAGCTTCTCACACAGCGAACGGGCCCCACGACCGGGGGCCCGTTCGACGCTCAGTTGGGGTGGAGTGCTAGTCCGTGCGGAAGCCAGGACCGCTGGCGCTGTCCTCCGAGCCGGACTCGGGCGTCGCCGGCGTGCTGAGCTGACCCCGGCTGCCCTCCTCGGGACCGCCGTCGTAGCGCACGCCGGGCTGCGGGGCGGAGACCACGCCGCGGGTGCCCTCCTCGGGGCCGCCGTCGTAGCGGGCGCCGGGGGCCACGCTGCGGCTGCTGAAGGCGTCGGCCAGCTGCTTCGGCGTGAGGGCGCCGACGGCCTCGTCGTAGGCGGACCAGCGCTGCTCCTGGAGGGTGAGTGCGCTCGGCGTGTTAGCGGAGCCGGCGCTCAGGTCGCGGTCGTCGTCGTTGGCGAGAATGATGACGGCGATGGTCAGCCCGACGACGGCGAACATCGCGACTGCCAGCAGCCCTCGCAGCTGCTGGTGGTGGGAGCGGAGTACGACCGCGGGGTGCTGAGTGGGAATCGCCCGGCCCATGACTGCCTCCTGTCGGTGGGGCGGCCGCCTCGGCGGCTCGCCCGGTTGTGTTGTGACTTGGCGATCGTGCAGGGGGCTGGTTTCAAAGTGGCGACGAAGCGTTAGCAGCGCGGCAACAGTGGATTTGGCGGGCCGAGGGGGTTGCTGTACGTTGGCTCGACTGGTCCCGGGTCCTCCCTGCTCGCATGGACTTCCGCATCCTTGGTCCGCTCGAGGCCCTCGACGAGGGCCGGGTGGTCAGCGCTGGGCGGGAGCAAGCAGCGGGCGCTGCTCGCCGTGTTCCTTCTGCACGCCAACGAGACGCTCGGCACCGAGCGGTTGATCGACGAGCTCTGGGGGGAGCGGGCGCCGGCCACCGCCGCCAAGACCGTGCAGGTCTACATCTCGCGGCTGCGCAAGGCGCTCGCGGGTGAGGAGGAGGACAACGGTTCGGTGTGCGTGGTCGCGACGCGCGAGCACGGCTACGAGCTGGAGCTCGATCCCGAGCACCTCGACGCGCAGTGCTTCGAACGCCTCGTCGCCGAGGGGAGAAGCGAGCTCGCCGCGGGCCGTCCCGAGCGGGCCGCCGCGGCGCTGGAGTCGGCGCTGTCGCTGTGGCGCGGTCCGGCCTTGGCGGACCTCGCCTACGAGCCGTTCGCACAGCGCGAGATCGCGCGGCTCGACGACCTTCGCGTCACCGGTCACGAGCTGCTGATCGAGACGCGGCTGGCGCTCGGTGACCACGCCGAAGTGGTGGGACAGCTCGAGAAGCTGATCAGCGAGCATCCCTATCGGGAGAGCCTGCGGGCGCAGCTGATGCTGGCGCTCTATCGGTGCGAGCGGCAGGCCGATGCGCTGCAGGCCTTTCAGGACGCCCGGAGGACGCTGGTCGAGGAGCTGGGAATCGAGCCGGGCGAGCGCCTGCGCGAGCTCGAGCGGGCGGTACTCGCGCAGGACTCGAGCCTCCATCTGGTGGTGGCAGGCGAAACCGGCGGCGACCGAGCATGCAGCCGAGGCCGCGCGCAGCGTGTTCGTGGGCCGCGAGCGCGAGCTGGCCGAGCTGAGCGGGGATCTAAATGACGCCTTCGCCGGCCGCGGGCGCCTGATCCTGCTCGCCGGAGAGCCCGGCATCGGCAAGAGCCGCCTCGCCGAGGAGCTGCTCGTACAGGCCAGGGCGCGCGAGGCGCGGGTGCTGGTCGGCCGCTGCTGGGAGGAGGGCGGCGCACCCGCATACTGGCCCTGGGTGCAGGCGCTGAGGCCCACCTTCGCGCGGAGGCGCCCGACGCTCTGCGGGCGCAGCTCGGCGCCGGGGCGGCCGATCTCGCCCGGTTCCTGCCCGATTTGCGCGCGCGTTTCCCCGATCTGCAGGAGCCGTCCGCGTCGGAGCCGGAAGCGGCTCGCTTCCGGCTCTTCGACGCCACGGCCGGCTTTCTGCGGAGAGCCTCCGAGAGCCGGCCGAGCGTGCTGTTCCTCGACGATCTGCACGCGGCCGATGCCGCGTCGCTGCTGCTGCTGCGATTTCTCGCCCGCCAGCTGGGCTCCAGCCGAATGCTGCTGCTCGGTGCCTACCGCGACGTCGACCCACTACCGCGGCAGCCGCTGACCGAGCTGCTGGCCGAAGTGGCCGGGAGCCGGGGACCCGCCGCCTCCCGCTCGGCGGGCTGAGCGAGGGCGAGGTGGCGGAGTATGTCGAGCTGACGGCCCCGGCGATTGCGTCTGCGGACGTCGTTTCCGAGTTGAGTGATGAGACCGAGGGGAATCCGCTCTTCGTTGGCGAGATCGTCCGCCTGCTCTCCGTCGAGGGCGTCCGGTCCGAGGGTCTCGCAATCCCGCAGACCGTCCGCGACGTCATCGCCCGGCGGCTCACTCACCTCTCGGACGAGTGCAACCGGGTGCTGGCGCTCGCATCAGTGCTCGGCCGCGAGTTCCCCCTCGACGCGCTCGCTCGCCTCGCCGGGGTCTCGGCCGACGAGATGCTCGACGTGCTCGACGAGGCGATGACCGCGCGCGTGTTGTCCGACGTCGCCGGCGCACCCGACCGCCTTCGCTTTGCGCACGTCCTCATCCGGGACACGCTCTACGAGGGGCTCACGACAGCCCGCCGCGTTCGACTGCACCACCAGGCAGCCGATGCGCTCGAAACGCTCCACGGCGAGGACCCGGGGCGCATTCCGCCGAGCTCGCCAGCCACTGCATGTCCGGACGCGACTTCCGCAGGGGACTCCGCTATGCGCGGCACGCCGGCGACCGGGCCGTGGCTGCGCTGGCCTACGAAGAGGCCGCTCGTCTCTACGAGGTCGCCATAGAGGCGGTCGAGCGGAGTTCGCCGGTCGATCTACCCTGTCGGTGCCGACTGCAGCTGGCATTGGGCGAGGCCCAAGCACGAGCCGGGATCACGGATGCGGCGCGGGAGACCTTCCTCGACGCGGCTGAGCTGGCGAGGAGGCTCCCCTTGCCGGAAGAGCTGGCTCGGGCCGCACTCGGCTACGGGGGCAGGTTCGCATACGCCCGAGCGGGCACGGACCGCCGGCTCGTTCCCCTCCTCGAAGCGGCACTGTCAGCGCTACAGGACGGTGACAGCGACCTGCGGGCGAAGCTCCTGGCGCGACTGGCGGGCGCGCTGCGCAGCGAGCCCTCGATGGAACGGAGGGCGGCGCTGAGCCGAGAAGCGATCCAGATGGGCCGGAGGCTCGCCGATCCCGTGACGCTGGCCTACGCCCTGGAGAGCGCCTACGCGAGTGTCTCGCCGCGCGACGCCGAGGCATGGCTCACGATCGGGAACGAGCTCGTTCCGGTCGCCCGCGCGGCAGGGGACCGAGAACGCGAGTTCTTCGGCCACCAGCACGGCCTCGGGGCTCTGATGGTGTTGGGTGACATCGCCGCCGTCGATGCCCGGTTGGAGGCGATGGCCACCCTCGTCGAGGAGCTTCGCCAGCCCACGCTACGGCGCGCCCTGGCAGTAACGCGGACCATGCGAGCGTTGTTTGGCGGGCGCTTCCAAGAGGCCGAGGACCTCGTCGAGGAAGCGCTCCGGGCGGGCCCCGGCGCGGAGGGCCTGGACACGGGCTGGTTCTGGGTGGTGCGAGTCCAGGCCTGGGCGCTCGCGCGGGAACGGGGTCGGCTCCAGGAGTTGCGGCCCGACATCGAGCGGTTGGTCGACGAGTACCCCACGCTCTCATACCTCCACCCGATTCTGGCCAGCCTCTGCAGCGAGCTCGGGCTCGAAGCAGACGCGCGTGAAAAGTTCGAGGCGCTGGCGCGTCACGATTTCTCCGACCTTCCGTTCGACAGTGACTGGCTCTTCCAGATGAGCCTCCTGTCCCAGGTCTGCGCGTGGCTTGGCGACACCCGGCGTGCCGCGAAGCTGTACGAGCTGTTGTTGCCCTACGCCGGCTGCAGTGTCCTGGCATACCCGGAGCTCAGTCTCGGCTCAGCCTCGCGGTATCTGGGGCTGCTCGCGACAACGGTGTCGCGCTGGGAAGAGGCGGAGCGACACTTCGACGCAGCCATCGAAGTGCATGCCGAGATGGGCGCACGGCCTTGGCTCGGCCACACGCAGCATGACTACGCAAGCATGCTGCTGGCGCGCGACACGCCCAGGGACGGGGAGCGGGCGCTCGAGCTGATCGCCGAGGCCCGCGCGACCTACCTGGAGCTGGGCATGGAGAGCTGGGCGAAAGAGGCCTCGAGGTTGGAGCGAACCGCTTCGGGCCTCTAGACCACCGCTGGCTGCAACTGGGCGCCAGAAGCTGTAGAAACGTAGGAGAGTGCGGACGGGAGCGGCAGCGATGGAGCCCTACTTCGATCTCGGCACCTACACGCGCGGGACGTCGACGGCCTCGACGAGCGCCCAGACGTGGTTCGACCGCGGACTGGTGTGGTCCTACGCGTTCCACCACGAGGAGGCGATCCGGTGCTTCGAGCGCGCGCTCGAGCACGACCCCGGCTTCGCGCTGGCCCACTGGGGTATCGCCTACGCGATCGGGCCGAATTACAACAAGCAGTGGGAGGCGTTCGACCCGGTCGACCTCGCGGCGTCGCTCGAGAAGGCGTGCGACGAGGTGGCGGCGGCGCGGGCGTGCGCGGACCGCGCCGCGCCGGTCGAGCGTGCGCTCGTCGAGGCGCTCGGGAGCCGCTACCAGGCCAACGACCCGTCGGCCGACCTCGTCGCTTGGAACGCTGACTACGCCGAGGCGATGCGTGACGTGTATCGCGCGCATCCCGACGAGCTCGACGTCGCGGCGCTCTTCGCCGACGCCTTGATGAACCTCACGCCGTGGGCGCTGTGGGATCGCTACACGGGCCTGCCGTGCGAGGGTGCGGCGACGCTCGAGGCCAAGGAGGTGCTCGAGCGCGCGCTCGAGCGGCCCGGCGGCCGCACGCACCCCGGACTCGTGCATCTCTACGTGCACCTGATGGAGATGTCGCCGTTTCCCGAGCAGGCGCTGCCGGTCGCCGACGAGCTGCGCTCGCTCGTCCCCGACGCCGGCCACCTCGTGCACATGCCGACGCACATCGACGTGCTGTGCGGCGACTACAAGAGCACGCTCGAGTCGAACCTGCGCGCGATCGAGGTCAACGAGAAGTACGTCGCGCGCGAGGGCCGGGTCGGGTTCTACGCGCTCTACCACGCGCACGACCGCCACTTCGCGATCTACGGGGCGATGTTCCTCGGCCTGTCGCAGGTCGCGCTGGGCGTCGCCGCCGACCTCGAGGCCTCGCTGCCCGAGGAGCTGCTGCGGATCGAGCAGCCGCCGATGGCCGACTACCTCGAGGCGTTCGTCCCCATGCGCCTGCACGTGCTCATCCGCTTCGGGATGTGGGAGGACATCCTCGCGCTGCCGCTGCCCGGCGACCCCGAGCTCTACTGCACCACGACGGCGATGACGCATTACGCGCAGGGCGTCGCGTACGCGGCGACCGGGCGGATGGAGGAAGCCGAGGCGGCGCGCGACGCGTTCCTCGCCGCCGTCCAGCGCGTACCCGACTCGCGCTACCTGTTCAACAACACGTGCCAGGACATCCTCGCCGTCGCCGGGGCGATGCTCGACGGCGAGCTCGAGTACCGGCGCGGCCAGTTCGACGCGGCGTTCGAGCACCTGCGCCGGGCGATCGCGCTCGACGACGCGCTGCCGTACGACGAGCCGTGGGGCTGGATGCAGCCCACGCGCCACGCCTACGGCGCGCTGCTGCTCGAGCAGGGTCGGGTCGAGGAGGCCGAGACCGTCTACGCCGAAGACCTGGGCTACGACCCGTCGATCCCGCGCTCGTCCTGGCACCCCGGGAACGTGTGGAGCCTGCACGGCTACCACGAGTGCCTCGTTCGGCTGGGGAAGCCCGAGCCGGCGCGGATCGTCAAGCAGCAGCTCGACGTCGCCCTCGCCCGCGCCGACGTCCCAATCAAGTCGTCATGCTTCTGCCGCATGACACACCACGCGGCAGCCGCCTAGACGTAGATCCTGAGGACGTTGGCCATCAGGGGCTCCTTGGAGGAGGCAGCGGCCCGCGCGTGCGTGACGGTCCCGCCGCGCACCAGCACGGACATCCGCCAAGAGCCACCGAAGGCACCCTTCCCAGGGGAGCCAGCGTCTCCAGGCAATTGATTCGGAGGCTCGGAGCTCGTCAACGCGGCACTCAGTTGGCGCTGCGCCAAGAGTGCTCCAACCACGCGGAGGCGCAAGGCGCCAGACGAGATCGATTGGTCGATTTTCCCGCCTATAGTGGGTCAAATCGACCAATCGGCGCGTGAGGCGTCGTTCCGCTTCGCGCGAATAGCGGCCACACTGGGCGTGTCCCCAATTCGGGTCATTTCCGCGGAAGCGCCTGGTCTCGCGGAAGCGCCTGGTCTTCTTCCCGAGTACGGATGACGGCACGACCACGCCGGGGGTCCCCAATTTGGGTCGCTTCCGCGGAAGCGCCGGTGCGAGGGGCATCGGCGGTTGCGGCCGATGCCCCTCAGCGCAGGCTGGCCGGCCACTCGCGTCGCAGGGGCCGGGGCTTCCGGTCAGCTCAGGGCCGCTCCACCACCCTGACCGTGTTGCCGTCCGGGTCGGTGAAGGCGAACATCGGCGGCACGCCCTCTCCCATCCGGATGAGGTCCTCGCCGGCGTCCACTCCGCGGTCGGTCAGCGCCGCGTGGTCCGCCTCGGCGTCCGAGGTCGTGAGGCTCACGCGGGTGTCGTCGCCCTCGGGCATGGGGATGAGGGCGATCGAGGTCGCCGCGCCGGGCGGCGCCACCTCGAGCCAGCGCTCGCCGGGCGCGAACTCTCCGTCGATGCGCACCTCGAACCCGAGCGTGCCGGCGTAGAACCCCAGCGCCCGGTCCTGGTCGGTCACCGGGACGATCACGGTCCCGATCTCGGTGATGTTCATGGTCGCGTCTGTCATCGCTCCAGCTCCTCCTTCAGCGCCGTCACCCGCTCGCGCCAGTACGCCTTCATCCGCTCGGCCTCCTCGCCGTCGGCAAGCCGCACGTGCTGCAGCGCCATCGTGCTCTTGCTGCTCGCCCTTCGACGTCGAAGACGACCATCACGCGCGTCGCGCCGTCGCCCCAGTCGAAGCGGGCCGACTTCGGCCGGGTGGCCGTGCGCTCGCTGAGCTCGCCGTCGGGCAGCCAGCTCAGGCGCTGGGACTCGTCGACGACCGCGTCGAACAGCCGCTCCACCGGCACCGCCACGGTCCTCGTCGCGGAGACCGCGAAGCCCTGCTCGGTCTCGCCGACGGCACGCAGGCCGCGGGCGCGCTCGTAGCTCGACGTGATGGCCTGTGCGTCCCACACCAGCGGCTCGATTCCGAGCTGGTCGGCCACCCAGCGGGAGATCTCCCGGTGCGGGCGCTCCGCCGCGCCCCAGTCGTCGAGGAGGTCGAACCACTCCTCCCAGCCGCGTCCGGTCCTCTCCCGGATCCGCTCGTCCGAGGTCAGGAGCGGCGGCCGCTCGGCCGGCTTCGGCTCCTCGCCTGCCAGCAGCACTGCTCGGGCCGCCGTGTAGCTCTCGCCCGTCTTCTCCATCCTCGAGCGCACGAGGCGCTTGAAGGATCTCTGCCTGGTCATCTGGTGCTCCTTTTCGACAGGCGGGCCTCGCGACTCACGCTCACGGCGCCCCGCCGGAAAAGGGCAACTGACCGGCATCCCGAGAGCTCGAGCCCCCTTTGCCCCCGCTGGGCCGGCGGCGTGAGCGCCGGAACCGGGGGTTGGGCGCGGGACCGCGCCAACAGCATCCTATTTGAACGGTTGGACCGCGGCGCGCGGCGAAACTAACCACGCGGGTCCGTCACGTTGCGGCGGATATATCGCCGCTTTGTGACGGACCCCCTCGGGACGTCAGCCCCGCTTCCGCTTCACGTCGGTGCCGCCCATGACCGAGTAGGCCCGCACGCGCACCACGGGCGCGCCCGGCGGAGGAGGCGGGTGTCCGTGAGCTGCAGGTCGTTCCCGCCCATGAAGGCGAAGCCGCTCAGCTCCACGTGAACGCCGTCGGGCACCACGATGTCCGAGCCGCCCATCAGCGAGAACACCTGGATCTCGGTCTCGGCGTCTCTCGACGACGGCGCCGGTCAGATCAAGATCCGCGCCGCCCATCACGTTCACGACCGTGCAGCGGGACGCGATCCGCCAGCGGCCCTTGTGGACGGCCCCTCCCATGATCCCGACCACCCAGCGTCGCGACTTGCCGGTGGGGAGCGGCTCGGCCCGGTGCTGCGGAAGGTCGCCGGTCAGCACCTCGAGCTCCTCGCGGGTCACCGCGCTCAAGGCTCGCTCGAGCCGCTCGGCAAGCTCCTCGAGTGCGAGCCTGCCCTCACCAGCCGCCGTCTGCAGCCGAGCGACGACCGCCTCGCGCTCGGCGTCGGAGGCACGGATGGCCGGTGTCCCTGCGCCGGATTCGGACATGCCCGAGGTCTACCAGAGCCGGCGAGCGGCGCCGCGGAGGCCGCAAGCGCGAGGAGGCCGGTACCGTGCCCGCGCATGACGACAATCGTCCTCCTTCCGGGCGACGGCATCGGCCCCGAGGTCATGGCGGCCGCGCGCCAGGTGCTTGCCGAGCTGGGTGACTTCGAGCTCGACGAGCGGCTCGCCGGCGGCGCCTCGATCGACGCGCACGGCACCGCGCTGACCGACGAAGTGCTCGAGGCGTGCCGGAACGCAGACGCCGTGCTGCTCGCCGCCGTCGGCGGCCCGAAGTGGGACACCACCGACCCCGGCGCCCCCAGGCCCGAGCAGGGCCTCTTCCGTCTCCGCAAGGGCCTCGGGCTGTTCGCGAACCTGCGGCCGGTCCGGCCCAGCCCGGCGCTGCTCGACGCCAGCCCGCTCAAGCGCGACCGCATCGAGGGCACCGACCTGCTCGTGGTCCGCGAGCTGACCGGCGGCATCTACTTCGGCGACAGCGGCCTCGACGGAGACACCGCCCACGACACGTGCGTCTACTCCGAGGGCGAGATCGAGCGCATCGCCCGGGTGGCGTTCGACCTCGCCCGCCGGAAGGTGACGAGCGTGGACAAGGCGAACGTGCTCGAGACCTCGCGGCTCTGGCGGAAGGTCGTTACCCGGGTCGGCGAGCAGAACGACGCAACGCCCCTCGACCACCTGCTCGTGGACAACGCCGCCATGCAGCTCGTCTCCCGCCCCGCGGAGTTCGACGTGATCCTGACCGAGAACATGTTCGGGGACATCCTCAGCGACGAGGCCGCCATGCTCACCGGGTCGCTCGGGATGCTCCCGAGCGCCTCGCTCGGCGACGGCTCCGGGCCGGGCCTGTTCGAGCCCGTGCACGGATCGGCGCCGGACATCGCCGGCACGGGCACCGCCAACCCCTTGGCGATGTTCGGCTCGGTTGCAATGATGCTTCGCCACGGACTCGCCATGGAGACGGAGGCGGCTGCCTTAGAATCGGCATTGGACAGCGCGCTCGAGGACGGCCTCCGCACCCCGGACCTTCAGGGCAACGCAACGACAGAGGCCGCCACCAGGGCGGTTCTCGCAAACCTCTAGGAGCAGTACGTGAGCACCGCCGACCAGATCTGGCTGAACGGAGAGTTCGTCGCCTGGGAGGACGCGAAGGTACACGTACTCACGCACGCCATGCACTACGGCACGGGCGTGTTCGAGGGCATCCGCGCGTACGAGACCGAGCGCGGCACGGCGATCTTCCGCCACCGGGAGCACCTCGAGCGCCTGGAGGCGTCGGCCAAGCTCTACTACATGGACCTGCCCTACTCGCGCGAGCAGATCAGGGAGGCCACGCACGAGCTGATCGCCCGCAACGGCTTCAAGAGCTGCTACGTCCGGCCGCTCGTATGGCGCGGCTACGGCCCGATGGGGCTCAACCCGCTCGACAACCCGGTGGAGGCCATGGTGGCCGTGTGGGAGTGGGGCGCCTACCTCGGCGAGGAGGGCAAGCGCAACGGCGTCCGCGGGCGTGTGTCGTCGTACCGGCGGATCTCGGCCGACTCGCTGATCCCGCACTCGAAGGCCTGCGGCCAGTACCTCAACTCGGTGCTGGCGAAGATCGAGTCGCTCAAGGCGGGCTACGAGGAGGCGATCATGCTCGACGACAAGGGCTACGTCTGCGAGGGCAGCGGCGAGAACATCTTCGTCGTGAAGGACGGCGTGATCGGCACACCGCCCCAGTCCGCCGCGATCCTCGACGGGATCAACCGCAAGTCGTGCATGCAGATCGCGCTCGACCGCGGCTACGAGGTGGTCGAGCGCAACCTGGTGCGGGCCGAGCTGGCGCTGGCCGACGAGGTCTTCCTGACCGGCACTGCGGCCGAGCTGACCCCGCTCCGCGAGATCGACGACCTGCCGATCGGGGAGGGCGTGCCGGGCCCGGTCACCCGCGAGATCCAGGCCGCCTTCGACGACGCCCTGCACGGCCGCAGCCCGCAGTACGCGGACTGGCTCGACCTGGTGCCCGTCCCGTCCGGGACGTGAGGTGATCACCCTCTACGACACCACCCTGCGCGACGGCATGCAGGGAGAGGGCATGTCGCTGTCGGTCGACGAGAAGGTGCGCGTGGCCCACGCGCTCGACTCGCTCGGCGTCCACCTGATCGAGGCCGGCTTCCCGGCGTCCAACCCGAAGGAGGAGGCGCTGTTCGATCTCCTCTCGCGCGAGACGTTCGGGACGTCGGAGATCGCCGCGTTCGGAATGACGAGGCGGCGCGACTCGAGCGCCGAGGACGATCCCGCCCTGCGGCTGCTGGCTGACTCGTTCGCGCCGGTGTGCACGCTGGTGGGAAAGACGTGGTCGCTCCACCTGGAGAAGGTCACCCACGTGGACCCCGAGGAGAACCTCCGGATGATCGAGGACTCCGTCGGGTTCCTCGTGCGCGAGGGCAAGCGCGTCATCTACGACGCCGAGCACTTCTTCGACGCCTATCGCGCCGACTCCGAGTACGCGCTCCGCTGCGTGCGGGCGGCGGCCGAGGCGGGCGCCGAGAACGTGACGCTGTGCGATACGAACGGCTCCTCCCTGCCCGCTCAGGTCGCCGAAGCGACCGCGCGCGTGGCTGCCGAGGTGCCCGACGTGGGCATCCACACGCACGACGACGCCGGCTGCGGCGTGGCGAACACGCTCGTGGCGGTGGAGGCCGGGGCACGGCTCGTGCAGGGCACGATGAACGGCTACGGCGAGCGCTGCGGCAACGCCAACCTCGTCACGATCGTGCCCACGCTCGAGCTGAAGATGGGCCGCGAGTGCATCGGACGCGAGCGCCTGCGCCGCCTGACCGAGGTGGCGCACCTGGTCGACGAGCTCTGCAACGTCACGCCGAACGCGAACCAGCCCTACGTGGGGGCGAACGCGTTCGCGCACAAGGGCGGGATGCACGTGGCCGGGCATAAACCGCGACGCGCGCACCTTCGAGCACGTGGACCCGGCCGACGTGGGGGCGGACCGGCGCGTGCTGGTGTCCGAGCTGTCCGGCAAGGGCACCGTCCAGGCGCGCGCCGACGTGGACGCCGAAACCGCCGCCCGGGTTGTGGATCGCGTCAAGGGGCTGGAGAACGACGGCTACCAGTTCGAGGCGGCCGACGGCTCCTTCGACCTGCTGATCCGCAAGGAGACGGGCGAGTACGAGCCGCTGTTCCGGCTCGAGTCCTGGCGCGCGATCGTGGAGAAGCGCGCCGACGGGCGGGTGGAGACCGAGGCCACGATCAAGATCTGGGTGGACGGCGAGCGCTACGTGCGCACCGCCGAGGGGAACGGGCCGGTCAACGCGCTCGACAAGGCGCTGCGCGACGCCATCGGCGAGCGCTACCCGCACCTGCGCGACATCCAGCTCGTCAACTTCAAGGTGCGCATCCTGGACGAGCGCAAGGGCACGGGGGCGGTCACGCGCGTGCTGCTCGATGCCAGCGACGGCGCCGACACGTGGGGCACGATCGGAGTCTCGGAGAACATCATCGAGGCGAGCTGGGAGGCCCTCGTGGACTCGCTCGAGGCGGGCATGCTGCCCGGCCGCAAGCAGCACGAGCGAGCGCGCGCAGCGTCCGCTTCACCGCCGTGATCCCGCTCGCGCGGCCGAGCATCGGCCCCTCACGAGGAAGCCGCGATCCTCGACGCGCTGCGCTCGGGCCGCCTGTCGCTCGGCCCGAGGCTCCCGCAGTTCGAGGGCGCGCTCTCGGCGCGACTGCGCGACCTCCCCGTGTCGGGCGTGTCGAGCGGCACCGCCGGCCTCCACCTCGCCGTGCGCGCGGCGGGGATCCAGCCGGGCGACGAGGTCGTCACCTCGCCGTTCTCTTTCGTCGCCTCGGCCAACTGCGTGCTGTTCGAGAACGCCAGGCCGGTGTTCTGCGATATCGACCCGCGCACGCTGAACCTGGATCCGCGCGCGGCCGCGGCCGCCGTCGGAGAGCGCACCACCGGCCTGCTGCCCGTGCACATCTTCGGCTACCCCGCGGACCTGCCGGCGCTGGAGCGCGCTGGCCGCCGAGCGCGGCCTGTGGATCGTGGAGGACAGCTGCGAGGCGCTCGGCGCGGTGCACGCCGACGGCGTGCCGGTGGGCGCGCGCGGCAACCCGGCGGTGTTCGCCTTCTACGCGAACAAGCAGATCACCACAGGCGAGGGCGGCGCCGTGGTGTGCCCCGACTCGGCAGTGAAGGTGCGCATCGACTCCGAGCGCAACCAGGGGCGCGCGCCCGACATGGGCTGGCTCGACCACGACCGGCTCGGGTTCAACTACCGCCTCGGCGAGCTGTCCTGCTCGCTCGGCCTCGCGCAGCTCGAGCGGCTCGACGAGCTGCTGGCCCGGCGCGCGCGCGTGGCGGCGCTCTACGCGGAAGCGCTGGCCGGCGTGGAGGGGCTCGAGCTGCCCTGCCCCGACTCGGACGGCGACCGCCGCTCCTGGTTCGTCTACGTGGTGCAGCTGCCGCGCGGGGTGGACCGCGACGCATCCGTCGTGGCGATGCGCGAGCGCGGGGTGGACACCAAGCCCTACCTGCCCGCCATCCACCTGATGAGCTTCTACCGCGAGCGCTTCGGCCACCGCGAGGGCGAGTTCCCCGTCTGCGAGGACGTGGCCGCTCGCTCGCTCGCCCTGCCCTTCTTCCCGCAGCTCACCCACGGCGAGGTCGAGCAGGTGGCCGAGACGCTGCGGAGCGTGATCGAGTCGGCTCAGGTCAGCGGCTTGACGAGCGCCACGAACCCCGGCAGCCCGCGCCCGGGCGGCCGGTAGGCGACCTCGTCGAAGCCCTCGCTCTCGTACAGGGCGCGGGCAGGCTCGTTGGCGATCGTCGTGTCGAGCGCCACGGCGGGGAGCCGGCGCTCGCGTGCGCCCCGCTCGGCCTGAGCCAGCAGCGCACGCGCGGCCCCGCGGCGGCGGTAGCCCGGATCCGTGGCCAGCGCGTCGACGTAGAGGGCGGAGGCGGGCGGGCTCGGCGCCGCGCGCCCCCCGCCCAGTACAGGTACAGCGAGACCGGCCAGCGCCATGGCGGGGAGCCACGCAGCGCGAGCGTCAGGAACGCCCGCGCCCGGGCGGTGGCCTCGTCCACCGGGAATGCCGACATCGCGCCCGCCACCTGGCGGTCCAGCGCCGCGACCCAGACCACCTCGGCGCTCGAGGCATTGCCCGGCTCGCTGAGCGAGCGCTCGAGCGCGCGCAGCGCCCGCTCGCGACCGCCCGCGAAGCGGTCGTACATGTCCGCTGCGCTGTGGTGCAGCAACTCGGCGACGCGCGGGAAGTCGTCCGGGGTGGCTTTTCGCACCTCGATCAAGGCGGGGGCATCCTAAAGTGGCCATCATCCTCTGACACACTGCCGGGTCGCGATGGGCCGCTTCCAGGACCCCCAGGATCCGCTCTT